>NZ_JBNNHU010000001.1:0-2041670 GCF_050269125.1 Exiguobacterium sp. NPDC077395
GTACGGGTCACCATATGGAGGATTAGCTCAGCTGGGAGAGCACCTGCCTTACAAGCAGGGGGTCGGCGGTTCGATCCCGTCATCCTCCACCATTTTTATGTATTAACATCAAACCTATATATATGCCGGTGTAGCTCAGTTGGTAGAGCATCTGACTTGTAATCAGAGGGTCGAGGGTTCGAATCCTTTCGCCGGCACTCCTCGGGGGGGTAGCGAAGTGGCTAAACGCGGCGGACTGTAAATCCGCTCCTTCGGGTTCGGCGGTTCGAATCCGCCCCCCCCCACCAGGTTTGAGCCATTAGCTCAGTTGGTAGAGCATCTGACTTTTAATCAGAGGGTCGCAGGTTCGAGCCCTGCATGGCTCACCATTTTTTGCGGAAGTAGTTCAGTGGTAGAATACGACCTTGCCAAGGTCGGGGTCGCGGGTTCGAATCCCGTCTTCCGCTCCATATTCTTATCCCTGTTTCGGGGCCTTAGCTCAGCTGGGAGAGCGCCTGCCTTGCACGCAGGAGGTCAGCGGTTCGATCCCGCTAGGCTCCACCATATGTTTGTTTCTTAAGTTAGTGATGACTTAAGTTTTTTTTTGCCTAAAACCATGAACCATTCAAATGAGAGTACAGAGAAAGGCAGCCTGCCACCATTCAGGCTGCCTTTTTGTATGTTTATTCATTTTATTGCCGAGTTGAACCAAACGAATGATAGCGTTTACAATTTAGTTATCAAGCGTTCAAAGGGGGAATGGCAATGCAATGGTCATATATTCATGTACCGCTGCGATACGGTCAAGGGAAACTCGGGGTTGACCAAGGACCAGCAAAATTAAACGAATTAGGGATGGAGACACTCTTGCCACCGGAAACGGTCAAACATACGATTCGCGTGTTACCGGAATCTGAAATTCGTGAAAATGAGGAACACTTGAAGCGAGTCGATGGTGTCCTACACACAGTCACCGAATTAGCGGAAGTTGTGCATCGTGAGATTACAGCGAATCGATTCCCATTGATCGTTGGGGGCGATCATAGTATGGCAATCGGTACACTCGCTGGGTTGGCTCAAACAGGACCATACGGTGTCATCTGGGTAGATGCTCATGCTGACTTGAATACTGGAGAAACGTCACCATCCGGCAATATTCATGGAATGCCGCTTGCGGCTGCAATGGGCATGGGTGATGTTCGTCTGACAGAGGTAGGCGGACGTGAGCCGAAGTTATCACCGGAGCATTTAGTATACATCGCACTTCGTGATATCGATGAAGGGGAAATGAACGAGATTAATCGACTTGGCATCAAAGTCGTTACTGTAGAAGAAGTGCGAACGCGTGGTGTCGATGTCATCATGCAAGAAGCATTGAATTATCTACGTGAACGCGTCAATCGTTTCTACATCAGCTTTGATATGGATAGTTTGGATGCATCACTTGTACCTGGAACGGGGACACCGGTTGATGGTGGTCTGACAGAAGTCGAAGCCAAGGCGATTTTAACAGAAGCTATGAAAGCAGATGATTTAATTGCTGTCGAACTCGTTGAATTGAATCCAGTGTTAGACCGAGAAGATATGACGGCAAATTTAGCGTATCGTCTGTGTGAAACGATTATAAAATCAAAAGAAAACCTGTTATTGGAAGGCGAGACAGTCTGATTTCCTTACAGTTTCCAAACCCGTTTGCTACAATGGGGGTGGAAACTTTTTTTATTTTAAATGAAACCATTTGAATCATGAGACGTATATAGAAATGACCGCATGTGTAGCGGAGAGGGGAAGTGGATTGATGGAACGGCTGACCACCCGTTTGGTAGATGAATTGAGGGCGGGGAATCACGATTCGTTTGCCGAACTGGTAGAACTATACAAGGATGGCGTCTTTGCAATCGCCTATAAAATTTTGTATGATCGTGGCGAAGCGGAAGACGCTGCCCAAGAAGCGTTCATTCGTGCGTATACACGAATCGATACGTATGACGCACAATATAAGTTCAAAACGTGGCTCTATCGAATCACAACGAACGTTGCCATCGATCGATTGAGGAAACGAAAACCGGAGTATTCGATGGATGCCGAAATTGCAGGTACAGACGGTTTGACCTATCAAGACCACTTAGCTGATGAAGCGCCCCAACCCGATGCCCAAGTGGTTCATCGCGAAATTCGAAGTGAGATGCATGAAGCGATCAAGCAACTCCCCGACAAATATCGTATTCCTTTACTCCTAAAGTATGTGGATGATTTGTCATTAAAAGAAATCAGCGTGATGATCGACATGCCGGTCGCAACGGTTAAAACAAGGATCTTCCGGGGAAGAGAAATGTTAAAAACAATCTTTCAAAATAGGGAGGGGTTCAATTGACTCCTGAAGAAAAAGTACAACAATATTTGGAAGATGGCGTTTTGCCCGAAGAATCTGACGAATTGCGTCAATTGTTAGAAGACGATGAATTATACAAGTCGTATCTACAATATGAACGAATCGACGCAGAACTGAAAGCATTGCCTCGTCCAAAGTTATCAGCCGATTTTACTGCACGTGTGATGGCCGCTTTGCCTGAAGCACCTGTACAAAAAGCACCCGATACGGTCGTTCCGTTATCAAAACCAATCCGAAAAGAACGAAAACCGCACTCGAAACAAATCGCTTGGCTACAACGACACCCGGCTTTAATCGCGGCGGTCCTGTTCTTCAGTCTAATGTCTAGCGCGACACTTGGACTCTGGAACAGTGCATCTGAGACGATGACCTATACAAAAGTACCAGGGGTTGTCGTGTCAGAGAACGAAGTCATTGTGCCAGCCGGTGTAACGGTCGAGAAGGATATCACCGTTCAAGGTGGCGATTTACGAATCGAAGGAACGGTCAAAGGTGACGCGACCGCTGTGAATGGTCGTGCGTATTTAGCCAGTGCCGGTCAAGTGACAGGTGAGCTTGAACAAATTGACCAAATGTTCGAGTGGATTTGGTACTCGATGAAACAACTATTCTAAAGACGCATCTAGCGTCTTTTTTTCGTTTCAATCTGGTTTCGTTTTGAAGTGACGCAATGCGTCTAGACAGAATTGATGATATAATGAAACTTGCACGATTTAGCTAGGTAGTTAAGGAGGGGAGCATTTGCCGCTACTTGAACAAGTATCATTTTTCTCATTTTTAAATCTTTCAGAAAACGTACATTGGTACGATTATTTGAATGATGTTTTAGATATCGTCGTCGTCACGTACGTGATTTATAAGTTAATGATGATTGTACGTGGGACAAAAGCAGTTCAGTTAATCAAAGGGATCTCGATCATCCTGGTCAGTTGGTTCTTGAGCGGTTTCTTCGGATTGAAGACGCTCCAGTTCTTGCTAAATCAGGTGATTACGTATGGTCTTCTTGGGATCATCATCATCTTTCAACCTGAGTTGAGACGTGGTCTTGAACATCTCGGACGAACGAGCAATTTATTCGGACGTACGG
The DNA here is from genome assembly GCF_050269125.1 of Exiguobacterium sp. NPDC077395. Classification (NCBI taxonomy): domain Bacteria; kingdom Bacillati; phylum Bacillota; class Bacilli; order Caryophanales; genus Exiguobacterium; species Exiguobacterium sp. NPDC077395. The sequence goes on from NZ_JBNNHU010000001.1 coordinate 3,459, forward strand.
GAACGAGTGACGAAGAGCAACAACGACAAATGATTGAAGCCATCGTCAGTTCTGCACAGTATATGTCCAAACGGCGAATCGGTGCATTGATTGCCATCGAACGCGATACGGGACTTAATGAATATGTCGAGACAGGCATTCGGATGGACTCGCATATTACGTCTCAGTTGATTATTAACTTATTCATTCCAAACACGCCGCTTCATGATGGAGCGATGATTATTCAGGACGGGAAGATTGCAGCGGCAGCTTGTTATTTACCGCTCTCTGAAAGTCCACACATCGATAAAGCGCTCGGGACGCGTCACCGTGCAGCCATCGGCGTCAGTGAAGTGACAGACAGTGTCACCCTTACCGTCTCAGAAGAAACGGGAGCGGTCTCCCTTGCGATTGCAGGACGTCTGTATCGCGAATTGGATGAAGAAGCGCTACGCAACAAATTAATTCAAGAACTCGTCATCGAAGAAAAAGAGGCGACCCTCTCGTTCTTCGGTAAAAAAGGAGGGGATAAGTAAGTGATTGATCAGTGGTTACAACATAAATGGTTTCTCCGCTTCATCGCACTTGCTTTAGCCGTCCTTTTATACTTAATGGTCGCTGAGACTAGCTCTTCGAACAATGCGTCGAGCGCGCTGCCGATCGTCGGACAGAGTTCCATGACGCTCGATGTGCCGGTCGAAGTGTTTTTTGATGAGGTGCAGTATGTCGCATATAATGTACCGGAAGAGATGGGCGTTGAGCTTCAAGGTCCGTCCAGTAGTTTAACGATGACCAAATTGGTGAAAGATTATCAGGTATTCGTCGACTTGACGAACCTCGGGACGGGCTTTCACCGTGTTCCGGTCGAGGCACGAGGATTCGGTGGCGACGTCAACGTCAAGTTAGACCGAGAGACTGTCGAAATCTATATTGACCGGAAGCAAACGATTGAAGTGCCGGTATCTGTCAACTTATTAAACAAAGATCAGTTACCGGACGGGAAAGTAGCTGGTGATGTCGAAATCGAACCGTCTACTGTGAAAGTCACGGGAGGCGCAAGTCGGATTCAAAACGTCAAAGAAATTACATTGAATGTAGACGTTGCGAATCAAAGTCAGACGTTTACACGAGAAATTCCCCCGACTATTTTAGATGCGAATGGAAACCCATTGAACGTGTCGGTCGACCCGAATATCATCAATGTCACCGTACCGATTTATGATCAAAGTGCGATGATCCCAATCGAGGTCGTTACGAGCGGAGAAGTGGCGGATGACTTCCGACTAGTCGATACGTTGTTAAGTGAGACGGAAGTCCGTGTCTTTGCACCAAAAGAAGTGCTCGACGCACTCGAAACAATCGAGACGGAACCGATTGAGCTGGATGACTTAACAAAGTCTGAAAAGTTAAATGCCACCCTCCGCCTTCCAGAAGGAGCGACATCTCTCGGTAAAAAAGAAGTCGAAGTCCAAGTGTTGATTCGTCCGAACGACGAGTCGAAAGATGACACGGGTGAATTGACGGAACGGATTCGATTGACGGTTCCTGTCAATGTTCGTGGATATGACCGGACAAATTACACGGTTCAAACGCAAGAAGTTGTCAGTGTGACGTTGTCTGGAAAACGATCCCTTCTAGAGAACATCTCCTCGAACAGTGTCAATGTAACCTTAGATTTAACAGGTTTACCGAGTGGGACACACGCGGTAGATGTAGATTATGAAGTACCAAAAGGCGTAACTGTCATTTCGCCAAAAACAATCGATGTTCAATTGACAAGCGTCGATGAAGAAACAGAAACATCTTCTATTCAATAAAGATGTTCAATCATACAAAAGTGAGGATTTAATCTTATGGGTAAATATTTTGGAACAGATGGAGTTCGCGGTGTTGCGAACTCTGAGTTGACTGCGGAATTAGCATATCGTTTAGGTCGTGCGGGTGGCTACGTGCTCTCGAAACATTTGCCAGAAGGCGAACAGCCAAAAGTCTTGATTGGTCGTGACACACGAATCTCAGGACATATGTTAGAGGGTGCATTGATTGCGGGTCTTCTTTCAATCGGTGCAGAAGTCATGCGTCTCGGTGTCATCTCGACACCTGGGGTCGCTTACTTGACGAAGTCATTAGATGCGACAGCGGGAGTCATGATCTCGGCATCGCATAACCCTGTTGCAGACAACGGCATCAAATTCTTCGGTAGCGATGGTTTCAAATTAGATGACGCAACCGAGCAAGAAATCGAAGACATTTTGGACGCTGCAGAAGATACACTCCCACGTCCGACTGGAAAAGACCTCGGTTTCGTTTCAGATTATTATGAAGGTGCACAAAAGTATCTTCAAATGTTGAAACAGACTGTAGAAGAGGACTTTGATGGCCTTCACATCGCGCTTGACTGTGCGCATGGTGCAACGAGTGGTCTTGCAGCGCGTCTCTTCGCTGACCTTGAGGCGAACGTGTCGACAATCGGAAACTCGCCGAACGGGTTGAACATCAACGAAGGTGTCGGCTCGACACACCCTGAGCACTTGGCTGAGTTCGTTCGTGAAAAAGGAGCGGATATGGGTCTTGCCTTTGATGGTGATGGAGACCGTTTGATTGCGATTGATGAGAACGGTGATATCGTGGATGGAGACAAAATCATGTACATCTGCGGGAAATACTTGAGTGAAAAAGGTCGTTTGAAAGACAACACAATTGTCGCGACGGTCATGAGTAACCTTGGCTTCCATAAAGCTGTAGAAGAAGCGGGCATGACGGCGCTTCAAACAGCAGTTGGAGACCGTTACGTTGTAGAAGAAATGAAGAAACATCAATACACACTCGGTGGCGAACAGTCGGGTCACTTGATTTTCCTCGATCACTCGACAACGGGTGATGGGATGTTATCAGGCGTCCAATTGGCGGAAATCGTCAAGTCGACAGGTCGTAAACTTTCTGAATTGGCAGCTGAGATGCCGGTTTATCCGCAAAAGCTCGTCAACATTCGTGTGACGAATAAGAATGATGCAATGAATGGAGAGCGTGTGCTCGCGACGATTCAAGAAGCGGAAGCGGAAATGGCTGGGAACGGTCGGATTCTCGTCCGTGCATCTGGAACAGAGCCACTCGTCCGTGTCATGGCAGAAGCGCCGACAGCGGAAGAATGTGACCGTTACGTTGAAAAAATCGCGCAAGTCGTGCGTGAAGATTACGGCGTAGAAGGATAATTTTTCAGAAACCGGGAATAACACAAGGGAATCCAACGTTGGATTCCCTTTTTGTTTCCGTTTTGTCATCGAGAAAACAATGGTTCTTCTTGACGAATGGGGGTGTGATTTGTACTATTAAGAGCGTGACCTTGGAAACGGAAGGACACAAGAGTACGAACAAGCGCCAGAACTCTGCGGAGTTGACGAGGTTGGAGGTTATCGAGATTTCGGCGGATGCCTCCTCGTCGCCTGTCACGACGAAAAGCACACTTTTAAAACGCCCGGGTGACCGGACGGACAAAGAAGCGTGTATTGACAGCTCTTAGAAAAAGCCCGTTTCCTTTTTCGAGAAATCGAAGAATAGAGGAGATTTGTTTATGTGTGGAATTGTAGGAATGATTGGGAATACCGGAGCGAAGGAAGTCCTTCTCAAAGGTCTTGAAAAACTCGAGTACCGTGGTTATGACTCGGCAGGTCTTGCGTTGATGCATGAAAATGTCAACGTTCACAAAGAAGTCGGTCGCATCGCTGCGCTACGCGAAATCATCCCAGCAGAAGTAGACGGCACGATTGGAATCGGCCACACACGTTGGGCGACACACGGGGTACCAAGCGTACCGAACGCCCACCCGCACCAAAGTACGACAGGACGCTTCACGCTCGTGCACAACGGCGTGATCGAGAACGACGAAATCATCAAGAAGACGCTTGACGTCCCGTTCCTTTCAGAGACGGACACGGAAGTCATCGTCCAGCTCATGGAGAAACACTTCGTCGAGCTCGGCGACGTCGAGGCGGCGTTCCGCAAGACGCTCTCGGAACTCCACGGTTCATACGCGATTGCGATGATCGACTCAGAGGACAAAGAGCGCCTCTATATCGGGAAGAACAAGTCACCGCTCCTCGTCGGACTCGGTGACGGCACGTTCAACGTCGTCGCATCGGATGCGATGGCGATGCTCCAGGTGACGGACCAGTACCTCGAGCTCCACGACGGCGAGATCGTCATCCTCACGCGTGAGTCGGCGACAATCAAGACGCTCGACGGCGAAGTGCTTGAGCGTGCACCGTACACGGCCGAGATCGACGCGTCAGACATCGAGAAGGGCACGTACGCGCACTACATGTTGAAGGAGATGGACGAGCAGCCGGCCGTCATCCGCAACATCATCCAGCACTACCAGAACGAAAACGGCGACATCGAACTCACGGAAGGCGTGCGCGAGCTCGTCTCGGAAGCAGACCGCGTCTATATCGTCGCGTGTGGTACAAGTTACCATGCCGGTCTTGTTGGGAAACAATTGATCGAACGCGTCGCAGGTGTACCGACTGAAGTACACGTCGCGTCAGAGTTCGGTTACAACATGCCACTTTTGACAGAGAAGCCACTCTTCCTCTTCATCTCACAATCAGGTGAGACAGCGGACAGCCGTGCCGTCCTCGTCGAAGTGAAAAAGCTTGGCCATAAAGCGCTCACGTTAACAAACGTAGCAGGATCGACACTGTCGCGTGAAGCGAACGAGACGATGCTCCTCCACGCAGGACCAGAGATCGCCGTCGCCTCGACGAAAGCGTACACGGCACAGATCGCCGTCCTCGCGATTCTCGCATACGACATCGCTCGTGCGAACGGGAAGAAACTTCCGTTTGATTTGATGCAAGAGCTCGCACTCGTTGCAACAACGATGGACTCGATTATGGCACAAAAAGAAATCTTTGAAGAGCTTGCTGATAAGTTCTTGAAAGAATCACGTAACGCATTCTTCCTCGGACGTGGATTGGATTCATATGTAGGTCTTGAAGGCGCATTGAAGCTCAAAGAGATCTCATACATCCAAGCAGAAGGATACCCAGGCGGGGAACTCAAACACGGACCGATTGCGTTGATTGAAGATGGGACACCAGTCATCACACTTGTGTCTCAACCGAACACACACCTCAACATTCGTGGAAACATCAAAGAAGTTGTGGCGCGTGGTGCAATAGCTTGTACGATTTCAATGGAAGGAATGGAGCACGAGAACGATGCATTCGTTCTTCCACGTGTTGAACCACTTCTCACGCCACTCGTGACGGTTCTTCCACTTCAACTCATCTCGTACTATGCGGCACTCGCCCGCGACTGTGATGTCGACAAGCCACGGAACTTGGCGAAGTCTGTAACAGTTGAATAATCATCCATGGCCAGAATCTTTCGAGATTTTGGCCTTTTTTGTTGCAGTCAGTTAACAAATCATCGGAATGCTCTCAAAAATGTCTGTTTTCCTGAAAGAGCGGGTACACTCAACGTGAGTATGAATAAAGGGAGAGATTCGATGAAACAGAAGAAATGGATGACGGGCTTAGGTGTCATGATCCTCGCTACATCATTGGCTGCATGTGGGGATACGGCAGACGATACATCGATGGAAATGTCAGAAGAACAAAGCATGGACCATTCGTCAATGAACCATTCGGGGTCTGGAGAGATACCAGACGGACTGATGGAAGCGAGTGATCCGACGTATCCGGTAGGGTCGACAGCGATGATGACGGCAGATCATATGCCGGGGATGGAAGGTGTTGAAGCCACGATTATCGGTGCGTATGATACGACTGTATACGCAGTCAGTTACACACCGACCACGGGCGGTGATCCGGTAGAGAATCACAAATGGGTGATTCATGAGGAACTCGAGAATCCGGGCGACGCGCCATTAGCAGAAGGTGAACAAGTCGTATTGGCTGCTGATCACATGGAGGGCATGGACGGAGCAGAAGCGACAATTGATACGGCTGAAGAGACAACGGTTTATATGGTGGATTACACGACGGAAGATGGAGAAGAGGTCACAAACCATAAATGGGTGACCGAAAGTGAACTAGAAGCGATGAAGTAAGGAAAGAAGACCTCAAGAAAATGCTTGAGGTCTATTTTTTTTCGATAAATATTTATTGATAAACGATAAATAAGGGCGTATGATAAAGGAAATAAAATGAGTGAGGTGTATGACAGGTGAAACGAGAAACCGTCTTCTTGAAACTATCGGTGATTGTCTTAGCCATTCCGATTCTTGCAGCCTGTATCTTTTTACTTCCGTTTCTTTGGCGAGACGCAACCGAGAGCGGAGGGTGGATTGCGAATTCGATGCGTCCGATTCTCGTGGGGATGTATGTGGCGGCAGTCCCCTATTTTGTGGCTCTGTTCCAGACATTTACCTTGCTAGGATTAATTGACCGGAATGAGGCGTTCTCCTATGAAGCGGTGAAAGTACTTCGAGTGATCAAGTATTGCGCATTGACCATCACGGTCATCTATACGGCGTTACTTCCGTTCTTCTATTGGTTCGCTGAACGTGATGATTCCCCAGGTTTCTTAGTCATCGGGTTCGTCTTCGTGTTCGCCGCATTTGTCATTGCCGTCTTTGCTGAGTTGTTACAGAAATTATTGAAGCGAGCCATTGATATGAAACAAGAAATCGATTTGACGGTCTGAGGTGAGAACATGGCGATGATTGTGAATCTAGATGTGATGTTAGCGAAGCGGAAAATGAGTGTGACAGAACTATCGGAGCGGGTCGGGATCACCATGGCGAACTTGTCGATTTTAAAGAATGGCAAAGCGAAAGCGATTCGTTTTTCGACGCTCGAAGCGATTTGTGAAGCGCTCGACTGTCAACCGGGGGACATACTAGAATATCGAGCGGACGAACGAGCAGAGTGAATCTCTGCTTTTTTTGTGTGAACATGAAACGTATTTGAACGATATAGCGTATATAAGATAAATCATTCAGGGGGAGACTAGAAAATGGTTCAAACATGGACAGAACGGACACATGAAGCAATCAATGGGAAACGAGGTCTACTATTATCCTGGTCGTTTCTTTGTGCCATTATATTAGAGTTTATTGCAATATTCGACCCGACACTTTACGGGGCGAAAGCCGGTTCGTTACAGGCGATTGTATTCCTTGTAAGTACGATGGTTGTATCCTTTATGCTATATCCAATCATCATCGGGTATCACTGGGTCATTCTTTCAATCATTCGCGGACAAGACGCGGAGTTTCGTTATGTGTTTCGACCGATGAAAGAACGATTTGGTAAGCATGTGACGGCTGTCATCCTACTAGCCATCTTCCAGACGCTTTGGACACTATTATTCATTGTTCCGGGAATCATGAAGTTCTTTTCCTACGCGTTCACGTACTTTATTTTGCGAGATGAGCCAGAGCTATCAGTCAGAGAAGCAATCACGAAGTCACGCACGTTGATGCATGGTCAGAAGTGGGACGCATTTAAACTGATTTTGCCGTTCATCCCGATTTATTTGATTGGCTTCACGTTATTTATGGTTGTGAATTCGGTTTTACTTGCCGCATTATCATTATCGATTGCGACAATCCTCATTCGTCCATTCGTCGTTGCGCGTTTCGCTGTCATGTATGAAGACTCGCGTCGGGCGTACGACGAACAATGGAACAAACCAGCCTGAAAGCATATTAAATAGAGGTTGAAAGGAATGAGCATGCTACAATCTTCATGAAGGAAAGGGGAAATGCTGAATGAAGATTGGAATCATTGGGGCTGGTCTGAGCGGAATCATCGCAGCGCGTGAACTCGCACGTCGAGGTCATACGGTTGAATTGATTGAAAAGAGTCAAAGCGTCGGGGGACGTTTGGCGACTCGTCGAATCGGTGACGGACAAGCGGATCACGGGGCCGTCTATTTCACCGTACGTGGGGAAGAGCTCAAACGCGAGGTACAGTCGTGGATGAGTGCGAACTGGGTGCGTGTCTGGTATGCGGATCCTTATCCGCGATACGTGGGGACGGATGGTATGAATGAACTCGCCAAGCATCTTGCTGAGGGATTGACGGTACACTTGAATGAACACGTGGAGCACGTTCACATAGAAGAGGATGGTACCATCAGCGTGAAGACAGATGTGACGAGACGTTCATACGACCGAATCGTGATGACGGCACCGCTTCCGCAATCGTTCGAATTACTCGGGAGTTTGGTTGATCAGGTCACACCTTCCTTGCGACGTCTCGTGTATGCGCCGACGTTCGTTGGTCTCTTCGAATGTACGGGGGATGTACAGATTGGGGAAGATGGGATTCTCGATCATGACCTAACACCTGGATTGTTGAAGGTGATCAATAATCAGCAAAAAGGAATCACTGCGACCTCGCTCATCAGCGTATATATGGAAGAAGCGTGGAGTGAGGAGTGGTATGAGCGACCGGAAGAGGAGACACTTGCAGAAGTTGAGCGGTTATTCAGGGAGGAAGTTGGCGATATCGACATCGTGTCACGGCAATTGAAACGGTGGCGCTATGCGCAAGCGACAGAGGTGTGGCATGAACCGTTTTATCAGGTAAGCCATCATCCCATTTATTTAGCTGGCGATATCTTTCTTGAAGCGGATGATCCATCCGGACGTACTCGATTTGAGAGTGCCTATTTATCTGGTCTACGTGTCGCCAAGGCAATCGTTTAAACCTTCTACGGAAGGTTTTTTCGTTTTGATGACGAATAGACAGACAAACGAACTGGAGAGGGGCACTCATATGGGGATGATTGGAACTTACTTGCGAGTAACAGATGATGAGTTGGCGCGGCTACTTGATGAACCTGATTATTTCGAGGAATTGTACACTTACGAGGAAAGACAATCGGATATCGATAAAGCGTGGCACGGACTGTACTTTTTGCTGACCGGAGAAGCGGACTTGGACGACATTGATCGTCACTCACTCGGGAGAACGATTTTCGGCGGAATGGTAATCGAAGAGGAAACAGGAACGGCCTATTTGACGTCAGCAGAAGTGAAGGACTTAACGACCCGACTTCACTATATCGAACGAGATGCCCTTGAATCACGTTATGAGGCGACGAGGATGAATGCGCATGAACTTTACCCATTCGAGAGAGGGTGGGGAAGTGAGGAGAAGCAATACTTGCTCGAACAATTCGAGGAATTGAAAGCGATTTTTTCATCCGCGTCACAAAAGCAAGAAGGGTTGATCACATGGATTGGATAAAATACGACTGATATGTTGCGCCGATAGGATTCTCCTTATCGGTCTTTTTATTTGACGTCATTTAGTTTAGGGCATAAACTATAAGCATCTAGTTTAGGGGGTAAACTAAAAATGAAAGCATTGATGCGCGAAGCCGTGCAGTTATTTGAAGAAGTGATGTTCCATGGGACGGAACATGTCATCGAAGCGATGGAAGGGGATGTATGGCGTGAATATTCGCGTGAACAACTCCAGCTCTTAAAGTTGCTTGATCAATTTGGACCGACCCCTGCTGGGCAATTGGCACAAAAGCAAGGTGTCCATAAAAGTGCGGTCTCGAATCGACTCAAAAAACTGGTCGAAAAAGAACTTGTCACGAGTCGACGTGGCAAGGATCAGCGCGAACGTTTGATTGAATTGACCTCAGAAGGAAAGCGGCTCGTCGAGGAAGTGGACGGTGCCGTCTATCGATATGTAGAATCCCTCATCGATGGAGAAGTAGACGAAATTGAAATTGAGCAATTTGTCCGGACGTTCCGGAAAATAAAACAATTGCTCCGAATCGGGGAGGAATAACGCGTGCATAAAATCATTCAATGGCGTTGGGGAATCCTCATTTCCCTCATCGTATTGACGGCGGCACTATTTGTCGTAGCGCCGAACTTAACAAAGCAAGCAGAAGAAGCTGGTAGTTTTCAGCTAGCGGACGATATGGACTCTCAGCGTGCACAAGCGATTTTAGATGAAGCCGGGAAGAGTGATAAAACCATTTCGCTCGTCTACGAGTTCGAGTCGATTGGCGAAACCGAGCGAACGGATGTCGCTCGTGTCATCGAAGAGCTTAGACAGAATGAAACGGTCGTGACGGATGTTCTCGATCCGTTTGAAAGTGAGGAGACAGAGGCACAGCTCGTCTCTGAAGACGGACGCATCGTCCTCGTCCCGATCACGGTCGAAGGTACGACAGAAGAAATCAATGCGTTTGCTGATGATGTCCGTGAAAACGTGCTTCCTCAAGAGGAAACCGTATATATCACTGGGGAAGAGATCATTAACAATGATGTAAACTTGAGTGCCCAAGAAGGATTGAAAAAGACGGAAATCATCACGGTCGTATTGATCTTTGGGTTACTGCTCCTCGTGTTCCGTTCTATCGTGACACCATTCATTCCACTCATCGCGGTCGGCTTCACGTATCTATTGAGCCAATCGTTTGTCGCGTTCTTTGTGGATTGGTTTGGATTCCCGGTATCGAACTACACACAAATATTCCTCGTGGCCATCTTGTTCGGGATCGGGACAGACTACTGTATCCTGCTTCTTAGCCGATATAAAGAGGAACTGAGTGCGGGGCATGCGATTGAAGACGCAATCGTCAACACGTACAAGACGGCAGGACGGACGGTCTTGATCAGTGGGCTTGCGGTCTTCGTCGGTTTCGCGGCCATCGGGTTTGCAGATTTTCCAATCTTCAAATCAGCCGTCGCCGTCGCAGTTGGGATTGCGGTGTTGCTGTTGATTCTCTTCACGGTCGTCCCATTCTTCATGGCGACGCTCAAGCAACGACTGTTCTGGCCATCGAAGAAAGCAGGCGAGCATCATGATAGCAAACTCTGGGCTGGATTGAGCCGATTGTCGGTCAATCGCCCGTTCGTATCGATTTTGGTCGTTGGATTGATTACGGTGCCAGTCCTGTTCACGTATGACGATGCCCGTTCGTTCAATACGGTCGATGAGATTGGAGACGGGTACGATTCGGTTCGTGGACTGAATTTGATTTCAGAAGGGTTCGGTCAAGGGGAATCCCTTCCGGTACAAATCATTTTGAAACAAGATCAAGCCATTACGGAATCGGAAGTCCCATACATTGAAATGTTCGCAAGCGAGCTTGAAAAAGTCGATGGAGTGAGCGGCGTACGTGCCCTCACACGCCCGACTGGTGAAGTCATCGACGATTTCTATGTCGACACGCAACTCGGTGAACTCAGTGAAGGCTTGTCTGACGCACAGACGGGTCTCGGTGATGTCCAAGCCGGATTAGATGAAATTGAGCAAGGGCTAGACACGGTCGTCGGACAATTGCCAAGCGGTTCAACCAATGCCGGGGCACCGCTTGCAGAAGCAGCAGCTGGGCTGAATCAGTTAAACGGTCAACTTGGTCTCATTGGGCAAGGATTGACAGCGACTCAAAACATCCCTGCTGCAGTCGGACAGCTCGCTCAAGTGTCGGCAGGGCTCACACAAATTGAATCGGGCATCAGTGAAGCCGCGTCCGCATTGAATGCGCAAGGGTCTCAGGTTGGTGAACTTAGCACCGGATTATCGCAACTCGCGACAGGTGTCGGCGAAGCGAACGACGGATTAGGACAAATCGAGTCGGGCCTCGGTGAAGCGGTTTCGTTCTTGCGACAGTTGAGTGAAGCAGATTCGCTTCGGGAGACAGGCGTCTATCTTCCTGAAGGAACGCTCACGTCAGATGAATTCTCCCCTGCCGTAGAACGCTACGTCTTTGACGAAGAGACGGCGACTCAGCTCGAGGTGGTACTAGAGATGGATCCATACTCACCAGAAGCGATTGATGTCGTCGAGACGATTAAAGAGACGATGGATCGATCTGTTAAGGGGACACCATATGCAGATGCGACCATCGGATACGCAGGTATCTCAAGCATTAACAGCGATTTGAATGAAACGTCAACGAACGACTTCAATCGAACGGTAGCCATCATGCTCGTGACGTTGTTCATCGTCTTGACGGCATTGTTCCGCTCGATGATCATGCCGCTCTACATGATCGCTTCGCTTCTCTTGACGTACTATACGTCAGCAGCGATTACAGAGCTGATCTTTGTGGAAGGTCTTGGCTATGACGGAATCAGCTGGGCCGTTCCGTTCTTCGGATTCGTCATGTTGATTGCACTTGGAATCGACTATTCCATCTTCCTACTGGATCGATTCCGGGAAGAGACGATCAATGGGAAAACGGTCCGTGATGCGCTCGTCTATTCGATGACGAAGATGGGTACCGTCATTATGACCGCTGCAGTCATTCTCGCCGGGACGTTCGGCGCCATGATTCCGTCAGGCGTGCTCAGTCTCGTTCAGATTGCGACCATCGTCATTACTGGTCTGTTGCTATACGGATTGATTGTATTGCCACTCTTGATTCCAGCCATTACAATTTCGTTCGGTGATGGTGTATGGTGGCCGTTCCGACAAAAGAAAAAGTCATAAGCAGAAACGGATGTCTCGTGCGATGAGATATCCGTTTTTTGGGATAGATTGAGGTAGATTCGGGAACAGAAAGGCAGGTCCATTATCGAAGGAGGAATACTGTATGGAAATCGTCATTACTGCAATCTTGAAAGCTCATCCTGGTAAAGAAGAAGCGTTACGTGAGGCGCTACACCGTGTGATTCCACCGTCACGAGCGGAAGAGGGATGTCTCGCGTACGTTCTTCACGAGGCGATTGATGCGCCAGGAACGTTTGTCTTCTATGAAAAGTATCAAGACGAAGAAGCGCTCGATCACCACATTCATTCATCGCATTATCAGGCATATCGTGAGGAAGCTGGGGAGCTTCTCGCCGTGCGTGATGTCTATCGTTTGCATGAAGTCTGAAAGGAGACTTTCTCATGATTACGCAACCTGTGATCCCATGTATTTGGTTTGAGGAGAATGTCGAGGAAATCGCCGAGTGGTATGTCTCCATCTTTCCAGATTCGTTTGTCGACTATACGACGAGATTTTCAAGCTCGCCAGCAGGCGAGACGACGATTGTGACGTTATCGCTCGCTGGACAGTTCTTTCAGTTACTCGGGGGAGGTACGGCGCAAGAACGGAATCCGTCCATTTCCTATATGGTATCGCTCCCGACAACTGAAGAAATCAATGCGCTATGGGAACGATTATCTGACGGAGCGGAGATCTTGATTCCATTAGATACGTACGACTTCAGTCAGCGTTATGGGTGGTTGAAGGATCGCTACGGAGTTTCTTGGCAAATCATGCATGATGGGGGGATGGATATTCAGCTCGTGACGCCATGCCTCTTATTTGTCCAGGATGCGTTTGGTCGCGCCGAGGCGGCGATGAACGATTGGATTTCCATTTTCAAAGATTCGTATGTATTGGACGGACATACGGTACGGTACACGGAAGAAGACGGGGAGGAACTCGACGGTAAAATCAATTATGCCCGTTTCGTCTTATCCGGCCGAGAATTTGTCGTGATGGACAGTAATGAGAATCATATGTTTTCATTTAACGAAACACAGTCGCTCATCGCTTTTTGTGAGACACAAGACGAAGTCGATACGTACTGGCAACGGTTATCGGCTGTACCGGAAGCAGAGGAATGCGGTTGGCTGAAAGATCGATACGGCGTCTCGTGGCAAATCATTCCGTGGGAAATGGAAGAGATGATGACGGTCGGTTCGCAAGAGCAGATTGAACAAGTCGTACAGGCGTGTCTGCCCATGAAAAAACTCGATATCGCGACGTTGCGTAAAGCCTATTAAACAAACCTCCCGAGACAAATAGCTCGGGAGGTTTTTCATGGACTCATTTGTGAGAGGGCATCCTTCTCGATGATGGTATCCGAGAGACGGAGCTGACTGGCCGCACGGTCGATATATGGAGCGCATCGATCGAATGCGACCGGTTCTTCCGTCTCGACGGAATAGCACGTGCCGTTACCAGCACGTTCGGTCAAGTCTGGTTCATAGTAATGGTCTTCATATCGGAAAGCGCCCGTCCGAAAGACGGTCAAATTCGGCGTATCATTCAAGAGAGAGTCGCCAAGCATATATGCCGGAGAGATCCCAAGTACATCAAGAATCGTCGGTGCGATATCGATTTGACCGCCACTCGCCTCCATGACTTCTCCTGTCGTCAATCCAGGCGGTTTGATGAAGAGGGGGACAGCACGGTCGAGTTGAAACGCGTCAACCGTTGAGTCCACTTCTTCAAGGGTAGCCATCTCTTCTCCAGGTGCCGTCAGACCGCTATCGTGGTCACCATACATGACGAGTAGCGTCTCATCCCAGAGCCCATCTTGCTTCAATCGTTCGATGAACTGACCGACTGCTGCATCGACGAAATGAACGGTATGGTAATAGTTTTCGAGAAGCGGGTCCTCAATTTCCGTCAGGTCCAATCGCTTCTCTTCCTCCGGAATGTCGTACGGTGTATGGCTCGTCAATGCGACTAAAAACGCATAAAACGGTTCATCCAACTCTTCCATGAATCCGACGGACGTATTCAAGAATTCCTGGTCGTTGAGTGCCATCCCGATGATGCCTTGGTCGGGGTAGTCTTTGTCGCTAAAGAAATGATTGAACCCGATGTTCTCATAAAAATCATCCCGATTCCAAAAGTCTTTACGGAAGGAGTGCATGGCTGCCGTATCATAGCCGGCCTCGTTTAAGGACTGAGAGAGCGCGCTAAATTGATTTCCCGGGAAACGTGTGTACACCGAACCGGATTTGACAGGGTAGAGTGACGTGTTGACGATGAACTCCGCATCGGATGTCCGCCCCTCATGCGTCTGATGATACACGTTCGGGAAATAGAGCATGTCACGTCGCAATCGATTTAAGTTCGGTGTCAATTCCTGTCCATTGATGCGTTGATCGATGACGGAAGTTTGAAACGATTCGAGTTGTAGGACGATGACGTTCGTATCCGGACTCGGGGCACTTAATTCCTGATAAGAGAGTGCTTGGATTTGAGAACGCTCCTCGTCTGTCAGGGCTTCGTTCCATCCCATGGCACGTTCGACGCCTCGGGCGACATCCATCGCGTGATAGCCCCAAAATCCAAGATGATAGTATTCGCGCATATTCGAGATCGGGTCGTCTGCGATCCATTTTTCCCCGCGCTGATAACTGAGGGTGAGCGGAATCGTGAAGAGAAGAAATCCGAGAGTGAAGCCGGCGAGCGCCAATCGTCTTCCGTTCCGCTTCGCTTCACGGACAGGATGACGTTTCATATAACGCAAAATCAAACCGTAGATGATGAGGTCGATGAAGAAGAATGCATCGATTGGGCGGATGAGCGTCAAGAAGCCACCCCCGACATCTCCCATCTGTCCAATATCGGACAGTAAGGCGACGGATAATAAGTCTTCAAAATAGCGATAGTACCAGACGTCCGAGACGAGTAGGGTACTATGCAGGAACAGAGAAACGTATAAAATCCATCGGCGAATCGGGTAAGACACGGCGAGTGCCCAGCTCGTCAGGAGCAGAATCGTCGCCAAATTGATGAGGAAAAACGAGAAGTCGAACGCCGTCGCGGTCAACCAGCTAAAAAAGAAGAGCTTTGCCAGGGAGAGTGACAAGTAGCTCCAATAATCGAGATATTTGATCATGAACAACACATCCTTTTCATACCCATTCCCGATGAGGTGAGTGAGGGAAACGTGAAGATGTGTCCAACCAAAAAAGAGGCACGGGGCCTCAGTTAATCAGAAACGTATCGCGCAATTCGATGATGGTTCCTTCCGGTGCTTTTAGTTTACTTAAATGACCGTCGACGACGAAGTAGATGTTGCCGCCGTGCTTCGGCAAGAACGTGACGCCGAGCTGTTCGAGTCGAGCGACTTCCACTTCGAGATTATCCACATAGAGGGCGAAATGGACGGGACCGGCCGCATGTTTCGAATAGTCTTGTAACGTTTCATCCGTTTTAGCAGTCTGGAGCTCGATATAAAAATCTCCGAGTTTGAGCCAACTATTGAAGTCACGTGTGTGGAAGTTTGGCGACTCTTGGACGAGTTCAAAACCGAGCGCTTCGTAAAATGACTTCGATGCGGCATAATCTGGTGTTTGGATACAGATATGGTGAATTTGTTTCATTAAGACTTTCCTTTCGTTTGTAGGTCGTTCACGCGATTGCGGTGGAACGGGGAAGTCACATCTTCCGAGATGAGACTGATTGTATGTCCATCCGGGTCTCGTACGTCAAAACAGGACATGCCTCCGAAATCGTGAAGCGGTGTCGCAATCAACCCTGCTTGTTCGAACGATTGATACGCGAACTGGATGTCTTCACAAATGACGTTGAAATAGACATGGGCTTGTCCTGACGCATCTTTGAACGTTGCGGGTTGCGGTGACGAGGTCTGGATCAATCCGAGCTGAGTCGAACCGTCTGGTAGACACAAACCGATGCCCCCTTCCCAGCGACCAATTTCTTGAGCATCAAAATAAGTGGTATACCAGTGCAGAGACTGTTCTACATCTGATACGGGAATGAAGATACTTCCGATTCGGAACATATGATAACCTCCCTTTCTATTTCTAGTGTAGCGAATACATGCTTTCAAAGATACGGGGGAAGAAACTTTTTACGGGAGAAAGCGTATGAAAGAGAGAGAAAATCAATGAGGTGAATGTATGAAAGTAAACGAAATCACGATTCAACCGGTTGATGCAGTCAATCGAGAGGCGGTCATCGCCCTGACAGTGGACGAGAAACAATCTCGATTCATCGAGACGAATGCCGAGTCTCTTCAAGAGATGGAGAAGGATATAAAATTCAATTGGAAAAGCTATGCATTCTATGAAGGCGTGCGACCGGTTGGCTTCATGATGGTCGGAGCAGAAAACCAGACAGAACGTTATGTATGGCTCGATCGTTTCATGATTGATCACAATGAGCAGGGGAAAGGTGTTGGGACGAAGTGTCTACGCATGGCAGTGGAATTTATCCAGACACAATACGATGTGAATGATATCATCCTGAGCCTCCATCAAGAGAATGAAGCTGCGAAACAATTTTATGCGAAGAACGAGTTTGTCGACAGCGGTTTGATTGATGAATGGAACGGCGAAGCAATCTGGGTCTATCACACAAAAACCCGACCGTCATAAGTCGGTCGGATTCCTAAATCAAAATACGTTATTTGAGTGTGCTCGGTCGCAACTGTTTGACACGCGACAAGACGAGCCAACCGAGAAGCGCACCCGTCAAACTAGAGGCAAGGAACGCTGGGACGAAGAAGAAGGCACCGAACGTCGAACCCATCAACAGTTTCGCATACGGGACGGCAATCAACGAGGCGATGACACCGGTTCCAATGATTTCTCCGAGTGCGGCAGCATAGACGCGATTCGTACGAACGAAGAACATACCAGCAAGAAATGCACCAATCATGCCACCGGGGAACGCGAGAAGTGACCCTGTGCCGGTCATGACGCGAATGAGTCCGGTCACGAATGCGACGAGGACGGCTCCGATTGGGCCGACGGTGACTGCGGCAATCACGTTCACCATATGCTGAATCGGATAAGCGCGGGCGACACCTGTGGGAATCGAGATGAACATTGAGCCAACGACGGCGATGGCAACGAGCATCGCCATCCAAGTGAGTTGTTGAATACGCATGAATAGTCTCCTTTCAAAAATAAAAACGCCACGTTTCCAGACGGAAAAATGGCGTGGACATACAGAGACGTATCCCAAGCCACTTCCCTACGCTGGTATGAGCCAGATCAGGTTCGAAGGGTCCGGCACAAATGCCGTCTCAGCCCGAAGGCTCCCCTAGTGGTCGTTTATTGATTTGAGTATAGCATAACTAAAATCGGAAAGAAGGGACGGAATTACCCCTCATTCTTGGCTAACAGGTCCTCATAGTCCTTCTCGTTCCAAAAGAGCGGTGAGATGGACTCGGGACCTTTTAAAATTTCTCCATCTTGATCATATACGATGGCATACCCGCTCTCGACATCGAACACGAACAAGTCGGCAGTGACTTCGGTCACGCCATTCCCGGCGATAATCACATCGTCGATTGGTTCCCGTGCCAGTTCGACACCCGCTTCATCGAGTTCGACGAGAAGGGCTGACGTGTACGCATGGCGGTCATAGACGGATTGAAATTCATCCTGCGTAAGGATGACGTCGGTAGGCGGGGCACTCGTTCCGAATTTTCGATTCTCTATCTCTTCGACATACTGAAGAAAAGACTCCTCTTGCCAAAACAGCGGAGCGACCGATTCGGAACCGTTAATCAACGTCCCGTTCTGACTGTCGAATACCGTGGCATACGTCCCGTCATCGAGTTTGAACGGATAAATATCTGCATATGTGTGCTCAAGCCCGTTTCCGGCAATGATGACGCGTTCAAACGTCTCGCGGAACGGTTTGATGCCTTGTTGTTCGAGCGCAGCGAGGAGCGGTTGTGTTTGTTCATATTGGTCATAGACGTCTTTAAAGTCTTCGCGCGTCCATTCAGTGATGGGTTCATCGGGTGATTCGATCGGGATCGGATTGTCTGCCACCGTATCCGTACAACCTGTGAGTAAAAGTGCACCTAATCCGAATATCGCCCATCGTCTCATGATTTCATCCCCTTAACTGACATTTTCCACCATTTTATCATTCATGAATGAAAAGTAGAACCTGTGCACATTCTCACTCGGGGTGAGGACGTGTCGCGTAGTGATCGAGTGTGCTCTTAAAGTGGAGTGTGTCTTCTTCAGAAATCGTCACGCCTGAGGATGTGCCGTAGCGGACCGCATGATAAACGGACGGGTTCATCGGTAAATCGATGCGTCGGAACCACTCTTGCAGTGTTTCATGAGCACGCAATCGCTTGACTGGTACGAGAGATTGGTTGAATGCGATCAGTGCATCGCGAATCGGGACGTTCGTGAACGCTGTGAGCGTCGAAACGGACGAAGCGTTTTCGTGTTGTAGCGATTCGACAAGCGGGTCTGCGTTTGAATCAACATGATCTCGTGCGCGAACCACACGTCGTTTCCGTTTTAGATAGATATAAAAGGACAGGCAACCGAGCGCAAGCAAAGCGACGAATAACCCGAGATTTCGTCGTGTGGACTCTCCAGAGCCCGTAAATCTCTCAAGAGGTTTTATTTTTCCTTTTCGAGGATCCAATTCAAACGGGTATTCTGCTTTGGATTCACCAATTAAAATTCCATCATCGTCATCTGATAGGAGATCAGTCGGAGGACTGTTATTTTCCTCGACCGGTATGGTTTCCGGATTATAGAGCCATTCGAATACACTCGTCATAACCACCATCATTGTAAAGGTGACGAGAAGTATGGTGGCAATCATGAGAAGAAATTTGTTCGTCCAGCGCAAGAGGATACCTCCTTTTGAATTTTCAGACTATTTGTTGTTTATCTTACCATAAAAAGGTAAAGTTTGATTAAGACAAAAAATGGAGGTCATCATATGGGCATGGAGCAGGTCATCAAACAGTTGAACGAGGTGTATTTAGGCAAAGAGGATGTCGTACGCCTCTGTTGTACCGCGTTACTCGCGGAAGGGCATATTCTCTTAGAAGATGTTCCAGGTACGGGGAAAACATTACTTGCCAAGACGATTGCAGCTAGCTTTGACGGCGCGTTTTCACGGATTCAGTTTACGGCCGACTTATTACCGTCTGACGTGATTGGCGCAGATTATTTCAACATGCAGACACAGACGTTCGACCATCGACAAGGACCGATTTTTGCGAACATCGTCTTGATTGATGAAATCAACCGAGCGGTTCCACGGACGCAGTCCGCCTTGCTCGAGGCGATGGAAGAACGGCAAGTCTCCATCGGGGGAGAGACGTATCCGATGCCGAAACCATTCTTCGTCATCGCAACGCAAAACCCGATTGAATCGGCCGGGACGTTCCCGTTACCGGATGCCCAGCTCGACCGCTTCCTCATTTCGATTCCGGTCGGTTACCCTGATGTCGCGGAAGAGCGGGAGCTCCTCTTACAAGTCATGCGCCAAACACGGAAAACCGTGGAGGCGGTCGCGACGTTAGACAAGTTACGCCGCGCCCAAGATGAAGTGAAGCAAGTATCGATTCAAGATGACGTCCTCGATTATTTACTCGGGCTCGTCCATGCGACACGAGAACACCAATCCGTCGAGGTCGGTGTCAGTCCACGCGGAGCCATCGCGCTCATGCGGGCTTCTCAAAGTTACGCCTATCTCCACAATCGATTGTATGTCATTCCAGAAGATGTGAAAGCCGTGGCACCTTATGTATTGGCCCATCGCCTGACGTTGACGCTTGAAGGAGGTATCAAATCGACGAAACAGGACATCATCCGTTACATCTTAGACACCGTTTCTGTGCCGGTCGAGGGTTGACGATGACGTTCTCGACACATAACGCCCTACAGAAACAATGGATTCCGGTCTACGGATTCGCCGGAGTGATTCTCGTATTTGTCCCGTACATGGAGATTGTCGGGTATGCTCTCTGTTTACTTGCGGGCATCGTCTGGTTCTTTGAACGGACACGGAAACAGTTGGAACGAGCACTTCGTCTTCACATACATACGCACGAGTCTCTTCTGTTCGTCGGGGATGAGACGGAAGTGCAGGTGATGCTAGACGGAAGTGAAACCGTCGAACGACTCGGTCTTCCCGTTCGTGTTCGGATGAAATCCAATACAGCGCTCAGCTTTCCAGACCACGACCGTTCCCCAAATAGTTTAGATATGACGTTACGGACGGATCAGGCCCGTCACGTGCTTCGTGTTCAGGCCGAATTTCGGGGACCGGCTTATATCGAAGAGTGTGTACTCGCTGTGACGCTCCCGTTTCATCTCGGAACGTATTTGCTTGAGTGTCCCATCGAGAAACGGTGGACGGTGCTGCCGTCCCTCACGTTACATCCTCCGGTCGGCACGAAACGATTGGCACTCGGTGACCGTCCTTTGACCGCATCACCTTTACGGAATCCGTTACAGGTTCTAGGGTCGAAGCCTTACGAAGGGGAACCGGTCAAGGAGATTGACTGGGTCGCGACGGCAAAACTTGGTCGGGTCCAGTCCAAAGTCTTTCAAAAGACATCACTCGATACGTTCACGTTCGCAGTCGATTTGAGTGGTCCGTCCGGCTACACATTGCATCACGACTTCGAGTCGATCATCAGCCAAGTCGCGTATGTGACGACCCGACTCTTAAAAGAAGAGTGTAAAGTCGAACTGTTCATCAACCGTTTCAATGGTGAAGGAAAGATGGAGCATATCTCCCTCCAGGAAGGGGAACGGGGGACACGCCTCATCCTCATGATGCTGGCCGACCTTCATCCCGGGAACCGCTTCATCTCGACAGACGCGTTCGTCCGAATGGTTGAACGGAAACGTTTGAAACAAAGCCATCTCGTCTGGTTCAATCAGCATAACCTGTACGACTAACAAGGAACTTTCCTTCTTCTGGCGAACTGTACCATACAGAGATGACCGAAAGGGAGAGATGCATATGGCAAAACGGAAGTATGCGAATCGACGAGACTGGGAACGGATTTTAAAGAACCGTTATGCGCAAGAACGCGTTCAGACGGAACAATTTTCCGGGGTGGTTGCTTTATTCCAAATCGATGAGGTTCGAGCACCTCAATATAAGATGCACAAAGGGGAAGAATTTATTGTGGCGGATGCTGGTTTTAGTTGGCTCCAATATTTCCCGGACAATGAACCGTTCGGTGTGACGGTCATGTTCAATCCAGATGGTGAAATCGTGCAGTGGTATATCGACCTCGTCGACCGGATCGGCGAAGAGGATGGCATCCCGTATATGGACGACTTGTTGCTCGATATTCTCGTGTTTCCGAATGGGGACATCGTCAAAAAGGATGAGGATGAGTTCGAAGAGGCGACCGAGAACGGCGAATTGACACCTGAACAAGTCGAGCGGGGATGGCGTGAGTTTGAAGCGACGCTCGAACGGATCAAACGTGGAGACTTCGTCTACTTTGATTTGGCAAAAGGACATTACGAACAGTTAAAACAAAAGCTATGAGTGGATTCACTCTCTCTGCTACAGTAAGAGCGTAGGAGGGGGAGTTTTTATGAAAGAAATTGAAATCGAGACGTGGGCACGACGAAAAAACTTTGAGTTTTTCAAAGCGTTTGACGAGCCGCATTTTAATGTGACGGCGAACGTAGATGTGACAAATCTCTATACATATGCGAAAGCAAGCGATCAATCGTTCTTCAAACTCTTTTTGTACGGTGCGGTGAAAGCGGCGAACGCGATTCCGGAATTGCGCTATCGGATACGTGGTGAAGCGGTCATCGAACACGAGGTGGTCCACCCGTCGTTCACGGTCATGTTAGACGAAGATGTCTTCAATTTTTGTGCGGCCACGTTCAGTGAAGATTTACCGACGTTCTTACAGGAAGTGACGACGCGGATGGAGCAAGCTGCTGACGAAGTCGTAGTTGGGGATGACGAGCCCGACGACTTACTGTATATCACGAGTGTGCCGTGGGTCACGTTCACAAGCATCATGCACCCGACGCATCAGCAACAACATGACAGCGTCCCGCGCATCGCCTGGGGCAAGTTTGAACGTCAAGGCGAGCGTCTAAGGATGCCGTTATCCGTTCAAGCCCACCACGCACTCGTCGATGGGGTGCATATTGGCAAGTATTATGAAGCGCTCCAATCATGGTTAGACCAAGATTTCGCTCAGGAGGTGACCGACGTGACAGAAGAAAATGAGTTTAATCGAGCAGTACGTCTCCGTGAAGAGGGACAGCTCGAGCAGGCGAAGCAACTGTTCTTATCGCTCTTACGGAAGGATGAGAAGAATGCTAGACTTCATGCATACTGTGCATGGTGTTATGACTCGCTCGGTGAAGAACGTCAAGCGGTACCGCATTATGAGCGGGCCATCCGACTCGGATTGACCGGAGATGAGTTGGCGGAATCGTATCTCGGACTCGGTAGCACGTATCGGGCACTTGGTCGATACGAGGAAGCGGAGCAGTTATTTGCAGAGGCAATCGAACATTTCCCGAATCATGGGGCGCTCAAAGTGTTTCAGGCGATGACCCACTATAACGTCGGCCGTCATGAAGAAGGGATGGGCGCGTTACTCGAGCTGCTTGCTAGTCCAAAACCGGATGAAAGCATCGCAAGGTACCGTCGTGCCATCGCGTTCTACGCACGGAATTTAAACGAAACATACGAATAAAGGAGAATGACATGATTTCATTACGTCCGATCGATGCACAAAATTGGTATACATGCTGTCACTTGGCACTGAGTGAACAACAACAAACATATATGGAGCCGAATGCGATTTCGCTACTTCAAGCGATGTACGAACCGACGCTACGCCCGCGCGCGATTTATGAAGAAGAAACGATGGTCGGCTTCCTCATGTACAACACGGAGCCGGAAGAGTTGGATGCATGGTGGATTTACCGCATCATGATCGACCACGCCCATCAAGGCAAAGGAATCGGTCGACAAGCGACAGAGCTGATGCTTGAAGAAATCGGCGAAGGGAAATCAATCGTCGTCGGGTATCATCCTGAGAACGATGCGGCGCATCACTTATATGAAAGCTTAGGATTCGTTGATGAAGGACACCGATTCGGTCGTGAGATGGCTGTGATTCGTCGAGGAGAATAAGGCGGGGGAATCCCGTCTTATTTTTTTGAATCAAATCGATTGACGGCAAAATCCTCACATGATATATTTATCTCGAATTAAAGATATTTGAATTTAAGTTAATGACTCTCTTGGACAAAGGAGGGAGACAGATGGAACCATCTGATGCATTAAAAACGATTACTGTGCTGTTACGCGCCTCTCAGTCATTACAAGATCTGGTGAAGCAGGAAGTGGCGTCTTACGGATTAAACGCGACCGAGTTCGCGGTACTCGAGTTTTTATATCATAAAGGGGATCAACCGATTCAAGTCATCGGAAAGAAAATCCTTCTCTCGAGCGGCAGCATGACGTACGTCGTGGACCGGTTAGAAGAGAAAGGATATCTCGTCCGAAAAGCTTGTCCGAGTGATCGCCGCATCACATATGCTGCGTTAACGAATGACGGAGAGCACTTGATGCGAGATATTTTTCCGAAGCACACGGAGCATATGAATGCATTATTTGAAGGATTATCTCTGACAGAAACGATTGAACAGTTGAAACAAATTGGGAAGCGGGCAGAAGCCGCAAAAAATTTTAATCATGTATCTTGAAATCAAGATATAAAAGGAGAGAGAACGATGAACCACGTAAAAGGAATTCACCACGTCACGGCGATTACAAGTAGTGCCGAAAAAAACTATGACTTCTTCACCCATATTCTTGGGATGCGCTTAGTGAAAAAAACGGTCAACCAGGACGACATTCAAACGTATCACTTATTCTTTGCGGACGATAAAGGGAACGCGGGGACAGACATGACCTTCTTCGACTTCCCAGGTATCCCGAAAGGCAAGCATGGGACAAATGAGATCGCGAAGACGTCGTTCCGCGTACCGACAGATGAAGCGTTGACGTATTGGGTCCGCCGCTTCGACCGTCTCGGTGTCGAACATGAAGGGATTCAAGAACAGTTCGGGAAGAAGACGCTCTCGTTCATCGACTTCGACGAACAGGCGTATCAACTCATCTCGGATGAGTTTAACGAAGGCATTGCGTCGGGCGAACCGTGGAAAAACGGTCCAGTCCCACTTGAATACGCGATCACGGGCCTCGGTCCCATCTTTATTCGTATCGCCGATATCACGTATTTCAAACAAGTGATGGAGCAAGTGATGCTATTTAAAGAGATCGGGCGAGAAGGTGATGTGTATCTCTTTGAAGGAGGTGAAGGTGGAAACGGAGCGCAAGTGATCGTCATTCATGACGAGACATCTCCACAAGCGCGTCAAGGGTTCGGTACCGTGCACCATGTCGCATTTCGTGTCGAAGACCGCAGCGTCCTCGATGAATGGACAGCACGTCTCCAACAGTTCGGTTTGCCGACTTCTGGCTATGTCGACCGCTTCTTCTTTGAATCGTCTTATGCACGTGTCGCGCCGCAAATCTTGTTTGAGTGGGCGACGGACGGACCTGGATTCATGGGAGATGAGCCGTATGAGACGGTTGGTGAGAAATTGTCACTCCCGCCGTTCCTCGAAGCGAAACGTTCGCAAATCGAGGCGATGGTACGACCAATCGATACGGTCAGAAGCACGAAAACATTTGAGAAAGAATATGAGGGCATGAAATGAGTTTCTTGAATCGTTTGTTTGGAAAATCAGATGAATCACAACATAACCAAGGAGGAACTACTATGTTAAACATCGGAATCGTACTCGGATCAACTCGTGAAGGTCGCGTCAGCCCACAAGTCGGGGAATGGGTGAAAGAACTCGCCGACAAACGTGGCGATGCCAACTATGAAGTCATCGACATCGCAGACTATAACTTACCGCTTCTCGGTGAAGCTGGTCAAGACGCATCAGGCGCAGCGGCCTGGTCGGAGAAAATTGCGCAAATGGACGGGTTCATCTTCATCGTCCAAGAATATAACCATTCCATCTCAGCATCTCTTAAAAACGCACTCGACTACTTACGCGTCGAATGGAACAACAAAGCAGCTGGGATCGTCTCATACGGTTCTGTCGGTGGAGCACGGGCAACGGAACATTTACGTGGCATCTTGAGCGAATTGTCAATCGCTCACGTACGTGTCCATCCTGCCCTCTCACTCTTCACGGACTTCGAGAACGGCACGCATTTCGCACCGAAAGATGTGCAAGCACAATCGGTCAACGACATGCTCGACCAACTCCTTCCGTGGACGGAAGCGATGCAATCGGTCCGTACGAAAGCCGGAGAAGTTGCAAACAATTAACAAATCGCGAAGCCAGTCTGAATTCAGGCTGGTTTTTGTGCGTTTTCAAGTTGATTGCGCTAAAGTGAAGAAGAATGGAAAGAAAGGAGGGATTCGATGATGACACGAAAAATTATCGCGGCTTCCTGGACCGTACCCATCTATGCGTTTGTGTTAAGCATCGTTGAATTTTCGCAACAAACCCTTGTGGAAACTTCATTTTTAGAGAGCCTATCTGGGTTTCTTTTATTGTGTACGATTTACATGGCATATAGTTTTCCCATCATTTTTACATATGGTGTCGTGACATCGTGGTTTAGCGATTGGGTCGCAAAGCGATTCAGTTCGGAACGCATACAGTTGTTCACTTCGTTCGCTTTACATATTCTATTTGGGCTCGTCTTGTCATGGCTGAGTCTTCTCGCAGCCATCTTGTTCTTCCTGATCGATCGTCGATTGATGAATCGAATGGACGTGACAAAACGAGCTGCCATCAAAAGTCTTTTCATCCCAATCGGGTGTTTGCTTGTCGTGATGGGAAGTGTGTATCTGATTGGGGTCGTTCAAGACTTTTTCGTTCGATTCAACTCGATTTAGGGAAACGAACAAGGACAACCTTACATAAGGAGGGGTAACCATGAGATGGATGATTTACGGGGCGAATGGATATACAGGGGAACTGATTGCCCGTCAGGCCGTCAGTGACGGATTGCGTCCGATTCTTGCGGGGCGAACTGGTCGGGAGATTCATCGACTCGGAGACGAGCTCGACTGCGAGACATCGATTTTCGCATTAAGTCGTGAGGCGGCAATCAAGGCGCTTCGCGATGTGGATTTAGTTCTTCACTGTGCGGGTCCGTTCACGGATACGAGTCAAGTGATGATCGAGGCATGTCTGGAAACGGGCACACATTATTTAGACATTACCGGGGAAATCGACGTGTTCGAATATGTCCATTCTAAACAGCGAGCGGCTCAAGCCAAAGAGCGTGGTGTGATTTTATGCTCCGGTGTTGGATTTGACGTCATCCCGACCGACTGTGTCGCACGAAAATTAAAGGAACTCTTACCCGATGCGACATCACTCGCTCTCGGATTTTCGGCGGCAGGTGGCATCTCACCAGGAACGATGAAGACAGCTGTTCGTGGACTTGGATCGAGTAGCGTGGAACGTGTGAACGGAAAGTTATCACCGTTCCCAATCGGGGCAAAACGCAGAACGATTGATTTTGGACGAGGAAGCCGCACCGCGATTGCGATTCCGTGGGGAGACGTTTCGACCGCCTACTATACGACGGACATCCCGAATATTACGACGTGGGTGCCGGTGCCGACAGCGGCAGCTTATGTGGCACGCGCTTTGTCCTGGTTCAGCCCGATTCTTGGAAAAGAGGCGGTGCAGGAACGATTGCTCCGTTATGTCGATGAGAACGTATCGGGACCGAATGAAGCCGAACGTGAAAAAACCTCGACGTATGTATGGGGCGAGGCAACAAATGAGGAGGGGCGCAAGATCGTCGTTCGCATCCAAACGGCGAGTACGTATGCCTTCACTGTTTACGGTGCACTCGCCGTCGTCAATCGATTGCTCGGCTCCGGTCGGATGCTTGCGGGAAGTTTCACACCGGCCATGTTGTTTGGATCACATTTCATCGAAGAGATCCAAGGTTCGTCTTCATTCACGATTGATGAGATTCGTCCATGAGCCGAGAAACATGGGATTTACTAGACGAAAATCGGCAACCGCTCGGACGAACGCATTTTCGCGGGGATGAACTGGATCCGAATACGTTTCACACGGTCATCGAAGTATTCACATTTGATGCGGATGGTAAATTGTTACTCTCGAAGCGCCATCCCGATAAGAAGTATCCTCTTCTTTGGGAAGGCACGGGCGGCTCGATTTTAACGGGTGAGACGAGTCGACAAGGTGCGGTCCGTGAACTCCAAGAAGAATTAGGGTTAATCATCGACCCCGAACAGTTGCGTTTCGTGACGACAATCAAGCGCGGGACGTACTTCTTAGATGTTTATGTCTACACGAGCGAGCAACCGATTGATGTAGATCAACTTTCCTTACAAACCGATGAAGTGGTCGATGTGAGATTAGAGGAGTGGGACACGGTGCTCGATTCTGTTGAACTCGTGCCTACTGTCAAAGAGCGGTTGATCAAGTACGGTCACTTGATTCGAACGTGATATGCTACACTCAACATGAAAAGCAAGGGAGGGAACAAAGTGAAACGTTTAGAATTGGCACGACGCATCGAAAGCATTAAAGCAGAGGGAACGTCTGCTTATATTCGACACCGCAAACAAACCCCTCCCTATGAAGGTGCGGAATTACACGTAGAAGGTAAGGGGCACGTGTTCAAAATGGGGAATATGAGCTTTGCAGTCGGATTCGGACTCAATCGACCGACAAGCTTTTACGACCTGCACCAGATGGAAAAGTGGGTGCGTGGAAAAAATGTGTCCCGACTACATATCGAAGTTTGTCCGTTAGCAGACGATTCCTTACTACGCTTACTGCAAGAGCGTAACTATACGCTCGATCACTTCTTAGACGTATGGACGTTAGATCTCGCACAATATGACGAACCGCTTTCTTCGAATCAAGTGGAAAAGGTGCAAGATGAGACGCTCCATGAATGGGCGCACGCGATTGCGGCCGGATTTGCCGAATCTGGAACGATTCTTCAAGAGACGGTCGATACGGCGAAAGGATTTTATGCGCTACCGAGTAATCACGCTTATCTCGTACGAGAAGCGGACGCTGTCGTAGCGGGTGGGATTCTCGCCACGCAAGACGGAATCGGGGAATTGTTTCTAACGAGTACCGTACCGTCTTACCGTCAAAAAGGTTACCAGACGCAACTGATTTTGGAACGAATCGCCGAGGCGAAAGCGCTTGGATGTGACGTCTTGACGGTGACGACGAAGGTCGACTCCGCCTCGGGACGAAATATGGAACGACTCGGGTTTCAACCGTTTTATCAAAAGGCGGTCATGAAAAGTCCAATCCTTAAATAATCAGGCCACCTCATGTGAGGTGACCTGTTTTTTGAATTAAAGGAGAGATTCAGCACCGTCAACGTATACTTCAGAACCGGTGACGTGGCTTGACATGTTGCTCGCAAAGAATAAGACGACGTCAGCGACTTGTTTCGCAGCACCGGACTTTCCAGCAAGCGGTTGGTTGCCGAGCGGATACTCGATAGGGATGACGATTTCTTCGAGCAATGCGTCATCTCGATTGGTCGAATCGTCGATATTCGTATCAATGGCTCCAGGACAAATCGAATTTACGCGAATTCCGAATTGCGCGAGCTCGGCAGCTGCCATTTTCGCAAATCCGGTCTGACCTGCTTTCGTCGTCGCATAGCCACTGAAACCAAAGTTTTTAAAGTAGCGATTGCCGTTGATCGATGAAGTGATGATGATACTGCCACCATTCTCTTTCAAATGAGGAATGGCATGTTTGACGGTCAAAAACGTTCCCGTCAGATTCGTCTCCACGACACCATTCCAGTCTTCAATGGACAAGTGTTCAATCGGTGTGATAGTCCCGTTTCGCCCGGCGTTCGCGAAGACGATATCGATTTGTCCGAACCGTTCAATCGTCCGTGCATACGCTTCTTTCATCGCGGCTTCATCCGCAACATCGGCGCTGATTCCGATGGCCCGTTCCTCTCCGACGAGACTTGCGAGACGCATCGCGTCTTCTTCATTCAAGTCGAGAATGGCGACTTTTGCACCCGCTTGAATGAAGCGAATGACGGTGGCACGTCCGATACCGGAAGCTGCACCGGTGACGAGCGCTACTTTTCCAGATAGTAATTTATTTGAAATCAATCCAATCACTCCTTTATCATGACTCTTTCTCATATTCCACAGTTCTGGAAAAGTTACGCTTCATTTCAGAAAATCATGGCGATATGACTTCAATTGTCCGTGCGATGTTCAAGTTGGACTCCGTGGGGATGACCTCGATGGTGACGAGCTGACCGCTTTGTAATCCTTGTACGCTATTGACGATGCCCGTTACCTCGGTTTGGTCGTTAATTAAGATGACGCGCAGCGTGACTTCTTCTGAGGATTCGGTGGATTCAATCAATAGCTGAGGAATGTCGACCCGTTCAATTTGGCCTTCGACCACATTGTCATTCCATGTACTCATCCAATACATGACGATTAAAAAAAGACCGAGAAAGGCTAGGGCAAAGGTTAACCGTGCACTCATGCGCAACCCACTCCTTCATTGTCCGGCATCGCATCTTGTCTAATTTACCTTTACCCGGAAATTCTCTCATTACTTGAAAAAATAGTAGGAATCTCAAGAAAAATGGGGAATAGAAAGAAAAACGAAAAGGTGAGGTGCGGGCGAATGTGGATGATGGTTGCGGCGCTAGGATTTGTTGCTTGTGTATGGATCACGTTTGGCTGGTTTACTATCGGCAATGCGGGGCGACGAGTACGTGGAGGGCTCTTGTCCTTAAGTATGACCTGTCTGTTTGCGCCACTTTTACTTGTGAAGCTAGGAGAACAGTACGGATTTATCGGGGTTCAAGTAGGGCTGACCGTTTTATTCGGCTTACTCCTAGGTGCCTTTTTCTTCGTGGCGCTCGGCTGGACGGGGCGACCGACGAAAGTCCGAAAAGTAAGAACATTATCGGAAGACCCTGATTTATTTTGAAGCCTGACTTACCACTCCTACGGTATAATGCGGTCATAACGATGTTTACAGGAAATGGAGTGGAAATGATGATTGCACCACCACAGTTAAAGAACGGAGATACAATTGGGATCATCACGCCTTCTTTTCCAGCACCCGTGCAGTTTGAGGAGCGTTATCAACGAGGGATCAATCAGCTTAAGCGTATGGGGTTCAAGGTGAAAGAAGGCACATGTACATATGAATCAGAAGGGTATCGGTCATCCTCCATTCAGAATCGAGTGAACGAACTGAATGCGTTTTTGCATGACCCTGAAGTGAAAGCGATTATCAGTACGATTGGAGGAACGAATTCGAACTCGTTACTCCCCTATATCGATTATGAGCAATTAAGACGCCATCCTAAAATCATTATGGGCTATAGTGATGTGACAGCAATCTTGATGGCGTGTTACGCCAAAACGGGGGTTGTCACGTTTTACGGACCGGCTGTCGTACCATCATTCGGCGAGTATGGTGGGATGTTCGAGAAAGGGTCCCAGTACGTACGAGATATCCTCAGTTTGGAGAAAACTGCCCCGTTCGATTTGGACGTGCCGAAAGAGTGGACCGAAGAGATGCTCGATTGGTCGACGCAGCAACGTATCAAAACCTTCCAACCGAATGAAGGATGGGTACCACTAAGGGATGGAAAGGCACAAGGCACATTGATTGGCGGGAATTTGAATACGATGTCAGGTTTCTTCAAATCGGACTATTATCCCGATTTGAAGGGGGCGATTCTTTTCCTGGAAGACTCGTTCAAAACGATGGCTGAAGAAGAACGTTCGCTTAGCATGTTGAAAATCGCTGGTGTATTTGATGAGATTTCGGGTCTAATTATCGGCAAGCATGAGCATTTCCAAGATCAATCGGCTCCGTTCTCGTTCAACGACTTGTTGCTTGAAGTCATCAGCGACACGAACATCCCTATTTTGACGAATGTCGATATTGGTCATACGTTCCCATCACACGTCTTCCCGATTGGCATTCGGGTCGAATTGGATGCGACGAATGGAACGATCCGATTTTTAGAAGATGGGGTGTCATCATGAAAGAATACCTCACGATTTTTGACGGAAATCATCAAAAAAGAGGAGAGAAAGAACGGGGGCAGGTTCATGTAGACGGGGATTGGCATGAGACATTCCACTGCTGGTTCTGGAAAGATCAATTTGTTTATCTACAGCGCCGAAGTATGGAGAAACAGGATTTTCCCGGGAAATATGACATTACCGCAGCGGGACATCTCGCTTCAAACGAGACGTTCATTGATGGTATTCGTGAAATTGAAGAAGAACTCGGACTGTCATTGACGTTCGAACAGCTCACAGCTCTTGGAATATTTGAAGACGTGATTGAACTGGACGGGTTCCTCGATCGTGAGTTTGCATATACGTATAGCTACGCTTATCAAGACGAACCGCTCCTTTTTGACGACAGGGAAGTGATGGACGTCGTGGTTGTTCACAGGGACGAGCTGATGGCGCTCACGGAAGGACGATTGCGTACGATTGAAGGAAACTCCATCATGACGAACCATCTCGTTCAAATCACACAAGCCGATTTAGTTCCGCATCGTCTGACGTATTGGCAACATATATGTGAGGGGTTGGCACGAATCGATGCGTCAAATCGATAAAGAGAGAATTCGCTGCTCGCCGATCGGTCCACCGATTCGACGTCCGGTATCGACCCATCCGTTTGTCGTATAAAGTGTAAACGCCACATCATTTTTTAGATTGACGGACAATACGACTTCACGGATATGAGGAAAATGCTGTTGTACAAACTTCGGAAGTTCCTGGAGTGCCGCTTTTGCGTACCCCTTGCCTTGATCTGCATCATTGATGGCAAAAGCCGAGAAGAGTAGCGCATGTGGTTCGTCCGTGTAAGAAGCGACTCGTTTGTTGTCATGTAGTAAAAACATGCCGACCGGCTTCTGTTCGACGACAACAATCGGATGAACGTCATCAGGAAGTGGGTCGTCCATATCTTTTGGAAGGGTTGTATACTTTTCTTGGTCCGTCGGCAACGTGAACGTATCAAGAATCGGTCGATGCGTATCATTTCGATATTCTAATGTGATGTTCATAAGGCGTCTCCTTCGGGCGTTATTCATTTCATTCAGTAAAGGGGAATTATATGGCTACACAACTTACATATCGTCAAAACCCGCCTGTGCGAGATTTATATCGGGCGTTTATGACTGGTTTTTCTGATTATATCATTCCGTTCCAATTCGATGAGCAGACGTTTGAAGACGTCTTTCTCGTACGAGACCAAAATCAGCCGTCCCGTTCCATCGTCGCTTATGACGGGGAAGAGCCGGTCGGCGTCGTATTAAGTGGGATTGCGTATCTCGATTCAGGATGGCAGACGCGTTGCGGCGGACTTGCTGTCGCCCCGCACGCTCGGAAATTAGGCGTTGCGACCGAGTTGATGCAACGATTTGAAGAGGACGCCAAAGGAA
This sequence comes from Exiguobacterium sp. NPDC077395, assembly GCF_050269125.1. NCBI lineage: Bacteria > Bacillati > Bacillota > Bacilli > Caryophanales > Exiguobacterium > Exiguobacterium sp. NPDC077395. The sequence goes on from NZ_JBNNHU010000001.1 coordinate 36,438, forward strand.
CTCGTTTGCTTGAAGTAATTCAAGGGAACGATGCAGCGTTGTCGCTTTATCATCAACTTGGATATAAGACGACACGTGAAATCTATTACTTTCAGGCGGTACCACTTGAAACGACTGCTCACATGACTTCGGAACCGATTCAAACGTTGTTCGACCGACTATACCCGACAGCTCAACATGTTCCGATTTGGCAACGCGATGTGCGCGTGACTCAACAGGAGGCGGAACTTGTGAAAGTGGTCGAAGACGAGCGAGAAGGATTTTTGTTATACCGCGATCATGTATTGCTTGATGTTTTTGGTCACGCTGAAGATGCAGAATGGTTATTGCGCGCGGCTGCGACCCGATCCCCACTTCACCTCACTTTGACGTCCGACCGTCCTAAATGGATAGAAGCGGCACGCCGACTAGGATTTGTACAAGATGACATTTCGCAGTTTGAAATGGTGAAAGACGAACGATGAAGCGATTATTACTTGTTTGTATCATCGGATTGATGTTAGGAAATACAGCGACCATCATCGCACTGACGACGAATCTCTCGCCAGGAACGGTGAATTTGTTGCTAACAGGTGGGGTTGGACTGACCATCTTGTCAGTCATCGGCATCGTCCTTGCTGGATATTATACGAGAAAACGCAAGTGAAATCCTTGTGAAGTAATGCTTGAAAATATCACATCGTCCTGTCATGTATGACATGAAAATGAAAAACTTCATTTATTGAAATGTTTAACCCCCAGTGGTATATTCGCATATGTAGCTTTTTTGAAGTTCATGAATGTATCAATTTGGAGGGTTTATTATATATATGTGGAAACAACTGATCATGACAGCAGGTGTCGGCGTACTCTTGTTCCAAGGACAAACCGCATCCGCTAACGAAATGACCCCGCAAGACCTCGTTCAAACGGAGAAATCTGTCCAACAAACTACGAAACAAGTCAAAGAAACGAAACAAGCCATTCAAAAAATCCAGTCAAAGTTGGATGAAGTCAATCAAAACGCGGAAGTATTGCGTGACAAGATTGAAGGCACTTCTGAAGAATTAGAAGCGGTCGAAGAGGAACTCGTTCCGACAGAACAGTCGCTCTTTGCGAAAGTCGTATCTTCTGTTCTACCGAGTGCGAAAGCGGAGGCTGCTGAAGCAGAAGAAGCGCATCAAGCACTCGTTGAGAAGAAAGAAAAAGCAAATGAATCGTTGAAACAATTAAAAGAAGAGCAACAACAGATCGAAGCGACACGTCAAGATGTGAAGACGGCATATGACGAGAAGTCGAAACAATATAAGAAACAAACGAATCAGTTAAGTGATTTGAAAAAACAGTATGAAGCGATGGCGCCGGATCGGTTCTTGATGCCGGCAGAAGGACGTCTCTCACAAGGGTTCGGTGCAGCAAGCGGACAGTTCGGATACACGTTCCACAACGGTCTTGATATTGCCGCTAAAACAGGTACACCGATTTACGCAGCAGAAGCTGGAAAAGTCACAAAAGTCAGCTCAAGTGGACCTTATGGAAACCATATTCAAATTGAGCATAACGTAGATGGCCAGAAATGGACGACGGTCTATGCCCATATGCATAAAGTCGATGTGAAAAAAGGTCAGACGGTGCGTCAAGGTGAACCGATTGGTCAAATCGGAAACACGGGCAACTCGTCAGGTCCACACTTACACTTTGAAATTCATAAAGGGAACTACAATTTCTCAGCTAGTTCAGCTGGAAATGCCGTCAATCCGATGAAAGTGGCAGAGCGCCTTGGTGGTGCTTCTCCAGTGAAAGCAACGTTTTAATCAGACAGATGCCCTGAGCCTCGTAAACGAGGTCAGGGCATTTTTCATTGTTCGCGTGTCGGATCGTGGTTGCCTTCACTATCGGCAATCGTATCCGAACTGCCGTAATCTTCAACTTGTGAAAAGGCGTCCGTCTTTTGACCGGGTTCATCTGTTCCGTCCAGTTCTTTGCGACGAGCCGTCTCGTTCGGGTTCAATACGCCTTCTTCGACCGGTCGATCGAGTTCATGTTCGTGCTCTTCTTCTTCCTGTGCACGAGCGTGTTCGATACATAACGTGGCTTCCGGGATGACTTCTAGCCGGTCGAGTTCAATGTCTTTCCCGCACACTTCACATTGACCATACGTACCGTTCTGGATGGCGAGTAGTGCTTTATCGACATCGCTTAAAAACTCTTCGTCGAGCTCGTTGAGCGCTTGGTCGCGTTCTCGTAAAAAGAGTTCTTCACCGGAATCGGCCGGGTGATTATCGTAATGAGAGAGCTCGCCTTCATCATACGTCTCTTCTCGGTTATCCATGTAACCTTCTGTTCTTGCTTTCTCTTTCAACAGACGTTTTTTAAACGTTTCGATTTGTTCTGCAGTCAACATATTGATTCACTCTCCAGTTCTCAAGTCATTAATATAAGGTTTCCCATTTTATTTGCGCACAAACCTTTTGACGTGGAATCCATCATGTCGAGAGGGGAAAAGGGTATGATGACAATAGAGCATATGGATTTTAGTGAGGAGGAACGAATCATGCGAAAAGTCGAAGTGGTCGCATATCATCCGGAGTGGAAGCACCGATTTGAAGAAGAGGCAGGGAAGTTGAGCCGATTGTTTGAAGGAGAGCTCGTTGCGATTCATCATATCGGGAGCACCTCGGTCGAAGGACTCGCGGCGAAGCCAATCATCGATATGATGCCTGTCGTACGGGATATCGAACGAGTTGATGCGTATACGGAACGGATGGAAGCGCTCGGGTATCGAGGGCTCGGTGAATACGGTATTCCAAAGCGTCGCTATTTTCGAAAAGGCGAAGAGGAGCGGACAGTTCACGTACATGTGTTTGAAGAAGGGAATCCAGATGTCTTGAGACACCTCGCCTTCCGGGATTACTTGCGTACATTCCCTGAAGTGCGCGATGCGTATGGAGAGTTGAAGTTGCAGCTCGCAGCGCAACATCCGGAAGATATGGAAGGCTACATCCAAGGAAAACATGAGTGGATCATCGAAACGGAACGACTGGCGACGAAGTGGTATAAAGAAAATCATGGCGTGTGAAACCTTTTTGTGGGAATCGTCGTATAATACATCAAACCTTGAAGGGGGAGATCTCATATGAAATGGTTTCTTGGAAAATGCGTGGAATACTCCTTGGCTGCACTCGTATTCGTCGGGTTATTCTTCGTCCTCCGGATGATCGCTGGGGATACAGATAAAGGGTATATGTTGACGGTACTCGGTTCATTTTTTCTTGTGTTGCCGATTTCGCTTCTTATGGGTTACTTCTTGGCCCGTCCGCTTCAACGTCGCCTAGAAGGGAAAGGGACTTCGACTTCGAAAGAGCATACGTTGCATGGGACTGAAAAACCACATGGTGTGATAGAAGATCGGAATCACACAGGATTTAACGGTTGATGGACAGCGTGTTCGTCTCAACAACAGATGCCCGACTCATCGCTCGATTAAATCGTTCCATTCATGAGCATCACGTCCGCATGAATTCAGATTACTTTGCAGAGTATGAGGAAGAGAAGATGTATGAAGCCTTTCTAACGCTGGTAGGGAGACCGAATCATCATTTCATGGTGATGGAAGTAGAAGCAACCCCTGTCGGCTACATATGGTTCGAGGAGAAAGTGAGTGAGGCGACCGCGTTTCGCCAAGTAGTTCGAACGGTATATGTACATCACATCAGCATCGATACGATGTATCAGCGCAAAGGATACGGACGACGCATGATGCAGTGGATTGAGCAATGGGCACGTGATCACCAATTTAAGTCGATTGAGTTGGACTATTGGATGATCAACAGCGAAGCGGCCTCTTTTTATGACGAGATCGGATTCGTTCCGAAGCGTCAAATTGTCATGAAAGCATTGGGGGAATGAGCAAATGGAATGGATCACAATTGGATTAGGAATTCTCGGAGTACTTTCATTAGGTTGGTTCTTTTATAGTTACTGGCTCGGATATAAAGGGGGAAATATCGTCATGACCCTCGATGAGCATTACACGAAGTTAGAAGAATACGTGCCTGCGATTTTGGCGAAGCTATATGAAGACGGCAAGGCTGCCCACTACCTTGGGGACCGCAAGTTCGAAGTCGAAGGTAAACGTTACGTCCTCGTGGAGCGTACTGTACCAATCGGTCACGTTCCGACACAACAAACCGTACTACAACCGGAAAAATGAACGAAAGGGAGCTCTCGCAAATTGAGATGCTCCCTTTGTTTATTTGACGGCTGGAGGGCCGAAGCCGCCGCTGTGATAGTCGCGGAAGGCTTGGCGAATCTCTTCTTCGGTGCTCATGACAAAAGGACCGTGCGCGATATACTCTTCCCGAATCGGCTTTCCCGAATAGATGAGGACGCGTGTGCGGCTTGTCGCTTGGAGGTGAAGGCTACTCATCGCATCGGACGTTTCATCAAACGTCAGTGTCGCCACATCCGTCTTATCGAGCGGGGTACTGGACGTCCCGACTTCAACAGATCCTGCTAGGACATACAGGAAGCTGTTATGGTTCGCGGGAAGGACATGTTCGTACGCACTCCCTTTTTTCAACCATATTTCGGTCATCGTGATTGGAACGAGACTCTCCATCGGTCCTTTCACACCAGCGATTTCGCCAGAGTAGACACGAAGCTGCCCACCATCAATCAGAACAACCGGCGCGTCTTCGACATACACATTTTGATAAGAGGTCGTCGTCGTTTTTAGTGACTTCGGCAAATTCAACCACAATTGAAGGGTATGGATAAGGTCATCATCGACGGCTTCCTCAGCGTGGCGAGCCGCCCATCCGGCATTCATATATTGGACATCACCAGCATCTAAAATTGAATGTCCTCCATGATTGTCAATGTGTTCGAGACGCCCGTCGATGACGTATGTGATCGTCTGGAACCCACGATGTGGATGATCGGAAAACGTTCCTCGTTTGAACCAGTCTTCGGCCATCAAAATGAAGGGGTCGAACGCTTCTTTTTGTTCAGGGGGTAATACCCAACCTTGTTGAACGTGCGGATATCCGTTTTGGCGATAATTGACGCGCCAATGCTTGTCGACATCTCTAACAAATGAATTAGTCATCACATTTCACTCCTTTCTCTTTTTATTTTCCCAAAAAACGTTTTCGTTAGGGTCTAATTTGCCTCATGGATATGCAAAAAAGACAGATGCGCTTGGCATCTGCCGAATCAACTATTGTCTTTGAACAGGTTATGCCACTTGATGGCGTCCTCACGTAACAGTTTAAAGTGGGCCCCTGTCTCTGCATTCGTTACATAGACGTCGTTACCGTCATAACTCACGTCAAACGTTTGGGCACATACACCTTGAAACAGTGTCAAATAAGGAACGGGTGCAGGTGTTCCTGCGTGAGATGTCGCATTCGCCTGTTCAATCGCACGGAAGAGAAAGTCTACTTCTTCTGTTCCGACATGCTGTAAAAACGAGGCGTCTTTTGACTCTGTACCGAGAAGCGCTAACTCATGAAACAGGGCATGGCGTTCACCGCTTAACGTTTCATGAATCTGTTTATTTAATTCCTCTCCATCCATTAATTCTGGTTGATGATACGTGATGGAGACGAGCTGACGGTGCGCCGTTCCGTTTTTCATGTACGTAAAACTATACAGTGGATAGCTGTGTCCGGGTATAAGAACAGATGGCAATTGAGATGCTGCCTTCGCACCGAATACCTGTGACATATGACCATCTTTCGGTCGTAAGACCGTTTGATAATCGTTTTGATCTGAACTGGTGTAAATCGCATATTGTAACGTATCATCCGATTGCTCTGTCCCGAGACCTACTGACAGATAAGGATGACGTGATGCATCAATCGGAATCATCAGACGCTCTTCTCCTTCTGACGATGTCAATGTCAGTTCAAATTCTCCGTTAAACGGCATCGTGATATGGAAGAGGGTATGTTCGATTCCGGTTCGTTCTGGATAGGGCTCATTACCTATCGGCTTTTTCATCTCTTCAGCAAAGTGTTCATATTCATGCGGTTCGGCAGAGCGAATCTTTGCGATATCTGGATAAGAGTCTGCTGTATATTGGACATCATGTAAGCTTTCAGGAAGATTGTTTGTTTTGGTGACATACGTAATCGAGTCTAGCTGACATTGTACGTACGATTCATTATTGACTGTAAACAATGTGGCCGTCGGGAACGCGGATGATGTGGCGACATCTGTTAATGGCTGTGTCAGCGTGACCGTTCCAAGCCAATGTCTCTCGCCGCTCGGGATTGTCGAAACTGCATTGTCTGGTTGACACAATTCGATGATCAATGCGCGATCGGATTCTGGCATTTCGATTTGTTGTCCATTCGGTAACAAGGCACGTCCTTGATAATATTCTGGGGCAGGTTGGAGTCGGAGTGCGCGTTCTTCCTCGCATCCGAATAAGAAAAATAGGATGACGAGGGTACTGAAAATCAGGTACTTTTTCACATCGGTACTCTCCTTCGATGAATCACTTTCACCATTCTAGCACCATTTTTTTGTGACTTTAGTCTTAGGAAAATTAATGTGTTATTTTAAAAAAAAATTAAAAAACCCGTCCAACTTGAACTGGACGGGGGATAAAACCATTTATGTTTTATTTTTACTTTTAACCTTTTTTTGCCGTGTCGATTTTTGACGAAAAAACGTTGATTTAAAGCAGATTCGAAAAATAGCAATTTTTCGTCTAAATCATCAGATTAGAATCCAATGGGATTTATTTGATGAAGTTCCCTTCAATCAACATCTCGACCGCGTGCTGCCTTCAAAATTTCAAACCATTCTTCACGCGTGAGATCGATTTGAAGTGCGTCGACACCTGTTTGAACGCGCTCGATTTTTCCTGATCCGATGATTGGCATGATGTTCGCAGGGTGTTTGATGAGCCATGCATACACAATCGAGTCGATTCCGCTCGCATTGTGACGTGCACGAATCTCCTCGAGCTTTTCACGAAGAGGTGCATACTGTTCGTCTTTGAAAAGTTGCCCTCCTGCGAGTGGGCTCCAAGCCATGAGTGGCATCCGTTTTTCGTGACAAAGATCAACCGCTCCATCTTCAAAGTGTTTCAATTGCATCGGAGAGAGCTCGAGTTGGTTCGTCACGAGTTGGAACGGGAGACGTGATTGAAGCAAGTTTTGTGTGGCCGGCACGTGGTTGGATACACCGAACTCACGTACTTTCCCACTATCACGTAACGTAATGAAGGCCTCGGCGACTTCATCCGGGTTCATGAGTGGGTCTGGGCGGTGAATCAATAATGTATCAATGTGATCGATGGCGAGTTCTTTTAGTGAACGCTCCGCTTGCGCGATGATATGTTCTTTTGTCGTGTCATAATAGTTGAGCGTTTGACCCGGATTGAATGATCCTGTCAATTTGATACCCGTTTTTGTGACAATCTCCATTTGGTCACGGAGTTCAGGTTTTAGTTTTAACGCTTCCCCAAATAATCCTTCACATGTATAACCGCCATAAATATCTGCATGGTCAAACGTCGTGATACCGAGTTCGAGACATTGTTCGATGAACGTGAGACGTTCCTGTGGGGTCATATCCCAATCAGCGAGTCGCCACATTCCATGGATGACGCGTGAGAATGATAATTCTTCTGTTAAAGCGATGCGTTGCATAATAACTCCTCCTTGGTTGTCAGTCGCTTTTCATTATACGTCTTCAAAGAAAGCGAGTCACTTGCCACCTCTCGAGCAGTTTTAACGTCAAATGAGCTTGTATACGCTATGATGATAAAGAAGAGAAACAGGAAAGAGGCGTGACAGATGAGTGACTATAAACCATATGCGGACGTCACCTTCGAACGGGTGGGTGACTCGTTTCAGGTAATGGCGATGCACCCCGAGCTTCAGTTACACGGGATTGGACGCAGTGCGGCCGTGTTTCGTTTAAAAGAAAGGGACCGCGTCATTAAAGTGTTCTTTCCGGGATACGAACAAATCGCAATCGAAGAGGCAGCCATCTATGAAAAGCTAAAAGGGCTTCCTTATTTTCCGACTTGTTATGAAGCGGGTGACTCTTATTTAGTCATGGATTACATCGAAGGGAAGACGCTGTTTGAGTGTCTGACAGAGGGCATCTGGATTGACCCGTCTTATATCGAAATCGTGGACGAAGCACTTCGTCAAGCACGGTTGTTAGGATTGACCCCATCGGACGTCCATTTGCGAAACATTATTTTGACCCCGAACGGACAGATTTTCTTGATTGATTTGGCACGCTTTAGACAAGGACAACAAATCGACCATCAATGGGAAGACTTGAAGCGAATGTATCGTCTCTATCGTTATCGTTTCATGCCGAAACAGTATAATGAGGCCTTACTTAATCGAATCGCTTATTTGTACCGTAAACTCGTGAACGATCCGGATGTTTGATCTGGGTCGTTTTTCTTTTGTCGATTAGGGAACATGAGTAACGTGTCCAAATCCAAAGGAGAAGTGAAAGGGGAATGACGAATGGCTCATCGAATCTATGCGAATGAACTCGAAACACTCCACGAATGCGTGGAGACATGTAATTATTGCTTGGAATCCTGTCTAGAGGAAAAAGATGTACAGATGATGGTCGATTGTATCCGGCTCGACCGTGAATGTGCCGCGGCCTGTGCGTTTCTCGCCGAGGCAATGACGCGTGACTCGGCATTTGTCCCAGAACTTGCTCGAGCGTGTGCGGTCATCTGCAAAGCCTGTGCACAAGAGTGTGGGAAACATAAACACGCGCATTGTCAGGAATGTGCACGCGTCTGTGCAGAATGCGCCTCGATGTGTGACCGCCTAGCAGCATAATCTGAGTGATCGGTCGATGGGACCGGTCACTTTTTTCGTGTCTTTTGAAGAGGGGATTCGTATAATGAAAAAAACGAGAAGTAGGTGTTGGTATGATTCGCAACTGTCGGCGAGACGATCTTCAAATGATTTTACATATTTATAATGACGCAATCGTGAACAGCACGGCTGTCTATCATTATGAACCGGTAACGCTCGAGAACAGAGTCGCCTGGTATGAAGAGAAGAAAGAACAAGACTATCCGATCATCGTGTGGGTTGAGGATGATGTCGTCATGGGATTTGCGACGTTTGGGCCATTCCGCCCGTGGCCTGCATACCACTACACGGTCGAGCATTCCGTGTACGTACACCCTGGCTATCGCGGGAAAGGAATTGGCAACAAATTATTAAAGGAAATCATCCGTATCGCAGAAGCGAGAGGGATGAAGACTGTGATTGGTGGAATTGATGCGTCGAACGTGACGAGCATCCGTGCCCATGAAAAAGTTGGATTCGTACATTCAGGAACGATTCGAAATGCCGGGTATAAATTCGGGAAATGGCTCGATTTATCGTTTTATCAACTCGATTTAGAAGGTCCTGCGTCACCTACGGAAGGATGAACCGTCTAGAAAGGGTGCCACTCCATACGATATACTGAAACGAGTGAATCGAATGGAGGAAAATGTATGAACGAGTACCCGAATTGCCCAAAATGCCAATCGTCTTATGTATATGAGGACGGTTCCCTGCTCGTCTGCCCGGAGTGCGCCTATGAGTGGTCACCGAGCGAGGCAGCCGAAGCGGAAGCCGCATCTCAAATCAAAGACGTGAACGGAAATCCACTTCAAGATGGAGATACTGTCACTGTCATCAAGGATTTGAAAGTGAAAGGCACATCGCTTGTCGTCAAACAAGGAACGAAAGTAAAAGGGATTCGACTTGTGGACGGTGACCATGATATCGACTGTAAAATCGACGGTCTAGGTGCGATGAAACTGAAGTCAGAGTTCGTGAAGAAAATCTAACATAACGTCAGACTGTCGACGAATTGGGGCGTGAAATGCGCCTTGGTTCGTCTTTTTTGTAAACTTTTGTTTATCGTAATGATGTATGTAATCAAGGTAAGGATGTAAATGAACTCTTAGAATGATTGGAATGGTAAAAAATAGTATGTGCTTTATGTAGATATGAGATGATGATGAAGACATTCTAAATCGAAAAAGAGGAGGAAGACATTTCGTGGGACAACGATTTGTATTGAAGTCAAAACAGCATATGAGTGGTGGAATTATAAAAATTGTCGTGGATAGCTATACAGGCGTTCACTATTTGATGACTAGCGGCTTAGGATTGAGTGGAATGACGCCTCTCTTAGATGAACATGGAAAAGTCGTCATTGAGAAGCCGAAATCGACTTCGTGAAATCGTGGAGTATAGAATCCATACAAAAAACCAGGCCGATCAGCCTGGTTTTTTGTATGGACCGTATTATGAGAAGAATGGTTTATACTCGCGACGTTCGTGCATGACCGACACCCATTGGAGGGTCGTGAACTCTTCGAGTACCCATTCGCCGTTGAAACGTCCGAGACCAGAGTTTTTCTCGCCTCCGAATGGCATGTGCGGTTCATCGTTGACCGACTGGTCGTTGACGTGAATCATGCCGGTTTCGACTTTTCGTGCGAAATTGGTCGCACGGTCAACCGAACCGTGGACGGCACCGCTCAATCCATACGGCAATTCATTCGAGAGACGGAGTGCCTCTTCGTCATCTTTAAACGACAGGATGACCGCAACTGGACCGAAGATTTCATTTTTCGCGAGTGGCATGTCATTCGTGACGCCACTGAGGACGGTCGGTTCGAGAACGTTGCCGTCGGCTGTCCCCCCAGTATGGACGGTCGCACCTGCATCGACGGTTTTCTCGATTTGCTCTAAGATACGATCGATTTGATCGTGATCGATGAGCGGACCGACTTGCGTGTCTTTTTCGTTCGGGTCGCCTGCTTTTAATTGTTTAACGCGCTCGACGTAACGTTCCACGAATTCGTCATGAATCGATTCGGCGACGAGGATCCGGTTTGTCGACATACAAATTTGCCCTTGATGGTAGAACTTGCTGTATACCGCTGATTCGACGGCACGATCGAGGTCGGCATCGTCGAGTACGACAAACACGTTGTTCCCACCGAGTTCAAGAGCGGTCTTCTTCAAGAGGCGACCCGCTTTCTCTGCGATTCCTTGACCAACCTCGGTTGAACCTGTGAACGAGATGAGACGCGGAATCGGATGTTCAACGATGGCATCGCCGATTTCAGACCCTCGTCCGACGACGATATTAAGTACGCCTTTTGGAAGTCCTGCTTCTTCAAAGAGCGATGCGAACAGAAGACCACCTGTGACCGGTGTCGCTGTAGCTGGTTTGACGACGACCGCATTCCCGGTCGCGAGAGCCGTCACGATTGAACGAACAGCCAAATGGAACGGGAAATTCCAAGGACTGATGATTCCGATGACCCCGAGTGGTTTACGGTAAACCCGATTTTCTTTGTTCGGCACGACCGAAGGTTTGATGAGTCCGTCCATACGGAATGGGAATGTCGCAGCTTCTTTGATGATGGCCATTGATGCGGCAAATTCGCCTTCTGCCTTGATCCGTGTACTGCCAGACTCTTTCACGAGCCAATCGACGATGAGTTCCTTGTTGTCCATCGTCACCTGGGCAAACTTCTCGATCAATTCCCGTCGTGCTTGCGGAAGCATGTCAGCCCAGTCCGTCTGAGACGCTTTGGCTGCTTCATAAGCACGATTCAAATCATCTTCATCCGCTGATTGAATCGAGAACAGTGTTTCGTTCGAGAACGGATTGACGTTGTCGATCGACTTCTCACTTGATCCGTTTACCCACTCACCATTGATGTACATTTTCGTAAAATCTGTATGCATATAGAACACTCCTTTGTTTTTCTTCACCATAGGAAGTATTCACTTATTTTATAAAAATAAACATCTTAATCGGTCGAGTGATTAGGTTTGAAGCATGACGTTTGAGACGGATAAGGGAAGTGGGGAGGTCTGTTAGCAAGAGTAGAAACATACCATTACTAGAACTCAAGTGTAGATTCATCCGTCGCCACTCTTTTGAAGTTCCTGAATACTTCCTGTACAGTTAGACGAAGAGAGGGGTTAGAAAGAAATATGAAACGTTATGAAGCAATTTTATTTGATATTGACGACACGTTGCTAGACTTTAAACAAAGTGAGCACGTTGCGTTAGAACAATTACTCGCATCCTACAATGTCCGGATGACGGATGAAGTGAAGGCTCGGTATGTCGACATTAACAGTGGCCTGTGGCGCGCATTTGAGCGCGGCGAAGTAGACCGGGAGGAAGTACTCGTCGGTCGTCACACGAAACTGTTCGATTCGCTCGGACTCACGGTCGACGGTCCGCAAGTCGAACAGCAGTATCGGGACTACTTACATGCAGGCGTACACATGGTCGATGGCGCGTTAGAGATTGTCCAAACGCTGAGCGCGGACTATCCGCTCTATATCGTCACAAACGGTGTGACGGAGACGCAATTCAAACGGTTAGAGTCATCGGGACTATTGCCGTACTTCCAAGATGTCTTCGTATCGGATGCGACCGGCTCGCAAAAACCGATGAAGCCGTTCTTTGACTACGTCTTTGATCGAATCCCGAACGTAAAGCCAGAGAAGGGCTTAATCATTGGCGACTCAGTCACGGCAGACATCGCAGGTGGGCGGATGTACGGCCTAGATACATGTTGGTTCAATCCGAATGAAGTGGCCGCGACGATGGAGTCGACGTACGAGATTCGACATTTAAACGAGTTGAAATCACTTCTCTAAGTTCAAGCCGGATTTAGTGAATGAGACGGCAAACGATTCGGTAGTTGTGCGAGTACTTCTGGATAGAGCGTGACCTCTCGAAGACGGTCGAGTTTTTGCCAACGATAGATGAGGTGGTCTCCTTCAGGTCCATAAAAGTCTACTTCTTGGAGCGGGAGATCACCGTCTACATAAAAATAGAGACCGATTTCATGAAACGGCTGTTCGTTGTAGGTAAATAAATTCTCGTGGACGAAGGCGAACGTGGTATCGGTCACGCACATATCCAATTCTTCATGTAGCTCGCGTGCGAGGGCGGTTGCGGCTTCTTCACCGAGCGTCACGCGACCGCCAGGCAGTGCCCAAAAGTCATCCCGGATATTTCGGTGAATCAATACGTGTCCGTCTTTCACGAAAATACCGGCGACGCGGTAATTGAAGACGCCTTGTTCAGTCGGGAATACGAGGTCCATCTATATCACTTCCAATCTTTGTCATATGTTCTAGTATACCTGAAGGAGGGATATTATGTTTCAACCACATACGCAATATCGAGACGAAGATTTCCGCGACGTGACACTCCGTGACGAAGAGCTGTCACACGTCACGTTCGAGAACTGCCGCTTCACATACGTCGATGCGACGGAACTACAAACGGAACGCTGTCAGTTCATCAACTGTGATTTTACCGATTCGAAATGGAATGCGTCCCGTCATATCGGCAGCTCATTTTTGAACTGTCAGTTCCATGGTGCCAATTTGTTCACGAGTGAGTTTGAGCAATGTAAAATGACGGGGTCTTCCTTTGAGGAGAGCCAGTTTGAAGGCGTCCATGTCACAGAAGGGGACTGGTCATTCGTCAACCTTCGTCACGTGTCTCTTAAGAAAATGGATTGGTCCCACGTTCGTTTGGTTGAGGCGGACCTATACGGTGCTGATTTGACCGAGACGGTTTGGCATCAGGCGGACTTGTCACGAGCGACACTTCAACATGCGGTGTGCCGTGGTGCTGACTTCAGAGGAGCACTTGTCGACGGGGTTGATTTTTCAAACGTGACGTTACAACAAACAAAACTAGACGCGATGCAGGCAATCCAAGTCGCGCGCTCATTGGGGGCGATTATAGAATGAAACCGGAACAAATTATTGAACAGTTGATTGTGTTCGCAAAAGAACGTGAATACATCCGAACGGTCGTCTTGAACGGCTCGCTCGTCAATCCGAATGTACAAGCGGACGCGTATCAGGATGTCGATCTCACTTTTTACGTAGAAGATGTAAAAGCGGTTGCGACCGATCGCTCATGGATCGATATGTTTGGAGAAGTCTTGATCATGCAGACACCTGAAACGTCTGATCCCGAACGACATGTTTCATTTTTGGTGCAGTATGTAGACGGACATCGTATTGATTTGACGATTCGAAGCACCGAGCAACTTGAAGAGATGCTCGAAGCCGATTCGCTCAGTCAGATCGTGTTCGACCGAGATCATCACCCGAGTGTGACACCGTCAGACAACACATACCGTGTGACACGCCCGTCTGTTGACGAGTATGCGGCTTGTTGGAATGAGTTTTGGTGGGTATCACTCTATGTTGTCAAAGGAATCAAGCGACATCAGGTGTTATACGCGCTCGATCACCTCGACATCATGCGGAATATGCTCCGTCAGATGATGGAATGGAACATCGGCTATGCGACGAACTTTTCTGTGAATCTCGGGAAATCGGGTGACGGGATGCGAGAGCATTTACCGGAAGAGTTGTGGGAGATGCTCACGGCGACGTATGCCTCGGCTGAGCTGAGCGCGATTGAAGACACGCATGACCGCCTGCAATCACTCTTCTTCTTTTGCGCGCAGCGTGTCGCGGAACAAGGTGATTTCGTCTTCCAGGAAGAAGAAGCCAGACGCGTCCGTGCCGCATGTGCAACACTTCGACATTCGAACGATTAATGAGGCCGTGAGCCGGGAAACGCTCCTTATAGAGAAAGGAGCGTTTTTTCATGAACCCATATACGACATTTATTGCTCTTCTAGTCGGAAGTCTTGTCCTCTTTGTCGGCATTCGCTTAAAAAAATGGCCAATCATTTTGGTTGCGATGCTCCCCCTTGGTCTCGTCGCATTTAATATGTTCTTACTCATCACGGGGCGCTAGGACATGTTCACTTGTCTTTTTGATACATCGATTTGATGAAGAAGGCACTCGGTAACAAAATGCCGATGGCGCCTTCGATGATGGCGAATAATCGGGTCAAACCAATCGGCAACAAATCACCAAATCCGATTGATAATAAAGTGACCCCGCTGAAATACAGGAGGTTTTCCCAAGTCGGTTCAACGGCATTCATGGATTCGAGTGAAGTCACAAGAATGACTGAATCACGAGACAAAGCATAATAAATCAATGTGAATCCTAACATGACACCAAGTAGGCTAACGAACAACTGAGCGAACAATCTCCCGTCAAATCCTGTTTGCTTGTACGTTTGACGTTTGAAAAACCAAAACACGTTCAAACTGATGAAGAGTAACGCAATGGTTAATAAAATCGTATTCAATCCGGACACATCCTTTTCATGTAAATGAGTTCATTTATCCATTCCCGAAGCGAAGAATGAAAAACAGAATCGGAAAAGGTTTGCAATTGATGAAAAGATTGATAGAATGTGGTCGAAGACGACTGAATTTCATAATGTTTGCCACTAGGGGAGTCGCGTCACGCGGCTGAGATGGACAAGGTCCAGACCCTTCGAACCTGATCTAGTTCACGCTAGCGTAGGGAAGTGGGCGAGACGACTCATATGGCTTCACCTAGATATGACAGTTCGAGACGCCGCTTCCGTTATGGGAGGCGGCGTCTTTTTATCTGTTATAAGGGGGAGTTATTATGAAATTTACAGATCACTTACGTCAGGAAGCAGATGGATTGTTTGAAGCAAGCTTTCATCATCCGTTCGTCCGTTCACTCGGAGAAGGAACGCTCGATGAGAAGAAGTTTAGACATTACGTCATGCAAGACTCGTATTACTTGAATCAATTCTCGAAAGTCCAGGCCAAAGGGGCGACGCTTGCCCCGACGATGGAACTATCGAGTCGCTTTTTGACACATGCCTTACACACGATTGAGGCGGAACTCTCACTTCATCGTGAGTTCTTTACGATGCTCAACGTGACGGATGTTGAACTGGCGACATTCGAGCCGGCACCGACCGCTTACGCGTATGCGCTTCATATGCAACAGGCGGGGCCGACTCTCGGTGACGTATTGGCGTCAATCCTTCCGTGTTATTGGGTGTATTACGAAATCGGTGAACGTTTAAAAGACAAACGACCCGATCATCCGATTTATTCAGCTTGGATTGCGACGTATGGTTCGGAGTGGTTCCGTGAGTTGGTGGAAGAACAGATTGATCGGTTGGATGAATTGGCTGGACAAGCGACAGAAGAAGAACGGCTTCGTTACACAAAACTCTTCTTGAAGAGTTGCTATTACGAAGTCGCCTTCTGGGAAATGGCATGGACGCTTGAATCTTGGACATTGTCTCAGGAGGTCAACCAATGAGACATGAGATTTGGAGCGAGATTCGAAAGCAGGCACCGTTGATCCACAACATCACAAACACGGTCGTCGCCAACTTTTCGGCGAATGGACTGCTCGCCATCGGTGCCTCTCCCGTCATGGCAGATGCGATTGAAGAAGTGGCAGAGATGACATTTGTGAGCGATGCGCTCGTGTTAAACATCGGAACACTCGGTACGATGACGGAGGCGACGATGATTCGTGCGGGGCAGGCGGCGAATGAAGCGGGATGTCCGGTCGTGCTCGATCCGGTCGGTGTCGGGGCGACGTCGTTCCGTCGGGATGTCGTCGAGCGAATCCTTCGCCACGTCCGTGTATCGGTCATTCGTGGGAATGCAGGAGAAATCGCGACATTGATTGGCGTTGATTGGACAGCACGAGGCGTGGATGCGGGTGACGGGGCGTATGAACCAAGCCAATTGGCACTCGAAGCGGCGAAACGATATGGATGTGTCGTGGCCGTGACCGGAAAAGAGGATATGGTCAGCGATGGAAGTGTCGTCATAGAAGTTCATGGTGGGACGAAACGGATGACTGATACGACCGGTACGGGATGCTTACTCAGTGCGGTCGTCGGAGCATGTCTAGCGGTCGAAAAGAATGCACTCAAGGCGACGGTGACAGCCGTATCAGGATATGCCTATTGCGGGGAGTTGGCGAGTGAACGGGCAGAAGGACCAGGAGATTTTCCGATTCACTTTTTAAATGCCCTCCATCAATTGACGCAATATACAATCCCGACGAATCGAATCGAGGTGTCGACCTCATGAGACCACAAGTATTGACGATTGCAGGATCTGATTCAGGGGGCGGAGCTGGTATTCAAGCCGACTTAAAAACGTTTCAAGAGCTCGGTGCGTTCGGGACAAGTGTACTTACCGCCATCACAGCCCAGAATACACTCGGCGTGCATGGAATTGAAGCGATTTCCCCGGAAATGATCACTCGGCAAATCGATGCAGTGGCCAATGACTTTCAGATTACAGCTTGTAAGACCGGCATGTTGGTAGATGCGGAGCGGATTGAAGCGGTAGCCGTAGCACTTGAACGTCATCGTTTCCAACACGTCGTCGTCGATCCCGTCATGGTAGCGAAAGGGGGCGCTTCTCTGTTGCAAGATAGCGCGGTCGAGGCACTTCGGACGAAGCTGTTGCCACATGCGACGGTCGTGACGCCAAATATCCCTGAAGCAGAGGTATTGGCCGGAATCGAGATTCGAACGGAGGCAGATCAGATGAAGGCCGCTCAATTGATTCGTGCACTCGGTGTCGATGTCGTCATCATCAAAGGTGGACATATGGGAGGTGTGAAGGCCGTCGATTTGATTGTGTCCGAATCTGAAGTGTTTCAAGTGAGCGCACCCCGCGTTCGGACGAAAGACACACATGGAACGGGATGTACGTTCTCTGCAGCTTTGATGGCTGAGCTGGCATACGGAAAGACACTTCGTCAAGCTGTCGTGGACGCGAAGCAATTTATCCATCAGGCGATCACGCATGGATTATCGATTGGACAGGGGCATGGACCGACAAATCATTGGGGACATCGTTTAGCGAAAGAAGAGGTGGTTACCGTTGACGTCATGTACGAAACAAGCGCTCGCTAAGCAACTTCGTCTTTATTTTGTGTGTGGGACGACGGATACATCTGATTTGGTGGGAACACTCGAAACGGCACTTCGATGTGGTGTGACATGTTTTCAATTTCGCGAAAAAGGTAAAGATGCATTGTATGGAGATGAAAAAGAAGCAATGGCGAAGGCGCTCCAACAGGTATGTCGACAATCGAATGTTCCATTCATCATCAATGACGATGTGGACTTGGCAATCTCGATTGATGCAGACGGTGTGCATGTCGGACAAGACGACTTGCCTGCCGAGTGGGTCCGTGCAAAGTTAGGACCTGACAAATGGTTAGGGGTGTCCGTCCATACGATGGAGGAAGTAAGTGCAGCTCTTCCATTCGCAGATTATGTCGGGATTGGTCCGATTCACGCGACGAAGAGCAAGTTAGACGCGGGACGTGTGCGCGGGACGGAACTGATTCAGCAGGTTCGTCAGCAATATCCGCGGCTTCCGATTGTGGGGATTGGAGGTATTCTTCCGGAGCATGTTCCTTCAATCATTTCTGACGGGGCAGACGGCGTTGCCGTCATCTCTGCCATTGCTTCTGCACCGGACGTAGCAACGGCTACCCGGCGTTTCGCTTGTCTCTGAATTTAATTCTTGAGGAGGAAGACAGATGAACGTATTTGTAATCGGTGCAAACGGCCAGATTGGCCATCAATTGGTGGAAAAGTTACACAATGAAGGAAAGCATCACGTCACGGCGATGGTGCGTAAAGAAGAACAACTCAATGACTTCAAGTCAAAAGGATACAACGCCGTACTCGGTGATCTCGAAGGTTCGGTAGAAGATTTAAAAAAAGCAATCGACGGGATGGATGTCATCGTGTTTGCAGCAGGTTCTGGTGGTAGCACTGGGGCAGACAAGACGCTTTTAATCGACCTAGACGGTGCAGCGAAGAGTATCGAAGCAGCACAAGCGAACGGGAACATTAAACACTTCGTCATGGTCAGCGCCTTGAAAGCTGAGGATCGCTCAGCTTGGCCAGATTCGATGAAGCCGTACTACGTAGCGAAGCATCATGCCGATCGCTTACTCGAACAGAGTGGACTCACATACACGATTGTTCGTCCGGGCGCGTTGACAGATGATGCGGGAACGGGCAAAGTGAACACGCAATTCGAAGGAAGTGGAGAGATTCCACGCGAAGACGTGGCATCATTCTTGGTGCACGTCCTTCATAACCATTCAAACGCACAGAACAAAGCAATCGATTTGATCAAAGGGGATACCCCAATCGAAGAAACGCTATAAGTATGTGACATCAAGAACGGGATGTGAACCATCCCGTTTTTTGTCGCGTTAAAGAGGGAAAAGAACGCAGAATAACGAAATAATAGAAGAATACGAACAGGTGAGGAGGTTCCGCATGACCGAGATGTTTATTTATCTGGCGGTCTATTTGTTACCGTCATTTTTGCTCGGCTTTTTAGCACTCGATGTCTTTCAACGAAATCCGAATAAAGTAGAGCATCGTTTGCTGAGCCTGTTTGTGTTCGGTTATTCGATGCTCTTCTTGGCTGAATTTGTCCGCCATCTTTCTCCGATTGAATACAGTCCGGCACTCATTGCGTATTGGTTTGGGAATGCCGGCATCTTCATCTTTATCTTTTCTGTTCATTTCATATTAAGTATCACAGGCGTCGGAGCAAAGGCACCGAAGTGGCTGTATCCTTGGGTCGTCTATTTGCCGCTGATTCCCGTCATATTGACGTATATCCGGCGAGAGAACATCATCAACAGTCAGCAGTTTGAGCAAGTGGGGATCTGGATTTATCCCGAGTTCAACGCTTCTTATTTGATTACACTGACCGTCGGGAACATCTTTCACATATTGATCATCGGTCTCATTTTTTATGCCCTCAAACGTGCAGAACGAAGAGAGCACCAACGCGTGTTGCGCATGCTTTTTTGGACGGCGAATGTCGTACTTGTGTGGGATATCGTGTTTGGCTACTTTCAATTCCGTGGGTTCCTTCCGCCGTACTCTTATATGTATGGAGGGCTCGTATGGGCAGTGGCGCTCGTCATCGCAATGAATCGTTTGGATTTCTTGACCTCTTACGTGAAGCGATACGGGACACTGTATAACTTGAATCCGTCTGCCATTCTTTTGATTGATCCCGATGGAAAAGTGGAAAGTGCGAATCCGGCCGCACGAACGCTATTTCATACAGTCCGTGTCGTAAATGAACGCTTTGTCGATTTATTACCGGAAAAGAAAAAGGCAGAGTGGATGGAACATTATCATCAACATTTCCAGACTCACAAAAAGTTTTTAGAGTTCGAGACGAAGATTATGACGAAATCCGGACAAGAGCGGTATGTCGTCATTGATGGGGACTTTGTTGATATCGATCGAACGATCCATGGAATGATTATCATTCGAGACGTTCATTCGTTCAAAGAAGCAGAGCAAACAATTCGCTTCTTTGCCTACCATGACCCACTGACGAAGTTGGCCAATCGACGTGCGTTTTATGAACGGGCAGATCACGAGCTGCTTCATGCATCGAGATTATCATTACTCATCATTGATTTGGACGGCTTCAAAGCGGTCAACGATACGTATGGACACCAAATTGGGGACCACTTCCTAACCCATTTAGGTGGACTATTGGAAATGTCGGCACGAGACGTTGGCTTGGCTTCCCGTGTCGGAGGCGATGAGTTCTACATCTATGTAATCGACTTAACGGAATCCGAAGTGCTTGCGTTTATTCATGAGCTCCAGATGACGTTGAACCGGAACCCTTATAGAACGTCGGATGTGACGATTCCGATTCGTGCAAGTATCGGGGGCAGTCATGCGCCGGATCAAGGGACGGACTTGGATACGCTGATTCATAAAGCGGACCAGGCGATGTATCAAATCAAGCAAGGCGGGAAAAATGATTATGCGATTTATGATGAGGCGTTACATGGTCCAAAATAACGGGAACATAGAAATGGTTAATCGTTGAGAGGAGGATGGAATATGTCAGAAAGACCGTTAGTAACGATGCGTGCCGAAGGAGATGCAGGAGGCGTCAAGACAACTGTACGTGTAGGAGAGCACACCCCTTTTATCGTGGATGAGCCAGAACGGCTCGGTGGAACGAACAAAGGACCGAACCCGCTTGAGTATCTTCTCGGTGCGTTATCGTCTTGTACGACCATCATGATTGCTTATGTCGCACAGGACTTGAACTTTGATTACGAGGGTGTCCATTTTGTGACGGAAGGGACACTCGATCCGAGAGGGTTCCAAGGGATGGAAGGTGTCCGAACTTACTTTGAGTCAGTTCAGATGAAGATCGTACTAGATACGACTGAATCGGATGAGCGAATTGCCGAATTACGAAAAGGCGTCGAGGCACGATGCCCGATTCATAATCTGATGCATGCAGCAGACGTGGCGATGACGGCAGAATGGACTCGGAAATAAAGATGGGGGCGACCTCATCTTTTTTACATAGTAATCGTGAAAAGAGTACGGAGGGAAGACGAATGCATCACCAACCGATGACGCGTGAATGGGCAAGTCAAATTCAAGAATGGACCTACGGAGCTCCTTATGATTTCTATAATCAGTCGCCTTCTGAAGAGGGGATTGACGAGTTGATGACGTATCAGGCGATGTTAGAGGATCATGAGCTGATTGGATTTTATTGCATCGGTGTTGCTGCGCAAGTGCCAAATTCGACATATCTGTATTCGTCAGACTTCACAGACATTGGGTTTGGGATGAGACCTGACTTGACGGGTAAAGGACGCGGACAATCGTTTGTGGAATACGTCATGGAGAGAGCGACGGAACGAGGGGAACCGCTCCGTCTAACTGTCGCCTCTTTCAACGAGCGTGCGATTCATCTATATGAAACGCTTGGATTTCATACCATCACAACGTTTGAGCGAAATGAGGTCCCGTTCCAAGTGATGATGCGCGATTAACCATATTGTTTCTGATGTGCCTTTTTACGTCGCAAATAATCCTCATCGGCACGGAGTTGATCCCAATACGTTTTGAAGATGCGGGCAGACTCTGCTTTTTCTTCGTCGATTTCGCGCTCGTGGATGTCACCATCTTCTTTATATTTACGACCACCTTTATAATTGGCGTAGCGTCGGGCTCGCGTGTAGCCCATTTGGATGAACTTTCGGGCCATGTCCATTCCGACGAAATCATCGTTTGCGCGATACGCTTCAAACAATTCCATGATTTCTTCAGCGGATTGCTTGGCGATCTCTGGCGTTTTAAATCGCCAATGGGGCAAAATCTCACTTTTATACGGTTCGACGAGTAGTACCCCTTGTTCACCACGCCCGACTCGGTATAGTTCGGGTTGTTTTCGGAAGTCGATTTCATCAAAATTTAAATCATAGTCAAATGGCATGTTTATTCCTCCTCGCCTAACGTTTTCCCATTAGGTCGAGGAAAGAAACAACTAGAAGGAAAAGGATGGGTTTGTATGATCAAGATGGAGACAGAACGATTGGTCTTAAGAGCATTTACGCTAGAGGACGCAGAGGATATGTATCGTTACGCCAAAGACGAACGTGTCGGACCGATGGCCGGTTGGGCGCCACATGAATCCGTTGAAGAGACGAAAGATGTCATTCGACTGTTTGTTGAGGAAAAAGACGTGTGGGCGATCGTGTTGAAAGAAACCGGGCAAGTGATTGGCAGCATCGGATTACACGACCGAAGACCGGACCCTACGATTCAACATGAGGCTCAACGTGAAATCGGTTATGTGCTCAGCCCCGATTATTGGGGGAACGGCTATGTGCCGGAAGCCGTTCAGGCGATGATTCGATTTGGATTCGAAGCATTAGGGCTAGAGCGGATTTGGTGCGGCTATTTCAGCTTCAATGACCAATCCCGACGCGTCGTTGAGAAATGTGGGTTCACCTATGCGTTCACGAAAACGCAAGAATTGACCCGACTCGATGGACGGACGGTAGAATGCCTCGTCTATGTACAACTCAATCCGACATTCTCTACACATTGAAGCGCTGTTTCAATGTGTTTTTTCGTGAAATCATAAAAACCCCTTGATATGTAACCGGTTACACATTAAGATGGTTTTGTAAGCGTTTCCAGAACGGAGGATGTCAAATGGCGACCATCAAACAAGTGGCAAAACATGCGAACGTTTCAGTGGCGACCGTATCACGCGTCATGAATAAGAGCGGATATGTAAGCGAAGAGGCGAAAGAGGCGGTCGAAAAGGCGATTGCAGAACTAAATTACGCGCCGAACCGAGTCGCTCGTTCGCTTTATAAAAAATCGTCGAACTTGATTGGACTCATCATGCCAGACATCACAAACCCGTTCTTTCCACAGCTAGCTCGGGCGATTGAGGATGTCGCCAATCAGCATGGGTATCAAGTCGTCTTATGCAACACAGACGAACAACTCGAAAAAGAGCAGACATATTTGGTCGCCTTGCAGACGATGCATGTCGATGGGCTGATCATCACGACAAACCATTCGCACAACCCGAATTACGAGACGTTGGATTTACCGATGGTCGCGCTCGACCGAATCGTGAAGGCTGGGATTGATGCCGTTGTATCGGATGGTTATGAGGGAGGAAAGTTGGCAGCCGATACGTTGTTACAACGCGGTGCGACACGTCTGGCTCATATTGCCGGACCTGATCATCTCAAGACGGTCAAGCGTCGGACCGAAGGATTTGTCGAAGTGGCAGGCGACAAGCTCGTCGGGATGACCGAGTCCACATTCACGTTCAAAGACGCCTTGAAAGCGTCCCAAGAGCTGTTCGATCATGCGTGGCCGTTCGATGGCATCTTCGCAGCAAACGATGTGATTGCAGCCGCCGTATTGCAGGAAGCAGTTCGTCGAAACATTCGTGTTCCGGAAGAACTACAGGTCATAGGATATGACGGGATCGAACTAGGCGAGATGACGTCTCCGCCGCTGACGACCATCGTTCAACCGATTTATGAGATGGGGCGAGTGGCGACAGAACGATTGCTCGATTTGATTGAGAAAAAAGATACACGACCGAAAGAAATGTTGTTACCGGTCACGTTACTTGAAAGACAAACGACAAAGCGGAAGGAGAAATAAAGAATGAAACGCATTGTTGTCATTGGCAGTATATCGATGGACCTTGTCGTCACGTCCGACAAACGTCCGCAAGCAGGGGAAACCGTCATCGGCGAGTCGTTCCGTACCGTTCCAGGGGGGAAAGGTGCGAACCAAGCGGTCGCTGCTTCTAAATTAGGAAGTGCCGTGCAGATGGTCGGTTGTGTAGGGAACGATCCGTTCGGTCAGCAGATTGTTGAGAACTTCAAACAGCATGGTGTCGATGTTGCGCACGTTCGGCTCATACCGAATGAAGTGACGGGGACAGCCCACATCGTATTGGCGGAAGCAGATAATTCGATTGTCGTCGTCCAATCGGCGAACAAGCAAGTCATCTTCACGGACGAGGAACTGGATCAGTTACTCGATGAGCAGTCGTTCGTACTCTTACAGCTCGAGATTCCAATCGAAACGGTCAAACAAGTGACCGCTTACTGTAAGGAGAAAGGGATTCCGGTGCTCCTCAATCCGGCACCGTCGCAATCGCTCCCGCCAGAAGTGATTGAAGACGTCACGTACTTGACGCCGAACGAACATGAGTGTCGGGATCTGTTTAAAGAATCGTCCGTGGACGAAGTGCTTGAACGATATCCGAACAAGTTACTCGTGACAGAAGGCGTCCGAGGTGTTCGATTCCATGACGGACGAGAAGTGAGGCATGTGCCAGCTATCCGAGCGAACGTCGTCGACACGACAGGAGCCGGTGACACGTTCAACGGTGCGCTCGCTGTCTCCCTCATCGAACAAGATGATTTGGAGACGGCCGTACGGTTTGCCGTGGTCGCATCCGGCATGAGCGTCGAAGGCTTTGGTGCACAAGGTGGTATGCCGACACGAGAAGATGTACAACAACGATTGGAGCGCGTGTGATGAAAAAACAAGGGATTTTAAACAGTCATCTAGCAAAAATCTTTGCCGATCTCGGGCATACGGATCGCATCGTCATCGCAGACTGCGGACTCCCGATTCCGGACGGGGTGAAGCGTGTCGACCTTAGCCTCCGAATCGGGGAACCTTCCTTTCTTGAAGTACTTGATGTCGTCGAATCGGATTTGGTCGTAGAGCGCATCACGATTGCCGAGGAAATCCTCACACACAACCCGACGATTGCAGATTCACTGAAAGAACGATACACAAGCATCGACATGTGTTCGCATGAAGACTTCAAACGGGAGGTCGCAAAAGCAAAAGTGGTCATTCGAACTGGGGAAGCGACACCTTACGCGAACGTCATCTTACACGCCGGGGTCATTTTTTAAGGGGGGATTTCGATGCACATTCAGTTGAAAGGCATCCATAAGTCGTTCGGTCCGGTCTCCGTCTTGAAAGGAGTCGACTTCGACCTGTTGCCTGGAGAGATTCATGCGCTCATGGGAGAAAACGGAGCGGGTAAGTCGACGTTGATGAAAGTAATGACCGGTCTTCACGCTCAAGATGAAGGAGACATCCTCATCGACGGGAAGAAACGTCAATTCAAACACCCAAAAGAAGCGGAGCAAGAAGGGATTGCCTTCATCCATCAGGAGCTCAACATTTTACCAGAGATGACGGTAACGGAAAACTTATTTTTAGGTCGAGAGCTGACGGGACCGTTCGGGATGGTCAAACAGCAGGAGATGACACGACGCGCTCGTGAATATTTGGCAGAATTGAACGTCTTCATGGATGTCGATGAAGTGGCACGCAACTTATCGGTCGGTCAGCAACAGATGATTGAGATTGCCAAGGCACTCATGACAGATGCGAAAGTCATCGTCATGGACGAACCGACGGCCGCCTTGACCGATCGCGAAATTCAGGCGCTCTTCGCCGTCTCACGTGCCTTACGAGATCAAGGTGTGTCCATCATCTATATCTCTCACCGCATGGAAGAAATTTTCGACTTGTGTGATCGGATCACCGTGCTTCGGGATGGACAGTCCATCTCGACCCGTATGATTTCGGACACTTCTTTTGAAGAAACCGTGCGCGATATGGTCGGACGTGAGATCGGTGAACGTTATCCGACGCGCACGGCGACGCTCGGGGAGGTCGTTCTCGAAGTAGATGATTTAATAGGTAACCGGTTCCACAACGTATCATTCAACGTTCGAGCTGGTGAAATCGTCGGATTCTCCGGATTGATGGGAGCAGGACGGACTGAAGTGATGCGTGCTTTGTTCGGAGCAGACACCCACAAAGGGGGAGTCATCAAGCTGAACGGGAAACCGATTCGAATCAAGACTCCGGCAGACGCCATCAAACATGGCATCGCCTTTTTAACAGAAGACCGAAAAGGCGAAGGCTTGCTTCTCGACTTCTCACTAAGAGAAAACTTATCACTCCCGACACTCGATAAACGGGCGAAAGGGTCAGTCATCTCGAAGCAACAGGAAGCGACGTTCGCTGAGACATACTTACAAAAACTGCGGGTCAAGCATCATTCGATGGAGCAAAAAGTGAAGTCGTTGTCCGGTGGGAACCAACAGAAGATTGTGCTCGGTAAATGGTTAGGTGTCGAGCCGGACGTCTTGATTTTGGATGAACCGACCCGTGGAGTCGACGTCGGTGCCAAGAAAGAAATTTACAATATCATGAGTGATCTTGCGGAGTCAGGTGTTGCCATCATCATGGTCTCCTCCGATTTACCGGAAGTGCTCGGGATGAGTGACCGAATCGTCGTCATGCGGGAAGGTGTTGTGACCGGAACGCTCACGAAAGAAGAGGCGACGCAAGAAAAAGTAATGACGTATGCGACAGGAGGGCAATGACATGGAATTGAAAGCAACGACTGCACTGAAGCGCCCGGGTCGACTTGGATGGGGACAAAAGTTAGGACCGCTGTTTGGTCTACTCGTCATCGTCGTCGTCGTGACCGCGCTCGAACCTGGATTTTTATCATTAAATAATATCTTTAACGTACTTCGACAAGTGTCCATCAATGCCTTGATTGCCTTCGGGATGACATTCGTCATCTTGACAGGTGGGATTGATTTATCGGTCGGGTCGATTTTAGCGCTCGCATCTGCACTAGTGGCAGGCATGATGGTGGACGGTCAACATGCGGTCATGGCCGTTGCACTTGGCTTGATTGCGGGTGCCGTTCTCGGGGCCTTTAACGGGGCGGTCATCACATACGGGAAAGTGGCGCCGTTCATCGCGACATTGGCCACGATGACGATTTACCGAGGTTTGACGCTCGTCTATACGGACGGGCGACCGATTACTGGTCTCGGAAATTCTGGGTGGTTCGAGATGCTCGGACGTGGCTACTTCTGGATTATCCCGGTGCCGGCATTGACGATGTTACTCGCGTTCGGTGTTCTTTATTTCATTTTGAAAAAGACAACATTTGGTCGTCACACGTACGCAATCGGTGGAAATGAAGAAGCGGCAAAATTGATGGGGATTGGCGTCAATAAAGTCAAAATTATGATTTATTCGCTATCGGGTATGCTTGCTGCACTCGCGGGCATCATCTTGACATCACGTCTCAACTCCGCACAACCGACGGCAGGAACGTCATATGAACTCGATGCCATTGCGGCGGTCGTTCTCGGGGGAACGAGCCTTGCAGGTGGTCGAGGTTGGATTGTCGGAACATTGATTGGGGCACTGATCATCGGAACGTTGAACAACGGATTGAACCTTCTCGGCGTATCATCTTTCTTCCAACTCGTCGTAAAAGGTGCAGTTATATTGTTTGCAGTATTGCTTGATCGTCGACAAAACGCGTAACACGCGAAAGGGGAAAACGGAACATGAAAAAATGGACAGCTTGGCTACTCGCACTGACTATGGTACTGATGGCAGCTTGCTCGACTGAACAACCGGGGTCTACTTCTGAGACTGAAACGAAAGATGGGGATTATGAAATCGGCTTATCCATCTCGACATTGAACAACCCGTTCTTCGTCGCATTGAAAGAAGGCGCAGAAGAACAGGCGAACGAAATGGATGCGACATTGACAGTGGCGGACGCGCAAAACGATGCCGCGAAACAAGTGAATGACGTTGAAGACATGATTCAAAAAGGAATGGATTTGATTCTCATCAACCCGACAGATTCAGAAGCGGTCGGCGCAGCCGTACAAGCAGCAAATGACGCGGGCATTCCGGTCATTACGGTAGACCGTAACGCAGAGACTGGTGAAGTGGTCGCACACGTCGCTTCAGATAACGTCGCGGGTGGACAGTTGGCGGGTGACTATATGGTCGAACTCGTAGGCGAAGGTCAAAAAGTCGTCGAACTCGAAGGAATTCCAGGAGCGTCAGCGACACGTGACCGTGGACAAGGATTCAACGAAGCAATCGATGGGAAATTGGAAGTCGTGGCAAAACAATCTGCAAACTTTGACCGTGCAGAAGGATTGACGGTCATGGAGAATATTTTGCAAGACAATAAAGACATCGTCGCTGTATTCGCACATAACGACGAGATGGCACTCGGTGCCGTTCAAGCACTTGAAGCGGCTGGAATGAGTGACGTGAAAGTCATCGGATTCGATGCGACAGACGATGCAGTCAAAGCGGTCGAAGGTGGGACGATGGCAGCAACGGTTGCCCAAAAACCAGCTGAGATTGGTAAATTGGGTGTAGAAGCGGCAATTAATCATTTGAAGGGTGAAACGGTGGAAGAGAACATCCCGGTCGAACTCGAATTAATCAAATAAGGAAAATGAAACCTCACGATGCCTTGATTTCGGGTAGAGCTCGTGAGGTTTTTGAATGTTTACATATCCCTCTTCATAAATTGGATAGTTTCTCCCTTTTTCAGGGTATATCTAGGTAAAATACAGGAAGGGGGAGTCGTTTCTTCTTTTTGAGAAACGCAGCACATATGTATAAACTCAAACCGGTGTTTAAAGAACGTATTTGGGGTGGTCGTCAGCTAGAAACGTTATTTTATCTTTCGTTACCGGAAGGGAAGATTGGCGAGTGTTGGGCTGCATCCGCACATCCGAGCGGAATGACCACATTTGAGAACGGACCATTTGCAGGACAGACGCTCGCGGATTTATGGGATGCCCACCGTTTAGAACTATTCGGTCCGTATCCATTTGCGACGTTTCCGTTACACGTCAAACTACTCGACGCGCGTGCTTATTTATCGGTACAGGTTCATCCGAACGATGAGCAGGCGCAACGTCTCGAACAAGAAGAGTTTGGGAAAGAAGAGTGCTGGTACGTGTTAGACGCAGAACCGAATGCCGAGATTATCGTCGGCCATACGTTCCGAACGAAACAAGAGGTATATACATGTGTGCAACAAAAAGAATGGGCGACTCGTCTAAAGACACAAGCCGTGAAAAAAGGTGACTTCATTTACATCCCGAGCGGAACCGTTCACGCTCTTGGTCCGGGTGTCGTGTTGCTTGAAATTCAACAGACGAGTGACCGGACATATCGTCTTTACGATTTTGATCGAGTGGATGACACGGGTCGTCTTCGTGACCTTCATATCGAGAAAGCCGTGGAAGTGATGAACATTCCGGATCGTCGGACAGACGAACTCGTACGGACAGATTTAAAAGATGCGTTGACGACCGAATTGATTTCAAAACCATCTTTTAAAATCATGCGACACCAAGTGAATGGCACCCCCGCGATTTTAGAACAATCGGAAACGTTCCGATTGATCTCGGTCGTTTCGGGTGAAGGATTCGTGCAAGGTGAAGATGGCGTCCAAGCCATCCGAGCAGGAGAGCACTATTTCGTTCCAAAAGGAAAAGGACCTCACTTGTTCACCGGGAAGGTGGAAATCGTCACAAGTGAAGTCCCTGTTCCAACAACGCATCGCGTCAATACTGTTTATCAAGTGGAGACGGCACAGGACAAGCATCGTCGAGTGTCCAATCGTTTGAATACTGAACCTCGATGAACACGACGTCTTCGTGAGCTTTGAGCGTGTGAGCCGCACCGCGTTGAATCGAGATGACGTCGGTCGGCTTCGCCTCAAACGATTGTCCGTCAATTGTGACGGTCGCCGTTCCTTGAAGCATCGTCCAAATCGTATCGGTCGCTTCGTGATAATGATAGCTGAGTTCTTTCCCGGCCTGGACGAGCATCCGTCGCGTCACACTGTGATGACCGTCCGCAAGCGTCTCGTGATGAATCACTTCGGATTGTCCCCAGCGCTTCCATTTGAACTTTGGATGGTCATCAGAGGAGGCTAGATAATCTTTCAACTGTGGCGTCGCATCTTTCGTCGAGACGAGAATCCCGTCCGCGTTGACGGCGACGACGAGATCTTCGAGTCCAATTCCAATCAACGGAAGATTCAACTCGTTGATGACATGTGTGTTCGTCGACTCGAACAACTCGACTTGACCGTGGGTAGTGGACGTCATTTCTTCGGTCAAAGTATTCCATGTGCCTAGGTCCTTCCAATCTCCATCGTAACGATGGACGAACACGGACTCCGCATGTTCAACGACGGCATAGTCGAACGACGTTTTTTCTAAATCATCGTAGCGGGTCGTGAGTTCTGAATATGTCGTTGGTAAGTTTCGCTCCGTAAGCTCATCGAGCAACAAGTGCAACTTACAAGCGAAGATTCCACAGTTCCATAATGCGCCTTGTTCAATCAACTGTTCCGCCACATCGACGGTCGGCTTTTCTTGGAACAACCGGACGGAGGAGATTTGAGCCGTTTCGTCTGGGACGATGTATCCGTATTTCGATGTCGGGTGGAGGGGCGTGACCCCAATCAGATGTAAGGCATCGTCACTCGCTTGTACCGCTTCATCTACTTGAGGGAAATATTCAAAGAAGCGAAGGTCGACATAAGCATCGACCGGCATCACGAGTACTGTCTCATCCGGGTCGACACGTTGTTCGTTCAAATAACTAGCACCGAGCACGATGGCAGGGAATGTATCTCGACGACTCGGTTCGGTGATGATATTGGCGTCGGTCCCGATTTGATAAACGATGGCATCGCGTTGAAGCGCGTTTGTTAAAATAAAGGCATCTCGATCTAATTGCATGTCACTTAGTTGGGAGAAGACCCGTTCAATCATCGATTGTTTGGCACCTTGACCGTCATCAAGTAATCGAATGAACTGTTTCGAGTTGATATCGTTTGATAGTGGCCAAAGACGCTTTCCGGATCCACCTGATAGTAAGAGTAGTTTCATTTCGTGACACCCTTTCTCGATTAAAATTTCGGAGGTACACAACATGGCAAATTACTT
The DNA here is from genome assembly GCF_050269125.1 of Exiguobacterium sp. NPDC077395. Lineage (NCBI taxonomy): Bacteria > Bacillati > Bacillota > Bacilli > Caryophanales > Exiguobacterium > Exiguobacterium sp. NPDC077395. The sequence goes on from NZ_JBNNHU010000001.1 coordinate 67,575, forward strand.
ACTCGTCGAACCGCATGAGCATACGCGCAAGACGTTGGCTCGTCTGTTGATGAAAGAAGGAGAACTCATTTTTGAAGCGACGGAAGCGACGGAAGCGATTGAGATTTTAGAGTCGAGTGACATCGATGTCGTCATCACCGAATTAAGACTCCCCCATACGGACGGGGTCGAACTGTTATCGTATGTGAAGAAAAAATTCCCGCTCATTCATCAAATCGTATTGACGGATTACACGCATACCCATACGTTAATCGCGGCCGTCAATTATGGAAACGTCAAGCGCATCATGACAAAACCGATGAAAATCGATGAGTATGTGATTCGCGTCATCAAAGATGTCGGTCAAGAAGCCGTCAACATGAAGACGAATAAGTATCGAGTCGCAGACATGTTGACGGAGTTTCTAGACGATCTTGGACAGGCATACTGTCTGTTTTATGAGAGCGGAGACTTGGTCAGCTCGGAAAATCTTGTCGTCCCGTTCGAATCGGGGGAGACGAGCGAGCTGAAACGGTTCGTCATCCCGACGCAATATGGAGAATTTATTTTGTATCAGTCACGGGATCGTTCTTCCCGAACTTGTGGGTAAAGAGTTGCGATACTCCGATCATCGTTAATCGAAGGTACATGTAGGCGACCCCTAATGTTAATACAGGGTGTCGTCTATATTTTTTGAGGTTGGACGGATGATAGAGCACCGGTCTGAAGAAATACCAGCGAGCGAGTGCCTTTCGGAAGCCGCCTTCCTCTGTCTCGAGCGTTTGCGGCATCACTTGGAAGTAATAGCGCTTCTTCTCGAGCAGATTTTGGAGCGTCACTTCCTTCTCGTTATGTTTCACCGCAGTGAAGGTGGCGCGACGGATGATCCCGCCTTGTTGGATGTAACGAATGGTCGGTTGCGTCTCTTCAAAACTGATTTGAGCAGGGTTGATCCCGCCTGATGCCTCGTACGCTTTCATCCGCCAAAACCGTGCCGCCTCGATGGAGCGGTCATCAATCCGTTCTTCTGGGATTTGGAATAGATTCCGTTCAAACACCTTTACTTTGGAGAAAAAGTTGGTGTACGTGCTATACGCCTCTTCTGGGATGACGAGCGCCCCGACCTCTTCGTGATGCTTAAGATAAAGCAGGCAACTCGTCAACAGTCCCTCGGTCAACACCATGTCCGAGTCGATGACATACAAGACATCGACGTGGAGTTCACGAAGTCGACCGATTGCCTCTTTACGGGCGATTCCACGCTCTCCATGTGGGAGCGAGAGGATGATGAAGCGGTCATCGTCTACAGTCAACTCTCGCATGACCTCGACGGTTCGATCGGTCGAGCCGTCATCCGCGATCACACAGACAAACTCGGCCGTTTGCTGTTGGATGGACTGAATCGTTTCCCGAATGATTTCCTCGTTGCAATACGTAGACATCGCGATTCCAATCATGATGTTCTCCCTTCCTGAATCAAGATTCCTAACTTTTGATTCAACCATTGTTCAAATGCCGCGCCGGTGCGACTCCATTGCAGTGTTTTTGAAAATGCATGGGCATCACGTCGCACGACCTCATAATGATCTTGATCGTTCAAACAGCGTCTCATCTCGAGCGCGAGTGCCTCTGCGGTCTGTGCCATCGTCATGTATCCGAGTTTTCCGTACTGAACCGCGTCCCGAAGTCCCGGCGCATCGTACACGATGGTCGGCGTCCCGACAGCAGCGGCTTCGCTGACGGTCAAGCCCCATCCTTCACGACGGGACGGAAAGAGGAGGGCTGTCGCCCGACTCATGCGTTCGAGTTTCTCTTCTTCACTGACGAATCCGAAGTAATGAATATCTGACCGTACATCCTCAGGCGTGATCGGATCAAGTTGTTCGGCGATGTATGCCTCGTTCTTCTTCCCGATGATCCACAGTTGTGCGGTCGGGAAATCGCGCTTGATGGATACGAACGCTTTGACGGCATCGTTGATTCCTTTATAGGCGGACATGCGCCCGACGTATAAGAACGTAGGATGTTCTTCTTTCTCAAACCATTCTTCTTCTGGCCAAGGTGTGAAGTTGAGTCCTTCCGGCAAAATCGTGATATAAGACTCAGGAATTCCGACGGCGACGAGGTCATCTGCCGTCGACTGACTGACGGTCAAGACATCGTTTTGCCGATAGAGACGCAGACGACTCGTTTCCGTCCATGCCCCGACCCATGACACGGGAGGCGGTAGGTTGATTCGCCAAATCTCACGCGTCAATTGATGGATGAAGAGAACACGTTTGTGTGCCGGCACATAGAATGGTGAGAAGTAATGGTGTGTATTCATTTGGTCGAGGACGAGGTCGATATCATCCTCGTTTGCTTTGTAGTAGCGCCGTGCCTCTACGATGCTCGTCATATCTGTACCGGAGCGAATATACCGAACGCCATCAATCCATTCCTCATCCTCACGTCCTTCGATATGAGGGGACAGATGGATAATGTTGTAACGAGGGGCCACGTAAGCCAACATCTCATGCGTGAATACTTCGGCTCCTCCTGCTTTCGGATGTTTGATGTCTCGCCAAGAGAGACATAATAAAGTGGGTTTCATCACGATTCCTCCTTTAATTGTTGGCGTCGCTCAGAATGGAAGCGGAAACGAAGGAGTAGAGACCCTCCGAGTAAGACGACCGCTTGAGCGAATAGCCACACCTCCATCGATTGCCGGAATAGGAATAAGGCAACGAGAAAGACGAAGAGTAGCGCCCAATACCAACGCAAGTACCGATTGTTTCGTAAGATGAATTGCAACATCGCTTCATATTGCACAATGATGATGCCGATATAGGTGAAAATCATATAGCGTACGAAATAGCCTGCCTCGTCATATCCTTGACCAAAGAAGATCGGTACAACTGATGGAATGACCAAGTAATAGACGATGGTGATGATTCCGAGAGCAGCCAATAATAATCGGAATACGGTGCGCTCAAACGATAGGAATGAATCCGTCTCGGCCGCCCGGCTCAGACGTGGCAAAAGGACTTGGAAAATCGACAGACAGACGAACAAGACGAGCTGACTAAAGCGTAGGCTGACGGAATAATCTCCGACTAAAGATGGAAAGAATAAGGTGACGAGTAAGCTGTCGACCGAGAAGAAGAGTGTCATGACAATCTGCACATGGATGAGTTGGAACAAACCATGGAACTGTTTGTCACCAGCCGTTTCCGGGAAGTGAGTTTGCCATATACTGAGTCCATATGTGAGAATCATGCCGATCAAAATCCCAATCAAAGCGAGCGTAATATCAAGCTGTTCGAGAAAAATCCACGTGACCCCCACTTTCACAATCGCTTCAACGTAATAAGAAAGAGTGAGGGCATAAAATCGTTCATTTGCCTGCAAGACCCCACGCCGAAATGACACGAGGATATGGAAAAATACTGTAACTGCAAGTAAAAAGAGGTTAATCCTAGATAAAGGAAGAATATATGGGATAAGTATAAAGAGTACGCCGGATAAACCCATCGCGACGAGCAAGATAATCCGTTCGATATACCGATAGTCGGTCGCGATTTGTTGTCCCAAGTTTCGGGTGACGATCCATTGGACGGCGCTCCCGATAATGAGTAACAGTCCGAGAAGGGCGAGATAAGCATTCAAAAGACCATAGTCTTGACTGGTCAAACCTCGTGCTAAGAAGAAGTGATACGAGTAATTAATGATATTCAGTAGCGCATCAAGAACAGGAAAGATGAGTAAAATCGAATAACGACTCATGACAGCTTTCATACAATCACCTCTTTCAATTCGTCAATCTTAAAAGGAGGACAATGTGATGGATAAAGGTAAAGTAGTGATTTTTACAGATCAACAACGAAACATTCCGTATGCCTCGTCTATTCCGCACTATGAACTTATCATTTCTGAATCAGGCGCATCATCTGAACCGAAAATTTCACCAGACATTCGTGCCATGAAAGATCAGATTAAAGTGTATGTGATTGATTATGTTGACTATGAAACGGGATTGAAGGTAGCGGCAGCACTACGGTCGTATCATCCTCAATCTTCGATTCTATGGGTTGATGACGTTATTCGACATAAAGGAAACTTCCCCTTCAAACAATTGTTAGGGAATGGGATATTTAGAATATTTTATTATAGAGAAGAATACACAGATGAATTATTAGCTGAGATTCAAAATATTATCCATCCAGAATATGCCGTCAAAAAAGGGACTGTAGCCTTTATATTACCAATTTTCAATGAAGAGAAACGATTTTCACACATTCATGCTTTTTTGACATCCCTTACCAAAATGATTGAACGGAACTATTTACACGGGTCTATTTATTTTGTGGACGATGCCTCCTCCGATCAGTCGAAACACTTGTTACAGGAGTATCGGGACATCGTCATGAACGCGACGGACACGTTGTTCAAAATTGATTATTTAAAGATGTATGAGTTGAAGCAGAATACGAAAAAAGCGGGTCTCTTTATCGAAGGGATGACGCATATCTCGAGCGAATATTATGTGTTCGTTGATGCGGACAATTCGTTCAAAGTCGATGACATCGCTCAACTGCTGAGTATCGCGGAAAATGACTATTACGATATCGTCATCGGGACGAAAGATTTGACGATTGAAGACCGAAGCTTTGTCCGAAAGTTTGTGAGTTTTGCAAAACGAACCATCACAAAACCGTTTCTACCAGAAGGTGTGTCGGATTCTCAGACGGGTCTTAAAATCATCAATCGTCGGGCGATTCCACGGTTACTTCCGTATTTGAGCGCGACGAGCGGATTTGCCATCGATTTAGAGATGATGTACGCCGCCAAAAAAGAGCGTCTCCGTGTCTATCAGCAGCCGGTGACCTGTATCGAGCGGGAAGGGTCTCACGTCGATCTCGTGAAAGACTCGATTGCGTTCCTCAAGACGATGGCCCTTCTTTTACGACGACAGCGGGCCGTCAGTCGGGCCAGACGATAAACGCACATCACGCATAAAGCCCACGTCTCTTATTGGACGTGGGCTTTATTTGCACTCATTTGCGTGTAATCGATTCGGCAATCGAAGAGTCCGTCTCTGTATATTCAATCGTGATAACATCTCCGACGTTCAGTGTATCGAGGTGGTTGGGTTTCCCGTCGACAATCGTCGACGAAGTAAGTGTCACCTCCCGTAGCACATACTGTTCCTCAGGGTCTTGATTAAATGGCGCAATCCATAGGGTGTTGTCTTCAATCACACTGTCTTCGTCACCCATCGTACAAGCGCTAAGAATCATCATGCAGCCCAAAAAAGTCGTGAGCAGTAAAGTCCGAAGCATGAGCCGTCACCCTTTCTTGAATCGTTGTCGTACTCGTCGGAGGAGCGGCTCTTCCTGCCGCGCATTCCAATAGAAGAAGAACGAGACAGGTGTGGCGAGTAACAAAAGGGTCATGCCCGCGAAGTAGACGAGACGTAAGACGGCATTCACCTGTACGTCACTTTCAGAAGACATATACAGTTGTGTCACGCCATTCAATGCGACTTCACCGCGCTGTGCCCCTTCACTGGTCGAGAGCTCGAACAACGGAGATGGGGAGTCGTTTAACGTGAAGCGGCCGAGTGAATCTTTGTGAGAGACTGTCCGCTTCATGACACTTCGCGCCACATCAAGAGATTCGGCTTCTGTTGTAGTGAGTAGCGGACGTTCTGTCACTTCCTCGACGGTCACTTGGTCGGTCAGGAGAAGGTGATCGTAGCGGACGACGTTCAAGTTCTTCATCTCCAGTCGTCCTGCATTTTCAACATTTCCACGTGCCCAAATATGAAGCTGCATCGAGTCGGTTCCCTTCGGTGGAATCAAAATCTGCTCGTAGTGGTTCCATGTCGATTTCCGATATTCTTCCACTTCGCTGATGAAGTCGGTCCCGATCACGCGACGTTCCTCGTCAAGATAGTACATCTTCACATGTCGATTTCGAATCTGTTCGCTCCGCGCGTCAAAAGCGACCAAATATTCTCGGTCGGGAAGTGCCTCGATTTGTTCTGATGCGAAAATATACCAGTCACAAGAACAGGTCGGTTCGTATGATGCGATAAACGTGTCATCTTCCACCGTTGACTCGAACATATCGTCTGTAATGGATACACAGGTCGCACACGTGGCGGCAGCTTCAGGTGTCGCGAGTGGTTCGGTCACGACAATCTCGTTCGGGTCGAACTTCCGTAAATCCTCCAACTCGATTCGTGACGGCACGTTACTGTCTACGGTCAACTCGAGCGTGTATGATCCCGGCTCCATCTCGAATGTATTCGGTGTCCAACGTTTCAATGTCGGATGCACATCTTCGAGTGATTGAAGTTGGTATGGGAAGTTACGACGCAAGGAGTCATACGTGACCGTCTGTGTGCCGATATCCGTTTTCACATCAGGCAGTTGCTGCATCGCCGTGACGCCGATCGTCTCTTCTTGAACGACTTCTTCGTCCTGCAAGAGGCGTAAGCGAATCGTCCCATCTGTCGAAACAGGAGGTGTCAGGTTGATGTGGAAACGGTAATCACCAGGCTCCGCCACATCGATTGTACGAGACAACGTACCGGATGTGAGTGAGACGCCTTTCCCGAAACTGAGTGACGGGTAGTTGCGCTCAGACTGGATCGTCCCGCTATAATCGAAATCTTGTTCACCTTCGAGAACCATGAAGGTGTTCGTTGGTTCTAATACGTTTTGGAGTGACTGCTGTAACGTCTTCCATTCTTCCTCTGGTAAGAAGACGATGTTTTGAATGGCATTGAAACCGACCGTATTCTCGACAGTGATGGTCGTTTCATTCGTATCGACATCGTGTATTCCGAGCGGCACCCACTCGAGCCGTGCCCCCGTTTGTCGGGTTGTTTCGACGATTTGATCGTCATCATTGATCGTGACGTCAAGCTGTCCGCCACTTTGATTCATCAAGACACGCGCGAACCCGATATAGCGGCCCGGAGGTGTCTCTTTCGTAATGGAGAACATGTTCGGTACCATATGTGATTCGAAGCTCTCGATTTGAACATCGTGAATCCACCAGTACGTCTTTCGTTCTGGTCTTTGATAACTCAATAAGTCGATGCGCATCGTCTCGGCAGCCCGTGGCGTCACGTATTCTCCGCGAAGGTGAATCCCGTCTAAATTCCCGGAATCTCTCGGAGCGACGACATAAGTCTGGTCGATTTCTTCACCGGATGCATCGAAGAAGCGTACTTTCACGTGCAAACGGTCGACCCCTCGACCCGATGCGACAATATCGAACCGATACGCGTTATTCGGGAGTGCTGGTAAGAGACCGGACTTCGCGACTTGCCAAATGTAGTTTGGATCTCCTTTGGCGACTTCCGCTTGAAGCAGTGGCAAGTCGTTCGTTGAAGACAACGGGTTAGGTGACAGGTCGACGATGTCCGGGTTATCGGCTTTGAAGAACGTTTCATCCTCAAGCATCGAATTGAACGATGCGACTTGTTTCGTCGACAAATCATCGAGCTCGTAAGGGGGGGCATCGATTCGGGCAGAAGCGAAGGAAAGTCCGACACCGTCTCCGAAATCAAGATCGAATGCAGGATCTTTCACACCTTGCGTTTGTTGATACCAACGCCAGTCACTGTTCGCGAAAAGGGTCTTGCCCCATGTGAGGAACGGGTTGGCGGAATCGATTGCCTCAAACGGCTTCCAGTAATAGTCATCGGGGACCTGACTGAGCAGCATGTCTTTTTGTTCGATCATCTCAATCGCATCACCTGAACGAATCCAATCAAAATCGTCACTATGTCGCTGTGTCGTGAATAAAATCGATTGCTTCCCTTGCTCATATTCAGGAATCGTTCCATATGTGATGGAACGGTCGATTCCGTAAGGCGTTACGATAAGCTGTGGGACGGTCCGGTCGGTGAGCGGTGCGACGACATCGAATAAAGTGAATAGACCGACTTGCTTCGTCCGCAGTAAATCACGTTGCGAGGCGAGTACCTCTAAGTTGAACTGCTGTCGCTCTTCCATCCCTAAATATTCATCCCGATATGCGAACTGGTCGACACCGAACACTTTAATCAAGTTACTCGCCTCGTCTGAACGTCCTGTATCGAGCAAGTATTGTAAGAGTGAAAACAGATAACGAATCGCAGGCGTCGACCCTTCATGATGGAACACCGTATTTTCAAGCGAACTGTACACGTGGAAGTCCCCGGTCGGTTTGACCGTCTCGCCGAGTGCGGGATTTTCGTTCCATCTCGGTGTCGCCACCCCGGTGATCGGCTGGGTCATCTCATCGGCAACGGGGAACTGTAGCCACTTCCCATCGATTTCTTGTTGTACGGTCGCGTATTCTTCAGGAACGTCGATTGGTTTATAAAAACCCTCCATATACACGGTGCGATACGGATAAATAAAGAGCGTCAACGCGACAAAACTACCGATAAAAAGGATACCGCGATAAAGCGGACGTGGTATCGCTTTAGATTGTCTGGCATCAACAATCCCGATACCGAGAGAGAGCAGCAAGCTGTAACTGACAATCAATAGACCGACGAGCTTATTCGGGTCGCGGAACATCGGACCGATCAAGGGTGTGTACGTGACGAGCGCGACGAACGCCGTCGCGATCCATTCATACGTTCCAGTCGCAAAGATGATCAAACCGATGCCGAGTAAGCCGAAGAACAGGTGAATCGGTCGTTTGTAGCTTCCGAGAAGACCGATTCCGATGAAGAAGAGCAAGATTCCACCGGCCACCCAAAACGTCAGTGGAAGTGTATGCAAGTCGAACATCGGCCACCAATAACTGATGGTATAGAGCACATTCTCAATCGACGAGTTTCGACTGAACAGCATCAACGTCTCGGTGACGTTAATATTATGTTGGGACGCCTGGGCCCCGAACAAGATGGAACCGACATACATAAAGAACCAGTAGCCGTTGAACAAGATGAACACGAACCCGACCGCTGTGATCAGGCGAACGTAGTAGAAGAAATACGATTTGAACGATAGCGTCTTCCGTTCGGTCCAAAGCGTTTTGAGCACGATCAGTCCGAGCATGATGCCCATATAAATGGCTGAGAAGAAAAAGTAATGGATTCCGGCAGACATGAACATGAACACAACGGACAACCCGATGGCATCAATCCAGATTCTCGGTGAGAGTCGTTTGTTGAACGAAAAGTCTGGATCCAACTGACGTCGGAATTTCGGGTCGAACAAGTTAAAGAAGAGTAGAAGTGCGAACGGGAACAGCGCATAGCCGCACAGGAGATAAATATGTTGAATGCGTGTGATGATCCACGGGTTCAACGCGTAAAAGAGCCCGGCAAGCGTGAACGTCATGAGTGTCATCAACTGAAAGTGTTTCGTGATATAAATCGAGTGAAGTCGTTTGACGAGCGCATACATGCTGAGTGCCGAAACGATGAGCAACGTCAAGATGAATGATTTGATTAAGAATGGTCCAGATGCACCGAACAATAAACTTAATCCATACAGTGGTGCGATGAAGACGAGTCGAGGCACATTCAACAATGTTGTCGTGCTCCATCGTTCATTCCAGGCACCAAAAATCTCTTCGATATAACGGTCGGACGATAGACCGAATGCGATATCACTAAAGACGACCATCCCCGACGAAAAGAGTGGGTACGCATAGGCGAGGATACATGACAACATAATCGTCAAGGCGATGAGGTCGTAACGGTACGTATGCAGACCGTTTCGTAGTGTAGATAAGATGCGTTGCAAATCCGATCTGCCTCCTTTCATCACGTATGTCATCTATTTCGCCAAAGGTTGGACTATCCCTGTCTAATCAAAAAAGAGACAGCCGATTCCGGCTATCTCTTTACGACATGGGGCGAAGCAGTGCACGAACGGGGCTTCCGTCACCTTCGACAATCGGGAGCGGGACGGCGTTCAAGTCATACTCTCCCGGCAAAATGTCGTCTAGGACGAGCCCTTCTAATATATGGACACCATTTCGTGCTAACGCATGATGGGCATCCATTTCTTTACTGTCAATCGCATCAACGGACGGCAAGTCGAGCCCGATCAAGAAAATCCCAAGTTCTCCGAGACGATCGGCAAGAGACGGTGTCAGTTCAGGAATCGTCTCTGGGAAGACGCTCTTATCTGGCCAACCATCCGTCTTCAAAATGAGGCGTTCGACCCCGGTCAAGTCATGACCGTCCAAGTCAGACGCTTCAATTTTTGACTTATGCGGCATATGAATGACGCGTGCCGGACCAATATAGAGGGAAGGGTCGAGATCGATGACGCGCTTCCCGTGGTCGTCAAAGTGAAACGGGGCATCGATATGTGTCCCGACGTGTAGACTCATCGTCACTTTCCCGACATTGACCGAACCGCTCTGCGCCATCGGCCAAGCGATCTCGTACGAAAACTTCGTGTCTCCCGGCCATGTCGTCACATCGGCATGAAGCGGTTGGGATACATCAATCCATGTCATTTCGTTCAGCTCCTCTTATAATGATGTTCGGACCGTCCAAAGCTCTGGGAAGAAACGATGATCGAGCACGCGGCGCAAGTAGTTCACGCCAGACGAGCCGCCTGTTCCCATCTTCTGTCCGATGATGCGTTCTACGGTACTCATATGGTTGAAGCGCCACATCTGTTGCTGGCTCCCGATATCGAGTAGTTTTTCACCGAGCTCATACAAATCCCAATACGTGTCGACATCGCGATAGACCTCGACCCATGCCTTCTCGACACTCTCGTTCCATTCCCAGTCCTGCGTGACATCTCGTTCGAGCACGCTCGCATCAATCGGAAGACCACGGCGATGCATCTCACGGACGGTCACGTCATAAATGCTAGGTGCTTGAAGCGAGCCTTCGAGAAGCGGATACAGTTTTACATCATGCGCATAGACGCTGAGTGTCCGTGCGTTTTTGAAGCCGAGCGCGAATTCAATCTGTCGGTTTTGGTAAGACTGAAAACCAGATGAAGAGCCGAGTTGGTCTCGGAACTCTAAATACTCGGCCGGTGTCAATGTCGCGAGGACGCCCCATGACTGGATAAGTTGCTGCTGAATCTTCGAAACGCGAGCGAGCATCTTAAATGAGCGCTCGAGCTCTCCGTTCGTGATGGCCGTCGTGGCTGCCGTCAATTCATGCAAGATGAGTTTCATCCATAACTCGCTCGTCTGATGGATGATGATAAAGAGCATCTCATCATGATGGTCGGAAAGGCGATGCTGGCTCGATAAAATCGGATCGAGCTGGAGATAGTCCCCGTACGACATGTCTTTCGAGAAGTCGGTTTGAATCGTTTTTTCCACTTTATGTTCCATACGTTCACTCATGACAATTCCCCCTTATGCGACCACTTCGCGGACGTTCTCGAACGCCTCATATTCTTTGTCATCCATGATTTTCTTTAACGTCACGATCACGTCATACACGTCGGTAAACGTGTTATATAATGCGACCGGTGCGAGACGGATGATGTTCGGTGCCCGGAAGTCAGGGATGATGTGATGTTTTTTCAATGCTTTACAGATGCGTGCCGCTTCAGGGTGCTCGAGACTTAAATGGGCACCGCGTTGACGTGTGTCTGTCGGGCTTCCGATGAAGAACCCGTGTGGTGCGAGCATGTCTTCAATCAATTCCATCATATATGTCGTGAGGGCGAGTGATTTTTGACGAATCGCTTCCATCCCGACCTCGTTAAACATCTCGAGGGCTCCAAGTTGGGGAGCGAGGCTCATGACGTGTGGCGTCCCGATTTGGAACGCGCCGGCATGTTCAGCCGGTGTCATCGTATGGTCCATATCGAACTGCTTGTCTTTGCGTGAACCGAACCATCCAGCGAGTCCTGGTGTCGTGCCGAAGTGACGTTCATGTACGAATAAGCCGCCGACCGTTCCCGGACCACCGTTCAAATGTTTGTAGTTGCACCAGTAAGCGAAATCGACACCCCAGTCGTGGAAGTCGTGAGGGATGGCACCGACGGAATGACAAGCATCAAACCCGATTAAAATGCCACGTTCGTGCGCCGCTTTCGCCAGACGCGGCATGTCTAAAATCTGACCGCTCCGATAGAGGACGGTCGGCAATACGATGAGGGCGATCTCGTCGGTCATCGCGGCAATCAAATCGTCTTCTACTAAGATGCGCCCGTCCGGACTTTCGACTTGAACGAGATGCTCCGAAGGGTCGAGTCCACGTAGTTCGAGCTGACTCTTCAAAGCGTAGATATCAGATGGAAACGTGAGGGCGTCTGCCAAAATTTTCGTACGTTTGCCTTTTGGTTTAAAGAAAGAAGCGACGAGTTGATGTAAGTTCACCGTTGTCGAACCGGTGACCATCACTTCTTCCGGCTTTCCTCCGATGAGCGGTGCGTTCAATGCGGCCAATTCTTCGGACAAGTTGAACCAAGGGTGACGCCCGGACATCCAGCCGTCAATCCCGAGCTCTTTCCAGTCCGCAAGCGATTCAAGGAGTGTGCGCTCGGCTCGTTTCGATAAGAGACCGAGTGAATTCCCATCCATATAAATCCCGTCTTCCGGTAAATAAAATTCTTCCCGATACGATGCGAGCGGGTCTTGTTTGTCTAGTTGTTGTGCGTAGGCACGTGTAAAATCGTTCATGTCCCCATTTCCCCCTTCATGCTGTTGCTGTGTACGTTGTCAAAATCGTAGCAATCGGACATAAGGAAGTCAATAAACAACGAGGTGTCGACGACTCAAACTAAAAAACGCTCAAACGTGATCTTGAGCGCTTAGAAGTGTAGCTTATTTTATTTTTCGTACATTCTCTTGTCGGAGTAGCTTGAATAGTGTGAAGACCATCAACAAAAGGATGATAGTGAACGGCAAGGCGGAAATCAACGATGCGGTTTGAAGTCCTTCCAACCCACTCGCAATCAATAGAACGGCGGCGATTCCTCCTAACAAAACACCCCAGGCGATTCGAACGGGGAGGGGAGGATTCAAGCTACCGTTTGTCGTCATACTACTGATGATATAGGTAGCAGAATCGGCCGATGTGATCAAGAACGTCAAAATCAAGAGAATCGACAACACTGAAAGAATGAAACTGAACGGAAGCTCGGCAAACGTCACAAACAATGCGCTCGTCACGTCTGCATTGACAGCTTCGGCGATGGAAGTCCCTTCGAATAAATCTAAATGGAGGGCTGTGCCTCCAAATACAGCAATCCATAAGAGTGCGATGAACGGAGGAACGATGAGGACGCCGACGATGAACTCGCGAATGGTGCGTCCTCGTGAGACACGTGCGACGAACGCTCCAACGAACGGTGACCAAGCGATGGCCCACGCCCAGTAAAAGATCGTCCAATCTCGGACCCACGTCCCTTGCTGATACGGTTGTAACCGAAGACTATAACGAATGAAATTTTGTAAGTAGTCACCTAAGCCAAGGGTGAGGGTTTCTAAAATGAAGATGGTAGGACCGGCAAAGAAGACAAAGACCATCAAGACGAGGGCGGTCCCTAAATTGATATTACTCAACCATTTGATGCCACGATCGAGCCCAGTCGTCGTCGATGTTAAAAAGAGCGCGGTCAAGACGACGATGATGGCGACTTGCATCCAAGCGGTGTTTGGGAGCCCGAACACACTGTTTAGGCCACCGTTGATTTGAAGAACACCTAAACCAAGTGACGTCGCGACACCCATGACAGTGGCGATGACCGCTAAAATATCGATCGTCTGGTTCAACGGTTGTTTGTATGGTCGTTCTTTGATAAGCGGTGAGAGGCTGGTCGAGATGAGTCCATCCGCATTACGACGGAACTGGAAGTAGGCGATGATCAGTCCGACAATCGCAAAGACGGACCATTGACTGACACCCCAATGGAAGAACGAATAAGCCATCGCAAGACGTGCTCCCTCAACCGTCAGTGCTTCCGTATCCGCGTACGGTGGCGTGAAGAAATGACTCATCGGCTCGGCAACACCCCAAAAGACGAGTCCGACACCGAATCCAGCGGAGAATAACATGCCGATCCAGGTGAAGAACGGATATTGTGGACGATCGTCATCTTTTCCGAGACGGATTTTTCCATATTTACTGAACGCTAAAAAGATTAAAAAGAGCACAAACAAGAAGACGGATAGTAAATAGAACCAACCGAACGAGCGAGTCGTAAAGTTGAAAATGGATCCTGCGATCGAAGCAAACGTGGTTGGAGCGATGGCTCCGAATAGAACGAGTAAGGCGATTAAACTTGCTGAAATGTAAAAGACGCGATTCAAACGTGGCTTTTGTGTAGAATCTTTCATAGATGTCTCCTTTCAAAAAATATTATTTAGCCCTAATAAACCGTTCCCTAATCTCCACATTGCAAACAGGAAGCGCGTTTAATCGTGTTTTGTGGAGTTGAATCGGGAAAAGAAACAAAGAGGAGGGAATGCTATGAAATTGATTGCGATTGATTTAGACGGGACGCTGTTGTCGCGCACGGGTGTGATTACAGAGGCGAACCAGGAGGCGATTCGTCGTCGACAAGAAAATGGTGATATCGTCGCCATCTGTTCAGGACGTTCGATTCATGATATCGACGAACTGTTGAAGCGAAGTGACCTCGTCTGTCCGATTTTGTCAGGTAACGGAGCAATTGGCTTTTATGAGAACGAGCGAATTTACTATCATGCGATGGACCAGACAATCGTAAATGAACTGTGGGAAATCGCAAAAGCGGACGATGCGTACGTCGAATTTTATACGAATGCGGGAGTGAAGGTGCTTCGTTCGGGAAGCGACTTATTGAAGCGGGAACTCGATGAAGTGTTGCCGCACGATCAATCGTTCACTCGTGAATGGGCAGAACGTGAGATTGAAATTCAAAATGAACAGTTTGGTCTGACGTACATGGACTCGATGGCAGACATCGACTTTGCACGAGATGAAGTGTACAAGGTGTTTGTCTACTCGTTCGATCGCCAAAAGCTACACCGCTTGCGCAAAGTTTATGAACCACGGAACGACATTTTGATTACAACAGCGGGTTGGACGAAAATTGAGATTGGACATCCTCATGCGAGTAAAGGAGCGGCGCTAAAACAACTAGCGGAGCATTATCAGATTCCAATGGGTGATGTCGTTGCCATTGGAGACAATTTGAATGACGTGTCGATGTTTGAAGTGGCAGAGACAAGGATTGCGATGGGAAATGCTGTGGACCCGCTAAAAGATTTGAGCACGCATATTACCAAAGATGTGGAAGAGGACGGGGTCGCTTACGCGCTGACGCATTATGTATAAATCAGATTATGGAGAAATCGTGAACGAGGATTGAATCCCACTTAAAACGGATATTGTATACATGTAACCATTCACTTTCTGAAATGAGTCGGGGAACGGGGAGGCACTTTCGTCACCTGTAGCTAATCGCAGAAAGCGGATGGGAAAGTCCATGTGAGCGTGAATCGTGTATTCCAAACGATGATGCGTCGGCCTCTGCTTGCCATCCGAGCAAGCATACCAGACAGACTGTTTGTATAAGGAATTCCACATGATTCCCGTCAGTTGTGGACAGCATAGGTGCCAAGTCTATCGTGCCCATTCAATCCAAATGTCTACGAGTCACCTGTTCGATTTCATGTTATGTCATGAAAAACAATTGGTGAACCGATGGACAATGAACCGATTCGAATGATGCGTCACGCTGGCTTGGACATCTCTAGTCGAACCAAATCATAGATGGGACGGTCAATCGAGCGGGGCTTGGTTGGATGAAAGTCCGGGGACTAGAGAATCAAGAAAAGCGCCGAGTGAGGGCGCTTTTCTTGTGGTATCCTATTGGATGAATGCAACCGATGGAGGGATCATATGCCAAAGCTATATTGGTTTGGGACGTTCCTGAGTGGAATGATTCTTTTGACCACGGGAACGACGGAAGGTCTTTACCGTATACTCCCGATTGGGTTGATGGCCATCGCGGTCATCGCCTATCTCATACAGACTCGATTTGAGCAAAAGAAGCGGCGCCCTTGATGGGGTGCCGCTTCTCTTTATAGGGATTCGAGTAAACGTGTCATCACGTCATCGATTTCTATTTGCAGTGCATCAACTTGTTGTTGTAGCACCATCAATTCATCGAGGTCATCCAATTCATTCATTCGTTGGAACAGTGCCTGATGTTCTGCCTCTAATCGGGTCAGGTGAGCTTCCTCGTCAATCGTAGATGGTGCGAATTTCGTCTGCTTCACCGATTTCGATGGTTTCACGTGTTCCGTTTTAGGTTCCTCTTTCGATTCCTGTCCACGTTTGTCGAGGGCATAAGCGACATTACCTTCAAACCGCGTCATCGTCCCGTCGAGCCAATACGTGATGGGGAACAATTTATTTAAGAAGTAGCGGTCATGGGAGACGGTAACGACCGTTCCAGGGAAACATTCGAGCGCTTCTTCAAGTGCCTCTCTCGATTCGATATCAAGGTGGTTTGTCGGCTCGTCTAAGACGAGGACATTGATTTCTTCATGAACGAGAATCGCAAGCATGAGGCGCATCTTCTCACCGCCGCTTAAATTTGAGACAGGTTTGAACACACTCGGTCCGTAGAACAAAAACTGAGCAAGGAGATGTCTCGCTTTTCCTTCATCGACCGCGATTCGGTCTCGGAACGCTTCAATCAACCGATGCGACTCATCGAAGGTGATGTGTTGTGATAGATAACCGATTTTGGCTTGGTCAGCTCGCTTTACGGTTCCGGCTTGCGGCACGACTTGACCGAGCAATATCTTCAACAGCGAAGACTTCCCGCTCCCGTTCGGTCCGACGATGGCGACGCGTTCTCCATGCCCCGTGTAAAAATGCACGTCTTCAAATAGAGGACGATCATAGGCAAGTGTCACGTCACTCACTTCGAAGACGTCACGTCCCGTTCGTCCGTTCGTCGTGAAGTGCATGTTCGGTTGGTCGGCTTCGAGTTGTGGTTTCTTGATCCGCTCGATTCGTTCGAGAGCCTTTTCCATCGATTTGGCGCGACGATAGAACTTTTCATTCGGTGGATGGCCTTCGTTGGCCCATTGCCGTAACTGCCGAATCGTTTCTTTCATCTTTTTAATCTTCTTTTGTTGCTCGGTATAGGCATGGAACTGATCGAGCAATTGTTTTTCTTTTTGAGCGACGAAATCGGTATAGTTTCCGGGATAACTCGTCAACTCGCCGTCTTCACACTCGACGATTCGCGTGGCGACCGCATCCAAGAAGACACGGTCATGGGACACAATCAGGAGCGCTGAATCGTAATCCTGTAAATAGGATTCGAGCCACGTCATCGCTTCTAAATCCAAATGGTTCGTCGGTTCATCCAAAATGAGTAGCTCTGGCTCTTGAAGAAGCGCCAAGGCGAGACCGATTTTTGTACGTTCCCCGCCGCTCAACGTATCGAACGGTTGGTCCACGAATGAGGTCAGCTTCAACCCGTCAATCATCGCACTGATTTTTGACTCGTAGACGTAGCCGCCCGCATGTTCGAATTGCGCTTGGACCGTCCCGTATGTTTCGAGAAGACGTTCAAGCTGTTCAGTCGTCGACATCTCTTCCTCGAGGCGAGACATCTTCTCGCGAAGGCGAAGGACTTCCTCGAAGGCGGTCTGAAGGACATCGCGTCCACTGTTTCCGGGATAGTCGGGAAGTTGAACCAAATAGCCGATAGAGAGTCGCTGCCGACGGTAAATCGTTCCGGCGTCATGCTCTTCAGAGCCGACGATCATGCGTAACAGTGTTGTTTTACCGCTGCCGTTCCGACCGACGAGCCCAACTCGTTCGCGTTCATTGATCATTAAATTCGCATCTGTGAGAACGGCGTGACCACCGTATTGTTTTTGAATGTGTTGTAAATCGATTAACATAATAGGTTCCTCCTGAGATCAGGGCCTATCAAAAAAACCGAGCGCAAAGAAGCGCTCGGTTTAGAGAGAGAGGCGCTTTGTCGTATATTCAGCAATGTCTAAAAAAGGACAGACGGGTCCCTTGATTAAGCGACATCGTGAAAAATCGCACGCAAAATGTACAAATGTTCAGTTGTCCAATGCGTACGTCCGACAAATTTCACCTTTCTCCCTCCTTTCATTCATCTATGTCTTGATTGTAAGCGTTTTTCTTGAGACTGACAATGAAAATAAAGGAAATGGACACAAGGACGTCGTATATAGTCGCCATTGAGGAGGAGAGAGCATGAGGAAAGAATGGCTAGGAGCACTCAGTTTGACACTTGCGGCGAGTATATGGGGCGGAATGTATGTGGTCAGTAAGTATGCGCTCGCTTATATCGAACCGTTCACATTCGTCTGGTTACGGTATGCGGTCGCATTTACCGTGTTATTCATTGTCTGGCTTCGGTTTGGACGGGAATCGATTCGGCGGAAAGATTGGAAATGGATTGGACTCGTCGGTGTGATCGGGTATGTCGCCTCGATTTCGTTTCAATTTATCGGGACGAAGCTATCGGATGCGCATACGGGTTCGCTCGTGACCGCAGCGACGCCGGCGTTCATGGTCTTATTCGCTCGAATTTTGTTGAAGGAACGATTGACCCCAGTCAAAATCGGGGCGCTCGGACTGGCGACGGTGGGTGTTCTCATTGTGGTCGGTTGGGAAGGGGAAGGGACGTATCGTTTAGGTAGTTTTATACTCGTATTAGCCGCCGTGACGTGGGCGCTCATGTCCATCTACGTGAAAATCGGGACGCAGACTTTATCGACGTTGACACTGACGACGTTTGCGATTGGAGTCGCCTGGTTGTTGATGACCCCTTTGATGAGTATGGAGGTCATGCAAAACGGCTTTCCGGAATTGAATGGTGTTCTTTGGCTCAGTGTCCTATATATCGGTGTCGTGTCGACGGCAGGGGCGTTCTTCTTTTGGAACAAAGGACTTGAGTTGATGGATGCGAGTGTCGGGTCACTCTTTTTCTTCTTCCAGCCTTTGGTCGGAGGGACGCTCGGGTGGCTCGTCTTGAATGAGACGCTTCATCTGAATTTCTTTATCGGTGCCGGTTGTATCATGACGGCCGTGACGTGGTCGACGCTCGCAGAACGGCGACAACAATTGCCCATTTCAGAACGAAATCTTTGACGACAAAACGGTCGCCCTCATGTTTAGAGGGCGACCGCTTTTATTAAAATCCATGATGCTCGAGCTTATCTTGTTCGCGTTTCATTTCAAGTTCAAGACGTTGAATGGCGAGTTTCTCTTCTTCGATTTTCAGGCGACGTTCTTCGACACGAGCTTCTCTCGTTTTGATAATCGTATTGGCACCGACCGACGAAACGACGATTACCATGACCATGACGTAGAAAAAGAAATCCATGTGTTTCCCTCCTTTACTCGAAACATTTTGTGACAAGTCGCTGTGTCTCAAGCGCAGCACGACCGTCTGTTTGAATGGGTGTATCATCGATGAGCGCTGAAATGAAGTGGTCAATCGCCTCTTGGAAACCACGTTGGGTGAGTGTCGGGTCCCACGATCCGAACGTTTCTATTTCATGTTGTCCATCTTTGAAGCGATGTAGCGTGACCATCTCGTCAACGGATAGTCGCTCTCCGTCACGGACGATGGAGACGTGCTCATGGTTCGCTCCGGACGAGCGATGCATCGATGTCGTATGCATCCCATGCTCGTCTTGCCACACATGACGGGCGAAGCGAAGTTCTTGCTTGTCATTGACCTCGAGTTGACCCGAGACGAGTCGAAGCTCGTTTCCAGCGAGGAAGCGTAACGTATCAACGACATGCAAATAATCGTCGAGTAGGGTGAACATCGCATCCTGTGGACCGACATCGTTCTCCCGATGTTTCACCACATCAATCATATGTGAGGGTGATTCTTGTTTAAGACGTCTATACATCGGGGCAAAGCGTCGATTGAACCCGACCATCAATTTGCGGCCGAGTCGCTCGGCTAGTTCGACGAGTTGTTCCGCCTCATCCAATGTTGCGGCGAGAGGCTTATCCACGTAAACATCGACCCCGCGTTCTAGTAAATACGCGACGACGTCATAATGGGTTTCAGTCGAGCTATGTACGAATGCCGCATCAACCGATGAGGCGAGGTCCTCTAACGTGTCGAACGAGGTCATCCGATACGTTTGGCAAATCTTTTCCCGCTTCGATGTGTTCGGAGAAAATGCACCGGCTACATCAATGAGGGGATGGTTCGCAAGGATTGGTACATACGCTTTTTGGGCAATGTTTCCGAGTCCGACGATCCCGATTTTAGGTTTTTGCATCCCATTCACTCCTTTGGTCCATCATAACAAAAAAACCGGACAGTATTTGTGTCCGGTTGAAGGATTAAAGGCTGGCACTTAAGACCATTTCGCCTTGTGGCGTCTCGTTGCCACGATTCGGTTCTTTTGTGACGGCGACCGTATCCCAGTCGACGTCGACTTCATCCGAGTCAAGCGTATAGATGACCGTCCCGTTACCCTTATCGTCTGTGACGAAGGCACCAGTCGGGATTGGGGCATTATCTTTTAACAGCCACACTTGGTACACTTCATTGTCGTCGAGTGAGCCTAAGCCGTTCGTTTGGACGATCAATTGCGTCGTACCATCTTGTTCTGCGAGATAAGCAGTCCCTTCGGATTCACCTTCAAGTGGAATGGTTTCAGTCAATGCGATGCCGGGTGAATCGGATTGATTGGTAAGCAGATACCCGTTTCCGATCAAAGAGAGCAGGAGCGCCGCCGCGAGCGCAACCACTCCCCAAACAGGTACTTTCCGTTCTCGTTTCTGTTTGAACGGTGTGACGGGTGGAGTGGATTCGGATGTCACGGACGATGTGACGGGTTCGTTGTCTTCTTCTTCGAATACACGATCGAGGACACGTGCTTTCATGCCTCGGGGTGGTTCAATCGGAGTAGACAAGAACGCGACGCCACCGACAAGTGCTTCGAGTTGCTCGAGCTCTTCTTGACAATCTTTACACGATGCTAAGTGTTGTTCGAATTTCTCTCGTTCATCTTCCGATAAATGTTGGTTGAAATAGTCAATCAATTGGTCGCATGCGTTCATTGTTCTACCTCCTTTCCGATGAATTCATGGGATAACTGTTTCCTCAGTTGCTTCAGCGCTAGTCGAATCCTTCCTTTCACTGTACCAAGCGGGATGCCACACGCGTCAGCGATCTTTTGCTGACTTAACCCTTGGAAGTACATGAGTCGGACGACTTGCTGTTGTTCGGCCGGCAGTGTCGCCATGGCCGTCTCGATTTGAGCGCGTTCTTCTTGCCATTCCACTTCTTTTTCAACGGATGGTGAGTCAGAAGGGATAGCCTCGGCGTAAGATTCATCTAATTGTAAATCAGGTTTACGCTTTCGAATCAAGTCGATGGCCACGTGGCGGCTCATCGTAAAGAGCCAAGACCTGAATTTGCCTTTCGAGTCATCATAGACGCCACCGCCGCGCCACAACTTGATAAATACTTCTTGCATGGCTTCTTCGGCTAAATCGCGATCCTTTGTCAGCTGTAGAACAAAGGCGTATAAAATTCGCTCATACCGATCATACAATATTTCGAGCGCTTCTTTGTCCTTTTGTCGGACACGCTCGTATAATTCTAAGTCAGTCATAACATACTCCTTTGCGCAGAAGGGATGTCCCTTGTATTGATCTAACGGACAAAATAGAAAAATGGATGACTATTTTGTGTGACGATTTATTGAACATGTTGATGATTGGTCTGGAAGTCTCGTATAAATGAACAATCGTAATTTCTCTGAAAAGGTATAGGTGATGGCGCTCAGTCCTACCGCTGTCACGAGCATCAATCCGATAGCAATCAAGGGAGAACTGACCGTTATCCAAAAGAAATAGGATCGAATGCCGAGTAGAAAAGCGAAAACAATGAAAAATCCTGTAATCAGGCTACTCACTTGGCAATATACTTGAAAGATACGTTGAATCATAAGATGCCTCCTCTGTTTCATTGTACTATAGGAGAAAGAGAAAACGATAAGGAGACGATACGATGAAGCGATTTACGAATGAAGGAAACATACTCATTTGTTTTGACTTTGATGAGACTTATTTTCCTCATGCATGTACGCCAGCTCAATTGGCATCCGTGCGTCGTCTTGAAGATTTTCTAGAGCGACATTCCTCCAAATTTTCGACAATGTGGGTGACGGGAAGCTCTCTGGCGTCATTACATGAAAAAGTAAAACGGGCGAATCTTCGCTTTTGGCCACATCGCATCGCCTCGAGTCTCGGCACAGAATTATATCAAATCGAGACGGACGGAACGTTCGTTGAGGACGAGGTCTATCAAGAACTATTTCCGAGCGATTTTGTATCACGTGTGGAACGCATCGTGTCACAGACTGGACAGATGCGTATTCAATTAGATGAACAGCCGGGGAATGGGATGAGTCCTTGGATTCGAAGCTACTATGCCCGCGACCAAGTCGGTTCATGGAGAGAAACGCTTCGGATGCTGACAGATTCAGCTGGCATCGCCGTCAATATCAGTCAATGTAATCCGAACGCAGGTGATCCGGCTGATGCATTTGATATCGATTTTTACCCGATCCATGCCGGGAAAGTCTCAAGTATTGAATATGTATGTGCCACTTCTTCTTTTGTACGAGAAGATACATATGCTTTTGGAGACAGCGGGAATGACCTGAACATGTTGGCACATGTGGGGAACGGATACTTGGTGAACAACGCGACCGAACAGGCGAAGCGGTTACATTCAAAGGTGACAAAAAAACCTTATGCGGAAGGTATTTTAGAAGTGCTCGAGGCGGATGTTTCTTCGTTCATCTGATGAATGATGTGTTCTAAAGAACGGATCAGGGTTGCACGAACGGTTTCTGTATGAGGTTCGAATTTGAGACGTTGTTGCCAGACACGACAAAATAAATCAGTCAAAGCCGCTTCTGCAGTTGCAGGGCGGTTATTTAAATGAAGCGCGTATCGATAGAGTAAGTTTTCATAACGGGCATATAAATGTTCTAGGGCTTGTCGATTTTTTAAACGAATTTGATCGATTAGGCGCTCGTCGAGTGTAGGAAGCATATGCAACTCCTTTCGTATGGAATGAAGGTTCAACAGTGAAAAAACAAGGAACTTTACTTAAATAAAGCATCCTTTCTGTTCTTTCACTCATTTGCTCTCATTCAAACCAAGGAATATGAAAAATAGCGGTCGAATATGCAATACCCCTCAACGATTCAAAACGTGTGATAACAATTCGGACACGTCTGCGCATCTCCCGGCGCGCGTTTAAATGACGTTTTGCACTTCGGACAAGTGACGGTCTCACTCTGTTGATTGAACAGGGTGCCGCGATTGAATAAAATGTTGCGAAGGTTGGGTAATGCTAGTGCGGCGAAAATCATCGCGCCGAATAAAAAGGCCGCTAAAACGAGTAATAAAACGTAGGTCATCGTCTTCTTTCCTTTCCTGTTAAATTTCTTCCATCATAATCGAAATTTACATATGCGAACAGCTTATCAATAGAAATGAGAACAAATGTTCTGTATACTTATACTAAATAAAAGGAGGGGAAAACAGGATGAGAGAAGAATTGTTACGATGGATGCGTTCGGGTCTGGTCACAGAAATGGTATATGTGGATCGACATGGAGTGTTTTCGAAGCGGCGGGTCAAATTGATGAAAGTGCAGGGAGAACATGTCGTGGCGTGGGATTTGAATAAACGGGCCAGACGAACATTTCGAATCGAACAAGTTCTTGCCTGTCTTCCCATCAACGAACGATTTAGAAAGCGGAAGGTGGAGATCGGATGATTGCCTTACCGAAATTAGCTGCACCAGCCAAAAGAGCTTTGACGTCAAAAGGAGTCGATTCCTTAGATGACTTGTCTCTCTACACGCGTCGTGAAGTAGAGAGTTGGCATGGCGTTGGACCAAATGCCATCCACGTCCTACAAAACGAGTTAACCAAATATCATCTAGCATTTAAGGAAGAGAAACCTAGTACGTGAATGAAACGTCTAGGTTTTTTTCGTGAAGTGATTGCTTTTCATTGAAAACGGGAAGTAATATATTTGTCATCTCAATTGCCGTTAAAATCTAGTAACATGACGATAAGGTTTATACACCTAGCGACACCCATGAGAAAGGACGTACACAGCATGAGAACGAAACGTTTATCCGCCATTTTACAAAATGAGATGGATGACATGAAGCTTGATCCATGGGTGACCGGAGTCGAAACAGACTCCAGGAAGGTCAGTTCAGGGAATGTCTTTATTTGCATTCGCGGCTACACGGTCGACGGACACAAGTTTGCGGAAGACGCCGTGGCCAATGGTGCGAGTGCGGTCATCTCAGAATATCCACTCGATCTCG
Organism: Exiguobacterium sp. NPDC077395; assembly: GCF_050269125.1. Taxonomy (NCBI): domain Bacteria; kingdom Bacillati; phylum Bacillota; class Bacilli; order Caryophanales; genus Exiguobacterium; species Exiguobacterium sp. NPDC077395. The sequence goes on from NZ_JBNNHU010000001.1 coordinate 91,868, forward strand.
ATGTACCGAATGTGGTTGTTGCCGATACGAAGCAGACAGCAGGAGCGGTTGCGAGTACTTTTTATGATCATCCGTCTCATCGGATGCGTATATATGGTGTGACGGGAACGAATGGAAAAACAACGACAGCGACATTGACATATGATTTATTGCGTCTCTCTGGACTTCGTGCAGGGATTGTCAGTACAATCGGTGCCCGTTTCCACAATCAAACGATTGAAACGGCCAATACGACCCCAGAAGCCGTCGTCTTACATCGTATTTTAGCGGATATGGTCGATGCCGGTGTCACGGACTGTGTACTTGAAGTGTCATCTCATGCATTGATGGAGGGACGTGTGGCCGGAATTCACTTTCATGCGGCCGCATTTACGAATTTGACGCATGATCATTTAGATTACCATCGTTCGATGGATGAATATGCCCGGGCGAAGGCGCGATTGTTTGAACAGGTAGAAGTGACGAATGGTGACGCGATCGTGTTAAATGCGGAAGACCAGGCTAGCCGAGTGATGGCTGAGTTTGCACCGACGCGCCGAGTCATTATGTATAGCGCGACAGAAGAAGTAGAAGCCGATATTCAAGTCATTTGGCGAGAGGATACGGTTCTTGTTCATATGAAAGAATTTAAGCTAGAAGTACCCGTGCGATTTATGGGTGCGTTCAATGCGGCGAATTTGGCAGCAGCGATCGGACTCGTCTCAACATCTGATATGACCCTTCGAAAGATTGTCTTGAATGTACCAGGACTGACGTTACCAAAAGGACGTCTCGAGCGCCTCGACACAGAGGATGCCGAAATCTATATCGATTATGCACACACCCCAGACGGTTTAGAGAAGTGTTTGTCCACGTTACAACAAGACGATGGGTCTCTCGTTGTCGTCCTAAGTGCGGCAGGAGACCGTGACCCGACGAAACGTCAAGATATGGGACGGATTGCGAGTCAATATTCAGATGACGTGATTGTCACTGTACATGATGTTCGAATGGAGGATCCGAAACAAATCATTGAAGATTTAGTCAAAGGGATTCAGCCGAACGTGAAGTACGTGACATTTGAAGCGAGAGAAGATGCCCTTCGCCATGCTGCGATGCAGGCGTTAAAAGGGAAGCGAGTCGTGGTCGTCGGCAAAGGACATGACCACGTCGAGCGAATCGGTCGACATTCGATCCCGTTTAATGAATCGGATATTCTATTGGAAGAATTGAAAAAACAAAAAGGGCAGGAACCTGCCGTTTAACAAAACGATGACGGTTGTCATCGTTTTTTAATGTGTGAAAACCATCGATGAAGGTAATACATACTAATGTAGTAGAATTGAAGGAGGAGAATAGACATGTCAGTTTTGTACAAAGAATTTACAAATGATGAAGAAGTCGTTACCGCCGTTCAATCAATGAAATCCAATGGGATAGATGAGTCCAACATTTATGTCATCACACATGACGATGACAGAAGTAAACGTGTTGCGGACAATGCAGATGCAAACACCGTTTCTGCGAGTGACGTTGGCTTGGGGACAGCCGCTAAAAACATGTTCCGCAAAAAAGGGGACGAACTTCGCGCTGAGTTCCAAGAACTCGGTTTCACGAAAGAGGAATCGGAACGTTTAGAAGAAAAACTAGACCAAGGCAAAGTGCTCGTCGTTGTGAAAGACGCACCGGCTGGCTTTACCATCTAATTCCACACCATGGAGAATAGAGAGAAAAGAGGCTGAATCGCGAGCGATTCAGCCTCTTTTGATGTGTTTAGCGAAGACGAACAACAGTGCGACCGCTCAACTCGCCGCGCATCATCGCTTCGGCGTGACGTGGGACGTCGTGTAGCGGAATCTCATGAATCATGTCATTCAACACTTTCGGATCAATGAGTTCCTCAAGGCGTTCCCATGCGTTTGTACGGCGTGCCATCGGCTGCATAACCGAATCGATTCCAATCAGTTTCACCCCACGAAGGATGAACGGATAGACACTCGTCGGCAAGTCGGCGCCACCAACGAGACCGCATGCGGCGACAGCACCTTCGTATCGGGTTTGGCTCAAGATGTTGGCGAGGGTGTTTCCGCCGACCGAATCGATGGCGGCATCAAAGCGTTGTTTAGCCAACGGACGAGCAGGTCCTTCTAATTCGCTCCGGTCGATGATGGTCTCGACACCGAGTGAGCGTAAGTATGGTGAATCCGTTTTACCAGTCGAGGCGACGACATGATAGCCAAGACGACGGAGTAATGTAATGGCGAAACTTCCTACGCCACCCGTCGCGCCTGTGACAAGCACTTCTTCCCCAGGTCGAACGCCAGCATGTTCGAGCGCATCAATGGAAAGCATGGCTGTAAGTCCCGGAGTCCCGATTGCGATGGCGTCCCGCATGCTCATCCCTTTCGGTAATTTGACGAGCCAGTTACCTGGCACTTGGGCGTATTGACTGAAGCCTCCGAAATGACGCTCCCCGATCCCGAAACCGGTGGCGATGACTTCGTCCCCAACTTTAATATCCAGATGATCCGATTCGACTACTTTCCCGACAAATTCACATCCTGGAATAAATGGATAATGGCTTACGATTTTGCCTGATGTCGTCAATCCGAGCGCGTCTTTATAATTCAACGCGGAGTAGTGGACTTCCACTAACACATTTCCGTCTTCTTCCTTCGGAAGGACGTCGGATTTCACTTCTTTTACTTCGGCATGAAGGTGTTCATCATGCTGGTCGAGCATGAGTGCTTGGAATGATTCATTCATGTGCGTAACCTCTTTTCCTATGGATGTTCTCACTCTAACACTCTTTCCCGTGACAAATAAAATATATGCACGAATCTTTAGGGGGAATCGGGTAGAGAGTGGTACAATAAAAGGGATTCAAATTGCGTAAGGAGGAATGTAGTATGCGGCACGATGACTATGAGTTTGATGATGTAGAAGTAGAAGAAGGCGAATTGTTCAACGTATACGATATTCTCCCGCCAGATGGGACAATCCTCGAGATGGCGACCGCTGAAGAAATGGTCCGAGCGGCCGAATTAGAAGCGAAACATCATGCGCTTCAACGGCTCCAAGACTCAAACTTCCAATTAACGGGTGTTTCGTTCAAAGAACTCCTGACAGAATTTGAACAGTATGAGCAAGAATCAATGGAGTTCTGGACAGGGGTTTATAACCGGTTACGCATTCCTTGGGCGTGGACGATTCGCATCGATGTGGCCAATGGTCCAATCCACGTTGTGAACGATCGCGATATCTTTATTGACGAAGAAGACTTTGAAGAATATGATGTCGACGATTTATTAGAAGAATACGAAGAAGACTGAATCAAAAACGTCTTTCCCTCATTCAGATGGGAAAGACGTTTTTTTGTCGTGAAGCAAATTGCTACGCACGCGGGCGAGCTCCGTCGACCCGAAAAAAAGACCGACACTGCACAGTAGTGCGACACCACTGACCATTGCCCCGACGACAGCGGTATCTCCAATCATCGTGAACGACATCGTCAAACTAAATAATCCAAATAATAGTAATCCTCCGGCAATCGTCTTCATCATGATTCACCCTTTCACATGTCTATGAAAGTAGTGTAGACGGTTTACCGGCAAGAGGGTGATTCTATTTTTGACCAGGTAAATTATTTGATTAAGTCGTAAATCGAATAGGTCTTGCCGTTTTCAAGAGGGCGGTCAATCAGTTGTTCGACGAACACGCGAGCGACCGTCTCGGGAGAGCGGAGTCGTCCCTCTGTTTCGTATGAACGGAATTGTTCGAGGTCTGCAAACGCCTCTTCCGAAGAAGAGCGAATCTCCGCCTGCATCGATGTATCCATCACGCCAGGATTAAAGAGTGCCGCACGATGTGGTGTGTTTTCGAGCTCAAGTGCTAGCGTTTCTGTGAAGTGGTCAAGTCCTGCTTTCGTGCCGCAATACGCACTCCAACCTGAAATCGGACGTTTGGCCGCGCCAGACGTCACATGAATCAAATCGGTCGGCTTGTTGAAAGCGAGGACCGCGTTCGCCAATAGCATCGGTGCGAGTAGGTTGGCATGGACATGGGCCGTCACTTTCTTCCCATCCAACTGTCCGACACGATGAATCGGTTCGATCCATGCGGCATTTTGAACGAGAAGAATCGAATCGGCATTCTCTAAAAGGGAAGTGATGTCTCGAATGGCCGTTTCGATTCCTGAGACGTCTGAGAGGTCGATGGGTAATTGTTCATATGTGACGTCTTCGGACTGTGAACGTGAGAGACCGATCACGTCATAATCTCGAGCTTGGAGTTCTTGGGCAATGGCACGACCGAGACCGCGTGATGCCCCGGTGACGAGAGCGAGTTTCATATACATTCCTCCTATTCGTGAATCGTTTTCCGAAAGCCGTAAAACGGACGGAATCGTAGTTTTTCGTAATATGTGTGCGAAGTTTGACTCGCTAACAGTTCGATTCGCGTTGTTGGGTATCGTTCATGGATATGTTGAAGTAACTGTTCACCGAGCCCACATTTTTGATAGGCGGGAGCGACCAATAATTTACAGACGAACAAGGTGACTGCCGTATCGGTGAGTCCCCGTAAGTAGGCGACAATCTCTCCCTTATCAGACTCCATGACATACGTGACGTTCGATTGACGCCACGCTTCACGGGTCAGCTCCCCCCGTTCGACGAGTTGAGTCCAGCCTTCCTCATGATTGAGCTGCTGGATGTGTTCAAAATCTGACGCGACATATGCGCGGATTTTCATTCGATTCGCTCTCCCATCTGTGCTTCGATTTGCTTCATCACATCAAACGCGCCGTCTGATTGATTCGAACAAACGACCGAAATGACCTGAGTTTCTGGGTAATACCCGGAATGAAAGCTGACGCCCGGGTCATATCCCATCACATGGTACTTATAGATGTCTCCAGACGAATGATGCTGAATCCAAATCCCGTATCCATAACTACCACCTCGGTCATTGACCGTCACATGTGGTGTGAGAAGTAGGGATGTGGATGCGGCGTCAAGAAGTTGATGTGAAAACAACGCCTCCCAAAAACGAGTCATATCTTGAACGGTCACATATGCTCCGCCATCTGCCCCGCCTTTGATTGGAATCGCATATTGATTCGTACGCCATGAGCCGTCCGAATGATCGATATAGCCGAGCGCCGTTTTGGCGGGTAAGGCATCGAGCGAGAAATATCCGGAATCGCTCATGTTGGCAGGTTGAAAAATCGACTGTTCGACGTAATCGGTGAAAGATTGCCCGGTCACTTCCTCGACAATCAACCCTAACAGAATATACCCTGCATTATTGTAGGAGAATCGGGAACCTGGTTCATCCTGCATCGTTTTTTGTTGAAATAGCGGTAAAAAATCTCGTGGTTGTTGAAATCGATACATCGGAACATCACGCCACAACGCTTCGAAGTCGTCAGAGACGGACTCATCAAAATAGTCAGGGATCCCCGACGTATGCGTCAATAGCTGATGGATTGTAACTTTTGAGGATATGTAGGGCAGGTCGAATGTCTGAAACGAATCCAGTGAAGTTGCAAAAGAGAGTCGACCTTGTTCGACTAACTGACAAATGGCGATTGCTGTGAACAGTTTGCAACCGGAAGCGATTCCGAATCTCGTTTTGACTTCATGTTGAATCTGTTCCGAGCGATTAGCATAGCCAAGGGATTGATGGATGGACGTTTCTGGGTTGGTGACGGAATAGACACCAGAGAATGTTTCGTCCACTGTGAGATGCGTGATGTTTTGCAAAAGAACCTCCAATTGTTGAGTCATCAAGTACTTCGACTATATCACTTCTAAATGAACCATCCATAAATTTACTCAATATTCAAAAAAACATTTACCAAATAACAGGAATTGAGACAGGTGTCTGACCTCGAACGTGGTACGATATGGGCGAACAGAGAGGAAGTGTATTCAATGACGCTATTCTTTTTAGGGATACTCGTTGGATGTTTGATTGCTTTGTGGCTATATAAGCGTCAACGGCCACATCCGCAGACGCTTTCGTTCATGCATTTCGGGAACCAAACGAAAGATGTCATCTATATTTTTGAAACGAAACCAGCATGGCGTTTTCGGTATATCAGTCCTTCTTTAGATTTGTATCTGGGCGAAGGAACCGTCATGCGGAGCTATTCGAATGCGCAGGAATGTTTCCGCAGAATCCATCCGGACGATCGACGATTGTTGCTAGACAAAGTGTTGGGGCGCGTCGACTATGAAGAAGCAATTCTTCAGCGGTGGCGGACGAATGAAGGGACTTATGTATGGTTCGAAGAGTATACGACCCCGATCTATGAGAACGGTGAGATTGTGGCGGTGCAAGGTGTGATTCGGAACATCGAGGCGGCCATGACCGAGCGTGAGCGTCTTCTGTATGAAAGTCGTCATGACAGTTTGACGGGTGTCTTCAATCGTCGGGCGTTTGAAGAAACGATCGGTCAAGCGGAAGGGATGAGAAATATCGGAATCATCGTACTCGATGTGAATGATTTGAAAGTCGTGAACGATCAAAAAGGACACTCTGCCGGTGATGGTTTGTTGAAGCGTGTCGGTAACCTCCTTCAAACCATCGAGTCCTCTGTCTATCGGATTGGAGGAGACGAGTTCGTCTTGTTTCTTCAGATGATGTCAGAAGAAGCATGCGAGAAGATGGTTCATGAGATCGAAACGACATGCCGGGAAGAGGAAATCTCAGTGGCCATCGGGTTGGCTTGGGCATCTCATCCAGAATCAATCGAAGTACTTTGGCAAGAAGCAGATGACGCGATGTATGAACAAAAGCAGCAACAAAAAAGAGATCTTCTTGACGTTTAGTTCAAGAAAATCTCTTTTTTGTTAACTACTCGCTTCCTCTACTTCAGGTGGTTCTTCACCTAAGTTATTAAGATAACGTTCATATCGTGCGAGTCCATAGCGATAAGATGCCCAAATCAGAAGGGTCGTCACGGCAATGAGTCCAATCGTCAATGGAGCGAACCATCCGGAAACAATCCCATCCGCGTAGGCAAGTCCAATTGGTGAAAAGACGAGATAGACGAAAATCATCGAAGCGACAAGCAAAATCGAAGTCGACAGCGCGTGACGCCATGGTTTGACTCGTCCGAGCTCGATTCGAATCGGATTCGCTTGAAGCATCGGTCGTACGCGAGCGAAGATGAGCATGATAGCCGTCTCGACGACGAAGAGAATACCGTAAATATGGATAAAGTTAATCCCGATTTCCACACCGAACCATTGCTCCGTTCCCCACACGAGGAAATAGTAAGCAATGACGTGGAAGAAGACGACGGTCTTCGCAGCAATCGGGGGAACTCGTTTGACGAGCATACCGATTAGGACAATGACAAGAATTGGGATGTTGAAGAAGCCTGTAAAACGACGAATCAAATCCCATAACCCGTCTGGTGCATACATGAGATTCGGGGCGACAAAGAAAGAGACGAGCGCCACGAACGTGCCAAACCATTTGCTGACGCGAATCAAATCTTGATCGGAGGCATCTGGTTTGAACTTCGGTTTATAAATATCGAGTACGAATAGCGTTGCGATACTATTTAATAGTGAGTTAAATGAGCTGAACACGGCACCGAGTAAGACGGCAAGGAAAAAGCCCATGAGCCACATCGGGAGTAGCTCAGCAATCAAGCTCGGATACGCTAAATCGGCTTTCTCGACGTTCGATCCATACAAATGGAAGGCGATGACGCCAGGCAAGAGCATAAAAATGGGAACAAGTAGTTTTAAATAACCCGTAAATAGTACTCCTTTTTGTCCCTCTGCCAAGTTTTTTGCGCCGAGAGCGCGTTGAATCACGTATTGATTGAGTGCCCAGTAGAACAAGTTCGCAAAAATCATCCCGGTGAAAATGGAGAGGAACGGGACCGAGTCATTGGCGGAGCCGATGGCGTTCAACTTTTCGGGATTCGTCGTCGCAATCGTCTTCATCCCGTCCAAAAGATTCCCGTCACCTAGTGCGAGGAATCCGAGCGTTGGAACGAGGAAGCCGATGATGATGAGACCGATTCCGTTTAACGTGTCGGAAACGGCGACCGCGCGAAGACCACCGAAGATAGCGTAAATCGCCCCGATGATTCCAATGAACCAGACGACAATCCAAAGGGACTGCTCGAAGCTAATCCCGAGAAGGGCAGGCACGTCGAATAGTTGGAGGACAGCTAATCCGCCAGAATAGAGCATGGACGGAATCGTGACACACATGTATCCGAGTAAAAACAGCAGGACGGTCAATCGACGAACGTCCTCGTCATAGCGTTGACTTAAAAATTCAGGGATGGTCGAGATCCCGATACCAAGAAAACGCGGTAGTAAAAAGAGCGCCATGATGATGGCAGCAATTCCAGCTGTGACTTCCCAAGCCATTGCCGACATATTGCCGGCGAACGATTGACCGTTCAAGCCAATCAATTGTTCAGCAGACAAGTTGGTCAAGAGGAGCGAACCTGCGATGAAGACGCCCGTCAATCCGCGACCGGCCAAGAAATAATCATCAGCACTTTCGACTTTTCCTCTCGTCATGCGATATGAGACGTAGGCGACGAGTGCCATGAACAAAGCACTAGTCACGAGTATGTAGAGTACTTGCTGAATCGTCATAGAATCCCCTCACTTCTTACTTATGTTATATAATCTATTTGTAGGAAATACCCTAAAGTGTAAGAAAGTAGTCCTCTTATCTTGATGGAATGATAAAAAGTCATGGGCTGGGCATAAATTTCTCAATGTGATCGATTAGAAATTCAATAGGGTGAATCGGTGGGAGGAATCTCTTTGAGGAAATGGATGATTGGAATATTATCTGTTGCAGCAGTAGCAAGTTATGTCATGTTTAGTGATATGCTGAAACAAGAAAACACGAGTGATTTGGCTGTGACCGAAAGCTTCCGACACATAGACGATTTAGCTACACGCTCGCCGATTGTCATCGTCGGCAAAGTGAGCAGTCACCCGAGATCTTTTGAATATCATTCGGTTACTTTCTTTGAATCAGATATTCACGTGCAGCGTGTCTATCGAGACGTGAGTCATGAACTCAAGCAAACTGATACGATTACCCTCTTACAAAACGATATGGAAGAAGACCCGCTCGTCAGACGAGGAGAAAACGTTCTCTTGTATTTACAAAAATACGAAGGCCCCGTGATTGAGAACGCGTATCGAATTGTCGGTCTACAACAAGGACATTTCAAAGTGAATCGGACAGGGACACTGACTTCGGTAGGAGAATCCAATCTTTATCAAGAAAGCGGGCGAAGTGCTGACTTGAGTAAACTAGAGACATTATTGAACGACAATCCTTATATGGCAGAACAAAACGACGTGATGACGGATGAAGACATTGAAGCTTTTAACGACACCCAAGAACGTCTGTTAGAGGAATTTCAATGATATAACGAGTGAAAGCGGCGCTGATGAAATCAGCACCGCTTTTTAGTGTGAACTTTTATAAATATCATAAGAATTGAAGCATGGACGTCGCGACCGTGAAGTAGATGATGAGACCGAGGTTGTCCATCAGTGTCGTGATAAACGGTCCAGAGGCAACAGCGGGGTCTAACTTCAGGCGATTGATGAGAAGCGGGACAATCGTGCCGATCATCGTGGCGACACTGAGTGCTGCAAAGATGGAGACTCCGACAATGAAGCCGATGAGCATGTTGTCATAAAGAATCGTGATGACCCCGAAGATGACAATCATACAAGCAATCCCTAAGATGATGCCGGTCCCGAGCTCGCGTCGAATCATCTTCATGACGTTCTTGCGATTGATCGTACCAAGCGCAATCGAACGAACAGCAACGACAAGTGACTGGGTGGCTGCATTACCGGCAGACCCCATGACAAGTGGCATGAAGACGGCGAGTAGCACAATCGTCTCAAGCGTGTCTTCAAAGCCACCGATTGTCGATGCTGTGATCATCCCGAGAAACATGAGGCTGACAATCCACGGGGCACGTTTTTTCGCCGCCTCGAACGGACTCATGTTGATATCGGACGACCCCTTCGTCGCGGATAGTTCTTCAAAGTCTTCCGTCGTTTCGCGCTCGATGACGTCTAACACATCATCGACCGTGATGATGCCGAGTAGCTTTTGCTGATCGTCGATGACAGGAAGGGCCAATAAATCATACTTTTGGACAATCCGAGCCAAGTCTTCCTGGTCGGTCATGACGTTTGCCGAGATGACACGAAAACCCATGATGTCTTCGATTTTCGCCTCGAGCGGCGCGACAATCAAATCACGTAAAGAGACGACACCAACCAGTTGGTGCGCTTGGTCGACCACATATAAGTAATAAATCGTCTCAGCGTCTGGTCCGAGTTCACGCAACTCTTCTAAAGTCAGTCCGACGGTCTTGTTCGCTTGAAGGACGACGAACTCGGTCGTCATGAGCGCCCCGGCCGTCTCTTCCGGGTATTGCATCAAATCTTTGACTTCTTGTTCCTCGATATCGTCCATCTGCTCGAATAGTGTGTCCATGAACGCATCGGGTAGCTCCCGCATCAAATCGGCGGCGTTATCTGAATACATCTCATTTAAAATCCGGACAGCATACGGTTGAGGCGTTTCTTGAATGAATGAACACTGTTCCTCTAACGTCAGTTTTTCAAAAAGGTCAGTAAACACTTCAGGTGAGATCGTTCGATATACGAACGCACGCTCATGCTGATCGAGTTCGATAAAATGATCGGCCTGTTCACCGGGGTGGAGGGAGAGGAAGAGGTCTTGAAAATCGACCGGGTCTCCCTTTTGAATCAATGTGCGAAGTGCCGCTTCATGTTCGTTGTATTCCATTTCTTCTATTTTCATTTGCTCACATCCTGATCTTTCGCATTTTTCAAAAAAAGTTTTCCTTATTTTTCAGAAGGATTGTATTCATCATCCATACATCTCATTTCCCCTTGTCAGGACGCCGAATTTTCATGCATTGTTTGTTCATTCACAAAGGTGAAGGTTTATACATAGCTATGTGGAATCACTAACAGGTGAACTGCCGGATTAGACATTCGCAAATTTGGTAAAGTGATAAGGTAAGGGTAGTCACACACCCGAATCACAAGGAGGAAGCGAGATGATCTCAATGACGAATCAACCGATTTCACAAGATACGACGCTGAAACATCCGATTCATGTGTATTCAGAAATTGGAGAATTAAAAACGGTATTACTGAAACGACCGGGAAGGGAATTAGAAAACCTCACCCCGGAATATTTAGAGCGCCTCTTGTTCGATGATATTCCCCATTTGCCGGTCATTCAAAAAGAGCACGACTATTTTGCGAGTGCGCTCCAAAATCGCGGTGTGGAAGTCCTTTACCTCGAAAAATTAATGGCTGAGACATTGTCGCTCCCCGGTGTGCGCGAAAAGTTTGTCGCGGATATCTTATCGGAGTCGAAATCAAATATCAACGGCTCTTATGAAACGTTAAAAGAATATTTACTCGATTTTGATAATGAAATGTTGATTGAAACGGTGATGGCCGGTATCCGAAAATCGGAGATCAAGCCGGAGAAACGCCGACATTTGCACGAAATGATTGAAGATACGTACCCCTTCTTTTTAGATCCTATGCCAAACCTCTATTTCACACGAGATCCGGCCGCCGCAATCGGTCATGGTCTCTCCATCAACCGAATGAAAGAACCGGCACGTCGCCGTGAATCACTCTTCACGCAATATATTATGCGCTATCACCCACGCTTTGCGAAACATGATGTTCCGATTTGGTCAGACCGCGACTATCGATTTGCGATGGAGGGCGGGGACGAGCTCGTCTTATCGAAAGAAGTCGTCGCCATCGGCATCTCTGAACGAACGACCGCGCAAGGAATCGAACGCGTCGCCCTCAATTTGCTCAAACATGGAGACAGCTTCAAAAAAGTCATCGCCATCGAAATTCCAAAATCACGCGCCTTCATGCATCTCGATACCGTCTTTACGATGGTCGACCATGATAAATTCACCATCCATCCGTTCATTCAAGGACCGGAAGGAAAGATGAATATTTTCGAACTTTCATTGAATGCAGAAGGTGAATTGCAAATCACGCAACATACCGATTTGTTGAAAGTGTTAAAAGACGTCCTCGGCTTGCAGGAAGCGACGTTGATTCCTTGTGGCGGTGGCGACCCGATCGCAGCGGCGCGTGAACAGTGGAATGATGGATCGAATACGCTCGCCATCGCACCGGGTGTCGTGGTCACGTATGACCGGAACTACGTCTCGAATGAACTGCTCCGTAAAGAAGGCGTTGAAGTGATTGAAATCATGTCGAGTGAACTATCGCGCGGACGTGGAGGTCCACGTTGCATGAGCTGTCCGATTATCCGTCAAGACATCTAAATGTGATAAGGAGGAAGCAGTATGTCTACAACGTTCAATTTTGATTTGAAAGGTCGTCACTTTTTATCGTTAAACGAGTTTTCTGGTGAAGAAATCAATTATTTGATCGATTTGTCTGCTGCATTCAAACGTCAAAAGAAACAAGGCATCCCACATCGGATTTGTGATGGCAAAAACATTGCCTTACTCTTTGAAAAACCGTCGACGCGAACGCGTTGTGCGTTCACGGTCGCCGCAATCGACTTAGGGATGCATCCTGAGTATTTAGGCAAAAATGATATCCAGTTCGGGAAGAAAGAATCGGTACGTGATACAGCCATCGTCCTCGGGCGCATGTTTGACGGTATTCAATTTCGAGGGTTCGCCCATGAGACGGTCGAAGGTCTCGCGAAAGATGCAGGGGTGCCGGTTTGGAACGGATTGACCGACCTCTATCATCCGACACAAATCTTGGCCGACTTCTTGACGGTGAAAGAACAAAAAGGAGAATTGGCCGGAATCAAATTCGTGTACGTCGGCGACGGCCGGAACAACATGGGGAACACGCTATTGATTGGTGGCGCAAAAGTAGGGATGGATATGCGGATTTGCGCACCGAAATCACTTTGGCCATCTGACGAAATCGTCAATTATGCGAAATCGGTTGCTGCTGAAACAGGCGCCGTCATCACGTTGACGGAGAGCATTGAAGAAGCGATGGACCAGGCGGACGTCGTCTACACGGATGTATGGGTGTCGATGGGCGAAGAGGCGGCCTTCGCAGAACGGATCGAATTGTTGCGACCATATCAAGTGAACATGGATATGCTTCAAAAGAGCGGCAACCCGGACATCATGTTCTTACACTGCCTCCCTGCCTTCCACGACTTAGAGACAGAGGTCGGTCGGGCGATTCATGAACAGTACGGATTGACCGAAATGGAAGTGACTGATGAGGTGTTCCGCAGTCGTCACTCGTTCGTATTTGATGAAGCGGAAAATCGGATGCATACGATCAAGGCGGTAATGGCGGCAACGCTCACGGAGACACGCGAATGGCTTGAACGTTGACGGGGGAGGGGGACTTCCCCTCCCGTTTCAAAATAAGCGAAAGGGATGAGTAGAATGTCTACGAAGTTGGAGCATGACTCAGGTGGTTCGGCTGGAGTACATCCTGACAAGCAAGACAAGCGATTAGGTCTCGGAGCGTTGACGGCACTTGTCGTCGGATCGATGATTGGCGGTGGCGCCTTCAACTTGGCCGCCGATTTAGCGCAAGGTGCGAACGCGGGTGCCATTCTCATCGGGTGGGTCATCACCGGAATTGGGATCATCGCGCTCGGTCTCAGTTTTCAAAACTTGACGATGCGTCGCCCTGATTTGGACGGTGGTGTCTATAGCTATGCACGTGCCGGTTTCGGTTCGTTCGTCGGATTCAACTCAGCCTGGGGATACTGGTTATCTGCCTGGCTAGGAAACGTGGCGTATGCCACACTGCTGTTCAGTTCGGTCGGCTATTTCTTCCCGATTTTTGAAGGGGGACAAAATATTGCCTCCATCGTCGGAGCTTCCATCATGCTTTGGCTCGTACACACGCTCATTCTTCGTGGGGTGCATGAGGCGTCGATGATCAACATCGTCACCACGATTGCCAAGCTCGTTCCGATTTTTGCATTCATTACGATTACGTTGTTCTTCTTCAATCTCGAAAACTTCACTTTCGATTTTTGGGGACAAGGCGGCTTCTCATGGGGAAGTGTTCGCGACCAGGTCGTCTCGACGATGCTCGTCACGCTTTGGGTATTCATCGGCGTCGAGGGGGCAGTCGTTCTCTCGGGTCGTGCTCGGAAGCGTTCTGACGTCGGAAAGGCAACTGTCATCGGGTTACTCGGGACACTCGTCATCTATCTGCTCATCTCTGTCATGTCGCTCGGTCTCATGACACCGGAAAACGTGGCGAACGCCTCGCAACCGGCGATGGCTTACTTGCTCGAGTCAGCAGTCGGTCCTTGGGGCGCGATGCTCATCAACGGTGGACTCGTCATTTCCGTACTCGGGGCATGGCTCGGTTGGACGCTTCTCGCGGCTGAGATTCCGTTCGTTGCTGCGAAAGACGGCGTGTTTCCGAAATGGTTCACGAAAGAGAATAAAAATCAGGCACCTGTCAACGCACTTTGGTTAACAAACGGGTTGATTCAGCTCTTCCTCTTCACCTTCTTGATTTCAGATGCCGCCTATAATTTTGCGTTCTCCCTCGCTTCAAGTGCCATTTTGATCCCGTATGTATTCTCGGCATTTTACCAAGTGAAGGTATCGAAAAATGGAATCGGTTATAGCGCCGGTGAACAGAGAACACGCGATTTGACGATCGGATTGGTCGCTTCCATTTACGGATTGTGGCTCATCTATGCGGCAGGAATCGATTATTTACTGCTCACGACCCTTCTATACGCACCAGGAACACTTCTCTACATGAAAGCGCAACGTGAAAATGGCATCAAGTCACTCAACAAAACGGAATGGTTGGTCGCCGGAGTGTTGACCGCACTCGCCATTTTCGCAGTCGTACGCATACTATCTGGTAATATCTCAGTCATCTGATCGGGGGTATCGATATGGAGAAAAAACGTGTGGTCATCGCCCTAGGCGGAAATGCGATTCAACAAGGTAAAGATGCGACAGCGGAAGCACAAATGCGAGCGGTCGAGGCGACGGCAGAATCTCTCGCAGCACTGATTGCAGAAGGGGTCGACGTCATCATCACACACGGGAACGGTCCGCAAGTCGGAAATTTAATGTTACAACAAGCCGCATCAGACAGTCCGGCTACGCCGGCGATGCCCCTTGATGTATGTGGTGCGATGACGCAAGGAATGATTGGATACTGGTTTGAAAATGCGCTAACGAAAGCACTGCGTGCGCGTGGTCTTGGACGAGATGTGGCTTCTCTCGTCACACGAAGCGTGGTCGATCCGAATGATAGTGCGTTTCATCATCCATCGAAGCCAATCGGTCCGTTTTATAGGGAAGAAGAGGCACTCCATCTCGAACGGACGACGGGTTACGTATTCAAAGAAGATGCAGGACGTGGATACCGTCGTGTCGTCCCGAGCCCGGTCCCGATGAAAATCGCGGAACACGCCGTCATCCGAACGCTCGTTGAAGCGGGGCATATCGTCGTCGCTTCCGGTGGCGGTGGTATTCCGGTCATGGAGACGCCTGAAGGGTATGTCGGAATCGAGGCAGTCATCGATAAAGACTTTGCGGCTGCGAAACTCGCGGACCTCGTCAACGCAGACGTATTGCTCATCCTGACTGCGGTCGAACATGTGTATGTCAACTTCGGGAAGCCAGATGAGACGGCGCTCCAGGAGACCTCAAAGGAACAGATGGAGACGTATATCGCCGAAGGACAGTTCGCTCCGGGCAGCATGTTACCAAAAGTAAGAGCGGCACTACAGTTCGCAGAATCCGGCACGAACCGGGTCGCCATCATCACGTCACTCGACCAGGCGCTAGCTGCCATTTATGGGGATGCCGGAACACGCGTCCGTTTGGCTCCATCCCTCCAACAATAAGAATGTGTCGCAAACGTGAAACGTTTGCGACTTTTTGTTTTCTGTCCCGATTCAAGGGGAAGGAATGTTGTATGCCAAAAATGAGATTGCTATCATATTCAGTGTAAACGTTTGCACTAATTTCAGGAAGGAAGTGACGGAGAGCGGAAACGCTCGAGTGTATGCGCCTATTCGAAGAAAATCATGTATATCAGTCATGGATGAGACCGAAAGCAAGAGAAGAGGCAATCGTGCAAGGAAGCTGTTATCGCTTCACCGTATTGACGAGTCAGTTAATTCGGATGGAGTATGCAGAAGACGGGATTTTTGAAGACCGTGCCACCCAAGTGGCGTGGAATCGAGAATTTGACGTTCCACAATTTCGAGTGATTGAAGATGAGGCAGAGCTCCAAATCATCACGGAACACGTTCACTTATATTATACGAAAGGACCGTTCGCACCGAACACGCTCTATGTGGACGTGAAAGGGAACTTCAGTACGTATTACAGCCGCTACATGTTCAACGGTCCCGAGCGGACGCTGAAAGGGACGGCGCGGACGCTCGACCATGTGGACGGGGCGACGGAGTTAGAAGAAGGGATCCTTTCGAAACAAGGGTATGCGATCATTGATGATTCATCCTCGTTTTTGATGACGGATGATCGCTTCGTCGAGCCGAGACGAAAAGGGATTCATGACATTTACTACTTCGGATATGGCCATGACTATAAACAGGCACTTCGAGATTTTTACACGTTGACGGGCCCGACGCCGATGCTTCCTCGTAAAGCGCTCGGAAACTGGTGGAGTCGCTACTGGCGATACGACGAAAAAGAATATAAGGCGCTGATGCGCCGCTTCAAATCCGAAGACGTCCCGTTCTCGGTCAGCGTCATCGATATGGACTGGCACGTGACAGACATCCCGGAAGAGTATGGGAGTGGCTGGACGGGCTATTCGTGGAATAGAAACTTATTCCCTGAACCGAAGCGATTCCTCAAATGGTTAAAAGACGAGGGGATGATGGTGACATTGAACTTACACCCCGCTGACGGGGTCCGTGCGTTTGAAGACCAGTATGCGGCGATGGCTGAGGCGATGGGGGTCGATCCGGAATCGGGTGACCGAATCCCGTTCGATTTTTCTGACAAGCGATTCATTCAAGCGTATTTCGAACAGATGCATCACCCGCATGAAGCAGACGGCGTTGATTTTTGGTGGATCGACTGGCAACAAGGGTCGACGTCGAAGATGGAAGGACTCGATCCGTTATGGATGTTAAATCATTATCATGCCATCGATATCGCCCGTGACGGCAAGCGCCCGCTCATTTTTTCTCGTTACGCTGGGCCAGGGAGCCACCGTTACCCGGTCGGATTCTCAGGGGACACAATCATCTCTTGGGCATCACTCGCCTTCCAGCCGTATTTCACGGCAACAGCTACAAATATCGGTTATGGATGGTGGAGTCATGACATCGGAGGGCATCATCGTGGTAAAAAAGACGATGAGCTCGCGGCACGTTGGGTCGCATACGGAGTGTTCAGTCCAATCATGCGCCTCCACTCGACGTTCAGCACGTTCAACGGAAAAGAGCCTTGGCGTTTCGGAATCGAAGCCGAACAGTCGATGAAGCGATTCTTACGCCTGCGTCATCAACTCATTCCTTATTTGTATACGATGAACTATCGGAACCATGCAGAAGCGTTGCCACTCGTGTTACCGATGTATATCGAACATCCCGATGATGAAGCGGCTTATCAGGTGCCGAATCAGTTTTATTTCGGAAGTGAACTCATCGTCTCCCCGATTGTCACACCAATGGACCGACAGCTCCATGTCGCGGGTGCGAACGTGTGGTTGCCGAAAGGGCAATGGTTCGATTTCTTCACGGGTCATCGTTATGAAGGCGACAAGTCGATTCGTGTGTTCCGTGGACTCGAAGGGCAACCGGTTTTCGCCAAAGCGGGTGCCATCATTCCGATGATGCCGCATGAACCGCATGCGAACGAAACGGGGAACCCGAGCGAGCTAGAAGTACTCCTCTTTCCAGGTGCCTCGAACACGTTCACGATGTACGAAGATGACGGGGAAAGCCGTGATTATGAGACGGGGGCGTCACTCGAAACGACGTTCACGCTCGATTGGGAAGCGCGTACGCTTCACATCGAGACATCAGGTGATTTGACACTCGTCCCGGCGAATCGGACGTTGACGATTCTTGTCCGGGGGGTCGTCGGAGAAGGGGACTATGATGCGGAGACGCAGACGTTACACATCCCACTCGGTGAATGGAAACGGGAGCAGACCGTGATGCTTCCGATCGATCTGACACAAAACGCACATCGACTCGACCGTCTCTATCGGTTCTTAGACCGCGCCGAAATCGCTTATGACTTAAAAGATCGTCTGTATCAGATGGCGACCACGAAGACGCGTCTCGAGGCATGGCTGTTTGACCTCCATGCGTTAGAGCTCGATCGTGATTTACAGGACGCGCTATTGGAACTGATGTTGGACTGAAAAAGGGGGGAGACCCCCTTTTGTCATGTCAGAAAACTGTCGGATTTAGAAAGCGCTTTCAATAAAAATCCCACTATACTGAAGATAGAAGAATAGAAATGAGGGGATGAACATGCGACACATGTGGACGATTGACGATTTACGGCAGTTGACGCTGTTTGAGACATGTCCGAGTCGAGCACTTGAACAGTTGATTCCGCACGTCTATTGCCGGACGTATCGGAAAGGACAACTGTTGTTCATGGAAGGGGATCCGCGCGAGCGTGTGTATTTCTTAATGAGCGGTTATATCAAACTCGAACGGATGAACGAGAACGCGACCCATCATTACGCCGATTACGTGAAACCGAAACAATTTTTCCCATACAACGGTCTATTCACAGGGGAAGACTATCGTCATACGGCTGAAGCGGTGACGGATATTGAGGTCATCTACATCCCGACGGATCGCTTTGAGCGGTTCGTGTCCACGCAGTCGAGCATGCTACTCTATATCATTGGCCAGATGAATCGTATTCTTGATTTGCATGAAAGGCGTGTCCAAGAAATCATCACGCCGAGTGCGAAAGAGCGTGTCATCAATACGCTCCATTTCTTAATTGAAGATTTAGGGGAACCGGACGAACAAGGTGTTCGCGTCCGATGCCCATTCACCGCAATCGAACTTTCTCGTCTGTCCGGTACGTCTCGGGAGACGGTTTCGACGATTTTAGCGAAGCTTCGAAAAGAAGATATACTTCGCATCGACGCCCATCAACTTGTCATCGGGCATCCTGAATATTTTGAGCAAGACTTCGATTGACGCCACTCGGATGAGGGCGTCTTTTACATGTTCAGACGAGCGGGGCGTTCGCTTCAAAACGTGGCATATTGTATAATTAGTGATGAATCTCACAAAGCAATGGAATTGTAAATAAAGAAAGGATGAATGCAGTGAAACGACTGCAAGCCCTTGCTTTCGCTGAAAGGGGTCACATCATCGGACTCGTGTTATCCGCGGTCATGATTGGACTATCGATTTTGGCGCAAGCGTATTTAATCGTCGACATCGTCGACCGAATCTTTTTAAAGGATGAATCATTCGAAGCCATCCTTCCGGCTTTGCTATGGCTCGTCGTTGCCTTATTGGCACGAGCGCTTTTTGGATACGTGTCAGGACGCATCGGTGCGAGTTTATCCGAAAAGGCGAAACAGACGTTACGCCTTCAACTGTTGGAACGGTACGCCACGAGTCCGGTCGAGTCATCTTTGACAGGACAATCAGGTAAAAAGGTCAGTGTGTTCATGGATGCTGTCGACGAGGTGGACGCTTACTTCAGTCAATATTGGCCGCAAGTCATCCAAACATCGATCATCCCGCTCCTCATTTTGGTCGTCGTCTTCAGCCAACACTGGATTTCAGGAGTCATCATGATGGTCACGGCACCGTTCATTCCACTGTTCTTCATCATCATCGGGATTGCGACTCAGAAAAAATCAGAAGAACAGATGGAGAAGATGAATCAATTTTCCGGTAAGTTTTTAGATGTGTTACAAGGGCTAACGACGCTCAAGCTTTACAATCGTACGGAGCAAGAAGCGAAGGCGATTGAGAAGAGCAGTCTCGACTTTCGGGATGCAACGATGGTCGTTTTGAAGACGGCGTTCTTATCGGGACTCATGCTCGAGTTCATCTCGATGCTCAGTACCGGAGTCGTCGCGTTAGAAGTCGCCTTACAGATGGTCGTGTGGCAAAACCTCACGTTCTTCTCTGGCTTTTTGATTCTCGTATTGGCGCCAGAGTATTATTTAGCGATTAAAGATTTAGGAAGTGCCTTCCATACAGGACGTGGAAGTATGGGCGCAGCCGACCGAATCTTTGAGGTATTAGACGCCCCGGATGATCGCATCGAATGGGGAACAAAGTCACTTCGTTCACGAACACCAAACCTTGAACTCGAAGACGTCTCCTTCGAATACGCAGGCGGACGCTTTGCGATTCAACCGTTGAGCGGTCGGATTCCGTCCGGCACTCACCTGGCCTTGGTCGGTGCGAGCGGTTCCGGGAAGACGACAGTACTGAACGTCATCTCCGGACTGCTACAGGTGAAATCGGGACGTGTCCTCGTAGACGGTGAACCTCTTCAGTCGTTTGACGAGTCTGCCTGGTATGGAAACATTGCCTATATCTCGCAAAACCCTTATCTATTCGCCGGAACACTTGCCGATAACATCGCCTTAGGTGAAGAGGCCGATGAGCACGCGTTACGGGAAGCGGCCGATGCGGCAGGACTGTCTGAGGTGATTGATCAATTACCGAACGGGATTTGGACGGAGCTTGGAGAAGGTGGATTTGGTCTATCGGGTGGGGAACGACAACGTCTCGCACTCGCCCGTGCCTTCTTTAAACGACCTGGTATCCTCTTGTTCGATGAGCCGACGACCGGTCTCGATTTGAAGACCGAGCAGATTGTGAGACGTTCGATTGCTGTGTTGTCGAAAGAGGCAACGTTGATCACGGTGGCTCATCGCCTGCATACAATCAAAGAGGCGGATACCATCTGGTTTATGGAAGACGGGAAACGGATTGCGGAAGGCACACATGACGCGTTGCTCGCCGTCCCAGAGTATGCGGAACTGTTTGCGCTTCAGAAAGGGGTGAGCCGATGAACTCGCTTTGGACGATTACAAAATGGATGATGCGCGAGAAGAAAGATATCCTTCTCTCCATCTTCTTTGGATATGCAGCTGGGATTGCGGCGGTCGCCCTGTTTGCAGCAAGCGGATACCTCGTCTCAAGGGCAGGGCTTGTTCCGCCACTGTATGCGCTCATGGTACCCGTCGTTCTCATCAAACTGTTCGGAGTCATTCGGGCAGGAAGTCGTTATCGGGAGCGCCTCGCGTCACACCGGGCGACGTTTACGATATTGAGCGAGCTGCGTGTCCGCTTTTATCGACAACTTGAACCGCTCGTCCCATCGATTTTTGCGAAATATCGGAGTGGAGATTTGCTTGCACGTGTCGTCGGAGATGTGGAGAGCCTACAAAACTATTTTCTCCGCGTATTCTATCCGCCGATTATACTCGTGCTCGTGTTCTTAAGTACGATCTTCTTTGTGACGTTCTTCTCGTTCGCGGTCAGTCTATGGATCTTACTCGGTGTGCTCGTCACCGGATTTTTGATCCCACTCGGATTTGCTCGAATTCGCGCTCGTCATGACGAGACGATTCGTGCATTGCGCGGGGATGTATCGATTCAGTTGACCGAGATGATGTACGGATATCGAGATTTAAAACTACATCATCAACTCGATCGTACGAAGCAAGCCGTCTATGCGCGCAGCGAACGCTACATGGAAGCGGAGCGGAAAGACACGACGAACCAATTTTTCAACTCCGCACTCGTCGTCGCCGGCTCTTTACTCGTTTCATGGGGCGTCTTGGCAATCGGTGCCTATCAAGTCGTAGATGGAGATTTGAACGGGCTCTTCTTGGCGATGCTCATCATGATGTCGCTCACAGCGTTTGAGAACACGACACCGATGGCTGTATTTCCGGGACACTTTGCAGACAGTAAACAAGCTGCCGATCGATTATTTGAAGTGATGGAGCCGAGTGAAACGATTGAGGCGCTCGAAGCGAAACGTCAGGATGTGAAGTTCACGGTATCGCCATCCATCTCATTTGAGCATGTTCGTTATCGCTATCCGGATACGTATCGGGATGTGATTGACGATGTGTCGTTACACATCCCGAGCGGTTCGAAGACGGTCATCGTTGGACCGAGCGGCTCCGGGAAGTCGACGTTGCTCCAACTGTTGTTGGCATTTGTCCGGACAGAAGACGGGACGATCCGACTCGATCAAGACAACTTGAATGACATGAAACAGACTGCGATCTGGCAGCATGCGAGTGTCGTCTTGCAAGACAATCACTTCTTTTACGGGACCGTACGGGAGAACTTGGCACTAGCCGGTGACTTTACCGATGAGGAGATGCTTGTGGCGCTCGAACGTGTCCGTTTATCGTTTTCACTCGATGAGCCGGTCCTTGAGAAAGGAGCGAACTTGTCAGGCGGAGAACGTCAACGGTTAGCGATTGCACGAGCCCTTCTGAAAAACGGGCTGATCTGGTTGCTTGATGAACCTACTTCAGCGCTTGATGCAGGAACGGAAGCGCATGTCTTTTCTGAACTAGTGAATCAGGCTGGGGCAGGGACGCTCATCCTTGTCAGTCACCGCTTGACGGGACTCGAAACCTTCGACCAAATCATCGTGATGGAAGCTGGACGAATCGTCGAAGTTGGATCTTATGAGGAATTGATGATGAAACGTGGTATGTTCTACGAATTGAAACAAATCGAACAAGAAGTGTTCGCATAACAAAAAGACGAGCAGCCCCGTCGGTGGGCTGCTCGTCTTGTTTTTGGCAAATATGGGTGCAACAAATGGGGGTTGTCGCAGCAATGCTTTCAAAAAGAGTGTCGTGGAGGGGAATCCACGTGACGTGATTGGTTTGGGGAACGTGCACGTCAAGCTTTTAGGAAGCTACATCTAGAGTATAGTTGATAACGATTCTCATTGTCAATGAGAATTGCGAAAAAAATATCCATACGTGCGAACACATATGGATAGGATCTCGAATTAGTTCGAGGCCACGCCTTTTTGAACCGTGAATCGAATGAGACTGAACAAGTATCTCGTGAAGAAGAGCGCGAACGCATAAAATAGCGCGATGAACGGTGACTGGAGGTCAATCCCAGGAATGTTCATCAAAAACTCTAAGACGAGAATCGATAGCAAGAATACGTAAAGAGCAGCGTCTAAATAAAGTGGCATGAGACGACCCCGTTGATGCCAAAACGTACGGATCAGTGGTGCGACGGTCATTCCGATGATCCGTTCGGCAAAACCGATACTAAGTACGGCGATCAAGAAAGATGGGACGGTGTTAAATGCCACTAAATCTGAAAACACGAGTCCTGAAATGAGTAAGAGTGGGCCGATGACGATCATCATCGAGAGCGACGTACGGAAAAAGATCCATAAGTTTTGTTGAATCGAACGAATTCCCCCGAGTGCCGATTGTTGAAGCGTCTTCCCACGTTTATAGTCAATCGCGAACGAGCTGATAAACATAATTCCAAACAAAGATAACAAAACTGACATGAACGATGTTTCCCCTTTTCTGAATAAATCCTGATGTACCAATCTGAACCAAAGTCTAGCCTAGTTTAACGATTCGTTTCGAGAAAGTAAAGCGAGAAAACATGCTCAAGTGTGAAGTGTTCAATCCTTTAAGAAGCGAGGATGAATCGATTTCGTCCAGACTCTTTTGCGTGATATAACGCTTCGTCTGCGTGCTTCAACACACTATCGATTTCAATATCGTTCGAATGGCAGGCTCCCAGCGAAACGGTGATGTGTAGCGTACCTGCGCTCGTTTCGAACGGGAACGACGAAACCTTTTCTCGGATAGATTCTGCGAGGCGAGACACTTCATCCCGCGTAGCGTGTGGCATGACGATTAAAAATTCTTCTCCACCGAAGCGACCGACCAGATGTCGCTCTTCACTTTCGTTGACGAGCAGCATACCGAGTTCACGTAACACGTCATCACCGACGTCGTGCCCGTACGTGTCGTTCACTCGTTTAAAGTGATCAATATCGACTAAGATTAACGCATATTCTTCTGCTTCAACCGTCAAGTTGGCCATCGCTTCATTCAACAGGCGTCGGTTGGCAATTCCGGTGAGCGCATCCGTGCGCGCAAGCTGTTGTTGATGTTGGACGTTCTCAAAGTGACGGCGTAATTCGAGCAATAACCGATAGGCGGCACAAGCTCCACCATAAGACATTAACGTGTAGACGATTAAAACGGGATAGAATAGATTGAGCGGTAGGGCGGCATAGATGGCTGCCCCAAAGATGGCGATGCTAACTGTCGTGAAGACGAGTAATGTCGGGCGTGTGTTATCCATACGTTTCCGTAAAATACTAATCGATCCGACGAGAACGAACATGGTCGCAAACGCTAAGTACAATCCGATTATTGCGCCGTCCGTGTACCAAACGACGAAAGCACGGCCAATCAGATAGATGATCCCAGCGACTGTACCGCTTACCCAACCACCGAATAAGACAGCTAGCATAATCGGAATGGCGCGCAAATCGATGAGTACCCCTTCGAGAGGCAGGGCGTTTGCTAACAGTAAGATGGCAATCAGTCCAGTCTGTACACCGAGCAAGACTCTGCCCTTTAACGGAGATTGCGGTGTCAGACGGGGGCGATTACGGAACGGTAAAAAAGAAATCGTGAAGAGCGTGAATAAGATACACAGGTTGATAAAGAACGCATTGACGATTGTGAGCATCGAAGCTCCCCCTTACCCCGTATGGAAATATTTAGTTACAGTATAAATCATCTTATCGAAAACAGGTAGGATTAACCTGCGAACTAAAACATAAGTACCTTTGATTAGAATTCAAGTCCAACCTCAATCATCCCTTTTCGGTTTCACAGACATGTTTCAACTTTTAGAACTTTCGTTATCGAAAATCGAAAGTTTGGTATGATAAGAGAAAAGGAGGACTGTCCGTGCGTTACTGGGATCATTTTAAACGAGCGTTTATTCCGATTGCGCTCATTTTGATTGGATTAGCGATCTTTTATACTTTATCGGCTAGAGATAACATGGTGTTGACGCTTTTAGGGGCTGCGATTGTAGGAGTCATCTTATTTTTAGTGATGCGTCATGTGAACCAAGTCGAAGAAGACTAAAACGAGAACACATTTTGTGGTTCTCGTTTTTTGTTGTCTTGCGACTTTTTTGGGTACACTACAAAGTAAGGAGGGATTTTTTATGGCAAAAGCTACGTTTGCGGGAGGCTGTTTTTGGTGCATGGTCAAACCGTTTCATAAATATGAGGGGGTCGAACGCGTCATTTCCGGTTACACGGGTGGACACGTCGACAACCCGACGTATCAACAAGTCTGTTCAGAGACGACGGGGCATTTAGAGGCGGTCGAGATCACGTTCGACCCTGAGGTCATCTCGTATGAGGAGTTGCTCCGTATCTATTGGCGTCAAATCGACCCGACAGATGGTGGAGGACAATTCAATGACCGAGGTGAATCATATCGTCCGGCCATCTTCTATCATTCAGAAGAACAAAGGGACGCAGCGGAGCGCTCGAAACAAGAAGTGGAAGACTCCGGACGATTTGATCGTCCGATTGAAGTCGACATCCGCCCTGCGAAAACGTTCTGGGAAGCGGAAGATTACCATCAGGACTATTATAAAAAGAATCCGTTCCGCTACGAGATGTATCGGGTCGGGTCTGGTCGTGCGAAATTCATTAAAGAAGCTTGGAGTGATCGGAAGAAGCAACAGGCACTCCGTGAACGTTTGACGCCGATGCAATATAAAGTCACGCAAGAAAACGGAACAGAGCCGCCGTTTAAAAATGAATACTGGGACGAAGAACGTGAAGGATTGTACGTCGACATCGTCGATGGGACACCACTGTTCACATCTCACGATAAGTTCCAGTCAAACTGTGGATGGCCGAGCTTCTCACGTCCAATCGAAGAGAAACGAGTCGACTTGAACATGGACACGACGCACCACATGGTACGGACGGAAGTTCGTTCAAAACAAGGTGACAGTCACCTCGGTCACGTCTTTGATGACGGACCGAAAGAGCTCGGCGGTTTACGCTATTGCATCAACTCGGCCGCTCTCCGATTCATTCCTGTAGAAGAGCTTGAAGAAGCTGGGTACGGGGAATATAAACACTTATTCAACAAATGAAGGGGAGAGTCGTATGTTCACAGCCGTCAAACAACAAATTCGGTGCGAAACGATTGGGACCGTCCTTGATTTTTACGACCAGTCGATTCGACATCTTTCGGAAGAAGCGAGACAACAGAAGTACGCCAAAATGAGTTCGAGCCCGTTCTCGTTCTTTCGAGGGAGCTCACACTTGTTCTATTACGACTTTGCGAAAGTCCCCATCGCGTTTGACACAGGTCCCGACCACCCAACGTTCATTCAAGGAGACTTGCACTTTGAAAATTTCGGTGTGTTCGAGGACGGGGCCGGTACGATCATTTATGACGTAAACGACTTTGACGAGGCGTATATCGGTTCCTATCTGTTCGACTTGTTACGGATGGCGGTCTCTGTCGATTTGTTCGCGGCTGAATCGGGGTTTGACGGTAAAGCAGCCATCGAGGCATTTGCACGCTCGTATGCGGAGGCGATTGAGAAGCATGCGAAAGGGAAAAGTGAACATATTCAATTTACAAAAGAGAATACGTGTAAAGCCGTGAAGAAAGTCATTAAAAAAGCGGAGAAGAAGAAAGACGAATTTATGTCCGAACGAACGGAAGTACGGGACGAGGAACGTTATTTTTCAACAAGTGACGATTTGCTTGCCGTTTCGCCTGAAGTACGAGACAAAATCGAGGCGGGCTGGGGAGATTATTTATCTTCCTTGTCGGATGAGCATCGACATCACGCCGATCATTATGAAATCAAAGACATCGCCATCAAGCTGCAAAGCGGTACGGCCTCCATCGGTCTAGAGCGTTATTACATTTTGATTGAAGGGGCCGATCAAGAGCACGATGAAGATGTCATTTTAGAGATGAAACAGGCACAGTCCGCCGTTCCATCGCTTTTTCTGCCGACGCATCCGCTATTTGAGAATGGGTTGTCGCACCAAGGGGCGCGTGTCGTTGCCGCGCAGCGGGCAATGGTTCATAGTCGTGACCCTTATCTCGGTTATTTGACGATTGATGGGAAAGAGTACTATGTCAGGCAGCGTTCACCGTACAAACGAAAAGTGAAGGCGAAGCATATGAAAGACGAGACATCACTCGTTGAGACGTTGAAGGTGCAAGCACAAATCACAGCTAAAATTCACGCACGGGCCGATGCGACGTCTAACGTGCTAGATTATACGGCGAGTGAACGAATTGCTGTGGCCATCGGGGACTCACCATCGTTATTCATTCGGCAGTTGTCGAGATGGGCCGATTTTTATGCAAATCAAGTTCGCTTTGATTACGATGCCTTTTTAAATTGGGTTGAATCAAGGAAACGTTGAGGATACTTGCGAATCGAAGGGGAAATCCTGCACAATGGATGCGTAAAGGATGTGTAAGGACCATGATTACAGAACAACAAGTTATCGCCCAGATGCGTCAGGTGATGACACAGATTGAGTCGTCGACGGGCGAAGTACAAAAGCGTCATTTGGCAAAGTTGATGGGCTTTTGCGAACTACTATTAGCGGAGACGTCTGAAGTGAAAGGTGTCAGTACGCCACAAATGACGACACCGGCGAGTGAGGAAAAACCTCCGCTTGATCGTCAGATGGCCGCTTTCCTCGGGATTCCCATGGAAGAAGACGAACCACCCAAATCCGATTCATTGCTCGATTTTTGAACCACATGTGATACACATGTGGTTTTTTTGTGGATTCACATTCATTGACTTAAATACCATAGGGGGTATAATGGGTGTAAGAAATGAAAAGCAAATGGAGGCGTGAATATGTTGGACTTTCTTTTTGTGGCGGTCATCATTGGAATCGTGTATTTTTGGTGGAGTCGCCGAAACAATGTTAAAACGGTCTCAACGGATGATTTGAAGCGTAGAATCGCAGAAGAGCGGAACATTCAATTGTTGGATGTACGTGAGCCGCATGAATACCGTGGGGGACACATTAAACAAGCGAAAAACGTCCCACTTTCTGGTTTCGGGAACGCACAAGCGAAATATCCGAAAGAAAAGGAGCGTCCCGTCTACGTGATCTGTCAAAGTGGCATGCGTAGCCAACGCGCTGCAGCGATGCTCAAGAGTGCCGGATATACCGACGTCTATTCTGTAAAAGGCGGAATGAACTTCTGGCGTGGATAATAGATGCGACTGAACGAATCGGTTCAGTCGTTTTTTTGTCACCACGTTTTCTCTTTTGCATTTTCGGGGATTCTGCTACGGTAAGGGAAGCAATTGAAAGAGAGGAGATTCATCCAATGGCAGTGATTTTATTTGATATCGATGGCACGTTAGTAGATACGACTGGACCGATGACGCAGGCGATTCATGAGGCGCTCGAGGAACTTCCTCACCTTCCGAAACCGAGTGAAGAGGCGGTCCGTTCAGGATATGGCTTGGCAGGTAACGCGTTTTGGGAGCATGTCATCCCGGAAGCGACGCTCGAAGAAATTCGTCTCATTCGGAGATTGCGTCACACGACGCTCGAAAAGACGATGGAAGGGCAAAACGTCTTATTCGATGGCATTCGTGACATGTTGGAGACGCTTCACGAACAAGGTCATACGTTGACGACGGCTAGCAACTGCGGTGTTCATTACATGAACTTGATTTTAGATACGCAACAGATTCGCTCCTACATGACAGCACCGGAATGCTTGGAGTCTGTCAGTGGCGAAAAGAAAGCGGACATTCTGACAGCACACCGTGTCCGTCACGGTGAGGCGGACTATATGATGGTCGGCGATCGCAAATCAGATGTCGAAGCAGCACGGGCACACGACTTCCCGGTCGTTTTGACAGGGTTCGGATTTGGAAATGAAGAAGAGTGGGCGCTTGCGGATCACGTCATCAAATCGCCGAACGATTTAGTCGAATGGGTCAACCGATAAGAAAAGGCTTGTCGCACGTGCGACAAGCCTTTTTGTATGCCTATTCTTACAACCCGAGTGAGATGTATTTGACTTCTAAAAATTCTTCGATGCCGTGATGACCACCTTCACGCCCGAGTCCACTTTCTTTCCAACCACCGAACGGCGCTTGAGGAGTTGAAGGAAGACCGTCGTTCACACCGACGATTCCATACTCTAACGACTCCGCTAAATAGACGGCTTCGTTGATGTCTTGTGTGAACAAGTAAGCGGCTAAGCCGAACGGCGTATTGTTCGCCCGTTCGATCACTTCGTCGAGTGAATCGAATGTCGCAATCGGGGCGAGAGGACCAAATGTCTCTTCATTCATGCAGAGCATGTCTTCATTCGCATAACGGATGACTGCTGGACGGATGAAGAGGCCATCTAATACTTCGCCACCATACACTTCACCGCCGCGAATTTGAGCGTCCTCGATATGCTTTTCGACTTTACTGAGCGCATCATCATCAATGAGCGGACCGATGTCGACACCTTCCTCTAGACCGTTCCCGACTTTCAGCGCTTCGACCTCTTTGATGAAACGCTCCGAGAATTCATCGACGACGGCACGTTCGACATAGATCCGGTTCGCACAGACGCAAGTCTGTCCGCCATTACGGAACTTCGTGGCGACCGCTTGCGGGACGGCTTTATCTAAGTCAGCTTTGGCCGTGACGATGAGCGGGGCGTGCCCTCCGAGCTCAAGGGAAATCTTTTTCATCGTGTCCGCCGCGTCACGCATGAGCATTTTCCCGACTTCGGTCGACCCGGTGAACGTCAATTTTCGCACTCGCTTGTCTTGTTGCCACGCTTTGACGATATCAGATGCTTGCCCTGTAACGAGGTTGATGACTCCTTTTGGGAACCCTGCCTTTTCGGCTAATTTGACCAATTCAATCGCGGTCAACGGAGTCGCCGATGCAGGTTTCATGACGACCGTACAGCCTGCGGCGAGTGCCGGTGCGACTTTCCGCGTGATCATGGCAGCCGGGAAGTTCCAAGGTGTGATGGCGGCGATGACGCCGACCGGTTGCTTGATGGCGAAGATTCGCTTCTTGTTCGAAGAGGCGGGAATCGTCTCTCCATACACGCGTCGTCCTTCTGCTGCATACCAGTCGATAAAGCCGTTCGCATAGTTGATTTCACCGATGGCTTCTTTCAGTGGCTTTCCTTGTTCCTCGACCATCGTCCGGGCAAGTTCTTCTGTATGTTCTGCGATTAAACGATGCCACTCATTCAGTAGCGCCCCTCGTTCGTCCGCGGTCTTTTGTTGCCATTCCTGTAACGCTTCATGCGCCGCATCGACAGCTTGTGTCGCTTCGGCGGTATCACTTTTCGTCACAACGGCCATCACATTTCCGGTGGCCGGGTTGCGTACCTCGATTGTCTGTTCCGTCTCTGTCCATTCCCCGTTAATAAAGTTTTTCTCTTCTCGCATCTTGATTTCCCCTTTCCAAAAAGTGCACAGTTAATTAGAGGATACCCGTTTTTCTGAAACGCACACAAATTTCCAAAAAATGAGGGGATACTATGTGGATCATCATCGTCGGCTATCTAGTCGGGAGTCTGCTCGGGGGCAGACTTTATGAGTTACTAAGTGGTCATGATTTAGCGACATCTGGTTCCAACAATACCGGTGCCCGCAATGCGCATCGGATCGGAGGGGTGAAGGCGTTTCTAATCGTATATGGATTCGACGTGCTGAAGACGATTCTTGTCCTACAGGTGAGCGGACCGTATTTTTGGCAGATGGCACTTGCACTCACGCTCGGTCATATTTATCCGTTTTGGCGAATCCGCGCAGGCGGGAAGGGATATGCCGTTTTTTCTGGAATCATATGGTCATACGACCCGTGGTGGTTTATCGGTGGTCTCCTGATTCTATTACTTTTGATTAAAGTGACGGGCAATTCACGTGAGACAGGGCTCATCATGCTCGTCCTACTTCCGTTGGCTGCACTTGGAAGTATCGGAAATATCATCTGGGCCACACTCATTGCCATCGTGATTGTCTATCATCATGTGAAGGAGGGAACGATATGATTGTTTATCGAAAAGCCGGTTCATCTGATTTTGACACCATTCATCGATTAAATTACGAAACGTTCGTCGAAGAGATTCCGCAACATCCGCCGAATCTAGAACGTCGACTCGTCGACAAGTTTCATGAAGAGAATACATATTGGATTGGGGAAGTGAATGGTGAAGTAGTCGCCATGTGCGCGCTACGTGGCGAAAGGCCCTTTTCGTTAGAACAAAAAGGGGTGTGTACGCCTGACGGGGATTGGCTTGAAATACGTCTGCTCGCTGTGAAGAAAGCGTATCGGCGCAATCGTACGTTCGCCGGATTGATGCGAGCAGTCATTGGGGATGCGACAGAACGTGAAGTCGACGGTATCGTCATCAGCGGGACGACGCGTGAACAAGTGCTCTATCGCCGATTCGGGTTTGTCCCATTTGCGAATCCGATCGGTCCTGAGGAAGCACGATATGTACCGATGGTGTTAACACGTTCGGCATTTTATGAATCAAAGTCAGCGTCGACGCTTCGACCGAAAAGTTTGCTCGCAGGTCCTGTCGAATGCTCGGAGCGTGTAAGAGCGAGGCTCTCGAGACAGCCGCTCCCACATCGTTCAAACGAGACGGGCCGTATGCTTGAATCCGTTCAGCAACAATTGACGAAACGAATCGGACTTCCTTATGTCTACACGCTTTTAGGAAGCGGCACGGTGGCCAACGATGCGGTCGCATCACGATTGAGCGGACATGGTGTCATTTTATGCGCCGGCGAATTCGGAGAACGTCTTATGGATCACGCATCTCGCGTCAGTCTCTCGTTTGACGTCATTCAAGCGGACCGTAAAGGGAAGTGGGATGTTTATGAACTTGAACGCATTAAGCCAGACTGGGTGTGGACGGTGCATTGTGAGACATCTTTGGGGATCTTAATCGATCTCACCCCGCTTCATACGTGGCAAGGTGTCGTTGCCGTCGATGCGATCAGTGCTGTTGGGACACTCGTCTATGACTATTCCTTTGCTGATTATGTGACCTTCTCCTCAGGAAAGGCGCTACGGAACGCCCCAGGTCTCGCGTTCGTTGCCATGAAAGAGCGGGCAGAAGCGTTACGAGACGTGCCTCGCTACTTTGACTTATCCCTTTACCAACCAATCGCCTTCACACAGTCAGAACCGCTCCTTGCGGCGATGGATGTCGCATTAGAAGAACTGACGGAAGAGGAAGTCGCGTCGCATGAAGAGAAGATGCTCGTCCTGATCAACTCACTCCGTGAGAACGGCTTACAGATCGAGCTGAGTCCCGCCCAGTCCCCCGGCATCATCACGATCCCGGTGCCGTACGGACAGTCCTCAATCGAGCTCGGTCGACAGCTGTCGTATCAAGGTTATCTCGTGCAATATGAGAGTGAATATTTGAAGCGGGCGAACGTCATCCAAGTATCGACGATGGGCTGGACGACACCTCGTATGATGCGTGACGTCGGGGCCTATATTGCCGAGTGGATGCAACAAAAAACCGCCACTCCTGAGAGTGACGGTTCGCTCAAACTCGAAAATCCTGACGTGCCAAGTGACGAATTTTTCGTCCGAGGCGTCTCCAATTGAAGTAAGCCAGTACGGAGACGACGCCACCCGACCAGAACAGCCATTCATCCGGTCGAATATAGCCGAGTAGTCCGACGAGCAACCCGAGCAAGATGACGATGGCATTGAACGTTTGGCGGTGCAACAGTTCTTTGGATTCTAAGTTGCGTTGGAACATCGCTTGCTCCGACAGGCGTTTTCGCGTTGGTTCTTTTAAGTAATTGTCGAGAAGCGGCGGGACGTTCAATAATTTCTTCGCATAATTGATTCCGGTCTTCACATATCGGTTTTGAAGCGTTGTCCCGTCTTCCTCGAGCCATTCGATGACAATCGGTTTGCCGAGTGTGAACAGGTCGATTTTCGGGTCGAGAATTTGTAGGATGCCAAGCAAGGTCGACGCGGCCCGCCCGAAGAAGGCAAATTCCGCCGGGAGTTGAATTGGTTCATTTTTGACGAGCAACTGAATATCTTGCAACACTTTCTCGATTAACTTCGTATCGACCGTATCGATATCGGTCTCCAAATAAAACGTCACGGCCTTTTCGAGTGCTTGGCGGATGTTTTGTTTGTTCGCCGTCGGTAGCAAGAATCGTAAATCCTCGAGTCCGTCGACGATGCTGTCATAGTCGAGCGAGATGAACGCCTGTAGAATGTTTCGAATCGTCGCCATGTCTTGCGCCGTCGTCTGTCCGACCATACCGAAGTCGAGTAAGATGATGGTGCCGTCCGCCCGAATTTGGACGTTTCCGGGGTGTGGGTCGGCATGGAACTGTCCACCGAACAACAACTGTTCGGCGGCGAGCGTGAACAGCCGTTCGGCTAGTGCGGAGCGATCGATGTCATTTTCTTTTAAGAAGGCGAGATCGGTGATTCGTCTCGCATCGACCCAGTCCATCGTCAAGACACGGTTTGTACAGAGGTGCTCGTGATAATCCGGGATATAAACGTCCGGGTTATCAGCATACTTTGCTTTAAAATAGAGAGCATTTTTTAATTCGGTTTGAAAATTTAGTTCATCCCCGATGACAAAAATCATTTGGCGATATAAGCTATCTAAGTCGGTCGATTTAGCGAGGGATGTCCGCTTCAACATCGACGTGACAATTCGCATGGCACGGAAGTCCGTACGAATGATTTTTTCGATATTCGGACGTTGAATTTTGATGGCGACCCGTTTCCCGTTTTCAAGCAATGTGGCGCCGTATACTTCCCCAATCGAGGCGGAGGCGACGGCATCGATTCCGACGTCTTTGACGACTTGCGAGTAAGGAACGCCCCATTCAGCCTCTAGAATCGCGCGCGACTTCTCCCAACCCGATGTCGGGACACGGTCGACAAGTTCAGAGAGCTCATTCAGGACGGCGGGTGGCAATAAGTCTGCACGAATGGACAAAAATTGTCCGAGCTTGATCAACAAGCCTTCGAGCCGTAACGCATTTCGTTTATACTCACGCGCGAGCTTGAGCATAAGTGCTTCATATTCTTCTGTCGTGGCAACGCCTTGCTGTTGTTTACGTGAAAAGGCGTACAGCCGAATGATGAATCGGGCGAACATGGTGACGATAATCCATATACGGAACAAAGCGATACGTTTCATAGTAATACCGACATCCTTTACGACAGTCGCTCGACTGACCTGATTTTTTGTAACTATACTTTACCATACAATGCGTTGAAGAAAGGGCAAGGGATGTTCATGGAGTGGGAATTGCTCAACGTCGTCGGAACGATTGCGTTCGCGGCGAGCGGAGCCATCATTGCGATGGATGAAAAATACGATATTTTTGGGGTGTGGCTGCTCGCGTTTATCACTGCCTTTGGGGGCGGTGCGATTCGAAACGTGCTATTAGGAAACCCCGTCAGTTTAATTTGGCAACAGAATGATTTATTTATTTTATGTTTTCTTGTCGCACTCCTCATCTTCCTGCTACCGAGTGTCGTATTGCCGCACTGGGAACGTTGGGGTGTCATTGTCGATGCCATTGGGTTGGTCGCCTTCGCCTTTCAAGGAGCGCAGGTCGCCATCAAGCTAGATTTGCCATTATCAGCGGCGATTGCGGCGGCTGTCCTGACAGGTGTCGGGGGTGGTGTGGTCCGCGACTTACTGGCCGGACGAAAACCGCTCGTCTTACAATCTGAAGTGTATGCGATTTGGGCGATTCTCATCGCGGTCATCACGTATTACTTCAAGCTCGAAGGCGGCCTTGCCGTCTATGCATTATTAATTGTCGTCGCGATACTTCGAGTGATATCCTACTATCGGAAGTGGAATTTACCAGCACGTAAAGTCAGATAAGGGGGAACACAAATGAAAATCTTATTAATGATTGGTGCCGGATTGATGGCACTCGGCGTAGCACTCGGTGCGTTCGGCGCACACGCCTTAAAAGAGAGACTGTCACCAAACATGTTGGCGAACTGGCAAACCGGGGTACTCTATCATATGATCCATGCACTCGGAATCATCGGAATTGCGTCACTGCTCATGCGTGTGAGCATCAGTCAATTTAACATTGCCGGATGGCTCATGTTTGCCGGAATCATCTTCTTCTCAGGAAGCTTGTATGTCATGGCATTGACGGGGATCACGAAACTCGGAGCCGTGACACCGATTGGCGGAGTCTTGTTCATCGCCGCTTGGATTTTTGTGATCATTGGCGCAACCAAGTTATAACAGAAGACCAGTCAAACCGATATCCATGTCTTTGCTCATGTGTACATGAGGCGAGGACGTGGATTTTTTTGATGGGTCGTTCCATCAATTGGAAACTTATGAATGATGTATTCAAAATATTATTTGAAAATAGGGTAAAGCGTTTTCTATTTACATAAAACATTACAGGAAGATTTCAAATTGAACGATTCGAAAAGGTATTGATAAATAATAAGTTAGACGATTTCGTTGGCTGCGCGTCTGTCTGTGCGTAATAAAATTGAAATATAACTTTAACAGGAAAATATCTAGCAGTTAGATATAATTAGTCGTGTTGAAACTCAACTAAATGATCGTTTTTGTTACATACTGAAACGGCTTTAAAAATATGTAGTGTAGTAGGTACCCACGTTTGTTATTTAAGAAAGGATGTACCCCATTCATGAATTGGAAACGCACAGTCTCGACGCTGACGCTTGGTGTGATGCTCATCAGCACACATACAGTTGCCGATGCATCGACTTCGATTAAAGAAAAGCAAGAAGAACAACAAAAAGTACAAGAAAAACGCAATAGCGTGAAAAAAGACCAAGCCGACACGTCTTCAAAGATTGAAGTGAACAAAGAAGAGATTTCAAAAGTTCAGGCAGAGGTCAATAAAATGGACGCACAATTGCAAGACATCATCAATGATGTCGCGATGAAGCGCCAAGAAATCAAGCGTACCGAGATGAAAATCGAGGATCTTGAAGCCGACATTGTAGATTATCAGGAAAAAATGAAGGCACAAGAAGCAATGATGAAAGAACGGATGGCCACGATGCAAAAGAACGGTGGCGGCTCGATCAACTGGGCTGAATTCATCTTCGGTTCAAAAAACCTCTCTGACCTCGTCACGCGTATGATCACGGCCGGGACGATTCAGCGAAGTGACCAAGAGTTGTTCGATGACTATGAAGCGACACAAAAGTCGTTGAAAGAAGCACAGGCTGACTTGAAAGCAGAACGCGCTTCACTTCTCGAACAGCAAAAAGCGCTCGAAGTTCGTCAAGCCGAGCTTGAGAAGAAAATGAAGCAACGTGAAAAACGCATCAAAGAGCTTGAAGAGAAGAACATCAAGTTCGAATCGCAAATTTTCGATCTTCAAGAGATTGAAGCGACGTTAGTCGCACAAGAACAGGCGATTGCGGCTGAAATCGAAGCACAACGTCGTGAGGAAGAAGAAGCTCGTCGTCGTGCTGAAGAAGCAGCTCGTCAAGAGGCGGCACGTAAAGCAGAAGAAGCACGCCAAGCAGAAGCTGCACGTCAAGCTGAAGCAGCTCGTAAAGCAGAGGCAGCACGAGAAGCGGAAGCGGCTCGTAAAGCTGCACAACAGAAGCAAGCTGCACAACAGAAGCAGGACAATAAATCGAATACCCCGTCTTCGTCGTCTTCAAACAACACGGCTTCATCAACACCAGCACCAAAACCTGAGCCAAAACCGGCGCCAGCACCGAAGCCGGCACCAGCACCAGCACCAAAACCGGCACCGACGACGTCGACACCAGCACCATCTAGCTCGATGTTCATTCAACCGGCTTCAGGACGCTACTCACAAGGATGGGGTCCTGCGAGTGGCGCGTATGGTTACACGTTCCATAACGGTTTAGACATCGCTGGTCCGACAGGGACACCGATTCGCGCGTCTGCGACAGGTACGGTCATTCGTGCAGGTTGGGGTGGCGCATACGGGAACCACGTCATGATCGCGCACGTCATCAACGGTCAAGTTTGGACAACGGTCTATGCACACATGAACTCGGTATCTGTCAGCTCTGGACAGCGTGTGACACAAGGGTCGAACATCGGGACACTTGGGAACACGGGGAACTCGTCAGGTCCGCACTTGCACTTTGAGATTCATAAAGGCGGCTACTCATACTCGGCAACGAGCGCAGGTAGCACAGTCAACCCGCGTCAGTTCTTCTGATGCCTCATACAGAAAGCTCCTTTCGATTGCGAAAGGGGCTTTTGTGCGTACAAAAAAATCCCTCCGCTGTCGCGAAGGGATGCTTGTTAGTTAGCTTGTTCGATATCGCTTTGACGATTTTGTTTTTTACGCATTTGTTCACGCACAACATAGACGATTGTCAACCCGACCAACCAAGGGATCCCGAACTTCAGCAAAATATTGAAGTCCGTGAACCATGTCGTGATCATTAGGCTGAGGAGTAAGACTGCTCCGAGCAATGGGAGGAACGGATACCCCGTCATGCGGACAGGAAGTTTTCGCCCAGTCCATTTCTTACGGAAGAACAAGTGGGAGACGAAGACCATGAACCAAGTGAAAATGGCTCCGAACATCGAGATCCCCATTAAGAACGGATACGATGACTCCATGAATACTTGTAGTAAAGCAGCGAGGACGATCCCGCCCGTTG
Organism: Exiguobacterium sp. NPDC077395; assembly: GCF_050269125.1. Taxonomy (NCBI): domain Bacteria; kingdom Bacillati; phylum Bacillota; class Bacilli; order Caryophanales; genus Exiguobacterium; species Exiguobacterium sp. NPDC077395. The sequence continues at coordinate 129,645 of NZ_JBNNHU010000001.1, forward strand.
AAACGAGTAGCGCGAACATCGGAATGCCATTTTTGCTGATTGTTTTGAATGCTTTCGGTGCATCACCGGCTTCCGCGAGTGAGTACATCATACGTGTCGACGCGTAAAGCTGTGCGTTCATGGCAGACAAGGCAGCAATCAAAATGACAAAGTTGAGGATGCCTGCCGCGAACGGGACATCAAACTGTTCCATGACGAGCACGAACGGACTTTGATCGATCCCTGCTTGCTGCCATGGGATGAGCATGAGCATGATGGCGAGCGTGACGACATAAAAGAACGTCAAGCGGAACACAGTAGCGCGTAAAGCGCGTGGTACGGCTTGGTCCGGGTCTTTCGCTTCACCTGCAGTGACGGCAACGAGTTCGGTCCCGAGAAAACTGAAAAGGGAGATGAAAATCGTCACCCACATCCCGTAAAAGCCGAAAGCGAAGAATCCTTCGTTTCCTGTCGTGATCGATTCGATCGGTGATCCTGGTTCGCCGAACAATGTAGCGGCACCAAGGACGATGAAGAGGATGATGGCAGTTACTTTGATGAATGATAACCAGTATTCGGTTGTTCCGAACGTATGAACGTGACGGGCGTTGACGTAAATGAGGAGTCCACCGAAGAGGGCGACCCATACGAACCCGTTCACATCCGGGAACCAGTAACGCATATAGATGGCGATGGCACTGACCTCAACCCCTACAGCTAGTACGTTCGCGACCCAGTAAGAGTAACGGACAAGAAAGCCGGCGAGTGGATGGACGTAGCGCTCGGCGATCGTCCCGAATGATCCGGATGTTGGATGAGCGACCGTCATTTCGGCGAGTGCACCCATGAGTAAGAGGACGATGAACGCCCCGATGGCATAACTGACGAGCACGCTCGGACCAGCAGTTTGGATCGCAAGACCGCTTCCGAGGAAAAGCCCGGTTCCGATGGCGCTCCCGAGGGAAATCATCGTGAGTTGCCGGGTGGACAGCTCGCGTTTTAGTTTATTTGTTTCCAAAATCGATTCTCCTTTAACTGAGTGAAATGTTGTTGTGGACGACTATAGCAGACAGAAAAAAACGATGTCAATTCGAAAAATCGGTGAAGGTTCTCCATTTCGGGGTGCACATATAGAGGCAAAGTTTTTTTAATTTTTTTATTTGACATGGAATGATCCGCCCTGTATAGTACGAGTTAACTTAACTGAAACGAATAAAGGCGTCGACGAAGAGAAGTAACGACGAATCCTGTATGACAGAGAGCTGATGGGTGGTGCGAATCAGTATATAGGACGTCGCGAATGGACTTCTGAGCTCTAAACCGAACTTTGAGTAGGCTTTAGCGGGTTACCCACCGTTATCACGGGGAAGCGGATGATTGTCCGTGAAGTGGGTTCTGTAGAACCAACGAAGGTGGCACCACGGGGTTACTCGTCCTTCTTGTAGCGTAAGCTATGAGGAGACGGGTGACCCCTTTTTCGTTTCAACAATACAAATCGAGGATTGAGAAGAGTAGCGCGAGAAGACGTTTCGTCCAGAGAGTCAGGGGTGGTGAGATCCTGACCGAGGCGTCCGCGTGAATGGGCTCATGAGAGCATGGCTGAATGAAGTAGGTCGTGACGGTTTCCCCCGTTATCGGGATACGATGTGATTGCATCGGAGAGTGGATTCTTTGGAATCAACGAGAGGTGGCACCGCGGTCTCAAACCGTCCTCCATACGACGACTGTCGTGTGGAGTTTTTTTTATACACATTTTTAGAGGGGGAACAGACGATGATTCAACAATTGGAGACAAACGCACTATCGACAGCAGATATGAAAGTGGCAGCAAGCGAGATGTTCCAAGCGGATGAGGCGCAAATCGAACGTGTGCTACTCGCGATGAAAGAACGCGGGGAGACGGCAGAAGAGATGGCGGGACTCGCAGCGTACATCCGTGAAGCGGCACAGTTCCCCCCGACTGATTTACCGGTACTCGATGTGTGTGGTACTGGCGGCGATGGGGCGAACACGTTCAACATCAGTTCGACCGTCGCGTTCGTCCTAGCCGGTCTCGGCATTCCGGTCGCCAAACACGGAAACCGAAGCGTATCGAGTCGATCGGGAAGCGCCGACGTCCTCGAGGCATTGAACGTTCCAATCGTGAAGACGGCAGAAGAAGTACATGCTGACTTGAAGCGAACGAATTTGAGTTTCCTCTTCGCGCAACATGTCCATCCGATTATGAAGCACGTCATGCCGGTCCGGAAACGACTCGCGACGGCGACCATCTTCAATCAAATCGGACCGTTGACGAATCCGCTTCGTCCGAAACGACAATTGATCGGTGTTTATCATCCGTCGCTACTTGAGAAAATGGCGACCGCGATGCGGCATCTTGGCGTAGAGCGTGGCATGGTCGTACACGGTGCGGGAGGTCTCGATGAAGCGAGCCTTGCTGGTGTGAATGATGTGTACTTCTTTGATGGGGAACAGACGGCGCGTTACGCGGTCGACCCACGAGATGTCGGCTTGATGCGGGCGCCGCTCGAAGCATTACGCGGAGGCACACCGGAAGAGAACGCTGCGACACTGCTCGCCGTGTTGAACGGAGAAATAGGTCCGGCACGAGACGTCGTCTTACTGAACGCGGCGCTGGCCCTTTGCACGTACGGCACGACTTCGACGCTCCGTGAGGGAGTGAAAGAGGCGAAACGAAGCATTGACGAAGGACACGCCTTGCGCGTGTTACAACACTTACAACGTACGGAGGTAGAGGCATGAGTTATTTAACGAAAATCATCGGAACGAAAATCGAAGAGGTCAGTCGCATGCAGCCCATCGATGTTGCTGTGACAAAACCGGTCGCTCTTTTAAATATGATGAATGATGGATTCCATATCATCTCGGAAATTAAACGATCGTCTCCTTCAAAAGGAATGATTCGAGAAACGGTCGACGTTGCCGAACGAGCTCATCAATACGAACAAGCCGGTGCGACGATGATTTCCGTTCTGACAGACAAAACGTATTTCAACGGTTCGTTTGACGATTTAAGACAAGTCGCCGACGTCGTCACGATCCCGGTGCTCTGTAAAGATTTCATCATCGATGAACGGCAACTCGACTATGCGAAGCATTACGGGGCGAGTGTGGCACTTCTCATCGTGGCGGCCCTCCATCCGACACGTCTCCACGAATTGACGCGATACGCCCGCTCGATCGGTCTTGACGTCTTAGTCGAAGTACATGACGAGCCGGAGTTACGCATCGCGCTCGAACTTGATGACGTGTTGATCGGCATCAATAACAGAGACTTAAAAACGTTTGAGGTATCCCTCGAGACATCGATCGATTTGATGGAACGTTATCCCGACGTCACGTTCGTCAGCGAAAGTGGAGTCAGCACAGTCGAGGCGGCTGCCCGTTTACAAGAAGCCGGGGCAAGCGCCATTCTCGTCGGGGAAGCACTCATGCGTGAAGAAGACCCGACACGGCTACTCGAGGAGTTGAAAACATGTTCGTTAAAATCTGTGGAATAAAGACAGAAGAAGCTGTTCAGGCAGCGGTAGAGGCGGGGGCGGATGCCATCGGGTTCGTGTTTGCACCGAGTTCCCGTCAAATCGACGTGGCGACAGCGAAGACGCTAGTTGCACAGATCCCACAATCGGTTCGAATCGTTGGTGTGTTTTTAAGTCCTTCAATGGAAGACATCGAGCAAGCGATGGACGTGGGGCTGACGGATTTACAAATTCACCATCGGACACAATCAATGGAAGAACTCCGCATCTTCGGGTTACCGATTATCGATGCGTCGACCGAGGAGACGGCGGATGTCCGATTGATGGATCATCCGAATCCGGGAAGTGGGCAAGTATTAGACTGGGACGCAATTGACCGGCCGAAACATCCGTTTTGGCTAGCGGGTGGCCTATCCCCGGATAATGTGAGACAAGCGATTCAAACGATTCAACCAGACGGCGTCGACGTCTCTAGCGGTGTCGAGACGGACGGTGTGAAAGATATCGAAAAAATTCGCGCGTTCATTCAACGCGCCAAGGAGGAACTATGATGTATGCACAACCAGTGAACGGGAAATTTGGACAATATGGTGGGAAGTACATTCCGGAGACGCTCATGCAAGCGGTCGAAGAATTAGAGGTCGCTTACGAAGAGGCGAAGCAAGACCCTGAGTTTCAAGAACGCTTCTCTTCTTTATTAAGCGAATACGTGGGACGTGAGACGCCACTTTATTATGCATCGAACTTGAGTCGTCGCCTCGGGACGAACGTTTATTTGAAACGGGAAGACTTGAACCATACCGGTGCCCACAAAATCAATAACACAATCGGGCAGGCGCTCCTCGCGAAACGGATGGGGAAACAGAAAGTCGTCGCCGAGACGGGTGCTGGTCAGCACGGCGTCGCGACTGCGACGGTATGTGCATTACTCGATTTAGAGTGCACCATCTTCATGGGTGAGGTCGATGTCGAGCGCCAAGCGTTGAACGTCTTTCGGATGGAACTGCTCGGAGCGAAAGTCGTCCCTGTCAAATCAGGCAGCCGTACGCTAAAAGATGCCGTCAATGAAGCGCTTCGTTACTGGGTCAAACATGTCGACGATACGCATTACGTGATGGGCTCTGTACTCGGACCGCACCCGTTCCCGCAGATGGTTCGTGACTTCCAAAGCGTGATTGGAACAGAGACGCGTCGTCAAATCCTCGAACAGACAGGACGTCTCCCAGACGCCGTCGTCGCTTGCGTCGGAGGAGGAAGTAACGCCATGGGTATGTTCTATCCGTTCTTGAACGATGAGTCGGTCGCCCTCTACGGTGTCGAGGCAGCAGGCAGTGGCATTGATACAGATAAACATGCGGCAACCCTTACGAAAGGGGAAGTCGGTGTCCTACATGGTTCGCTCATGTATGTCTTACAAGACGCGGCCGGCCAAATCGAGGAGGCACATTCAATCTCAGCCGGGCTCGACTACCCGGGGGTAGGACCAGAGCACAGCTTCTTGAAAGATATCGAGCGAGTGCGGTATGCAGCCGTCACCGATGACGCGGCACTCGATGCATGTCTTGCCCTCAGTCGACAAGAAGGCATCATTCCTGCCTTAGAATCCTCACATGCTCTCGCTTATGCGGAGACGCTCACGAAGACGATGGGTGAAGACGAAACGTTGGTGATTTGTTTATCAGGGCGCGGAGACAAAGACGTCCACACAATCCGAGAGAAGGTGGCGACACGATGAAACTAGAAACAGCGATTCGAGAGCGAGAAGGGGCAGCGTTCGTCCCGTATATCATGGCTGGTGATGGCGGGATGGACCGACTCATCCCGACCATCGTAGAACTAGAACGGATGGGTGCGACGGCGATTGAACTCGGAATCCCTTTCTCGGACCCGGTGGCAGATGGTCCAATCATTGAGGCGGCAGGCATGCGTGCTCTTGAAGCAGGTGTGACGCTTGAAATGGTATTGAACCATTTAATAGAAGGAAATGATCAATTTAACGTTCCAATCGTCTTGATGACATACTTGAATCCAGTGTTTCGGTTCGGGGTTCAACCGTTCTTTGACCGGGCAAATGAATGCGGCGTAAGTGGGGTCATCATTCCGGATCTCCCGTTTGAAGAGAGTCTCCAATTATTCGCAGATATCGACCGACATGACGTCGCCGTCATCCCACTCGTTACATTGACGAGTAGCGAAGAGCGTACGGCATCCATCTTAGAGAAAGCGGAAGGATTCGTCTATGCGGTCACGCTCAAAGGGACGACAGGGAAAGCCGATGTGTTCCCGGACGAGTTACTCGCCTATTTGACTCGATTGACAGACCAGTCACGTGTTCCCGTCTTAGCAGGATTCGGCGTACACCGTTCGGAGCAAGTGCAGACGTTAGGACAAGCATGTGACGGTGTCGTCGTCGGGAGCTTCATCGTCGAGGCGCTCCATGAAGGGCGAACAGATGACGTTGAGACATTGATCCAATCGGCAAAGCACATACACGCATAAGAAAACCGGCGCTTCAAAAGAGGCGCCGGTTATTCGTTTACTCATAGTTCCACTCGATCGAGACCGTCTTCACCAAATTTTTGGTCGAGTTGATCATGACGATACATCGAAGCGAGCACATATAAAAGGTCGCCTTCTTCGATGGATGTTTGTCCATTTGGTGGAATCAAGTATTCGTTTCGGACGATGGCGTTCACGACGGTGTTCGGTGGGAGCGTGATATCCGCTAGCGTCTTGCCAATCATCGAAGAACTCTCCGTGACAACATAAGGAACGAGCTTATGTTGGGACTGTTTACTCGAGACGAGGGCAATCGTATACGGCGAACGGATTTTATCTGGTCCGAGCAACCCTAATTTTTCAGCGAGCGGCGTCAACGTCGTTCCTTGAATCAAGGCGCTCGTCACGACGACGAAGAAGACAGCATTGAATAACAGTTGACTGTCTTCAATCCCAGCGATGAGAGGGAAAGTGGCTAAGACGATAGGGACAGCTCCCTTTAACCCGGCCCACGAGATAAACAGTTTTTCTTTTCTCGTGAATGCCATGCCGAGTGTCGATAGATAAACGGCGATCGGACGGGCGAAGAACATGAGGACGAATGAAATGAGTAGTCCTTTCCAAATCAAGCCCGGTTCGATGAGTTGACGTGGGAAGACGAGTAACCCAAGAATGACGAACATGATGATCTGCATGATCCATGCGAGTGCTTCTGAGAATTGGACGATTGTCACTTCATGCGCGGTATCCGCATTTCCGACAATCATGGCGGCGATATAGACCGCTAGTAATCCGCTTCCCAATAAGTAGGCTGTGACACCATAGGTGAGGAACGCCATTGAAATCATAAGGACGGCATGTAGTCCGCTCGATTCGAGTCTCAGATGATTCAACATGAGGCGGGACAGCTGGCCGAGAATGAAGCCGATGAGGGCTCCGACAACGATTTGAAGGACAAACATCCAGATACCGTCCCAGATGGTCGTTTCTGGCTTCATCATGAAGTCGAGGGCGAGAATCGTCAAAAACATCGCCATCGGGTCGTTCGTGCCGGACTCGGCTTCGAGTGTCGCACCGACTTTCGGTGAGATGTTCTTTCCTTTAAATGCAGCGAAGACGGCCGCCGCGTCGGTCGAACCGATAATCGCACCGAATAAGAAAGATTCAATCCAATCGAAACCAAATACGAAACGAACGGCTACGGCGACGACAGTCGTGGTGATTAAGACACCGAATGTCGCAAGTGAGGCGGCTGGCGCGAGGACACTCCGAATCGATGACCATTTCGTCTGAAGACCCCCTTCAAACAAAATGACAATCAGGGCGGCTACCCCGATCAGCTGTGCCAGGTTGGAGTCGTCGAAGAAGATGAGACCGGTGATATCACTTCCCATGATCATGCCGATCCCCATAAATAAGATCAAGGCAGGCAAGCCGAAGCGAGTCGAGATTCGCGTCGCCATGACACCGGCTACAAGAAGTAGACCGAAGAGTAAGATGAGTACATCAGTACTGATGACAGGTACGGGCAAACACAACACTTCCTTTCCAAAACAATGCTCTTAAGTTCATTGTACCATGAAATCGTCTGATATTTCAGAATTGACGATTATACCAACCTTACACATTGGAATTATAAGTTATGGATATGGTAAAGTGAGAACAAGAATAAGGAGGGATGATGATGTCTAAAATTCACGTCATTCATGAGAACGAAGAATGGACGAACCATCTGGTTCATCGCTTAGAAGAACTACAGTTGCCTTATGAACTATGGCACTTGGACCAAGGGACGATTGATCTCGAAGCAACGCCCCCGGAAGGTGTCTTTTATAATCGCATGAGCGCTTCTTCGCACACACGCGGGCATCGGTATGCACCCGAATTAACAGAAGGCGTCCTCGCTTGGCTAGAAGCGCATGACCGTACCGTGTTCAACGGAACGCGTGCCATTCGCCTAGAAGTAAGTAAAGTCAATCAGTACACGGCGCTTCGTCGTGAAGGGATTCGTGTGCCGAAGACGATTGCGGCGGTCGGTAAAGACCAAATCATCGAGGCGGCCGAAAAGCTAGACATGACACCGTTCATCACGAAACATAACCGTGCCGGAAAAGGACTTGGTGTCCAATTGTTCCATACAATCGAAGGATTGAAGGAATATGTGTATGGTGCCTCGTTTGAGGACTCGGTTGACGGCATCACGCTCATTCAACAGTATATCGAATCCCCGGAACCATATATTACCCGTTGTGAATTCATCGGTGGGAAGTTCGTTTATGCGGTGCGTGTCGATACGTCGGAAGGATTCCAGCTCTGCCCGGCAGACGCCTGCTCGATTGAAGACCAATTCTGCCCGGTTGGGGAGACGCCACCGGCGAAGTTCGAAATTGTCGAAGGATTCGATGACCCAATCATTCCAAAGCTCGAACAGTTCCTGAAAGCGAATGCGATCGATATTGCGGGGATTGAGATCATTCGAGACCGAGACGATAACGTCTATGCCTACGACGTCAATACGAATACGAACTACAATTCCGACGCTGAAGCGAAAGCAGGACGTTATGGAATGCTTGAATTGGCTAGTTTCTTAGGGGACGCACTTCATGTCACCACGACAAAATAAGGGTCAGGCGCTCGCCTGACCCTTTTGCTGTGTATGTTTAAGTTGCTCTTCAAATCGATGTTGGACTAATTCTGCTGTCGGTGCCATTCGTTCGATGAACGAATCTAAACGTTCCGCAGTGTCACGATCGGTTTCTTTGAACACGCGCATCGTTGTTCACCTCGTTGATTAGGATAACTTGCTTACATCATCCTTAATTCCCGAGGTGCTATACGCGTAAACCTTTTACACGCTAAAGAATGTGCTCAGATTTTCTTTCGGTAAGATGTTCCCGACGTAGAAGTCACCGAACTCACCGTATTTTGCACTCACTTCGTCAAAACGCATCTCGTAAACGATTTTCTTGAACTGAAGTGAATCTTCAGCGAAGAGCGTGACGCCCCATTCCCATGCATCGAATCCAGTCGATCCACCGATGAACTGCTGAATCTTACCGGCGTAGCTACGGCCGATCATGCTGTGGCGATACATGAGGTCTTTGCGCTCATCCATCGACAACATGTACCAGTTGTCACCGTCGCGACGAGCCTTGCTCATCGGATAGAAACAGATGTGCGCGGCTTTTGGAAGCGTCGGGTAGAGACGTGAGCGGATATGAGGGTTTTGATATGGGTCCCCATCTCCAGATCCACGATACATCCCGAGCTCGATGACCGACACGTACGAATACGACGGAATCATATAGTCGTATAGCGCTGTTTTGCGGAATGCGCGCTCGACGTCTTCAAGTTCGTTGAATGTCGGGCGAAGCACCATCAAGACGAGGTCTGCCTTTTGACCGAGAATTGAGTAGAAGGCGTGGCTTCCTTCACCTTTTGCTTCAACCTCTTCAAGAGAAGCGAGGAACGCAGTGAACTCGTCAATCATGTGTTGACGCTTTTCGGCGTCGACGAGCTTCAAACGAGCCCAATCGATTGTGCGGAAATCATGAAGAGTATACCATCCGTCTAACGTGGCGGCGGCATGTTGTGTATCTGTTGTAGGTACTGGACGTTCTGACATAAAAAAATCTCCTTTCGGGACTTGGCTTCGCCGTCTATTTTACCATACACGCTTCACTGACTGGCAACTTTGAGACACTGTGAGGGTTATCACGATTCACGAAGGGTAAAGAACAGAGGACAGAAACATGAAAACGGCTACAAAAATGGCTGTATCAGTCGATTTAGTAAAACTGTTCTATTCATATAATGATTGATTCTAAGCGATTTATGGCGAAATGGGCAGAATAGTTTATTTTAAAAAGGGTACTGTGTATAATTGAAATCGCGTAAAGACACAAGTCAACGGCAAAACCACTAGCAGTCATGCTGTAAATTGAGAAAAGGGGTTCATTCGTTATGAAATTATTTGAAACGTTGAAGCAAAAAGTCAGTCCGATTCGTCCGACAATCGTCTTCCCAGAAGGCGTCGATGAGCGTGTTCTTGGAGCAGCTGTTCGATTAAAGGCGGACGGTATGGTAGAACCGATCGTCGTCGGTGCGAAAGCAGACGTTGAAGCGGTTGCGGCGAAACACGGTTTTGACATCTCAGGTTTGACACAATATGACCCAGCGACATACGAAGACATCGATGTTCTCGTTGAATCATTCGTCGAGCGTCGTAAAGGGAAAGCGACAGCTGAACAAGCGCGCGAACTCCTTACATCAGACGTGAACTACTTCGGAACGATGCTCGTTCATACAGGAAAAGCAGAAGGTCTTGTCTCAGGCGCGATGCACGCGACGGCCGATACGGTACGTCCGGCACTTCAAATCATCAAAATGCAACCAGGGATCAAAAAGACATCAGGTGTATTCATCATGGTACGTGACGACGAGCAATATGTCTTCTCGGACTGTGCAATCAACATCGCACCGGACGCTGCAGACTTAGCAGAGAACGCGTTCTTGTCGGCGGCGACAGCGAAGACGTTCGGCATCGACCCACAAGTCGCGCTTCTTAGCTTCTCGACGAAAGGTTCTGCGAAGTCACCTGAAACAGAGAAAGTCGTGGAAGCGACACGCCTTGCAAAAGAAAAATCACCGAACCTTCCAATCGACGGAGAACTTCAATTCGATGCGGCATTCGTCCCTAGCGTAGCGGCGAAGAAAGCACCGGGTTCTGACGTTGCTGGTAAGGCGAACGTATTCGTCTTCCCAAGTCTTGAAGCAGGAAACATTGGCTACAAGATGGTTCAACGTTTCGGTGGGTTCGAAGCAATCGGTCCGATCCTTCAAGGTCTCAACAAACCAGTGAACGACTTATCACGTGGCTGTAACGAAGAGGACGTCTACAAATTGACACTCATCACGGCAGCACAAGCAATCGACGAGCGCAACGAAGCGTAAGTTGGAGCATCCTTCTTGATAGAAGGGTGCTTTTTTTGTGTTTTTTTGAAGGGGAGCTGAGGTAAACTATAAGAGGAATCCATTATCGAAAGGGGAGCTATGTATGCAAAGCATTCATGCGACGGAATTACGAGAAAAGTTAGAGAACGGGGAGTCTCTCCATATCATCGATGTGCGCGAACAAGATGAATATGATGCAGGGCATATCCCGAACGTACCGCTCTATCCACTATCTGAATTTCCACATGTGACAGAAAAGTTGGCACAAGATAATGTCTATCACGTCATCTGTCGTTCAGGTGGACGGAGCCAGACGGCGTGTGATTACTTAGAATCGCAAGGTTATAAAGTCGTCAATGTCGACGGCGGAATGCTCGCTTGGGATGGCGACATCGAAGCGTGATGCTAGAGAATCCTTGGGTCGTCGTACCGCTTCTCATTGCGCTCTACCTCACGGTCTATGCAGTGATGAAGCGATTTGACTGGGAGAAGTGGCGACTTGTCTGGGCAGTGTGGGTGATGCTCATCATCATCTTATTGACGATTGAACTCATGACAAGTCTATAAAAAAATGCGGAACCTCTTTAACAGAGGTTCCGCATTTTTTTATGCGTCTTGACGCTTATCGAATGTGATTGATGCGATGGCATCGTGTTGGTGAATCGATTCTTCGTTACGGCATTCGACGAAGAAGTTCACGACTTGCTTCATCTCGTACAAGTCAGCCGCGATCAAGCGGACCATGTCCTCGACGAAACGCGGGTTTTCGTACGCGATTTCAGTCGCACGTTTTTCATCCGGACGTTTGAGGACCGGGTGGAGTGGTGCTGAGGCGTTCGACTCCGCTGCATCGAGAAGTGCTGCACGCCAGTCGAATCCGTCCATCGACGTCTCATCAAGACCTGCTTCGATCGTGATGTACCCACGTTGGTTATGGGCGCTGTACTCACTGATTTCTTTTGAACATGGGCAAAGCGTCGTGACATTGATGACGAGACCGACCGTCACGTTTGCGACGCCCGTTTCAAGGTTGTACGTCACACGGTGCATGACGTCCGCGTTCATCAAACCGCTAAGGCCAGTCGCAGGTGCTTTACGCGTGAAGAACCATGGATAACGGATTGTCAATTGGCCTTCCGTTTGTTCCATACGCTCGGCGAGCTCCTGTGCGAACTCGATCAACGAACGGTTCGATACCGTCCACCCTTGTTGATGGTACGCGTCGAGCTGCTCTGTCAAACGAGACATGTTGATTCCTTTACGGTCTTGAACGAGCGATGTCGTCAATTCGAATGTAGCGACCGTTGATTGGACCCCTTCTGGCGTCTCGACGTTCACAGGGTGCTTCACATTTGAGATGCCGACACTGTCGAGGGCGAATAAGAAGTTTTTCGGTGTATTTTGTAAATCGACCATCTGTTCTTTCTCGGTCGGCTTTGTTCCTTTAATCGGTGGGACCGACCCGAACAATTTATGTCGTTCTGCTTTAGTAGGTAAAGCGACATGGCTTGTAGACATAATCGGATTCTCCTTTTTTTAGAGCGGTTCAAAGGACCACTCGTTCTTGTTAGGATTTTATCACGAAATGATGGCTGAACGGGTATGATTTTGCTCTCATAACATGTTTTGAATATGCAATCGCAAAAAAATCCTTCAGATATTGAAGAAAGAGGATTGATTTACTTTGTGAACGGGAATAAAATGGTCCTGTGAACTTAAAAAATAGATCACTATTAAATATGAAGGAATTGAAAGAAAAAAGGAGATGTTTTTATGGATTGGCAGTTAGTCCTGCAGTATGCCTGGATCGTCGTCGTACTCGTCGGTTTGGAAGGCTTATTATCTGCAGACAACGCGCTCGTCTTGGCCGTCATGGTCAAACACTTGCCGCGTACAGAGCAGAAGAAGGCATTATTTTATGGTCTCCTCGGGGCGTTCGTCTTCCGATTTATCGCATTGTTCTTGATCTCGTTCTTGATCAACGTATGGCAAGTACAGGCACTAGGTGCACTTTACTTAATCGGAATGAGTGCGCGACACCTGTATATGACCTATAAGGCGAGGAAGATGGAGCCACAACAGGAGTTGGCGGCCGAAGCGAAAGAAGAGACGGCTGTCACAGAAAAGCCGGTATCGAAGAAAGAGTTTTGGCTCACTGTTGCGAAAGTCGAGTTTGCGGACATCGCTTTTGCGGTCGATTCGATCTTAGCCGCGGTCGCGCTTGCGGTCAGCCTGCCACCACTCGGTCTCGGTGAAATCGGTGGGATTGACTCAGGTCAGTTCTTCGTCGTCTTGACTGGTGGACTCATCGGGGTCGTCTTGATGCGATTTGCGGCACGTATTTTCGTCAAATTGCTTCATCAACGTCCTACACTTGAAACGGCCGCCTTCATCATCGTCGGTTGGGTCGGGGTCAAATTGACGGTTCTCGTACTCGAGCACCCAGGGTTCAAAGAGTTGATTGCCGGTACGCCGTTCGAATTCATGGGACTCCCAGACGGATTCGTCCACTCGACAGCTTGGACCATCTTCTTCTGGTCAGTCATGGTCGGGATTGCGACATGGGGCTGGTTCTCATCGAAACCAACAGCAAAACAAGCATAATCTCCAAAAGCGTATCTTCTCACGGGAAGTACGCTTTTTTTGTTTTCATTTCTGTGAAACGAGGGAATATATCAAATAGATACTATCTTTTAGATAGGAGGGGTTGAATGCCTCGTGAAAATATGACACGATACGCTGTTTTAGGTTTATTGACGACGGAGTGTCGAACAGGATATGACATGAAACAGATGATCGACCGTAGCCTCAACCACTTTTGGAAAATTAGTTTCGGTCAAGTGTATCCGATGCTTCGGACGTTAGAAGCAGAAGGGTTGATCCATCAGGTGGAAGACAACGACCGAAAGGCATACGAGCTGACGTCAACCGGTCATGACGAGTTAAGACAATGGATTGCAGAAGAGCCGGATACGTTACCAGTTCAACGGAATGAGCTCTTGCTAAAGTTATTCTTCGCTCGACATGAGACGATGGAGCAAACAATCAGCAAAATTACACATCATGAACGACTGCTACGGGAACGACTGAAGACGTATAAAGCCATCGAGACGATGATTCAAGCGAGCGACTCGCATTCACCTGACGCTGTTTATTGGCTGTTGACACTCGATTATGGAAAACGCCAAACGAATGCATTGATGGAATGGTGTGAAGCAGCTGTGATAACCCTCAAAGGAGGAGGAAATGATGGCACGCAAAATGGCCGTCCCGAATGAAGAAGTAGTGGTGTTTGTCATTGGCTTACGAGTGAATCGTTTGCGATCGATTCGAAAATGGTGGCCGGTCTTCAATGCCATGCCGGCCATGCTGAAAGAACTGTATACACAAAAGGAACTTGGCTTTCTGTCACATGATCTGACGATTGGCTGGCGCTCGGTCACGTTGATTCAATATTGGCGGTCAACAGATGAATTACTCGACTATGCCCACGGGAACACGCATCTGGAGGCGTGGAAAGCATTCAATCAAAAGGCAAGGGCGACGGATGTCGTTGGTATTTTCCACGAAACGTACGCAGTGAGTAATTATGAGACGATGTATGTCAATCTACCGGATCGTGGTCTCGGTAAAGCGCTTGGTACTGTGGATGTAGGCAAAGGAAGAAATTCGGCAAAAGAGCGATTGGATGAACGGTCTTTACACGAGCAAAAGCAACGGACAGATGCATGACGCACCTGCCCGTTTTTATTATGCATTCACATTTTCTTTGTCGTAGATCGGCACCCAGCCCTCGGTCGTCACGAAAATACGAACGGCGACGACTTGGCGGTCTTCTTGCAACGTGAAGTAATGACGCGTGTTGACCGGCACCGAGATGAGGTCACCCGGGTTGAGCTCGATATTGAAGTATCCACGCTCTGCATCGTCGATGGCAAAAATGCCGTGACCACTGACGATGAAACGAACCTCGTCGTCCGTATGGTGATGTTCTTTTTGGAAGTTGACGAGCAGTTCGTCTAAGTTCGGCGTCGCATCGGATAAAGAGATGACATCAGCCGTTTGATAACCACGTCGCGTCGATACGTCTTGAATCTCGTCTTGGAACGTCGATAAAATGACGGCTTTGTCTTCGTCTGTTAGTTGATAGTTTTCTTGAAGGGAAGCAGGTAATTTCGCGATGTCCCATGCTTCGTAAAGGATGCCTCGTGATTCTAAAAAGTCACGTACCTCTTGTTGATCACTGACACGTTCTTCGGTTTGTTGAAAATAAATCGTTGCCATGTTGAATTCCTCCTTATGAATGGACGCCTAAGGCGCGTAATTTTAATGAGTAGCTAAATAAAAATTCATATGCTTCTAGATAACGTTTTGCTGCAGCGGGTGTTTCGCCCCAAACGGTGATCCCGTGATTCCGGATGAGGACGGCACCGGCATCGCTTGTGACATGTGGGGCAAATGCACGGGCGAGTGTCGGGATATCCGCATGGTTCTCGATAATGGGGATTCGGACGCTTGCCGTTTCCTCCCAATAGCCGAGTGCCTTGATGATTTCTTGACCCGTGAACGTGACATGTCCGTTCGCCGCGTAAAGCTCTGAGATGACGTTGTTGTCGACCGTGTGCACGTGAAGGGAACAGGTTGCGTTCGTCTTGTTAAAGATTTCGACGTGTAGCAACGTCTCCGCGGACGGTTTGCCTGACTGCTCTCCAATCAATTGACCGGTCGCATCGACGAGGACGAAGTCTTCATCCGTACGCTTCCGTTTATCACGACCGCTTGCTGTCACGAGGAACGTCAACGGGTCGTCCGATACGCGGATTGCCAAGTTGCCGCTCGTCCCGGGAAACCAGTCCCGTGCGGCAAGCTCGTCTTTAATGTCAGCAAGTTCGACCCATCGTTCTTGTACGGTCATACATTCACTCCTTTCATGTGAGCTGAAATGTCATAGAATGTCTCGAACGGAACATAGTAGATTCCTTCCGCCTCGCATAGTGAAATCAGTTGACCCCGCGCATACACGACGTCGGCACGTTTGACGATTTCAAAATCGGTGACAGAGTCCCCGATGACGATCAACGTGTCGGTAGGTGAGACAATCTGTCGGGCAATCGTCGGCTTGCAACATCCGCAGTCGTTCAAACAATGAACATCGCATGAATGAGGCCATGTGACGCGCGCCGTCTCTCCTGAAAAATCAACGTGATTGCAGTAGATGTGTTCAGGTGCGACATGACCTCCTAGAATCGGATGGACGAAAAAGTCCATGCCCCCACTGACGACATCGAATCGAAAGCCGTACGACTGGGTCTCTTGCAAAAACTCGACAAACCCCGCTCGAAGCGTGATGGTCGACTGAAGAAACTCACGATACCGCTCTTGCTGGTTACTCGGGAGCAGGCTGAACATCTGACCGACGCCTTCTCGAATGGAGAGCGTTTGGTTCAAAACACCATCTTTGAGTTCGATCCATTCAGGTGGGGCGAAGCGTCGCATCAACGCGATGATGTTATCTTCTTCCGTGATGGTCCCGTCGAAATCACAGATGACGTGCGTACTCATCGCGCACCCCACGTATTCAGCGCAGTCGATAACGCATCGGTCTCGCTCGTTTTACCGATTGCCTGATCGATTGCTTGGCGGAACGCCCTCGCACCGGCAGCCGCACCGTCTGGATGCCCATGAATCCCACCGCCGGCATTGATCACGACATCCGTTCCGAAGTCACGAATCAAATCCGGGACGAGTCCTGGGTGAATCCCGGCAGAGGGGACCGTCAGAATCGGTTTCGTCCAATGGGATTCCGTCGCGTACGTTTGAATCTGTTGTGTTTCGTCTTTCGGAGTCGACAGTGAACCATATGGCGACGGGAAGAGCGTCAAGTCTGCCCCGGCGAGTCGAATCAGTTTCCCGAAAAGGAGGGAATGACGAATCAATCCGGTCAACGCTCCCGCAAAAGCAGGATGTGCCAAAATCGGGACGTGAATCTCAGGGTCTTTGGCGAGCTCTCGTAACGCGTCGAGCCCGTACGTATACACATTGAACAACAGTGCGGTCGCGCCTGCTTCGATCAAACGTTTTGCCTGATCGCGTAAGGTGAAAACGGGTCCGCTCAACGTGACGGCGTATAGAACGGAACGACCCGTCAGGTCTTGATGTTCTTGAATGATCGATGCCCCGACCCGTGCCCGTTCGATCGATGGGGTGAGCGGATTGTCATATAAAATCTCATCGTCTTTCACGAGATCGATACCACCTGTAAACTGGTCACGGAGCTGTGTCGCCAAAAAATCAAGGTCACGCCCGATGACACCTTTGAAGATGCTCATGGCGAGCGGTCGGTCGTGTACTTGAAGGATGTCGCGGACCCCTTCAACACCGAATGCGGCACCCGGAAAGTCCGATGCGAGCTCATTCGGGAGCGATAGGTCGACAAGTTGGACGTTTGGGTCGAGCGACAGTTTTCCGAATGTCGTCGTCAGAATGGACGAGAAGTCCGGCGTCACATTATGTAGCGGGTAACGAATCGAGAAACGACTCGTCGTTTCCTGTTGGGAGGTATCGATGACCGCGCCTCGGAACGCCTGTAGTTGATGCTGTTCGAGATGGTTCAATTCGGTCCATGTTCCGACGGTCAGCTCATGTGCGATTTTCTCAGCCACGCGTTCGACGTGATCGGTATGTTTGATTTCATAAGTTGCGATGATTCCCATAAGTTCCTCCTTTCAGGTCAAACAAAAAATGACCTCATGCCAAGGCAAGAGGTCATTCGAAAACAATGAACTCTTATCTCTCAGCGATAGCTGCAAGAATTAGCACCGTGCCATTTCTGGTCGGTTGCTGCGACATCATCGGGCTTGTCCCTCCGTCTGCTCTTGATAAGAATAGTTGTGAAGTTGTGAAATTTAATTGAATTTTTACATAGAATCGCTCACTCGTCAATTCCTTTTTTTGAGAAAAAAAGTTTGAAAATAATGTTTCTATATATGCGTGTCAAAAATAGGGAGTCGACCGAAAATAGAGGATTGACAACTAGCGTGCCTAGTCCGTAATATTCGTCTCAACACGTCAAATACAACTACATCATTTACTCTTATCGCGAGTTGGCAGAGGGAATTGGCCCTAAGACGCCGCAGCAACCGACCATTTGGCACGGTGCTACATCCACCAGACATATGTCTGAAAGATGAGAGGAACAACCAATTTGGGTGTGCCTCTTTCTCGCGGAGAAAGGGGCTTTTTTAATGCATAGATTCAAGAAAGGGGAAAATTATCATGGCTTATGAGGCGTTTACAGAACAAAGTGTCGTCGAACACGTTCGACAGTTGGGGTTACTAGAAGAGGGGATTGCAGAATGTGAGGAAATTGGAGATGGAAATTTAAATCTCGTCTTTCGCATTCGTCAAGGAGAAACGTCATTGATTGTGAAACAGGCGTTGCCGTACGCAAAAGTTGTTGGAGAGAGTTGGCCGCTCACGCTTGACCGTTCGTGGATTGAACAACTGGCCCTCCGTGAGTTTTCAAAAGTCGTACCACAATTCGTACCGGATGTACTCGGTAGTGACCGTGAACTCGCCTATACGATTTTGGAAGATTTGTCAGCTTTTGAAATCGTCCGGTCAGGCTTCCTAAAAGGAGAGAGCTATCCGAATTTGGCGCGTCACGTCGGTACATTCCTCGGGGAAACGTTGTTTGCGACATCTGACTATGCGAAAGGACCGCTCGCCAAGAAACAAATCGAAAAAGAGTATTACAATCCAGAGCTATGTGATATTACGGAAAAGCTGATCTTCACCGACCCGTATCGCGATGCAGAATCGAATCAAATCGAAATGGCTCTTCGTCCGGACGTGGAGCAACTTTGGTCAGATCTCGCCTTGAAAATTGAAGTGACGAAATTGAAGGTTGGGTTCGTGACCAAACATGAAGCGTTGCTACATGGGGATTTACATACAGGAAGCATTTTTGCGACGCGTCAGGAAACGAAAATCATCGATCCTGAGTTTGCCTTTTACGGTCCATTCGGTTTTGACATCGGTCAAATCATCGCCCATTTGGTGTTCTCGACGTATGCACATCCGTTGAAGCGGTTCGAACGCTTCACAGAAGTGCTCACTCTGTGGGAGACGTTCGAAAAAACGTTCCGTACACGCTTCACACAGGCGGTCGAGCCGTTCAACACAGTAGGATTCGTGGACGAACTGTTGCCATCGATTTTGAGTGATGCGATCGGCTACGCAGGCTGCGAATTGATTCGTCGGACGGTCGGTCTAGCGGGTGTCGCTGACTTAGAAACGTTGCCAGACGACCTTCGGATCGAACGGAAACGTCACGCCTTGGAGCTCGGCACGTGTCTCATCAAACAGCGCCATCAGATTCAATCGATTGACCAGCTAATTCCAGTCCTATCGGAGGTGCGTGTATGAGTGTGCAAAGTATTCATTTCGATGCCGACACCGAGGTGTTGACGATTTTAGATCAGACACAGTTGCCGCAAGAAGAGCGCTATGTCGAAGTGTTAACGCTCGAACAGGCAGAACAGGCGATCAAGGCCCTTCAAGTTCGGGGAGCACCGGCCATCGCTTACTTTGGGGCGTTCGTCCTCGCGAAAGAGGCATCACGTCTCCAGGACAATTTATATTTTCACCGCCAATTGGACCAGGTCGGCCAACGGTTGATTGCGACAAGACCAACAGCGGTCAACTTACAACATGTCATCGAATCACTCCTTCGACTAAATGTGGGGGAAGACTTTGAGCAGATCGCAAAAGCCATCAAAGCGCGTGCGATTGAAATCTATGAACAAGACGTGGCGACGTATCGCACGATTGGTGAGCATGCGTTGACCGTGTTACCTGCTGGAGGGAACGTGTTGACGATTTGTAACGCCGGTGCCATTGCGACGTCACGGTACGGCACCGCGCTTGCTCCGTTTTATGTCGGAAAAGAACGAGGCATCCCGTTTCGTGTATTCGCGTCGGAAACTCGTCCACTGCTTCAAGGGGCACGGTTGACCGTATGGGAACTCGACCGGGCAGACATCGACGTCACATTGATCACGGATAACATGGCGGCGTGGACAATTCAGACGAAACAAATCGATGCCATCATCGTCGGGGCGGACCGCATCACCCGTACCGGTCATACGGCCAACAAAATCGGGACGCTCCAGCTCGCAATTTTGGCGAAGCATTATGGCATCCCGTTTTATGTGGCAGCCCCGCATTCGACGTTTGATTTGGAAGCAGACGACACGATTCAAATCGAAGAACGGGACGCGCATGAAGTGACCCATATCGGGGGACACTCGACGGCACTCGTCGGCATCACCGTCTTCAATCCGGCGTTTGATGTGACCCCACCAGAACTCATCACCGGTCTGATCACAGAGACAGGTGTGCTCGAACCGACCGAGTCGGTCATTGTACAACACGTAGGAGGAAACGCATATGTCTAAAAAAATCATCTTCTTCCTGTTGACCGTCATTCTGGCGCTTGCCGGATGCACGAACGAACAGGCGCAACCGAAAACGACCGCGACAACAAATAAAGTGGAGACAAAAACAGTCAGCGTCTCAAATGAGACGCTTCCGAAAGACCTAGAGGTCGCACTCGTCATGCAAATGTCGATTGGGACATTTTCTTCGCAATATATCGAAGGGGTGACCGAGCAAGTCGAAGCGTTCGGAGGCAACGTGAAAGTGTATAACGCCGATAATGATTTGTCGAAGATGGCGAGTTACGTTGATACGGCAACGACGCAAGGCGTCGATGTGATCTTGATTGACCACGGACGTGCTGATGCCTTGAAAGAGCCTGTTCAACGGGCGCTCGATAAGGGCATCAAAGTCGTCGCATTCGACAACGATTTAACGAATGAAGGGGTGACGGTCATCGATCAAGATGATTATTCCCTCGCTTGGCGCTCACTCAAAGCACTTGCTGAAGATTTGGACGGGGAAGGAAACATCGTCACGATCTGGGTCGGCGGATTCACGCCGATGGAACGTCGTCATACGATTTATGATGCGTTCTTGAAACGTTACCCGGGCATCCAAGAAGTCGCGAAATTTGGTTCGGCGACGAACAATACGGCGCTCGATACGCAAAGTCAGATGGAGGCAATTTTGAAGAAGTATCCGGAAGGCGAAATCGATGCGGTGTTTGCGATGTGGGATGAGTTCGCCAAAGGGGCGAGCCGTGCCATCAAGCAAGCAGGACGTGACGAAATTGCTGTTTACGGGATTGACTTGAGTGACGAAGACCTACAACTCATGCAAGAGGACGGGAGTCCGTGGGGCGTGACGGCCGCGACGGATCCTGCTGAAATCGGTCGCATTCAAGTCCGTTACGCTTATCAAAAAGTGGTCGGAGAAGAAACCCCTTCGATTCACTCGGTTGATCCATATTTAGTGGACCGTGACGTCTTGCCGGATGAGCCTGTCACGATGAATGACCTCGGACAGTACGTTCCGGGTTGGGGCGAGTCGAATGCGGCATGGTCGGACTGGATGAAGGAGACGGACTGATGATTCGCTTGGAACGAATCACGAAACAGTACGGTGAGGTGACCGTACTCAATCAACTGTCGTTCAGCCTAAAACCGGGAGACATTCATGGACTCCTCGGTCTGAACGGGGCGGGTAAGAGTACGCTCATCAAACTGCTGAACGGAACGGTCGAACCGACGTCCGGCGAGCTGTCCATCGACGGGACAACCATCCGTCTCACACCGGCGGAAGCCATTCGTCAAGGCATCATCACCGTATCGCAAGAAGTGGACGATGCGCTCTATTTGGATTTGCCTGTATACGAAAATGTTCTCCCATGGCAGACGGTAAAGAGGATTCGCCCACAACTGTTGAAACAGCAGTCAAAAGACGTGCTATCCCGGGTCGGTTTAGACATCGATCCAACGCGTCCGGCCGGTCACTATCCGCTCAGCGTAAAGCAACGTCTTCTCATCGCCCGGGCACTCGAGAGTAATGCCAAGTATTTATTACTCGATGAACCGACCGCCGCCTTGTCGGAAACGGATGCCGATGCCTTGCTTGAATTATTACAAACGCTGGCGGCAGAAGGGGTAGGCATCGTGTTGGTCACGCACCGATCAGATGAGCTCACGCGCGTCACCTCGACCTCTACGTTTCTTCGAGACGGACGCGTTGTATATGAGGGACCGTTTCAAACCCTTTCTACGGAAGCCGTTCAAACCTTTTTGAGTGGAACGACATTTGAAGGGGCACAAGAGAAGGCAACCCCTGAAGAGGAGATTCGTTTGTCCGCGCAGGTGACTCTCCCTGCGTTCGGGACAAATCTTTCCGTTGAAGCGTACCGCGGGGAAGTGCTCGGGATTGGAGGATTGACGGGGAGCGGGAAGACGGAACTGGTGGAAGCCTTGTTCGGTCTTTCTGGGCTTCGTCAATCCATCACGGTTGACGGAACCACACACGTGATCAAAGAACCGACAGACGCCGTACGTTTAGGGTTTGCACTCGTTCCAGAGGAGAGACGTCGTCACGGATTATTTCTAGACGAGACGATTGAGCGGAACGTGATTGCTGTTGCAGGAAAGACCGATGGTGTCTCTGACGTACTGGCATCACTTCGTGTCCGCTATGCGAACGTGAAACAAACGGTCGGTGAACTGAGTGGTGGAAATCAGCAGAAGGTCGTCTTCAGCAAATGGCTACTCGACGAACGGGACATCTATCTGCTCGATGAACCGACAAAAGGGATTGATATCGCAGCGAAGCAAGATGTGTATGAACGCGTCATTGCACTCGCGAAACAAGGGAAAACCGTGTTGTTCACGTCAAGTGAGCGACATGAACTTGAACGGGTCGCCAATCGGATTCTTTGGCTCGACCGTGGACAATTTGTAGAGAAAGGAGGCGCATGACATGGCACAATTAGTAGTCAAAGAACGAAAACGAATCAGCGGTCATATCGGTCAATACGGGACGTTACTCGCAATCATTGGGTTGATCGCAGTCTTTACCGTGACGAACGATCAATTTCTGACATATGCGAACTTTAGTGACATCATCAAATCGGTTTCAATCGTGTCGTTACTTGCCCTCGGTGTCACGTTTTCGCTCATCGTCGGAGGGTTTGACTTATCGGTCGGGTCGACGGCGAGTCTTGCGACAATCGGGGCAGCGGCAAGCCTTGTCCTTCATCGGCAAGAGCTTCTCGTCGCGCTGCTGATTCCGCTCGCCCTAGGGATTCTCGTCGGACTATTGAATGCGCTCGTCACCATCAAGTTTCGGTTACCGGATTTACTAGCGACACTCGCCATCATGTACGTCATTAACGGGATTCAGTTGACGTATACGAAAGGATTCTCGATTTATGACAACATGCCGATCGAAGGGGGAACGGCGCCAGGACGCTTCATTCCATCCTTTTTATTTATTGGACAAGGAACAATCGGTCCGATTCCGTTCGTCGCCCTGCTTATGCTGTTGTTCTTTATTGGGGCTCATCTGTTTTTGACGTATACACGGACAGGGCGTGAGTTTTATTACGTCGGGTCGAACGCAGAAGCGGCCCGCCGTTCCGGGATTGCCGTGAATCGGATCAAGTTGTACGCTTACGTGCTCAGCGGGTTGTTCGCTGCCATCGGTGGGATCATTCTTGCATCTCGGATTGGGACAGGACAGGTCTCGGCCGGAGCACCGCTTTTGATGGACGCTGTCGCGGCTGCTTATATCGGCTACGCCGTCTTTGGGACCGGTCGTCCGAACGTGATCGGGACATTGATTGGAGCTATTTTAATCGGAATTCTCTTGAATGGACTGACGATGTGGGATGTGCCGTATTATGCGCAAGACATCGTCAAAGGGACGATTTTGATTGGAGCGCTCGGTCTTTCTTATATTCAAAAGAAACAGCGGACATGACAAAACCCCCGGACATCAGTTGTTCGGGGGTTCGTTTTGTTCACGTGTCATAGAGAGAAAAGGATATACGCCACCATTCGTTTCTTGCATGAACGTGTCTTGTGGGATGAAACCGAGTGATTCGTATAACCGGATGGCACGTTTGTTGAACGTGGCGACGGCAAGATGCACTGTGCGAGTCCCATATGTCGCCTCGATCCAAGTAAGGATTGAAGTGAGGAATCGATGTCCGTTGCCGCTTCCTGTCAAATCAGGGCGCATGCCCAGACCGATGGAAACAGTTTCCGCTGATTCGAATTGCATCGTGACAAAGCCAATCAGCTCATTCGCTTCAAGGATGGCGAACGTCGTGTCTCCCCGTTCATCCGCATCTAAAAATAAGGCGAGGTCTTCCTCATCGGCGTCCATATTATAAAACGCATAGTCGCCTTCATAGCGCCACTTGAAAGCGATCAGTTCGGCTTGCTCTTGGGTGAGTGGATGAAACGTATAGCTCATTAAAATTCCTCGTCTCTAATGGAAGTGGTCATGCTACACTCAAATCGTATCATGAAAACAAGAGGAGGGAATGTGATGGCAGTCAAGTTGGACATGGTCGGGATCGTCGTGACGGATATGAAGCGGTCGCTCGACTTTTATCGGGCGCTTGGGTTTGAGATTCCAGAAGCGATGAACGGGGAAGCGCATGTAGAGATTGACGAAGGAGGCGTGCGTCTCGCGTTCGATACGGTAGAAGTGGCCGAATCAGTATACGGGGAATGGAAACAGGCAGACGGGCATCGGATCGAACTTGCCTTCTTATGTGAGAGCCGTGAGGCGCTCGACCGATTATATAACACGGTACTTGAACAAGGCTATGCGTCACATAAAGCCCCATGGGATGCGTTTTGGGGACAACGTTACGCTATCCTGTACGATGCGGACGGGAATCTAATTAGTTTGTTCGCTTCATAAAAATAATCCCGGGCCATGTGGCTCGGGATTATTTGTTGTCGTGGCACTCTCCCCATGAACAAAGGGCATTCATGGCAGGTTGCAGGCCGAGGGCGTCTTCGGTCAATGAATACTCGACATGGAGGTGCTTCTCGGTCGAATAGTCGACACGGCGAACCATGCCGAGTTGCTCGAGTTCACGCAATTGGTCGGTCAACACTTTTCGGCTGACGTCAGGAATCGCCCGTTGAATATCAGAAAAACGAAGCGGTCCATCTTGAAGCGTACAATACACTTGAGGGCGCCATTTGCCGCCGATAATCTCGAGTGCGCGGTTGACGGGGAACGATGTAGTCATGTTCAAAGAGCCTCACTTTCGGGTAGTTACTTCAATGTGCGTACTTTTTTTCTTGCTTCAATGACAGTATCTTATCGTTATCCGCTAAATTGAGCAAACAAAAAGGAGTAGATGAAACATGACGTATCCAAGAACATTTTCACACATCGGTCTTTCTGTGCCGAGCGTAACCGAGGCCGTAAAATTTTATGAGGACGTGATGGGGTGGTATACCATCATGACACCATCAGACGTCGTCGAAGATGATTCGCCAATCGGCGTGATGTGTACAGACGTCTTCGGACCAGGCTGGGGTAAATTCCGCATCGCCCATATGT
Source organism: Exiguobacterium sp. NPDC077395 (assembly GCF_050269125.1). Taxonomy (NCBI): domain Bacteria; kingdom Bacillati; phylum Bacillota; class Bacilli; order Caryophanales; genus Exiguobacterium; species Exiguobacterium sp. NPDC077395. The sequence continues at coordinate 155,090 of NZ_JBNNHU010000001.1, forward strand.
CAACAGGAGACGGAATTGGAATCGAGTTATTCGAATTCCCGAATAACGAGACACCAGAAGACAACTTCGAGTTTTGGAAGACAGGGATCTTCCACTACTGTGTACAAGACCCTGACATTGAAGGACTTGTCGAGAAGATTGTCGCCCATGGCGGGAAACAACGGATGCCGATTCGTGAATACTACCCAGGCGAGAAACCATATCGTATGGTGTACTGCGAAGACCCATTCGGTAATCTCGTTGAAATTTATTCACATTCATACGAACTCACATATTCGGAAGGAGCTTACTAAACATGAAAGCATGGCTACTCGACCAACCCGGTCTAGATCATCTGCATATTGGAGAAATCGACCGACCGACACCAGGAACGGGAGAACTGTTGATTCGTGTCGAAGCGGTCGCCTTGAACCCGGTCGACTATAAAGTCGGTTCAAACGGAAACCCGAACTGGGCATATCCACACATTCTCGGTGTCGATCTCGTCGGAGAAGTCGTCGAGGTCGGTTCAAGTATCGCCAACATCATTACGGGTTCACGTGTAGCCGTGCATACGGATCTTTCGAAATATGGAGGGTTCGCCGAGTACACGGTCGTTGATGCTCGGGCGTGTGCGGTCGTTCCACAAGGTGTAAGTGATGAGGCGGCGGCTTCGATTCTGTGTGCCGGAATGACAGCTTATGAAGCGGTCATGCAGAAGCTGAACACGCGGGATAAGGAGACAATTCTCGTACACGCCGGAGCGGGCGGTGTCGGTGGCTTTGCGATTCAACTCGCAAAACGCCTCGGGTTAAAAGTGTTCACGACGGCATCTCCGGAGAATTTTGAGTGGGTAGAATCACTCGGGGCGGACGTGGTCATCGACTATAACGTCGAGGACGTGACGGCACGAATCATGGAAGAGACGAATGGACGTGGTGTCGACTTGATTTTGAACACGGTCGGTCGCGACGTCGCGACGGCTGACCTCGATCGTCTCGCGTTCAGCGGACACCTCGCCTATATCGCCGGTCCACCAGATATGACGAACATGAAAGGTTTCACGTTATCCCCTTCGATTCATGAAGTGGCACTCGGGGCGGCACATGCGAGCGAGGACGAACATGCGATTCGCAACTTGGCGTATATGGCCGAAGAGTTGATGAACTTGCTTGATGCAGGTGAACTGAACGATCTCGTCACAGAAGTGTTATCATTCGACCAGTTGAAAGAAGGTCTCGAAAAACTACAAACGCGGAAAGTGCGCGGTAAACTCATCGTCCGGATTCGCGACTGAGTAGAGGACTCCCTGTTATACTGACAGGGAGTTTATTTGTCGAGGAGGGGAATATATGGAGCGATTAATAGACACGTATCGACAGACAGATGTTCAGTTGAGCGGTCACGGCAAACGGGAAGTCGGGGTGTTGAAACGTGCGTTTGAACAGGTGCGTGACGATGAGCCGAGTGACCAGTATGGACAGGGGAAAACGATTCGTCAGTTTGAAGAGAAGATGGCACAAGTTCTTGGGAAAGAGTCGGCGGTATTCTTTCCGAGCGGTACGATGGCGCAACAGATTGCCCTGCGCATTTGGTGTGATGAAACAGGGAAGAACACGGTCGCGTATCATCCGCTCTGTCACCTTGAAATCCACGAACAGGACGGTTTGAAGGAGTTGCATCACATCGAACCGGTTTTAGTCGGGGACGAAAATCGGTTGATGACACTCGAAGAGATTCAGGCGTTGCCAGACATCGCGTGTTTACTGCTCGAACTGCCACAACGGGAAATCGGCGGGGAATTGCCGACCTTCGAGGAACTTGTGGCGATTCATGAACACTGTCGTGAGAAAGGGATCTATCTACATCTGGACGGGGCACGACTGTTCGAATCACTCCCGTATTACGAGAAGGAAGCATTTGAGATTTGTGCACTCTTCGATAGCGTATATGTCTCGTTTTATAAAGGAATCGGCGGGATTGCCGGTGCCATCCTTGCTGGACCGAAATCATTTTGTGACACGTCGAAGGTGTGGAAGCGACGCTACGGCGGTGATTTGATTAGCCTTTACCCGTATATTCTTTCTTCCGATTATTATTATGAGTTACGGAAAGACAAGATGACCCGGTATCGGGACGATGCAGTGCGGTTGGCAGCACGCTTTAATGAAATCGATGGAGTGTGGACGACACCACGCATCCCCGTCACGAATATGTTCCACTTACATTTTCAAGGGGGAAAAGAGGAACTCGCTGAACGGATTGCAGGAATCCAAGAAGAGACCGGGATTGGCATAACCGGTTATCTCGTTGAAAAAGAAGGGTACTGTTCCACAGAAATCAGTATCGGGGATGTTTATGGCGAGATGACTCTCGATCAACTCGATGATCTTTTCAAAAAATTCCATGCTGAATGAGCGTAAAGCTTTGAAGAGTGTTGATCTTCAAGGCTTTTTTATATTGAGAAAAATAGCGCTCTTAAAAGTGATGAAAGTCACTTTGAACAGAACGGCACGTAAACAAAATTTTCGATGAACCAGTGTGTTATACAACATATATCAACGATTTAGATGGAAATTGAGGGACTTCCCCTATATAAAGTGTATACGCTTTCAAATATGCTTAGTTTATAGATTGGTTCACTTGTTTGTCAAAAATAGCGTGTAATAAACAGAAGGGGTTGCATAAGATGCGTACACATTATCGTGTTGTGATTGTAGGAGCAGGAACCGGGGGAATCAGTGTCGCGGCAAGATTGCTTCGAGAGAAACATCATTTGAAAGATGAGATTCTACTGATTGATCCTGCCACTACTCATTATTATCAACCGTTATGGACACTAGTCGGAGCAGGTATTGTGAAGAAAGAAGAGTCGGCCCGCCCGATGGATTCTCTCATTCCTGATGGGGCGAAGTGGTTACAAGATCATGTGACGACATTTGATCCTGAAAACAATCAAGTCGAAACGTCAAGTCACGGAAAGATTTACTATGATTTTCTCATTGTGTCACCAGGGATTGAAATTGACTGGGGACGCATAAAAGGATTAAAAGAAGCGCTTGGGACAAAAGAGGTCTGCAGTAATTATTCATACGAACACGTTGGCTACACATGGGATACTCTCGAAAAGTTTACGGGTGGAACGGCATTGTTCACACACCCGGCTTCTCCGGTAAAATGCGGGGGTGCTCCTCAAAAAATCATGTACTTGGCGGAAGAGTATTTCATGAAGACGGGCATTCGTGGTTCGAGTCGGGTGGTCTTCGGTTCAGCCAATCCTGCCATTTTCGATGTTGCGAAGTATCGGGACGCACTGGAGAAAGTACTCGAACGAAAACAGATTGAAACGCATTTTCGGGTGAATCTGACAGAAATAAAGGCAGATGAAAAAGTAGCGATTTTTGAAAACTTAGATACGGGAGAATCGTTCGAGATCAGCTATGACATGATTCATGTCACGCCACCGATGCAAGCTCCGGCATTCATTCGGAACAGTTCATTGGCAGACTCTGGTGGATGGGTCGATGTCGACAAACATACACTTCAACATAAGCGATTCAAAAATGTGTTCGGGTTAGGTGACTGTACGAATCTACCGACATCGAAGACAGGCGCAGCCATTCGGAAACAGGCACCTGTCGTTGTCCAAAATGTACTAGATGCAATGTATGGTCATTTACCGACAGCTTCATATGACGGCTACTCTTCTTGTCCGATTGTCACAGGTTACGGTTCATTAATTCTAGCAGAGTTTGATTATGATAAAATCCCTCAAGAATCGATGCCGTTCAATCAAGCAAAAGAGAGACGAAGCATGTACATTTTGAAAAAAGACTTTTTACCGATTATGTACTGGAACGGCATGTTGAAAGGAACGATGTGAGAAAGGAGGGATCGTGATGGAACGTTCTGCACTTGAAGAACAAACGGTCGAGACCGTACTGACAAGACCTGACGTTGAACAAGCACTGATTGCACTGATCGATCGTTTGCCCAAAATTGAACAGTCTCTCCGCCGTTTAGAGGATGCTGTTGATTTTGGTATGGCGACGATGAAAGATGAAACGGTAAAAGAGAAAGTTGACGCAGCCATCGACAATTCCAATATCCAAATCGAAACGCTTGAAGCAGCAATAAAACTGACTGAAAAGTTACCGATGTTGTTACAGGTGACGAATCAACTTGAGTTCATGTTCACGTTTGTCCAAGATGTATATCATGATGAACAAACGAAAGAATTGATTGGGAAACGAATCGATGAGTATGCCGTGCCAGCGAAAGAGAAGGTTGAATGGACACGAGAGATGTGGACGGAAGTGCAACAACGTGTCGAACAGGATGACCGCCAAATCACCCTATTTTCACTCATGCGTTGGATTAAAGAACCATCAGTTCAATACGGCCTTAAATACGTTCAAGCAACTGTTGATGTACTAAACGAACGGACAATCAAGCGTTAAACATGAATAAATCATGATGAATAGAGTTTTCAATAAATTAGACGTGCCTCGAGGCGCGTCTTTTTTCATGGGGGAATGAAGTGCATCATTTGGGTTTGTTTACCCATAGGGGTATTATGGATATAAGAACTGAAAGAGTGCGGAGGGGATAACGTTGACACTACGTGACTTTGAACATCAAATATTAAACGTACTCAAAGACGGTGTGATTGTGATGGACCATGAACGAACGATCATCTCGATGAATCAATCGGCCGAACAATTGACGGGATGGCAAATCGGAGAACCGGTTCCTTATTGTTCTTTTTGTCAGAAGCGAAACGTGAACATTAGCGAAGAACGTTGCTATTTGATTGAACATGAACGTTCCCCATATTTCACTTCGGAGATGCCGACATACTCTGGGAAAATGGTTGACGTTGAGATGAACACGGCTCGCATCTTAAATGATCCGACGACCGGTGCGACATACTATCTGCTTGTCTTACGAGATTTTACAGAACGAAAGCGCAGGGAAGCGCATATCTTAAGAGAACAAATGGTTCGGGAATTGATTCGGGCGAGAGAAGAGGAACATGAACGATTGGCTCAAGAGTTACATGATGGGGTCGGACAATCGCTGTTTAGTATCACGCTTGCCTTGAATTCATTGCAATCAGACGTAGTTGACCCCGATAAAAAAGAATATTTGAGTTCTGTCATTTCTGAAGTGAGTCTCCTGATGGATCACGTCAGAAATTATTCAAAACAGTTGAGACCAGTCGAACTTGATCAATTTGGACTGGAATCGGCACTACAAGTGCTACTTGATAGTTTTGCCACTCGTTATCCGAACGTGGTATTTCATACGGATTTTCGACTAAAGACACGATGTGATTCCCTTGTTGAAATTAATTTATATCGAATTGTCCAAGAGGCACTTGTGAACGCAATGAAGTATGCGAATCCAACAAATGTTTATTGTCGAGTATTTGAACAGGAGGAACAAATTGAATTGTTGTTTCGAGATGATGGAGTTGGCTTTGATTCTCTCGTGGTCTCGAAAGGGTTAGGGCTACGTCACATGGAAGAAAGGGCAAAAACAATAGAAGGTTTGTTTCAGATCGTTTCGGTGATAGGGCACGGGACTGAAATTTCAGTGTCAGTTCCGAGAGAGCGAGGTCATGATGAAACCGATTAATGTATTGATTGTTGATGATCATGAGTTAGTGCGACGTGGATTAAAACTGATGTTTCGTACAAATGAGCGCATTCGTGTAGTTGGGGAAGCGGCAGAGGGAGCAGCGGCAATACAAGAAGCGATTCGGATGCGTCCCGATGTCATTTTACTTGATATCACGATGCCGAATGGATTGGATGGGTTTGTGACGGTTCAAGCACTCGCTGAGGAAGTACCTTCCGCAAAAATCATCTTGCTGACGATGCATGATGAAGAGATTTATATCAAACGTGCTCTTGAACTGGATGTACCTGGTTTTATGTCTAAAAATAGCGATCCATCTCAACTAGCAGAAGGGATTGAGTATGTATTTGACGGGAAACGATATTATTCGACGTCATTGACCGAGGATTATATTGACAAGCTCGTGCTTCAAAAAAATGGTCACCCGTTATTGACACGTCGTGAACTAGAGATTGTGCGGTTGTCGACTTTAGGGTATAGCCATAATGAGATCGGGGAAAAATTAGGAATCAGTCCCAAGACAGTAGAGAATCATAAAGCACGGATTATGAACAAACTACAGATGAAGCACCGACACGAATTGGTGCAATACGCCTTGAAAAATCATTTGATTGAAATGGAAGGATGATTGAAAGAATGAAAGTAGAAGTAGAAAAAACGATCGATTCGCAATACATCCAGCAACATCTGGCAAATGAACGTACATTTTTGGCATGGATCCGTACTGCGATTACCGTGATTGGGATTGGTTTCTTAGTGACGAATTTTCATTATTATCGAAGCGAGAATCTAAATGGTGCAGAACATCAATTGATCTCGGCTATCGGGATGTTATCTATTTTGTTCGGCATCAGTACAATTCTTGTAGGAACTCGTTCCTATTTGAAAAAAGTGCATACGATTAATACGCAACAATTCAAATCTGCGAAGATGAGTCTCATTGCTTTAGCAATTGGGATGGTCTTCATCTTTTCACTCATCCTCTTCGTGAGCTATTTTTTATTGTGAACACAATCAGGCACCGTCTCTCTTACGAGGACGGTGCCTTTTACGTTACTGCGTCACAATCGCTTCAAGACGATCGAGCTGGGAAGTGAATCCTTCGACAGCCCCCATCTCAACGACTTGTTGGAGAGCTTCTTCATTCGGGAATTCGGAGCGGCTAATGAACAACGTGCCTTCCGTTGTATCGAGAAACTCATTCGTGATGGTCATAACAGGTAAGTCCGGATTGACGTGTCCGTCCGCATCTGAGAACGCATCCGTATAGACGATTCGGGAATAAGGATCAATCTCGATAAAGGTCGATTTGCCCCATGATTCCATGCCATAAAAGTCACCCTGTTCTTTGTCGACACACGTCATACAGTAGTGCCAAATCCCACCTGGTTTGAAGTCGAAGCTGTATACTTTCGTCTCCCATCCAGCCGGTCCCCACCATTTCTCGAGATGTGCGGGTGTCGAGAATGCCTCAAATACAAGTTGCCGTGGTGCCTTGAACAAACGTTCCATAATCAATGTCGTGCCCTCTACATGTGATTTGACCGTACTCATGATTGATTCTCCTCTCGTTGTGACTCCGCTAAAAACGATTCCAATCGATCGAGACGCTCTGTTTCCCGCGCGATATAGGTCTGCCAAGCATCTAACGGTTCAAGTGCTTGAGACTTGAGCGCGTAGCGTCTCCGGTTCGCATCAATCGTTACCGTGACAAGCCCCGCATCATATAAGATTCGCAGGTGTTTCGACGTCTGCGGTTGACTGATTCCAAGCTGATTTGCCATCATTCCGACCGTCCACTCCTGTTTCCGTAACAATTCAATCATCCGTAACCGATTCGGGTCGGCTAACGCTTGAAACAAAGAAGCCAGTTTCTCTTCCATCTTTCGTCACCGTCCTCTTATTCTCTTATATTCCCCATGTGGAATATTCTAAAACAGGAATATAAAAAGGAATTCGTAATGAATTCCTTAACGTCGATAACCGCGAATCCATGTCGTCATATAGACGAGTGTCGCGATGATGAGCGTAGAAGCGAGTGCATAGATTGGATAGGCGGGAAGTGTGTCTTCGAACAACGGATAGAACATGAACGATCCCATGAAGATTGGAACGGAAATACCGAATGAAACGTATGCCGCTTTTGTCGCTTTCGCGGTGATGATTTGTTCGCGCTCATCGACCTCACTGAATTCAGTCATCCGGACGGACCATTGAGCAAAGTTCAACTGCTTGTTCGGTCGTGTGTTAAATGAATAGACTGTCCAAACAATGCCAAAAACAACGAGTAATAGTAGTGGAAGCAGATTGAATTCAACTAAGAAGCGGTCAGACTCAATGACGGTCTTTGACACATCGGACAAAAACGAACTGAACAGAAAAGCCATCAGGACATACAAGATGATGCTGGAAATAGACTGAACGACAACGTGTTTCATTTTGTTTCCTCCTCGATTGTGAATATAGATTCGACCGGTTCCTCGAACACGCGTGCGATGTGCATCGCTAGCATGAGTGACGGGGTGTAGCTGCCTTTCTCGAGCGAGATGATCGTCTGTCTCGTCACACCGACCTTTTCGGCCAGGTCGCCTTGGGTTAACTGGTGCCGGGCACGCAGTTCTTTCACGCGGTTGACTAATGGCATCGTGCCACCTCATTTCTAGTTTCTACCACGAGTGTAAAACAAACTTTACATAATGTAAAGAAGACTTTACTTAATTAGAGGTGATACAATAACGATATAGTAGAAAGGGGAGATGATAGATGAAGGCGATTGGGGGACAACATCACGTGTCGGCGATGACCGGGGATGCCAAAAAGAACTTACGATTCTACACGGAAGTACTAGGGATGCGACTCGTCAAAAAGACGGTCAACCAGGATGACCCATCGATGTATCACCTGTTCTATGCGGACGAGACGGGTACGCCTGGAACCGATTTGACGTTCTTTGAGTTACCGTTTCTCGGACAGACGTATCGAGGGTCAAACAGTATCTCTCGAACAGCACTCAGGGTGCCGGACGGGGCAATCGCATATTGGCAAGAGCGTTTCGACACGTTCGGTGTAACATATGGGGAAGTCGAATCAGTGCTCGGACGGGCGACGTTGTCGTTTGAAGATCATGAAGGTCAACGCCTCTGTCTTGTGGAAGGGGGGAGTGGGACACCTTGGAAAAATGGTCCTGTTCCAACGGATGTCGGCATCTTCGGTCTCGGGTTTAGTGAATGGACGGGACGGCGGATTGAGAAGACGGCACGAGTGCTGACGGAAGTGCTTGGCTATCGATATGTGGAGACATTTGAGCGGGAGGGTCACGACGTACGCGTTTTTGAAACAGGAGAAGGTGGCGTGGCGACAGAGATTCATCTCATCGATCGACCGGATTTGCCATCGGAACGACCAGGTCGGGGAAGTGTGCATCATGTGGCGATTCGAGTGGAAGAAACAGACGATATGGCGAAGTGGATTGAGAAACTTGACGCACATGGGATCAGTCACTCCGGTCTCATTGACCGTTATTATTTCCAGTCGATCTACTTCCGTGAACCGAGTGGGATCTTAGTAGAACTGGCAACAGATGAACCGGGATTCGCGACGGATGAATCAGTTGAAGCACTCGGAGAACGCTTGGCCTTGCCGCCGTTTCTGGAGTCGAGACGAGCGGAAATTGAGGAAAAGTTAAAACCACTGTAACCAAAAACCCGACGGACTTTTTTCAGTCTGTCGGGTTTTGTACGCCTAAGAGCAGGGCGAGTTCGTTTGTTCGATTGGCGACGAGATCGGCAATCGTGTAACGGTCGAGCACTTGAAAGAACGCCAGCATGGCCTCATTCAACACACTTCGTAAGTCACAGGCCGGTGCGATCACACATCGACCTTCCCCGAAGCATTCCACGAGCTCGAGCGGTTCCATCGTTCGAACGACCTCGCCTACATTGATGTCTTCCATCGGGCGCGCGAGACGGAAGCCGCCACCACGGCCACGAACCGACTCCAAGTATCCATGTTTTCCAAGCTCGTATACGACTTTCATGACATGATTTTTGGAGATTTTGTATTGGTCTGCGACTTCTTGAATCGTGACCAGTCGATGCGAAAACGTGGCGCTATACATCAACGTCCGTAGTGCGTAGTCACACGTTTGCGTGAGTCTCATCCATCATCACCTCTTTTTCCATTGTACAAGACAACGTTTAAAAGTGCGATTCGAACAAATGTGAAAGGATGATGGCAGAAATGAGTCAGAAACGTGAAATCTAATTTAAACAAGTATTTAATATATTGATTTAAAGTGACCTGACTCACATAATGAACGTGTACTGAACAAAAGGGGGACAAACATATGTTAGATCAACAAACGATTGAGATTGTAAAGGCGACAGCGCCTGTTTTGAAAGAGCATGGTGTGACGATTACGAAGCATTTTTATGAACGAATGTTCGAACAAAATCCAGAAGTACGTCACTTCTTCAACCATACGAACCAAAAACGAGGACGCCAACCGGAGGCACTTGCGAACGCGGTCTATGCGGCTGCCCTTCATATCGACCGGCTCGAAGCGATTCTTCCTGCCATTCAACCGGCACTCCATAAACATAAGAGTTTGAATATCCGTCCAGAACATTATCCGATTGTCGGTGAAAACTTACTCGGAGCGATTCAAGATGTCCTCGGAGAAGCGGCAACACCAGACATCATCGATGCATGGGCGAAAGCGTATGGCGTGATTGCCGATGTCTTCATCTCACTCGAGAAACAGATGTATGATGACGCACCGTGGGTCGGATTCAAACCGTTCGTCATCGAAGAAATCATTGAAGACACACCGGAAGTGAAGCGATTACGTCTCGTTGCGAAAGATGGGGTTATTGGCACAGCCATCCCAGGACAATACATCTCGGTTCAGGCGCGAATCGCTGGCGAGGACATCTTGCACCACCGCCAATATAGCGTCATCGATACGACAGAAAACGGGTACTGGATCGCGCCGAAACAAGAAGGGCTCGTTTCGAACTGGCTTCATGAACAAACGGTCGGTACCGAAATTCCGGTGAGCGCACCGGCAGGAGAGTTCATCCTTGAAGCATCAGATCGTCCGCTCACACTGATCGCGGGAGGAATCGGGATTACGCCTCTCTTCAATATGGCGAAGACGGCACTCGGACAAGGGCGTTCCGTCACATTGTTGCATGCTGTTCGGAGTATAGACCTTCGTCCACTCGGCGAAGAACTCGATGAACTCGAGAAAGAAGGACTTCACCTCGTCACACACGTGGATGACGTATCGGGTTGTATGAGTGCGACGCAACTTGAGGCACTCGATGTCGAAGGGCATGATGTCTATACGTGTGGACCAAATGCGATGATGGAGACGGTCGTACGCGTCATGCCTCAGGCACGATATGAATTTTTCGGACCGTCTGCAACGCTTTCTTTAACGTAACCAATCAAAAAAGTGTCGCAGACTTGGATGAGTCTGCGACACTTTTATAATGAAATGGATGTCATGACTTGGTCATGTTGATCGAGTGTTTGAATCGTCAAGGCATTCTCCAACGAGTTATACATGTCTAAGAAAAAGAAATCACGGTTTCCACCGTTACTAGCGTCGTTGAGTATATGTTCTTCCGACCACAGTTCTCCTTCAATCTGTAACTTCGCCACCTGCTGAGCATGATGATTCAAACGAAGAGCAAGATAGTGATTTTTGCCGTTCTGGATGTAAATATAGTCAAAAGACGTAGACGGTTCCGTATCAACGGTTACAGAACCATAGCCGTCCTGATTTTGTTCCGCGACACCTAGAATCCTCTCCTCATCATTTGTGAAGAGTGCGAACACCGTGTCGTCCTTCTTATAATATTGATACACGACAAATCCATGATCCGATAAATGGCGACCGAGCTGGATTTTGTCCAATAAAGAAGTGCGGAAAGCTGAAACGATAGCGATGCTTAGAATGAAGAATAGAAAGATTGCAACTCTTTTCCGATTTAGCATAATTGCTCTCCTTTTTCATAGCGGTGTTTCTGAAGAAGGTTCATCACATGGACGAATAGGGTTGTGAAGATAGCACGTTATGATCCTGGTCCAATGTTTCAAGAGTTCCGTCTTCAAAAGAAGATGTATTCAATTTCATGACGTATGTCATGGCGTATGTTTCATCTTCGGGATTATTTACAGTAAATTCTTTAGATTCATCCCCTCGTTTTAATCGTAAATAGACGACATCTTCCGGTCGCTCTTTAAGGTGAACACCGATGTACTCCATGTCTTCAACTCGAAGGGTGACGAAATCAAAAGGCTGATTCGGCTCTGTCTGTTCCGTGACAGACCCTAAGTTCCCTGTTTCGACATCGATCTCAGCTAGACCGATAACGGAGCGGTCTTCATTTGTGTAAAAAGAGAGAACGGACTGTTCCATGTTATGAATTTCAAACGTATACCAATCGTTCATCGTCATATAACGATTCATTTCCTTTTCGGCATTCTCGTATGAGTTACCGTTCTGAATGTTGGTGTACGTATACAGTCCGACGCCGACTGCGATAGCGACGACGATGAGACTGGAGACGATCGTGAGTAGGATGATTCGTTTGGACATGACTCTTCCTCCAATCTGTTATAAATAGAGACACCCCATGCCTCGCGAATGCGTGCATGGGGTGTTTGAATTAGTACGTCAAGCTCGCGGCGACGATGATGCCGACGACGAGTGATGCGGCGAACAAGCTGAAACCGATCGCCATGTTGCCGTTCTCGACTTCTTTTTCTAAGTTCACGCCAGGCGTGAGGACATATTCAAACGTCCAGAACGCTAATACTTGAGCGACAATCCCGACGAGTCCCCAGATGAATGCGTCGAGTAAGTTGACGCTGTTCGCCCAAACCGTATAGATGACGATGGCAAGTCCGAGCGCTTTCCCCCAAAGTTTCAAGGCGACGGCTATGTTGCCTTCTTTGATTAACTTACGTTCCGAATATTTGGTCGTCAAGGCGAAGATGATGAGTCCGGCAAGAATGAGACCGAATCCTGTCCCGAGATGGGCGAGGAAGCTTAAAATTGAGTCGAGTGTGATGAAAGTCATGAGTTTGTCTCCTTTTGTGTAGGTGTGCCAACGGCTAAGTAGTAAGATTGGTTGTTCGTGATCATGCTACCGGCACGGACGCCGAGTGCGGACGGATGTCCGTTCAAACAGAAACATCCGACCATATAATGTGTCTCGACACGACCTTTGACAGTCGTCGTCATCCGTGTCGGAAGTTCGATGAACTGTTGGTACACGGCTGTTTCTTCCGCATACGTTTGTAGTGCTTCTCGGTGAAACGGTTGGCCGTCTTTCGTGTACAAGATGACGGAGTCCCCTTCGCGTCCGAACGCCGGTTTTTTGACGTAATCCGATTCGCCGAGAAACGGTGTGTCTTCTAAGTAAGTCGGTAAAAAATAAGTTCCGATGATGTCGCGCTCGGCTTCATCGAACAATGTCTCGGTCTCATACAATTCCCAAATGAGGGCTTGTACGCCTTTCGACTGCATGAGGAATGCCGAGAGCGGGTTGAGCAGCGACACATGTTTTTGTAGGTTCAATTCGAGCAACCGAATGCCAATCAAGTCTCCGTCCGGTGCTCGGTCGTCCACAAGATGCTCGATTGGATACGTTTGACGATACAAGATGTCGATCCGCTCACCCGATGGTGTGTAGACACCGTCTTCATCGACGAGTAAAGCGTGCAACGGTACGAATTCAGATGGTAAGTCGAGTGTTTCTTGCAGAAAGCGCGCCGTCCATTTGTCTTCGATGTTGTCGTCATGTGCCGTAAAGACGATTTTAGGTGTACCTTCTCGTCCGAGGCGTTTCCATGCGGCGACGATGGCCTTGCGCAGTTCGGTTTTCAGTTGAGCGGTGGCTTCCCTGTTCGGGTCGAGGAGACCAAACTCGGAAGCGACTACGCCGTTCACGTCAAAGAGCTCCTTAATAAAGGTCGGCGTATCTGCATTGAACTCCATCAATTTGAGTTGACCGTCTTTCATGATCCAGTCGTAACGCCCGATGATGGTTTCCTGGGAAATCGCCTTCTCTCGTAAAAAAGGCAGGCTCGCCTCAGGATAACCGAGTAGTCGGAGCGTCTCGTCCGGTAGCGTCCGCAACAATTGATTCGTCTTCCGAAAAATCGAGTCAACCGCCTCGGTCGCTTCTCGAATCGAGTTAACCTGCGAGGCGGTCATTTCGAAACAGTCATATAGGGCATATTCTTCATCGTTTAAATCGGGCCAAAAATAAGGGATTTGACTGTAAAGTTCGTCACGCGTCATCCGCCAAATCCACCTTTAGAGCCGCTGCCGAGTCCAGATTTTGACGATCCTGAATTGGAACCGTTCGATACGGCGCCGGTCGCACCACCGTTAGCTTTATACGTCTTATATGACGAAGAGCTCTTCAATGCATTTTTTGAGCGGAATAGACTACCGAGTAAGAAATAGCTGCCATAGTGAGGAGAACGGTCGTCATCGCAATAATATGACTCGGTCTCGTCATCCCAGTCCCAATCGTCACATTCGTAACCGGTCGGTTCTTCCGGGAGTGCCGCCTCTTCATATTCATCCCCACCGCAAGCAGCAAGGGAAGTCGTCAATACCGCGACCGAGAGTCCGCTTAAAATTTTCTTGCTTGTCTTCATGTTGATTCCTCCAATTCATAACCCGTCGGTGTGACGTAGATGACATACACACCACGATCTTCATCTGTTTCTGCTGAATCGCGTTCATATTCTTTGCCGGCGACATACAGGTACTGGCTCCCGAGCATGGCGAGCGCATCGAGGTGACGGTCGACGTAATAGGCTTCGAGCAATGGGTTGTCAAACCGGTCGTCGAGTGTACGGATCTCGACTTTGATCTCGCTCGTTTCGTGTTTGTCCATCGGTCCTTCTGTGTAACGATCGACGTAAATCAAGAAGTATTGATCGCCTTCTAAGGCGGACGAGCGTTGTTTATAGGTCATGCCGTCTTTGACGAAAAACTCACATTCACGACGGGCCAGCACTTCGTCTAAGCCGAGAGACGTATAATGATAAAGCGGTTCGAACGATAATTCATTTTTATAGAGACGATACTCTAAGACGATTGAGTTCATAAGTCAGTCCTTCCTTTTTTCTTCTTATACGGAACCCCCATCAAAATGGTTTCGTGAATCTTTTAGTGGATACGTTTAGTATATAAGAGAGAAGGAGGGGGAAACAGTGCATATCTTATTTCGTTTGTGGAAAGGGTTAGCGAAGTTATCATTTTTGAATGTCGTCTTGGCGTCGGTTGGCATCATTATCCTAGGAACCGTACTCGGTTATTGGTTAGAGCCAGAGACGTTCGGGTCATTATTTGATTCATTTTGGTGGACGATGACGACGCTGACGACCGTCGGATATGGAGATTTTTATCCGTCCTCCGTGGCAGGGCGATGGCTCGGGATTTTCTTGTTCCTATTCGGGATTGGAATTATCGGGGCGTTGATTGGAAAATTAGTTGAAATCGGCGCGACGTTTCAACGGTTAAAACGGGAGGGAAGACTAGTGTATCGTGGAGAAGGGCATTATGTGTATATCGGGTGGTCCCCGAAAACGAAGAAAGCAATCGATGAAGTACTTAACTACGAACCGAAGGCAGAAATCGTCTTGATCGATCAATTGATCGAGGAGCCGTACGTGCACGATCAAGTGCACTTCGTTTCAGGGGATGCCTCGGATGAAGCCGTATTGCTGCAGGCGAACGTCTTGAAAGCACGACGCGTCGCTATTTTTGCGGATGCTCGCATCACGGAGACGTTACTCGCCGACGGAAAGTCGTTATTGATCGCATCAGCGGTAGAAGCATTATCACACGATTACAAAGTCGATTTGCACACGGTCGTCGAAGTGTGTGAAGAGCGGAATATCTCGAAATTCAAACACGTCCGCGTCGACGACTTTATTTTAGCGAACGACTCGGTCTCCCTCTTGATGGCGAAAGCGACGTTACAGCCAGGGACGACGGCGATTTTCCGTCAATTGTTAAGCAAACAGTCAGGCGGAAACATCCAAGCGTTGAAACCAAAAGTCGAGTGGCAAAATGTTCGACAAGCAAATACAGCGTTACTTGAATCAGGAGTGACACTCATCGCGGTCAATGACCGATTGGATGTGGCGACGATGCTCGACTTGCCGCTACAAGACACAGATATGTTATATGTCGTCTGTCATGACGATGTATTTGAACAATTATCATAAGGAGTGAAACCATGCATAACGGAACGTTTATCCGAAAGATGACACGTATGCAAAACGTGCAACGATGGGACGAATATGCCCCTCATTATCATGATAATGCAGCGAGCCATAGCTTTCGTGTCGCGGTCTTCAGCTTGATCGCGGCTTATGTGGAAAAAGAGAACGGGCGTGATGTCGACTTGCTCGATTTGCTCGGGAAAGCCATTTTCCACGACATGAATGAAGTACAGACCGGTCCGATCATGCACCGGACGAAAAAAGAACCGACTTTGATTGGTCACATCGAGCGCATGGAGCGGACAGCGAGCCTCGGTCTTGTCGAGTTGTTGTCACAGTCGTTACGTCCTCACTTTCACCGTTTTGTTGTTGAGGCGGAAGATGACTCGTTCGAAGGACGGATTGTCGACGGAATCGATTCTTTTGATGCGATGCTATTCGTGCGACGGGAAGTCGCCCATGGCTCTCCTCATTTCGATGACAAGTTAGAAGAGATGAAAGCCGCCCTCCGTCATCATCCGATTGATTCGGTCCGTTGGCTGTTCGACCAGGTCGAGGCAGAGACCGATGTTTTACGCTTCATCGAGAACGTCATGCGGATGGACAGTGTCCGTCGTTGGAAAGGGCGCTTTAATACGATTGACGACAACGATGCGATTCATGGTTTCCGGGCAGCAGCGCTCGGTATGTTCAGCGGACTCTTAGAGCGCGAGAAGTACAACGTCGACGTTGATGTCGCCGAACTCGTGGCACGTCTTCTTTGTCACGACTTAGTCGAAGGGGTGACCGGAGATGTGCTCGGACCAGTCAAGCATTCGACACAAGAGACGGGAGCGGCGTTCGAGGCATATGAGCGGGCAGAGAGTGAACGTCTTCTCGGGTTGTTGCCGGCATATATGCAACCGGCGTTCCGTCGATATATGGCTGATTCGAAAGATGACACGTACGAAGGGATGCTCGTCGACATGATGGACAAGCTCGATGCCCTCATCAAGATGAACATGGAGCGGAAGATGAACGGGGCCGAGTATGAGGTCACATATCGCGAACAACTCCGTAAAGTCCAGATGCGTTATGAGAACCCGAGTATGATTTTCTTCTTGGCCTATATTTTGCACGATCTAGATTACGTCACAAGTTGATGAATAGGCGGATGGCACAAGCCATCCGTTTTTGTTTCGTTCGACTGAACTATTCAAATGAAAAATAGTTAGGGAGAGAGAACTGTTTTTGGACATCGGTCTATGCAACAAAATCAAAATCCTTCACAATAATTTATGCAAGCGCTTTCATTATTTAATTGAGGAGGAATGAATGATGTTGAAGAAACGACAAGGGATTGCCGTGCTGGCTGGCGTGACATCGATTGCACTGCTTTCGGGGCAACCGGTCGCACAAGCGGCAACTCCACAGAACGGTACGATGATGCAATACTTTGAATGGTATGTCCCGAACGACGGGCTTCATTGGAACCGTCTCTCGAATGATTCGCAGCACTTGAAAGACATCGGGATCTCCACGGTTTGGATTCCACCGGCATATAAAGGGACGTCTCAAAATGATGTCGGATACGGGGCTTATGATTTGTATGATTTAGGAGAGTTCAATCAAAAAGGGACGACACGGACGAAGTATGGAACAAAAGCGCAGCTACAGTCGGCCATCTCCAACTTACGCGGAAAAGGGATTGGCGTATACGGGGATGTGGTCATGAATCATAAGGGCGGAGCGGATTATACCGAGTCCGTTCAGGCTGTCGAGGTCAATCCTTCTAACCGGAATCAGGAGACGTCTGGGGAATATTCGATTTCTGCCTGGACCGGATTCAATTTTGCGGGTCGCAACAATACATACTCGCCGTTCAAGTGGCGTTGGTATCACTTTGACGGGACCGATTGGGATCAGTCACGGAGTTTGAGCCGAATCTACAAATTCAAGAGTACGGGGAAAGCGTGGGACAGTGAAGTATCCGGGGAGAACGGGAACTATGACTACTTGATGTACGCCGATGTCGATTTCGATCATCCGGAAGTTCGACAAGAGATGAAAAACTGGGGGAAATGGTACGCGGATTCACTCGGTCTCGATGGATTCCGTCTCGATGCGGTCAAACATATTAATCATTCTTACTTGAAAGAATGGGTGACAAGTGTCCGACAGACGACAGGGAAAGAGATGTTCACCGTCGCGGAGTATTGGAAAAACGACCTTGGGGCCATCAATGATTACTTGGCGAAGACGGGCTATACTCACTCGGTATTCGATGTACCGCTCCACTACAACTTCCAAGCGGCAGGGAACGGCGGCGGTTACTATGACATGCGCAACATTCTAAAAGGAACGGTCGTCGAGCAGCATCCGACACTCGCCGTCACCATTGTCGACAACCATGACTCACAACCTGGGCAATCACTCGAGTCGACGGTTGCCAATTGGTTCAAACCGCTCGCCTATGCGACGATCATGACACGCGGTCAAGGATACCCGACACTCTTCTACGGGGATTATTATGGAACGAAAGGGACAACGAACCGTGAAATTCCGAACATGTCAGGGTCTCTTCAACCGATTTTGAAAGCGCGTAAAGACTTTGCCTATGGCACACAACATGACTACATCAACCACCAAGACGTCATCGGTTGGACACGTGAAGGTGTGACAGACCGTGCGAAGTCAGGTCTTGCGACGATTTTGTCGGACGGACCGGGTGGTTCGAAATGGATGTATGTCGGGAAGCAGAACGCGGGAGAAGTATGGAAAGACATGACCGGCAACAATAGTCGTCTCGTAACAGTCAACGCAGATGGTTGGGGCGAGTTCTTCGTCAACGGTGGCTCGGTTTCCATCTATACACAACAATAAATCCATCAGACTTGTCTCATCTAAAAATGAGATAAGTCTTTTTTCTGAATTTTCACCACATAATTTTTATACGTGATATAATGACCTAGTGTTAATTCTTGATAGGGACGATTTTCCGATCCATGAATTCACATTGAACAACGTTGGTTGTTGGTTTCATTTATATTTTTGCGTTGTGACGCTGTTGAATTCAAGGAGGTTGTTATGAGTAAAGAAAAGATTGCCCAATTAAGAAAGCACGTCTCGCCGTTTGAAAAGTCCGATATCCGGATTAGTGTGCGGCAGATGATCAATACGATTTTACCGTTTCTCGTATCATGGTTCTTAGCGTATCAACTACTGAGTGTCTCGATTTTCCTGACATTACCGTTTACGTTGATTGCGGCAGGATTTGTCGTGCGGATGTTCATCATCTTCCATGACTGCACGCACGGTTCATTCTTCAAAAATAAGAAGGCGAACGCGATTGTCGGAACCATTACAGGAATCTTGACGTTATTCCCGTACGAGAAGTGGAAGCGAGAGCATGCGATTCATCATGCGTCGAGCGGAAACTTGGATAAACGGGGCGTCGGGGACATCTGGGTCATGACGATTGAGGAGTACATAGAAGCTTCGAAATGGACGCGACTGAAATATCGCCTATATCGTCATCCACTCGTCATGTTTGGTCTTGGACCGCTTTGGCTCATTCTCGTGACGAGCCGTTTCAATCGAAAAGATGCGCGTAAGAAAGAACGCCAAAACACGTATATCATTAATCTCTCACTCATCGTGTTATACAGTGCGTTGATTTATGTCATCGGATGGCAAGCTTTCCTCATTGTTCAAGGTACGACGATGTTCATCGCCGGTGTGCTTGGGATTTGGTTATTCTATGTCCAGCACACGTTTGAAGATTCATACTTCGAGGATGAGCAGGAGTGGGATTATGTGAAGGCGGCAATCGAAGGAAGCTCGTATTATGAATTGCCGAAAGTGCTTCAATGGGTGACAGGAAATATTGGTTTCCATCACGTCCACCATTTGAGCCCGCGTGTCCCGAACTATCATTTGGAGAAGGCGCATACGTCGACACCACCGTTACAACGGGCGACGACGATCGGACTGTTTTCAAGTTTGAAGTCGTTACGCTACAAATTGTATGATGCGAACAACAAAACATTCGTCACGTTCCGAGAAGTGCGCCATCTGTTGCGCCGAACGAACGCGGCATAAAAAAAGATTGTCCCCATCAAAAGGGACAATCTTTTTAGCGTTTCCAGACCCATTCATCACTTTCATACTTCTTGACGAGCAAGTCGATTTCGGATTGCTGTTCTTTCGTGAAGACGAGCGGTTCGAACGTCAACGAGAAGGCATCTTTGAAGCCGGTCTCGAACGCGGCCGCTACTTCATCAAAGGAGACGAAGCGCTGTAACGTATCGTTCAAGGCGACGGCTTTTTCGCTGAACCGACTTTTGGCTTCACGTTTTTCGTGCTCTTCCATCGCGAAACAGTCGAATAGTACCTCATCGTCGACAGAAAGAGGGATGGAACCATGTTGCAAGACGGCCCCTTGGTGGCGCACTTGTGCGCTACCCGCAATCTTTTTCCCATCGACGGCCAGCTCATAATAGGAGGCGGCATCAAAGCAGACGGCTGATTTCGGTTTGCGCAGTGCCTCACGGTCCTCTTCTGTCAACGGTACCGAAAACTCGGCTGGTACACCAAGCTCGTGATAACCACGACGGACTCCTTCCGTGAGCAAGCGATAGCTCTCGATGATATTTGTCGGGAGAGCCGGTGTCGATTCTGGCAAGATGACGCTATACGTCAGCTCATCGGCGTGCAACACGGCGCGTCCTCCGGTCAGGCGACGGACGACCGGAATGTTGTTCTTCGTGAGGGCGTCACGGTCCAAGTCACGTGTCGCCCGTTGGAAGCGCCCGACGCTGATCGCATGAGGTGCCCATGAATAAAAACGAAGCGTCGGTTTGAGTTCTCCCTTCGCGACCCAGTTGGCGATGGCTTCGTCAATCGCCATGTTTTCAGCCGGTGAAGTGGATTCAGTTCTAAGTAAGTGCCACGTCGTACCAGTCATAATCTCTCTTCTTTCTATTAGTCGATTGGCAACATCGTGTGGCGACGCGCCTTGTGTACTTGTTCATCCGCATGGTAAGACGAGCGGACGAGCGGACCTGCCTCACAATGTGAGAATCCTTTTGATAGTGCGATCTCTTTCAACTCGGCGAACTCATCCGGGTGGTAGTAACGTTCCACCTCGAGGTGTTTCTTCGTCGGTTGCAAGTATTGACCGAGTGTCAAGATGTCGACGTTGTGTGCGCGGAGGTCATCCATCGCTTCAATCAATTCCTCTTTCGTTTCTCCGAGTCCGACCATGATTGACGATTTCGTCGGGATATCCGGGTTCAATTCTTTTGAGCGTTTCAAGAATTCGAGTGTGCGGTCGTATGTCGCTTTGGCACGGACTCTCGGTGTGAGGCGACGAACCGTCTCTAAGTTATGGTTCATGATGTCAGGACCCGCATCAATCAACGTCTGCAAGGCAGAGAAGTCACCCATCATGTCAGATGGGAGCACTTCGATCGATGTCTCTGGATTCATGGCACGGACGGCACGAACCGTTTCTGCGAAGACGGTAGCCCCGTAATCGTTCAAGTCATCACGGGCGACGGCAGTGATGACGACGTGCTTCAAGTTCATGAGGCGTACGGATTCGGCGACGCGCTTTGGCTCTTCCCAATCGAGCTCGTTCGGTTTACCGGTCGTGACGGCACAAAAACGACAGGCACGTGTACAAATGCTTCCTAAAATCATGAACGTCGCGGTCCGACGTACCGCCCAACATTCATGGATGTTCGGACACTTAGCTTCCTCACATACCGTATGTAGATTTTTCTCGCGCATCATCTTCTTCAGCCCGGTATATGTGTCGTTCGTGTTTAATTTAATCTTTAACCATTCCGGCTTTCGTTTCAGTTCCCCTCTTGCCACAATAATTTCCCCCTTTTTGAAAGTTAACCTGTATCGAATTGAGTTTACCAAAAAAAGAATCAAAAACGAACCACGGAAATTATTGGTTTTGCCAATACAGTTTTCTGTGTATCAAAACAGAAACATTGTTTCAAAATGGTTACGCTTTCACATGAGTCATTGTTTCTGAAAAATGGAGTTGCTATACTGTTGTTGACCACCTGAATAAGAACCAAATGTAACTGATGCGATCAGGCATGGGGTGAACGAGCGTTGATGAGGCAACGCTTCTTCCTCCATGCCTTTTCGTTTGGGGGTCAGTCAAATTGGACTAAGGGGAGTGGGGAACATGAACAAGGCATTGAACTGGACAGCAACACTCGGATTGACGACGGCACTACTCGTTTCATCGATTCCGGCAGCGGATGCGGTCGTGGCGGAAGGGACGCCGATGATGTCAATTGACCAGCGCGTCAACACGAAGCTAGAATCGATGACGCTCGAACAAAAAATCGGGCAGATGATCATGCCGGACTTCCGACTCTGGAACGGGGCAAATCATACATCTCTTGCACCGGAAGTGGCGCGTGTCATCGATCGTTTTGATCTCGGTGGCGTGATTTTGTTTGCGGAGAACGTGAAGGAGACGGAACAGACGACGAAACTCGTTCATGATCTGCAAGAAGTCGTGAAGCAAGACGACAGCAATGACATTCCGCTCTTTGTCACGATTGACCAAGAGGGAGGCATCGTGACGCGTCTCGGGACAGGGACGAACTTACCGGGAAATATGGCAATCGGGGCCACTCGTAACAGTCAATATGCGTATGACGCTGGAAACATCATCGGTTCTGAATTGAACGCACTCGGGGTAAACGTGAACTTCGGACCAGTACTCGACGTCAACAACAATCCAGGAAACCCGGTCATTGGGGTCCGTTCATTCTCGAGCGACCCTGAACTCGTCGGCGAACTCGGTTCGGCGATGACACAAGGCATTCAAGACCAAGGTGTCGCGGCGACGGCGAAACATTTCCCGGGTCATGGGGATACGGCAGTCGACTCACACTATGGACTACCGATTGTCGATAAGTCGCTCGACGAATTGCGTGGACTCGAGTTGTTGCCGTTCAAACGCGCGATTACAGAAGGGATCGACATGATTATGACGGCACATATCGGTATGCCGCAAATCGAAGATGAGGTCGTCGAGTCGGATCGTGGGACGTTCCCGCTCCCAGCGACGCTCTCGGACGATGTCATCACGGGCGTGCTACGTGAGGAACTCGGATATGACGGAATCGTTGTGACTGACGCGCTCAACATGCAGGCCATCTCCGATAACTTTACGGAAGCAGAAGCGGTCATCAAGACGTTTGAAGCGGGCGTCGATATCGCCCTCATGCCGACGATTTTGCGTTCGGAAGCAGACGTGATCAAACTCGAAGCCATCTTTGATGAAGTCATCCAATCGGTGAAGGATGGGCGTTTATCAGAGGAGACCATTGATGAGTCGGTCGAGCGTATTTTAAAACTGAAGGCAGAGCGTGGGATTTGGGGAGAGACGATCGATTCGACGACGCTCGAGGCGAAGCTCACAAAAGCGAACGCCGTCGTAGGTAGTGCGGAGCATAAAGCGAAAGAGCGTGAAATCGCGGAAGCGGCCGTCACTCTCGTGAAGAATGAGGACAAGACACTCCCGTTCAAACCGAAAAAAGGGGACACGGTGCTCGTCTTGTCACCAGCAAAAGATCAGACGGACAGTATGGTGAAGACGATCAAGTCGCTTGAGAAGAACGCCGGGAATATGAAAGGCGTGAACGTCATCACGGCCAACTATTCGGCATCAACGCCACACTTAACGCAAAATCCGGCACTTCAACAAAAAGTCGAGGCAGCCGATTACATCATCGTCGATTCGAACGTGAACAATAGCGCGAAATTGAAGCCGACATCGGCTGACCATTACGTGCCGGCGGAGGTGTTCCGTTACGCCAACGAGACAGGGAAGAAGTCGGTCATGCTCAGCTTGCGCAACCCATACGATGTCGCCGTTCAGCCAGACTCTCCGGCGCAGCTCTTGATCTATGGGTTCAAGGGTGATCCGAACGGACCGGACTCGGAAGCGGGTAACTTGAAATCGGCCGGACCGAACTTGCCGGCGGGCATTCGTGCCATCTTCGGTGAAGTGAAGCCACAAGGGAAGTTGCCGGTAGACGTACCGAAATTTGTGGACGGTGTGTTCAAAGACGAGAACTATGCACAGTTTGGAGATGGATTTAAGAACTGGAACCGCTAAATGAAAATGAGCTCACCCGATAGCGGGGAGCTCATTTTTTATGCCTCGAAATAGGCGATGACGAGTAGACCTGGACCGGTATGGGCACCGATGGCAGAGCCGACAAGTGTTTTCGTGATGTGTTTCGGTTGAACATGTTCAAGGACCATCTTCTCGAACTGTTCCGCTTTTCCAAGGTCGTCACCGTGACCGATGAAGAGGTCACCGTTCTCGACGAGTGGCTTCGATTCCATCGTCCATTCGACCATACGGCGCATGACCTTTTTATGACCGCGTACCTTTTCGATCGGGACGAGTTTCCCGTCCTCGACCGTCAGTAACGGCAGAATCGTCAACAAGTCACCGATGAAGGCACTCGCTTTCGAGACGCGTCCGCCCCGCATCAAATATTCGAGTGACTCGACCGTGAACAGGTGGCGAATCTTTCCGACGAGTGAAGCAGCATACTCACTTGTTTCTTCGTACGTATGGTCTTGTCCGTACTCTGCGACTGTCTTGACGAACAATGCCTGTCCGACGGAAGCCGTTCGCGTATCGATAATCTTGAATTTGCTATCGGGATACTCCTCTTTGAGCATCTCACCGACCATGAAAGCCGTTTGATATGTACCGGAGAGTTCTCCGGAGAAAGCGAGATATAAAAACGGAATTTCGGCTTCGAGATGTTGACGGAAGCAATGCTCGATTCGTGACGCCTCGATTTGGAACGTCTTGGGCGTCTTGCCTTGACGCATCGCATCGTACACGTCTTTCGCTTGAATCGTCTCCCCGTCTAAAAACTCTTCGTTGTCGATGATGACACCGAGCGGTAAAATCTCAAGACCGTACTCGATGATTTGATCGTGCGTCAAATCGGCCCCGGTGTCTGTGATCAGTTTAAACATTGGATGAATCACTCCTCTGTTAATTGTTGTTCGATCTCGCGTAATGGTTCATTCCGTTTCCACATCCGTTCGAGCTGGCTCACGAGTGTCGTTTGTTCTTCAGCCGTCAGCGACGCGTTTTGGAGCGTGCTGACAGTGGAAAGGACGCGGTAGGCCCGTGTAAGAACATCTTGAACCGTGAGGGGAATGCCGAGCAAGTCTTCTAACGAAGCCATCGTTTCCGGTACAATGGTCGGGTACGTGAACTTGGTCGCTTCCCCTTGGATGGCCAAATCATAAAAGTCTCGGATGATTTCGGCACGTTCGCTCCCGCTCTGCCTTACGCTCAAGTAAATTTGAACGGCGACACCGCCACGGACGCGTCGTTGCGAAATACCAGCGAACTTTTTGCCGTCAATCGACAAGTCGAAACTTCCCGGACAGTACGAGCCGACGACTTCACCTGGGACGATGTCGTTCGTGACGTCTTGGAACATGTGTTGGATGAGGGAAGTCATGGCCTCATAGCCGCTGTCGATTTGAATGCCGTCATTCTCGGGTAAGATTAAAGATAAGTTCAGGACATCCTCGTCTAACACGACGGCGAGCCCACCCGAGTTACGGACGACCGGTCGGAAGCCACGCTCGTGCAAATACCGGACCCCATCTTTTAAATGAGGTAACCTTGCATCTTGAATTCCGAGTACAATCGTATTCGTGTGCACCCATGCGCGCAAGACAGATCCTGATTGTTGGGTCGAAGCACATAACGTGTCATCCGTCGCGAACGATTGTTCCGCTTGAAACATCGTGCCAAGGCTCGATTGGTCGATCACACGATAGCTCGGTTGTTTTAATAATGGATGGATCATATACTTAATTCCTTTTCACAAATAATTTTCCTTCTCATTATAGCATGGAGGGAACGATTCGTTTGAAGTCGAATCTAGAACATAACGAAACGTAGGAGGGCATGTCATGTACTCGTCACGAGGACAATTATCTGGGTCAAAAGTGTTTAAAGACCCGGTACACCGTTATATTTACGTCTACGACCACCTTATTTGGGAACTGATCAACACGAAAGAATTCCAACGCTTACGTCGCATCAAACAGCTCGGGACATCCTTTTTAACGTTCCACGGCGCAGAGCACACGCGATTCCATCATTCTCTCGGCGTCTATGAGATTGCGCGCCAATTGATTGACCAGTTCCAACAATACCCGGAATGGGATGACCGCGACCGCGAACTGTTATTGGCGGCGGCGCTTTTGCACGATGTCGGTCACGGTCCATTCTCACACGCGTTCGAACACGTCTTCTCTGTTCGCCATGAAGTGTGGACCGAGCGCATCATTTTAGGCGATACCGAGGTCAACCAAGTGTTGTCGGAGATGGGTGTCGGGTTCGCAGAAGAGGTGGCTTCCATCATCAACAAGACGCATCCGAACCGCTTGATCGTCAATATGCTCAGTTCGCAGCTCGATGTCGATCGGATGGATTATCTATTGCGTGATGCGCACTTTGCGGGTGTCAGTTATGGGAAGTTTGATTTAGAGCGCATGTTGCGTGTCCTTAGACCAGATGAGGACCAAGTCGTCGTCAAACAGTCGGGGATGCATACGATTGAAGACTATATCATGCGCCGCTATCAAATGTATTGGCAAGTGTACCTTCACCCGGCGACACGTTCGAGCGATCTTCTCTTAAAAGCAATTCTCGAGCGGGCGCAAGAACTATATGAGAGCGGCTATGCATTCAAAATGGTACCGAAACATTTCTTACCTATTTTTGAGCAGAACAACATGTCACTCGAACAATATTTGAAGTTGGACGAGACGGTCGTCTACTTCTATTTCCAGGAATGGATGGAGGAAGACGACGCAATTCTAGCCGATTTATCAAGCCGTTTTGTGAATCGTCGTTTATTGAAATATAAAAACTTCCCGGAAGCGAACCGCGTCCGCTATATGGAACGGTTGCGTCAGACGATGGAAGGCATCGGACTTCCGCCGAAATACTACTTGCTCGAAGATCAGTTGAGTCAGTTGCCATATGACTTGTACAAAGGGCAGGGGAAGTATGAAGGCATTTATCTTCAGATGAATGATGGAGAACGGAAAGAGATTTCGGAAGTGTCCATGCTCGTCCAGTCGATTTTAAACTCGAGACAATCGGATGAAAAAATTTACTATCCGGAAGATGTGCTATTGAACTTAAGGGATTATGCGAATGAAAAATCGTGGCTCTTGTCGACATTGAAATCCGAATAACCCGAAAAGGGGCGTGACACGATGGAGATTGCGACACTGATTGGTGGCATCGGGATTTTTTTACTCGGGATGACGTTACTCACAGACACGCTCAAAAAATGGGCCGGTACACGACTTCGTCATCGTTTGAACCAATTCACCGACGGCTCGTTGTCGGGGGCGGCACTTGGCGCGATGTTGACGGCTTTATTTCAATCTTCTACCGTCACGACGTTGATGACAATCGGTTTTGTGAGCGCAGGATTAATCACGTTCACGCAAGCATTACCGCTCATCATCGGGGCGAACGTAGGTAGCGCGACGACAGGATGGATCATCGCCGTCCTTGGCTATAACGTAGACGTACGTCAAGTGTTCTTGCCACTCATCGGTCTCGGGATGGCACTTCGTCTCTCAGGACCACGTCTACGACGAATCGGGCTATTATTCGTCAGTATCGGTTTGATTTTTGTCGGGGTTGGGACGCTACAAGAGGCGATGCGGGATGTCGTCACGTTCTCGTTCGGACCAATCGAGTCGATGCGTTTTTCTCAACAGGCGTTCCTGATTGGCATCGGGTTTGCGATGACGGTTGTCCTTCAGTCGTCGACGATTGGGCTCGTCTTAACGATGACGGCTCTTGCGACCGCCGCGATTTCACTTCCGCAAGCCACTTTTTTGGTACTCGGTCAAAGTGCTGGAACGAGTCTTGTCGTGGCACTCGGTTCAATCGGAGGCTGGAAGTCGGCCCGACGCATCGTATTGGGGCATGCCATCTATCACGTGTCCATCGTCCTCATCGGATGGCTGACGTTTCCCGTTCTCTTCTATGTCGTCAATCGAGTAGCCGATTGGTTCAACTGGAACGACTTGTTACGTCTCGCCCTATTCCATACGACGTTCCATGTGTTAGGCGTCCTCTTGTTCTTGCCATTTTATCAGTCGTTCGCAAGGCGCTTACTAAAATGGATCCCGAGCCGAGCAGAAAAACTGACACGTCTGCTCGACAAGAACATGTCGCAACTCCCGACGGTCGCCCTTGAGGCGGCGCGGCGGTCTTTACTCGAGATTGAACGCTATTTAGGGAACGAGACTGAGTTGCTCGTCCGGGAGGGACGTCTCCGGGAAGATGAGTTGACGCTCGTCGACAAGACGCTGAGCGATGTCCGCGTCTTTTTGAGTACGATTCAACTAGACGATGTCGGAAAGCAAAATGACTACGGGCAACACTTGTCCCTCCTGCATTCAATCGACCATCTCGAACGGTGGTTGTATGTATTGCGAGAAATCGAACCGGTCCAGTCACTGCGGGACACGGACTTTTTAGCAGCGCGCGAACTCGTCTTGCACGAACTCGATCTCGTTCATCAATTGAATCATCATACGCCACCGGAAGATTCGAAGATGTGGAAACAGGCGTCAAAACAGTTGGCGGAATATCGGAAGGCACATCGCTCTGAGCTGCTAGAAGAAACGGCGGCGAATCAATTGGAGATGGACCAGACGATCCAAAAAGTACAAGTATTGCTGTGGCTTGACCGGATCGGCTACCACATTTGGCGGGCAACACGGCACTTGATTAAGCCGACCGTGCCGAGTGAACGGTTCGAAGTGAACCGGGAAGATTGAAGTAAAATGGAGGAATGGAAATGGCGACATGGGTGACTCACTTTCGTATCGCGGAGCGGATTCTTGAGACGGATTCCGCGTTTGAACGCATACCTTTTTTAGTAGGAAATATCGGTCCGGACTGTGGGCTGGTCGGAGCGGATGGACGTCCTGAACCACCGAAAACCATCACACATTTCAAAACAGAGAACGGGATCTCCTCTGATTTGTTCAAACAGACGTATTTAGATGGAGGAACCACGAAATCGAATACAGAGTGGTCTTATTTAGTCGGTTACTACTTTCATCTGATAACAGACGAATATTGGGTGCGGTTGACCCGTGCGAAAAAAGAAGAACCGATTGTACAGGCAATCGTCGGAACACCAGACTATACCCGTTTAGTCAAAACGGACTGGTATGGGATTGACTTTGAGTACTTGGCAAAACATCCGAATCATATCTTTTGGACGGACTTCTGTCACATTGACTCGTTCGAAGACGTCCTACCATTCTTCCCACAAGGACAAACGGGACAACAAATTCAAAACATCACGACCTTCTATAAAACACATCCGTTTGACCCACAGCATGAATATGTATATATGTCACCTCAAGAGGTCGATGATTTCATTGAAGAGGTTCTTTGTGGACTGCAAGCGAAAAATCAAGAAGTTCAACGAATACATATTTGACGTGGTGCTTAGACGAAAAAACGGACCCCGATTCAAGGAGTCCGTTCGTTACTTATTTCTTGTCCGCGTGCATGACGCCGGCTTGACCATAGTGCGTCGCATCCATTTCTTCGATGAAGACGGTGATGTTCTCTTTCGGAGCGTTCGTCGTCTCGGAGACGGCGTCCGTCACTTTTTCAATCAACGCGCGTTTTTGTTCCACGGTACGGCCCGGGAGCATTTTTACTGTTACGTAAGGCATGGGTCATTCCTCCTTTACTGAAGTCTCTTTCATTGTAGTGAATCCGCTTCACCGAGAAAAGAAAAATTCTCGTCCACCTCAAAGCTTGCGCTCACTTTTTCGACATTTCGGGTAAGGAACAAGACAGAGCGAATGTAGGAGGAATGAAGATGAAGTGGAAAGGTAGACAACAGAGCCGTAACGTCGAGGACCGACGAGGCCGTAGTATCGGAGGAAAAGGGATTGCCGGGGTCGGGGGTGGTCTCGGATTGATTCTCGTCATCGTCTTTACGTTATTGAATGGGGGAAGCCCGACCGACCTCGTCAACAATATCGGACTAGGCGAGCCGCAAACTGAAGGAACATACACCGGTACGGAGCGAGAAGAGGAGATGGCGGACTTTGTGGCGGTCGTCTTGAAAGACACGGAGGAAGTATGGACGGATATTTTTGCGGAGAACGGCATGACGTACCAAGAACCGACGCTCGTCCTGTTCTCGGGACAAGTTGAATCCGCATGTGGCATCGCCGGGTCGGCGGTCGGCCCCTTCTACTGTCCGGGTGATCAAAAGCTGTACATTGATTTAAGTTTCTATGATGAGCTGAGTCAGCGTTTCAATGCGCCGGGTGATTTTGCGATGGCATACGTCGTCGCCCATGAGGTCGGGCACCATGTCCAGACGCTTCTCGGAACGACAGAAGAGATCATGCCGCTTCGGAACGAGATAAGCGAGACTGAATTCAATCGCTATCTCGTCCGTTTCGAGTTACAGGCGGACTACTATGCGGGTGTATGGGCGCATCACGCGCAAGGACTCGGTTACCTCGAAGCAGGGGACGTCGAAGAAGCGATGAATGCAGCTCACCAGATCGGTGACGACACGTTACAACGTCAGGCGCATGGATACGTGACGCCGGACTCGTTTACGCATGGAACGTCGGAACAGCGGATGCGCTGGTTCGAGAGAGGCTTTGAGAACGGGTCGATTCAAGGTGGAGATACGTTCAATACGAACAACTTATAGGTCGGGCGCACGCTCGACCTTTTTAGCCGGTTGGAATATGAGGAAAGAATCCGCTATCATAAAAGAACAACAGTTGCAGGAAGGGGATGACCCGATGGAATCCTTACTTACGAAAATTGATTTAGCAAAAGACGATATGACGGCGGTTGAAAAGAAAATCGCGGACTATATCTTGTCCCATTCAACGCTCATTCCAAATATGACGACGAAAGAACTTGCCCAAAAGACGGATGTATCCGAGGCGAGTATCGTCCGTTTCGCCCGCGTAGTCGGGATTGATAGCTTTAAAGCATTTAAGCTTGCGCTCGTGAAAGACTTGGCCGTCACAGAAACGACATTGACGGACTTCAACGTTCTCCAGCAAAAAGATACGCCGTACGATTCGTTTCAAAAAGTCATCCATGTGAATAAAGCGGCGATCGAGGCGTGTGCCGAAGCGATGGACAAACGCGAGCTCGAACATGCGGTGGACTTATTCGCGCGCGCGAATCGTGTCATCTTTTATGGGGTCGGTGGATCGTCGACTGCAGCGATGGATGCGCAATATAAATTCACGAAGCTCGGGTATGCGGCTACGACATCGTCGGACTTTCATTATATGTTGTCGTTGATTCCGCATTTAGGAAAATCAGACGTATTCGTCGCCATCAGCACGTCGGGACGGACGAAAGATGTGCTCGAACTCGTTCGTTTCGCCAAGAAGAAACGTGTGCCCGTCATCGCCATTACGAACTTGGACAAGTCGCCACTTTATCGGGAAGCGGACGTACGCCTTTGCACGCCGAACGTCGAGAGCGATTTCCGGATTGCGAGCATCGCCTCGCGGATGACGCAATTAACGATTGTCGATACGTTATATATGGGTCTCTTGCATCGAAAAGGAGAAGGCTTGATTGATCGCTATGCCGAAGCGCGAGATGAGATGGTGAAGTTGCGCCGATGATCAGACCGTATTCGAAAGAAGATCGCGCGGAATTGGAAGACTTCTTGGTGAGACAACGTACCTTTGCCCGTTTGAATGGACAGTCCTTTGAAGAGTTTTGCGACGAGAATGTGGCGGATTTTGAAGAGGATGCCACCGTCAG
This sequence comes from Exiguobacterium sp. NPDC077395, assembly GCF_050269125.1. Lineage (NCBI taxonomy): Bacteria > Bacillati > Bacillota > Bacilli > Caryophanales > Exiguobacterium > Exiguobacterium sp. NPDC077395. The sequence continues at coordinate 186,858 of NZ_JBNNHU010000001.1, forward strand.
TCTGATTATTCGTGAAGATGGACGGATTGTCGCCATCGCGGACCTGTTAAAACGACATCCCGTGGACGGTTCGCTTTGGCTCGGATTGTTTGTCGTCGAGGAAACCCTTCACGGGACGGGCTTGGCGCAAACGTTATATGAACAAGTGGAAGAAGAGTATATGCGCCCCTATCAGACGGTGTTTCGATTAGGTGTCCTTCCGAACAATCTGCGCGCTCGTCGGTTTTGGGAGCGGAACGGCTATGTATACGAAAAGGATTCTACCACGAATAAGGGTGTGCGCGTTCATGTCCTGAAGAAACAACTCATTCGACCGGAGTGAGTTTTTCTTTCGCAAATACTGAAATTAAATTTCAAAAATAATTAATAATAAATTGACTTTAAGTTTCGGTATAGTACGATGAAATCATAGAGAAGAAAGGATGGTGGCGATGCTAGAAAAATTGGCTACAGAAAGACGGAATGAACGAACGATGCAACTAGATGAGATGTCGATCGAGGAGCGATTGACGATCATGAACAGTGAGGACCGACAAGTCCCGCAAGTGATTCAACATCAGATTCCCGTCATCGCGCAAGTCGTGGAGCGGGTCATCGCATCCTTTCGTAAAGGCGGTCGCTTGATTTATATCGGGGCGGGTACAAGTGGACGTTTAGGCATTTTAGACGCCGCAGAGTGCGTACCGACGTTCGGGGTGTCCCCAGATCAGGTCATCGGGTTGATTGCCGGTGGCGAGCGTGCGCTCATTCAAGCGGTCGAGGGAGCAGAAGACAGCAAGGAATTGGCAGTCGATGATTTGAAAGCGCTTCAATTGACGGCGGACGACACCGTCGTTGGCATTGCGGCGAGCGGACGGACGCCATATGTCATCGGGGGTCTCGATTATGCACGGGAAGTTGGGGCAACCACTGCGGCCATCTCCTGTAATCAGGACGCAATCATTAGTCGACATGCAGACTATGCCATTGAAGTGGAGACAGGACCAGAAGTCTTAACCGGTTCGACACGATTGAAGGCAGGAACGGCACAAAAATTGGTCCTCAACATGATTTCGACGACGTCGATGATTGGAGTAGGCAAAGTGTATCAAAACTTGATGGTCGACGTGAAACCGACGAACGAAAAATTAGAAGTACGTGCCAAGCGGATGATCGCAGAAGCGACAGGGGTCGACATGGAAACGGCCGCGCGTTATTTTGCGTCATCTAAAGGACATGTCAAAACAGCAATCGTCATGATTTTGGCGAACGTCTCTTACGAAGAAGCCATCAAACGATTAGAGCGTGCGAACGGGTTTGTCCGCGAGGCGCTATAAGGGGGAAAATCGAGATGAAGAAAGAAGAGGTTTTAGCACGGGACATCCTCGCACATGTCGGGGGGAAAGAGAACATTCGTCAACTCGCTCACTGTATGACGCGTGTCCGGTTGTCGTTGAAGGATCCGACCAAAGCCGATCTTGACGCCTTGAAGAAGACTGATGGCGTCATGGGGGTCATCGATGATGAGACGCTACAAATCGTCGTCGGTCCGGGAACGGTGAATCGGGTCGCGGACTATATGAGTCATGAGACAGGTCTTGCGATCGGAGAAGAGTCAGTGGACGCGAACTTGACGCTAGAAGAACGCGCAGCGGTGGAGCGTCAAAAAGTAAAAGAGAAGCAAAAGTCACCGTTCAAACGATTCCTTCGTCGACTCGGGAATATCTTCATCCCGCTCATTCCGGGTCTCGTCGCTTCAGGAATCATCAATGGTGCGGCGAACTTTGCTGTTAACGCCGGTGTCGACCGGACGGAGACGTGGATGCAGATTTTACTCGTCCTCGGTAGCACAGTCTTCGCATACTTAGCCATCCTCGTCGGATGGAACACGGCGAAAGAGTTCGGGGGGACACCGGTGCTCGGGGCGATTGCCGGGGGAATTCTGTTCAACCCGCTCCTCGCGGACATCGTCATCTATGGGGAACCGCTCGTCGTCGGACGCGGTGGCTTGTTCGGTGTCATTTTTGCCGGTTGGCTCATGACGTATATCGAGAAGCACATTCGTCGCTTCATGCCGGTATCGATCGATATTATCTTCACACCGCTCTTCACGGTCCTCATCGTCGGATTTACGGCGCTCTATGCGATCATGCCGGTCGCGGGCGTATTGTCAGATGGGATCATGCGAGGCATTAATGCGACGCTTGAGTTCGGGGGACCTGTCGCTGGAGCATTATTAGCCGGTTTCTTCTTACCGCTCGTCATGGTCGGGTTACACCATGGTTTGACGCCGATCCATTTAGAACTGTTGAATACGGTCGGGACGACGGCGCTTCTTCCAATCTTGGCGATGGCGGGTGCCGGTCAAGTCGGTGCGGCGCTTGCGATCTTTGTGAAGACAAGCAACCCGCGACTCCGTAATATTATCAAAGGGGCCATCCCGGTTGGGTTCCTCGGAATCGGCGAACCGCTCCTTTACGGGGTCACGCTTCCGCTCGGACGTCCGTTCTTAACGGCATGTCTTGGCGCCGCGGTCGGTGGTGCCTTCCAGGCAACGATGAAGACGGCTGCACTTGGAATTGGCGTATCGGGTCTATCCCTTACGCCGCTGATTGACGACGGGATGTATTTGACGTATGTCGCCGGACTATTGATTTCTTATACGGCAGGATTCCTGTTCACTTATTTCTTCGGCTTCAAAGAAGAGATGGCGGATGGGATTTGACAAACAAAGATGGCTCGCTCGAGTCATCTTTTTCTATACGTTTTGTGAGGAGGGAAATAGATGAGAGGGATTTCCGTTTACTTAAGTGAGGAATTGACTTCTGCGTCCATTGATTGGATCGAACGCATGCGAGAGAGCGGGTTCACGAGTATCTTCACGTCGCTTCATATTCCGGAAGACGATTCGACGTTATATACAGGACGGCTCCAGCAGTTAGGAGAATTGGCAAAACGTCTGGAGATGGAGCTCGTGGCAGACATCGCCCCGTCATCTCTACAGGCGCTCGGCAAGAACTGGAATGATGCCCATACATTGTTAGAGTGGGGCGTCACAGGGTTACGTGTCGACTATGGCGTCACACCGAAACAAGTGGCCGACTTGTCACGACATATGATGGTCGCACTCAATGCCAGTACACTCACGGAAACAGAGCTTGAAGAGATGTTGCGACAAGGGCTACGACGTGACCACGTCGAAGCGTGGCATAACTTTTATCCTCGTCCTGAGACGGGGCTCGACCGCTCCTGGTTTGACGAGAGAAACACTTGGTTACATGCGCAAGGAATCAAGGTGCAGGCGTTCATCCCTGGAGATGAACAATTACGTGGTCCGCTTCATGAGACGTTACCGACACTCGAGGCGCACCGCCATCAGTCTCCGCTTTCGTGTTACATCGATTTACAAGCGACGGTCGACCGAATTTTGATTGGTGACCCGCGCACGTCCGATCAGGCGATGCGACAATTTCAGGCGTACGATGAAGGAATCATCGTCCTTCGTGCAACTTCAGAGTACCGTGTCGATTCATTACCGACACTGCATACGAACCGGATGGACCCAGCCCGAGATGTTATTCGTTCGGTCGAATCGAGAGCTTACGGACGACCAGGTGACCATTTGATTCAACCGCAAAATACAGAAGAACGACTGCTCGGCAGCATCACGATGGACAACGAACGATATGGGCGTTATGCGGGAGAACTGCAAGTGACGAAGCGAGATTTGCCGGCAGATGAACGGGTCAACGTCATCGGTCGGGTCATTGAAATGGACCGCACGCTTATCCGCCATATTGGACCGGGAAGACGTTTCCAAATCGACTGGACGTGACTCAGGATTGCCACCGTCCTATATCATTGTGTACAGTAGAGAGGGAGGGTGGAACATGAAAGACATTAATTTTAATATCATTTCAGACGACGCGACGGACGGGCACGGCGGTTTTGGTGTCGGTTCGCTTAGTTTAAATAACATGTCCCCGGTCATCATCGATGTCGAAGCGGGCACGGCGACAATCGATATGGGTGCGATGCACGCCAAGTCTGCCATCGAGAAGCGTATCAAGTTTTTGACGGACCAAGAAGCGGTACCGAATGGGAAACCGTACTGGATCGTTTGGGTGACGGTCGGTCGGAAACGAGAAGGCTTTTACTATGGCGGCGTCGCCGCATGTGACATGTTGGTAGATGTCGAAGCGAGACGAGGCTATAAACTATTGCCTTATCACGTCAATCAGATGGACAAATCGTTGAAGGGTCGGATTTTAATCGACATGATGGACGCTCCGTCCCGCAACGTATTGGCGAATTTCCTACAAGAGCATCGCCCAGAAATTTGGACGAACTCGACTGAACTTCATGCAGAGCTCGAGCGCTTAGGCGTCGAGTAAAAAGATTGGACGATTTTTTCGTCTCCAATCTTTTTTGTTTCGCATTTTTGGGAGTAACAGGAAATTATGTAACTGAAGAGATATTCATTTGTAATTGTATGAAAATTCAGTATTATGATATACTGACTACATTGTGAAAAAAAGAAAGGGTGATACGATGAGCGAAACGAAAAAAATCTTAATCGGTCTCGCGCTAGGTGTTGTAGTTGGTCTCGGATTGGCAGGATTGCCGGATTCAATTTATGAGATTGTGAATCCGTATATTTTATCTCCGGTCGGAACGATCTTTTTGAATTTAATTAAAATGTTAGTCGTGCCGATTGTCTTCTTCTCGATTATTTTAGGCGTCATGGGTCTCGGGGACCCGAAAGAGCTAGGTCGGGTCGGGACGAAGTCGATTTTGTTCTTCTTAGCGACGACAGCACTCGCGATTATGTTGGCGATGGGCGTCGCATCTGTCTTACAGCCAGGGGAGCGTGGGGATTTCCAAACAACAGGTCTTGAATTTGAGTCAACAGCGACCGAGGAATCGTCAAATATCGTACAGACATTCGTCAATATGATTCCAACGAATCCGATTACGGCACTCGCTGAAGGGAACATGCTTCAAATCATTGTCTTTGCAGCATTGATTGGATTTGCGTTAATCGCTCTTGGGGACAAGGCGAAGACATGGCGTCAATTCGTCAAACAAGGTGATCGCATCATGATGTACCTCATCCATATCGTCATGAAGCTCGCTCCTTACGGCGCATTCGCATTGATTGCTTCGGCAATCGGAGGCATCGGTCTCGATGCGGTCGTCGCCATGGCATGGTATATGATTGCCGTTGTCTTGACGCTCTTCTTACATGCGACCATCGTATACGGGTCAGCCGTTTACTTCATCGGAAAGATGAGCCCAGTGTTCTTCTTCAAAAACTTCTATGAGGCGATGACGTTTGCGTTCTCGACATCTTCGTCGAATGCGACGCTTCCGGTATCGATGGAAGTTGCACAGAAGAAACTCGGTGTTCCACGTTCGATTTCGTCGTTCGTGCAACCACTCGGGGCAACGGTCAACATGGACGGAACGGCCATCATGCAAGGTGTTGCAACCATCTTCATCGCGCAAGTATTCGCTTCTGACTTAACAATGACTCAATTGTTGACAGTCGTCATTACGGCGGTCCTCGCTTCAATCGGGACAGCGGGTGTACCAGGGGTCGGGCTTGTCATGCTTGCCCTCGTCCTTCAGTCGGTCAACTTGCCAGTAGAGGGAATCGCCCTCATCATCGGGGTCGACCGTATTCTCGATATGCTTCGCACATCTGTCAACATCACGGGGGATGCGGCATGTGCGGTTGTCGTTTCGAAATTGGAAGAAAAACATTTACCACCAGTCGACGAAGACTCGTGGGATGAAGCAGGCGCGACCTCTTCATCATCGCTATGATATAGTAAAGGACCATGACAACACGTCATGGTCCTTATTTTGTGAATAGAAAGAGTGATGATTATGGAATGGGAACTGCTCCCGCTCCCTTTATTTTTAATAATGAGTATTTTACTAAATAGTGTGATTGCGGTGGCCGGGGTGTTACCGAGCGCTTTTTTGACGGCGATCAACGTGAGCGTCCTCGGTCTCGTACCTGGTATTCTCGTCTCGATTGTCGGTGAGGCGGTAGGGGCCATCGTCAGTTTCATCCTTTACCGAAAAGCGCTGCATCGTTACACGTCCCCGGACGGAGGCCGGTTTCAGCGACTCCGTGAGGCCACAGGAGCCGAGGCCTGGTTTCTCGTCCTCGGCATGCGTCTCATGCCGTTCGTACCGTCTGGACTCGTCACGTTATCGGCAGCGTTCAGTCGTATGACACTCGCCTCATTTGCGGTCGCAAGTACGATTGGGAAAGTGCCTGCCCTCATCATGGAAGGGCTGGCGGTGACGGCAGCGATGCAATTGACGATCGGATGGCAATTGTTCTTGGTCGGTCTCGTCGGAGTTTCTTATCTCGTCTGGCGAATGCGTCAGAGAAGAGGCGAGAAGATATGACAAAACGCCTCGATGAATCGCTTGCCGGTCGTTTTCTTCCGTAACACGGCCCAGTCGATTAAAATCGATTCTTCAAAATCCTTTAAAAAGGCTTCGTGAAGTTGTTGAATCGACGTCGTATCGAATTGGGCGATCATCATCTCATGGTTGAGAAACATACTCCGGAAGTCGAAGTTGGCTGACCCGACGAGGGCAACTTTGCCATCGATCAGGAGCGTTTTGGCATGAATGAAATGGCGATTGTATTTATAAATTTTAATGTTCCGCTTCAAAAGCTGTTCGAAATAATACTCGGTCGCATGGAAACTGAACCATTCATCTCCCTTGCCCGGTACGACGATACGCACATCGATGCCGCTACGACCTGCGACTTCGAGAATCGCCAACAGTTCAGGTGGAGGTACAAGGTATGGGGTGGTGAGCCAGATCGACTCTTTTGCCTCCATCAACAGACGCATCAATCCATCGCGAATCGTCACGTCTTTACCAGGTGACGTGACGAGTAGTTGTGTCGCCCCGTTTTGTCCTTTTGGTTCATTCACAAAGTACTGAGAGAGATGTTCTTCGTCTGCGAATAAATCCCACGTCTCATCGATTGTTCCTTGACCCGCATATAACCAGTTCTCGACGAAGAGCTGTTGAAGTTCTCGGACGAGGGGACCTTCGAGACGTAGATGCGTGTCACGCCAGAAACCGAGCAACTCATTCTTCCCTAGATATTCATCACCGACGTTCAACCCGCCTGTTAGCGCGATTCGTCCATCCACGACAATCAGTTTTTGATGGTTGCGGAAGTTGGCATTGAAAACGAGGTATGGATGCAAGACCGGGTCAAACGCTTGGACGTGGACACGGGATTCCCGTAACGGCTGAATAAAGTCTTCCCCGATTTCTTGGCTACCGAGCCCGTCATATAAAAAGCGAACGATGACGTTCTCATTCGATTTTTGGATGAGTGCATCTCGGACCTTTAGTGAAATCTCATCGGTTCTAAACAGATAGTATTGAATGTGAATATGATCGGTCGCACCGTTGATGGCGTCTAACAAGGCGTCGAACTTTTCTTCGCCGTTGACGAGGAGGGTTGTCGACGTGTGAGCGTCCGCACCGCTTGCCCCTAATTTTTCAAGTGTCCGTGTCAACGGATAGGTAGATACGATATCGGGAGAAGTCTCGATTTTTTCGCTTTCAATCGCTTGTCTTAGCATCCGAATTTCGGATGACGTTCGTTTAAAGCGTCGATGGCGACGCGGTGTACGACCGAACATGACCCATGCTAAGACGCCGATGAACGGAATGAAGAATACAGTCAATAACCAGGCGAGCTTCCCTTGGGGCTGTACTTGGTCAAATAATATCTGCCAACCGACGACGAGCGGTGCGACGATGGCGATCCCGATTAATACGGGAATGAGGACATCGAGCCAAAACAAGAGACCGACGAGCAAGATGACGCTGATGATCATGATGATGAGTTGAATGACGCGACGTTTCAAAGGAAACACCACCTTTCCATTAACGATGAAAACGAGGGGGAATTCCCCTCGTTTTTTAGTAAACGCTGTTTAGGACAGCGTTGATTTCGTCCGCATAACGAACGAAGAAGTACACATTTACTGCGAGAGAGAACAAGACGAGGAAGAGACCGAACTGTGCTTTGACCCGATTTCGATTCCAGTAATAGAAGACGGACAAGAGCACTGCCAGTCCTACGAATAGAGCGATGACTTCAACGATTCCCCAGACGATATCCTTGGATAAAAACATGTCGACGATTGTCATGACGACATAGATGAAGACGACAATCCCCATGATCACGACTAAAATAGCTAAAATGATGCTAATCCAATCCGAGCTAACTGCGTCAATTAGGTTTTCAATGGCCATTTCATATTCGCTCACAACAGTTCCTCCTTTCGACAGATTGCATAACTATACATCCATTACCCTTTTTTTCATCTCTAAAATCAGGCTTTTATTGGCGAATGGATGAATGCGGGGAGTGGAATTTTAGAAACGATTGCCACGACCGCAAATACATAGAGCCAACTATTCGGCGGGAAAAAGAGCACGAGTAACACGATGATGGCCAACGGTTGTCGCATCGCCGTGGCGAGTAAGGCACTCGTTGTTAAAACGACCGAGAATGTCATATCGAGCTCGAATAAGAGGCTGAAAAAATAGCCGAGTGTGAACGACGAGAAGAGAAGCGGATAGATGTGTCCACCGCGCCATCCAGTTGCTAGACAGAACGCCGTAAAGAGCAGTTTCAACACGCTGTATAGAAGAAGGGTGTACAGCGGAATGAGTTGCCAGTCTTCTGCATATTCGAGAATCGTTTCTTCTCCGGAGAAGAGGAGGTCCGGATAAAGTAGAGCCATGATCCCGATTCCGACGCCGCCGAGCGTTGTGAGGAGTAGAATAGGCACGTTTGAGAAGAGCCGCATCAATGCATGTTCACTGACCAAGTAAAGCCAGCCGAGAACCATGCCGCTAATAACAACGAATAGCATCGTCCAATCAATCTGAACACTTTCAATCGCAGGGAACTTAATGATGAACGGCGGACGCTCGTCAAGTTGATTGAGTAAATAAAACGTCCCGATTCCGGCGAGTGTCGCAAGCAGGTTCAGCATCGGTTGCTTTTTCTGCTCGCTCTCTTCCGCTGCGATTGCCCCGAAGAGTGGCGCGTTGAAGACGATCCCGAGCACGACGGCATGACCGACTTCTTGCAATTCCGCTAATTCTTGACGGACGTGACGGATGCGCTCTGAGAACCACGTCGTGAGCCCGCCGACGATGCCGACGAGCGCGGCCTCGGGACCGAGACTTGCTCCTCCAATGAGAACGAGGAGGGCGGTCAACGTCGTAAAGCCGATCAAACGATAGTCAATGCGCCCCGTTCCTTTTCGTTCTTCTAACACCTCAGGCATGAGACGGGGCATTCGCCCATACCGACGTTGCAACAGACCGATGCATACCCCGGCGATGACCGGCACGAGAAACACATAAAACGGAAAATTAAATTGCTCAGGTACCGTATGCCACACAACGTGTATGCCTTTATAAACAACGGATAAAAAGAGCCAACTCACTAAGCCGATGATGATTCCGAGTACGATGGCATAGCCACTGATAATCCATGATTTCATCTACATCTCCACCTTTTTCGCTCGCGTCGACCTTCTATAATATGCTATCTCCTGAACACCTCGGACTGAAACCTAAAAATCGACGAAACCGTTTAGAAGAGATGAGTTGGGGCTACTCACCATGGAAAATAAAAAGGTGCGGGCACTCGATCAAGTCGATGCCCACACTTAGAATAACGAAATATGCTTATGCTGTTTTGATGGCGTGCTCTTTCGCAGGAGCCGGTTTTCCGAAGAAATAACCTTGTGCCAAATCAAATCCGAGCTCACGGCACACATCCGCTTCTTCGATGCGCTCGACACCTTCGGCGAGGAGCGTGATGCCCATCGAGTGGGTCAATGCGCGAACTTTTTTGAGGAAATCCCGCTTCTCGGCATCCTCATCACAAAATGAAATATACGAGCGGTCGATTTTGACATAGTTTGGTTCGAGTCGCTTCAACATATCGATGGTCGAGAAACCTGCACCGACATCGTCTAACGCCACTTGCATCCCACGCTTTTTATACGTTGAGAATACGTGCTGCAAATGATCGACGTCATGTACCTTCTCCGTCTCCACGACTTCAAAGATAAAGCGATCCGGACTAAGTTGATATCGATCGATGATGTCGAACGTATGCTGCAAACAATAGTCCGGGTTGTAAATCGTTGAGGGTAAGAAGTTGATGAATGTCTTTTGATGAGGGGCGACGACTTCGTATGTCGCTTTAATCGCCTCAGCACGAGCCCGCTGATCGAGCTTCGAATGAAGACCGAAACGGTTTGCCGTCCGAAATAAATCATAAGGTGAGATGTTGGCATCGCTACGGAGAAGTGCCTCGTACCCGAACGTTTCCGTAGAATCGAGGAAGATGATTGGCTGGAGATGACTCTCGAACGTGCCGTGCTGAATCTGTTCAATGATGTGTCGATTGGCAAGCTGATCTTTTAACATGTCGATCTCAAGCGGCGGGGTCTGACGGTTCGATGCAGGATCGACACAGTAGACCGTCCCCTCCACTTGCGAGAGAAGTATATCTAGTTCTTCAAACGATGTATATGGGTGTTCCTTGAGTGAAGTGACGAGTGTCCCTTGGGCAATCAAAGGAATTGTTGTGTTACAAGAAGCGCAGGGTGACCACATACTATTCCACCTTTCCATTTGAAATCGGTTCATTCAGTATATCGGCCACGTCTCACAAAAAACTCACATTCCGAAGACATTCTTCAAAAAAATCGTGCAAAATGGGTACAGGTTTTGTATACTTCCTATCGTATGATTAAGAAGCGCCTCAAAACGCCACTCGCATACGAACAACTTTTTGAACAGAAAGGGGTTCTATCGATGGACCAAAAATTAAAATTATGGTTTACGGAGCACCAAACAGAAGATTACGGGATCACGTTCCGTGTAAACCACGTTTATGAGAGCGAACAAACGGAGTTTCAACGACTAGAAATGGTCGAAACGGACGAGTTCGGAACGATGTTGTTACTTGACGGGATGGTCATGACGACGGATAAGGACGAATTCGTCTATCACGAGATGGTCGCACACGTCCCACTCTTTACACACCCGAATCCAAAGCATGTGCTTGTTGTCGGTGGGGGAGACGGCGGTGTCATCCGTGAAATCATGAAACACCCATCAGTTGAAAAGGCAGTTCTCGTTGATATCGACGGGAAAGTCATTGAATATTCGAAGAAATACTTGCCGAACATTGCCGGTGAACTTGATAACCCACGTGTTGAAGTCATCGTCGGTGACGGTTTCATGCATATTGCGAAGTCAGAAAACGAGTATGACGTCATCATGGTCGACTCGACAGAACCAGTCGGACCAGCAGCGAACCTCTTCACAAAAGGATTCTATGCAGGCATCTCGAAAGCGCTCAAAGAGGATGGCATCTTTGTCGCACAGACGGATAACCCGTGGTTCACACCAGAACTTATTCAAACGGTTCAACGCGACGTGAAGGAAATCTTCCCAATCACGAAATTGTACACAGCGAACGTTCCGACGTACCCGAGCGGGATGTGGACGTTCACAATCGGTTCGAAGAAATACGATCCGGAACAAGTATCGGCTGAGCGTTTCCATGACATCGAAACAAAATACTACACGCCGAAGCTTCACAACGCGGCGTTCGTCCTTCCGAAATTCGTGGAGGATTTGACAAAATGATCAAACGTTTTGATGAAGCATACTCAGGTAAAGTGTTTATCGCTAGTCTCCCAGAGGTGACAGAGGCGAAGACGGTTCTTTACGGGATGCCGATGGACTGGACAGTCAGTTTCCGCCCAGGTTCACGTTTTGGTCCGAACCGAATTCGTGAAGTGTCGATCGGACTTGAAGAATACAGCCCGTATTTGGACGGCGACTTGGCAGATGCAGCGGTATACGATGCAGGGGATATCCCACTTCCGTTCGGAAACGCGCCAAAATCGCTCGACATGATCGAGGCATTCGTCAAAGATGTCGTCAAAGCAGGCAAGTTCCCACTCGGAATGGGTGGCGAGCACCTCGTCACTTGGCCGATCATCAAAGCGATGCACGATGTGTACGGCGACGACTTTGTCATCATCCACTTGGATGCGCATACGGATCTTCGGGATGAGTATGAAGGCGAGCCACTTTCACACTCGACTCCGCTTAAAAAAGCGGCAAACTTGATTGGACCATCGAACTGCTACTCGTTCGGGATTCGTTCAGGGATGAAAGAAGAGTTCGAGTGGGCACGTGAAGTCGGCTACAACATGCATCAATTTGAAGTCATCGAGCCACTCAAGCGCGTCTTACCAACACTCGCTGGGAAAAAAGTATATGTCACAATCGACATCGACGTTCTTGACCCGTCAGCAGCACCTGGGACAGGCACACAAGAAATCGGCGGCATCTCGACGAAAGAATTGTTAGAAGCGGTACACGCCATCGCAAACGCAGACCTCGACATCATCGGTGCAGACCTTGTCGAAGTGTCACCGGCATACGATCAGTCGGATATGACGGCCATCGCGGCAGCAAAAATTCTTCGTGAGATGATGATTGGATTCGTGAAGTAAATGCGGAAAAAAGGTCAGCTGGAAATGGAACTGAGCGCCCGGATCACCCAATGGGAAAAAGAATACTTGGGTCGCGGGTCATTGACGTGTAAGGCAGACCTGCTTCGGGACCTCGCCATCGTCACACTCCAAGGTGTGTTGACGCCGGCCGAGTATGACTTGGCCACCAAGTCGTCAGGTCGCGAGCAATTGAAGAAATACCGCAACAATCTCGTCGAATCGGGACGGAGCCAACTTGAAACGATTGTCGGGCAAGTGCTCGGCCGTTCGATTGTTTCGCTCCACACGGACATCAGTACGAAAACAGGGGAGCGTCTCATCGTCTTTCGGTTGGACGCACCTTGGGATCAAACCGATTGACAACGGAACGTCGACTTTTTAAAATGAAATTCAGAGACGTGAGAGGAGCGAATGGACGAGTCGTCACGAGGCGTGCTTTCGAGATCTTCTTACGGAGCTACTGAACAATTTAATCAACCGACAGTTGTCGGCCTGACGGAGCGAATAGTCGAGCCGTCGGCATACAGCGCACGCCTTCTTTAGGTGTGCGCTTTTTTGTCGCCAAGGAGGAACATGTATGGAATTGTTTTTATTTTTACTCACGAGTGCTCCCGTGCTTCTATTTGTAACGGGCGTGATTGCCGCAGTCGGGAAATCGAACTTGAAGATTCCTGATTCACTGAGCACGACGCTCAACATTTACTTACTACTTGCCATTGGATTAAAAGGTGGGATGGGACTCGCCTCGGTATCATTTGAAGAGATTGCACTACCATTGACGGTGACGCTGTTGATTGGGATTTTATTACCGCTCCTCGCTTTTCTCGCAGGAGGTCTCCTGAAGTTTACCTTCCACGAACGGATTGCCATGGCTGCGACGTTTGGTTCCGTCTCGCTCGTGACCTATGTGGCCGCGTCAACGCAGCTGGAGCGTCTTGGGATTGGATATGAACCGTTCATGACGACATTGGTCGTCGTGCTTGAAATCCCTGGACTGATTGTGGCGTTACTGTTATATAACCAAACGCAAGTAATGGGGATCACGGCGACGTCGGGTAAGACGAATTCGCTGTCTGTCCTCCGGGATAGCTTATTTTCAAAGAGCATCTTGCTTATGCTGGCAGGTCTTGTGGTCGGACTCGTGACACCAGACGCGACTCCGCTCAAACCGTTCTTTGTGGACTTGTTCCCAGGGGTGTTGCTCCTCTTCTTATTAGGATTGGGGGTAAAAGTCGGACAACAGTTGAAGACGGTGCCGACGTATGGGCTGAAGTTCGTTGCCATGGGAATGTTATTCCCGTTGATTGGGGCACTTGTTGGCTTTTTGGCGGCGGGTGTCGCTGGTCTTTCAGAAGGAGGAACGATACTTCTTATGACATTAGCGGCGAGTGGTTCATACATTGCCGCGCCTGCGATGCTACAAGCCTCGGTCCCAGAAGCGAAACCGTCCTTTTATTTGACCCTCTCCCTTGCGGTCACGTTCCCGTTCAATTTGTTGATTGGCATTCCGTTGTATATTGCAATCGTCACATGAAAAAAGCGTCGACTCCTCCTGAGTCGGCGCTTTTTGTGTGTTCGTTGAGCATCATTGTGTCACTTTTTGCGCTTCCATACATTTGAGAGCGGCCGTCCAGCTTCCAAAGAGGACGTTAATCGTCGATGTACTCGGTACGTTCCGTCCTTCCGCCCATTTTCGATAATGGAGGATGCTGAAATGAGGCAATTCTTTTTTCGCGAGCCGGAGCGCTTCAATCACATCCTCTTCATCCCATTTTCGTTTCGGTGGAGCGATATCTAATACGAAAAGAGCATAGCTCCAAGAACCATACTTTCGCGCGATGGTCGCAACGGTCGGATAGCCTCGTTCTTGCGCCCACACGGCATAATGTTGAGACGTGAGGCGTTCAAGTTCTTCCGATGCTTCGATTAGGGCTTGGATGATGCGTTCTTCACTATTTTTAGCGGCCGTTGTTTGAAGTTTCGCTTCTCGGAGTGCATTCGACCATGAACCAAACCGACTACTGATGAGGGTGAGAGAAGGCGATCGTGTCACTTTTGACCATTCTCGGTACGTTTGACTCGTGAATAGCGTTAGCTCTTCTGCAGCTTTGTTTAATGCGCGTAGAATATCTTCGTCTGAATAATAATGAAACGAAAGCTTAATCTGTGCCGCAACGAGGGCTTCGCGCCACGAACCAAATTGATGAATGACGGTGGAAAGGGAAGGGACATTTTTGTCATGAGACCAAACACTGTATTGTTTGGAATCAAGTTCTGCGTATTCTTGGGCAGCTAACTGCAAAGCTTGTACGATTTGAGGTCTTGTCCATTTTTTCATCTTGGTGTCTCTCCTTTTGTGTGAACGCTCACGGGCGTCTCAGAAGGTCTCTTGGTGTGAATGAACATGTATGTTGTTAGGTTGGTCGTACAGAAGTCAAACAGCGATGCGGTACAGGTTCCTCCTTTTCATTTAAAACACAGTTGTCAACAACATCCAATTTTTTTTGGTATGTTCTTTCCATTCCCGCTCGGAAGAAAATTATTCATTATGTGAAAGAAAAGATGAGAATAACTTTGTGAACTTATTTGTTACAGCGATTTCATTAATAACAAAAAGCTCGCATTATCCTTAAATTTGTTACAACGACTCGGGTAGTTTACTAGCATCAACGCATTCTTCGCACACCATACCCAACACGATTACACAACTTAGACATTTGGAGGTGCAATACACGATGGCTACACTCGTTAACGTCTATCGAAGAAATCGCAGAAACTTACTGTTTTTCTGCGTCGATATCGCAATCGTCTCAATCGTCTTATATATGACGTTTGACATTTTATTTTCGAAAGTGATGCCGTTCACAGCGACAACATACGATTTGTTGCTGATGGTGTCGATTAAAATGTTTAGCTTCATGCTTGTCGGGGCGCTATTGAAAATTCATCGAATCGATTGGCGATACGCCTCAATCCATGAAATGAAACAAGTAACCATTGCGTTGATTAGCAGCGACTTGATTCTATTCGCCTACAATCAATTTCAATTCGGACGCGGGCTCGGCGTCATGATTGCGGTTCAAGGGCTATTAGCATTCAACATGATTTTATTCACGCGTTTCTTGGCCCGTCATCACGTCTTGCATACGTTCAAGCCGCACCCTGCCCCACAAGGTCGGAAAACACTGATTATCGGCGCCGGGAACTCTGGACAGCTCATCGTACGTGAGTTGAAAGAGTATCGGACGAACGTCCTCCATGTTGTCGGGATTCTCGATGACGATCCGATGCTCGCCTCTCTATATGTACACGGCGTCCCGATTCTCGGTACGACAGACGATTTAGAACGCATCATCGAAGAACAAGGGATTGAAGTCGTCATTTTCTCTATCCCGAGTCTAGCGCACGCAAGACGCATCGAATTGTTGAAACGGATTGAAAAGACTGGCGTTGAATCACATGCACTCCCGATGTTGTCCGAACTTGCGACCGGAAATGTGTCGATCAATGAAATTCGCGAAGTGAAAATCGAGGATTTGTTAGGACGAGAGCCGGTACAACTCGATATTTCAGGTATCTCGAAGCACGTGGAAGGAGCAACGGTCCTCGTGACAGGAGCTGGAGGGTCGATTGGTTCGGAACTCTGTCGTCAATTGATCAAGTTCAAACCGGCCGAGATGATCCTTTTCGGACATGGAGAAAACAGCATTTATTTAATCGAGAAAGAGTTAAACGGACTTGGACTTGAGACGAAACTTCATCCAGTAATCGGGGATGTGCAAGATGTAGAGCGACTCGAACACGTCTTTCAAACGTATCGCCCGGAAATCGTTTATCATGCGGCGGCACACAAACACGTTCCGCTCATGCAAGATAACCCGCTTGAAGCAGTCAAAAATAATATCTATGGCACAAAGAATATGGTCGATGTGGCTTCCAAATATCGGGTTGATCGCTTCGTCATGGTATCGACCGATAAAGCGGTCAACCCAACGAACGTCATGGGGTCGACGAAACGAATCGCAGAGATGATTGTTCAGGAAAAAGCGCGTTCAAGCGATACGATTTTCGCTGTCGTTCGATTCGGTAACGTTCTCGGTAGCCGTGGTTCGGTCGTCCCTCTCTTCAAAGAACAAATTGCCCAAGGAGGACCGGTCACGGTAACGGATTCAGAGATGACCCGTTACTTCATGACCATTCCAGAGGCGAGTCGACTCGTCATTCAAGCGAGTGTGTTATCTCGAGGTGGAGAAATCTTCGTACTCGATATGGGAGAACCGGTCAAAATTATCGATTTGGCGAAAAAGATGATCGAGCTCAGCGGGTTCACCATCGATCAAATTCCGATTGAAGTGACGGGGATTCGCCCGGGTGAAAAGCTATACGAGGAATTGCTGGCTACAAATGAGTTAGACCCAGAGGCGAATATCTTCCCGAAAATCTTTGTCGGTTGCACGCGTCCCTTCACATCGGTCGCTCCCATCTTGCGGTTAATCGAACACTTCCGACAGAATGGCCCGGCACTGACAGACGCGTTACTGTTTGTCGCGAACAGTAACGATATTGACCGAGATTTACAACGGATTTTTGCAAGTGGATTCGAGTTTATCCCAGCCCAGCAAGTGCGCATCCGGGTCGTCGATGGAAATTAAAGGGGGGGAGTGCAATGGATCGTGTCATGGTGATCGGTGTATCCACGTTCAAAGGATTTCATCTTGCCAGGCGACTACTAAAAGACGGATACGAAGTGATTGGGATTGATGATGAAGGAGAAGCGAAAGCGCAGCTTGCGAGACAACGATTATACGTTTTGTCTCATCCCTTGTTCCATCTCATTCGAACAGATGTCTCCCATAAGCCACATATGCGCCAAATCGTGACGATGTATGAACCGAATCACGTCATCTTATGCAATGGAACATCTAACATTTATCAGCATCGTCAAATAGAGCGTTACGAACAAGTGAAGCAGCTTGTTATGAATCAAAAAAGTCGGGTGCCAATCAAGTCGTTCATCACGTTCGACCTTCCGATGGAACAGACTCGTCATTCTTCCTCAGCGCTTCATCTAATGACAGAGGACGTATACGGACCTTGGGATGATTCGTCAACCTTGTTTTCGAAAGCGATACTCGCCATCGACCAAGGTCATCGTATGGTTGGATACTATGCAACGGATATTGTAAAAGCCTCTTACATCGATGATGTGGTCGAAACCGTCGTTCGTGTCATCAAATTGATTCAGTCAGGCTTGCCAATCGTTGGACAGTTTCGAATCGATGCCTCGGATTATGTACACGTCCAAACGCTGCTTACGGAAATCGGGCACCAGATGCATCAACCGGTCCATGTATCTCTACCGATGCGTGACCAAGTCTTTCAAGAAATAAATTTGCCTACGCTAGAAGCGATGATTGGATTTCGACCACGCACCCCGCTCCACGAGGGGTTGAGGAAGACAATCGATTGGTACAACGCCTATCAAACGATGATGAAGGAGGACATGAGCACATGACTATTTTATTATCAAAACCGCACATGTCCGGACGAGAGATGGCTTATGTAGAAGAAGCATTCGCAAGTAACTGGATTGCGCCACTCGGTCCGAACGTTAACGCCTTTGAAGAAGAACTTGGCAAGTACGTCGATCACACACATACACTCGCGACGAGTTCTGGCACAGCGGCGCTCCATCTCGCGTTGTTGACGTTAGGAATCGAAAGAGGAGATGTGATCTTTTGTCAGTCGCTCACGTTCGTCGCTTCGGTCAATCCCATTCTGTATGTCGGGGCGACACCGGTATTCATCGATTCAGAGAAGGAAACGTGGAACATGTCACCGGAAGCATTACGAAAAGCGCTTGTTCAAGCCGCTACAAAAGGAAAGTTACCAAAAGCGGTCATTGTCGTTCATTTATACGGGGTAGTCGCAAAAATTGGCGAGATTCGTCACATTTGCCAAGAGTTTGGGGTGACTCTGATTGAGGATGCGGCGGAATCGCTCGGAGCGACTTGGAAAGGGCAGATGACCGGTACGATCGGTGACATCGGATTTTATTCGTTCAATGGGAACAAAATCATCACCACATCCGGTGGAGGGATGCTATTGCTAGGCTCTGACAGTCAGCGCCAATATGCGTTGAAACTCGCAACGCAAGCAAGGGAGAACGTTTTACATTACGAGCATGAAGAAGTCGGGTACAACTATCGCTTGAGTAATGTGTCGGCAGGGATTGGTCGAGGACAGCTAGAGGTCATCGAACAACGAGTCCGGGCGAGACGTAACGTCTTTCGTCGGTATGAACAAATGTTTTCGACGATTGATGTCACGTATCAACAAGAAATCCCTTTCTCTCGTGCGAATCGTTGGTTGACCGCCATGCAAGTCGGACGCGACATCGCCAGCCGTGATCAGTTGATTCAACAGTTGAACGATGAGGGGATTGAATCACGCCCAGTCTGGAAACCGATGCACCTACAACCGCTCTATCAAGATGCCGAATACGTCACGGTTGACGGGGAAGACGTGAGTCGTCACTTATTTGAAAACGGTATTTGCTTACCATCGAGCTCGAGTTTGACGATTGGTGAGCAGCAAAAAGTCATTCAGACCGTGCTAGATACACGCCATTTCGTAAAAGAAAAAAGCGTGTAAGGAGGAAATGAAATGAAAACGGAAGCAGAGATCATTCAAGCGCTTCAAACCGCAGCATCTCTGACTCCATCTCTCACGGTGACACAATATCAACGATGGAGTCAACATCGAGACGTTCCCACCTTTCTCGAGATTTTATCTGTTTATGGGACGTGGATGAATGCCCTGAAAGCATCCGGACTGTTAGAAGTCAGACGATACGAGTCCCAGGATATGATTCAGGCACTTCGGCTCGCATCGGCAGAAGAAGGAAGGCTGACGAGTGCTCAATATCGGCACTGGGCATCAGGACGAAGTGTTCCTTCATTAGGTGATATTATTACCCACTTCGGGTCGTGGAGTCTCGCCGTCAAAGCGGTCGAGCGTTTAGAAGAAGAACATTTCACCGTACAACCTGCCAAAGATAAGGCGGAGATTGTCCAAGCGCTATATGAAGCGTATCGAGTATTAAAACCGTTTAATGCGATTACGTATCAAAAGTGGGCTAAACGCTTCAATAAACCGAGTGTCGCAAAAGTATCGAGACGATTTGGTTCTTGGAAACGTGCATTATGCGAACTCGGAATTCATGAAATGACGGATCAAAAGTGATCAATGGAGGGATCGAGAGATGACTAGACCGATTGTACTCATGATTAGTGACCATCATACATCCACTTTCGTCTATCACGCTATCCGCGATTTAGGCGTGACACATGTCATTCAAGAAGACGGTCCCACTGAACATCGACCACAGTCGCTCAAACAATGGATTACTCAATTGTATATTCGATGGGCGACACCGCTTATGAAATGGACGAGTCAAGCGCGTATTCAAGAGGTGAGGGAGCGCTATCCGCTACAGGATTCTCCGATTCCCTCTCATCACCTTATTCATGTCTCATCCTTAAACGACGATAAGACGATGATGTGGCTTGAACGACTCGCACCGAAACTGCTCGTGATTCACGAGACTGGACCGATTGAATCGAGTCGTTTGAACCAATTGCCATGCCCCATCATCACCGTTCGTCCGTCGACGGCGGAAGGACAGCTCCAAGCCTATTGGGCAATCCAATCCCAGCCTTCGTTCTGTAAGGCAACACTTGAACAATGGACGATACAAGGGTGGCGCGCTCTCGATCAGGCTGTCATCTATAAAGGGGGGGACGACAATTTTGCCACATATCCTTATTTACAATTGGTCACGGTCTTACCGATGTTGCGCCGATACATCGAAACGCTGGATCACGCGCGACCGAACCGTCGACAGACCAAAGTCCAAGCCTGAGGCTTGGACTTAACTGTTGGCGATACAATAATATTGGATGGCTTCGTTATAGTACGATGCAAGACCTGGTTCGAAGCGGTCATAATAGGCGGTGAATCGCTCATCCGCTACATACATCTGTCCGAGTCCGCTGAACATGTCGAGTGAACAATCGTAAAAGTGTTTGTCGATAAACAGATGATTGTCTCTGACGACCGATTGAACACGGTCATCTTCAATTGCGACTTGTGAACGAAACAAATTGACGAGTGGCGCAACCAAATCGAGTTGCATCTGATTCATACGTTCCCAGTCCGCTTTTGAGCGCTTCGCAGCTCGCTCTTGCGCGATTTTGTAAGCGGAACTGTCTCCCCAACGCTCCTTTACCTCATCATGATGCTTTGCCTCATGTGCTTGAATCTCTTCATAAGACAATCCTTTGAACAGTGATTTGTCATCCATTGGAATCCCTCCTTTGAGTGAGGTGAGGGTCTTTTCCGCCGTCTCCGCGAGTTGCGCGAAATAGGCGGCTTTTTGTCGTAACGCCTCGACATGTTCGTTCAGTACTTCGACTCGATCAAACGCCGATGCATCAAGTAGTTCTCCGATTTGATCGAGCGGAACGTCGAGTGTTCGATACAGTAAAATCAGCTGTAGACGCTCGGCATCACGCGACGTATAACGGCGGTAGCCATTGTCGTCACGCATGGGGACGAGTAATCCAATCGAGTCATAATGTCGAAGTGTCCGCGCCGTCGTGCCGGCGAGTGACGCAAGTTGTTGAATCGTATACATCCCTTCACCTCCTTAGCACAAGCGTAAAGGTTGACGTCACGTCAAGGTCAAGCCTGTTTTTCGAATAATGAAAAGCCGTTCCGTTCCCCGATGTAACGGAAGCCAAATTGAGGGTAGTATCCATTCAAGAACGTGTTGTCTGCCACGCAATCCAATCGAACGGTCGAAGCAGTGTGAGAGAGGGCATATTGCATCAAGCGTTCACCGATTCGCTCTCCTTTTACCTTCGAGTCCGTGACGAGTCGGTGCAAGTAGACGGCACCGTCCGGGTCATTCCATAGATGATGATCCCAATCGGTCGGTGGGATGAGACTGACGGCACCGACGACATGGTGGTCACGTTCATATACAAATACAGTCCCTTTCGTTAAATCGTGGCGGACATAATCCGAGCGACTCGGCTCTAAATATTTGACCCATTGGGACTTCCCGGCTGCCTGAAATTCTTTCGCTTTCTTTACAATCAATTGGTCGATGGCTGAAAAATCATCAAGTGTAGCAAATCGAAACATGATGAGGCACCTCGCTTTCATTTCTTTTCAAAATCGTGTAGGGTACACGTTGAGTATGCTGATGAAACATCTTTGTATCATCGAATGTTTTTTGGTAAGATAAATTTATTGCATCGTGCAAACGATTGCGCTAATGATATAAAGTTCACAGCACGAATAAGATAATTATAAATGATGAGCAGTGAGTTTTGGGATAAGGAGTATCTAGATCACATGCAACTTTTACAACGAGAACAACAACAAACACAAACGCTTAAACGCAACTGGTGGAAAGAAGCCGTCGCCTATCAAATCTATCCACGCAGTTTTTATGACGCGAACGGAGACGGAATCGGAGACATTCAAGGAATCATTGATAAGCTCGACTATTTGAAAGACCTTGGCATTGACGTCATCTGGATTTGCCCGATGTATAAATCGCCAAACGATGACAATGGGTATGACATTAGTGACTACCAAGACATCATGGACGAATTCGGTACGATGGAAGACTTCGACCGTTTATTGGACGAGGTGCATCAGCGCGGTATGAAACTGTTGCTCGACCTCGTCGTCAACCATACGTCGGATGAGCACCCTTGGTTCATTGAATCGAAGAGCTCAAAAGACAATCCGAAGCGCGACTGGTATATTTGGCGTGACGGAAAACCGGACGGATCGAAGCCGAATAACTGGGAATCCATCTTTGGCGGCTCGGCTTGGGAATTCGATGAAGCGACGGAGCAATATTACTTGCACGTCTTCTCGAAAAAACAGCCAGATCTCAACTGGGAAAACGCTGAGATGCGTACAGCCGTATACGACATGATCAACTGGTGGCTCGAAAAAGGAATCGACGGGTTCCGTGTCGATGCGATCAGCCACATCCGCAAGAATCCGACGTTCGCCGACTTGCCGAACCCGAACGACCTCGACTTTGTACCGTCGTTCGAGATGCACATGAACGTGGACGGGATTCACGACTATCTAGAAGAACTTCGTGACGAGACGTTCAATAAACATGACATCATGACGGTCGGTGAGGCGAACGGGGTATCACCTGACGATGCGCACCTTTGGGTCGGTGAAAAAGAAGGGAAGATGAACATGGTCTTCCAATTCGAACACATGGACCTATGGAGTGAGGACGCCGATTCGAAACTCGATGTCGTCCACTTGAAGAACGTGTTGACGAAATGGCAAAAAGGACTTGAGGCTGACGGATGGAACGCCCTTTACGTCGAAAATCATGACCAGACGCGTACGGTCTCGAAATGGGGAGACGACGAGCGTTACTGGAAAGAAAGCGCGAAGTCGATTGCGATGATGTACTTCCTCATGCAAGGAACGCCATTCATCTATCAAGGTCAAGAAATCGGGATGACGAACGTCAAATTCGATTCAATCGATCAATATGACGATATCGCGACACGCAATCGCTACTATATCGGTGTCGAGCAAGGGAAGAGTCATGACGAGATGATGCGTATCACGTGGAACTCGTCACGCGATAACACGCGCACTCCGATGCAGTGGAGTGATGCACCGAACGCCGGCTTCACATTCGCAGAGAAGCCATGGGTCGGCATCAACCCGAACTATACAGACATCAACGTCGAAGCACAGCTTGAAGACGAGGACTCTATCTTTAACTTCTATAAAGAGATGATCCAACTCCGTAAAGACGATGAGACGTTTGTATACGGGGCGTATGATGTCGTTTTACCGGATCACCCGGAAGTCTATGCGTATACGCGTACGCTCGGGAACACGCAGTACCTTGTCGTCACGAACTTGACGGCGAAAGAGACGATGTTCGATATGGACCAGACACTTCGTGCGAAAGATGTCGT
Source organism: Exiguobacterium sp. NPDC077395 (assembly GCF_050269125.1). Taxonomy (NCBI): domain Bacteria; kingdom Bacillati; phylum Bacillota; class Bacilli; order Caryophanales; genus Exiguobacterium; species Exiguobacterium sp. NPDC077395. Next base: position 210,502 of record NZ_JBNNHU010000001.1, read on the forward strand.
CTTGAGCAATATGCCGGTCGAGGGCGATGCAGAATCGACGCTTCTTCACTTGAAGCCGTTCGAAGGCCGCGTGTATAAAATCAGCTAATTTTTCAGTACCTCAAGGTCGTGGACGAGAATTCGTCTACGGCCTTTTTTGTTGAACAAAGGGGATAACGGCGACTTATGCGAACTCCTTATACGGAGATGAAGAAGGAGGAGACGTAGATGAAACTGTTATTAACGTCAGCAGGTATAAAGAACGAAAGCATCAAACAAGCACTTCTCGAGTTATTGGACAAGCCGATTGAAGAGTGTGAGGCACTCTGTATCCCGACAGCCATCTATGCGTTGAACGGTGGAACGCAGCATGCATGGAACTTTTTCAAGGGGGATTTCTCGACACCGATGTGCGAACTGGGCTGGAAGTCGATCGGGGTGCTCGAACTGAGCGCGCTCCCGAGTATCGATGAATCGGTATGGAGACCGGCATTTGAACGAGCGGACGTGTTATTGGTGAACGGTGGCGATCCGCTGTTTTTACATCATTGGATGAAACAGTCCGGGGTGGCGGCGTTACTCCCATCTTGGGAAGGCGTGTATGTCGGATTGAGTGCCGGCAGCATGGTGATGACCCCACGAATCGGGGAAGCATTTGTCGGATGGCGTTCATCTGATGAGCAGAGCGATGAGACGCTAGGGTTTGTCGACTTCTCAATCTTTCCACACCTCGATCACGAGATGCTTTCGGAGAATACGTCACGAGATGCGGCAGAGTGGGCGGAAGCGTTACAGGCACCCGCCTATGCGATTGACGACGAGACTGCGATTCGTGTGAATGAAGGAAAGGTCGATGTGATTTCGGAAGGAAAGTGGAAGAAGTTTTTCTGACTGTATAAAAGTAATAGGAAGGGGACCTGAAAGATTGAACCGATTTACGCATCAACGAAAAACGAATCGAATCGTTGTACGACCGTTAGAGAAACAAGATTATGACGCGTGGTTAAGTGGATTTACAAATCGTCTTGTTTCGCAACATGAGTATGACCCTGGGAAATTAGACATGAGCGACTGTACGTCCGTTTGGTTTGACCAGCTAGTCGACAATCATCAGGCACTTGCGCTTGAAGACGAGGCACATGTCTTCGCCATTTTCCGACTCGACGATGGGACACACCTTGGTATGGTGGATTTTTCTACTCTTGCGCGAGATGCGTTTCAATGGGGGAGGGTCGGGTATACGATTCATAATCAGCATTGGGGTCAAGGGTATGGCACAGAAGCAGTCGACCTGGCGATGCGTATCGCTTTTGACGATTTGAACTTTCAACGAATCGAGGCACATATCAATCTCGACAATGAGGCGTCGGTTCGTCTCGCTGAGCGTGTCGGCATGTCGTACGAGTGTACGAGAGAAGGGTTTATCTATGAGAATGAAGAGTGGGTAGACCATCTCGTCTACGTGAAAACAAAGCGCCGTCGATAGAACGACTCCTACCACATATGGTACGATGAGTTGACGGAAAGGGGGATGAGCATGGCGATTGAACCACTTCGCGTGCGTGTCCAGCAAACAACACGGATGAGTGATATGTCAGAGGCGATCGAACTTTCGGCTGACGGCTTATATTATCCATTGAAGACTGGCTTTATTTTAATGTTTGACCAACAACAAGAGGACGGACCGGTCCCGACGACAATCAAGTACACGCCGGAACGATTGGCGCTGATCTGTAAGGGACCAATCGAGATGAATCACTCCTTCATCGAAGGTCGCTTCACGCAAAGCTTATACAAGAATCCATATATGTCGATGACGATGGCGACGACGACATCGCGCCTCGATGTGGCAGAAGAATCATGTACGTTCGTATATGAGTTGTCCATGAATGAAGAAGATGTTGGCATATATGAAGTACATGTCACATGGACATTTGAAGGAGGAGAAGACTGATGAACTTTACAGAACGCGTAAACAAGATTGAAGAGATGTTGAACGAAGACTGGTTCGAGATGCTCGAAACGAATGAGGAAGAGTATGAAGAGTGGCGCGGTCGCCTCGAGGACCATGCCGAACAAGTCATCACGCACTACGATCAGGAGAACGGTGTCGATGTCAATTCGATCGATAAACTGCTTCAATTGAACGATGAGTTCCCGCTCCTTTACGGAGAGGACACCGTTCGCCTGTATATCGCACTCATCGAGGCACGTCCAGAGGACAAAGCGGTCTACGATCGGTACGTCGATTATTTGGCAGCCATCAGTGATGCATCGCACGAACAGTTCTTACATTTCCATACGCTCGTCGAAGCAGGGCGGTTAGAAGAAGCGAGACAACTCGCTCCACACATGCCGCAACGTCTCGGACTCGAAGAATAAGCATACCGAAAGTGTCATCTGAACAAGGTGGCACTTTTTTCATGTTTGAAAGGGGACAAACCTTGACGAGAACGTCCATTTTATTTCGAGTGTGCGTTCCTTAAGATGAAGGAACAAGGAAATCAATTTAGAGAGCGCGAATGGAAATGAATAAAGGGGGAAATGTGATGTTAAGACTAATCAAGACGTCTGTCGAACAAAAAGAACAGATTCTCGCATTTTTAGAAGAATGGTACGAACGAGATGAACGGATCGTCCCGACCTCGGTGGACCGAGAAACGACAGACTTCGAGGCATACGTTAACACGTTACGTCAGAAAGAGTTACGTGAGAACATAGAGGAAGGCAGGGTCCCTAGTACGACGTATTGGCTCACGGACGGAGAGGAGCTTCTCGGGGCGGCGAACATTCGTCACGAGTTGAATGAATCGCTCTTGAAAATTGGTGGGCATGTCGGATACGGGGTGAAACCGAGCGCGCGTGGGCGAGGACTCGCTACGATTCAATTACAACTTGCGCTTGAGAAAGTGAAAGAGCTAGGCATTGAGCGTGCCTTAATTACGTGTGATCGGACAAACGTCGCTTCCCGTCAAGTCATTTTAAACAACGGGGGCGTCGCGGACACACCGTATACGGAAGAAGACGGGACGATTGTCGAGCGGTTTTGGATTGATTTGAGAGGATGAAGACGAGATGGCGAACTGGATCATCATCTATTTGGCGCTGATTAACTTCTTCGGCATCTATTTGTTCCGGGAAGAGACCGTTCCTTCAAAGAAGTGGTTCTCTTTCTCGAGCGGGGTCGCCATCACGTACTTCTTCATGTATCTCTTGCCGTCGCTGAATAAACGCCAGGACACGCTCCGCATCGATTGGTTGAATCTGGCCCTACCTTCAGAGATTTACATCGTCAGTCTCATCGGGTTTACGTTGTTCTACGGTACGATGCGGTTCGTTCGGACGCCTCACTTCCAAGATGAAGCGGTCGATCGGGCCGTTTCGTATTGGCTACAGGTGACGCTCCTCACGGCATATATGACATTTTCGGCGTATGTGGTGACGGCCGACTCCGTGACGTTCGTTGCGAGAAGTTTCTATGCGACGGCGCTCGGTGTCCACTTTTTGGCGCTCGGACATGACTTGAACCGGCACTATGGAGAACGTTACATGCGACAAGGACGCTACTTGTTGAGCGGTGGGATTTTGCTCGGTGGGTTCTTTTCACGCTGGATTGACTTGGCCGCGCACGTCGAAGCGCTCTGTTTTGCGTTCGTGGCCGGGGCGATGATTCTCAATATCGTGAAGTTTGAACTCCCGTCCGACCGAAATCTGCACTTCCGTACATTCGTATTGGCCGTATGCAGTTATGGGGGATTATTGCTCATCTTGAAACATCTTCTAAACTTCTGACGAGAACTTCACAAAAATGAATGACTGTTCATTCATCATTTGATATACTGAATTCAAGATTGAATCCGTTTTCAAAAGGGGGAGTTTTGGGGATGTCTACATTTTTAATCGTCAACTGGATTCTATTCTTGCTCGTCCTCGGCTATGGGGTGTATTTATTTGCTTCGCTGGTTCATCAGCGTTATACATTCATCAAGCTCGGGAAGAAGGCAGAATGGAGCCAAACGAACAAAGAACGACTCGAACAGGTCATGATCAACGTGTTCGGTCAAAAGAAATTGTTAAAGGATAAAAAGAGTGGCGCCATTCACGTCATGATGTTTTACGGCTTTATCCTCGTCCAATTCGGGGCGATTGATTTTATTTGGAAAGGACTAGCGGTCGGAACACGTTTCCCACACATCCCGCTCGGTCCACTCTATCCAATCTTCACGTTCATGCAAGAAATCGTCATGCTCATGATTCTCGTCGCGGTCGTTTGGGGATTCTACCGTCGTTACGTCGAGAAGCTCGTGCGCTTGAAACGAAACTTTTTAGCAGGTCTCGCCCTCATCTTCATCGGCGGGTTGATGGTTTCCGTCTTGTTCGGGAACGGGTTTTACCTCGTTTATAAGGAAGAGCTCCCGATGTGGGGTGAACCGGTCGCGACACTCATCGGTTCAGCGTTTGCTTGGGTACCGGGTCCGGTCGCTTTCGCCTTGTTCGTCGTCTTCTGGTGGATGCACCTCTTATTCTTACTCAGCTTCATGGTCTACATCCCGCAAGGCAAACACGCGCACTTGATCGCCGGGACGCTCAACGTCTGGCTCGGGCGCACACACAAAGTCGGTCGCTTGGCACCTGTTGATTTTTCAGCGATGGAAGAAGCAGAAGAATCAGATGAAGAAATCGTCTTCGGGGTCAACAAGATTGAAGACTTTAACCAGAAGCAACTCGTCGACTTGTACGCTTGCGTCGAGTGCGGACGTTGTACGAATGTATGTCCGGCAACAGGAACAGGGAAGATGTTGTCTCCGATGGACTTGATCGTCAAACTTCGTGACCATATGAATATGAAAGGTGCGGCGGTCACGAGAAAATCGCCGTGGGCACCGGCACTTATGTTCCAAAACACGCAAGGTGCTGAAATCGCAGCAGCGGCGCAAGATGGCCATATACTCGTCGCAGACGAATTGATCGGCAACGTCATCACGGAAGAAGAAATCTGGGCGTGTACGACATGCCGAAACTGTGAAGATCAATGTCCGGTCATGAACGAGCACGTCGATAAAATCATCGACCTTCGTCGTTACCTCGTCATGATGGAAGGGAAGATGGATCCGGAGGCGCAGCGCACGGTCGCAAACATCGAGCGTCAAGGAAACCCGTGGGGAATGAACCGGAAAGAACGCGAGAACTGGCGCAAGGATACAGAACTCGTCATCCCGACGGCGAAAGAAAAGAAAAAAGCAGGCGAAGAATTCGAATACCTCTTCTGGGTCGGCGCGATGGGCTCTTACGATAGCCGTAGTCAAAAAGTCGCGCAGAGCTTTGCGAGCGTCTTGAACAAGGCGGGCGTCTCATTCGCTATTCTCGGAAATGAAGAGAAGAACTCAGGAGACACACCACGTCGAATCGGAAACGAGTTACTCTTCCAAGAACTCGCCGAAGCGAACATTAAATTGTTTGAGAAGTATGGGGTGACGAAAATCGTCACGGTCGACCCACACGCTTACAACACATTCAAAAATGAGTATCCAGACTTCGGACTTGATGGTGTGAAAGTGTATCACCATACGGAGTTACTCGCCGAATTGCTCGATACGGATCGGATTCAACCTGACCTTCAAGTGAATGAACGTGTCGTCTATCACGACTCTTGTTACCTCGGTCGTTACAACGGCATTTATGATGCACCACGATTCGTCCTCGAACGGATCCCGGGTATCGAACTCGTCGAAGCGACACGTAACCGTGAAAACGGTATGTGTTGTGGAGCCGGTGGTGGTCTCATGTGGCAAGAAGAGAAAGTCGGGACACGTGTCAACGTGGCTCGGACGGAACAATTGCTTGAAACGAAACCGACAGTCATCGGTTCGGCATGTCCGTACTGTTTGACGATGTTGTCTGATGGAACGAAAGCGAAGGAAGTCGATGAGACGGTCGGCACGTTCGACGTCGTCGAATTGCTCGATCGCTCGCTGAAAGCCATCGAGATACCAGAACCGGTTGTACAATAATGCAGAAAGGCACGGTCCGCGGACCGTGCCTTGTTTGTTTATTGCATTTCAGCTGTAGAGAGAAGCGAAGAGGTCAGGTGAGATAAACCTTGTGTCGTCTCGTTGATGGAGGAAATGGTTTCAACCATCTGTCCGAGATCTTGTTTGTTCCGTTCAAACGAAAGGACGTATTGCCCCATTTCTTCTTGAACGGTCGAGAAACTAGCCTTGACGTCGTTCAATTGACGCATCGCTTCATCGTTCGTCCGATGCATATGCCCCATTTGATCGAAGAGTGCTGCGATATTGGCTTCATTTTCATGAATGAGCGCATTGATTTGACTGCTCAGTTGTTTCGCGTTCTCCGCGAGTGTGCGCACTTCGGTGGCGACGACAGCGAATCCTTTCCCGTGTTCACCCGCTCGAGCCGCTTCGATTGAGGCGTTTAAGGCGAGCAAGTTCGTTTGATTGGCGATTTGTTCGATACTTCGCGTCATGCTGACGATTTCTTGAGAACCATTTTTTAGAGCTGTGATGCGATCGAGCGAAGTGTCTACATAAGTAGCAGATTGTTTGAATTCGACTTCCATCTGTTCGATTTGTTCGCCGTTCGTATGTGTCAACGTCATCAAGTGGCGACTCATCTTTTCCGTTTGTTCCGTTTCCGCAAGGACTTGGTGCGCGCGATTGCTTGTTTCAGACATCGCTTGTCCCGTTCGGTCCATCGTCGTAGCGACTTCTGCACTGACGCGTGAGACGTCGCTTAACAATGTGGCACGGGCCTCATTCGCGGACTCGAGTTCATCGAGTCGGGCGTTCACGTATTGTTCGGTAACGATTTGAGCGTCTAAGTTCATCGCGTGTGATAACGCCAAAAGCGATTCTGTCAAAGTCGCCGGGTCATGTTGATACGTCTCGACGACTTTTGGGATGAGCAAGGTATTGAACGCGGAATACGTCGCGAGGAACCAGACGACAGGGACCGCGAAGTGGTGATGTGTCTGTCCCATTCGTTTTCGCATGGCTAAGAATTTGTCATCGATGTTTCCCGTCAACAAACTGCGGAAATAATCGGCGAATACGTTCTTTAAACGTTCCCTCGTTGATGAAGCGTTTGCGATGCGAACCATTTCGGGTTGAAGCATTAAGTGGTCGAGCACATTTTCAAGTACTTCATCTAGCACGGACTCCACGAGCGGAGCCATGTCTTGTAGACGTTTCACTTGAGAGGCCGTATAGCCCATATAATGAGTACGTCCGCTCAAACTCGAGTCAGACGGCTTGGCGATTGTCTGAATATCAGGAAAACCTTCTGAAGCAACGAAACCTGTTGAGGTTGTCTTTCGAAAAAGTGCCATATTTTATTCTCCTTTTATGTCATATCTAAATTGGCGTTCTCTTCTATATCGACAGAAGTGTGAAGAAACTGAGAAGTGAATGTGCTCATGAACGGGTTCACGTAGAAACGAAAATGGGAAAGATGGATAGGAGAGCAGTGTAGCTATGTTCAAACGAGAGGTGACTTTTCATGAAACGAGTAATCCTACTCATGATCATCGTCAGCGCACTTAGCAGTCAGATTCTGCCGCAAATCTTATTTTTGTCGATTATGGCGGTCGAAGAAGGGGTCGGACGATTGATCCCGTTCCTTATTTTTTACGTATCGAGCATGTCAGGACTCTTGTTGTGGGTTTATGTGATCGGACGACGTGGCTCAAAGGATACGTTTTTAGTGGCCTTAGGTACACTTGCCGTCGGGTTGATCATTTTTTTACTTCCATTTGAACGTGCGATTGAATGGAGTGCTTTTTTAGTCGGGGTTGGCTCAGTGGGTGTCGGTTCCATCATGACGACGATTTTGTCGCAGTTGAATGAGTTGGCAAATCGCGAGAGTGAAACAACGTCGAAACAAGGAAGTTCATGGCCGCTCGTCCTCATCCTATTGAGCTGGATCGTTTTATTTTCGTATGCGCTATTCCAATCGTATTCGTGGGCGGTCGGGCTGTTCCTCATCAGTCTGGTGCTACCTTGGCTATTCGTACGCAAGTTACCGCTTGAAAAGTCAGCAACGTGGCAACTAGAGACTGCCTCCTTTTTGCGCGCATTCCTTGCAGTCACTCTTTTCACATTGATCAGTCGGTTGCTCAGTCTGTTGGAAGGCGCGCGCGGCTATATCGAAGTGTTTGCCTTGATGGTCATTCTGCTCGGATATGTCGGTTGGCTCTTGTTTCAAAAGCGGATGCAATTATTTATTCGAGCGAGTCGTACGCGACAAGTCCAACTGTTATCTTTTGTGATTGGTCTGTTCGGGGGATGGACGCTCATTGGTGCTGTGTTTGTCAGTCTCGCCCTCTATTCGTTTCTACAACTTCTTCTTTACGTATTCATCCCGTTTTTAGCAGGCGTGCTCGGTTGGGTACTCTTCAGCCGGGTGTATGATTTTGCGAGACATCCGTATTTGGTCCTACTTGGATCATCCCTTATCTTTTTCCTTGGATTCATACATCCTGTCGCTTTCATACCCGTGTTATTCGTAAGTGGATACACGCAGACGATGTACTCGAGCGCAGGGCATGATTATTTGTTTTCAAAATATGAGACGAACAAAGAGTTTGCCTCACTGCTCATTCAATTGTGGAAGCGGTTCGGGATGGTCGTGTCCTACTCATTTCTGATGGTCGGTTTGTTAGGGTACGGTCTATACGTCGGACAGACCGTCAATGCGGAATTGTCGTTTCAAATTCCGAGAGGATGGATGTTTGGCGTTCTGGGACTGACGTGGTTGTTCAATATCGGGTTGATTAGTTTGTATTGGTTCCGAATCAAAACGGAGACATCGAACGATTCATAATTTCCTCTAGCTTTTTCATATCGCTTTTGTTTATAATGAGGAGTGATGTTTAACTAGTGACGGAAAAGGAGTGTCCTTTAATGAATAAATCGTTGATTGATTTCGTTTATGAACTTCTCCAAGAAACTGGCGAGCAGCCTGTTTCTTTTGATGAGATTCGCGAAAAAATCAAGCAAAACTATACGTTTGCGAGTGAAGAAGAAGAGCTCGAGAAAATCGCACAACTTTACACCGATTTGAACATCGACGGGTTGTTCGTCAACTTGGGAGCAAACCGTTGGGCGCTTCGTGTTTGGTACCCATTCGACAAGTCGGATGAGGATCTCGTCATCGAAGCACGTCAACGTGGTGAACTTGACGAATTCGAAGAAGAGTTCGAAGAAGCAGACGAAGGCATCGTCGATATCGAAGATGACTTGGATGTATTCGCAAAAGTAGAAGATTATGATTCATCTGAATTTGACGATGAGGACGAAGAAGAAAAAGTAGAAGGCCTTGATGACTTCAAGGACGATGACTTGGACGACGACCTCGATCTCGAAGACGAGGATGATTTATAAGAGACCGCAAAAAGCCGGGCATCGCGCCCGGCTAGGCGTGTCTCTTTTTCTTTTTTAGTCGTTTTCACCGACTTGAAAAAAAGAAAAAATAATATCTTGACGACTGTATCGTCTCTGGCGTAAATTAGTCATGGGCTAGTTTAGCACGTAACGATGCAGCAAAAGTGTCCTCCATTCACGGGGGCACTTTTGCTTTTTTTGTTTTTTCGTTTCCCGATGGTTGGTATTCAAGAGAGGAGAAAGAAACATGACAAAGTACATTTTCGTAACAGGCGGGGTAGTATCTTCGCTCGGTAAAGGGATCACGGCAGCTTCACTCGCGCGTCTACTCAAAAATCGAGGACTCAACGTGACGATTCAAAAGTTTGACCCATACATCAACATCGACCCAGGTACGATGAGCCCGTATCAACACGGAGAAGTATTCGTCACAGATGATGGCGCTGAGACTGACCTTGACCTCGGACACTATGAGCGTTTCATCGACATCAACTTATCGCAAAACGCGAACGTCACATCAGGACGCATTTATTCGACTGTCTTGAAAAAAGAGCGTCGTGGAGACTATAACGGTGGAACGGTTCAGGTCATTCCACATATCACGAATGAAATCAAAGACCGTGTCTTCCGTGCAGGTCGTGAGACGAACGCTGATGTCGTCATTACAGAGATTGGTGGAACAGTCGGAGATATCGAATCTCTTCCGTTCATCGAAGCCATTCGCCAAGTAAAAAATGACATCGGGAAAGAGAACGTCATGTACGTTCACTGTACGCTCGTTCCTTACCTTCGTGCGGCAGGTGAGATGAAGACGAAACCGACGCAACACAGCGTCAAAGAGCTTCGCAGCTACGGGATTCAGCCAGACATTATCGTTCTCCGTACAGAGCACGACATTCCGGAAGACATGCGTGAGAAAATCGCACTCTTCTGTGATACGCGTAAAGAGGCGGTCATCGAAGCACAAGATGCGTCGACACTTTACGAAGTACCACTTAACCTCCAAAAACAAGGAATGGACCAACTCGTCAACGACTACTTCGGTTTCAACACACCGGCTGCCGACATGACGGCTTGGAAAGAGCTCGTTCACACGGTCACGCACCTTGAGAAAAAAGTGAAAATCGCACTCGTCGGGAAATATGTCGAGTTGCGTGATGCGTATATCTCAGTCGCAGAGGCGCTTAAGCACGCAGGTTATGCGTTCAACGCGGACATCGACATCGACTGGATCAATGCAGAAGACGTGACAGCTGAAAATGTCTCGGACATCCTCGGCGATGCAGACGGTATCCTCGTTCCTGGTGGGTTCGGTGAGCGAGGAATCGAAGGGAAAATCGAAGCGACACGTTTCGCTCGTGAAAATAACGTCCCATTCTTCGGGATCTGTCTCGGGATGCAACTCGCAACGGTCGAGTTTGCCCGTAACGTCTTGAAGTTGGACGGTGCACATACGGCTGAAATCGACCCATCGACACCATATCCGATCATCGACCTTCTTCCAGAGCAAAAGGACATCGAAGACCTTGGCGGCACACTCCGTCTCGGACTCTACCCATGTAAACTCGAAAAAGGGACGAACGCACACGCCGCATACGATCAAGAGCTCGTATACGAGCGTCACCGTCACCGTTACGAGTTCAACAACGAGTACCGTGAAGCGTTTGAAGCAGAAGGCTTCAAGTTCTCAGGTACGAGCCCGGATGGTCGTCTCGTAGAAATCATTGAGATTCCAGAACACAAGTGGTTCGTGGCATCACAGTTCCACCCAGAGTTGATTTCGCGTCCAGAACGTCCACAACGTCTATTCCATGACTTCATCCAAGCGTCACTTGGAGAATAAATGATTGAAAGCCACGATCTGAAATCGATCGTGGTTTTTTCTACATCAAAAGCATGAGATGGAAGGTGCCCTTGGCAGGATACATCCCCTTCACTTTCTGGGTACACTAGAAGTAGAACGGGGAGAGGGTGATGGCTCATGAAAGAACGACATTCGATTTATCTTGGATACGGATTGGGGCTCGTCGCGCTCAGTCTGTTGCCGTTTGTCGTCTTACCTTCCCTCCTATTGCCGTACCAGCTCGGGTGGACGGGCATTGTCTTACTCGCCCTCTCGGTCGGACTACTACGGGCGATTCGGGACGGCTCGAACGTCATCCTAAAACAGATGTGGAAAATTACGTTCTCTCTCTTCTTGATTTTCGTTCTCGTCTATTATGTCTCGTTCGGACTTGTTCTCTATGACACATACGGATTAGATCGTCTATTAGAGCAATATGAACGACAGGCGGTCTGGGTGTTTGCAGCATTCAGCTTTTTACAGCCGATTGCCTTGCCGGTCCCGGAAGCGGTCAGTGTGCCGATTGGAAGTGTCGCGCTCGGACCGTTTCGTGCGGCTTTAGTCGGGAGTATCGCGACCACGCTTGGTATCTTTGTCATGTATGGGTTGGCCCGGTTCGGTCGTGAGCGGATCATCCGCTGGGTCGATGAGGAGAAGTTGAAGACGTACGACCGATATGTCGAGAAGTATGGTCTTGGCATTTTGCTCGTCTTATTCATCATTCCGATTTTGCCGGACGAGGTCATCTGTCTTGCGGCCGGATTCAGTCGCGTGCCGTTCCCACGTTTCGCGGGCATCGCGTTCGGTGCAAAACTCGTCACGTCGTTTGGGCTTGCCTACTCCGTCTCCATTGGCCAATTGTTTATGACCGATTCGAGTCCGATTGCCATCGCTTCCGTCATGGCGAGTTTGATTGTCTTGATCCTTGCGTTCATTTGGCGTAAGCGAAAAAAAGGGGATTCGAACGGGACGCAAGAATAAGGTAAGGACGATCTTTAGAGAGGAAGACAAGATGCGACAAGACAATGAAGTGGTCATTCGACCGATTGAAGAACAAGACTTATCACGACTATGGGAATTGATTTATCGGGATGCGACACCGGAGTGGAAACAATGGGACGCCCCTTACTTTGAACACAAGGCGATGTCCTACGAAGAGTTTCAGCAAATCGAGCAGTCGCTCATCCAAAAAGATGACATGTGGGTCATTGAAGTGGATGGAACCGTATATGGGACCGTTTCTTATTATTTTGAGGATGCCGGACGAGAGTGGCTCGAGATGGGCATCATCTTGCATCAGTCCGACCGCTGGAATCGCGGTGTCGGGACGCGTGCCCTTCGTCTATGGACCGAACATCTATTTGAGACGCTACCAGTCGTTCGTGTGGGTTTGACGACGTGGTCAGGAAATGAGCGTATGATGCGGGTCGCTGAAAAAGTAGGGATGCAACTGGAAGGTCGAATCCGTCAAGTGCGTGTCGTGAACGAGAAGCGCTATGATTCGATTCGGATGGGTATGTTACGAGAAGAATGGAATGAAAAAACGTTGAGGACATGATGAACCTCAACGTTTTTTCTTATGGTGTGATTGACGATATTGTAGGGGAGTCATGTTTTTGTAAGTCTTAAATGTACTGATAAACGTTGTACACGATGAAAAACAATACGACTTCGCGATGGAGCAAATAGGTAATGAGGTCACGATTAAATCGTTCATTGAGGCCTCAATCCGACGTCTGCGAATGCGTTCTGCAATGGTTTCACCCGTCTCTTGTTTAAATAAGGAAGATAAATAATTGTTAGATAACCCGACTCCAATCGCTACGCTTGATAAAGACAGAGTGGGATCAGTTAAGTGTTCCTCAATCAATCGGATGGCAGACAGAACGCGATGATCCGAAGAGTCTTGTGAGGAAATGAATGACATCATCGTAGCCAATGATTCTGTAACGACAGGGATCGCATAGACAAAGTCGAGTGGGGTATGGAGTTCATCGACCAGTCTCAACAGCGCACTTGTGTAGGCAAGTGATGTTTGAACATTTGAATTCGAGACAGGAACAAGGCGACTCACATGATAGGTGAGTCCTCGAAAGTAAAGTCGAACCCCATGATACTCATCAATCATAGGATGCTTTAACAAATCGAGTGTCAATGTTTCTAGCAACGTGTTGGCTAATTGAAGTTGATTGGTTTGAAGAGCCCGTATAATCTGCTCATCCAATTCGTAAAAATTTTCCACGTAACTTTGATCTGTGAAATGATTGTTCTCTCGAGCGAGATGAGTTAAAAATTGTTGTCGGATTCTATTTTCCATATAACGGTTCACTTCTTTCCTTGCGGGTAGAAGCGATCAAGAATGCTCATTTAGACGCATGTCGTTTCGTTAGCTGTTTTAGCTCCGCGATTTCTTTAGTAAATGCTCGTTCGTGTGATTCTGAAGAATCTTGCATTTGTTGTTGAATGGCCTGGCTTTGCTGTCGAAATGCTTCCGTTTTGCGTTTAAATTGCTGCTGATACTGACGGTGTTGTTCATGGTGTAAATTCATATCTACTGGTTGATCTACCATTAGGATAGAATGCCCCTTTCAACAAAAAATCAAACAGACTGACCCAACGCATCGTCAATACTAGATTAAAATTGTGTGATAAATGTGAAAAGTTGAATACATAAAATTTAGAAAGAAAATTAAATAAAAATGTGTCGAATATGTGTCTAAAATGTGTCCGCGACCACAAAGAAGCGACAGACAAAAAACATGTCTGTCGCATACTAACGTTTTATTTCACTTCTTGATCTTTAATCGGGAACCAACCGGCACGAGTTGTGATGGCGTTCCAAAGTGGGGCGGGAACAGCGAGTTCGGCTTGTTTGTTTAAATCGAGTTCTGTCTCAATCTCGTCTTCGCGGTCCGATTTCACTTTTTCAAGCCATTCCGGGTCGATGATGAGTTCGCGACCGAGTGCCGCAAGGTCGACGACCTCGAGTGCGTCTTCGACTTGCGCCGGACGCTGAAGTTGCCCGACTCCGATGAGCGGGATGGCACCATTGATTCGTTTGGCGATGCGGTCAATCGAACGTTCCGTGACGTTCTCGTCACGCATGGAAGCCGTATTGAAGTTCCAGAGAGACGCGTGAATATAATCGACGCCTTCTTCTAAAATCATATCGAGCAACACATCCGTGTCGTCGAGCGTGATGCCTGGCTCTTCAATTTCTTCTGGTGAGAAGCGATAGCCGACGAGGAAGTTTTCTGCATCTGCGGCTGCTTCTTTGACACGGCGAATGACTTCGCGTGGGAACGTCAAACGTCCATGGACATCACCGCCGAAGCGATCTTCACGGCGATTGGAGTGCGGTGAGAAGAATTGTTGAATCAAGTAGGTGTTCGCTCCGTGAATCTCGACTCCGTCAAATCCGGCTTCGATGGCGCGACGCGTCGCTTCGCCGAACGCCTCGATGATGGCTTCGACCTCTGGCGTCTCGAGGGCACGTGGTGTAGCGGCGCCTTCGCGGACAGGTGCGACGGCACTTGCACTGACAGGTTGTTCGTTCGGGACGAGTTCAGGTGGTGACATCCGTCCGGCGTGGAAAATTTGAAGGATGGCTTTTGCGCCTTCCGCTTTTAAACTTTCTGCCAATTGACGGAGACCCGGGATGAATTTGTCGTCATTGACCCCGAATGCGTTCGGGAACCCTTTCCCGTCTTCTGTCACGTAGGCGCAAGCCGTGATGGCGAGCCCGACGTTTTGCGCCCGCTTCCGATAGTAGGCGAGCTCATGCTCGGATACTTCGCCCGTTGGCTCGGATGAGTAATGTGTCATCGGTGCCAACACGAGGCGGTTCGGTACTTCGACGCCATTTTTGAACTGAAAAGGTTGTAACATACGTTTCATCTGAAATCCTCCTTCAACATGATACCTTGAAGTCTAAGCTTCTCAACTCAAAAATGCGAGTCGGATGCTTGTGAAACGACACATTACAGATTGCTCAAGCGTAAGAGATGATTGAACTCAAAAGAATAGGGTATAATACAGGAGAAAAGTTGATATTCGGTTCGAGACAATAGAGAGACCACAACAGAAGGGGGAAGCCTTGTTTTTGTTGTGGTCTCTTTTTCTATTCATTGAACCGCACTTACTATAGGAGGGAATAAGATGGAAATCAGAAATTTCTCAGCGAAAGAACGAGCGAAACGATATGAGCAACTGACAAGTGAACGTCATGACGTTCTTGTTGTCGGTGGAGGGATTACCGGAGCGGGGATTGCGCTCGATGCGTCGTCGCGTGGGATGAAGACAGCTGTCCTCGAGATGCAAGACTTTGCGGCAGGGACATCAAGTCGTTCGACGAAACTTGTTCACGGGGGACTCCGCTATTTGAAACAATTCGAAGTGGCGCTCGTCGCGGAAGTCGGGAAAGAGCGTGCGATCGTATATGAAAATGGTCCACACGTCACAACGCCGGAGCAAATGCTCTTACCGATGCACAAGGGAGGCACATTCGGTCCCTTCTCAACATCGATCGGACTCATGGTATATGACTTCCTCGCAGGTGTTAAACGTGCAGAACGTCGCATGATGCTCAAACCAGATGAGGTCATCAAAAAGGCACCGCTCGTGAAAAAAGATGATTTGGTCGGAGGCGGTTATTATGTCGAGTACCGCACAGATGATGCACGATTGACGATTGAAGTGGCGAAAGAAGCAGCGAATCATGGTGCGCTTCTCATGAACTACGCCAAAGTGACAGGGTTGATTTACGAAAACGGCAAAGTGGCCGGTGTACACGTCGAAGACCAGATTGACGGGTCGACGTATGACGTCTATGCGAAGAAAATCATCAACGCGACCGGTCCATGGGTCGACGAGTTACGAGAAGAAGATAACTCGAAAAAAGGAAAGCAGCTTCGCCTGACAAAAGGGATTCACTTGGTCATCGACCAGTCGAAATTCCCGCTCAAACAAGCAATCTATTTCGATACACCGGACGGTCGCATGGTCTTTGCGATTCCACGCGGAAACAAAGCATACGTCGGAACGACGGATACGTTCTTCGATAAAAACAAAGCGCATCCACGCATGACGACGGAAGACCGCGATTATATTTTAGAAGCCATTCACTATATGTTCCCAGACGTCCATGTCACAGCGGATGATGTGGAGTCGAGCTGGGCAGGTATTCGTCCGTTGATTTATGAAGAAGGAAAAGACCCTTCTGAAATTTCACGTAAGGACGAAATCTGGCAGTCAGACAGCGGCTTGATCACGATTGCTGGTGGTAAATTGACAGGGTATCGCAAGATGTCGGAAACGGTCGTCGACCTCGTTGCAAAACTGTTGAAAGAAGAAGACGGTGTCGTCTATTTGGCTAGCCGGACGAAGCATATGCCGATGTCAGGTGGTCACGTCGGCGGTTCGAAAGGCTTCAAAGACTTCCTTGAGAAGAAAACAAAAGAACTTCAAAATCATGGCTTAGATGCAAACCATGCGGAAGAACTCGTTCGTCTATACGGATCGAATATCGATCGTGTCATCGAACGGATGGATGCGAACGCATATGACCTTCCTGAAATCGTCTATGCGCAATTGGTTTACGGAATCGAAGAAGAATCAGTCGTGCGTGCCATCGACTTCTTAATTCGCCGCACGGGCGCAATGTTCTTCGATATCGACTTCGTCCGTCAATATAAAGACGGTGTCCTTCGCTGTATGGCCGATGTCTTCAAATGGTCAGATGAGCGTTTGAAAGAGGAACGTGAAGAGGTCGAGAAAGAGATTGAAATCGCAGTCGTTCCAGTGACTGTCGAATCATAACATCCAACGCGTCACACGAGAGGTTCATTCTGAACAGGATGAGCCTCTTTTTGTCGAATGGTTTCATGACTTCGGAATAACGGTATATCTCATAAGTAGTCACTCTCACGTTGAAGGAGAACTGTTTATGATAAGAAAGCTCATCGCCGTCTTACTAATCGGCGTTCTATTCATAGTAGGCTGGCGTTATGTCAATCTGGATCGTCTGTTAGCCGATGTGTATTATGTCAAGGTCCCGAGCGCGGAAGTGGCAACACAGACATCGCACGGATATCGGTACGATCTCATCGGCTACGATGAAGATGGGAAGAAGCGACCGCTCGCCATTGCGACTCCCTCATTATTAGCAGAAGGGGACTTTCTGAAAGTGTATGTCAAAGAAGAAGCTCCCGAAGTAACCGATTATGAACGTGTGAACGCGCTAGAAGTACCTGCACAGTTGAAAGAAGAACAACAAGAAGATACCGAGTCATCGTTCCCTTGATTTCAAAAGATAGGCATCGCGAAAAAGAAGCGAGTTTGGTATGGTTAAAATGTTTGATTATGGAAAATGATGAATGAAAGAAGGGACATGCATGTCACGGATGTTGATTGCAGATGACCAGGACGGAATTCGTACGATGCTCGCACAAGTGTTCACGAACATGGGTGTTGATGTGGACACGGCGCAAGACGGCATCAAAGCCTGGGAGTTTTTAGAACGAGAGCAATATGATTTAGTACTTCTCGATATGAACATGCCCCGTATGTTCGGTCATGAGGTATTGCGTCGAATGAGAGAACAAGAACTAGAGACACCTGTCATGATCATGACGGCATTCGGAGAAGAAACGGTGATTGACGAGGTGCGTCGTCTCGGAATCACTGCACAATTTGAAAAGCCGTTTGATATATACGGAATGATTGAAAAAGTGAAAGAAGTCTTGAAAATTTGACGTTTCGTCACCAAGATGACATATGTAAACGCTTGCGCTAAGCCATTTCTATGCCCGAATAGCATAGGCACATGTTTTACGGTGTGTTATAATGGGAACGAATTGCACGGGGGAACTTTTCCCAAACGTGTATAATAGCGAACAGACAGGAGGATGTCATTATGCCATTAGTATCAATGACAGAAATGCTTAACAAAGCATTCGAAGGCAAGTATGCAGTCGGCCAATTCAACATCAACAACCTCGAGTGGACGCAAGCGATTCTTCGCGCTGCGGAAGACGAGAAATCACCAGTAATCCTCGGTGTATCAGAAGGTGCAGCGAAGTACATGGGTGGCTTCACAACAGTTGTCAAAATGGTTGAAGGTCTCATGCACGACTACAACATCACTGTTCCAGTTGCAATCCACCTTGACCACGGTTCTTCATTCGACAAGTGTAAAGCAGCGATCGACGCTGGATTCACATCAGTCATGATCGACGGTTCACACCACCCGATCGACGAAAACGTCGAAATGACGAAACAAGTTGTCGAGTACGCGCACGCTAAAGGCGCTTCTGTTGAGGCAGAAGTCGGTACAGTTGGCGGCGAAGAAGACGGCGTCATCGGTGGCGTACAATACGCTGACCTCGAAGAGTGTGTACGTGTAGTTAAAGAAGCGAAAGTAGATGCACTTGCTGCAGCACTCGGTTCTGTACACGGACCATACCAAGGTGAGCCGAAGCTTGGCTTCAAAGAGATGGAAGAAATCGCGAAAGCGACACAAACTCCACTCGTTCTTCACGGCGGATCAGGTATTCCTGAGCACCAAGTTAAAAAAGCAATCGAGCTCGGACACAGCAAAATCAACGTTAACACTGAGTGCCAACAAGAGTGGACTCGTGCGGTACGTGAGAAGCTTGACGCTGACTCGAAAGTATATGACCCACGTAAAGTTATCGGACCTGGGATCGAAGCGATCTACAACGTCGTAACTGGCAAAATGCGTGAGTTTGGTTCTAGCAACCAAGCATAATCCTGTTTGATCAAGTCGGTTCTCTATGAGAACCGACTTTTTGTATGTTCGACTGACATCAGGCTCTGAATCTGACAAAGGGTGTAGTAATTCACCTGTTCTTTCCTCATAATAGAGATTGTAAGCGATCACAAATTGAGGAGGAGACACATATGCGTTTTTTCATTGACACAGCAAATGTGCAAGACATCAAACAAGCTCATCAGATGGGCGTCATCGGGGGCGTGACGACGAATCCGTCGCTCGTCGCGAAAGAAGGTGTCGACTTCCATACAAGACTTCGTGAAATCTGTGAGATCGTCGGGGATCTCTCAGTCAGCGCGGAAGTTATTGCACTCGATGCAGAGGGTATGGTGGAAGAAGGAAAGGAACTTGCTGCCATCGCGCCGAATATTACGGTAAAGGTACCGATGACACCAGCGGGGATGGAAGCGGTCAAGCAGTTTAAAGAGCTCGGAATCAAAACGAACGTGACGCTCATCTTTAACGCGAACCAAGCGTTACTCGCGGCACGTGCCGGTGCTTCATATGTTTCTCCATTCATTGGACGTTTGGATGACATCGGTCAAGATGGACTCGACCTCGTCGAGACGATTGCCAACATCTTTGCGATTCATGGCATTGAGACAGAAATCATCGCGGCCTCTGTACGTCACCCGGTTCATGTGACGAAAGCCGCACTCCTCGGGGCCGATATTGCGACAGTCCCTTACAAAGTCATCGAACAGATGATGAAACATCCGCTCACAGACAAAGGCATTGAGCAGTTTTTAGCGGATTGGAACAACGCTCAATCCAAATAAGTCCGTCGTAGAAAGGTTTTGATCAGCGTGGAAATTCTCCATATCGTTGGGCAGCAAAAATTAGAAGGAATCGTTGAGATTAGCGGGGCGAAACAAAGCGCTCTCCCTTGCCTTGTGGCTGCACTTCTCACAGAAGAGTCGGTGACGATTGAAAACGTCCCGATGATTGAGGATGTAGAAGTGATGGTCAACTTGTTGAGAGAGCTAGGGGTTCGGGTCGAACGTGAGGGCGAACGGATGACCATTCATTCGAATGAAGCTGTCGCCATGCCTCTTCTCGGCTCCGAGACGCGGAAAGTTCGTGCCGCTGTCTATTTACTCGGTGTCTTCGCCGCTCGATTCGGAAAAGGGGCGGTCGGGCTACCCGGAGGATATGCGATTGGTCCACGACCGATTGATTTACACTTGAAAGCGTTGGAGCGTCTTGGCATTCATGTCGAAAATGAATCTGGACTTTATCATGTCCGGGTCGAAGAACTCGTCGGGAATCGAATTTATTTGGACTTACGGTCGTTCGGGGCAACTGTGAGTGCGATGCTTGCGGCGGTCTTGGCGAAAGGCACGACGGTCATCGAGAATGCGGCCTGTGACCCTGAAGTCGTCGATGTGGCCACGATGCTCACATCGATGGGCGCACACGTGAGTGGAGCGGGTACCGATGAGATTCGTATCAAAGGAGTCGAACGTTTGCATGGGTGTACGCATACGTTAATCCCCGATCGCCTCGAGGCAGGCACGTTCATGATGTTCGGCGCGGTGTCGGGTAGTGTGACCGTGCAACCGGTCATTCCGACGCACTTAGAAGGGGTCATCCAAAAACTATTGGATTATGGTGCGGAAGTGAAAGTTGGCGAGGAGTCGGTGACGGTTACCGCCAATCAATCTTTGCCGACAGACATTCGCGTGTTCCATTATTCAGGATATCCGAGTGACTTGCAGCCGATCATGTCAGCGGCTTTGTTGAAGGCAGACGGGACGAGCGTTGTCACGGACAAATTGTATTCCCAACGATTCCGACATATCGCCGAGATGCGCCGAATGAACGCGCAAATCACGCTAGAAGATGCGTCAGCTGTGATTCGCGGAGGAAATCAACTCGCGAACGCAGAAATGGAATGTACAGATGCGCGAAGTGCCGCGGCACTCGTTTTATCAGCACTTCAGGCGTCTGGAGAATCGACGTTACTTCATGCAGAACGGTTGAATGATTCATACGTCGACTTTGTCGGCAAATTAAAACAACTCGGTGCGCTCGTTTGGGTGGAAAATCACACCGGGGCATAAAGGGGAGATTTCGGGTGGAACGAAGTTTATCGATGGAACTGGTCCGGGTCACAGAAGCAGCAGCACTTGCTTCAGCCCGTTGGATGGGTCGCGGTTTAAAGGTCGAGGCAGATGATGCAGCGACGACGGCGATGCGTGACGTCTTTGATACGATTCCGATGAAGGGGATTGTCGTGATTGGAGAAGGCGAAATGGACGAAGCCCCGATGCTCTATATCGGAGAAAAGGTCGGGAACGGCTATGGCTCACGTCTCGATGTCGCGGTTGACCCGTTAGAAGGGACGAACATCGTGGCAACCGGAACGTGGGGAGCGCTCGCTGTGCTCGCAGTCGCCGATGCGGGAGACCTCCTTCACGCACCGGACATGTACATGGAAAAAATTGCGGTCGGACCGGAAGCTGCCGGTCTCGTCAGTCTCGACAACTCGATTGAAGAGAACATCGAGATTGTGGCGAAAGCGAAGAAGAAAAACGTGGAAGACGTCGTCGTGACAATCTTACATCGGGACCGACATGAAGAAATCATTCAGCGGGTCCGGGCGACTGGAGCGCGAATCAAGCTGATTCCAGACGGGGATGTCGCCGCAGCGATCAACACGGCCTTCCCGAAAACAGGTGTCGATTTGCTACTCGGTTCAGGTGGGGCACCGGAAGGCGTCATCGCCGCTGTCGCAATGAAGTGTCTCGGTGGAGACTTCCAAGGACGCTTGCTCCCGGAAGACGAGGCACAAAAACAACGTTGCCATGACATGGGCATCGAAGACACGGATCGAATCCTTCTACTCAATGACTTGGTAAAAGGTGAGGATTGTATCTTTGCGGCGACAGGTGTGACGGACGGTGAATTGTTACGTGGCGTCCAATTTACGTCGCAAGGTGGACAAACGCACTCCGTTGTCATGCGTGCCAAGTCTGGTACCGTGCGCTTCGTAGAAGGGAACCACTCTCTTACGAAAAAACCGAAAATGGTTATGAAACCTGAATAACATGAAGTCGCGGATGTGTAAACGTCCGCGACTTTTTTGTGATGAAATCGTATGAAAACGGGAATGGATAGTCAGGAGGTGGGGATGATGATCGAAGTGGAAGGACTCGTGAAGACATTCAAAGATGTTCCGGCGGTGAACGATGTTTCGTTCTCCGTAAAAGAAGGAGAGATTTTTGCATTTTTAGGACCGAACGGCGCCGGTAAATCGACGACGGTACAAATGTTGACGACGCTCGTGCGTCCGACATCCGGAGTGGCACGGGTCGACGGATTCGATGTCGTCAAACAAGAAAAAGACGTCCGCCTGTCAATCGGGGTCGCTTTACAAGAAACCGGAATCGATAAAGTGCTGACGGGGCGTGAGCTACTCGTCTTGCAAGGACGATTGTTTAAGATGTCAAACGAGGAAGCGCACCGTCGTGCGGATGAATTATTAGAAGTCGTCTCCCTGACAGATGCTGCAGATCGACGGAGTGGTACGTATTCAGGGGGGATGCGACGACGTCTCGACTTGGCCCTTACGCTCGTCCATCGCCCGACCGTCTTGTTTTTAGATGAGCCGACGACGGGTCTCGACCCGGCGAGTCGGATTGAGATATGGAATGAAGTGCGGCGACTGAATCAAGAGTTTGGGACGACGATTTTTTTGACGACCCAGTACTTAGAAGAAGCAGATGAACTAGCGGACCGAATTGCCATCATCAATCACGGGAAGATTGTCAGTGAAGGAACGGCTGAGGAGCTGAAACAACTCGTCGGTGGTGAGACGATTGCGATGGATTTCTCGAACGAGTCAGACGCGACGACTGCCGCCACGCTCTTTCAGACGACGGCGAACGGGAATCATGTATCGTTCGAACTGCGTGATGTGACGCTGACCGAAATCGTTCGGGCGTTAGACGAACAAGGACTACAACCTGAGCGTTTGACGGTGAAACAACCGTCGCTTGATGACGTGTTCTTGAAAGTGACAGGCGAATCGTATGAAGGAGGCGAGCTTCGTGTGGACTGAGACGTGGTTATTCACGAAACGGAGTTTAGTGACGACAATCCGAAATCCGTTTTCATTTATCCCGAACTTGATCATCTCTGTTTTCTTTTTACTCGTGTATACGAGCGGACTATCGAGCGTGGCGTCGCTTCCTCAGTTTGAAGGAAGCGACTACCTGAACTTCATCTTACCCGTATCGATCGTTTCGGGTGCGGTCGGTGGAGCAGGGGGGACGGGACAAGCCCTTGTCCGTGATATCGAGAGTGGGTATTTTGCGAGGTTATTATTGACTCCCGCGACCCGGACAGCAATCGTGCTCGGACCAATGATTGCCGGGATGTTGCAACTGCTTGTTCAAACGCTACTCATCTTTGCGGTCGCGTTTCTTCTCGGGCTCACGATTCCTGTCGGGGCGGTCGGTTTCTTCTTCACGGTACTACTCGCCATCGGATTCGGTCTTGGATTTGCGGGCTATTCCGTAGGCGTCGCGTTAAAGACACGGAATGCGCAAGCGGCGCAGGCGGGTACGCTTTTGTTCTTCCCACTCATTTTCTTATCGACGACGTTCGTTCCAAAAGAATTGATTGAGGCGGAGTGGCTGAAGGTGGCGGCGACATTCAATCCGACCACGTACATTTTTGAAGGGATGCGGGCCGTCTTGACTCAACCGGAGATTGACTGGGGGGCTCTATCGGCAGGACTCGCAGTGGCAGGAACGATGAGTGTACTCATGATCGTCTTTGCGGCGACGAATGCGAGAGGGGCATTGAAGCAAAAATAAAAAACGACTCGGTTCCCATGAACCGAGTCGTGATGTTGTATTAGAGGTATGATCCAGCGCCAACGTAACGTGGTGCCCAGTATCCAGAAGTGAAGCTCGCGTATTTCACGCCGCCTGTTTCTGAGTTGATCATTTGTGTTTTGCTAAGTGCCATCCCAACATGTTGGATTGTCCCACCTGAGTGTGAGAAGAAGACGAGGTCACCAGCTTGAATCGATGACTTCGAGATTTTCTTCGCGCTTGAGTATTGCTGGCGTGAAGAACGTGGGAGTGTTTTGCCGATTGCTTTTTTGTAAACATGTCCAGTGTAACCTGAGCAGTCAAATCCAGCAGTCGTTGTTCCACCGTAACGGTAAGGTGTACCGAGGTACTTTTTCGACTCAGCAACAAGTTTCGCACGTTTGCTTGACGATGACGTTGAAACTGTCGTCGTTGTTGAAGTTGATGTTCTCGGCTTCAAGTACGTGTACGTTGAAGAAGCTGAGATGTAACGGTGTGTACCTTTGTAGTTGATTTTATAGAACGAACCGGATTTACCAAGGTATGTATAGCGTTGACCTTTATCCATCTTCGCGACAACTTTTGATGACGTAAGTGACGGGGCAGTGCGGATGTTCAAGCCGTTGACTTTCGAGTAAGCGAAAGTGCCAGTAGCAGCTTCTGCTTGTTCACCAGTTGAGAACATGAGACCCGAGAAAGCAACAGTAGCAGCGACGACGATAGATGCAATACGCTTTAACATTGTGTAATTCCCTCCGTTTTTAAAATCAAATCGTTATTATATGACAAAGTCGAGTAATATTTTAATAGTCGAGCACAAGTTGCGAGCATTACCCGGTTTCCTGTGCAAATAAACTATATCATGCGCAAGACCGATGGCATTTTTCAATCACAAGTCAAAAAAACGTTTTCTTGTAACAGAAATGAAACAATATGTGGATATAGTACTTATTTTGTTACAAAACCATCTATTATTGTGTAAGGATTTGTACAAGAGGGAAACCGTTAGACAAAAGGTGATTTTTGCACGGTGACGACACGGAGAAAATGTGATTAGATGATGACAGAACAAAAAGAATCAAGTTGAATACTTCTTGTAATGAAATGTAGAAAGATAGGTGGCTTGAATGAGTCAACAGACAGAACCGACAAAAAATTACACGCTTCGTGAACTCGAGACGAAGACGTTGAAAGAGTTATATGAGATCGCCAAAGAAGTCAAAGTTCCAAACTTTCGAGAAGCACGGAAACGTGAGCTCATGTTTCGAATTTTGAAATCTCAGGCCGAATCAAAAGATTTATACTTCCTCGAAGGTATTCTAGAAATCATTCCACCGAATCCTCAGTCGCAAAATGACGGCGGATTTGGCTTCCTCCGACCAATCAATTACTCTCAATCTTCAGAAGACATCTATATCGCTGCTTCACAAATTCGTCGTTTCAACCTCCGAAACGGGGACCTCGTGACAGGGAAAGTCCGCAAACCGAAAGAAAACGAACGATTCCAAGGATTGTTGAGTGTAGAGGCGGTCAACGGGGAGTCGACGGACTCGACGCGGTCACGCGATTACTTCCCGGCGCTCACTCCGATTTACCCGGAACAACAGATGGTGCTCGAGACAGAGCCGAAACATCTCTCAGTACGTGTCATGGATATGATTGCGCCAGTCGGATTCGGACAACGTGGATTGATTGTCGCACCACCGAAAGCGGGGAAAACCTCGCTCTTAAAAGAAATTGCGAACTCGATCACGACGAATCATCCAAACGTCGAACTCATCATTCTGTTGATTGATGAGCGACCAGAGGAAGTGACCGACATCCAACGTTCTGTACCGGATGCGGACGTGGCCTTCTCGACGTTTGATGAGACACCGGAAAACCATGCGCGCATTTCAGAACTCGTCCTCGAACGGGCGATGCGTCTCGTGGAACATAAGAAAGACGTGGTCATCTTACTTGATTCCATCACACGATTGACGCGTGCGTATAACCTATCCGTTCCGCCGAGCGGACGGACGCTCTCTGGAGGGATTGACCCTGCAGCGTTCCACAAACCGAAAAAATTCTTCGGGGCGGCCCGAAATATCGAAGACGGAGGTAGCTTGACGATTCTTGCGACCGCACTCGTCGATACCGGTTCGCGAATGGATGACGTCATCTATGAGGAATTCAAAGGGACGGGGAACATGGAGCTCCATCTTGATCGGAAATTGGCGGAACGCCGCCTCTTCCCGGCAATCGACATTCGTCGTTCGGGGACGCGGAAAGAAGAGCTGTTACTCGGCAAGGACGAACTCGACTCGCTATGGACGATTCGCCGCACGATGAACGAGTCTTCGGACTTCGTCGAACACTTCTTACGCCGTGTCCGTGAGACGAAAACGAACCTCGACTTTTTCGCTGCGTTAGAGGCAGATAAGAAAAAAAGACGACCGGTGAAAAAAACGAAAACAGACTTGTAAATCCTATAGTAGGGTGATATTATATTCTAGTGAACTTTCTCTAGGTTGAAAGAATACTTAGGGCCGAAGGAGTTGAAAAGCAATGAAACAAGGAATCCACCCAGAATACCGTAAAGTCGTATTCATGGACTCGACGACAGAATTCAAATTCATCACTGGTTCAACTCGTTACTCTAACGAGACAATCACGATGGAAGATGGAAACGAGTACCCACTCATCCGTGTCGATGTATCTTCTGATTCGCACCCGTTCTACACAGGTCGCCAGAAATTCGCATCTGCAGATGGTCGTATCGAGCGCTTCAACAAGAAATACCAACGTTAATCGTAAAGTTGTATGCTCACCGCCTAGGGATTGCCCTTGGCGGTTTTTTGTTACATAGACGCGGGTAAAGAGACAAAAGACTGTCGTTAGGGGGCCGTTATGGAACTTATACTCATCAGTATCAGCTTATTAATCGGGGTCGGTATCATGTCACAATGGTTGGCATGGCGTTATCAAATTCCGGCAATCATCATTATGACGCTCGCCGGGGTGTTGGCAGGTCCGATTCTTGGGCTGTTTGATCCGCGTGAACTACTAGGGGATTTATATAATCCCATCATTTCGTTTGCGGTCGCCATCATCTTATTTGAAGGAAGTCTCGGGCTTCACTTCAGCGAGATCAATCAATTCCGACGGTCGATTGTCCGCATCGTCACGATCGGAGTCGCGCTGTCGTTCGTCGGAATGTCGCTCCTCATCCAGCACGTCGGAGGGTTGCATTGGGTCGTCGCATGGACGATGGGGGCACTCTTCGTCGTGACAGGACCGACTGTCGTCATCCCGTTATTACGACAAGCACACTTGAAAGATCGTGTCGGAGCGATTTTGAAGTGGGAAGGGATTATCGTCGATCCGGTCGGGGCACTGCTCGGACTCTTCGTCGTTCGGCTCGGATACATCGTATATGAAGGAATGGACTTATGGATGCAGCTCTTGTTTGCCGGTGCTTGTATTGTCGGGATCGGACTCGGGTATTTGTTTGGGCATCTCCTCATGGGATGGTTTGTCGCGGAGAAGGTACCACGTTACCTGCGTGCCTCGGTCACATTGACGGCCGTCCTCATCTTGTTCTCACTCAGCGAACTCATGATGCACGAAGTCGGGCTTCTCGCCGTGACGGCGATGGGGATGACGATGGCCAATACGAAACATCGGGACGAGGAGATTATCGAAGAGTTGCAATCGTTTAAAGAAGACATTTCAATTTTGCTCATTTCGTCCGTCTTCATCTTATTGACGGCGTCGCTTTCACGGGCAGAACTCTTAAATATCTTCCAATGGCCACTGCTCTTGACGATTGCCGGGATTCTCTTCTTGGTTCGTCCGGTTGCGATTTACTTGTCGACGATTGGTGGAGGACTGCCGCTAGCGGAACGAGGGTTCATCGGTTGGATTGCACCGCGCGGAATCGTCGCGATGACGGTCGCTGGATTCTTTGCTGAAGAAGTCGCACATCTCGGGATTGACGATGCGAAGCAAATGTTACCGCTCACGCTCGGACTCGTCTTCATTTCCGTAACGTTACACGGTCTCACGATCCGACCGCTCGCACGTAAATTAAAATTAATTGATGTGCAAAAAGAAGCGAAAGCCGACGAGTAAAGGGCGGATTCACTTCTAAGAAAATTTGGAAGAAGTCAACCCTTTTCCTCAACTCGAAAGATAGGTATAATCGGAAAGCGATTATCGATGGAGAGGGCGAAGAACAATGATGCATGTGACGAACCGATACGGTTGGATTGAAGTGATTTGTGGGAGTATGTTTTCAGGGAAGTCGGAGGAATTGATTCGCCGTGTCCGCCGCGCTCACTATGGAAAGATTCCGGTCCAAGTGTTCAAACCAGCAATCGACGACCGGTATCATGAAGAGAACGTCGTCTCACATACGGGCAACTCGGTCGTGGCGGTACCCGTCGCATCGAGCCAAGACTTATACGATGCCGTGCGGGAAGAAACGCAAGTCATCGCGATTGATGAGGTACAATTCTTTGACGAAGGCATCGTCGATGTCATCGAACAGCTCGCGAACGAGGACAAACGCGTGATCTGTGCCGGGCTCGATATGGACTTCCGAGGTGAACCGTTCACGATGATGCCTGAGCTGTTGTCGCGTGCGGAGTTTGTGACGAAACTGCAGGCGATCTGCTTGTCATGTGGTGCACCGGCTTCACGGACGCAACGATTGATTGACGGACAGCCGGCTCGTTATGAAGATCCGGTCATCTTGGTCGGCGCTTCGGAGTCGTACGAACCGCGATGCCGTCATTGCCATGACGTACCGAATAAACCACATCCGGTCCGCCATACGGTGGTAGACTGATGAATCAACGGACCGCCCTCGGCGGTCCGTTTTTTTGCTATAATAGATAGAGTTTGATTTGACGGAGAAAGGACGGATCATCATGTTTGACCGTTTAAGTGTATTAGAAGATCGCTATATGCAATTGAATGAAATGCTCGCCGACCCAGAAGTGCTCAGCGACTCGACGAAGTTGAGACAATATTCGAAAGAACAGGCGCAGTTAGAAGAAACGGTACAGATGTATCGTCAATATAAAGAGAAGAGCGAAGCATTCAAAGAAGCGAAGGCGATGCTCGAAGACCGGACGCTCGACGCCGACATGCGCGAGCTTGCTAAAGAAGAGATGAACCTCTTGGAGCCGGAAGTGAAAGAGCTTGAAGCGAAGTTGCGGATTTTGTTGCTTCCGAAAGACCCGAACGATGATAAGAACGTCATCGTCGAAGTCCGAGGCGCGGCAGGAGGAGACGAGGCAGCCCTTTTTGCCGGCGATTTATACAAGATGTACACGCGATTCGCCGAGCGTCAAAATTGGAAAGTTGAACTGATTGACGCGAACTATACCGAACTCGGTGGGTTCAAAGAAGTCACGTTCATGATCAACGGCGCAGGTGCTTACTCGAAGCTCAAGTTTGAGAACGGGGCGCATCGTGTACAACGCGTCCCGTCGACGGAGTCGGGTGGGCGAATCCATACGTCTACGGCAACGGTTGCCGTCTTGCCTGAAGCGGAAGATGTCGAGGTGCATATCGATATGAAAGATGTACGTGTCGATACGTTCACCTCGTCAGGTCCAGGAGGACAGTCCGTCAACACGACGCAGTCCGCTGTCCGCTTGACACACATCCCGTCTGGTCTCGTCGTCTCGTGTCAGGACGAGAAATCGCAACATAAAAACAAAGACAAGGCGATGAAGGTCCTTCGGGCACGCCTATATGACAAGATGCAAAGCGAGCATATGGAAGAACTGTCGGCACAGCGAAAATCCGCTGTCGGGACAGGGGACCGCTCTGAACGGATTCGCACGTATAACTTCCCACAAAGTCGTGTCACCGATCACCGTATCGGACTGACGCTCCAAAAGTTAGATCGTGTATTAGCGGGTGAACTCGAGGACATCATTGACGCCCTCATCATGGATGAGCAGGCACGTCTCATGGAGGATGCGGAATGATGCGTGTCGCTGCGCTACTTAAGCAGACAGAAGAGCGGCTTCAAGAGGCCGGGCGTGACCGTGCGGCTGCCGAATGGTGGCTCATGCACGTACTCGATGTCGACCGAACGGGTCTCCTCGTTCGATTGTCGGATGAACTATCCGCGGATGAAGCGGAACGGTTCGAAACTGGAATCGAACGTCTATTGACTGGAGAACCCGTACAACACGTGATCGGACAGGCACCGTTTTATGGCCGCTCGTTCGAAGTGAATCGGGATGTCTTGATCCCGAGACCGGAAACAGAAGAGTTGATTGACTGGGTTCTCGGGCAAATTCGTCACGTAGCAGACGATGAAATCGTGGATGTTGGAACAGGGAGCGGGGCGATTGCGATCACGCTCAGTGTAGAACTCGGTGTCCGGGTACAGACGGTCGACATTTCCCCGGAAGCGATTGCGGTCGCGAAACGGAATGCGAAAACGCTCGGTGGGAATGTACGCTTTTATGAAGGAGACGGGCTCGCCCCGATTGCCGATCAATCGATTCGAATTCTTGTCTCGAACCCACCATATATCGAGGCAGACGTTCTATTAGATGAGACGGTTGTCGGCTACGAGCCACACCTCGCACTCTTTGGCGGAGCAGATGGGCTCGACATGTATCGCCAACTGATTTCAGAGTCAGTGCGCGTCTTACGTGCCGATTGGCAATTGATTGCGTTTGAAATCGGGTATAACCAAGGACAAGATGTGAAATCATTACTGTCTGAACGTTATCCTGAAGCAGAAACGGGTATTTTAAAAGATATAAACGGCAAGGACCGTATCGTCTATGCCGTAAGGGAAGGGATTGCGTATGGAAACGAAATGGATTAAATCGTATGAGATTGAAGAGGGGGTACGTCTTCTTCAAGCGGGTGAAATCATCGCCATGCCGACAGAAACGGTCTATGGTCTCGCAGGGGACGCCATGAATGATGTGGCGATTCGCAAGATTTTTGAGGCGAAGGGCCGACCGTCGGATAACCCACTCATCGTCCATATCGCTTCAATCGAACAAACGAAGTTGTTTGTCGATACGATTCCTCCCGTTGCCAAGCGCTTGATGGATGCGTTTTGGCCAGGCGCTTTGACGATCATCTTGCCTTCAAACGGCCGAGCCTCATCGCTCGTGACCGCAGGACTGGATTCCATCGGGCTTCGGATGCCGAATCATTCGGCGGCACTTGAGTTGATTCGCAAGTCAGGCTTAGGGCTTGCGGCACCAAGTGCGAACCGTTCCGGACGTCCTTCTCCGACGACCGCTCAACATGTGGCTGACGATTTAGCCGGGCGGATTGCGGGGATTGTCGATGGAGGACCAACTGGAATCGGCGTCGAGTCAACCGTCATCGATTGCACGGGTGACACGGTGACGATTTTACGACCGGGTGGCGTGACGCGAGAAGAAATCGAAGCTGTCATCGGACCGGTCGCCTTAGATGCCAATTTGAGTGATGACAAAGCCGCACCACGATCACCGGGAATGAAATACACGCATTATGCCCCAACGGCGCCCGTCTTCTTAGTCGATGGCACACGTCAGGATTTGCAACGTGTCATTGCGGATCGGAAGCAAAAGGGATTGCGGATCGGTGCACTCGTATTCGATGAAGAGCCGACAATGGCTGATGTCACCTATTCCCTCGGTACTTCGATGGAAGCGGCGGCGCAACGTTTATACGATGCCCTTCGTCGATTTGATGAAACGGACGTCGATGAGATTTATGTGAACAAGATTGAACCGGTCGGGGTCGCCTTAGCCGTTTACAACCGCTTGTACAAAGCGGCGGGAGGGAAGGTCGTTCACCCGACGAAAGATGCCTAAAGACATAGAGGAGGACACGCGATGTCAATGAAACGCGTATTATTCATATGTAGTGGCAACACGTGCCGAAGCCCGATGGCGATGGCCTTGCTCCGTTCGAAAATGACTGGGGACGAGTTTGATATTCGCTCAGCCGGTCTGCGGACAATGCAAGGATTCGATGCTTCTGAAAATGCACTGCAAGTTCTCAGAGAACGTGGGATCGAGCTCGACCACGTCACCCAGACGTTCGATGAGGTGTTAGGAAATTGGGCGGACATCATCTTGACGATGACACGTGCGCACCGCGAACAAATTCGGGATACATACCCGGATTTGGCAGAGCGGACGTACACGCTCTACGAATTCGTGACAGGGCTTGAGCGAGACATCAACGACCCGTTCGGCGGTTCGATGAATGTGTATCGCCAAGTGCGAAACGAACTCGAGCCACTCGTGAATCGACTTGTGCTAAAATTAACGAATGATGGGTCAAAGGTGACGAAACCACCGAGACGCCTACCAAAGAAGACGGGGGAATGAACGAATGAAAATTGCAATTGGCGCCGATCACGGCGGATTCAACTTAAAGAGAGACATCGTAGCATTGCTTGAGGAACTCGGACATGAGTATAAAGACTTTGGCACGCACTCGGCCGACTCGATTGACTACCCAGACGTAGCCATTCCGGTTGCAGAAGCTGTCGCGGCAGGCGAGTTCGATCGTGGGATTTTGATTTGCGGTACAGGAATCGGAATCGGAATCGCAGCAAACAAAGTCAAAGGGATTCGTGCGGCACTCGTTCACGACTCATTCAGTGCGAAAGCGACACGTCAGCATAACGACTCGAACATCATGACGATGGGCGAGCGTGTCATTGGACCTGGCCTTGCGGTCGATTTGGTGGCGACGTGGCTTGATACGGACTTTGAAGGCGGTCGCCATTCAAACCGTGTCGACAAGATGAGCGCATACGAATCGAAGTGAGCCCGATGAAGACGGAACTTCTCGGATTATTAACGGAGCTTCACGAACGGTTCCCGTTACATGATGAGCGTATTCTCGTCATCGGATGCTCCACAAGTGAAGTGCTTGGGAAGACGATCGGCAAGGCAGGGTCCATCGACGTCGCAGAAGAATTGATGGAGGCCTTCCTTGAATTGAAAGAGAAGACGGGTGTCCATTTGGCGTTCCAAGGGTGTGAGCATATCAACCGTGCTCTCACCATGGAACGACGGACGCTCAAGCAGTTCGGTCTCACAGAGGTGACGGTCGTTCCTGTCCGTTCGGCGGGTGGGGCGATGTCGGAAAAGGCATATGCGAACTTCGAGGAACCATGTGTCGTCGAATCGATTCAAGCGGATGCGGGAATCGATATCGGCTCGACGTTGATCGGGATGCATTTAAAACCAGTGGCTATTCCGGTTCGACTATCGTCGAAACATCTTGGCGAAGCGTACGTCACGTTCGCGGTCACGAGACCAAAACTGATTGGTGGACCACGAGCTCACTATCCAAACAAATGAAAAAGGCATCGCATTCAGGTTTTCCGACCGAATGCGATGCTTTTTTGTGGTTATAATTCTTCGCCAAATAAATACGACACGACCATCGGGAAACGCTCGCGCCAGGCAAGTTCGTTATGAACACCCTCTTCAATCACTTCGAAACGGATGTGCTCGACCTTGTCTTTTAACAGGTTGTACACCCGTTCGCTCGACTCCCGATACATCTCGTTCGTCGGTCCGTTCTCGATCGGTTCCTCGACTTCTTTGGCACCGACGTCTAAATAGAGACGTTCGACATCTTTTAAGTCACTCGCCTCAATCAATTGCTCCAGTTCGGTTTGATTGAACCAGAAGGCAGACGATAAGGAAGCAACGCGCTTAAAGATTTCAGGATATACACACGCTGCGTAGACTGAGATGAGTCCACCCATCGAGCTTCCCATCATCGCCGTTTCTTCCGGGATGGTCCGGTAGTCGGCATCGATTTTAGGTTTTAGTTCTTGGGCGATATATTCGATGTATGCCGATCCTTCTCCGCCGAGAACGATGTCGCGTCCGAGCAGGCTGTCCCCGATGTATGGATTTTCCCACGGTCCGTACTCATCGAGTCGCTTTTCCCCGGGTGCGCTATCGAGAGCGACGACGATCAAGTCACGTTTCGAGGCGTCTAAATATTCACCGACGCGCCAGCTCATGTTATAGCTCGCCTCCTCGTCAGCGAAACAGTTTTGCCCGTCATGCATATAGAGAACGGGATACCGTTTTTCCGATGTCTCATAGTCGGCAGGTGTATAGATCCGAACCGTGCGGGTACGTTCGAATGGTGTGATCGTGATTTCTTTTGTCTCAATCATGAAGTGACCTCCTTTGCAGTCTCTCTAAATGATACCCAACTTTTCGTCAGATTATAGCGATACCCAAAAAAACAAGCGTGTGGTACGATGGGGGTGTTGATTTTTAGACATTTAGAGGGGGTCTTCACATGGTAAACACGACGAAGTTAAAGGTGCAGGATGCAGAATTGTTTGAGGCAATGCAACACGAGCTCGGTCGTCAACGCGACAACATCGAACTCATCGCTTCAGAAAACTTTGTTTCAGAAGCGGTCATGGAAGCGCAAGGAGGCGTATTGACAAACAAATATGCCGAAGGATATCCAGGACGCCGTTATTATGGTGGCTGTGAGTTTGTCGACGTCGCTGAAAACTTGGCGCGTGACCGTGCGAAAGCATTGTTCGGTGCAGAACATGCGAACGTACAACCACACTCTGGTGCACAAGCGAACATGGCAGTTTATTTCACAGTGCTTGAAGCAGGAGACACGGTGCTCGGGATGAACCTATCACACGGCGGTCACTTGACGCACGGTAGCCCGGTCAACTTCTCGGGAGTGCAGTATAACTTCGTCGAATACGGTGTAGACAAAGAGACAGAACACATCGACTATGACGTCGTCGCAGCGCTTGCGAAAGAACATAAACCGAAATTGATTGTCGCGGGAGCGTCGGCTTACCCACGCACAATCGACTTCGCGAAGTTCCGTGAGATTGCGGACAGTGTCGATGCGTACCTCATGGTCGATATGGCGCACATTGCTGGACTCGTGGCAGCAGGTCTTCACCCGAACCCGGTCGAGCATGCGGATTTCGTCACGACGACGACGCACAAGACACTTCGTGGACCACGTGGCGGTATGATTCTTTGTAAAGAAGAGTTTGCGAAAGCAATCGACAAATCCATCTTCCCAGGAATTCAAGGTGGACCGCTCATGCACGTCATCGCAGCGAAAGCAGTCGCGTTCGGAGAGGCACTCCAACCAGAATTCAAAGAGTATCAACGTCAAGTCATCGCCAATGCACAGGCACTTGCGGCTGGTCTTGAAGAAGAGGGGCTCCGAATCGTATCGGGCGGAACGGACAACCACCTCTTACTCGTCGACCTTCAAGGAATCGACATCACAGGGAAAGCGGCGGAGCATGCGCTCGACGCTGCAGGGATCACGGTCAACAAAAACACGATCCCATTCGATCCAGCGTCACCGTTCGTCACAAGCGGAATCCGTCTCGGTACGGCAGCGATGACGACGCGTGGCTTCAAAGAGGACGATATGCAAGAAGTGGCACGCCTAATCGGTCGTGTACTCAAACAACATGAAGATGAGTCGGTACTCGCAGAAGCACTTCAAGACGTGCGTACGTTAACTGCGAAATTCCCACTTTACCCAGAACGAGGCTGAGTCAATGGACATCCGGACACTCGCAGAACGAGAGCTATCCGAACTCCCATTGTTCGATATGACGGAATGGTTGGCTCGTAAGGGGGAACACGACCCATCTTTCCGTCTTGTCGCCAGTGAGTTCGGGGTCATCACGACGCTCCTCGACCATGGCTATTACGAAGAAGCGAGCGAACGAATCGTACCGCTCCTCGGGATGAAAGTGCCCGCTGCGTTCCATCGACTAGGTCTTGCGCTAGAAGTGAAGGCGAACGGGAAAAAAGCGGCCAAGCGCCGCTTTCGTTCGTTTTCTCCGGCTGTCATCCAACATTCGGATTTAGCCGAGTGGCGACAGGCCTTCAAGTTTGATAAGAAATGGCTCGGTCTTCCGCTCGTCGTGGGACTTGCTGCCGCTGCGCTCGTGTTTTGGCCAGATACCGAACCTCCGATTGTCCCACCAAGCGAGACCGATCAAGTCGTCGTCGAGACGGTGACCGAGGAAGAGGTGATGGCGGAGCGCTTGAAGGAACTAGAAGCGGAAGTCGCTCGACTTGAGAAGGAAAATGAACAGCTACAAGGTCAAGAAGAAACGTCAAGTGATTCGGCGGAAGAGAAGCCGGATCAAGCGACTGACGTCGTGCCGTTAGCGGAGGTCGAAGCGCTCGTACAAGACAAACAGTACGAGCAAGCTGAACAGCTGCTCGACGGAGAAGCGAAAGCAGGTCAAGAGCAGGCGGTTGGATTTTATCGACTTCTTGTCGACAATAAGTTAGGAAAAGCGAAAATCGCGGATTACGCTTCTTATCTCGATTCCTATCCTGAGTCTGGGTACAAGGCAGACGTCCTATGGATGAAAGGGATTGCCGAGAAAAAAGCGGACGATCCTGCTTATCGGGATACGCTGACGACCGTGTCAGAAATGAAAGGAACGTATTGGGCGCCGATTGCGAAATCCGTGCTCGACGAGTGAGGTGTTGCGCGAGCAGCGCCTTTTCTCATGAAATTTTAATGAACTCCACCTCGATTTCTCGTTTTCATCTCGTATGATGCGAGTAGGAGGGATGCACGAATGAAACGTTTACTAAAAATGATTGGGACTAGTTTATTGGCAATCGGCCTGATGGGAATCGGACTTGCCGGTTTCTTGTTCTTTACGACACCGGGGCAATCAAGCCTCACGCAACTGTCGCTCGCGGCCACGGGCATCGAGCAGCAAATCGAGCAAGTGGATGCAACGTGGGACCAATGGGAAGACCGTCTTGAACGACAAGTGGAATCAGCAATCCCGGAAGGCGTCCGTCTGTTTTTTGAGGATTGATTTCGGGAAATGAATACCAATACGTCGAGCGGTCCGCTCGGCGTTTTTTCAAAGGAGTGAGCAGGATGCAGACGATTCTGGTCGTAGAAGATGATTCGAAGATTGCACGGTTACTGGAACTAGAGTTGAAGCACGCAGGATATGAAGTCGTCGTGGCGACAGATGGGCGTAGTGGTTTAGAGCGTGCCGTCGCCGACGAGATCGACCTCGTCTTACTCGATATCATGTTGCCTCAAATGAGCGGACTCGAGGTGGTCCGTCGATTAAAAGAAGAACGACCGCTGTTGCCCGTTCTCATGGTGACGGCTCGGGGAGACCGCTATGACAAAGTGAGTGGACTTGACCTAGGGGCCGATGACTACATCACGAAACCATTTGAAATCGAAGAAGTGCTCGCTCGAATCCGGGCGTTTTTGCGTATGCGCCAGCTCGTTCGGCAGGACCATTCCGAGCATGTCCTGACCTATGAGACACTCAAGGTCGATGTGAATCGACATGAAGTGTATTGCGAGGGAAATAAAATCGATTTGACGCGGCGTGAGTTTGATTTGTTGGTCTTCTTTTTAGAGAACCCCGAGCGCGTCTTGACCCGTGATCAACTCGTCGAACATGTGTGGGGATTTGATTACTTCGGTGATACGAACGTCGTGGACGTATATGTCCGTTATGTCCGAAAGAAACTGACCGGTTCTTGGATTCAAACCGTCCGTGGTGTCGGTTATATGTTGAAGCGTGGTGAGTGAGCATGTTACGTACAAAAATCGCCTGGGCGATGACGGGATTCATGTTGCTGCTCCTTCTCGTCTCGTTTGGTGTGACATGGTTCGTCGCGAGGCAAGAGATCGTCGATTCACGTTTTGACGTGTTACTACAAGCGTTAAACTTATTAGAAGAAGACGTCCGGAACAGCGATGCCGTGCTGTCCCTTCATAAGGACAGTGTCGTCCTAGAGCGTCAAGAAAACGGGGAGTGGGGAATCATCGGTGGAGAAGTACCAGATGGGACGACATTTCCCATCAATTACGGAGAACCCGCACTCATCGATGACTGGTTCGTCGTCGCCACGACGGATGGGCTGGCGTTCGGGTTTCAAGATCGAGCAGTGAGTGACACGATTCAAGCGTTGGCGACGATATTTCTTGTCATGTTTTTCCTAGCCGTCCTCTTGACGTTCCTCGGAACATGGTGGATTTTACGCCAAGGACTGTCGCCGTTACGTCGATTGACGGAGACGATGGAACGGATTACCGAATCGGGCAAATTAGAAACGATTGAGGTCGATGACCGGAAGGACGAAGTGACGCTCCTTTCGAACGGATTCAACCATATGATTGAACGGGTCGAAGGGACGATGGACCAACAGCGTCGTTTCGTCGCCGATGTTTCACATGAACTAAAAACACCACTGACCGTCATCGAAGGCTACGCGAAATTATTGCAGCGCTGGGGACAAGAGGACGAGAGTGTCCGCGCCGAGGCCATCGACCATATTTTGACGGAGTCGCGACAGATGCGAAACGACTTGATTGAACCGATGCTGGAATTAAATCGCTTCGCTGCGCTTGAAGAGGTCGACCGAGAAGACATTGATTTGGCTGAGCTTGGCGACATGTTAACAGAACGATTTTTACGGTCGCACGGTGTACACCTTCCCATCGATGCGAACGGTAGCTGGTATGGCCATCGTGACTCGTTACAACGCATTCTCGTCATCTTGATCGATAATAGTTTGAAGTATGCAACAGAGACAAGCCTTCACCTGACAGACAATCGAATCGAAGTGAGCGACAGGGGACCTGTCTTATCAGATGAAGTAAGAGCTCGTCTGTTCGACCGCTTTTATCGATTGGATGAGGCACGAGACCGGAGCGGCAGTGGACTTGGTCTTGCGATTGCGAAGGAAGTCGCAGATGTGAACGGCTGGACGATTGGAAGCGAACCGAATGATCCTGACGGCAGTGTATTTTTCCTCACTCGATGATGAACATTTCGCATTTTCTCATCAACTTCTAATGTAGTCTTAAATGCTCTCTCACACACGAGGCTTATGATGAAAATAAGAAGAACACATAACGAGGAGGAAATGAACATGAAACGCATCGGCTGGATCATCGGAGCTTTACTTGGCGTCATGGCAATTGTAGGGATTGGGTTTTATGTGAGCGGGAATCAGACGGACACGGTCATCGTCCCGCAAGCCATCAATCAAGCGAGTGACGACTCAGCACAAGACCAAGCAGATGATTCTTCGTCAGCAGAGGATTCAAGCGTCAACGCATCCGACGACTCATCATCTTCAAGTGTAGAAGATGACTATGAACTATATGGGACGCTAGTCAGTCTGACAAAAGAAGATGTCACGATCAGCTTCAATGGGAAAGAATCAACGTACCGCTTAGCACAGACGCATGAGATTGAC
The DNA here is from genome assembly GCF_050269125.1 of Exiguobacterium sp. NPDC077395. Taxonomy (NCBI): domain Bacteria; kingdom Bacillati; phylum Bacillota; class Bacilli; order Caryophanales; genus Exiguobacterium; species Exiguobacterium sp. NPDC077395. The sequence continues at coordinate 249,612 of NZ_JBNNHU010000001.1, forward strand.
GACGATACACCGCAAGTCGGTGACCGAGTAAAACTCGAATTGAATCGAAATGATGAAGTGAAAGAAGTGGACCGTGAGAGCGGAGATGACGATGCATACATTTCTGGCACACTCGTCAAACTCACAGATCAAGAAGTCACCATCAACATCGATGGAAAAGAAAAGACGTATCCGCTCGCTGCACGATCTGAAATCGATGACGACACACCACGGGTTGGGGATCGCGTCAAACTTGAATTGAATCGAAATCAAGCAGTCATCGAAGTGGACAATGAATCCGACGATGAGCAATATGAGCAAGAGGATTCTTCACAGGACGATTCATCACAAGATGACTCTTCTGAAGATGAACGTGAGAATGATTAATCAAAGACTCGAAAGAACTGATCTCTCAAGAGGTTGGTTCTTTTTTGTAGGTATATGTCCAATCAACATCTTCTACTCAGCCATCAGAAACGTAATAATTCTGAAATCATCACAAAAATAGGTTATATGTTATGATGTACAAGAAAAATTTAGGTGGTTTTCACCTAATTGGGAATGAGGGGGAACATCAATGCGGACGTACTGGGGAATCTTACTCAGTTGTATCTTGTTGAGTGGATGTGGTGCCGAGACGTTGAACGCGATTGAATTACGTCCTTTGTCATCTTATCGAGTCGAACAAGAGCCTGAGGTGGCATTAACCGAACAAACGAAAGAAAATATGCTTACATATTGTGAGAAGCGTCCGACCGATGTCTTACCGAAACGGAGAGCAAAGGTGGCGGAAGTAACATTCCATCATCCTCTCTACGAAGCCCTCGGCTATAAAAACGTAAAGTATTTTGCCGCAGGGGAAGAGCGATATCTGACTTGTGCAAACAGCAATCAATTGATGGAACGAACGTTTGCGGTCGAACCAATTCCAGAATTTGAAGCACTCGACAAGGAACGGTTCGTCGAGTCGGAGGCCGTCTCGACGATTAAATTTGATCGCGTCGAGGACATCGAAGAAATCACGAGCACGTTCAAAATGAACGATACCCATGAAGCAGTGATTGCGGATTCGGCATTCCGCTACACGACGCCGGACACGGGTGCGATCTACGTGACGTTCGAGACGATTCGGAACGGCCGTACGCTTGATCCGATTGTCGAACCAAAACTGTTTCCGTTTCAAAGTGGAGAAAACGAAGGCTATGTCTTTTTGACGAGGCGGGCAGACAATCGAGTCGCTCTACAAGTCGGGAAGACCCCTTCGCTTAGACAACTCGTTCTTCCGAGCATGTACGAAGCGCCGTACATGAAGGTAGACGCCAAAGAAGAAGAACTCTCGCTCGAAGGAAACCATCGAGAACTGATGAAACGAATCATCCTCTCGGAACAACCGATTGAGGAGAACGTGTCTGAACAGACTTCACTCGCGCTCTCGAAAACATACGGTACCGTCCTTGAAATCTGGGGACACGTCCGCCGACCGGTCATGAACAAGATGTCGTCACGACCAACTGATGAGGAGATGCAACTCGCTGTCTTTGAATCTAGCCGAGATACGGTCTGGTTAGACGGACCAAAAACCCAAGAACTGTTTGATGAATTGTCTCACGTCCAAATGCGGGAGAAGCCGACGAATGCCGTCAACATGGGGCAATTACACTTATATAGAGAATTGACGAAACAGTCGTTTGACGTGTGGAAGGCGGAAACCGAACTCTACTTGATCGACCAAATGACGTCTCGGTCATATGAACTTCCTGCGAACGACTATTTCCAAATCAATTGACGTTCAGGGCGTCTGACCTCTGATAAAATAGAAGTTGGCTCTACCCATCTCAACAGAGTTAGGGTACAATGCTCGAGAGAGAATGAGAGAGGAGTGAAGCAAGATGGGAAAAGTACATGTTTATGACCATCCTTTGATTCAGCACAAAATGACGATTATGCGAAAAGTAGAGACGGGGACGAAGCAGTTCCGTGAACTCGTCGACGAAGTTTCTTCACTTATGGCATACGAAATCACGCGCAGCCTACCGCTAACAGATGTAGAAATTGAGACACCGGTCTCTGTTTCCACTCAAAAGATGATTGCCGGCAAGAAATTGGGAATCGTCCCTATTTTACGTGCAGGACTTGGTATGGTGGATGGGTTCCTCAAAATGATGCCGAACGTAAAAGTCGGCCACATCGGTCTCTATCGCGATCCGGAAACACTTGAGCCACACGAATACTACTTGAAGCTCCCGACAGACGTGACGGAACGCGACTTCATCGTCGTCGACCCGATGCTCGCAACGGGCGGTTCGGCTGCTGATGCCATCGCGGCTCTTAAAAAACACGGAGCGAAGTCAATCAAGTTGGCTTGTCTTTGTGCAGCACCAGAAGGCGTAGAGCGTGTGCAAGCAGAACATCCGGATGTCGAGATTTATCTCGCAGCACTCGATGAAAAATTAAATGATCACGGTTATATCGTTCCTGGACTTGGGGATGCGGGTGACCGTTTGTTTGGTACGAAGTAAGAATGAAGCGAGAATCGCCGATGCGATTTTCGCTTTTTTTCATGATGCGTCTCAAATAATATTTGTCATTTTCGGATGTCACAAATTAGACACAAAAGTGAACGGGATGAAATCGAAATACGAGACACTTGAATGCCGTTTCTTCTTATTTAAATAGAGTCCCGCAATCTTTCGTTTAGACGCCGCGTGAAAATACGTCCAATAAGAGCGGTGAGATTCCTCACAAAAAAATGGGCAAAATCGCTCGACATGGCAAAAACATCCTCGGTATACTGAAACAGGACGTTGAAAACGATTTCAAAATGAAGTCAACGGCCGTTTCGTAACTCTTTGTGAACGTAAACGTTTACGGATTGAAATTTCCAAAACGTGGGGGTATAACTGAACTATTCTTCATCTGATTCCGTTTGTGAAATGTTATAAAGTCAACATTTTTATTTCAACGTTTCTTCACACTTTCTTTAAAAAGTGCATCAATCGTTTACTTTATGAAGTGCGTAAAACTATTGATACGACTTGATTTAAAGCGCTTTTATAATTGTGAAATTCATTGACTTCTTATGCCATTTCTATTACTCTGAACTTGTGTGACTTTTGATGGTCACGCGAGTGTGAATCCGTGAAGAACAGAGAAACGCACCATGCGTGAAAGGGGGACCAGGATGGCGAAAAAAGACAATCGTTACCTATCCTATGCCTCGCTCGCTTCACAAATTTCAACAGCACTTGCTGGACCGATCGTCATCGGTTATCTCGTCGGACAATACGGCGAAAGACGTGAATTTTGGGGCACGTTTGGTTGGAATGTGTCGATTATCCTCGGACTCGTGTTCGGGATTACGGCGCTAGTTCTCACCCTTCGGAGTTTATTGACAGGAGAGGACGAATGAATACGATTCAAGCAGACAGAAAAGCACAGAAAGAACTGATGAAGCGTTATACGAAATGGTTTACCGTCTGGTTTGCGATTTTGCTCATCGGCGCATTCATCATCCCGATGTATAAAGCCGTATTTCTCGGGTTGTTCATCGGTGGGGTCGGAAGTCTCATCATTCTACATATGCAGAATCGAAGCGTCATCCGCATGTATGACGTCATCGAGCATGGACGACGACCAAAGTCGCACGGGACCGTTTCAAGAATGGCGGTTGGTGCGTTAGCAGTGATAGTCGGTCTTCTTTACGAAGATCGGGTGTCCGTCATCGCGGTGGTAACTGGTCTAATCGCCGGCCACATCATACAATTTGGCGAGTTCACACTTGCCCAGCTCAGCAGGAAAAGAGGTGAATATTAATGGGTCATGAGTTTCCCACATATTCTCTGCACTTTGGAGACTATACGTTATACGGGAGCTGGACGAACGTCATTACAGTGCTAATAGCAGCGTTACTCGTCTTCGTATTCGCCATTTGGGGAACAAGACGTTTGGCTATGAAGCCGACTGGCAAACAAAACTTCATGGAATTCTTCGCGGAGTTCGTACGTGGAATCATCGCTAGTGCGATGGACTGGAAGACAGGAGGACGCTTTATCGGATTTGGGATGACGTTGATTTTGTTCATTCTCTTCTCAAACTTGATGGGTCTACCGTTTAACGTCATTTCCGGACACTATCTGTGGTTCAACTCACCGACGGCCGATCCTTACGTAACCTTGGCGTTGTCGACACTCGTCGTTGCAATGTCGCATTACTACGGGGTGAAGCTACACGGATTCAAGCACTATTCGGCGGAATTCGTAAAACCAGTCTGGTTCTTACTTCCGATCAAATTGATCGAGGAGTTTGCGAACACGTTGACGCTCGGTTTGCGTCTATACGGTAACATTTTTGCCGGTGAAATCATGATTACCATCATCTTGGGACTCGCGATTACAGCCGAAGGAGCACTCAACCCGCTCGGCGCAATCTTTGCGGTCTTCCCAATGATTCTATGGCAAGGTTTCTCAATCTTTATCGGGGTTATCCAATCCTACATTTTCCTGACGCTTGCAATGGTGTACATCGGGCACAAAGCTTCGGCCGAACATTGATTCGGACATCTCGCCAAAGCGTTACAAACAAATTATTTACTTAACTTTTAGGAGGAATATACACAATGGAACAACTTAATCTTCTCGCAACAGCACTTGTTATCGGTCTTGGAGCACTCGCAGCTGGTATCGGTAACGGTTTGATCGTATACGGAACAGTACAAGGACAAGCACGTCAACCAGAACTCAAAAACGAACTTCGTCAAACAATGTTCATCGGTATCGGTTTGGTTGAGGCCCTCCCGATCATCGGTGTGGCTGTCGGTTTCCTTCTCCTCAACTCTTGATTCCGAGTTAACGAGAATAGCATGAGAGGGAGCACGTCTCCCTCACTTATTTAGTCAAGAGGAGGGTATGCATGGATACGATGATGATTGCAGCTGGTGCTGGCGGCGAAGGCCTCCGCATTCTGGATATGATCTTTACAATTTTCACATTCCTCGTACTCTTGGCCCTGTTGAAGAAATTTGCTTGGGGACCACTCCTTGGAATGATGAGACAGCGTGAAGAGTATGTAGCGAACGAGATTGAACTCGCTGAAAAGAGCCGCAAAGATGCGGAAAACTATGTCGTCGAACAACGTGATGCACTCAGTGCAGCACGTACAGAGTCGAAAGAAATGCTCGACGCAAGCCGTCGACAAGCAGAAGCAGAACAAGCACGCTTGGTGGAGCAGGCGCGTTTGGAAGCTGAACAAATTAAAATCGAGGCAGAGAAAGCGATTGAGCGTGAGCGTGAGCTTGCGAAACAATCCCTTCAAACGGAAGTCGTCACACAGGCGCTTTCGGCAGCACGCCACGTCCTTCAATCAGACCTTAAAGGCGATGAAGCGAAACAACGTGCCCTCGTCACAGACTTCCTGTCTAAAGCGAAAGGTGCGAACTGATGAACGCATCACTAGCAAAACGCTATGCCAAAGCGCTCTTCGACTTAGGACGGGAACAAGGCACGCTCGACCAAGTCGAAGCGGAAGTGCGTCTGCTCGATGAAGTGCTCCACGCGACTCCTGAACTCATGGATCTCTTAACGAATCCTGCAGTCAGTGACAGCGAGCTTGCACAGCTTTTAAAAGACAGCTTTGGTGATATGACGGCGATTGTCGTGAACACACTTCTCGTCATGGTCGAAAACGACCGTGCGGCAGAGGTTCGCGCTTTGCCACGATACGTCCGCGACTACATCAACGACTACCGTGGGATTGCAGAGGGTATTGTCACAAGCGCCTACCCGTTGTCGGCAACAGACTTGAAAGACGTCGAACTCGTCTTCGGACAGAAGCTCGGGAAGACGCTCCAATTGAAGAACGTCGTCGATGAAGAAGTCATCGGTGGACTCCGTGTCCAAGTCGGATACACGACGTACGATGATACGATCGAAACGAAATTGACACGCCTCGAGCGTGAATTGTTGAATGCGTAAGAAATAGGGGTGAATTCAATGACAATCAAAGCTGAAGAAATTAGCGCCCTGCTAAAAGAACGAATCGCTTCGTACGGTTCTGAAATCGAAGTCAGCGAGACAGGTACAGTCATTCAAGTAGGTGACGGTATCGCTCGTGCACACGGACTCGATAACGTTATGGCGGGGGAACTCGTAGAGTTCTCTAACGGCGTAATGGGCTTGGCGCAAAACTTAGAAGAAGGTAACGTCGGGATTATCATCCTTGGCGATTACAAAGGCATTAAAGAAGGCGACTCTGTCAAACGTACAGGTCGCATCATGGAAGTACCAGTCGGTGAGGCACTCCTCGGACGTGTCGTGAACCCGCTCGGACAACCAATCGATGGTCTTGGACCAATCGTGACTGACAACTATAACCCAATCGAGCGTAAAGCTTACGGCGTTATGGCTCGTAAATCGGTTCACGAACCACTTCAAACAGGAATTAAGGCGATTGACGCCCTCGTTCCAATCGGTCGTGGTCAGCGTGAGCTCATCATCGGTGACCGTCAAACAGGTAAAACATCTGTTGCCATCGATGCGATCATCAACCAAAAAGAAGAGAACATGATTTGTATCTACGTTGCCATCGGTCAGAAAGAATCGACTGTACGTGGCGTAGTAGAGACGCTTCGTCAAAACGGCGCACTCGACTATACAATCGTCGTTTCGGCATCGGCATCACAGCCGGCACCACTTCTTTACCTCGCACCATTCGCAGGGGTATCGATGGGTGAGTACTTCATGGACCGCGGACAACACGTCCTCGTCGTCTATGATGACCTCTCGAAACAAGCGGCAGCTTACCGTGAGCTCTCGCTTCTTCTCCGTCGTCCTCCAGGCCGCGAAGCCTACCCAGGGGATGTCTTCTACCTTCACTCACGCCTTCTTGAACGTGCAGCGAAGTTGAACGACGAACTCGGCGGCGGTTCATTGACAGCACTTCCGTTCATCGAGACACAAGCATCGGATATCTCAGCATATATCCCGACAAACGTTATCTCGATCACAGACGGTCAGATCTTCCTTCAGTCGGACCTCTTCTTCTCTGGGGTACGCCCAGCGATCAACGCCGGTCTCTCGGTATCGCGTGTTGGTGGTTCGGCACAGGTGAAAGCGATGAAGAAAGTTGCTGGTACACTTCGTCTTGACCTCGCGTCTTACCGTGAGCTCGAAGCGTTCGCTCAGTTCGGATCAGATCTCGACAAAGCGACACAATCGAAGTTGAACCGTGGTCAGCGTACGGTTGAAGTCTTGAAACAAGACTTGAACGCACCGCTTTCTGTAGACAAGCAAGTTATCATCATCTACGCACTCACAAAAGGTCATCTCGATGACATCCCAGTCACAGACATCCGTCGTTTCGAAACAGAAATGAACGCATGGCTCGACCAAAACCGTAAAGACCTCTGCCGTGAAATCCGTCAGACAGGAAACCTTCCTTCAGACGAGGCAATGGTCGACGCAATTACGGAATTCAAAAAGACGTTCTCGCCATCGGTTTAATCCGGTGACGAGCGTCTATTAAGGTGGTGAATCGAAATGGCATCATTACGTGAGATCCAGATGCGGATCACCTCGACCCAAAGCACGAAGCAAATCACGAAAGCGATGAACATGGTGTCGGCATCGAAGTTGAACCGGGCCCAAGGGAACAACGCCAACTTCAAGCCGTACATGGACAAGTTGCAAGAAGTCATCTCGTCGATCGCCGGTGGTACATCAGGCGCGACACACCCGATGCTTCAAGTACGTCCCGTCAAACGGACTGGTTATATCGTCATCACGTCAGACCGCGGACTCGCAGGTGGATACAACGCCAGCGTCTTGCGTGACGTGTACCGTGAACTCAAAGACAAGCACACATCAACAGATGAGTATCGTCTTTACGTAATCGGAAAAGTCGGTGTCCAGTTCTTCAAGTCACGCAACATTCCGGTGTATAGCGCGATGACAGGGCTAAACGACCAACCAACTTTTGTTGAAGTCGCAGAAATCGTCAAGCAGACGGTTGGTGCCTTCAGCGAGAGCGAGATTGATGAATTGAAGCTTTGCTACAACTCGTTCATCTCGGTCATCAGCCAAGAAGTGAAGATTCAACAATTGCTCCCGCTCGGGGATATCGAACAGTCCGCATCCAATGTGATGTATGAATACGAACCAGAAGAAGAAACGATCTTAGCGGCGCTCCTCCCACGTTATGCGGAAGGACTCATCTACGGTGCATTGCTCGATGCGAAAGTATCAGAGCACGCAGCACGGATGACGGCGATGTCGAGTGCGACAGACAATGCGGATGAACTCATTCGCGGACTCAAGCTCAAATTCAACCGCGCGCGTCAAGCAGCGATCACACAAGAAATCACAGAGATTGTCGGAGGTGCGTCGGCGCTTGAATAAGCGCACGCTCTCTAGATTGTAGGAGGCTAACACGATGAACGAATACGGCATGAAAGGCCGCGTAGTCGCAGTCATGGGCCCAGTTATCGACGTTAAGTTCGACAACCACTTACCGAACATCTACAACGCTCTCAAAGTCACACACGTGGCAGCGACAGCAGACGATGTTAGTGTCGACTTGACGCTCGAAGTAGCTGTTCACCTTGGTGACGACACGGTCCGTACGATTGCGATGGACTCAACTGACGGCGTTCGCCGCGGTATGGAAGTACTTGACTTAGGATCACCGATTTCGGTACCAGTTGGAGAAATGACACTTGGACGTGTCTTCAACGTTCTCGGTAACCCGATCGATGATAAAGAAGTGGCAGCTGACGTGCTTCGTGCACCGATTCACCGTCAAGCGCCAACATTTGACGAATTGTCAACGAAAGTTGAAATCCTTGAAACAGGGATTAAAGTCGTCGACCTTCTCGCACCATACATCAAAGGTGGTAAAATCGGCCTCTTCGGTGGTGCCGGTGTAGGGAAGACCGTCCTCATCCAGGAACTCATTAACAACATCGCGCAAGAGCACAGCGGGATTTCTGTATTCGCAGGAGTCGGTGAGCGTACGCGTGAAGGAAATGACTTGTTCCACGAGATGACGGACTCAGGCGTTATCAAGCAAACAGCGATGGTCTTCGGTCAGATGAACGAACCACCTGGTGCACGTCTCCGTGTTGCCTTAACTGGTTTGACAATGGCAGAATACTTCCGTGACGAGCAAGGACAAGACGTTCTTCTCTTCGTTGATAACATCTTCCGTTTCACACAAGCAGGTTCTGAGGTATCGGCCCTTCTCGGACGTATGCCATCGGCGGTAGGTTACCAGCCGACACTTGCGACAGAAATGGGTATGCTTCAAGAGCGAATCACATCGACTGCAAAAGGATCGGTAACTTCGATTCAAGCGGTTTATGTACCAGCCGATGACTATACGGACCCGGCTCCAGCAACAACGTTCGCCCACCTTGATGCAACAACAAACCTTGAGCGTCGTCTTTCGGAGATGGGGATTTACCCAGCCGTTGACCCACTCGCATCGACTTCACGTGCCCTTTCTCCTGAAATCGTAGGGAAAGAGCACTACGAAATCGCGCGTAACGTTCAACAGACGCTTCAGCGCTATAAAGAACTTCAAGACATCATCGCAATCCTCGGGATGGACGAGTTGTCTGAAGACGACAAACTCACGGTTCACCGTGCACGTCGTATTCAGTTCTTCTTATCACAAAACTTCCACGTGGCTGAGCAGTTTACGGGCCAAAAAGGTTCGTACGTGCCAGTCAAAGAGACAGTACGCGGCTTCAAAGAGATCCTCGAAGGTAAACACGATGATCTTCCGGAAGATGCATTCCGTCTCGTTGGTCCAATCGAAGACGTCATCGAAAAAGCGAAGACGTTGGTCTAAGACCTACGCGGAAGGGGGAAACTAGACGATGAATACTGTTCACGTCAACGTCGTCACCCCGGATGGTGCAGCTTTTGAAGGGGACGCACGAATGGTCATCGCCAAATCGGTCACTGGTGAGCTCGGTATTTTACCGAAGCACATCCCGATGGTGACACCACTCGACGTCTCAGTGCTCAAACTGCGCCACGAAGATGGTGGACGCACGCTGATCGCAATCAGCGGCGGTTTCATGGAAGTTCGTCCCGATACGGTGACGATCTTAGCTGAAACAGCCGAAATGGCGGATAAGATTGACTATGACCGCGCTTCTGCGGCGAAGGTTCGGGCCGAGCGTCGTCTTCAAGACACGAAGCTCTCAGAACTCGAATTCCGTCGTGCGGAACTTGCGCTCAAAAAAGCAATCAACCGCTTAAGCATTCGCGATATGAAAGAATAACGACGACTCTCACACGAAAGTGTGGGAGTTTTTTTGTGTTTATATGAAAAGATAGGACTTTTGTCGTGCTCCTAAATCATGGCACTAGTAAAAAATAGATGGTGGATGACCGATAATATAAGTGGGAATGAACGTAAAGGGGAGTAGGGAATGAAAGTTTACGTTGCGCGACAACCGATTTTTGACCAAAAATTACGCGTTTGCGGCTACGAACTGTTGTATCGCCGCAGCGAAAACAATATGTTTGAGAACGTCGATGATTCGTTAGCAACGGCTGACGTGATTCATAACGCCTATCTCGTCTTTAATTTTCGGGAATTGACAGAAGGGACGAGAGCGTTTATCAACTTTCCACAGACGTTGATTGAAGGGGAGGTGCCATCATTGTTGCCTCGTCAATCCCTCGTCGTGGAAGTACTCGAGCACGTCGAGCCGACTGAGAAAGTGTTGCAGTCTCTACGTTCGCTTAGACGCCAAGGGTACACGATTGCGCTTGACGATTTCGTGTTTGAGGAAAAGTACCGAGCATTGATCGGCTTGGCCGACATCATTAAAATCGACTATCAAGCCACACCGGTGGAACAGCAACAAAAGTTAATCGACGCCCTCGGACATCGGATCGAATTTTTAGCGGAAAAAATCGAGACACCGGCAGAGTACGAGATTGCGAAACGGCTAGGGTATAAGATGTTCCAAGGCTATTTCTTTAGCCGTCCGATCGTCATACACGGGGCAGAAGTTCATCCGTTGCGTCACACGCTCATTGAGGTATTGAAAGAACTGGATCGCCCAGAGCCGAGTTTCCGTCGTATTTCAGCACAAATCGAACGGAGTGTCGACTTATCGTATAAAATGCTTCGTTCCGTCAATACGGTGTATCAAAAAGGTCGTCGCACAATCCAGTCCATCGAACAAGCCGTTGCCCGAATCGGGTTAGATGAATTAAAACGTTGGTCCTATTTGATGTTACTTCGCGAGATGCAGACGTCTGAATCGAAGGAACTGATTAAACAAAGTGTCATTCGAGGGAAGATGATGGAATTGATTGCGGAGGATACAAATAGTGGCGTCAATTCCTTTGATGCCTTTATCACGGGTATCTTCTCATCGCTAGACGTCATTCTGGACGAGGCGATGCAGACGTTGATTGCAGAGCTGCCTGTAGCGCCTCCTGTGAAAGCGGCGCTTCTCGGAGAACCGAACGAATTACGGATGTTACTCGAGGATGTCATCGCTTATGAACGATTGACAATCCCTATTCATAACACAGATTCAGATTGGGCTCAATATTACGTAGAAGCCATCCGCTGGTCACGTAGCCTTGACGAATCGAGTGAATAATGTTTGAAATATGTGAGGGGCGTCAATTACTGTAGTAAGGCCTTACTGCGGATGACGTCCCTTTTGGTGTGCTTGTGGAGAAAGTGAGTTGATCGAATGGTCTAAAACCGCTCGAAGCTTGAGACACTGTGTCTTTTTTTCTCTAACATGACATGATATGATTAAAAATGGTACGAATTTTAGAAAAGAGGGGAATCGTCGATGATCAATACCGTATTTTCGCTAGCGATTTATGTCATAGCGATTTACGTCGCTTGGTGGGCACTCTTACCCGTCAAATGGGACAAGTTGCTTAATCAAGTGAGGAGCCCGCAAGCAGCTGTGTTGCGTGTTCTCGTAGCCGTCGTCTTCGGTTCGTTGATTGCTCAGTTCTTTTTGGAGTATATCCGATTGGCACAAGAGCTCGCACCTATACAGTAGCCACAGAATGTTTAACAAACTGTAATCCTGCTGTAACGACTCCTATATGTTTATCATGTAGGATAAATTCGTCTGACATGATGTTTTTTCATTCAGCTTGAACTTATTTATTACGATTTTATTTACGAATGAAGAATCGATCACGTTTTACAAACCATTCTAATAATCGACATCATCACATCCGAAATCGGATATCGACGCACTATATAAAAAAACAATGAAGTTGGAGGACAAAGAGAGATATGAAGGATTTGATTGTAGTCCGTGGAGGACGTAAACTGTCAGGTACTGTGCGCGTTGAGGGAGCTAAGAACGCTGTACTCAAAACATTGGTTGCCACTCTGTTAGCTAGCGAAGGAAAGTCAATTTTACAAAACGTACCACGTCTTGCTGACGTGTACACGATTAATAAAGTACTTCGTCACCTCGGTGCAGAGGTGTCGTTCAATGAAGAGAAGAATGAAGTAACTGTCGATGCGTCGGGCAACATCAAAGATGAAGCACCGCTTGAGTACGTTCGGAAGATGCGTGCTTCAATCCTCGTCATGGGACCTCTTTTAGCTCGTCTCGGTCACGCGCGTGTCGCAATGCCGGGCGGTTGCTCAATTGGCTCACGTCCAATTGACCTCCACTTAAAAGGATTCGAAGCGATGGGTGCGAAGACGGTCATCGGCAACGGATTCGTGGAAGCTTCTGTAGAAGGTCGTCTCCAAGGCGCGAAAATCTACTTGGACTTCCCATCTGTTGGTGCGACGGAGAACATCATGATGGCTGCTGTGCTTGCAGAAGGCACGACGATCATCGAGAACGTTGCAAAAGAGCCTGAAATCGTGGACCTTGCGAACTTCTTGAACGGAATGGGCGCACACGTACGTGGCGCAGGTACAGAAACGATTCGCATCGAAGGTGTGGAAACACTCCGCGGTGCAGAACACTCGATCATTCCTGACCGTATCGAAGCAGGGACATTCCTCGTCGCAGGTGCGATTACAGGAAGTGACATCGAAGTCATCGGTGCAGAGCGTGAACACCTTCGTCCACTCATTTCAAAAATGGAAGAGATGGGTGTACACTTCGAAGATACAGCGGAAGGCATGCGCGTCTCAGCGCCGGATCAGTTGAAGCCGGTGGATGTGAAGACGATGCCACACCCTGGATTCCCGACAGACATGCAATCACAAATGATGGCCCTCGTCTTGAAAGCAGGCGGCACATCCGTGATTACAGAAACCGTGTTTGAGAATCGCTTCATGCACGTGGAAGAATTCCGTCGCATGAATGCGGACATTAAGATTGAAGGACGTTCAGCAATCGTCAAAGGTGGCGTTCATCTTCAAGGAGCGGAGGTCGTCGCAACTGACCTTCGTGCCGGAGCAGCACTTATTCTAGCGGGTCTCATCGCAGAAGAAGAGACACGCGTTGGTGATTTATATCATATCGACCGTGGATACGTAGACTTCCACAAAAAACTTCAAGCACTCGGTGCCGACATCGAGCGCATCCAAGGAACTGTCGAAGTTACGAGTGAAATGGTTCAGAACTAAGAAACGAGCACGAATTCGAGAGCGAGGAGAGACTCTTCTCGCTCTTTTCAATGAAGAAATGAACGGAGGAACCTATACATCATGTTTTCAAAAGATATCGGGATTGATTTAGGGACAGCAAACGTTGTCATTCACGTAAAAGGGAAAGGAATCGTCTTAGACGAGCCTTCAGTCGTTGCGATGAAACGCTCTACAGGGAAAGTGCTAGCAGTCGGTTCAGAAGCGTATGAGATGGTTGGTCGTACACCTGGTGATATCGTGGCGATCCGTCCTCTTCGTGATGGAGTCATCGCCGATTTCGCCACCACAGAAGAAATGCTCCGTCACTTCATCGAGAAAATTCAAGTCCGAGGTTTCTTCGGAGGCATTCGCATGTTGATTTGTACACCTGCGAACGTGACGCCAGTCGAAGCGAAAGCAATTCGTGAGGCTGCTGAAAAAGCAGGGGCGAAAGAAGTCTTCCTCGCCGTAGAACCTAAGGCGGCAGCTGTTGGTTCGGGCATGGACATCTGGAAGCCGGTCGGTCACATGATCATCGACATCGGTGGGGGGACGACAGATGTCGCCATCCTCTCGATGGGTGATATCGTCTGCGGTGAAACAATCAAGATTGCAGGGGACCGTTTCGATACGGACATTCTCCGTGCGATCAAAGAGAAGCATAAACTCATCATCGGGGAACGGACAGCCGAGCAAATCAAGAAAGAAATTGCGACGGTGTTCCCAGGTGGACGTAACGAGTCGATGGACATTCGCGGACGTGACATGGTACGTGGATTGCCACGTACAGTGACGATCACGTCGGAAGAACTCCGTGAAGCGATGGCCGAGTCAGCGAACGAAATCGTCGAAGCGACGAAGCGTGTCCTTGAACAGACACCACCGGAGCTTGCCGCTGACATCATCGACCGTGGCATCATCATGACAGGTGGGGGATCACTCCTTCACGGTCTCGACCAACTCGTGGCCGAGCGTGTCATGCTCCCAGTCATGATGGCTGAAGAGCCGACGCTCAGTGTCGCGCACGGTACGGGGATCATGCTCGAAAACTTAGATCGATTGAAATAAACAAACAGGCGACCGTGCGCGGTCGCCTGTTTTTATGTAGGTTAGATTGGTTTTTCGGCTAGAAGGGCCAACACGTTGTCTTCAGAGTCTCTAAAGAAACTCATCCATGTTTCTGTCTTATCCATTTTTGCCACGAGATGAGGTTCATCGATGAAAGTCACCCCTCGAGTTTGGAACTGCGAATAAGCATGATCAATGGACGCGACACTTAGGTAGAGGATCGGACTAGCTTTTGCAAAGTCCCCATTTTCAGGAGGGGACAGCATAAGTCTCACACCTCCGCAGTTGAAGAACGCTAGCTCTCCTGCTTGAAAGAGAAAAGGGATTTCAAGCGTATCTCGATAGAATTGAACGGCACGGTTTAACTCTTTGACAGGTATGTAGATTTGTTTGATTTGTTGAATGAGGCTCATGGGATTCATCCTTTCAGTATGTAGTAGATACGGGGAGCGGTAACTTATGTTCAAGTTGTTGATGCAGGCGGTTGACAAGCTCTGTTGGATAATACATGATGCCGATAGAAATACGTAACGGGAATAAGGTGTGTAAATCGCTAGGATAATAGGAACCGTCGCGTGGTAACGTATGATCGACTATTCGTGAGACCCCTGTGGATTGGTCGATGCGTAAGACGATTGGGACAGACATCCCTGTCCCCCGTTCGAGTTGTTGATGATTTGGGTAATACTCTTGAAGAAGCGCCCATACATACACTTCCTGTCGAGTCGTACTCGTCCCGAGAATATGATAACTCGCGTAAACGTCCCCACCGAAATTAGGGGACATGACTTCAGCCGTCAAGTAACGCTCCAATTCGTTTTGATCTACGTCGACGGATTGGGTAAGGGTGACAAACGATTCATCTGTCCAAGCGGCATAGAAGACAGCAATGATGGTCAGTGTACAGAATGTCGTCATGATTAACTTTTTCATATAAGCGCCTCCAAATACCGATGTGATGAATCATATACATTCATCATATCTGAAGGGACTACAAATATATAGGTTATTTATGGGTGAAATTGTATATAATGAAATCATTAAGTAATGAGAGGGGAATCATGATGGCACCGATTCACTAAATGACTGAACAACATAAAAAATCGAATCGGAGGACATGATGAACAAACCACTTACACTCATTACCGGAGTCAGTCGCAATCAAGGCATTGGGGCTGCCATCGCACGAAAACTCGCACATGAGGGGCATGACTTGTATTTGACGCACTGGAGTCCGTTTGACGCGACCGAAGGAGTCGGGGAAGAGAGAGGCTTCATCAATCGATTCGTTCAAGAGTTGACCGAACAAGGAGCCCGTGTGGAGCATGAGGCGTATGATTTAGCATCGGGTGACGAAGTTGGACTACTTGATCGGATTGAGGCCAAACTAGGGGTACCGAGCAGGCTGATTCATAACGCGACCTATGAGCGACATGTCAACGCCGAGAACTTTACGACCAATGTACTGAGACAGCATTATATGGTGAACAACGAAGGGGCACTTGGACTCACCTTTGCGTTTGTCGAACGTTATCAGCAAGCAGGATATCAAGACGGACGCATTTTGTTTTTAGTATCGGGTGGGGCCGATGCGAATAACCTAGCGTACATCGCGACAAAAGGGGCATTGATTGCGATCACGCCTGCACTCGCAAACGGAGTAGGGAAGTATGGAATTTCCGTGAATGCACTCGATCCAGGCCCGACAGACACGGGATGGATTGATGATGAGCTTCGTCAGCACCTGCTCCCATTGTTCCCATACAATCGGGTAGGCACACCTGAAGATACAGCGCGTTTCGTGGCTTTCTTGATGGGAAGAGACGGAGCATGGGTGAATGGACAACATCTTCATGTAGATGGTGGATTCACGGGGCGTTAATATACAAAAGCATCTCGCTTTTTGCGCGAGATGCTTTTTCTTAGTGCCATTTATAGTCTTTATCGACGAACAATCGATTTTTCAGTTCCGTCTTAGAAATCGAAGAATTTGTTGCATCCAACCATTCATAATAATCGCAGACACAAGATTCACCAAGTTCAATCGAGTAACCGTTGTTGATTGTTTTCACTTTAATATCTAGTTGATGTTCCGCTAGCGTCTTTTTCAAACGATAGATGGCATTGTATACGTTGTGCAGTGCACGTTGCGGCTCATCGATATCCGGGTACAACGTCTCCGCAAGCACCCATTTATTGACGACTTGTTTTCGGTGATACACCAAGAACGCAAATATTTCTTCTGTCTTTTGCGTCGGCCATTTCACAAGATTTCCATCCTGTGTCCGAACCGAAAAGCGATCAAAGCATTGGATGCGACAAGATTGATGTGGGTTCTTTTGTTGAATCGATTCATAACGTTGCACGATGCGCGGGATGACGCTGTGAATCATTTGCTCCGTGATCGGTTTCAACAAGTAATGCGTCGCATGCAGATTAAACGCTTCGACGGCATATTGTTGATGTGCGGTCGTAAAGACGACTTGCGTCCGTTCGGGCAAATAGGTCGCGAGTTCGAGGCCAGTCATTTCAGGCATCTCGATATCTAAAAAGACGAGGTCGACAGGATGTTCTTGAACAAAATCGAGGGCCTGAAGCGGACTTTGGAACGAACCGACCCATTCAAGAGATGGCTCTTCTTTTACAATTCGCTCCATCATGCCTAAAAGATGATGTTCATCTTCAATTAAAATCGTACGCATTGATGTGATTCGTCCTTTCTTGTTTGGGTAGCCGTAAATGAACAGAGGTCCCTCGCGTTAAAGTAGAGGTTAAATCAAATGTCGCACCTTGAAGGTGTTCAATTCGGCGTTTTATGTTACAGATTCCGATACCGGATGATTCGTTCGACTGATTCAGATCAAACCCGCTTCCTGTATCACGAACGCGGATATCAATCATTCCATTCTGTTCTTGAATGGAAAGCGTGATTCGTTTTTGCCCTGGATGCCGATAGAGACCATGTCGAACGGCATTTTCAACGAGGGGCTGAATTAGAAGCGACGGGATAGCATAGTCTAATAACGATTCATCAATCTCCTTCACGACCTCAAACGAATCGCTGAACCGAGTCTGTTCGATGGCGAGATAAGAGTCAATCATATCGACTTCTTGTCGAATGGAGATATCGTGGTCGGTCCGACCATTTTCAAAAATGAATCGGACGTACGTGCTCAAATGACTGAGGAGACGGGCGGCCTCTGGCGGTGACGTATAGCAAAGTGCAATCACGTTCCCGAACGTATTGTAGAGGAAGTGTGGTTTGATTTGGGCGTTAAAGAATGACATCTCATGTTGAGAGGCCAGCTCTTCGACTTGTTGCTTTTTCTTTTTGTCCGTAGACAAGTGAATCGGCAGCAATAAAAACATTAACAAGAAGTAAATGATGGTGAACGTGTTGGCATAGAGTTGTTGGTTGGACGACACGATGAATGTCGACGTCATAATGCCGATATATCCGACAAGCTGGGCGAGTGTGAATGTCAATAATTCGAGCGTATTCGTGGTCTTGTACTTCTCAAGAAGCCAACCGATGTTCAAGCCGGCCCAAAAGAACGTGATGAACAAGACGATCATCCATACGAAGTATTCGAACACACTATAAATGGAGTGTGGCAGGACGATGGCTAGAACAGTCAATACATAAAGCGGATATCTCGCAAACGCTAAAAACCGATCAAACGAAACACGCTCCAAACATCTCGCGAATTCGATCAACATGATAATGCTCAACAGTGCCAAACTTAATGTCAACTTGTCACTTCCCGTGATCCACATGCCGTCCCGAGACATGAGAGAAAGGCTTGTCAACAAGAAGAACGCTGTCCCGTAGCCATATAATCGTTCATTTCGATGGAACAAATAGACGATGGCATAGAACATGGCAATCAGCAGGGAAATGAGCAACATGAAAAATTCGTAGCCTGTGTAAGCGTTTTGGGCCGTCATGATTTGATGTAACGGCCCGACCAATATACTTTCTTCGATAGGCACTGAATTCCCTGCTTGTTGTTTCTGTTGAACCGTCAATCGGAAATTTTTCATTCCATCGTCAAGTAACAGAAGTGATGGTTGTTCACCTGAACGATTATTTCCGATGCGTGTTGTGTCAACAGATGCTCCATCAATCAAAATCGTAGAGGAGGACAGTGATGAAGGAATGAGTAACGCATATGTTCCTTCTGGAAGTGAGAGGTCGATTTCATATGTGGATTCTTTGTATGGTGTCGTAAATGGGATGGTTCGATAGGAGCGTCGGTCAACTTCCGAGACGATTCCCGACTCATAGCGCCACGAGCCGTCGAGGCGTAAAATCTCGTCTTGAACAGAGGAAGAGCGGAGCGAAACTTCTCCTTGTTTTACGGTGACAGCGGGATTGATTGACTGGTGTCGTATCAATAAAGTGAGGCTGACTCCGATCAACATCACTAGGATAAAGATAAATGTCATTCGATTACGAGTCATGCGCACATTCCCTTCGTTCTTTGTGAGTTTCTTGTGAGGTCACTACGTTATTCTTCCTAATAGGTGAATGGATTTTTTGCAGTGACTCTCCGTCTCATCATCGTACCCGAACTTTTTTTGTTTGAACAGGAAAAGTCATTCACCGTACGAAACGGGACATTCAAGGAGTATAGGAAGAAGGCATTCCATGAAACGTTGGATTGAACAACGCATTAGTCGACAAGTGATGACCATTTTTTATATATTGATTGCCTTAGTGACGCTTACATCGGTTGGGACCTATTTTTATACACAACAATCGATTCAACAAACGACCGTTCAATTGGAGCGGATCAGTGAGCAACGTGCACGGGCGACAGATTTATTTGAAACGTGGCAATCGATGCAGTATGAGTTACGCGGTCACGTCCTCCTTGGGGAAAGCGCCCTGTTAGAGGAAGTGCGTAAGGCTCAAACGAATATCGATGAGCAAACGACCTGGTTCGAAACACAAGCAAGTAATGAGGAAGAAACGCAGTTCGCAGAAGATGCGCGACTCCTCTTTTCTATTTATACGACACGCGTCATGCCCGCGCTTGAACAATACGTGATTGCGAAGCAGGCAGGGGAAGTGGATGAAGAGTTCCTACAGATGCGTACGGTCGGGCAATTCATGCCGAAAAATGAGACGTCCACTCAGACGCGATTTAAGCTCAACTCAAGCAACGCTGCGGACATGAGTGCAAGCATCGTCGATATGGAGTCGGTCTTTACCGACTATCGGGCAAATCTCGACTTTCAAGAAAGTGAATTACGCGATGCGCTCTCGAAACAGTTAGTACAAGCCCAATGGATGTGGCTCTTGATTTTACTTGGCGCCCTCTTTTTGTTGTTCGTCGGCTTACAACCCTATATTTTACGGCTGACGAATCAGTTGCAGACGCTCATGACGAACAGTGAGCGGCTCGCGACGAATCCGAGCGCGACCCTTATTCCCATCAAACCGCTACAAAATGAGGTCGGTCAATTATCCAAGGCGTTTAATGAGATGGCGACATCGCTTCGGACTCAACAAGACCAAGTCGACCTTGAGCGTGAAAAGACCGCCCGAATCTTGCATACGATGCGCGACTCAATCGTCTACACGGAACTCAAGACGAATGAACGATTCGGAAACAGCGCGCTCTTTGATTTATATGAACATCCGATTCCAACAACTGAACGAGGGAGTTTATATCCGATTGCGATGTATTACCCGATGTTCATGAATCAGATTGATGACAAAGAAGGACTGAACCGCTTCACGAAGCGTGCGAAAGAAGAAGGGATGTTCGATGAGACGTTCACGTACACGATGCAAGACGGTCAGAAGACAATTCGGATGTATGCCGAACCGATCGATTTGCAGAACGAGCGTGTCGGTGTCATCTTCGTCTCGCGGGATATTACCCAGGAAACAGAGATCAATCAAATGAAGACAGAGCTCGTTGCAACCGTATCGCATGAGTTGCGGACACCGCTCACATCGATTCTCGGCTTTTCCGAGCTCTTAAAGAGTCGTCAATTAGATGAGACGAAACGAGAGCGCTACTTGGAGATGATCGCGAGTGAGACGAAACGTCTCGAACGTCTCGTGAGCGATTTGTTAGACGTTCAAAAAATGGAGGCGGGCATGGGAACGCCTGAGTTTAAAGTCGAGAGTCTATATGACTTACTATCCGACTTACTTGAGATTCATGCGGGGTCGACAGAGCATCATCTCTTCCACTTCGACTGTGACGAAACGCTCTTTGTGGCAGGAGACCCGGCCCAGTTGCGACAAGTGTTCTCGAACATCCTGAACAATGCCATCAAGTATTCTCCGGACGGTGGAAATGTGAGTGTCGATGTGACGTGTGAAGAAGATACGATTCAAATCGCCATCACAGATGAAGGTCTCGGGCTTTCCGAGGAAGACGCAAGTCGAATCTTCGATAAGTTTTATCGGTCCCAATCCGAAGCGAGTCGTCGCATTGGCGGCACCGGATTAGGATTATCGATCTGTAAAGAAATCGTCCAACTACACGGTGGTACGATTGATGTCCGTTCTCAAATCGGAGAAGGGACGACGATGATTGTCGAGTTACCGATGGTCGATCATGTAAGCGAAGAAAGTTCATCCTAAATCATAGGATGAACTTTTTTTGAAAAAACGGTGAATGCATCACTCATTTGGTACGATATAAAGAGTGAATCATGTTACAGGATGAAAGGAAGACGACAATGCTACGCGGATTATATACAGCGGCAGGCGCGATGAACGCCCTTCAGCGCCAACAAGAGATTTTAAGCAACAACCTTGGCAATGTGAGAACTCCGGGCTTCAAGGCGTCTGACGGCGTGGTCCGATCGTTTCCGGAGATGTTGCTCGCGCAGGTGAGCAATCCCGATAATGGGAAGTCGCGTGTGAACGGGGAAGTCGGCACCCTTTCGATGGGCGTCTATCTTCAAGAGACGATGCCACGCTTCTCAGCAGGGAGTATCACGGAATCGGGAAGTCCGACAGATCTTTATTTGAAGGCTCCTGCTGATTTTACAGGTGCACCAATGTTTGCGGTCGAACAGGCAGGCGAGACGTTATACTCGACGAATGGTCGCTTCTCAATCGATGAGGCATTATTCCTTCGTTCAGCAGACGGTGGATATGTACTTTCTGATGAAGGGGAACGCATCCAGCTCCCTTCGAGCGAGTTTCAGGTAGGGAAAGATGGGGTCATCACGTCGCTCGGTCAAAACGTGGCGACACTCGGTGCCTATCAAATCGATGATTTGACGACACTTGAACAAGTCGGGAATGATTGGCGCGTGACAGGCGATGCGCCGGCACCAGCACAAGTTGACGTGTTGCAGGGCTTCATCGAGGAAGCGAACGTCAACCTCGACCAAACGATGGCCGATCTCATGATGACGTATCGTCAATTTGAAGCGAACCAAAAAGTCGTCCAAGCGTATGATAAAAGTGCCGAGCGAGCCATCGAAATCGCTCGCGTTCGTTAAGGAGGAACACCATGCAGTCCATTTATAATTCGGTCAACTCCCTGTCTCAACTTCAGCGTCAACTGGATGTGACAGGTCATAACATCGCGAACGTCGATACGGTCGGCTTCAAGCGTCAGCAAGGACACTTCGCATCACTCTTATCGCAAGCGTATGATAACCAACCACGTCCAGAATTCGAAGTCGGTCGAGATACACCGAACGGCATTCGCATCGGGGTAGGCGGTCATGTCGCTGATATCACCCAACAATTCAATATCGGACAAGTCCGCATGACAGATCGCGGTCTCGATGTCTTCTTGAAGGCGAGCCGTCAATTTTTCGTCGTGGACACGCCGAACGGTGTCGGGGTGACACGTAGCGGGAACATGCAGCTGTCTGTCGGTGATGAGACGACACTCGTCGATGTGAACGGAAACCCGCTCCTCGGAGATGACGGCAATGCGATCACGATGCCGAACGAGGCGACGAATCATCGCATTCGTCAAGACGGTGTAGTATTGGCGAGCGTGAACGGTGTCGAGCAGGAATTTGGACGACTCGATATTGTAGAAGTCCGAAATACGTCTGAACTGCGTCCACTTGGCGATAACGTGTTCGCAGCCGACCTCGAGACTGAAGTCGATCGTCCATTAGGAAATTTGTTGATGGAAGGGACACTCGAGTCGTCAAACGTTGATTTGACGAAAGAGATGACCGACATGACCATCACCCAACGTGCCTACCAAATGAACTCGCGCGCCCTTTCGATGAGTGATCAGATGATGGGACTTGTCACGGCATTACGTCCGTAAAATATGACCGCTTCTCCGTGAGAGAGGCGGTTTTTGTATAAGTTATGGAGAGGGAGGTCAACGAGATGCGAATCGTAGTTGCCATGGATTCATTCAAAGGCTCGCTATCTAGCATGGAAGCGAATCAAGCTGTCCGTCGTGCTTTGCCTGGACATGACGTCATCACTATCCCGATTTCAGACGGAGGAGAAGGGTTTCTTGATGCGTGGTTTGCAACGCACGAGGATGCGGTCATCGTGGAAGAGGTCGTTACGTGCTTAGATGGGACGAAGCGTCCCACACGATTTGGTTTTGAGCCATTAACGAAACACGCCGTGATGGAAGTGGCGGAAACGACAGGGTTAACGCTCCTCACTCACGTCGACCCATGGCGCTATAGTTCGATCGGAGTCGGACAGCAAATCGTTCATGCACTAGACCGAGGAGCGACGGTCATCACGATCGGACTGGGAGGAAGCGGGACGATTGATGGTGGGAAAGGGATGCTTGAGGTGTTAGGTGTTCGTTTTCTAGATGCGAGCGGTGCAGCTGTATCCTCGATGCCACATCAACTTGCAGACGTCGCTTCCATCGATTGGTCAGGACTCGACCCGAGAGTAAGGGACGTTGAGTGGCGAATGGCTTCTGATGTACGTAATCCGTTGACGGGAAAACGAGGTGCTGCGCACGTGTTCGGTCCCCAGAAAGGTTTGGCAGCGGACGATGTGGTTCGCTACAATCAGTTACTCGACGACTATGCAAGTCACTTCAATCAGGATATGAAGTCACTCGACGGAGCCGGTGCGGCAGGCGGTATTGGATTCGCGCTCCTGCAACTTGGGGCGACCTATATGAGTGGCATCGAAGAAGTCGTCCGTTGGTCAAGGTTCGAAGAGCATGTGAAAAGTGCGGATTGGCTCATCACGGGAGAAGGGAAGTTTGATGCACAAAGCTTAGAGGGAAAAGCGCCTTACGGGTTGGCGCGTCTCGCCCACACATATGGGGTCCCGACACTCGTGTTCGCCGGACAATCTGACTTGACCGCTCATGTGGAATCAGGGATTATTGCTGTCTTTCCCATCGTGTCGCGCATCATGACGCTAGAAGAAGCGATATGGGAAGCCGCTCCGTTACTGACGAATGCGGTCCAACGGGTTCGCCATGTCCTTGAAAAAACGCTTTGACGATTCGTCAAAGCGTTTTTTGCTTGTTATGAACGTTCTTTTAATAAGTCACGAATCTCGGTCAACAACTGCTCTTCTTTTGTAGGAGTCGGGGCGGCCGCCTCTTCGACTTCTTTCTCACGTTGTAGACGATTGATGATTTTGACGATTAGGAAGAGGGCAAAAGCAATCAAGATGAACGATACAATTTGTTGGATGAAGTTCCCGTATAAGACGTCCACTCCAAGCACGCTCGCTTTTAAGTTCGAAAAATCAATTCCTCCGATAATGATTCCAAGAAGCGGCATAAAAATATCATTGACGAGCGAGTTCACGATGGCTGTGAACGCCGCACCGAGTACGACGGCGATAGCGAGATCGATGACATTCCCGCGCATCGCAAACTTTTTAAATTCTTTTAACATATACAAACCTCCTGACATGGAATAGCATAAGCGTAGCATATTTATGAGAAAAGGAAAAAATCGTTCAGCTTCTGTCAGGGAAGGATGCTTGTTCGACATTTGTGCATAGGGTACACTAAAAAGGTAGCAATTTACGCATTTTAATACCAGGTACTAATATGATATAATCATTTTAGCTGAAAGGATGGTTGGACGTGGCGAACGATGAACAAACGAGTTCGGAAGAACAAAAAGCTTCACCAGAACAAGAGACGAAGCAGAAGCAGCGATCACGATTGTCGAATCATCGTCGATTCCCGATTTTACTGCGTGTACTCGTCGTTTTAGTGTTGGCAATCGCGATGCTCGCCCTCGGAGCGGTCATTGGATATAGCGTCATTGGCGGAGGCGACTGGAGAGATGTGTTTGACATCGAGACGTGGCGCCATATCACCGATTTTTGGCTAACCTCTTAAAGGCGGTGGATGGATGTATACAATTGAGCAAATTAAAGAAGTAATCCCACACAGATACCCGTTTCTGTTAATTGATCGAATTATCGAAGTCGAAGATAAGAAGCGTGCTGTCGGATTAAAAAATGTCACGGCGAACGAAGAGTTCTTTAACGGGCATTTCCCAGACTATAACGTCATGCCAGGCGTCTTGATTGTCGAGGCACTCGCACAAGTCGGTGCTTTCGCAATGTTGAAAGACGAATCGAATCGAGGCAAGCTTGCCTTTTTCGCAGGGATTGACAACTGTCGTTTCAAACGTCAAGTCGTCCCGGGTGATCAGCTTCGCCTTGAAGTAGAAATCATGAAAATTCGTGGACCGATCGGTAAAGGACGTGCCGTGGCCACAGTCGATGGAGAAGTTGCTTGTGAAGCAGAACTCACTTTCGCCTTGAAGTAAGGAGAAATGGGATGCGTGCTTTAGTAATTGTGTTACTAGTTGGCTTAATGACGATTGTGGGCTGTCAGCAACTACAGACGGAAGAGTCGAACGAAGAGAACATTGTCTACGAACAGAACGTGGATGAGGCAATGATTGAGAAGCGGGCAGGACAATCTGATGCGATTGCCGTTTCACTTGAACGGACGAACAATACAACGATGCTCTTCACGATTCGCATGCTTGAAAATCGCCGCCTCGACCCGACGACGGTTATGAGTTATGAGGTCGATGGAGAACGGATTGCGATTCCGTTCGGCGAACTGATTGCAGAGCGGGAAGAAGACATTCGAACGTATGAATATCAGACCGATGTCGACCCTGATCTTTTCGTATCAGATACACTTCCACTCTTCCATCTCGTAGAGGAAGGCGAGACGGAAGTTACGATTCCACTCGAAGTCATCGATTCGACAAACATTGAATAAAACAGACGATTTTGTCGAAAATCGTCTGTTTTTTTTGTGGAGATTGATGCATTCTGTCCGATACAAAGGGTAAGGACAGAATGGAGGAAATCGAGATGAAACAGAAAACACAGTCGTTACAAAAACGCATTGTATTAGCGATGTTAGCCTTCGTCACATTGCTCATCGTCGTGTTCGGGGTCGTGCAATATGTTAGTACGAAGCATTCCGTACTCAGTACATTACATGCGACGATGATTGAAGATGGAGAACGGATTAGCGAGACATTAGATGCGGATGCATATGCGTCTTTTTTGTCAAATCCGAAAAAAAATGAGCAATATGAACAGTTACGAGAATATCTCGATACATATCGCCAACAAATCGGGGCCATGTATGTGTATACGATTGCCACCGAGGGCGAAGAAGTTCAAATCATCGTTGATGGTTTGAGTCAAACGGATGCAGCAGACATTGGGACACCTACTACCGCGATGACATACGAAGGAGCGATGGATGCGTTCAATGGCGATACGGTCACAACGAACGTCATTGACGATCCGGAATACGGGAAGTATGTGACAGTGCTCGTCCCAATCAAACGAGGTAGCGAGGTCATCGGTGTCCTTGGAATCGATAAGGCAGCCACAGAAGTCGCAACAATCACGGGAGATGTGTTGACGGAGAGTTTGCCACCAATCCTCATTGGTCTTCTCGTCTTACTTGTCGTCGCAGCCATGATCATCTGGCGGTACCTCGGCTGGAAGCTACGCCCTCTCCAAGCGTTAGAACGTGTCGCGACGTCGATTGCCGAAGGCGATTTGGCGACGGCAACGAAAGAAGTCGAAACCATTCAGTTGAAATCGAATGATGAGATCAAGCGTCTGACGGTCTCGATGGAAAAGATGACTCATATGTTAAAAGAGTTGATCGCTGGTATCCAATCGTCGGCACAAACGGTCCGAGACGAGAGCGGGAACGTCTCGAGCATCTCGGAAGAAGTGAATGACGCGTCTCGTCAAATCGCTTATACGATGGAAGAGATTGCGAGCGGTGTCGAAAATCAAAGTGTGTTGACGATGCGCCTTTATGGACATATGAACGAATTCTCGACACTCGTCGAGCAGACGACGTCAGACGGAGACCAAGTGAGCGAACAGGCAGAAGTCGTCAGTCGGGTGACGATGGATGGGCTTCGCTATATGGAGAGTGCGGTCGACCAAATGACACATATCCATGAACAGGTGAAGTCGTCACAAGGACAAGTCCGTGATTTCGAACAACAGGCGGACGAGGTGACGGAACTCGTCACGATGATTCGCCAAATCTCGCAACAGACGAACCTGCTCGCATTGAACGCAGCCATCGAGGCGGCACGTGCGGGTGAACACGGGAAAGGGTTTGCGGTCGTCGCTTCGGAGATTCGGAAGCTATCTGACAGTGTCGCCGAGTCTGTCAGTGAAATCTCGGAAATTGTCGGAAGCGTCAAACAAAATTCGATCGCCCTTGGTCAGACGTTCACGGAAAGTATGACGGCGGCAGAGGAAGGGAAGGAAACGCTCGAGTCGACGAAGCGCGCCTTCACGGAAATCGAACGAAGTGTCCGCCATATGCAACAGCTGACGGGCTCGATGCGAAGTCAGCTCGATCGGGTGAAGACGAACCAAGACCATATCCAGCACGGCTTGTCAGAAATTGCTTCCATCTCAGAAGAGAGCACGGCCGGGAACGAGGAAGTGGCCGCTTCAACGGAGCAGATGTCAGCGACGAGTGAGACGATGAACCGTCTCGTCAAAGATTTGTCGACGACGGCGGAATCGATGCAACAGATGAGTCGCCAGTTCAAGTTATAAGCAGTCTCACTTCAGACAGACCTCTCCTGTGTCCGCTATAATGGGCGCAAGGGAGGTTTTTTCATGCAACAATTCTCTAGTGAACTGACACAATTTCGCGGAAGTCATTACGACTTCGGTCGATTTCAAGGACAATATATAAAACGCAGTCAACTGCTCGAAAATCGGACGGACCAATGGAAACTACGTGTTCCCCGATTTGAGATTGACGCGACGGAGGCAAAGGCTGCCTTTGATGCAGTGGCTCCGAAGATTTGGGAAGAGTTGATCGGGCTTCAAGACGAGCTCAAACTGTCTCTCAATGATACGTTGCTTCACTTCGGACATTTCCGAGTCAATAATCCAATCAGCGGGTGTTCGATTCTGACAGGAGACAACTTCCTCGTCCGAAACTATGACTATCATCCGATGACGTACGATGGGCGTTATAACGTTTTTCAACCGGACGACGGATATGCCGTCATCGGACCAGTCTCTCGTGTCACGGGACGTATGGACGGGATGAATGAGAAAGGTCTCGCGATGGGGTACAACTTTATTAACCGACGTCGACCGGGAGACGGATTTGTCTGCCAGATGATCGGCCGCATCATTCTCGAGACGTGCGCGACCGTGGAAGAAGCAGTCGACTTATTACAAGAGATTCCGCATCGCGGTTCCTTCACGTACGTCGTCCATGACAAGTCGTCGAAGACACGCGTGATTGAGGCGACACCGCGGGATATCCAGGTGCGGGAATCCAATATATGTACGAACCATTTCGAGTTACTGCAACACGAGAATCGCTACCATCTGGACGATTCCACACGTCGCATGATGGAAATCAAAGTGGTACAGCATTTGATTCAAGACGCAGAGAGTGCGTTCCGCCTCATGAACGACACCGATAAGGGCGTCTTCTCAGAACTGTATAAGAGCTGGGCGGGGACGATTCATACAGCGGCCTATTTCCCGGAAACGCTCGAGACGTGGTTCGCGCTCGGCGGGGACCGCGACCCGGTCATCTTCGATTTCCAAAAATGGCTCGACGGGGAAGACTTCGACCTTCATGCGCTTGACGGGGAACTCGCGACCGATATCGAGTTTGCGAATACGGTCCAACTTTGGCGCTGACGTTTGTCAGTGCTTTTTTTGTAGAAACGGGAATACACATAATAGGAGGGATGAAAGATGAAACGATTTGGCATCATACTCATTATGCTCACGCTCGTGACACTACTCGGTGGATGTGTGCCCGGTGATGGGACGTATACGACGGACCCGGCAGGCTTTTTCTGGGGCATCTGGCACGGGTGGATTGCACCGATCTCACTCATTTTAGGGTTATTCAATGACACGTATCGGGTGTATGAAGTGAACAATACCGGCTGGTTCTACGATTTAGGATTTTATATCGCCGTCATCAGTGGATTTGGTGGATTGACGTTGACGCGGAAGAGTCGGGGATAAGTGAGAGTAGATATAAAATGTATCGGTTCGGAAGGAGTCACTCTAAAAATAGAGGGCTCTTTTTATTGACCTTGTTTTAAAAAACATAGACTAGAATATTGGAAATCATGCTATATTTTTTATTGTTTAATCAGATTTTACCAAAAGGAGACAATATGATGTTTGCAACAATGAAAAAAAGCATACCGCTACTCATTGTATGTATGCTTATCGGATCGATGTTCCCGATTCATGAGACGAAAGCAGCTACCGTGAGTACGACGACTTCTAATCCAAAAACAGTAGAGGGGACGACGGATCGACCGAATCAACCTGTCACGATTGTGGCAAATGAAAAGGTTATCAAACTCGTCAGTGATGCTAACTCTACATACACACATACATTTGAAGAACCACTTGTGGGGAAAGTCGCAGTCTATCAACGAGAGATGAATGGTTTTGATCAATTGATTCGTGTCATTGAGCGAGAAGTAGTCACACCATCGAATCCTGTGACTCCAATTGATGCAACATTACTTGGCCTCATTAACAATGAATTTGTATTTGTCACACATCCAACCCATACGATTCATGCGACATATGAAGGGCGTGTAAAAGAAGCAAAAGGTGAGTTACGCATTCCTAAAAATACGTCAGAAACGGTAAGCGTATACGTCAGCAGCCCTGAGAAGGCGTCAACTCCGATTAAAACGTATCAAGCATCTCAAAGTCCGGCAGAATTGACGTTAGATGCCCCGCCACATGAAACATTACGTGTTTCAGGAACAACTCTTCCTTATGCGGAAGTGCACGTGAAAATTGGATACTTTGAAGTGCGGACCGGACGCGCTGATGCGAAAGGAAAATTTGATTTTCCGTTTACGGGATGGGAGTCACGTGCTTATGAGAAACAAACGTACACGGTCCAACTTTCTCATTTTGTAGATAAATCAATCGTGAACGGAAAGACGTTTGAGATGCCCGCGTTTCATCCGACGACGGAAAATCCGCTTCTTATCATCAAAGAATCATTTACACAGCTAACAGGCATCACAGTCCCGGGAGCGACGATTGAACTCGATGACGCGTATTGCACGACTAGCTATGAGAACGGTTATTTTGACTGTAGTTATGAGTTGAATGATCAGTCGATTCGCACACTCACCATTAAGAAAGACAAAGAGACGCTTTTCACAAAAGAAGTGAAGGTGAAGCGAGATATTCGGACGATTTCTTTTGAAAAGACATCGTTTGATTTAGAGGAAGCGAAGTTGATTGCGAAAGCGACACCGAATCAAACGTTCGTGCTCACATATCAAGACCCGCGTGCAGGTTACGCACAAGTCCGTTTCCGAGAAACGAGTGACGTGGACGGGAATATTATGTTCGATTTGCCGAAACTGTATGGTGTCTCATTCATGGTCAACTATGTCGATGAATACAACTACTCAAACAATCCATTATTGGAAGTACGGGCGGAAGACAACCGCATCATCCCAAAACCGAACATCAAGCTTGAGTCGAATCGTCTTGTGTTGAGTCTACCGGCCTTCCATTATCCGGGACAGACGATTTCATTTGAAACGAAAATTGAGAAGGCGAATGGACAATCTCTTGTCGAAAAGACATCACTCACCAACCCGATTGTCCCACTTGAAGTGAATGATCGTTTCATGACACGAACGGTATTGTCGGATGGTCGTGTTTCGGAGTGGGTGGAAGGAACGTTCGATGCAATTCAACAACCAATCATCGAAAAGTTGACGAACCATTCCAAAGTATTAAAAGGGACAACTGAACCTGGAGCGATCTTACAGTTTTCCAAAGGAATTACGAAAGACATCACCGCCGATGGCACAGGACGATTTGAGTTTCCAGTCAACGTAGAGAAGACAAATTCGTTCGAACTTCTCGTCAAAGTAACTGGGAAAGCCGACCAACGTTTCTCGTATACGATTGAAGACAGTATGGTTCCGATCCTTCAAGTGTATGAAGTTCTCTCAGACACGAGTAAACAGATTGATGTGCATGCGAATGAGTATGTGAAGGACTTTACGGTTGCTTATTATAAGGGTACAACGTTACTGCGTGAAGGGGTTGTAAAACCAAATCTAGTGTCACCTGTCCATAGTTCAGGGTACACGAAGTTCGCCCAACTCCCTGTATCCAATTTATTGACGGACGGCGTCACGCATCTGGTCATCAAAGCGAAAGACCGTGCTGGCAACTGGTCAGAGGGAAATAAAGTGACCGTGAAGGATATCACTCGACCAAAATTGACACAGCAAAAGCATGTGTTGCCGGGTGAACATGTGATTTATGGGAAGACCGAGCCAGGTGCAAAGGTCACGTTCACGTACCGAAGTGATAAAGAAAAAGTCGTCTCCGTTTCGAAGACGGGTGATTTCGTCATCAAGACGACCGATCCAATCTATTTCACGAAAAATGGGGTCTCCTACGGTCACGTAAAAATCACGTCAATGGATGCGGCAGGCAATCGTACGTTTGCATACGTTGCTCCAGTTGGTGAAAAGATTCAAGACATTCGCCTCGATGGTGGACAATACATCTGGTTTTATTCACCACTCGACCATATGGATCAACGTCAGTATACATTCACGGTGAATGGAAAAACATATAATCCAAATGAGATGGGAAGCGTCGTGACATGGGCGAACGATATTACGCTCCCTGCCACGGTGACGGTCAAACTGATCAACCCAGATAAGACAGTGAAGTATGAACTGACGAAAACGGTGACAAAACCGTATGAAGGAAAAAATGTAACGAACGTCAAATTCCAAAACGCATCCCGACACCTCACCGGGAAAGGTGAAGCGCATGCGTTAGTTGAAGTGTGGAGCGGTGCATCAAAACTCGGTCAAACGGTCGTGGATGGTACAGGGACGTTAAAACTATCGATGATTCGTGCTTATAAAGAAGGGGAGACATTACAATTTATCACGTATCATAAACTCGGTCAAAAAACGTCTGTATCCCTCAAAGCGAAAGACAATACGGCACCGACGAAGCCGACGGTGAATGAAGTATCGGCCGTGACGACGAAAATCACGGGCAAAACAGATAAAGGGGCGACCGTCCTGATTTCCTATAATGGTCGCACTCATACGACGAAAGCGAACAACTCAGGTGTATACACCTATACCATCAAAAAATGGACACCGGGCAAAACGGTCTCTGTCCGTGCCAGAGATGCATTCGGAAACGTCTCTTCTGCTTCGACACAAACGATTAAGTACGTGATGAAGCCACTTGTGGTCAAACCGCTGCGAGCAACACATACTTCTGTGACGGGAACGGGACATCCTGGGGCCACAATCCAAGTATATAACGGCTCTTCTAAAGTGGGGAAAGCCGTAAAGGTAGACACGAAGGGTAACTTTAAAGTGTATGTGAACAAACAACGAGCAGGTAGTACGTTGAAAGTGGAGATGACGCGCGCCGGTTATGCGACAAAACGGGTTAACGTCGTCGTCACAAAATAATGAAGGATCTCCCGACCGTGATGTTCGGGAGATTTTTATGTAATTTTTTTACATAAAAATCATCAGAATTCGTTATAATGAGATATGAATGAGGTTGGGGGGATAATATGCACTCATATGAGTTCCAAATGTATCGAAATTTTGATGAGCTTGCGATTGACATGATTGAGTTAGCGAAAGAGATTATGCCAGATAAATTGGTCTATCTTACATCAATTGAAGATGACACCCAGCATATCCTCAAACTGTCGTCACAAGATTCTCCCATCATGCTTGAAGAAGGAATGTCTTTTGATTTGAAGGATACGGTGTGCAATCGAATTGATTTCAATCAGCGAGAAGTCTTGATGTATGAAGACATCGAAGAACAAATCGAGTCGACACGCCTTCAATCATTACTGAGGGAAGTGAACATCAAGTCGTATTTAGGCATCCCGATTTTGACGAAGAGCGGGGATATCTTCGGGACGCTTTGTGTCGCGAATCATAAAAGTGCCCAGTATGATTCGAAAAGTGTCCAATTGCTGAAACGCGTAGTGCGTATGTTCAGTTATTACTTAGAGCTCGAACGTCGGGCTTCACGGGATGAACTGACGGATCTGTATAACCGACACTACTTATATAACTATTTCGAGACAACTCCGAATCAAGGAGGCGCACTTTTTCTCATCGATTTAGATGGCTTCAAATTTGTGAATGACACGTTTGGTCATGACGAAGGGGACCTCGTTTTAAAAGAAGTCGCACGTCGTCTGAAACGCTTGATGGAGCCAATTCATGATTCGAAGGTGTATCGCTTAGGTGGCGATGAATTTTTAGTGAAAGTCGCACATGCGTTACCTGAAGCAGTGGTCATCGAGTATGCCGAACGGATGTTAACTGTATTGAAAGAGTGGGACGCCCATCTTCCGTTATCAGCAAGTATCGGTATCGCTCCATACGATCCTGATGAGGAGAAAGACCTCCGTCAATTGTTGAAAGAAGCGGATGTCGCACTGTATCAATCAAAGGCGAGCGGGAAGAACACGTATCAAATTTGTAGATGAACGCTAATAGGCTAAGCCCGTGGATGACCATCGGCTTAGCCTATTATTTTATGTTCAGTCATGCCGAACAGATTGTCGTGAAAGAATCGAATGAAAAACGGGTACTGATTAAGAATGCGGTTTGCATCCCATCAATGCGACCGTACGATAGTCGCGCGAGTCGGGACCTCGCCGTACCGACACGTCCTGAAATCCGAATTTCGTCGCCTCGGGGATGAACTCTTTCTGAATCCTGTCAGCAATCCCGTCCCACTGCACATCGCCTTTCCCATCGCAGTACGTGATGACAAATGTGCCATTCGGTTTCAAGACGCGTTCGATTTCAGACAGGACGGTCGTGACATCTTCCCAAAAATATAGCGTGTGAATGCTGAACACGTGATCGATAGATGCGTCAATCATCGCCAATTGATGAAAATCGCCTTCCATCAAGCGAGCTCGTCCCGTTTGAATGGACGCGGCGTTCCGTTTCTTTGCCGAAACGATGAGTGTCTTCGAGCGATCGAGACCGATCACGTTCACATCCTCCCGCTTTTGAAGAATCGTCGATAGCGCATCACCGGCTCCACACCCGAGTTCGAGTACGGTGGCGTTTGGATGCATCTGTAACTGTTCGATCGTCCACTCGACTTCGATACGGTGTTGGCGCACCATCTTTTCCCCGATATATTTTCCGACGGGACCACGTGGGTTTTCGTACTGACTGTCCACCCAGTTTTTGAACACTTGTGGGAGCATACTGTCACCTCATTTCAAGAGTAGCTCGATTGTAGCATATCGATCAGACAAAGGAGTCAACAACATGCGTTCATTTTGGATACTCGGCAACCAACTCTCACACGAACTCGAGATGTTGAAGCAAATACAGGAAGATGACGTCATCGTCATGATCGAGGCGACGTCTCGCGCGACGTGGCGTCCGTACCATAAGCAAAAACTCGTCCTTATTTTCTCGGCGATGCGTCACTTTGCGGAAGAGTTGCGCGACAAAGGGTACACCGTCGATTACCATGAAGCGGATTCGTTTCAGGAGGCATGGGACAATCACCTAAAACAGTACGATCCGGATGAGATTCATGTCACCGCCGTCACGGACGAACCGATGGCTAAAAAGCTCAAGCAATTCGGCAAGAAACATAAATTAGTCGAGCATACGGATGTCCCGCTTTTCTATTTATCGAAAGAAGAAGCGACCGATACGCTCGGGGACGAACCGTGGCGGATGGATCGGTTTTATCGTCAGATGCGGAAACGGTTCGATATCTTGCTCGAAGACGGGAAGCCGCGTGGCGGGAAGTGGTCATTTGACGCGGAAAATCGAAAGCCACCGAAAGAAGGACTGTCGTTTCCGTCCGCCATCCATTTTCGACCGGACGCCATCACAAAAGACGTCATCGAAAAGGTCGAGTCGACATTCTCGGATCATCCAGGGAAAGTGACCCCGTTTCATTGGCCGGTCACACACACCGAGGCGAGACGGGCGTTGAATCGATTCGTGAACGAGCGGCTCGAGACGTTCGGTCCGTATCAAGATGCGATGATGACGAATGAACCGGAAATGTCACACAGTCTATTGTCGGCTGCCATCAACATCGGTCTGTTGACGCCACATGAAGTCGTCGAGGCGACTTGTGAGGCAGATGCACCATTGTCATCGATTGAAGGATTCGTCCGCCAAATCCTCGGGTGGCGGGAATATATGCGCGCCGTCTACCTCGCCGTCATGCCGGGCTATGAAGAGGTGAACACGTTTAAGCATGAACGCAACTTACCGTCCTTCTTTTGGGACGCGAAGACGGACTTGAACTGTCTGCATCAAAGTCTGAAGCCGGTCGTGGCGCATGCCCACAACCATCACATCCAGCGGCTGATGGTGCTCGGAAACTACGCGACGTTGTTTGAAATCTCGCCGAAGCAGACGAGCGACTGGTTCAATGAGATGTATATCGATGCTTATGATTGGGTCGTCTTACCGAACGTGCTCGGGATGGCACTCCATGCGGACGGTGGGAAACTCGCCACGAAGCCATATGTCGCATCCGGAAAATATATTGACCGGATGAGTGACTACTGTGAAGATTGTCCGTATAACCCGAAACATACGACCGAAGAGGATGCTTGTCCGTTCAACGCCCTTTACTGGCGATTCATCGATCGACACGAAGAACGATTCTCGAAAAATCAGCGGATGAAGATGGTGGTTCGTAATTGGCAAGGACGAGACGATGACGTCAAATCAGATATATTAGCGAAAGCTGAACAGACATTGGCCGATTCCCCGTGAATCGGTTTTTTTACGTTTCCTTCATGAAACTTAGCGATTCCTTTATGGTAGCTTTACAATCGTCCGCTACGATAAGAGCTGTGAGACCCCCTCACTTCCAAGTGAATACTTACCGGTAGAACCTTTGAGAGACCAACAGAAGCCCGTACGTCCATGACGTGTCGTTTCTGTTGGTCCTTTTTTTCAAGAAAGGATGATTCAAGTGAATGAAGCGATTGCACGAATTGGGCAAGAACGGATGATAGCCTCAATCAAGAGTCCGAAACAAATCGAAGCGTTTTTACAGACGGATGTGACGACGACGTTCCTCATGATGGGGACGCTCAGCACGCTCGACCGCTATGTGGCGCATTTGAAGCGAGAGAACCGAACGGTCTTCCTCCACGCCGAGCGGATCAATGGGATCAGCCTCGACCGGGATGGCATCGACTATCTCGCCAAACGTGTCGGCGCCGACGGGATTGTCACGACGAAAGCATCGGTGCTTCAGCACGCGAAACGGGCAGGGCTGTTGACGGTTCAGCGACTGTTTCTTGTCGATTCGGACGCGGTCACGAGCGGACTCAAACTCGCCGAAGCGCAGCAACCGGACGCGATCGAACTCATGCCTGGTCTGATTCCGAGTGTCGTCGAGAAGATTTCCCAGGAAGTCTCTTTCCCGATTGTGACAGGTGGGATGATTCGTCAACCGATCGATGTGCATCGCGCCCTCGACCATGGGGCATTCGCGGTTTCGACCGGGGACGAACGACTTTGGCAGGTTCAAAGTCAGAAGGAGGAATTAGTATGAAATCAATTCAACTACAACAACTGACCAAATCATTCGGGGAGACGGAAGTCATTCGGGGTATCGACGTGACGATCGAAGCAGGAGAATTCTTCGCACTCGTCGGACCGTCCGGATGTGGCAAGAGCACGATGCTTCGCATGATCGCTGGACTCGAATCCATCACGAGCGGAACGCTTCGCATCGACGGAGTGGCAGCAAACGGGATGAAGCCGAGCGAGCGTCACTTGTCGATGGTCTTCCAAAACTATGCCCTTTATCCACATATGACGGTCGAGAAAAATATCACGTTCGGTCTACATACGAAAGGACTGACGAAACTAGAACAGCGTGAGCGTTGCCTACAGGCGGCCGAGACGCTCGGGCTCACCGATTATTTGAAACGGAAGCCACGTGAACTGTCAGGTGGTCAGAGACAACGGGTCGCGTTGGCGCGAGCCATCGTGACGGAGGCACCGATTTGCCTGATGGATGAGCCGCTCTCGAACTTGGACGCAAAGCTGCGGGCGAAGATGCGCTCGGAGATTCGCCAGTTGCAGCGAAAACTTGGACTGACGATGATTTACGTCACACATGACCAAGTCGAAGCGATGACGATGGCGGACCGGATCATGCTTCTCAATGAAGGGGAAGTGCAACAAGTCGGGAAGCCGCTCGACTTATACAACAAACCGGCGAACACGTTCGTCGCCTCGTTTATCGGATCACCCCCGATGAACCTGGTCGAGGTCACCCGACAAGAGAGAGGGTGGATGGCAGCAGACGGACGCCTATTCCATCCGAACGCATTGACAGAAGCGTCAGAGGCGACGCTCGGTGTACGTCCGGAACAAATCAAACCTGCCGACGAAGACGTGACGTTTTATGCGGAGTTGAAAAACATCGAAGTACTCGGGACCGAGACGATTCTCGCGTTCGATGTCGGTGGCAATGAATGGCTGGCGAAATGGCCAGGGCAATGGCCGCTCACTGTCGGAGAAAAAGTGGCGTGTTACGTGGAACCGAAACAGATGTCGCTCTTTGACGCGGATGGGCAACGCATCGAGCCACGACAGCCGAAGCTGTTTGAGGCGTTGGAGGTGTTCCAATGACGGTCGCCTTACCGAGAGAGAAGATCCGCGCGAGACTGTCGGACGCGGCGAGCGGGCTGTTGTATTTGTCCCCGTCCATCATCTTGTTTGGTGTCTTTCTCGTCTATCCGCTCCTCCGGACGATGTACTTGAGTTTCTTCCAGACGGACACGCAAGGGACGCCACTCGAATTTGTCGGCGTCGGTCATTACAGCAACTTGTTCACGAGTGCGGCGTTTTGGCAAAGCATTCAGGCGACGGTCGGATTTGTCCTCTTGACGGTTCCGCTGACGATTCTGATTGCACTCGGTCTCGCGCTCCTCGCCAATGAGAAGTTGAAAGGCATCGGCATCTTTCGCACGGCCTTCTCGGCGACGATGGGGATGAGTGTCGCCGCCTCATCGGTCATCTGGATGTTCATGTATAACCCGTCAATCGGGATCTTCAACCGGTTCCTCGGAGCGATCGGTGCCAGCGGCGTACAGTGGCTTCTTGACCCGCAATATGCACTGTTGTCTGTTTCACTCGCGACCGTCTGGATGAACATCGGCTTCACGTTTTTGATTCTCCTCGGTGGTCTGCAAAACATCGACCGGACGCTATACGAGAGTGCGGATATTGCGGGGACGAACTACTGGACGCAACTTCGTTCAATCACGATCCCGATGTTGTCGCCGACGCTCTTCTTCGTCGGCATCATCTCGCTCATCAACGCTTTCCAGACGTTCGGACAGATTGATCTGTTGACGAAAGGCGGACCGACGAATGCGACGAATGTCATCGTCTATGCCATTTATAAAGACGCGTTCATCAACTACAACGTCGGGAGTGCCAGTGCACAAGCCGTGCTCTTATTCATCGCCGTCCTTTTGTTGACATGGCTCCAATTCAAATTGGTCGAAAGGAAGGTGCATTACCAATGAGACTACGGAATGTAGGCGTATATGTCTTACTCGTTTTGAGCGCCGTCGTCATGCTGTTCCCAATCGCCTATGCGTTCTCGATCAGTCTGATGGACGGGAAGGAAGTGCTCCAGGGACATCTGCTCCCACGCGACCCGTCATTTGAGAACTATATCGCCGCGTTCGAACGAATCCCGATGCTGACTTACTTAGTGAACAGTCTGATTGTCGCGCTTCTCGTGATGGTCGGACAGGTCGTCTTGTCGAGTCTCGCGGCATTCGCATTCGTCTTCATCGACTTTAAAGGAAAAGGGCTCATTTTCATGCTTTTCCTCGCGACGATGATGGTCCCATGGGAAGCGACGATGGTGCCGAACTTTTTGACAATCCAGTCACTTGGCTGGCTCAACACCGTCTGGGGGCTATCGGTGCCGTTCTTCGCACTCGCATTCGGGACGTTTCTACTTCGGCAACAGTTCAAGACGATTCCATATGAGATGTATGAGGCGTCTCAAATCGCTGGGATCAGCCGGTTCCGCTTCTTCTGGAACGTCGTCTTGCCCGTATCGAAGACACCGCTCGTCACATTGTCGGTATATAGCTTTTTGACGACTTGGAACATGTACTTATGGCCGCTCCTCGTCACGAACACGGAACAGGCGCGGACGGTCCAAATCGGAATCAAACAGATGCAGTCGAACGAGGTCGCCTCGGATTGGGGCGTCGTCATGGCGGCGGTCGTCTTAATCATCATTCCGACACTTTTATTGTTATTCGCAGGACAAAAACATCTACAAGAAGGATTGACGCAAGGCGCAATCAAATAATAGGGGGACATGACAGATGAAAAAGTTTGGATTATTCGCAGGGTTGGCAAGTTCAGTGTTATTACTCGGGGCATGTGGCAGTGAAGAAGCGGCACCGGTCGCGGCGACGACAGAAGACGGGAAGACAGAAGTCGTCTTTTGGCACGCCATGAGCGGGGACTTGGAGACAGCGCTCAATACGCAGGTCGATGCATTCAACGCCTCGCAAGACGACTATGAAGTGAAACCGATCTTCCAAGGAACGTACGAAGAGGCGCTGACGAAGTTCAATGCCGTCGCCGGTTCGGAAGACGCGCCGGCCATCATGCAGACGTTTGAGGTCGGGACGAAATACATGATTGACTCGAATAAGATCACACCGGTACAAGAGTTCATCGACAAAGAGAACTTTGACACGAGCGTGTGGGAAGAGAACATCTTGAGCTATTACCAAGTGGACGGCAAACAATACTCGATGCCGTTCAACTCGTCGACTCCTGTCCTCATCTATAACAAGGATGCGTTCAAAGAAGCGGGGCTCGACCCGGAGAAGGCACCGCGCACGTATGACGAGTTGAAAGCGGCAGCGAAGAAGTTGACGACGGACGACCAGACCGGCTTCACGATGCTCAACTATGGTTGGTTCTTTGAACAGCTCGTCGCCGCGCAAGGTGGACTTTACGTCGATAACGAAAACGGGCGCAGTGGAGATCCGACGAAGGCCGTGTTCGATGGGGAAGAAGGACAGAATGCGTTCAACTTGATCAAGGAAATGTACGATGAGAAGACGTTCCTGAACGTTGGTCAAAACTGGGACGATATGCGTGCAGCGTTCCAATCGGGCAAAGTCGCCATGTATCTCGACTCGTCAGCCGGTATCCGTACTGTCGCGGACAGCGCAGACTTTGAAATCGGTGCCTCATACTTGCCTGTACCGAACGAAGCAGACCGTCAAGGCGTCGTCATCGGTGGCGCATCACTCTGGATGGGTGACGGCATCGCCGAAGAAACGAAAGAAGGTGCATGGGAGTTCATGAAGTATGTGTCCTCAACGGAAGCACAAGCGCAGTGGCATGTCGATACAGGCTACTTCGCGATCAACCCTGACGCATACAACGAACCGATTGTCGAAGAGATGTGGGCGAAATATCCACAACTCAAAGTGACGGTGGACCAGCTCAGCGAGACGAAGCCATCACCAGCGACACAAGGTGCACTCATTTCGACGTTCCCACAATCGCGTCAAAGTGTCGTCAATGCGATGGAAAGCTTGTATCAAGGTGTGTCGGCCGAAGACGCATTGAAGCGTGCGGCCGAAGAGACGACTTCCACCTTGGGGCAGTGAGATGTTGATTTACGCACATCGTGGGTATAGCGCCAATTATCCAGAAAATACGTTGTCCGCGTTCGAGGCGGCCCTCCCATATGTGGACGGCATCGAGCTCGACGTGCAACTGTCAAAAGACGGTCGGCTTGTCGTCATCCATGACGAGACTGTCGATCGGACGACAGATGGGACCGGTTGGGTAAAAGACATGACACTTCAGGAGCTACGTCAATTGAAGATTGACGGGTATGAACGCATCCCGACGTTAGAAGAAGTGCTTGGCTTGATTGAACGGAGTGACGTCACGCTAAACGTTGAATTGAAGACGGACCAATACGCGTATCCAGGCATCGAACGACTCGCCTGGCTCACCGTCGACGAGTTTCACATGACGGGGCGCGTCGTCTTCTCCTCGTTCAATCGGGAGACGCTCGTCCGAATGCGGGATGTGGCACCGCACGCACGCCTTGCCGTCTTGACGCTCACGGGAGAATCGGACACCGTCTCGTTCGCTGAAACGATTCGAGCCGAGGCGATCCACGCACAGGCCGAGTTTATCGGCTCAAAAGCGTGGGAAGAGATGCGACGGACGCCACTTGAGACCCGTGTCTACACCATCAACGACGTGAAAGACTTGCCTCTGATGCCGGTGGCAGCCATCATGACGGATGAAGTCGAAAGGTTCGCGAAATAAGCAGACAAAACCCCGCTCCTTTTGAAGGAGCGGGGTTCGTTCATGTCATGATCGGTTCTGGTGACGCATATGTTGAGACGACAACTTGGTTGCGTCCTTCACTTTTTGCTTGATAGAGTGCCGAATCCGCGAGGTCGACCATCCGTTTGATCGGAAGGGCGGTACCGTGGGCGACCCCGACAGACGTCGTGATTTGAATCGGTGGGAAATCATTCAAGTAGAACATTTCAGTAGCAACGCGTTCCCGAATCCGGTTGGCCACTTTATCCACTTTCTCTGGCGTCAAATCGTACATCAAGATGACAAACTCTTCGCCGCCGATCCGAGCGACGGTGTCGTGTGCGCGCGTCTCTACTTTTAGAATGTCAGCGAACTGTTGTAAGACGAGATCGCCATTCCCGTGACCGTATGTATCGTTCACGTGTTTGAAGTGATCGATATCGAGCGCGAGGATGTTGTATGTGCGGTCATCTTCACCGAGCGAGGCGGTGTAGCGGTCCCAGACGCGACGGTTGAACAGGCCCGTCAAGTGGTCCCGTTCGGAAGATTGTTTATATTCGAGTGCGCGTCTCGTCGTCTTCTCTAAGTCGATCGTGAGTGTACTCGAGAGGAGACCGACGAGCATCCCTACCATCCAAATGGTCAAGACGAGGGAGACGTATGCCGCGCTCCAGCCCATATTGATATAAACGGCGAGCGAAATAACGAATAGCGCCCACACGTTTAAAAAGATGCTTTGTAAAAAGAGTCGTTCGCGAAGTAAACGATGAATCCAGAGCATCCCGATACTGACGATGAACGTCGCGATAAAGGCGATGAAAGCTTGTTCTGTCATCCCGAACAAGAAGCGCGTACTCGCAATGACGAGTGTCGCAATAAACAAGGGTGCCCGAGCACCGTAAAACGCGAGTAGGACGAGCGGTAAGTGACGTAAATCCACACGAACCGTATCGTTGGCCTCGACGGCGTTGTACATCAAAAAAAGACCGAGCGCACCGGCCAATAGACCGATGATAAAGCTACGGAAAAATTGTGAATGAAAGAGCGTAGAATGATAAATCTTCGAGATGATATAAAACCCGGTAAACGCAACACAGGCGTTCAGTAACAAGACAGTGAGCGTCATTCCTTCACGACCTTTTCGATAGACTATACGTTAACCGTAGCAGTCTCCAAAATAATGTCAATCGGAAGATGTGTAAACCTTCATTTTTTCTTCACGCTTTTTTCTTCGTGCCTCGAAACGCAAAGAACATAGCGATGCCAATACCAATTCCGAGCCACCAGTTATCGAGGGTCAAACCAAAGACGATGGCGAACACGACAGCGACCGGGATGGATAAGTATCCTCGTTGTTTCATCTTCATTTCCTCCTCTCTTCGTCACTTCTCTATTCCCAAAATTGAATCGTGTTACATCATGAAATGAAAAAACGTCCGATTGAACGAATCAGTCGGACGTGATTGTAAAGGATGTTCGTGGCAAGGGGCATGTGTGCCGGGTATGAAGCTCAATGGTGAACGTCGTACCTTCTCCGTATATGGAGTCTGCATGGATACCCCAACCGTGGGCTTCAGCGATTCGTTTGCAAATCCGTAGACCGAGCCCCGTGCCTTTGATGGATTGATGAGCGAGCGAGTCGACACGATAGTATTCGTCAAATACATAAGGGAGCGCATCTTCCGGAATGCCGATGCCGGTATCAGATACAGACAGGATGACCGTACCGTCACATTCCTCGACTTGTGTATGGACGGTCCCGCCATCTGGAGAATATTTGATGGCATTCCCGATCAAGTTATGGAGCAATTGCCGTAACTTTTCTTCATCTGCTTGAATCCAGACGTCATTCGTCTCAAACGTTACCGAATGAAGTGGCGAAGTCGTTTGATAATTCGCCATGACGTCCGCTAATAGGGGGCGAAGCGCGAATGTCGTCACGGTCAATTGTTCGGCCGTATAGCTTTCTTTTTGGTAGTCCAAAAAATTATCGACGAGCCGCTCGAGCCGCTCCGATTCTTGTTTCACTTGTTCCAACATGTGATAAGACTTCTCGGAACCTTCATGACGCGCCATCAACAATTCGGTATAGCCATGGATTGCGGTCAAAGGGGTACGGAAGTCATGAGACAACTCGGCAAGAAATGTATCTTTTCGTTCTTCGAAGCGAACGGCTTCCGTTTGGTCACGCCACATGATGAAGACGCCCCGAGGTGTCCGGGTGAAATTGAAGATGAGGTGTAGCGTTCGGTCGTCAAACTGAATACGGCGTGACGTCATGCTTGGCCATTTCTCTGTTTCGCACTCAAGCAATTCCTGAATCAAATGGGTGACTTGCGCCATGTCGGCACCATGTTCTTCGAACGTTGTATAGAGAAAGCGAGTCAATGCTTCCATCGAGGTGAACGATTGAGTCGTCATCGAAGGGCACCAGTGATGAAGGAGATGATTCGTATAGAGACGGTGTTTCGAGAAATCGATATAACACATTGCATCCTGCACTTCTTCCACGACGGAAGCGATGGAGAACGTATGGCGTTCTTGTTTTTGACGAGCGGAGCGTTTCTGCCTAACCCTACGGAATCGGCGCATTGACATACCTCCTCGCGAACATTTGTACATTCATTCACAACAAGTATACGACATTCGGGCAGGAATCCCTATACAGGCAATAGTCCTAACAGAAATGTGCTGAAATCGGGACGAATTATACGAATCGCAACAAAAAAACTCCCCGCGTCGTAAGCGGAGAGATTCGATTCATTTCGTGACTTTCAGTTGTCCCATCATCCCGTTCTCTTCATGCTCGAGGATGTGGCAATGATACATGAACGTGCCGGTTTCGGTGAAGGTAAGTTCAATTTTCACCCGTTCATCAGGAGCAACAGCGACCGTGTCTTTCCAACCTTTCTCATGGTCGGCTGGT
Source organism: Exiguobacterium sp. NPDC077395 (assembly GCF_050269125.1). NCBI lineage: Bacteria > Bacillati > Bacillota > Bacilli > Caryophanales > Exiguobacterium > Exiguobacterium sp. NPDC077395. The sequence continues at coordinate 294,052 of NZ_JBNNHU010000001.1, forward strand.
GGGTTGCCGTCCCGACTGATGATTCGGAACTGGACGCCGTGAATGTGGAAAGGATGCGTCATCCCACCCATCATGTCAGGTTTATTTTCAATCTCCCACACTTCGGTGTCTCCGCGTTTCGCTTCGATATCGATACGATCCGGGTCATACGTTTTTCCGTTGATCGACACCATATTCCCCATTCCAAAAAGCGTGAGTCGGCGATCTGCTTTTTCATCTGTCGAGCGCTCCATCGTTTCGGTCGTCGGAATATCGATGGATGCCTTGTCGAGTTCACCGACACGAAACGTAGTGAACGTTACGCCGTCCGCTTCTAAGGCCACGTCATCTTCTACTTGTGAAAAATCAATCAGCACCTCGGCCCGTTCGCCTGGTGTCAACGAGATGGTCTTCATCGCGACCGGACGTTCTAGCGGACCGCCATCTCCTGCGATTTGTGTCATATCCTCCCCGTTCGATAGCGTGAAATCGAAATCACGTGCGTTCGAACCGTTGACGAGCCGAACACGGAGCGTCTCGGTCTGAACATCGAACGTGGTGTTGATGGCGCCGTTCGCAAGAATCGTATCGCCCGTCGTTCCGTCGACGTTCATGTGGGCATCATAATCAAGCTCACCCTTATCGGTGAAGAGGCGATCTTGTACGATGAGCGGGATATCATCGACCCCGTATTCATTCGGTAGGCCGCTCTCTGTATCATCGGTCACATAGAGGAGACCGGCGAGACCTTTGTATACTTGTTCAGCTGTTGCACCCATCGGATGCGGATGAAACCAAAGTGTGCTCGGCTCTTGGTCGATATCGAGTCGAACTTGTGCACGTTCACCCGCTGCTACAGCTTGATGCGGTCCCCCGTCCATGTCGGAAGGAATGACGAGACCGTGCCAATGGAACGTTGTCGGTTCATCTAATCGATTGATTGTATCAATCACAACCGTTTTTCCTTTTTGGAGTTCGAGCATCGGTCCGAGCAAGTCTCCGTTATATCCGAACGTCTCTGTTTTCTTCCCATCTTGGAAAAATTGAGACATGCCTTCAGTCGCTTCCACCGTGTAATAAACAGTGTCTTCCGTGACGCGGTCTGGCTGTAAGGCAGTCGGAATCGGAAGCGGCTGTTCCGGTTCATCCGATGCTTGGAGATCTTGGGTCGCACCGTGTCCCATCGGTCCGCTATTGCCATCCATTCCGTTATTCCCCATCATGTGGTCACCCATTTGCCCGGTCGACGAATCATTTCCCATCATATGATCTTGATCCATATTGTTGTTATGGTTCCATGTCCCGTTGAAGAGGACGACTAGTAAGACGAGGATGATCCCAATCAAAATCCCCGTCAACAGGAACCATATTCCTTTTGATTTCATCTGATAACACTCCTTCATTGTTCAGTCCTCACTTTGTTGTACCACCTAATTGTGAAAGAAACATGAAAGTCCAAATCCGTTTAGTTGTATACCGCATAGGGGTATACAATCCGTGTAAAGGAGTGGATAAATGATGGAACATGAACACAATCAACACCATGAACATCATGAGGAGAGTCACGATTCTCATCATGGCGGACACGGACACGAGCATATGATTGACGATTTCAAACGACGCTTTTTCGTATCGCTCGGTCTGATGATCCCGATTTTATTATTGTCGGACATGATTCAAGAATGGCTACGGTTCGAACTCGATTTTCCGCTTGAAAAGACCATCTTATTTGTGTTGGCGACGATTGTGTATGTATACGGAGGATGGCCATTCTTGAAAGGGAGTGTAGAGGAGCTGCGGGATCGTAGCCCGGGCATGATGATGCTCATTGGCTTGGCGATCAGCGTCGCTTATTTTTATAGCGCAGCTGTCGTCTTTGGATATGGAAGCGGACATGACTTCTTTTGGGAACTCGCTTCACTGATTGTGATCATGCTACTCGGACATTGGATTGAGATGCGCTCTGTCATGGGGGCGTCAAATGCATTAGAACAACTCGTGCAACTGCTCCCGAACGAGGCGCATCGCATCAATGGGGAAGAAACGGAAGACGTCCCCATCTCTGAACTGAAGGAAGGAGACCGAATCCTCGTCAAACCGGGGGAACAGGTACCCGTGGATGGGAAAATCATCAAAGGACGAACGACGATCGACGAGTCGATGTTGACCGGCGAATCGGTCCCGGTCGAAAAGACAGAAGGCGAAGATGTCATTGCGGGCTCAATCAACCAAGAAGGGAGTTTGACGATTGAAACGATTGGTACGGGAGAAAGCACGTACTTGTCAAAAGTCATCGAATTGGTGAGCGAGGCACAAAAATCGAAATCACGGGCTCAAAACCTAGCGAACCGTGCGGCGAAATATTTGTTCTATATCGCGATTGCAGCAGGCGTCATCACATTTATCATCTGGTTCATGCTCGGCTATTCGGTCGGAACGGCAGTCGAACGGATGGTGACGGTCATGGTCATCTCATGTCCCCATGCACTCGGACTAGCGACACCTCTCGTCGTTGCCGTCTCGACAGCGTTATCGGCGAAACAAGGTCTCCTCATCCGAAATCGGACTCAATTTGAAGAAGCGCGTCGCCTCGATGCGGTCATCTTTGATAAGACGGGTACGTTGACGGAAGGCAACTTCGGCGTCACGGACGTACAAGCGAGCTCATCTTTCACAGAAGAAGATGTATTGCGATTAGCTGGAACTGTCGAACGGGAGTCCCAACATCCGCTTGCTCAAGGAATTTTGCGAGAAGCCGAGAAACGGGAATTGAAGCTGTCGACTGTCGACAACTTCGGTTCGATGACGGGTGTCGGATTAGAAGGGACGGTCGACGGAGCGCATGTTCAAGTCGTCAGTCCACGTCATATCCGTGAACAACACATTCAAATCGATGAAGAGACGTTCGCACGACTTTCCGAAGAAGGAAAGACCGTCGTCTTTGTCTTGAAAGACGGAGAATGGGTCGGGATGATCGCAATGGCCGATATGGTAAGGGAAGAGGCGAAGGAGACCGTCGAGGCCCTTCGTGAAAAAGGTGTCCGTTCCATCATGTTGACGGGGGACAATGAGAAGGTCGCACATTGGGTCGCGGGTCAGCTCGGCATCGATGACGTGTATGCCGAAGTATTGCCGGACGACAAGGCGAACCAAGTGAAGGACGTCCAGAAAGATGGGAGCAAAGTAGCGATGGTCGGAGACGGAATCAATGATGCTCCGGCACTGGCACAGGCGGATGTGGGCATCGCCATCGGGAGTGGGACGGACGTTGCCGTCGAGACGGCAGATATCGTCCTCGTCCGCAGTAATCCGAAAGATGTCTTATCGATTTTGGAACTTTCACAAAACACGTATCGGAAAATGATTCAAAACTTGTGGTGGGCCGCTGGGTACAACATCGTCGCCATCCCGCTCGCTGCAGGCGTCTTAGCGCCAATTGGTATCATCCTATCACCAGCCATCGGTGCGGTCTTGATGAGTTTGAGCACGGTCATCGTCGCCATCAACGCCCGACTTTTGAAGATTTAACAAGTTTTTCATCTTTAGCATGTATGCTAGATGGGATGCTAATGATGGAGGGATCGAGATGAAACGAACGTTAATGTTATCACTAGCCCTGACGCCACTGCTTTTATCAGCGTGTGGAGCGGAAGAGGCACCGTCAGACACTAATCAATCAGAGAGCGCAACGACAGATGCATGGCAACGCGTCGAGGGGGATGAGATGGTCTCCCATATCCACGGGGCTGGATTTTGGCAAGATGACGAACGTCCTGTCATCGCGACGCATGCCGGATTGATGGAATATCGTGAAGACGGTTGGTACACACTTCCGACGAATCGTCATGACTATATGGGCTTTGAAGTCATCGAAGATGGATTTTATGCTAGTGGTCACCCCGACCGCCGAACAGACTTCAAAAATCCACTTGGTGTGTTGCATGGGAAAGACCACGGTGCGATGTTAGAAGCACGGTCGCTTGAAGGAGAAGCGGATTTCCACTATATGAGTGCCGGTTATGAGACAGGAACGCTGTACGTCTATTTAGAAGAGGCGACGTCTCAACTCGAGACAGGTTTCCATCGCTCGACAGACGGAGGAAGAACGTTTGAACCGATGCAGGTACAAGGCATAGAGGAAACACAAGTGGCAGGCATCGTCGCCGATGCGACGGATGCGGAGCGTGTCTTCTTGTATGGGCCGTCCGGCATCCTCGTTTCGAATGACTCTGGAGATTCGTTCGAGCCGCTCATCGAGTCGGAACAAGTCGTCACGGTCGGTGCGGACGATGGACAGTTGGCCTACATTCGACAGACAGATGGTTCATTCGAAGGCGTTCGTTTCAACTTAGACGATGAGTCGACAGAGACGTTCAATCTTCCAGAGCTTCAAGCGAACGCTGTGCCAATCGAATTGGCCATCAAAGAGGAGCGCATGTTGCTTGTCACATCGGATAACAGCGTATATGAGTTTACGGACGGGGAATGGGAGATGCGCCTCGACAAAGGTGAGCTCAACTGATCAAAAGACGCCTTTCCATTAAAGGATAGGCGTCTTTTTGTCGAGCGGAAGCGTGACGGTGAAAGAAGTGCCCGATGCGTCAGACGTGACTGTCAATTCTCCGCCGTGACGGTTGACGATTTGGTCAGCGATGGCGAGTCCGAGTCCACTGCCACCGGTCTGTCGGGAGCGTGATTTTTCCACACGATACAGGCGGTCAAAAATGTGCGGTAAATCTTCTTCAGGAATGCCTTTCCCGTCATCCGTGATGCTCAAGATGAGGTGGGTGTCCGTGACGTTTGAACGAAGCGAAACCTGTGTGGCCTCACTATGTTCGATCGCATTGTGGGCGATGGAGCGAAAGACTTGAAGCATTCGATGACGGTCTAATGTGAGCGTGACATCTGGTTGTTCGGTATTCACCGGGGCATCGAAGCGAATCGTCGTCATTCGAAACATCGTATCGAGCATTCGACGTAAATCCGCACAGAACGTCGTGACGGTCACTTCTTCTCGATGTAACAAGAACGTGTTTTCATCGAGCTGTGCCAATTGAAACGCATTTTCAACGAGTTCCGTGAGCGAGCGACTCTCATCTAAAATCGTTTGAATCGACTGTTGCCGAAGCGATTCTGGAGTGCTGTCTTTCGAAGCGATTTCGGCATATCCTCTCAAGTAGGTGAGCGGGGTCTTGATTTCGTGCGAGAGATCGGATAGAAACTGATGTCGCTCGCGTCGCAGTCGAGACAATTCAACCGACATCGATTCAATCGAACGTGCCAATTCTCCGATTTCATCCACTCGATTCGTCGGTAACTGTAAATCGTCCGGGTTCGTGAGGACGTTCTCCGTCGCCCGTCTCAATGACTCGATCGGTTTTGAAATGAGACGGCTTAGGAGAATGAAGGTCAAGATCGTCGTCACGAGTGCGATGGCCGTGATATATAAAAATCGCAACTGAAGGCGGTGACTGATTCCGTGAATGATTTCAGTCGGTAAAAACATATAGACATATCCATATTGAGTGCCGGTATCATCCATGATTGGTGTACGAACGCTCAAGTACGGCTCATTTTCCCAGTCGTTCTCTAAAATAGTCGTGTCATCGACAGGTCCGATGCGTTGTTTCGTATCGACGGTATCGACTAAGACTTGAGGGAAGGAGCGGGAAGCCCGAAGGAGGTCATGTGCAGAGTTTGTGATGGCGACTTTCGTGTCGGTCTCACTTTCCATCGTGGCGACGTGACCGATTGTCTCCTCTGAAAAGTTCATCGCCAACACGTTCGCATGGCTCTCGGCCCTTGACTCGAGACGATCGATCTCTTCTACAACGCGCTCTCCGAGTAACGTGTGATAAAGGAGAAGGAATAACACGCCTTCAATTAATAACGTCGATAAGAGGAAGACAAGGCTGATGCGAAACGGGAGGCTGTTGCGACTTCGTTTCATCCGGAACGCTCCTCGGTCCATCGATAACCACGTCCCCAAACGGTCTTCAAATAGTCGTCGATTGGAAAACCGGCATCCCCTAACTTTTCTCGAATCATACGAATATGTGCATCAACCGTACGTGGGTCGGATTCGGCAGAGTACGGCCAGACGAGGTCATATAAATCCAAACGGTTAAACAGGCGATTTGGATGCTGAAGGAACAGTTTCAGGATGGCTGTTGCTTTCGGCGTGAGGACGATTTCTTGTTCCTCATAGAGGACACGTCCGCTCTCTTCGTCATATCGTAGCGGACCGTATTGGATATTGACGACACGGGTCCGTCGTAAGACGGCACGAATACGGGCGAGGAGAACATTCCCATCGAACGGTTTGGTGACATAATCATCCGCTCCAGCATCTAATCCTTGGATGGTCGTTTCATTGTCTGAACGTGCCGTCAACAAGACGACGGGTAATGACGGGTCCATCGTCTTTAGCTGTCGACAAAGCGAGATGCCATCTACTTCTGGCATCATAATATCTAAAAGGACGAGGTCCGGGCGTTCTTCGATTTTGTCGAGTGCCGAGCGGGCATCACTCGCCTCGATGCACGTGTACCCGTCACTTTCAAGAAACAGACGAATCAAATGTCTCATTTTTTCTTCGTCATCTACAATGAGGATCGTCATCTTACAATCCCTCCTTCCTCTTTATCGTTCCGCGTGCTTCGCGTGATTTCCTTCTGTGCCAAAAAGAGCCTGCAGTTGTTCACATGCGCGTGAGATGTCTCGACAGTAAATGACCGGTACTCTCGCATCAATCGGTCGATCTGTGACGATGGCCACTGCGCCGTTACGAATGGCGGTCTTCACTAAATCGACACCACGTTCATTGATCGGACGTTTGCATACATATAAAAACATTTTTTTTATTTTTTCTGGTGTCGCCCCGACCCCGTGAATCGCCATCTCTTCTGGACGGTCGAGATACGACCAAGATAACACAGAATCTAGTGTTGCCAATACGTCACGCAATGTCAGCTCTTGCATTGTCGTTCCCCTTCCTTGCAAAATCTCAATTTCATTAGTCTACCCGACGTTTGTGAAAAAGAAGTGAAAAGTATCAAGAACATGCCATGGCTAAAAAATATGCAGGTTTGATTACAGAACAAGTAGGTAAAAGTATTTCTACATGCATAACAAGAAAGGGTGAACGAGATGAAATCGTACGGTAAATTTGGAATCATGATTGCGGTCTCTACATTTATTATGTATTGGCTCATGTATTTGAACGTCTTTCAAATCAATCATATCTTCTTTAGTCAAACGAGGTTGTATATGGCACTGATCATGGGATCGGTCATGGCATTCGTCATGCTTCTCTTTATGTGGGGGATGTATAAGAATAAAACCCTCAACTTTATCATCCTAGGGGTCAGTGCCCTCGTCTTCAGTGCCTCGCTCTGGCTCGTACGTAGTCAGACGACGGTCGATGACGTCAGTTGGATGAAAGCGATGATCCCGCATCACTCGATTGCCATCTTGACGAGTGAGCGCGCCGAAATTGAGGACCCGCGCGTCAAAGAACTGTCGGAAGAGATCATCAAGGCGCAGCGTCGTGAAATTGAAGAAATGAAGCAGTTGATTAAAGATTTAGAGGATGAAGAAGAGAACGCAGAAGAGAATCAAGAGTAACAGACATACACAGCCGATCGGCTGTGTATGTTTTTTTTGCCTTTAGGAAAAATGAGGGAAGTAAGTTAGAATTTGTTTTCCTTTATTTGAAATATAAATGACATATTTGTCGGTTTGTTTTGGTGGTAAAATTTTTTCATCAAGATAATATAAAAATTAAAAATTTAAATACATAATTGAAAGGATTTACCATAACATGAAACGAAAGATGCTCTCTCTCCTCTGTGCTGTGTTGCTCACCATCGGAATCTTCACTCCAGCCGGTACGCCTGCTGAAGCGGCGACCACGTATTATGTCAAAGTCACGACCAACAGTTTAAACGTCCGTTCGGGTCCAGGCACGACGTATGCGATCGTCGGCAGCGCCAAATTGGGGCAGTCGTTCAAATATCTTGGCGTGAGCGGGGGATGGACGAAAATCAACTTCAACGGCACAGCCCGTTACGTATCAAGTACATATGTGAAGAAGTACAGTGTGACGTCACTCTCGACGACGTCGACAGCGAAGATGGTCATTCCGACAAAAGGGACGTTGACGCAAAAATATGGTCCAGCGAGCGGGCAATACGGTTATACGTTCCATAACGGCATCGACTTGGCGGCACCGAGAGGGACACCGGTCGTTGCAGCCGCTTCTGGGCAAGTCATTGTCTCCCGCAATTACGGGGCGTATGGGAACCATATCATGATGACCCATCAGTTGAACGGACAAACATATATCACGGTGTACGCGCACCTCGACCGCCTCAATGTCGTCAAAGGACAGACGGTTGCAAAAGGAGCGACAATCGGAGCTGTCGGAAATACGGGCAACTCGTTCGGAAACCATCTCCATTTCGAAGTACATCGGAACAGCTACGTGTATAGCAGTTCATCGCCAGCAAACAGCATCAATCCATATACGATGTTTTAACGCAACAGCACGCGCCCCATATTTGGGAGCGCGTGCTTTTTGGTTAGTGGATGGTCGTTCGCTTGTTTCGTCCGATTTGGTTGGCGACAATCAGGCATGCGCCAAGGACGATACCGAACACCAATCCGAATAAAGTATTAAAGAGTAGCATGAGGATGATCCCGAAGACGAGACCGATACTCATGAGGCCAATCCGATCAAACATAGTGAATCCCCTTTTCTTTAGTTGTGCACCTCAATGATTACCCGATTTTCAAAGAAAGAACACCGACGAAATGGACCGATTGATTCATTATACGTGTTTGGACGAACTAGGTTTCGTTTTGTAGAAACTATAGAGGACGCTAATCAAGATGACGAGAACAATTGTCCCGAGTGACATCCAAATCGGCATCTTGTACACATCACCTAAAATCATCTTCGCCCCGATGAAGACGAGCATGAAGCTGAGACCGTGTTTCAAATAGTAGAAACGGTCAATCAAGTTGGCGAGGACGAAGTAGAGACTACGGAGTCCGAGAATCGCCATGATGTTCGCATAGAAGATGATATACGGGTCACGCGAATACGCGAAGCTCGCGGCGACCGAATCGACGGCGAAGACGATATCCGACAATTCGATGAAGATGAGCGCGATGAAGAGCGGTGTGAAGAACAACTTCCCGTTGATCCGTTTCGTGAACTTCCCAGATGAAATGTCCTGTGTGATCGGAAGGCGTCGCTCGAGCCAACGAATCGTCTTGTTCTCTTCAAGTGACTCGTCTTTCCCGATATTCTTGTACATCATCCAACCTGTGTAGATCAGGAACGCTCCGAACACGTAGTAGACCCAACCGAAGTTTTCTAAAAGCGATACACCAGCGACGATGAAGACTGCGCGGAAGAAGATGGCTCCGAGAATCCCCCAGAACAACACTTTGTGCTGATACTTGAGCGGGATGGCGAAATAAGCGAAGACAAGGGAGAAGACGAAGACGTTATCGATGGCGAGTGCCTTCTCGATGAAGTAGACGCTCGCATATTCCGTTGCCGCCGTACTACCTTGTGTGTAGAGCAACCATCCCCCGAATACGATGGCAATCCCGATCCAGACAAACGTCCATGTCCACGCCTCGCGGAGCGAGACTTCGTGTGCCTTACGGTGAAACACCCCGAGGTCAAGCGCGAGCATGAAGATGACGATGAGTAAAAACCCGATGAGTAGGGTCAACAACAATTCCTCCTTTTAAGTTCGTATGAACTCTTATATCATTAATATAGGTTCATATGAACTTAAAGTCAAGAAGGGGGGGATGAAAAAAATCACTCTTTTAAAAAGTGATTTCATGAAGTACATCTTTCAATTTGTTAGTTGCTCAATATCTTTTACAACGTCTGAAAGCATAATCTGTTCGAGTACACGTTCCATTGCGGATTGAGCCGTAATAAAAATAGGCTCTATTGTCGCTTGAATATTTCGGCCGACTGGGCAAGCGGGATTTGGCTGGTCATGAATTCCAAACAATTCATTCGGTTCAACAACGGCAACTGCTTGATAAATTTCGAGAAGTGAGATTTCGGTTAATGATTTTGTAAGGGTCGCACCAGCAACACCAGGTTTGACCTGAATCAATTCAGCCTTCTTCAACATAGCCATAATTTTTCGAATGAGGGCAGGGTTTGTATTTACGCTCCGCGCTAAAAAATCAGACGAGATGACTTCTGGCGGTGAAAGTGCGACAAGAGTCAGCATGTGGATTGCCACTGAAAATCGACTACTGATCGTCATAAATTTCTCCCTTTCTATTCATGCATGTAAACAACTTTGTTACATGTTTAGTATAACAGGGAAAGAATAATTGACAAATGAGTTACCTGTAATTATCATGATTACATGTAACTGATTCGATTACAGCATAGGGGAGGAAATCAAAAATGAAATACTTAGTCACCGGGGCAACCGGTAAATTAGGATCAAAAATTGTAGAGGAGTTACTCAAATCCATCGATGCGAGTGACCTCGCGGTTAGCGTGCGCAATCCGGAGAAAGCAGCATCGCTGAAAGAACGTGGGGTTGATGTACGCCATGGAGATTTTGATCAGCCGAACACACTCGATGAAGCGTTCAAAGGTGTCGAGCGTCTGTTGATCATCTCGGCAGATGGCGACAACGACACGCGGATTCGTCAACATACGAACGCGGTCGAGGCGGCAAAACGGGCTGGTGTTTCCTTCATCGCCTATACGAGTCTGGCCGATGCGACAGACAGTGAGAACTTGATGGCACCCCCACACGTCGTCACAGAGGAAGCGATTGTGGAATCGGGGATTCCGTATGCGTTCTTGCGGAACAACTGGTACTTAGAGAACGAATTGCCGAGCATGCAGGCAGTCGTTGACGGGGCACCGTGGATCACGGCGGCCCGGGACGGGAAGGTCGGCTGGGCGCTTCAACAAGACTACGCGGAAGCAGCGGCGAACGTCCTGTTGAAAGAACAGCAAGAGAGTGCGGTATATGAATTGTCAGGACCGCTCCATACACAAAAAGATTTAGTCGATGCACTCAGTGAAGTATTAGGACGTGACGTCATGATGCAAGAGCTGAACCTTGAGGCATATGAAGAGACGATGCGCGGGGCAGGGATGCCTGATGATGTGGTCGCACTTCTCGCCGGCATCCAGCGAAGCATCCGTCAAGGGACGCTCGAGATTCACGAGAGCGACTTTGAACCGGTTCTCGGACGTCCGGTCACACCATTACAAGAAGGGATTCGACAACTACTCGATCGATAAACAGCATGCCCCCGACCGTTTGGTCAGGGGCATTTGTGTTAGGCGCGTGATGCGTGATTTTCGAGTTGAGTCGTCACATCTTCAAGGGCATTCGCCGTCACGGCGAGGCGGTCCGACATGGAACTGAGTTCTTTTTGGACAGCGACCTGTTCTTCCGTTGCGGCGGCCACATGGTGAATCTGTTGTTGCAGTTCGCTTGAAGCATGTTTCGTCGATTCGAGGCGTGTCTCGAGCGTCTCCATCTGCGTCGTCACGAGTTGTCGTGTCTCTTGGATCGAGGCGATTTGTGCGTCGATCTCCGATACGTCTTCCGTGAGACGCCCGAAGACAGCCGTCACATCGTTTGTGACCGTTTGACAGTTTTCAGTTGCTTGTTTAAAGAGGTGAGCCGAGTTCGAGACGACCGTCGTATCTTCCATCAATCCACCGAGGACGCGCGTCATTTCCGATGCGTATTCTCGAGACTGAACGGCAAGCTTCCCGACTTCAGAGGCGACGACGGCAAATCCACGACCAGCCTCTCCTGCGCGGGCCGCTTCAATCGATGCGTTCAAGGCGAGCATGTTCGTCTGCTCACTGATCGAGCCGACTTGCTGCAAGATGCCTTGAATTTCAGAGGAGCGATTCGTCATCGTCGCGACGATTTGCTCAAGTTGCTCGGACTCCGTGATGATTTCATGCACTTTTTCTTCCATGAGGCGCATGTCTGTATTCCCGGAGAGGGCGTCTTTGGCGATACGGGACGAGGCTGCTGCCGTTTGCGCCATCCGTTCCTGGATGAGCGCGGTCAGCGAACGAATCGATTGGATCTCGTCCGCACCTTGTACCATCGAAGCTTGTTGAGACGAAGCGTGCGCGACGATCGGGTCGACCGTGATGGCGATTTGTTCCCCGGATTCAAGCGACTGGTTCGCGGCCGATTCGAGCTCTTCCGCGTGGCCATTCAAAGACTGAACGAGGGAACTGACGTCTTGAATCGCTTGGTTCAACAACTGTCGCGTCTCCTGTTCGTGCGCTTCGACACGTTCCGTCTCCTTGTTGCGGAAATGGATCTGAGCGACAAGTACGGCGCTGAGCAGAATCAAATACACGGCGTGGACGAGCAACAAGTTAAATGGGTAATCGCTCGTTCCGCAAATTATTTCGGGAAATAAGAAATACCCTGCCAAATGCTGTACTGCAAAGATGCCGGTACTGTACAAAATCAAGTCGATACGACGCATGAACGACAGGATGGCCAAGACGACAAAGATGGAGAAGTGATACTCGACGAGTCCTTGTCCACCGGCGACCGTCGAGATGCTCGCGAAGGTGAGCGTCAGCATCATCCAATACGGGAACATCTTGCTTTCTCGCTTCAGGCTGACGAGCATCATCCCGAGGAAGACGAGTGGAAGCGCGAAGAGCACCCATGTCACATTCGAGTACACATAGCCATCCGCGCCGTTTCGTAAAATCGTATACGTGTAGGCAAATTCCGTAAAACGGTGAAGCAAATGGACGACAACCGACGTCATCACAATCAATAACGTCGTCAACAACATCAACTGATTTCGTTTCATCAAACTCATGTTTCTTTCCTCACATTCTCGTGTTCATTTATTGTGGCTCTATACATATCGGACGGATGTCCCAGAAGTTTATTGAAATTGCATATTCGACGCACAAAAAAGGAGCGCGAGGCTCCAATTCAAACGTTCAATGTGATGTGCCATACCATTTTTTGTAGAAATGATACGGTTCCTTTGCCTGGTCTGTCGTCAAAAATACAAACTTCTCACGTGTCAAATGTCTCAACATATAGGAGAGAGATTCTGGGGAAGTGGCGTGATCGTGCATTAAGACAATCGATGCCTGATAGTAAGAACGATGGGCACGCACTTGTTTGATGGTTTGATAGCGCATCACGTTCTGGTCCTTTTTGTATTTCCAGTCGAGCGTATCAACGTTCCAGTCCCACATGTGGAAGCCGGCCTTCTCCATCGCCTGGCGATGTGCTTTTGTCATATGGGGCACACTTCCGTAAGGGACACGTATCGTTGTCGACTTCACACCGGTAATATCAAAAATCAACTGTTGGACCTGTTTCATCTCGTTGACTGCCGTTTTCGGTGAACGATAAAAGGTCTTTTTGTCGTGGGTCATGCTATGTAGTCCGATGGTATGTCCTTCGTCAACAATCCGTTGAAGAATAGCCTCATTTCCTTTGATTTTCTTTCCAAGAATAAAGAATGTCGCCTTCACGTTGTAGCGTTTCAGGACGTCTAGCAATTTAGGCGTATACTGATTCGGTCCATCATCGAACGTCAGATAGACCATCTCACCTTTGTTATAACGAGGGTGGAACTCGCTTGCGGAAGCCGGAACAGAGGAAATGAATAAGAGGAACGCGGTGAACAGACAGACGATTGATTTTTTTAGCACGAATCGATTCTCCTTCAATCAACAATGTGGATATTATTCCCACATATAATTTACAGGATTAGGGTTTAGGTGTTCAAACGCCTTTTTGTGAGGAAGGAAAATCGATTTTTCAATTTAATCCAAGCCACTTCTTGACGGGCTCACGGAAGATATATGTGATGACAATCAACCCGACGAAGACAAGTGCGGCGATGAAAATCGTCGTGACGCTACCTGATGCGAGGCTCGCACCGAGAAAACTGTAGGCGAACGTCCCTGGAATCATGCCGAGTACGGTCGCCGGGACGAACGCGCGGAAACGGACGCGCGAGATGCCTCCGGCGTAACTGAGCAAGTCGAAACTGACGAGCGGGATGAGTCGTAAGACGAACACATATAAGAAACCGCGACGCTCCATCTGGGTGAACAGTTTCTCTGACCACGGATAGCGGTCGACGTTGACGACCGAGCGTCCGAAGAAGCGTCCCATGACGTAACCGGTCGTCGCAGCAGCGGTCGCCCCGATGATGATATAGAGGACCCCTGGCCAGACGCCGAACGCGAGACCGGCTCCAAGTGACAGCACGGACGTCGGTAAAAAGGCGACCGGACCGATGGCGTAAAGGAATATAAAGAATAGAGGACCCCAAAACCCAAACGACAAGACGATGTCGCGAATGTCAGACGGACGCAACTCATAGTGGAAATGGGTGATATAGAACAACGTGCCAAACACGAGTAAGAACAAAGTGATTTTTAGCCAGCGTGGCATGAGGCGTCCCTCCTTTTTTCTAAGCATACCGCATCCATGGCGCATGACAGAAAATGAATGTGCGAAAAAACCGAAGCGTTAGCCTCGGTTTCCTTCATAGCGTTGAATCCATTCATCGACAGTCATCTTTTCGACGAGTTCCCCGACCAAATCAAACGGGATCCGTTTCACATTGTTGAAGCGAATACAGCTTTTTCCCATATCGAGCTTCGTCGGGACGCGTCTCGCATACTCCTGTTCAAACCAAGCGAGTAGTTCAGGGTCGGCGTAAATGCCCATATGATAAAGTCCGACATGGCGCTTTTGCGCGATTACACTGATGAATGGAAGCGGAGTCCCTGGTGTGACGTGATAACCAGATGGATATCGCTCGAGCGGGACGACGTAATGGACGCCGTGTCCGTCTGTCGTCTTTTCAAAGCCTTCTGGTAAATGGTCATCGATGACCTCGATCAGATGGATGAAGGAATCGAGCCGTGCTTCGTCCACAAGTGTCGTCACGTCCATCATAATTCGCCTCCCCGTAGAATCTTCTCCATTTTCTTCCCCTTCGCCAACTCATCGATGAGTTTATCCAAGTAGCGAATCTCGCGCATGAGCGGTTCCTCGACGTTCTCGACACGGACCCCACAGACGACACCTTTGATGAGGGTGCGATCTTCATTCAGGCGAGGTGCTGAAGCGAAGAATGTGTCAAAATCAACCTGATCCTCAATTTGACGTTCGAGACCGGTTTCATCATAACCCGTCAACCATTCGATGATCGTGTCGACTTCTTCTTTCGTCCGTCCTTTCCGTTCGGCTTTGGCGACGTAGAGCGGATAGACGCTCGCAAAGCTCGTCGTGTAGATGCGGTGACTCATTGCACATTCATCTCCTTCTTCATAAAAAATCTCTCCTTTCATTCTCTCACAAAATCGAGTATGCTTATATCAAATGTTTTTTGTTGCATTTACAACAAAAAAGAGTGGGGGTGACTGCTGATGCATGATCATCTGCGAGAGATTGGGATGATCGCGCGTGCCCTCGATTCAATCAGCAACATTGAATTCAAGGCACTCGGTTTAGAAAAGGGAAAGTACTTATACGTTGTCAGGATTTTTGAACACCCAGGTATCATTCAAGAGCGACTGGCAGAGTTGATTAAGGTAGATCGGACGACCGCCGCACGTGCCATCAAAAAATTAGAGCAAGAAGGATGGATTGAAAGGCGCTCAGATTTGGAGAATCAAAAAATTAAACGCCTGTACGTGACGGAGAAAGGCGAGGCATTGTACCCGCACATCATTCGGGAACATGAATATTCGACATCGGTCGCGTTATCGGGACTCGACGAGCAAGAAAAAGCGCAACTGTTGCAGCTACTGAAAAAAGTACGAAGTAATGTGGAGACAGATTGGACAGAGGTGAAGAAAGGCAAGCATCGAGAATACTGAGAGGAGCAAGGGTACATGATTGAAATTTCAAAAGTGACAGACGTAGAAGCCTTGCGTCACATTAGCATCCAGACGTTTACGGAGACGTTCGCACATCACAATACACCGGAGCACTTGAACGCTTACCTAGAAAAAGCATATGCGACTGAGCAATTGAACCAGGAGTTAGCACACCCTGACTCTCATTTCTACTTTGCGCACGTAGATGGCGAGTTGGCAGGGTATTTGAAAGTGAACGTACGCGATGCTCAAACTGAACCGATGGGCGCCGAAACGATTGAAATCGAACGGATTTACGTATTCGAAGCGTTTCAAGGTCACGGGGTGGGGAAAGCGTTATTTACTAAGGCGACTGAATTGGCGAAGGAGCTACACAAGCGAAAGATGTGGCTGGGCGTATGGGAACGTAATGAGAGAGCGATTCGATTCTATCGACGAAACGGGTTCGAACAGACGGGGGTGCACACCTTTTTCATGGGGGAGGATGCACAAAACGACCTCATTTTCATGAGGTCGTTCACGGACTAGAGCCATTCTGACAAGTGGTTCAAGTTTGGATAGACGGCATCTGGTTTAACATCGAACTCCTCGAACGGTAAGTCGTTCCGATTGATCCAGGCCGCGTGGAAACCAAAGTTTTTCGCCCCGGCGATGTCCCATCCGTTCGACGATAAGAAGAGCACCTCATCACGACGAAGACCGGACGTCTTGAACCAATGCATATAGGCGGCTGGCGTTGGTTTCGGTTGTTTGATGCCGTCGACGCTGACGACCTCATCGAAATAATCGGTGAGTCCTGCGTTACGGAGCAGTTCCTCAAGCATCTCGTCCGTCCCGTTCGAGAGGATGACGGTCTTCACGTCGTGCAGCTCTTTCAGGACCGATTCGACCTCCTCATATGGGGTCAGGTGCGCATACGATTCAATGAGACGTTGTTCGATGTCGTCTGTGGATGTTGCGTCATGGACGGCTAACGCATAACGGAGAGCGTCACGGGTCACCGACTCGAAATCTTCGTAGCGTCCCATCATGTGGCGCCAAAAGAAATACTCGAGTTGTTTCGTCCGCCATACTTGGCTGATGGCTGCTCCTTTATCAGGGAACTCTTGTTCACAGGCGTCCTTCACCGAATGGACGTCGAATAAGGTGCCATATACGTCAAAGACGATCGCTTTGATTGTTGGTTTCATAAAAACATTCCTCCTTCTGTGTCGTTATACCCGTCTTGTTCAGAATATAATAGGGGAAAGGGGGTTCGACATGTATATCCAAAGCCGTTATTCTGTGAAAGACGAAGCTGACATCTTTGCTTTTTTGCATGCCCATCCGTTTGGTACGATCGTGACGCATGACGGAGACAAACCGATTGCGACACACGTCCCGTTACGATTCAATGAGGCGAATGGACAACTGACGACACATATTGCGAAAGCGAATCCGCAGTGGCGAACGATTGAAGATCAAACCGTTCTCGTCATCTTCCAAGGACCAGACGCCTACGTATCGGCGTCATGGTACGGTCATGAAGACGTCTCAACATGGAACTATCAAGCCGTACACGTGTATGGACGTGCAACGATTCTCAACGAGGAAGAATTAGTGGAGGAACTTGCAGGCATGCTTCATGAGCACGAAGGGGAACGTGAGCATGCGGTGCGTTGGGAAACGTTATCGGAACCGGTGAAGCGACAGATGCATGGCGTCGTCGGGTTTCGGATTGACATCACTGACATCCAGGCGACGTTCAAGTTAAGTCAAAACCGAAGCGACACGGATCATGAACGAATCGTATCCGAGCTTGAAAAACAAGATAAACCAATCGCAGACGTCATGCGACGGCATCGAAATTCCTAAGCAACCTGTCCTAAAACGGCAGGTTTTTTCATATTTCTTTGCCGAATAGAGGTTGACATGACTTAGGAGCAGGTCTATACTCATAACTGATAATGATTATCAGTATCGACAAAATACAGAGAAGTTCGAAAAGGAGAAAAATCACGTGAACAACACATTCAAGAAATGGTTACATATGTTCATCTTTGTATCGGCATTTGCACTCATTTTAGCCGGTTGTGGTTCGGAAGAAGCTGAGAACGCTTCCACGAATGAAGGGACAGAAGAATCGGCAGAAGGTTACCCGATCACAATCGAGCACGCATTCGGTGAAACGGTCATCGAAGAGAAACCGGAACGTGTCGCAACGATTTCATGGGGAAACCATGACGTCGCACTTGCGCTCGACGTCGTACCGGTCGGATTCTCGGCTGCGAACTACGGTGTCCAAGATGACAGCGGTATGCTTCCATGGACAGCAGAGAAGTTGAAGGCACTCGGGGAAGAGAACCCGAACATCTATCAAGACACAGACGGATTAGACTTTGAAGCAATCGCGGATTCAAACCCGGACGTCATCTTGGCGGCCTACTCAGGGATCACGCAAGAAGATTACGACACGCTCAGCCAAATCGCGCCGGTCGTGGCGTACCAAGAAACACCTTGGGTCACTTCATGGCAAGACATGGTTCGCTACGACTCACTCGCAATGGGACTCGGTGAAGAAGGCGAACAATTGATCAAGGATACGGAGCAGTTGATCATCGACAAAGCGACAGCTGTTCCTGAGATTGCTGGAAAGAAAGCCGCATTCGTCTCAATGAGCGCGGAAGATCTTTCAAAATTCTATATCTATACGACGGGTGACCCACGTGGTGCCTTCATCGAAGAACTCGGGATGGAATACCCACAAAACATCTTAGACGAAGCAGCGAAAACGGACAGCTTCTATCTTGAACTCAGCAAAGAGAACGCTGATATCTTGAACGACGTCGACATCTTCGTCACATACGGAAATGAAGATACGTTGAAGGCGCTCCAAGCAGACCCGCTTTACAGTAAAGTACCAGCCATCGAACGTGGATCGGTCGTCTTGATCGAAGATAACACGCCACTCGCAGCGGCAGGGACACCGACGCCGCTCTCGATTGAATATACGATCGATGAGTACGTCTCACGCGTATCGGATGCGCTCGCGAAAGTAAAATGATGCAACAACAGGTGAAACAGATGCATACCCCGAAGTACTTTCCGCTTCTCTTAATTGGGACGCTCGTACTGACGGTGCTATGTATTCTGGCATCCCTTGCCTTCGGCTCACGGACAGTCGGGTGGAATGAACTGCTGGACGGTTTATTCCGCCCGGCTGTTCAGTCGTATGAAGCGGACATCGTCCGGGAGCGGGTCGTCCGGACGATCTTCAGTTTCATGTGCGGGGCAGCGCTCGGTGTGGCAGGGGCACTCATGCAGTCGGTGACGCGTAACCCGATCGCTGACCCGAGTATTCTCGGGGTCAACACAGGGGCAGCGCTCGCCGTCGTCATCGGGATCGCATTTTTCAACATCTCGACAGCGAGTGCGTTCATCTGGTTCGCGCTCGTCGGGGCGTTGTTGACGGCCATCTTCGTCTTTGGTATCGGCTCGCTCGGTCGAGGTGGGGCGACCCCACTCAAACTCGTCTTGGCGGGAGCAGCGACGAGTGCGGCGTTGTCATCACTTGTCATGGCCCTCATGATTCCACGGTCAAACGTCATGGATCAGTTTCGCTTCTGGCAAGTCGGAAGTGTCGGGGCAGGCAACATCGATTCCATCTATACGTTTTTACCATTCTTATTGATCGGTCTCGTGATCGCAGTCGTGACCGCACCTTCCTTGAACGCACTCGCGCTCGGGGAAGAAATGGCCAAGAGTCTTGGCGTGCGGACGGGAACGTTGAAGCTGACGGCCTCGTTCGCAGGCGTCATTCTATGCGGGGCGGCGACGGCGCTTGCCGGACCGATCGGCTTCATCGGGTTACTCGCCCCGCACTTGATTCGGCTCGTGCTCGGTCCGGACCAGCGTTATCTCATGCCGATGTCCGCCCTCGCCGGTGCTATCATTCTGACCTTCTCGGACGTCATCGGACGTTTGCTTGGGAGTCCGGGCGAGCTTGAGGTCGGGATTGTGACGGCGTTCATCGGGGCGCCGATCTTGATTCTATTGACGATGAAAGTGAAAGTACGAGGATTATGATGCAACCAGCGATTGAACAAATCAGACAAGGACGCATGAAGCGCCGTCGTCGCTATGTCGGGATGACGCTTCTCTTGAGCGTCATCGCGCTCACGCTGAGCGGCTTGATGCTTATGCTAGGTAATACGATTTATCCCGTTCAGGACGTCATCCGCGTCTTGCTCGGGGAAGACGTGCAAGGAGCGACGTTCGCCGTTGAGGTATTGCGTCTTCCTCGCATGCTCGCCGGTGTCTTCGCCGGGGCGGCGTTTGGTGCCGCGGGAACGATTTTCCAGACGATGCTTCGTAACCCGCTCGCCAACCCGAACGTCATCGGCATCACGACCGGTTCGAGTGCGGCTGCCGTCTTCTGTATCGTCGTTCTCCAGTCGAGTGAAGCGGTCATCTCGATTGCCTCGATTATCGGGGGACTCGTGACCGTGCTCGTCATCTATTTCTTGTCCAAAGGTGCATCTTTCTCGATTGGTCGCCTCGTCTTGGTCGGGATTGGGATCCAGGCGATGCTCACGGCGGTGATCAATTACTTACTTCTCATCAGCCGACAAAATGATGTCGCGATGGCGATGCGGTGGTTGACAGGAAGCTTGAATGGGGCGAAGCTAGAGGAGTTGCCGCCTTTAATCATCACGGTACTCATCTGTTTACCGATTGTATTGTTACTCACCCGTCAGCTCGAGATGCTCGAGCTCGGTGAAATGGCGGCGACAGGGCTCGGGATCAACACGAACCAAACTCGATTGCTTCTCATCGTTGCGGCGGTATTCATGCTCGCGCTCGCGACAGCGACGACGGGACCGATTGCCTTCATCGCCTTTTTAGCGGGACCGATCGCCAAACGCCTCGTCGGGACGAGTCACGCCGGGATCTTGCCGGCAGCGCTTGTCGGGATCATCTTAGTGCTCGCGGCCGACCTCGTCGGACAATTCGCCTTCACGGCACGCTATCCGGTCGGTGTCATCACCGGTATCATCGGCGCGCCTTATCTCTTATACTTGTTGATTCGGATGAACCAGAAAGGGGACTTCTAAATGGCATCCATTATGAAAGTGGAACATCTCACCTCAGGATACGAGGACAAGATGATTTTGAACGATATCAGTCTTGAAATTCCGAGCAATCAAATCAGCATCATCATCGGTGCGAACGGTTGCGGGAAGTCGACGCTCCTAAAGACGATGGCACGCCTCATCAAGCCGAGTGCTGGTCAAGTGACGCTTTACGACAAGCCGATCTCGAAGATGGCACCGAAAAAGCTGGCACGTGTCCTCGGGATGTTGCCACAGTCCCCGGTCGTACCGGAAGGGATCACGGTCGCCGATCTCGTTGGTCGCGGTCGTTATCCGCATCAATCGTTCTTGAAGGGATGGACGAAAGCCGATTATGAGGCCGTCGCTGAAGCGATGGAGATGATGAACATCACCGAGTTCGCGGACCGTCCAATCGACGAGTTGTCAGGCGGACAGCGCCAGCGCGTCTGGATTGCGATGGCACTTGCCCAACAGACGGACATCCTCTTTTTAGACGAGCCGACGACGTATCTCGATATCACGTATCAGGTCGAGATTCTCGACTTGTTGACGGACTTGAATCGGAAATACGGGACGACGATCGTCATGGTGCTTCACGACATCAACTTGTCGGCACGTTATGCGGACTATATCTTTGCACTCGATAAAGGGAAGTTGATTGCGGAAGGGAAGCCGTCGGACGTCATCACGTGTGATTTGATCCATCGGGTCTTCAACCTTCGCTGTTCGGTCATGTGTGACCCGGTATCCGGCTCACCGTCCGTCATTCCGATCGGTCGCCATCACGTGCAGACAGAAACGGAAGAGGCGCCTGTTGCGCAGCTTGAGTTAGTATGATAGTGAATCAGAAGGGAGAAGGAGCGGAAGTTCCTTCTTTTTTTGTGTCTCTATGAAAGCGTTCTAAAAAAGTCGTTGACTTCTCTTTGGGGCGGGTGTATGCTATAAATCCTGCCCAAAAATGAGAGGCATGGGGACTGGCATCAGTTCATTCGATATTCGAGAGGAATGACTTAAGATGAACCAACAACAATTAGTCGAGCGCGCACGCCAATTGAAGGACAATGCGTATTCACCATATTCGAAGTTCCGCGTCGGTGCGGCACTTCTCATGAAGGACGGCACGGTCATCGATGGTGTCAACGTCGAGAACGTCTCGTTCGGAGCAACGAACTGTGCAGAGCGCACAGCGATCTTCACAGCGGTCGCACAAGGATACAAGAAAGGTGACTTCGAAGCGGTTGCCGTATCTGGGGACACGGAAGACTTCTTGCCACCTTGTAGTATCTGCCGCCAGGTCATGGTCGAGTTCGGCGATCCTGACTTCAAAGTACTCCTCACGAACGGCAACGCCGATGTGAAAGAAGTGGCACTCGGGGAGCTCGTCCCGCTCGCGTTCACAGATTTGGATATGTGATGTTGGGCCCCTCAGATTTCTGAGGGGTTTTCTTATCTGAAAAAGTGAAAGAATAATCGCGGGATGGCCTGAATAATATAAAAGAGCAGTTCTGAAAAATCGAGGCCTGCGAGCCCATTTGACCAACTGTCCTCTTCGCGGGAAGTGACCACTTTTCCACGCACTGGTCGCTGTCGACCTTTCCATCGAATCGGGAGAGCGGTCGCGGTGTTCACAGTCGGGTGATTCATGACACGCATATGCAAGCGCGGTTCTAACGTGCTTCCGGAGCGTCCGCAGCGGGCAATCACCTTTTTGGTCTTCACTTGGTCTCCAACTTTGACGACGATCGAACCGCTATCTAAGTGAGCGAGAAGCGTGTATTCATCATGTTTATGTTGAATGATGACGTGATTTCCGAGTGGATGATCAGGATTTGGTTCATCTGGTAGCCCATCGACGACCTGATAAACTATACCGTCGAGTGGTGACAGGACTTGTTCTCCGAACGCATACGAGCCATCGATTCCGACTTTTCTACGATTGTAAGGTTGCTGATCTTTTGTTTTTAGAAAGTCATAGCCATTACGTTTCTTTCGAATCGGTTCATGAAGATACATCCCGATGTTCGTCCCTTCTAAGGCGACGAACCACTGCTCTTTGAATGGAAGGCGGTATTTGTTTTTCGTGAAAGGATTGGTCTCTTTTGAAGAGGATGTGACCGTCATCTGAATGGATTCAATCTGATTCACGCGATTGAATTGAACGGACAATAACTTTTCTTTTCGGAAATCTGACCATAATACATACCGATTCCCGTTCAACACCATTTCATTGAGCAGACGATAGCGCCGAATTCCATGATGAAACGAAGACGCTTCGTGATGAAACATGTCCATGGAATAATGAGATTTGCACGAATCGGTCATTTGATGATAAATGTCATCGAACTGACCGTCTTTGAATAAGTGAATGAACTTTTTATTCTCGTGATGCATGTGCATACCGCCTTTGTTGATGATTGATTGGTCTTTTATACGGATGTAGAAATATAGATGTTTCGTCATTCATAAAAAATCATAATATAATGGGCGTAAATGAGGAGTGATGTGAATGTCTACGATTCCATACCAGAAAGCGCAAAAAAAGTTGAACCGCTTGCTTCATCAAGTATGTGAAAATGACGAGACGATTTTCATCTCGAAAGAAGGCGGGAAGAATGCTGTTATCATTTCTGAACGAGAATATAATAGCTTGTTAGAAACCATTTACCTGACGAGCAGTCCAAAAAATGCTGAGCGTCTATTTGAATCCCTAAAGCAGCTTGAATAGCATTAGTCTAATGTTGAAACATATGAGTTTGCATTAACAAACACCCAGTGAATCGTTGGATTCACTGGGTGTTTGTTGTTTCATGTCTTCGACCGGCACGGATGATAAAGCGATACTCTTCACTCTTGAAATAGGTTTCGGTGAACTCAAAGCGACTGCCATCCATGAGAAATGAATAGAGTTCGACTTTGAGTATCGGTGTTCGATCGCTCACCTCGAGCATTTCAGCAATTTCTTTCGTCGGTAAGACAGGAATAAACTCCTGAACACTATCGGCAATCTTCAGGTTTTTGACATTTTCAATGTAATCGTACTTCGACCGTGTCATCACCTCATACGTTAAATCTGGAAACAGTTGAAGTGGAAGATACGTATCTTCGACAATGAGCGGTTCTCCATTCGCAAAGCGTAACCGGCGAATGTAGTAGACAAGAGCATCTTCATCGAGCTCGAGTATTTCCCTTATTTTTTCAGTCGGAGGTTGAACGGTGAAAGTAAGTACTTTACTCGTGACGTCCTTTCCTTCTCGCTTCATGTCTTCAGTAAAGCTTTTTAATTCGTACATATTATGTTCAATCTTTTCGGATTGTACATACGTGCCGCTCCCTTGTCGCTTCCAAAGCAAACCTTCTTCTTGAAGTAGTTTGACGGCTTGTCGAACGGTGACTCGACTCGCTTTAAATTCCTCGACGAGTTGTGCTTCTGTCGGAATTGCTTCACCGGGCGCCCAATCGCCGGTCTCGATAAACGTGCGCATCTCCTGAGCGATCCGCTGGTATAGCGGAGATTTGGCTTTCATATAGATAACCTCCTGATTGTATGCGTTCATTACTCATAGTATACAAAAATAAAACGTTTTCAAAAAGGTGTTGACGGTTCAAATAATATGTATTAGATTTGTATTGTAATAAATTAGATATGTATTGAAAGGGGAACGCACACATGAAAAAACCACAGCGTCTCGTAGTCGTCGGTGGAGGTAGTACGTACACAATCGGCATGATCATGAGTTTGATTGAGGAAAAAGCACACTTCCCACTTCGTTCCATCACGTTTTACGATACAGATGAATTACGTCAAGAACGTGTCGCGAAAGCGAGTGAAGTCATCTTGCGTGAGCATTATCCAGAACTCGAGTCGTTCGAATACACGACGGACAAAGAATATGCTTTTAAAGATAAGGATTTCTTCTTCGTCCAAATTCGGACAGGTGGTTTGGAGATGCGCGAAAAAGATGAGCAGATTCCGCTTCGACATGGCGTGGTGGGACAAGAAACGTGTGGACCGGGCGGAATGTCATACGGGATGCGCTCAATCGGAGATATGATTGAACTCGTCTCTGACATTCGTGCCGGCTCACCGAATGGCTGGATCTTAAACTATACGAACCCTGCTGCGATTGTCGCCGAGGCGCTCAAACGTGCATACCCAGACGATCAAAAAATATTAAACATTTGTGACATGCCGGCAGCGATCATGGTGAGCTATGCGAAGATTCTCGGTAAAGAGATTTGGGATCTCGTTCCGGAATATTTCGGACTCAACCACTTTGGTTGGTTCACAGGCATCTTCGATAAAGAAGGAAATGAATTGACTGCAGACATCAAACGCGCCATTTTAGAAGACGGTTTCATTCCAGAAGATTCGGAGATTGCGAATGACCCATCGTGGATCAAGACGTTCAAACAAGTAGAGAAGATGCTGACGGATTTCCCAGAGTACTTACCGAACACGTATCTTCAATATTATTTATATCCATCTGACATGGCAGAAAAAGAAGATGTCACGAATACACGCGCGCGGCAGGTGATCAACGGACGTCAAGAACGTGTCTTCTCGATGTGCGATCAGATTATTCAAGATGACTCGCTCGAAAATGTTCACCTTGAGGTCGATATCCACGGCTGCTATATGATTCGGGTCGCTGCTTCGCTAGCCTATAATAGCGGTGATATTTTCATCGTCATGGTGAAAAATGACGGGATCATTTCGAACTTGCCAGACGATGCGATGGTTGAAGTGCCTGCGATGCTTACCAATCGTGGACCGAAACCATTCGCAGTCGGTAAGATTCCTCGTTTTTACAAAGGAATGATTGAAGGACAGCTTGCTTATGAACAACTTGTCGTCGACGCATACTTCGAAAACAGTTATGAGAAGGCACTTCAGGCGTTGACGCTAAATCGTACAGTCGTCGATGCACCAATAGCTCGTCGAATCTTAGATGATTTGATTGAGGAAAACAGAACGTACTGGCCGGAATTAAAATCGGGCGAGACAGTAGCAATACGGTAACTTGAGAGGGGAGGCAATCCCCTTTCTCATCGTTTGGATTGATAACGCTTACAAGATGAGGAGTGAATCGAATGAGTCAATGGTTTGGAGTTTTTCAAAAGTTTGGGAAGGCGCTCATGGTACCGGTCGCTTTATTACCGGCTGCCGGAATTTTGCTAGGACTAGGTGCGGCACTCACAGGACCATTAGCCGATAGCTGGACGTTTTTACAGAACGGAACGGTAGAAGCGATTAGTGCTGGAATGTTACAGATCGGTCTAAGCATCTTTGCGAACTTACCAATCATTTTCGCAATCGGGGTCGCAGTTGGTTTGTCAGGGGGATCAGGGATTGCCGCACTCGCAGCACTCGTCGGATATGTCATTATGAATACGACAATCTCAATCTCTCTCGGCATCACGGCAGAAATGGCTGCCGAGAGTGGGGAATATGGCATGTTACTTGGTATTCCTTCCCTTGAAACCGGTGTACTCGGAGGAATTGCGGTCGGATTGCTCGCAGTATGGGTTTATAAAAAGTTCCATACGTTCAATCCGCCAGAAGTGTTGGGATTCTTTGCAGGTGATCGTTCTGTCGGGATTGTGATGGTTTTCTTCTCAATCTTACTTGGATTTGTCATGATGCTCATCTGGCCGCCGATCCAATCGGCACTCACTTCAATGGCAAACGTCATCGCGAGTGATGCGACCAACCCTGCATACGTAGGGTTATATGGGATGTTGGAGCGGTTATTGATTCCGACAGGATTACACCATATTTGGTATGCCCCGTTCCTGTGGACATCTCTCGGTGGAACAGCAACGATCGGTGATGCGGTCGTGAACGGTGATCAGTATATTTTCCTCGCTCAAATCGCAGAAGGTGTCGAAGTGACGGCGGGACGCTTCATGTCTGGTAAGTTCCCAATCATTATGTTCGGTTTACTCGGGGCGGCGCTCGCGATGTATCGTCAGGCTGATCCGGACAAACGTCCTGTCGTTCGAGGCTTATTGATTGCAGCGGCTGGTACAGCTTTTTTAACAGGAATCACAGAACCGATTGAATTCACTTTCTTATTCGTGGCACCTGTCCTGTATGTCATCCATAGTGTGTTGACGGGAATTTCTTTCGCGCTCATGTATGCGCTCGATACACATATCGGTTGGGCTGGAGGATCAGGATTGATTGACTATATTTTAGTGAACGTTTTACCAGGTACACCACGCTGGTGGATGAATATCGTCGTCGGCATTGGTTTCTTCATCGTTTACTATAGTATCTTTACTTTCGCCATCAAGAAGTGGAATTTGGCAACACCAGGGCGTGGCGGACAAGAAGCGAAACTGTTTACGCGTAAAGACTACAATGATAAAAAGTCAGGTCAATCAGCGATTCAAACGACAGCACTTGCGATTGAAGAGGCACTTGGGGGACGAGAGAACATCCGTGATATCGATGCATGCTTCACACGACTTCGTGTTGAAGTAAGTGATGTTTCTCAAATCAATGAGGATGAACTAAAAGCACTCGGAGCAGCTGGAGTCGTCAAAGTGAAAAACAACATTCAAGCGATTTTTGGAGGTCGCTCTGATTTATACAAAAACGAATTGCTACGCATTCATAAGGAAATGGATGAAGCGAATTGAAATCGGGCTCAACCGTATGGGTTGAGCCTTTTCAGTCTTCATACGTATAGTGCTACAAGACGTTCCGCATGCTCTCTCATCATCTCCCGCAACGCACGCGGTGCCTTGACCTCCACTTCAGCCCCAGCTTTCAACAGCTGTCTCGACAAAAACGGAAGCTCTTCTTCGGGTACGTCCCATTCATTCTTATCTTCGATATCGGGTAATACATCTTCAAGTAAACGACGACCGAGTGACGTCAGCTCAAGTTGAACGGTCACACCGACTCGTTCATCACTTGCCTGAAGCAAGGCCACCAAATCCTCGGATTCAAACGGTTCCTCGAGCAACTTGACCGCGTCCACTCGATCAATCCGATATTGCCGGAATCCCAGTTCAGACAGCCCGAAGACGTACCACTTCAAGTCAAGGAGTGCCATACCGACCGGGGAGACGATGAACGTACGTGGTCCTTTCGTCGTCCGATACGTCATTTCAATCTTGTTCTTGCGCTCGACCGCCTGATAGATGTCTTTTGTGAACGTAGCGTTTGGAATCTGTTTGTTTCCGAGCCATAGGATGTTTCGTTCCAATCGATGAATCTTCGTCTCTAGGTCTTGCGGTAATTCGTTCGCGTACCAGTCGGACAGCGTATGTCGTATATCACCGAATGGCACGTTCGGGATGTGTTCCATCCATTTCAGTGTGAGGTAGAGAGCGACCGCTTCCTGTTCGCGGAGGTGCAATGGCGGCAACAAGCGGTTCGGCAACATCTCATAGCCGCCACCGATCCCGGGCACACTCCAAATCGGATAACCCAGTTCTTCGAGCGACAGCATATCCCGCTGAATCGTTCGGATGGAAACGCCCGTCTCTTGAGCCAGTTCTTCAGCGGTGACACGTCGTCCTCGATTGAGCAGTCGAATCAGTTGCAAGTGTCGTTTTTTCATAGCTATCATTCCCGTCATCTTTTGTCGTGTTTATTGGTTAAGCTGAATATATCACGAATCAAGGAGGAAGATACGATGCCGAAAGTAGTGTTGTATATTGCGATGAGCTTAGATGGGAAGATTGCCCGGTCGAACGACCAACTCGATTGGTTGTTCGCCGTAGAAGGAGACGGGGACAACGGGTACGCTGAATTTTTCAAGACCGTTGGTGCCGTCATCATGGGACGGAAGACGTATGAGGAAGTACTGATGTTAGAACAGGGAGAGTATCCGTATAAAAACCTCCCGAACTATATTTTGACGCGTCAGCCCGACCGTGAAGCTGAGCATGTCACGTTCACGGATGAACCAATCGAAGAACTGATTCATCGGTTGAAAGGAGAAGTCGATCAAGACATCTGGCTCATCGGTGGCGGAGAGGTCATCAAAGCGGCGATGGAACATGACTTGATTGACCGATATGAGATCGCGATTGCCCCAGTCGTGTTAGGTGAGGGGATCCCGCTCTTCCCAGAAGGCACAAAAGAGACGAAACTTCGACTGACAAGTCAACGCGCATCCGGTCAATTTGTGATGGTGACATATGAACGATAAGTGAGGATCGAGTCCATAAAGGGCTCGATTTTTTTGTGGTCGTGTTCAATATTCTGAAATCCAATTTACTTCGTTAATAAAAATATTATTTAAAATAAACTTCATGTTGGTTAAAATGTTAGTAAATGGTTCAAATTGGATATATGAAGAGAGTAGCACGAACATCACGCTTACTGAAAGGGCCATATCATGTTCATTAGCTTAATCGCAAATTCTTGTATATCGTTCACGGGCATTTATTTCATCTCTAAAATCATGAATTACAATACGAAGTACGAATACACTCAAAAAATGTTAATTGGTGTATTATCAGGGTGTTTGGGGATTTTTCTCATCACGCAAGGAGTCGTATTTGACGACGTCGTGAAAATCGATTTTCGTTTTCTTGTTCTGATCCTGCTTGGATTTTATCGACTTGTATCTCCATTATTTATTACAGCGACCATCATCTCAGTCTATCGTTTTAGTTATGGGATTGATTTTCCGTCAATTGTGTCATGTATCTCCCTATTTCTGATCGTGCTTGGGATTCTCGCGACATACAACATCGTTAGTCTAGAGAAACGGCTCTTTCAATTTGGTCTCACGCTGAATGTGTTGACATGTTTCATTATAGGTGTTGCGATTTATACGAGTGGAGAATTCAGTGAAAATGCCGCATACGCCGCTTTACTTGTCATCATGATTAGTTTCCCCATCGGATTATTGATTACCGTCTTGAACATTGATCTGTATCTCATTCATCATCGCGTGAAAGAGTATAAAATATCAGCAGAAACCGATCATTTGACGGGACTCGCAAACCGTAGAGCGTGGGAGATGCAGATGAAGAAGGTCAAAGAACATTATGCGATGTGTAACGTGCTCATCATCGATATCGACTATTTTAAACAAATCAACGATCAATATGGTCACGCGAACGGGGATGAGATTTTGAAGCAGTTCGCGGAGTTGTTGCATCGTGAAACGAGGGAGCACGATATCAAAGCCCGTATCGGTGGGGAGGAGTTTGGGATTTTAATCCCGATGCTTTCGCAAATCGAAGTGATCAAAGTAGCGGAGCGGATACGGAGTGGCATCTCCAAGCATGAGTTTAAGCTACTCGATCAGCAAACGATTCATATCTCTGTTTCAATCGGGATCGCAAACGGGAAAAGCGAACATCTTCGTGAAATGGTTCATTTAGCAGACGATTGCCTGTATCAAGCGAAAAACAGCGGAAGAAACCGTACGCATATCCATGAAAGTGTGGAATACGTTCAATGAGAAAGCGCATCGGGCATTCCGATGCGCTGTTTTCATGTGAAGGACTGTAAATCATGAGAAAATCTACAGTCATAGAGTCGTCTGTTCATCGGCAAGTGGTTCCCACCCATCTAAAAAGTTATGGGGCGGGTGAACGCCTTCGAGCGTCCGAAATTCGTAATCCCGCTCTTTCGCATAGCGGATGATTGTATCGAGTGCTTCCGGCGTCATCGAATGATCGTGCGCCAAGATGATGGAAGCGATATTGGCGGCACGATTCGCCTCGAGTCGGTCGAACACGCGCTGCTCGACCCGGGCATTGTCTTTCTTATACACATGATCGAAACTGCCAACGTTCCAGTCCCAAATCTCAAAACCGGCTTCAGTCATCGCTTGCCAGTGTGCAGGTGACATCCCGGCGTCACTTCCGTAAATGGTACGGGCCATATTCGTATGAATGCCTGTGACATCATAGATGAGTGCTTGCACTTCCTGCATTTGCTGCACCGCCGTCATCGGTGTCTCATAAAATTCTTCCCGGTCGTGCCGCATCCCGTGCAAGGCAATCAAATGACCCTCATCGACGATGCGGTGAAGAAGATGCTCATTCCCCTCGATGTTTTTCCCGAGGATGAAGAAAGTGGCCTTTACCTGATGCTTCTTCAACACGTCGAGCAGTTTTCCAGTTTTCCAGTTCGGTCCATCATCAAGCGTCAGATAGATGAGGCTCGGATCGTTATAGGCTTTCGGTTCCGGGATCGCTGCCTGTGACAACGTACCAATTAACAAAAAAATAGACATAAGCAATAGAACGCGTTTCTTCATTCCAACAATAGCTCCCTCGAATCAAAAAACAAGTGACATATGACACATACCTTATCACATATCCGAGACATCGAGACGATAAATGTGTTCGTCGAGTTCTGTCGTGTGATAAGTGAAGTTCAATTTTTTCAATAGCGCGATTGACGCCTCATTCGTCTCAAGGACACCGGCTTTGAACACTTCTGCTCCTTGGTCGGCCAAGTGACGAATCAATCCCGACATCACCTCGAACGCATAGCCTTGGCGAGCTCGTGTAGGTGCGATGGTATAGCCAATCCAATACGTCTGGTCTTCTTGCTGGATATACACGTCCCCAATCAATTCTTCGGTCGCTTGGTCGATGATGGCGAGTTGTATGCCGTGTTGAAGCGATTGTTCGCCGAGTAGGGCGTTCTCGTACTCGGTATAGCTAAGACCTTTGAACGATTGGTACTTCATCCAGTCCAAGTCGTTCCGATAGATCATGAACGATTCGATGTCCTGGCGTTCGAATGGGCGGATGAGGCAGCGGGGTGTCGTGAGCGTGATTACCATATCGCTCAAACGACTTTCTTTTCTTTTTTGAATAGACCGACCAATAGAAGCGCAAGACCACTAAAGAAGATCGCAGGGAAAATAAACCACATGATCAATCCGGCCCAACCGTTCTGTACACTGATGGCGTAGGAGAGTCCGATTGAAAAGGCCAGTGCTGGTGAAATGGGGATCATGAGCGCAACACCCCATATTTTAAATTTTGTATTTCGTGCTTCGCCCGTACTGAACCAATACGCCACGAATGCGCCTAAACCTGCAATGAGATATCCGATTGCGATCGCCATTTGACCACTCCCTTCTTTAATGTTGACAGTTCAACCTCGCACTTACTTTCCATGTATGAAACGAAATCTCCTGTCATGATTCAAAAAACCGAGCCCTCGAAGGACTCGGTTTGATGTCACACATGCTTCCGCTGAAACGCTGAAATGGCTTCATATTCTTCTGACAGGTGACGTGACAGGCGAATGTAAATCGGCAAGAGCTCTCGATATACATTCGTCGCTTCCATGTTCGGTGCATGCTCGTGGGTCACTTGCGGCACTTCTTGGAACTCCTCGATGTCCCCGAAGGCGTACTCCCCGAGCATGACGGCACCGAGGCATGAACTCTCGTGACTTTCCGGCACGACGACCGGTGTGTCGAAGATGTCCGCCATCATTTGACGCCAGAGGCTCGATTGAGCAAAGCCACCCGTCGCATGGATGCGGTTCGGTGCGCCCGTCAACTCGTCGAGTGCGAGCATGACCGTATACAAGTTGAAGATGACCCCTTCCAATACAGCACGAATGAAGTGTTCCCGTTTATGGTGAATGCTGAGTCCGAAGAAGGAACCGCGGGCGTTCGAGTCCCAGAGCGGGGCACGTTCACCCATTAAATATGGATGGAACAACAGACCGTCCGCACCCGGTTTGACCGTCTCGGCGATTCGCGTCAACACGTCGTACGCGTCAATGCCGAGACGTTTCGCCGTTTCGACCTCACTTGCCGCAAACTCGTCACGGAGCCAGCGTAGGATGATGCCGCCGTTATTGACCGGCCCACCGATCACCCAATGCTTGTCTGTCAGCGCATAACAGAAGATGCGACCTTTCGGATCTTCGACGGGTTCTGAGACGACCGTCCGGATGGCGCCACTTGTCCCGATTGTCACGGCGACGACGCCTTGTTCGAAGGCACCGACCCCGAGGTTCGAGAGCACGCCGTCGCTTGCCCCGATGACGAGCGGGAAGTCCCAGCCGAGCGTCTCGGTCACGTCTGGCGTCACGTGTAAAATCTCTGTCGTTGTCACGAGTTCGGACAAACGATCTGGCGTCACACCGGCAACCTCAAGTGCTTCTGTGTCCCAACTCTGTTGTTTCAAATTGAACAGTCCCGTCGCCGAGGCGATGGAGTGATCGACGACGAAACGTCCCGTCAATCGATAAATGACATACTCTTTGATGGAGACGAACTTGGCCGTCTGTTCAAAGACATCAGGATGTTCTGATTTCAACCAGCGCAGTTTCGACAGCGGCGCCATCGGATGAACCGGGGTGCCGGTGCGCATATGGAGGGCACTCGCGTCAAAGTCGCGTTTGATTTCTTGCGTATATGGGTTCGCCCGACTGTCGGCCCACGTGATGCTGTTCGTGAGTGGACGTCCTGACGCATCAAGTGCGATTAAGCTATGCATCGCCGAACTGAACGATGCGAAGCGAATTGGACCGTCCGCTTTGGCGCGGACCGCCGAAACGGCTTCGAGCACGGCCCCATAGATGACGACCGGGTCTTGCTCGGCCGTCTCCGTATCGGGCGTGAGAAGCGGATACAACACGTTATGTACCGCCAGTTGTTGATGACCGTTGAACAGGACGGCTTTCGTACTCGTCGTCCCGATATCGACCCCAATCGTAAACACAAAATCACTTCCTAACTTAGATGATAAATAGGCTAATCAAGAACACGACGGCAAAGCCGGTGAGTCCGATAATCGTTTCCATGATCGTCCATGACTTGAGCGTATCTTTCACATCGAGACCGAAGTAACGGTTGACGAGCCAGAAGCCTGAGTCGTTGACGTGCGAGAGGACAGTCGCCCCTGAGGCGATGGCGATGACGATCAAACCGAGTGCCGCGCCTGTGATGTTTTGGATTTCAAGTAGCGGTGTGATGAGTCCAGCTGCTGTGACCATCGAGACCGTTGCCGACCCTTGGGCGACACGGACGACCGTCGCAATCAAGAAGGCGAGGACGATTGCCGGAAGTGGTGAACCAGCCATCATTTCACCGAGGACGTCACCAACACCTGAGTCGATGAGTACTTGTTTGAACACGCCACCGGCCCCTGTGACGAGGATGATGATCCCGGCTGGTTCGAGTGCTTTCGTTGCAATTTCTTGTACTTCGTCACGTGAATAGCCGCGGCGCGTCCCGAGGAAGACGAACGTGAGGAGCGTCGCGATCGTCAAGGCGACGAACGGGTGTCCGAGGAACGTCAAGAAGTCACGGACGGCGTTGCCTTCATCCAAGAGTACCGCTGAGAGCGTGTTCGCTAAGATCAACACGAGCGGGATCAAGATGAGCGACAAGATCATTTTGAAGCTTGGCAATTCTTTCGATGTGTCGATTTCTTCAAATTCCATGTAGTCCGGAATCGTCACATGAATCTTCTTAGCAATATACTTCCCAAAAACGGGACCGGCTAAAATCATTGCTGGAATCCCAGCGAGAACACCGAACAAGATGACCCAACCGAGGTCGGCACCGATCAAGTTCGCAACAGCGATCGGACCAGGTGTCGGCGGGATGAAGCTGTGCGTGACCGCGAGGCCCGCGAGGAGCGGAATCCCATAGTAGAGAAGCGAACGTCCCGTCTTTTTGGCAAGGCCGTATACGATTGGGACGAGAATGATGAAACCGACATCGAAGAAGACCGGAACGGCGACGATGAACCCGGTGATCCCGAGCGCCCATTGTGCCTTGTCTTCTCCGAACTTACTGACGAGCGTCTGGGCGAGGCGTTCCGCGCCACCTGACACTTCAAGCATCTTCCCGAACATCGCGCCGAGACCGACGACGACGGCGACGAAGCCGAGCGTTCCGCCCATGCCGTTCTGGATGGAGGCGATGACGTCCCCGAGCGGCATGCCGGCCGCGACCCCGACGATTAAGCTGACAAGTAACAACGAAACGAATGCGTGAAGTTTTGTACGAATGACTAAAAATAAGAGCAAGAAGATCCCGGCTAAGGCGATCAAAATAAGTGTTGAGCCAGACATTGAGTTTTCCCCCTAAATTTCAAATATGTAACCGTTTACAGTTTTTGACAAAGGAAAAGGTCATTTCCCCGTGACCTTTTCCGCATTTCTTACTTTTTGACGACCGCGTGACCACCGAACTCGTTGCGGAGTGCGGCGACGACTTTACCTGAGAACGTGTCGTCTTCGAGTGAGCGGTAGCGCATCATGAGCGACAAGGCGATGACCGGTGCCGCCGCCTGAAGGTCGAGCGCCGTCTCGATCGTCCATTTGCCTTCACCCGACGAATGCATGACCCCACGGATTTCATCCAGCTTCGCATCTTTCTTGAAGGCGTTCTCCGTAAGTTCCATGAGCCAAGAGCGGACGACCGATCCGTGATTCCAGACGCGTGCAACTTGTTCGTAGTCGTAATCGAACGGGCTCTTCTCTAAAATGTCGAACCCTTCCGCAATCGCCTGCATCATCCCATACTCGATCCCGTTATGGATCATTTTCAAGAAGTGACCGCTTCCGGCAGGACCTGTATACAGGTAGCCGTTCTCGACAGACAAGTCTTTGAAGATCGGTTCAATCGTTGGCCACGCGTCTGCGTCACCCCCGACCATCGTACAGGCACCGTTCCGGGCACCGTCTGTGCCACCGCTCGTCCCGCAGTCGAAGAACTTGATGTCCTTCTCGGCGAACTGTTCGGCGCGTGCGACCGACAGTTTGTAGTTCGAGTTGCCACCGTCGATGACGATGTCGCCCGGTTCGAGTCGCTCATACAATTCGGCGAGTACCGCTTCCGTGACGTCGCCGGCAGGGACCATCGCCCAGATGACGCGTGGCGTCGACAACTTGCTCACGACATCTTCGAGTGTCGGCACGATCGTGAACGCGTCCGATGTGACGTCCCCGACGTCTGTCCCGACGACCGTATGTCCGTGGTCGCTCAAGTTGAGTGCCAAATTGTACCCCATTTTTCCTAAACCAATCAAACCAATTTCCATATCGTCACCCCTGAAAAAGAATTTTTTTCCGTCTCTAGATTCATCATATCAAAATAAATTCGATTTACAAGTAGAATCACGGAATTTTTTTCTTTTTCATACGAAAAATTCGACCCCCGTCATGGAGGTCGAATGAATCAACTCGATGATGCTTTCTTATATTGCTGGAAGAAGACGTCAATCTCTTCCGCCGGCAATGGACGGTTATAGTAATACCCTTGTGCCTGGTTGCACGATTCGGCTTTTAGGAAAGCGACTTGATTCTCCGTCTCGACGCCTTCCGCGATGACGTTCAAATCAAGCTCATGCGCCATACGGATGATTGTTTTAACAAGAGCCGCGTCTTTCTCATCGCTCTCGATATTTTTCGTGAAGTGCTGGTCGATCTTCAGCGTATCAATCGGGAATAGCTTCAAGTAGCTGAGAGACGAGTAGCCCGTACCGAAGTCATCGATCGAGAGATGGACCCCGAGGGCGACGAGCTCATGCATCGTTTCGATGGCACGGTCCGCGCTTTGGATGACGCTCTCGGTCAACTCGAGTTCTAAATACTGTGCCTCGAGACCTGATGCGTCGAGTGCGCGGCTGACGACTTCCGGCAAGTCTTTTTGAGCGAACTGAATGGCCGAGATGTTGACGGCGACTCGAAACGGGGGGATGCCCGCATCTTGCCACGCCTTGTTTTGGCGACACGCCTCATTCAAGACGAACTCACCGAGGCGGTGGATGCTTCCCGTCTCTTCGGCGATCGGAATGAACTCACCAGGGGAAATCATCCCGAGTTCCGGATGGTGCCAACGGACGAGTGCCTCCATGCCGATGACCATTTCCGTCTCCAACTGGATTTGCGGTTGATAGTGGACGGTGAACTCGCCACGCCCGATTCCTTTACGGAGTGCCATCGACAAGTTCGAACGACGGGACACGGACTCGTTCAATTCGTTCGTGAAGAACTGATAGCCGTTCTTGCCGTCAGCCTTCGCCCGATACATGGCGATATCGGCGTTCTTGATTAAATCTTCTGCCGTATCCCCGTCGGACGGGTGAAGACTGATCCCAATCGAAGCTCCGGTGAACACTTCCTCGTTCTCGAGTTCAAACGGTGGATGGAGGACGTTGATCAATTCTTGAGCACGATGGGCCGCAAGGTTACTTTTCGTATGCGGTGACAAGATGATGAATTCATCTCCACCGAGACGGGCGAGCGTGTCCGACTTTTGAATCGTCGACTGGATCCGGGTCGTCACTTGCTTTAAAAACTGGTCGCCGATCGAGTGGCCGAAGCGGTCATTGATGACTTTGAAGTTGTCGAGGTCGATATAGTATAAGGCGAACGGTTCTTGCTGGGACTGACCGAGTAGTGCGTCGAGTCGGTCGCTGAACAAGCGACGGTTCGGGAGTCCGGTGAGTGGGTCCAAATAGACGAGGTCGTTAATTTGTGCCTCGATTCGTTTCCGTTCACTGATGTCACGGATGATGCTACTGAAGAAGATGCCTTTGTCCGTCTTCCACGTTCCGAGCGACATCTCGATTGGCACTTCGACACCGTCTTTTCGTAAGCCGATCAGTTCGACCGTTTGACCGATGACGCGTTTCTCACCCGTCTTCTCGTAACGTTGCATGCCGCGCTCGTGCGCGTCACGGAATCGTTCCGGGATGATGGCGACAATCGACTGTCCAATCATCTCGTCATACGTATATCCGAACAAGTCAGTCGCTCCTTGATTCCATTGGAGGATGACACGGGTATGGTCGGCGACGATGATGGCATCCGATGCCGATTCGATGATCGATTCAAACTTCATCTCGAGTTCTTCAGACTGTGCCTCGAGCTGTGATGCCGTCCTAAGAGAGATATACATGATCACGAACAAGGTCATGACGCTCGCTGCGATGACGTAGGCGAGAAGGGTGCTATCGACCGCATATCCACTTAGAGGCTGAGCGACGCCTTCCGTCGGCGTGAAACGGGCGGCGCCCATCCCGACATAATGCATCCCGGAAACGGCGACACCGATCAAGACCGAACTGACAAGGCGGCGCCAATGGAACCGAGAGACGTTCGGGATATAGAAGAGGATATATAGTCCGACGAGCGAGGCGACGAACGCGACGATGGCAGACGCAATCCACATGACTGGGTCATACGTGAGGATGGCGTTCATCTGCATCGCTTCCATCCCGATGTAGTGCATGGAGACGACCCCGACACTGATCAAGAAAGCGCAAAAGACGAGTTGCACCGGTCGTGTCTCCGGATGGCTGATGATCCAAAAGGCTAGCCCTGAGGCGACGACGGCCGGTACGATCGACAACAAGACGATGCCGAGGTGATACGTCACGTCATCGTTTAGGTGGAATGCCAGCATGCCGATAAAGTGCATCGCCCAAATCCCAAGCCCGAGACTGAAGGCGCCGGCTGCGACCCAACTGAACCGTGAGGCGTATTTCGCATATTTCAAACGACTGCTAATATCGAGAGCGACACCTGCAGCGAAGATGGCAACAGCGATGGAAAGAATGACGAGTGGTAAGTTGTACGTGCTACTGAGGTGATGTTCGATTCGAAACAGTCCTTTCGATTTCAAATGGTTCAATGAGTGAATGAATTGAAAAGTGCTTTATTAGAGTAGCATATTCCAGAATCGCACTTCCTGCCCCGTTTTGTAAGGTGGGTCAATCTTTTTGAGCGAATCACACATTGCGGAATTTTTTTCGAAACGGTATCGTTAAGTGAAGAAGAGAAAGGGTGATTCTTGATGGAAACGATGAACGGGACGGCCCGCATCCGTGGCGCCTATTCGACACTGAGCAAGAAAGAACAGCGTATTGCCGACTATATTTTAAAACAACCAGAACAAATCATTCACCATACGATCAATCAAGTGGCAGATGACCTTGATGTCGCCGAATCGACCGTGTTCCGCTTTTGTCAGCGCGTCGGCTTCAAAGGCTATCAGGCGTTAAAAATCGCGCTCGCCTCGGATGTCGTCGCACCGCTTCAAGACATCCATGAAGATATCACGGAGACGGACACGGCGCTCGAAATCGCGGAGAAAATTTTTTCGACGAATGGGAAGACAATCGAATCGACGCGTCAGATTTTAGAAGGAGACTCCTTAGAGAAAACCGTCGAGCTGTTCCTCGGGGCATGCCGCATCGAATTCTTTGGGAGTGGTGGGTCAGCGGTCGTCGCGTTAGACGCCTATCATAAGTTCGTCCGAAGCGGGCTTCAAGTGAGCGCCATCCTCGAGTCGCATATGCAGCTCATGTCGGCCTCGCAATTGACGACAGACGACGTCGCCGTCGTCATCTCTCATTCCGGGGCTTCTAAGGAAACGCTCGATATCGCCAAACTCCTAAAAGAGAAGGGTGTCCCGACGGTTGCCATCACGAACTATGCGAAATCACCGCTCTCGAAGATTGCCGACGTCTCGCTTTATACCGTGTCCCAAGAGACGGCGTTCCGCTCAGAGGCACTCGCTTCCCGCATCGCGGAGCTCAGCTTGATCGATGCCTTGTTTACAGCTGTCATGATGCGACGTGGGGACGCGGCACGTGCGTCTCTCCAACAGATGCGTGAGGCGATTGCCAACCGGCGTGTGTAATCAATAAAAATCTTCCTTCTGTGAATAAGGTAGATTTTTTAGGTTTTAAAAGAGAAAAAAATTTAAAGCGATATGATATTCTCTTTAAAAAAACTTAAATAATAAATATAATGTAATAAAGCTTTCAAATAATGGAGAATGGAGTTGTTTTAATGTCTAACATCGCTATTTTTAGAAATTATTTAGAAAACGAGAATGTTTATATGGAAGAAATTAAGGACGAAGACGGCACATTTTTTAGAACAAGACAATCTTTTGACAATGGTGGGTCAGTTACTGTAGTTGTTGAATTTAATAAGACCGAAGAGCTAATAGACCTTAAAATTTTTGGTATTGCAAATATTCAAAATCCTTTAAAGAAAGAATCTTTATATGAACTATTAAATAATTTGAATTCAGCGTATCGATTTACGAAATTTATTGAGACCGATGGAAACATATCTGCCCACTACTCTTTATTTTTAGGTGAGACGAAACTGGATCCGTATCATTTAACAGATGTATTGTTGGGGATTATCGGAAATGCAGAAGAGTCTTATCCTAAATTTATGCGATTACAATGGGCTTAAAAAATTATAGATGTCAGTCTATTTTAAAAGACATGAAAATAGTTACAGCGTGAGATGTTTTCGTTAAAGTTAGCGAAGCATCTTTTTTTATTGAAAATTTAAGTTTTAAAAAAGGTGATTTTCTTCGTTAGAGACGGTTTTTTTGAACAGTTTTGAAACTTCGAATCTAAAGAAAACAGGGTTAACTTCTACAAAAAGGTGGAAATTATAAACTCTGAGGGCAAAGCGAGGCTTAGAGAGAGAAGGTGGACCGATGAACCATATTGATTTTTTATCTTCCGACCACTACAACGAGTTCAAACGGTTAGCACAACGACTCACGGATCCTGGCAGTACCAGTCGCGAATACTTCGCCGCGCTATATGTACTTGCGGGTCATTCGCATATCCGAGAATGTTTGCTTCCTTATATAGACCTCGAAGCTGGGAAGATTCGAACCTCCACGATCATCGATGACAATACGTTCGATAAACGAGAGTTTGTACTCGCCAAACTTGTCATTCACTTGTATAACTCAAA
The DNA here is from genome assembly GCF_050269125.1 of Exiguobacterium sp. NPDC077395. Classification (NCBI taxonomy): domain Bacteria; kingdom Bacillati; phylum Bacillota; class Bacilli; order Caryophanales; genus Exiguobacterium; species Exiguobacterium sp. NPDC077395. The sequence goes on from NZ_JBNNHU010000001.1 coordinate 334,748, forward strand.
AGAATGGGTCCTTCCGACCGAATTGATCGCCTTGCCGGAAGAAGACTATAAACTAGCGATGCAGGCGATCACGCTGTGCCGAAATGAACAATTTGACGGGGTCACGATCCCGAGCGACTGATGACATCCTGTTCCGTTTGCGACAGGGTGTTTTTCGTCTAGTAAAAAAGGAGGAGAGACCGTGTCACTCAATACATCGATGTTGACCATCTTGCTTGTGCTCTTATTGATGATGATGACAGCTCCACCGCTACTTCTGTTTTACTTGTGGCGACGTGACCGAAACCAACGTGAGCACTCCGTCCTCCGTAACTTCCCGATTCTCGGAAAACTGCGTTATATGTTCGAGAAGATGGGTCCGGAGCTTCGGCAATATTTGTTCTTGAACGACAACGAGGCGAAGCCGTTCTCGCGAAACGAATACGAGGCGGCCGTCATTGCCGGAAAATACAAGTCACGCATCATCGGATTCGGTTCGGAGCGAGACTTTGACGCGGGTGGGTTCTATCTTCAAAACGCCCTTTATCCGACAAATCGGAACGAACTACGCATCGACAATTCAACAAAAGTGTCGACGTGGGTGTATGAACTCGATGAAGATAACCTCTTCACCCGAAAAGAGCATCTCGTCGAACGTGACATCTCTCCGTACTTATTGACAGAAGAAGATACCATCATCATCGGGAAGGAGACGTGTCGGGAGCCGTTCTACGTCCGCGGGCTCGTCGGGCAGTCGGCGATGAGCTTCGGTTCGCTCGGCGACAAGGCAATCACGGCCCTCTCCATCGGACTCGGTCGTGCGGGCGGGACATGGATGAACACAGGGGAAGGCGGTCTTTCGGACTATCACCTGAAAGGGAATGTCGACATCATCTGTCAAATCGGTCCGGCACTATTTGGTGTTCGAGATGAAGACGGGGCGTTTTCGGTGGAAGCGTTCAAACAGAAGAGCGCGCTCCCGCAAGTGAAGGCGTTCGAACTGAAACTCGCACAAGGGGCGAAGACGCGTGGGGGACATATCGACGGCTCGAAAGTGACCGAGGAGATCGCCCGCATCCGACGTGTGCGTGTCGGCGAGACGATTGACAGCCCGAACCGATTCTCCGAGTTTCACACACATGGGGAGTTGTTGGCTTTTATCGAAAAGTTGCGTGAGATCGGTGGGAAGCCGGTCGGCATCAAGCTCGTCGTCGGCAACATACAGGACATGGAATCGCTCGTCGAAGAGATGGCGACTTCTCACATCGTACCGGACTTCATCACGATTGACGGGAGTGAAGGCGGGACAGGGGCGACGTACCAGGAACTCGCCGATACGGTCGGGTTGCCATTGAAGGCGGCGCTCCCATACGTCCATCGCCTCTTGATCGAGCACGGTCTTCGGGACCGTATCAAACTGTTCGCCTCGGGGAAACTCATCACAGCGGACAAGGTGGCGATTGCCCTCGCCCTCGGTGCCGACCTCGTCAACATCGCTCGCGGGCTCATGTTCAACGTCGGCTGTATCCAGGCGCAGGTGTGTCATACGAACCGTTGCCCGGTCGGTGTCGCGACGACCGACCCGAAACTGCAGCGTGCTCTTGTCGTCGACGAGAAGAGCTTTCGGGTCACGAACTACATCATCTCGCTCCGGGAAGGACTGTATAATATGACGGCCGCCGCAGGGGTCCGTTCTCCGACCGAACTGTCACAAGAACACGTGATCTATCAAGAACCGGACGGTCAGATCCGGTTGATGCATGATTAATAAACGTTGAATCAAAGGATTTCATCAAAACATCCTACGCATTTGCCGATAAAGAAGGCAAACCCGTAGGATGTTTTTACAGTATTTTCGTTGTAGAAACTACCAGATACTTGTACAATCATGTAAATGAAAGTCAGAATTTATTATAATCTAAAGTAGCGTTTGAATGGAAATGAATGAACCCGTTTTGTTCCGCGTATGCCGCACTCTTCGGACGTTGTTTCGAAGATACCGTCAACGCCTTGATGCCGTATCGCGCATCGAGGTCACGCAATTCTTGGATGCGGTCTTTTGACCATTGATCTTTCGAAATCGTCGTATAGTTGAAGCTTTCCCACATGACACCATCCACATACGGATACGTATACGTCTTCAGTGTCGCAAATCCCCAGTTTTGAATGAGAGAAAGGGTAGGGTGGTTGGCCTTGATCGTCTTCATGAACTGACTCATCCCGTCGCGCTGTGCTTTCAAGATCGTCGGTTGTTCTGAATGTTCGTTGTCGATGTTTCCGACAGTATCTAAGAACGCCCCGTCTAATCCTTTGGCGACGATTTGTTTCTCCACTTCACGCGTCAATAGCTCACGATAATGCGTCGACGTCATGTCGACCAAATAAGAATCCCACTCCGCATAATGGACACGTTGTCCGTTACGGTGGAAGAAGTCCGACTCGTTCATCTGCCTGATGAAATCGACGTTCCAATTGTCAGCTTCCATCGTATTGATGTAGCCGTACACTTTCGTACCAAATTTTTGTAACTCTTTGATTTGAGCTGCAGTATAATAAACAGGCTCGATGATGACGAGGTCATACTGTTGCATCTTTTTGATCTTGCTCTTACTCGGCATATCGTAATAAATCTTGTACGACTCGACGTTTGCGAGCGGGTTGCTCGCTTTGGCGACCGCTTGATGTGGCGTCCATAATGCGAATCCGACAACGAATGCACAACAGATACTGATGATACGTTTGGCTGAGAAAATACCCATAAAAAAACCCTCCTGATAGTTATCAGAGAGCGGCTGCGGCTATTGCAGACTGGCGATCGGTATCTCGAAAGATCGACGACCCATGTCTTTGCGCCCTTACTTTTCAGTAAGTTTGCCCGTCTCGATATGAAATTTTTGGTCGAACAATCCATCGAATGTCCTACTACTTAATAAAATACCACGTAAAGGAATGAGTGACACTATGATTTATACCCAACATCGCACATCAATCAAATGGATTGAAATGATTGTGACTATTTTACTTATCGGCATTTTGGACTATACGTTTAGTCTTTCTTTGTCAGAATGGGCGATTGACCCGTTAATTTTTTATATCCTTCTCTTCTCGCTTCGCTACGGCCTACTCGGGGCGTTCGTCAGTTTTGCATTGACGAGTCTCTATCATTTCTCTTTCCTCTTGATGGAAGGGACAGATTTGCTCTTATTCCTTTACGATACGAACGAACTCGCGTGGATTTTACTTCACTTCTTCGTCGCCTTGAGCGCCGGTGTCTTCAGCACGTCTTACCGTGAGCGTTATCAGTCGCTCCATATCCGTCAGGAAGAGGTGGTCGACGAGAACGAACAGTTGAAACAGACGGTGCAGCAACTCCAGGAATCACAAGGAGAGATGCGGAAGCGGGTGCTCGACTCGACGTATACGCTCTCAAGAATCTATGAGGTTGGTCTTCAACTCGACCAGGACGCGACAGACTTGGTGCGTGACCATTTGATTGGGACGTTTACACGCGTGTTCCGGGCACGGCAGCTCGCCCTCTATCACGTCGATACGTCTCGCCGGACGCTTCGTCTTCACGTTCGTTCGGGGGGTGTCGAACGTTTGCCACAGACACTCTTCATTGATTCGGAGCAAGGCATTTTCGCACGGATGTTCCAATCCCAAAAACCAACGATTCGTCTGGCCGATGAGCTCGAAGGACCCCTTCTCGTCGCCCCGATTTGTTATGAGGGAACGGTGAAAGAAGTGTTGATCGTCCATGAGATTGATATTCTTCGGTTGCGCAGTCACGAGATGAACATGATGAAGCTCGTCCTCGACTGGGCCGGTACGCGGATCGAGAAGGCGGATGCGCTCGAGTGGATGCTCGTCAGCGATCAGCTCGTCGAGGGTACGCGGATGTTCCGCATGGACGCATTCGAACAAAAAGTTGCGCAGCAAGTGTTGCGCCATGAACAGTATGACCAGCCGTATAGCACGGTCACAATTCCGATCGAAGGCGTCGACTTGTCACTCATCGAGATGGAGCTCATCCTTCGACAATCGATGCGGGAGATTGACGTCATCGGATACGACGAAGAGGAACATGTCCTTCACTTCCTTCTCCCGGGTACTCCGGTTGAGTCGGCGGAACGATTCAAAGAGCGGATCGAGCATGTGTTCTATGTGAAAGGTGGGAAACGCCTATGAGCGGATGGATGATACTCTTGTTCTTTCTGCTTCACGCCGGAGTTCTTTTCGTCATCTACCGACTCGTCGTTCGCCCGAGAGTGGATGCGGCCGAGAAGGGCGTCTGGCTCTCGATTTTTCTAGTCAGTGCCGTCGTCCCGATCATCGGAGAACTGTTCGGTTTAATCGCATACGGGGTTGCCCGTCGTTTTGCTTCATCGAAGACGCTTCTTGATTATGACGAATATATCAACTTCGACACGGTCAACTTGGAGCGCTTGCAGCAACAGGCAAAAGAAGATTTAGACCTCGTCCCATTAGCGGAAGCTTTGCAGATGGACGGGAAGAAACGGAAACAGTCGATCACGCAACTCATGTCGACACCGCTTATGAACACAGAAGAATACTTACATTTAGGTCTCGAGCATGAAGATACGGAAACGGTCCACTATGCGGCGACCGTCCGTAACACGTTGTTTGACCGTTATGATTTGATGCTTAAGCAGCGGATCGCGCAAGTGAACCCGGAACGGCCGGAGACGATTTATCCCGTCATCGAGACAGGCGTCTCCTTTTTAGAGAGTGGTCTCTTGGATCAGGATATGAAAGCCCGCATCCAGCAACGGACCATGTTCCATCTTGAACAACTAGGGGAACACGATGCGACAGACGAGACTTATTTACGTACGAAAGCCCGATTGTCGTTCCAAGCAGGTGACGTCGAGACGGGGGAACGGTTGGCCGAAGCGCTCACGTTGTATCATCCGGAAGTGCCGGACGGCTATATCCTATTGATTGAACATCATATGACGAATGGGGACTGGGCATCGTTACGTCCAATCCTCGACCGGCTCCAACAACACCTCGACCTACGAGACGTTCCAGAAGATTATCGCTTTGTCATTCAACAGTTAGAAGGTGCAAAATCATGAATAAATCGATTACGACGTATCTCGCGTCCTTGTTCTCTTTAATCATCGCGATGATTGTCGTCGTCCAGTTTTTACGGCTCGACTACGGTCACCGGCTCATCCCGAATGAAGCACATGAGCCGACGACATTTACCACACTCGCAGGCGAGGTGAGAGCAGTGGAAGGGAAGCAGGCTCAAATCTATATCCATCAAAACGAGGACGACTTGTCGACGTCCGTCTTGAACAACTTGAAATATGCGCTCGACTACGCGAAGTTGCCGTACACATCCATCGAGGCAGACGAGATTGCCTCAATTGAGCCTTCGCCACAGCACGTCCTCGTCGTCAGTGGGGAAAATACAAAATCATGGCCATACGAGACGATTCGGTCGTTCGTCGAGAACGGGGGACGCCTTTATGTCGCCGGTCGCTTCATCGACCAGGAGTGGGCCGACCTCATCGGCGTCACTGATTTCGGGGACTTCAAGGATGGCATCAACGGATTGATCTTTGAAAAAGAAATCTTCCCCGGTTATGTCGATTTACCGCAAGACTCAGGTCTCTTCGTCCATAGTATCGCCGACGTCGAATTGAAAGAGGAGACGGACGTCCTCATCTCGGCAAAAGACGAACCGATTTTATGGCAGTCCTCGTACGGTCAGGGAGAGGTCATGTTTTGGAATACGACGTCCCTGACCGATAAGAACTCACGTGGACTCATGGTGCAGTCGTTGTCGATGCTGTTCCCGGCGTTCGTCATGCCGCAAGCGGGCATCAAAATCGTCCATCTCGACGACTTCCCGGCACCGGTGCCGAGCAACTCGAATCCCGTCATCACGGAAGAGTATGACCTCTCAATTAAAGAATTCTTCTCCGAAGTATGGTGGAAAGATATGAAACAAATCGGTGAGGATTACGACGTCACGTATTCGGGCTTCTTGATTGGCAGTTATAAAGCGACAAACGAAGAGACGACCGAACAACTCATCGAGAAAATTCGGGCACCGATGCTCGAATACGGGCGTGGGTTGCTCCAGACGAACGGAGAAGTCGGACTCCACGGTTTCAACCACCAGCCACTCGTCATGGGAGACGAGGTGATGGACCCTGACCTTGGCTATGCGAAGTGGGAAAGTCAGGACGCGATGCGTACCGCCGTCGACCGTGTCGTTGAGGCGTTCGATTATTACTTGCCGAATGAACGCATTCGTAGCTACGTCCCACCATCGAACATCATCGGACAGTCCGGACTGAGCGTCCTGAACGAGAAGTTCGAGGACGGATTGATCGTCGCCGGACTCTATAGCGGGGATGCGAGTAAGGGAAGTTATATCCAGGAATTCGGACCGGACCCGGTCTATCCGAATTTGTATGACTTCCCACGCGTGTCGAGCGGATACAACGAGACGCCGGATGATCTGTTCGTCGTCATCGACGCCGTCGCCAACTTCGGTCTCGTCTCGCATTTCATTCACCCGGATGACGTGTTGGATGAATATCGTTCGAAAGGGAAAGGATGGGGCGTCATGAAAGAGTCGTTCGGTGGTCTATTCCAGACGCTCTATGCCAAATATCCGCACCTCGAAGGGTTGAGTCAATATGACGCATATCGGAAGTATGAACTGTATCAAGATGCGCAAATCGACGTCGCCTACACGAACGACGCGATTGACATCAACGCCCAGCAACTGCCCGTCCCATCGACGCTACTCGTCCGAGTCGAGCCGGGGAAACGATTAGACACAGGAAGTTTCGCGTTTGGTGCTGTCAGACCGTTCGATGAGAGCGGTACGTTATATCAAGTCGAATTGAAAGAGACGTCTGTTCGTCTCCCGATATTGGAAGGAGCGCGCCCATGAAGATTGGAATTGTCGTCGAAGGGAGTTATCCGTATGTGAGCGGAGGCGTGTCGAGTTGGGTGCACATGCTGATGCAACAAATGCCGATGCATGAGTTTGAAATCATCTCGATCATGCCAAACCCGAAGTCTGAGACGGATTATAAATATACGTTACCGGAGAACGTCACGGGTGTGACCACGCTCGCCCTCAATCAGCGCGCGACACGGAAACGTCGTCCGGAAACGTTGACGCAAGAAGAGCGTGACCGCATCAAGACGTGGATGACATTCGGTCAAGTCGAATCGTCCATCTACCCGATGTTAGCATCACAAATCGGGACACCGGAACAGTTCTTCTCGAGCCGTCTCTTCTATCAACTTGTGACGGAGAGCTATCAAGAAGAAGGGCAGGCCGGTTCGTTCATCGATTACTTCTGGATGTGGCGCAGTATGTATGCACCCGTCCTCGATCTTCTCCAGGCGGACCTGCCACAAGTCGACCTCATTCATTCTGTGTCGACAGGCTATGCGGGGTTGATCGCGAGTGCGATAAAAGAGCGTCAAAACATCCCGTTCTTGTTGACCGAGCACGGCATCTACTCGCGGGAGCGGGAAGAGGAACTGTTACAGGCGGTGTGGATTCCACCGGAGTTCCGTTCTCACTGGATTCAGTTCTTCCACCATATTTCCCGGGAAGCATATCGGAAAGCGGACGACGTCATCACACTGTTTGAACGAAACGGCGAGTTGCAACGTCAGCTCGGGGCACCGGTCGAAAAGTTGAGTATCATTCCGAACGGGATCGACGTGACGGGCTTGTCGGCACTCGGTCACGTACCAGGGGGAGAGAAGCTACGCATCGGCGCTATCGTCCGCGTCGTCCCCATCAAAGACATCAAGACGATGATTTATGCGGCGAAGCTATTACAGGACATGCTCATCCCGTTCGAGTTGACCATTATGGGACCACTCGACGAGGACAAAGAATATGCGGCTGAGTGTGAGGCGCTCATCCAACAACTCGAGCTTGAACAAGCCGTCTTCTTGGTCGGGAGAGTCGATATCCGCAAACACCTTCCAGAGTTCGACGTCTGTCTGTTGACGAGTATCTCGGAAGGACAACCCCTCGCCGTACTCGAAGGGATGGCCGCAGGCGTTCCGTGGATCGTGACGGACGTCGGGGCCTGTGCGGAGCTCGTGAACGGGCGACCGGATGAACCGTTCGGTCCGGCAGGCTTCGTCGTCCCACCGGTCAATCCGCGACGAATCGCGGAACGTTGCGTCTGGTTCTATCAGAATCGTGAAGACGCGCGCCGACTCGGGCGAAACGGGCAGCAGCGCGTCGAGACATACTATCGCACCGATCAGTTCATCGATGCGTACTTAAATCTATATGAAGAAAGGAGAGCGGCATATGGCGGGCATCGGGTTTAAGTTACAACAGCTGTTCCAAGAAGATTATTTTTCTTCACGCATTAAAGCGTACGCCTTTGCCGGTCTCGTCACGTCTGGCCCGTGGCTGATCGTCATCGTCACAATCGCGCTTATGCAGTGGCTGACGAGTTATTTGTCGATTGCCACGCTTGAGGAACGGACGACGTTCAACTTGATCGTCTCGTATAGCTTCATTTTTTCCCAAGTCGTGCTCGGCGTGCAGCAGCTCGTCGTCACGCGCTATTTGGCAGACTGTTTCTATGAGAAACGGTATGAGGACATCTTTCCGGCGTTCATCGGGATGATGAAGACGACCGTCGCCATCGCCTCGGTGTTGTTCGCCGTCTTCCTCTCGTTCTCCGAGCTACCGGCTTTATTGAACGCGTTGGCGTTCGTCTTGTTCATGACGGTCAACTTGATTTGGGTACATTTCTTATTCCTCAGCGCGGCGAAATTTTATCAGGCGGTCGCCTATAGCTTTGTCGCCGGTGGGGTCGTCGCGGTCGCGGCGATCATTATCACCGATCAGTTCTTGATGTCGTATTTGACGGAGTCTTACATGAAGAGTTTCGCCTTGACGGCGAGCATGACGCTCGGACTTGTCGTCACGCTATTCGGCTTGTTCACGTCGATGCTCCTCACGTTCCCGAATCGGAGCACGGTCGGACAGTTCTCGTTCTATCGGTATTTCGACCGATATCCTGCGCTGTTTTGGACGAGCTTCCTGTACAACATCGGGATCTGGGTCGGGACGTGGATCATCTGGTTCGCCGAAGGAGGGAGCGTGCATCTCGATACGTTCCGTTACCATCCGATCTATGACACGGCCATATTCTTGTCGTATTTGACGATCATCCCGACGATGACGATTTTCGTCGTATCGGTCGAGACGCGCTTTTATGAGCGCTATCGCGTATTTTACGGGTACGTGAATGAAGGCGGGACGTATCAACAGATTCAACGGTCGAAGGCGGCGATGTTACTCGTCTTACGACAGGAGCTGCAACGCTTGTTCCGAAACCAGGGACTCGTCTCGCTTCTTTTCGTCATCTTCGCAGCCGTCTTGTTTCCGTTACTTGGGCTCTCGCCTGAGATTCGGGACGTCTTCCAAATGACGACGATCGGGGCCTTCTCGAACGCGATGGTCCTCGTCCTCACGCTCGTGTTGCTGTATTTTGAAGACCATAAGGGAGCGGCGTATACATCGGCTCTCTTCATCACGATGAACGCGGGACTGACTTATTTGCTCCTTCCACTCGGACCGGACAGTTATGGGCTCAGTTTTGCGATTGGCTGTACGATTGCCTTCGCCTTCTCGCTCATCCGATTGATTCGATATGTGTCGGAGATTGATTACCATACGTTCAGCCGAAGTGAAGCGCCTCCTCGGACGGATACGTTCCGTCGTGTCGGGGAATGGCTCAACGAACGCTCAGCATCATAAGACAAGCCGCCTTCTCAAGTGAGAGGGCGGCTTTGTCATGTTTATAGTATTAAGAAGTAGAGTGAACGGGAACACGTAACTGTTGGAGATTATTGGAGGAGGGATTCCATGAAAGCACTATTTTTGAACTGCACGTTAAAGGGTGGCGACACGACGTCGCATACGGAAGGACTGATTCGCGACATCTTGCCGCATTTCGAAGCGCTCGGGGTCGAGTCGGAAATCGTCCGGATTGTCGACTATAAGATCGCGTTTGGGGTGACAGAAGATGAAGGGAACGGAGATGAATGGCCACAGATTTTCGAGAAAGTGAAAGGTGCAGACATCGTTGTCATCGGGACGCCACTCTGGCTTGGCGAGAAGAGTAGTGTCGCGACGCAAGTGGTCGAGCGGTTATACGGGGGCAGTGGTTTGACGAACAAGTCTGGTCAGGCCATCTACTACAACAAAGTCGGCGGGGTCGTCGTCACCGGGAATGAGGACGGGGCGAAACACGCATGTGCCGGAATCCTTTATGCCTTATCCCATATCGGTTTCACCGTGCCGCCGAACGTCGACACGTACTGGGTCGGGGAAGCGGGACCAGGCGATTCGTACATCGATGCCGGGCGCGATAATGAGTTCACGAAGTCACATGGGAAGACGATGGCGTACAATCTCGTCCATTTTGCGCGTATGTTGAAAGCACACCCGATTCCGGCAGAAGGAAATACGATGGAATGAAGAATGGCTTCGGCACATGCCGAGGCCATTCTCATTACTCTTTCTTCTCCACCGCATGTCCCCCGAACTCATTCCGGAGCGCTGCGACGACTTTACCAGAGAACGTATCGTCTTGAAGCGAGCGCTGCCGCATCATGAGCGAGAGAGCGATGACCGGTGTCGGCACGTCGTATTCGAGCGCCGTCTCGACCGTCCATTTTCCTTCTCCTGACGCATGCATGACACCGCGGATGTCATCGAGCTTCGCGTCTTTGGAGAAGGCGCTCTCGGTCAGCTCCATGAGCCATGAGCGAATGACGGAGCCATGATTCCAGACACGAGCGACGTCCTCATATTCATAGTCGAACGGGCTCTTCTCGAGCACCTCGAATCCTTCAGCGATCGCCTGCATCATCCCGTACTCGATCCCGTTATGGACCATCTTTAGGAAATGACCACTTCCACTCGGTCCGGCGTACAAATAACCGTTGTCGGTCGAGACGTCTTGGAACAGTTGCTCGATTTTCCCGAACGCCTCCAAATCCCCACCGATCATCGTACAGGCCCCGTTCCGTGCTCCGTCCATGCCGCCACTCGTCCCGACGTCAAAGAAATAGATGAGCTTTTCTTTGAAGCGGTCAGCGCGTCGCATCGACTCCTTATAGTTCGAATTGCCTCCGTCGATGACGATGTCACCAGGGGAGAGCGATTCATATAAGTCGTCCAACACATGCTCGGTCACGTCTCCTGCCGGTACCATCACCCAAACAACTCGTGGCGCCTTCAGTGCAGCGACGACTTCATCCAATGACTGTTTCGTCTCAAACTGACTCGTCGAGACGTTCCCAGGGTCATAGCCATAGACGCGATGTCCATTGTCCGTCAAATTCAGTGCCAAGTTCAGTCCCATCTTCCCGAGCCCGATCATTCCGATTTCCATTCGTTCCACCCCATTTATCAGATTTGTTCTCCTAATAGGGTTACCCGAAACACTTGAGATTCAAAAGAGCGGTTTGATCGGATTGACGCGATAAGCGAGGATGCGTGATACCGGGATTGCTTCACCGTCTGATAATGTGATTTGTCCAGTCAATGAATTTAGGGATTGGAGAGTCTGTTCAAATGTTCGGTAAGCATCGTACTCGGAACTGCCATAGACGATAAACTCACAAGTTTGTTCTTGGTCTAAAAAACATGTCACGATGAAGCGCATCTACTATTCCCCTCACAAGTAAATTGGGTTCTATTACATTTTTTGTTAATGTTTCATATGTATTTTACAAAAAATAAAATAAACGTACCATTTCGATTTCTTAAAATAAGGAAATAGTCTTATAAAAACTGATGAGTCGTTAACATTCCTTCAATACTAGTATCAAAAATCAGATGAGATTCAGAAACTGTGACCAATGATATAGTAGCGTTGTATGAACCGAAAGAAGACTTCTGAAAAGCATATGTTATGATGGACACCGTTAGCTAAACTTTCAAAACACCATGTCGATATTTACAATATAAGCAAGCGACAATGTCCGACAAATATTCACCTTTTTTATAAAGAATCGGAAAATTTTTCCGAATGAGCATGATAAAATTAAACCTGTGTTAATTACGGTCAATTAGAAATAGAAAGGTGCAATGTCATGGAAGAGAATCAGTCAAAGAAGAGAGTCAAGAAACGTCGTCGTAAAGTGTCACCCGCGAAGCGCATCGCCATCATCGCAGGTGCTGTCATCGGAGTGTTCCTGCTCATCGGAGCTGGGATGGCCTATTATTTATATAATCAAGTCGATACAACGGTCGACCGTTTGAATGAATCGGCTGGGCTTAGCCCGGATCGGATGAATCAACAAACGATTTCTGATAAGAAGCCGGTCTCTGTGTTATTGCTCGGCGTTGACCGTCGTGCGGATGAACAAGGACGTAGCGACTCGATCATCGTCATGACGCTCAACCCGAACTCGGACGAGAGCGCGATGCTCAGCATCCCGCGTGATACGAAGACGGAAATCGTCGGCAAAGGGACGATGGACAAAATCAACCACGCCTACGCATTCGGCGGTGCTGAAATGGCGATGGATACGGTCGAGAACTTCCTCGGCATCCCAATCGATTATGTCGCGGAAGTCGACATGAAAGGTTTCCAGGATGCGGTCAACTTATTCGGCGGCGTCGAAGTGACGAACAAGTTTGCCTTCACGTCAGGAGAGTATTCGTTCGAACCGGGAACGGTTAACCTCGACGGGGCAGAAGCGCTCGCATATACACGGATGCGCTACGATGACCCAAACGGAGACTTTGGTCGTCAGGAGCGTCAACGTGACGTCATCACGGCGCTCGTCGACAAAGGAACGGACAGTTTTTCGATTTCAAGATTCAACAACATGCTCGACGTCCTTGGCAATAACGCCAAGACAAACGTGACGTTCAAAGACATTCGAACGCTCTCGAGCGACTACATGACAGCTTTCAAAAACCAAAGCGTTCTTCGTCTCGAAGGAAGCGGCGGCAAAGAGAGCGACGGCATCTACTATTGGAACCCGGATGAGGCATCACTCGACGAAGTGAAGTCGTACCTCGGACAATTGATGGAACAATGACAGCGGCACTCGATTCGGATGAATCGGGTGCTTTCCTTTGTGGCATAATAAAAAGAAAAAGGAGTGACGGCCGTGCTTGATCGACTGACCCGACTCGCTATCGATGTGAGACATCGCTTCAAGGACCATCATATTAACGACTATAGCGCCACGCTCGCCTTCTTTTGGTTTCTCGCCATCTTCCCAATGTTCTTCGTCCTGTTCGCGGTCATGGCGTGGTTCAAAATCGACCAGGCGCTGTTGATCGAGCAGATTGAGACGCTCGTCCCTGGTTCGAGCGTGCGAGAGCTATTGTCGATTGTCTATGACGTCAGTGGGAACTTGAATAGCGGTCTCGTCTCGGTCAGTGCCATCATCGCCTTCTGGTCGGCCTCGAACGGGACGGCCCGTCTCGTCAAACTAACCGTCTTCGCTTACGGGGAGACGGAGGCGCGTGGCTATGTATGGCGTCGCCTGATTGGACTCTTAACAATCCTTGCCGGCAGCATCGGCGCCGTCATCCTCGTCGTCTTTCATGTGTTTGGACAGGAATTTATCGACTTGTTGTATGCGCTCTATCCTCAGGTGGAGGAGTTTGATCGTCTCTCGACGCTCACGCGCTATACAGTCTCAACAGTCATCTTAGTTTTTGCGTTCTCATTCTTCTATATGATTGCCCCACAGCAACGCGTGCGCTTTTTTGAAACGTTACCGGGTGCTGTTTTTGCCGTCATCTCGTGGCAACTCATTTCGACAGGCTATAGTGTCTATGTCGAGCGATTCTCGATTCTTGGGGATACGTATGGCACAATCGGGGTCGTCATCTTACTTCAAATCTGGCTCTACTTGACGGCGGCGACGATGCTGATTGGGGCAGAAATCAATGCCGCCTGGCCACATCATATGTACCGAACACCGACAAAGACACATTTTCCGTGATAACTGGAAAGAAATGATTAGCATTTTTTGGAGACATGCTATAATCCAATGTGCAGTCTGGGAAAAGATATACAAACTTAATTTACGGAAGAGGGTGGCCCGATATGGCGAAACATCAAAAGAAATCAAGGTGGAAATGGATACTTGGCATCACAGCGGGCGTACTGACACTCATGCTTGTCGCAGGTGGCCTATTCGTCTGGTCGATGGTCGATGAGGTCAATGACACGGTGACGAAAGTGAATGACAACTTACAGATTAGTCCAGAACGAAAACAGGTCGAGACGATCGAAGAGAAGCGCTCAGTGTCCGTGCTCTTACTCGGAATCGACCGACGAGGAACGGAGCAAGGACGAAGTGACTCGATCATCGTCCTGACACTGAACCCGGATACAAACGAAGGGGCGATGCTCAGTATCCCGCGTGACACGAAGACGGAGATTGTCGGTCGCGGGTATCGCGATAAGATTAACCACGCCTATGCGTTCGGTGGTGCCGAGATGGCGATGGACACGGTCGAGAACTTCTTAGATATCCCGATTGATTATGTCGTCGAAGCGGACATGGAGGCGTTCACGGAAGTCGTCGATGCGCTCGGTGGTGTCACCGTGATGAACAAGTTTGCGTTTAGTTCGGACAACTATACGTTTCCTGTTGGAGAAGTAACGCTTAATGGAGATAAGGCGCTCGCGTATACACGGATGCGTTACGATGATCCGAACGGGGACTTCGGTCGCCAAGAACGGCAACGCGATGTCGTTGCGGCCATCATCGAGAAAGGGCGTTCTGACTTCTCGCTCGACAAGGTGTCGAACCTGTTAGACGTCGTCGGCAATCGGGCGAAGACGAACATCGAGTTCAACGAGCTCGTGACGCTCTCGACCGACTACATGGGTGCGTTCCGCAACGCAAGCACACTTCGCATCGAAGGTGGGGGCGGACTGGAGTCGGACGGTATCTACTATTGGAATCCGGACCCGGCGTCACTCGATGGGATCCAGACCGAATTGAAACGCTTGATGGAATGAGTCGTCCAATGTTGGACGGCTTTTTTGTTTTGAAATGAGTGAGAAGTGAAAAAAGGTAGAGAGACAACAGAAGGAGGGAATTGTATGGATTGGCAACAAATCGAACCGATTTTGCATAAATGGGATAGTGATGACGGAGCATGGCATCGTCTGTTTGACAAGTGGGAGAGTCACGCCTGGCATGACCATGAGGCACCGAGCGAGAAGACGAACGTTCTACTTGTAGATGCGAGTTTCATCACAACAGAAGGGAAGCCTGACATGGGGGCACTCCATGACGTCCTCGCCAAGCATGTCGCAGGTACGATCAGCGACTTGCATCTCGTGTCGCTCTTTCCTTATATCGGGCGTCAGACGGACACGGCCGTCGACCCGCGCATCCGATTGTATGAGGACTTAGGGGAATTGAGCGACGACTTCCAACTCATGTATGAACTCGACCCGATCGCCTACAATGCGGAGCAATTCGACCTGCTTGCTGAGACGGATGCACTCATCGAGCGCATTGCTTATGGGGCGACGAAGGTTCGTGTTCATGCGCAATCGTTCCGTGGGATGACGCGTGAAGAGGTGAAGGACGTACTTAGACTCTGGCATATCGTCTTGCACCATTATAAACCGCACGGTCAACTCATTCTCGCGGAAGATGCGCTTGACGAGGCTGGATCATATCTCGATGTCGTGGACGCTGTCTGTCACTTTGATCTTGCGAGTCACGTGACCCTCGCCCTCGCACAAGGGAAAGCGACACGACTGACTGAATGGGCACGGAAGATTGCGGCACCACCTGAAGGGAAGACATATTTCCACTTTTTATCGAGCGCCGAACGCGACCCATTCGAGAAGAATCTATTGGACGATCATGAGGCGATGCTCCTTGCGGCACATAGTATCTTGTTCTCGCTCCAAGGCATCCCGTCCATCGACTATCGGACACTTTTCGGTGTGAGCGGACCGACGGACGAGGAAGAACTCGTTCAGTCGCTGAAGAAAGACGAGACACGACTGAATCGCTTCTCGGGGATTATGGGACAACTCAACGTGAAACGGACAGAGCTAGCATTGTCACCTTATGCCGCACAACATATCATAGATGTCGATCCGCACGTGTTCGCCGTCGAACGGGAAAGGGAAGGACGTACGTTGCGTCTTTATACGAACGTGAGCGCGAACGAGGTCGAATTAGATGTTCAAGGCACGAACTTGTTTACGGGTGAACCGATAAATGTCGCGCGACTTCAGCCATTCGGGTATGTGTGGGTCAGTGTGTAAGCCTGATACGAATAAAGAAACCTAATCAAAAACGAGCTGGTAGAAGAACGATTGTTCTCACACCAGCTCGTTTTTTAGTTATATCCGTTCGGGTTGTTTGATTGCCAGTTCCAAGCGTCACGGCACATGTCACGAATGTCATGCTTCGCTTCGAAGCCGAGCATCTGTTTCGATTTCGTCGGGTCCGCGAAACACGTGGCGATGTCACCAGGGCGGCGGTCCGTCACGTTGTACGGTACCGTCTTGCCGCTCTCTTGTTCGAACGCGCGGACGAGGTCGAGGACACTATAGCCTGTCCCTGTCCCGAGATTGAACGCCTCGACACCCGTTTGGTCCATCACGTAGTCAAGCGCCTGCAAGTGACCTGATGCGAGATCGACGACGTGGATGTAGTCACGGACGCCCGTCCCGTCCGGTGTGTCATAGTCATTACCGAATACGCTCAATTCGTCCAACTTGCCGACAGCGACTTGCGTGATATACGGCATCAAGTTGTTCGGAACGTCGAACGGGTCTTCACCGATCTGACCAGACGGATGGGCTCCGATCGGGTTGAAGTAACGAAGGAGGGCGATGCTCCAGTCAGAATCAGCGACGGCGACGTCACGTAAGATGTCTTCGATCATGAGTTTCGAACGGCCGTACGGGTTCGTTGCGCTGAGCGGGAACGACTCGTCGATTGGTGTCCGTTCCGGCATCCCATACACGGTCGCCGATGAGCTGAAAACGATGCGTTTCACATCGAACGCCTGCATAACTTCTAACAAGACGGTCGTACCGACGACGTTGTTCTCATAGTATCGGAGCGGCTCTTTCACCGACTCACCGACAGCTTTCAGCCCGGCGAAATGAATGACGGCATCGATTGTATGCGTCAGGAAAATCTGTTCGAGTAATGCACGGTCGAGAATATCGCCGAGATAAAAGGTGACTTCTTTTCCGGTCATCGCCTCGACTCGGTTCAATGCCTCGCGGCTACTGTTCGACAAGTTGTCGAGCACAATCACCTCGTGTCCGGCTTCAAGTAGTTGGATGACGGTATGCGTACCGATATAGCCGGCACCACCCGTCACGAGAATCGTTTGGTTCATATGAAATACTCCTTTATTGTTTGAGTTTCGTCAGACGGATGCGTGTCGAGTCGTTTTCTCCCACGAAGAGACGTAATGAATAGGTTTCACTTTCATAGACGACCCCGTCCTCTGTCTCATACGTCGGTTCACCGAGCTCAAGGAACGTTTCTTTCGTCTGGTCCGTGTTTGACCAGTCGATTGCCTCAACTTGCTCATTTTTCATTGTGAAGAAAAGACCAGGGTAGACGAGATACTCGTGTAAGGCGTCTGAGTCGAAGCCACTTGCGGCACCGACATTTCCGACCAATCCATTCTCATCCATCCCGAAGTAAGCTTCCGGTGATTCATCAAACAATGTCTGGTTGACGGAAGTCGATAACCAGTCCAATACGTCAGCGTCATTGATGAAGG
The DNA here is from genome assembly GCF_050269125.1 of Exiguobacterium sp. NPDC077395. Taxonomy (NCBI): domain Bacteria; kingdom Bacillati; phylum Bacillota; class Bacilli; order Caryophanales; genus Exiguobacterium; species Exiguobacterium sp. NPDC077395. The sequence goes on from NZ_JBNNHU010000001.1 coordinate 352,530, forward strand.
TAGCCGTCCATTCGGTGACGACTTCATCGCGTGATACCCAACCTGTCAATTCGTTCAATCCGAGGTCGAGTAAGAGCGCATCGTCGCGTTCTTCGATGACGTCATAACGGTCCCCGATGTCGGCGACGTAGACGACGTTTTCACTGTCCGGTTCGCTTACGAGCGGGGCATTTTTGACACCAATCCATATTTCCTCAAGTGCCTTCGTTTCAGCGACCGGTTCAGGTTCTGGTGTTGCGAGTTCTTCCGTCACAGTCGGTGTCGATGGCGGATCGAATAAGTCTGAAATCATCGGATAAGCCGCATAACCACCGACGGATAAAAGAATGATGGCAACTAGACCGATCAACCAGCCACGACCTTTATTGCGGCGTGGACGTGCCGGTTTGATCTCACGATGTGATTTCATACGTTCTGTCCGTGAAGGGATCGTCGACTCCGGGACGTAACGTGGTTTCGTCGGTGTCGGATCAACGGGTGTCTCGGCTTCTGATTCCATCGTTTCTTCGGGAGATGGCTCAACTACCGCCTTAGGGACGACCGGTTCAACAATGGACTGTGGTGTTGGCTCCAAAGTCTGTGGCATGACTCCCTTAGATTGAAGCTTCTCGCTCTTTTCTAACACAGCGACATAATAGGTCAAAAGGTCTATATCCGTCTTTCCTTCTTTCAACCAATTCGAAAAATCGGTAGCTGACTTTTCTTCAGCGGAGAGTGAATCGTTCATCTCTCCAGTCAGTTCATGATAAGAGGCGGCAAGCGATTTGCCGTCTGCTAAATTTGTCTCAATACGTTGCTGGACGATGTCTCGTGTTTGTCGGTCGAGTGTGGCGTACAGCTGGAGTAGGCGCTCACTTACATGCACTAGGGGTCTCCTCCTTTGTTAAGTTCTTCCTTTCAAAGTTTAGCAGATTTACATGTCAAAAAACCCATTTTTTTAAAAACGGGTCATCAACCGATGAAAATTTTGCTATACTGTTCTGGTATTGTCATTTTAAATATTATCTGCGGGAATTTTCCAGCAGTGAATTTATTGGAACAAAGGAGAGAAGGACAGAATATGAACGAAGAAACGATTTCCCTTGGAGAATTATTCTCCATCTTAAAGCGGAGCAAGTGGCTCATCGCAAGTTTAACCATCCTCGCAGCACTCATTGCCTTTCTAGTGAGCTCATTTGTGATCAGCCCTACATATGAGGCATCAACACAAGTACTCGTCGCACCAAAAGAATCACAGAACAACATGATTGATAATAGTCAAATCCAATCATCTGTCACACTCGTTAATACGTATCGTGTCATCATTCAGAGTCCAGCCATCCTTGAACAAGTCCAAGAGAATGTCGTCGGGGCACCTGACAACATTAGTAACTTGATCACCGTGAACAGCGAACAAAACTCACAAGTCATCAACATCGCCGTCCAACATACGAGCCCAGTTATCGCAGCAGATATCGCCAACGAGATCAGCCGCGTTTTCTCAAAAGAAGTACCTGAATTGATGAACGTTGATAACGTCAAAGTGTTATCGGATGCGAACGTACCAGTATTACCAGTCAAACCAAACATTCTACTCAATACAGCAATCGCAGCCGTACTTGGGATGATGGTCGGAGTCGCTGTCGCTTTCCTCAAAGTCGTACTCGATCGTCGTATCAAGACAGAACAAGACGTCGAGACAATTCTCGAACTCCCGGTACTCGGGTCGATTCCAGTTATTCAGAAAGTAGATATGAAACATCAGCGTCAGGCGCGTCCGAAAGGAGAGGAAGTCCGTGTTTAAGTTTGGGAAGAAAGCAAAGCATGTTCAATATGACAAAACAGGTCGTGACTTAATTACACTCGCAAAACCAAAGTCACCCATTTCGGAGCAGTATCGAACGATCCGGACAAACCTTGAATTTACGGCCGTAGATAATGAGCTACAAACGATGGTAATCACGTCATCCTCTTCAGGTGAAGGGAAGTCGACAACGTCTTCCAACCTTGCTGTCGTCTATGCCCAGCAAGGGAAACGTGTCATTCTTGTCGACTGTGACATGCGTCGCCCGACAGCACATTTCACGTTCCGCCTCTCGAACGGAATCGGGTTATCGACGGTCCTTGCAAAAAAAACTACGTTAGAGAAAGCTGTTCATACAACGCAAGTTGAGAATTTGCAATTACTAGCGGCGGGACCGATTCCGCCGAACCCATCTGAACTGTTGTCTTCGAAGATGATGGATCGTTTGCTTGAAGAATTAAAAGAGCATTACGATATAATCATTTTGGATGCCCCGCCGATGATGCAGGTCGCGGATACGCGTGTTTTAGCACGAAAGGTGGACGGAGTCGTGCTTGTTGTCGGATGTGACAAGTCAGACCGTCAGATGGTCGTCAAAGCGAAAGAACAGTTAGTCCTTGCGGATGCGCACATTCTTGGTGTCGTCCTTAACAAGCGCGAGCCACAAGGCAGCGATGATCACTACTATTACTACGCGTACGAATAAAAGGAGAAACACGTCATGATTGATATCCATTGTCATCTTCTCCCGGCTGTTGATGACGGTCCGGGAACGGTCGAACAAACAATCGAGATGGCGAAACGCGCCGTAGAGGAAGGGGTGACCGCAATCGTGGTCACCCCCCATGCGTTTCACCCTCAATTTGAAACAGAAGACTTGAACGTCCAAGAAGCCGCAGCAACGCTGCAAAATGTCTTACATCAAGAAGGAATCAAGCTCGACATTTATTCGGGACAAGAGATTCGTGTGTTCGGTGATCTCGTACAGGCTTTAGAAGACGGGAAGGCGCTTTCTCTTGCTGGGTCACGCTACGTCCTCGTCGAGTTCCCGAGTGATACGGTGCCCGCATATGCCGAGCAATTGTTCTTCCGACTACAGACGGAAGGGTACACGCCGGTCATCGCTCACCCAGAACGGAACAAGGAACTCGCAACGAATCCGAAGCGATTGATGGACTTTGTCTCATCAGGTGCCTTGTCACAAGTGACGACGAGCAGCCTGACAGGCGAGTTCGGTCAAAACGTGAAAGAGATTGCATTCGTTTTCTTACGAAACGGCTTGAGTCAACTCGTTGCCTCAGATGCACATAGTACAGGACGGCGTACGTTTTACTGGGAAGCAGCCGAACAAGCTGTGACAGAGGAGTTGGGAGCGGATCGCTGGGAAACGTTAAAAGAAAACGCAACGGCGATTGTGAAAGATGAGTTCGTTTTCATTGATCCACCGATTCTTCCGACAAAGAATTGGAGAGGTAAATGGAAGAAGTAAATCCTTAATTTTACATAAATCATTGACAATTAATAACCAATATGATTTTTGTCGACACTTGTCGAACGAAATTAGGTTTTAATTCCCTTTCCTTGGTTTTTTCATTAAGTCAAAAGTGTTAACCTTAGAATATATTTTTGTAAGGATGTTAAATGCATCCTTTTTTCTATAATTATCTAAAACATACAGATCCATTCATGGGAGGGGCATCATGGTACATAAACAAGTGAAAAAGGCAGTCATCCCGGCAGCGGGTCTTGGTACACGTTTCTTACCGGCGACAAAGGCGATGCCAAAAGAGATGTTACCCATCGTCGATAAGCCGACCATCCAATACATTATTGAAGAAGCGGTCGCTTCAGGAATTGAAGATATTTTAATCGTCACGGGGAAAGGAAAACGAGCGATTGAGGATCACTTCGATTCGGTGCCGGAACTCGAGCAAACACTTATCGAAAAAGGGAAATCAGAATTTTTGGCACTCGTCGAAGAGACGACAAATATCAATATTCACTTTATTCGTCAATCAAAGCCGATGGGACTCGGTCATGCCGTGCTTCAGGCGAAAGCGTTTGTTGGGGAAGAGCCGTTCGTGGTCATGCTTGGAGACGATATCGTTCAGGCGGAAGTACCTTGTACACGTCAACTAATTGAACAATACGAAAAAACTGAGAGTTCAATCATTGGTGTTCAACCAGTACCAAGTGAAGTCACACATCGTTATGGCATCGTAGACCCACAAGAATCGTTAGAGGGCGGTTTACATAAAGTAGCTTCGTTTATCGAGAAACCAGCTCCGGGAACTGAACCATCAAACTTGGCCATCCTCGGACGTTATTTATTCACGCCTCAAATCTTCAAGTATTTAGAGACCCAAGAAGCTGGTACAGGTGGCGAAATTCAGCTAACAGATGCCATCACTCGGTTGAATGAGATGCAACGCGTATTCGCTTATGAATTTGGTGGCAAGCGCTATGATGTTGGTGAAAAACTAGGATTTATTCAGACGACGCTTGAGTTTGCATTGAATCGCTCAGACTTGCGTGAAGACGTACTGAAGATGATGACGCAATTAGTTGAAGAGCAAACTACATTAGAAACTACTTTGTGAAAGGAGGGATAAGCATTGTCGATACCCGATTTAGGTCGAAAATCGTTACGTGCAGGGGTGCTCGTTAGTTTAGATATCATTGCTATTCTATCAGCGATGTTCGTTTCCTACTTTTTCTTATATCCTTTAGAATTTATTCAAAATATCGATCGCAATCATTTCATCGAAACAGCTATTTCGTATAGTGCCATCTTCATCATCATGGCAGCCATCAGTCGGCTGTATCGAGTCGCTTGGCGATTCGCCAGCATGACGGAAGCAGTTCGTTTGGCGATGACACTTGCCTCTAGCACGATTTTTTTATACATACTTCAATTCGCTGTTTACGGTGAAGCGATGGAGCGAATGCTGTTTTTAAGTTTTTGTCTCTCGTTACTCATGTTAGGTGGCATTCGTCTCGGTTCACGAATTTATGTGACATGGAAGCAAGATCAGATGTCCATATTGCGTGGACGGAAGATGAAACGCAGAAAAGATGAGAAACGAACGCTCATCATCGGAGCCGGGCAAGCTGGTCGAATGTTAGTGCGTCAAATGAAGCATTCTGACAGTCATCGGATGAATCCGATTGGGTTTATAGATGACAATAAGCATCTTCAAACATTAACAGTGAACGACGTAAAAGTGCTTGGGACGCTCGAACAACTTGAAGAAGTTGTCGAGAATGAAGCCATCGATAAAATCGTGTTTGCGATTCCTTCGATGAGTTATCAAGAACGAGTTGCACTGATTCAACGTGCGAAAAAGGTATGTACGAACGTCCATACTCTCCCGATGATTGAAGAAGTGGCAGCTGGGAAAATCTCGGTCAATCAAATGCGTGAAGTATCCATCGAAGACCTCCTCGGCCGCGAACCGGTCGAATTAGATATTACAGGGATTCAGGCAGAGGTCGAAGGGAAGACGGTTTTGGTGACAGGTGCTGGTGGATCGATTGGATCCGAAATCTGTCGCCAAATCTTAAAGTTCAACCCTGACCGATTGTTATTGCTTGGTCATGGTGAGAATAGTATTTATCTCATTGAACGTGAACTACGTGAAGCGAAGATTGAAGCTGAACTCATTCCAGTCATTGCTGATATTCAAGACGTGGAACGTCTACGAGAAGTGTTTATGACCTATACGCCACATCTCGTCTTCCACGCTGCAGCACATAAACATGTCCCGTTAATGGAAGCAAACCCGCATGAAGCGGTGAAAAACAATATTTATGGAACGAAGAATGTGGCGGAGATGGCGGATGAATATGGTGCCGCACGCTTTGTCATGATTTCTACGGATAAAGCCGTCAACCCGACGAATGTCATGGGTTCGACGAAACGGATTGCCGAGATGGTCGTCCAACACCTAGCGAAATCAAGTGAAACGAAGTATGCGATTGTCCGTTTCGGTAACGTACTAGGGAGCCGGGGATCGGTCATCCCGTTATTCAAGTCACAGATTGCGAAAGGCGGTCCAGTTACGGTGACGCATCCAGATATGACGCGTTACTTCATGACCATTCCAGAAGCAAGTCGACTCGTCATTCAAGCGGGAACACTCGCAAATGGTGGAGAAGTATTTGTTCTCGACATGGGTGAACCAGTTAAGATTGTGGATTTGGCAAGGAATATGATTCAACTAAGTGGCTTCACAGAAGAACAGATTGGGATTCAATTTAGTGGTATTCGTCCTGGTGAGAAGATGTATGAAGAATTGTTGAAGGAAGGCGAAGTTCATCCAGAAGCAGTCTATCCGAAAATCTTCACAGGAATTGTCACAGAAGAGCCAGATTTACGTGGCAAACTAGAAAATATGAATCAATTGATGACGGACGAAGCGCTTAGTCTTTATCTTGTGAACTGGGCGAATGATCAATTGGTTTCGACTGATGCAACATATAAACAAACCATATGACATGAGGAGTTTCATTAAATGACTATAAAAAAACAACTAAAGACTGCAAAACGCATTTTCTTAGCTTCGCCTCATATGAGTGATGAAGGATACGAACAAGAATATGTAAAAGAGGCATTTGATTCAAACTGGATTGCTCCTTTAGGTTCTAATGTCGATGGGTTTGAAAATGAATTGGCAAAAATGGTTGGGGTTAATGCGGCAGCAGCGCTAAGCTCAGGTACCGCAGCAATACATTTGGCTTTAAAAGCTGCAGGAGTTGGAGAAGGTGATATCGTTTTTTGTCCTACTCTAACATTTTCAGCGACGGCCAATCCGATTATTTACCAAAATGCTATCCCAGTTTTCATAGATAGTGATTATAAAACCTGGAACATGGATCCCGATGCTCTAGAGCAGGCATTTGAGAAGTATCCAGACGTTAAAGCGGTCCTAGTAGTTCACTTATATGGACTGTCTGCAGATATGGATCGAATTATGGAGATTTGTAGTAAGTATCAAGTGACTGTAATTGAGGATGCTGCTGAAAGCTTAGGAAGTTTTTATAAGGGACGACCAACTGGCACAATCGGCGACTATGGCGTATATTCCTTTAACGGAAATAAAATCATCACGACTTCTGGCGGCGGAATGTTGATTTCAAATAACGAGCAGGCTATTACGAAATCACGTTTTTGGGCTACGCAGTCTCGGGATCAGGCAAGACATTATCAACATAGCGAACTTGGATTTAATTATCGTATGAGTAATGTGGTCGCCGGAATTGGGAGAGGTCAGCTAAAAGTACTTAAGAAGCGCGTTCAGCGGAAAAAAGAAATCTTTAAGTTTTATCGAACAAAATTATCTGAAATCGAAGACATTACATTTATGCCTGTAAATGAATGGGACTCGCCAAACTATTGGTTATCATGTGCGACTATCGAAGGTGATATATCTTCAATAGATGTGATGAATGAACTCGAACAATATAATATTGAATCCCGTCCGGTGTGGAAACCGATGCATCTCCAACCATACTTCGAAAACTATGATTTCGTGGGTAATGAGGTTTCTGAAAAACTATTTATGACGGGAATATGTTTGCCTTCAGATACAAAAATGACTGACGAAGACTTAACACAAGTGGTTTCAATCATAAAAGGGTTATGGGAAAAATGAAACTAGATAAAATATACGAACATAAACTTAAGCGTGTGATGGATTTTCTGTTAGCTTTAATTGCAATTGTTATTTTTAGTCCAATCTTTATTATGACTGCGGTGATAGTAGCTATGAAAATTGGACGCCCAATATTATTTACTCAAGCAAGACCAGGCTTAAACGAAAAAGTTTTTAAAATGTATAAATTTCGAACAATGACGAATGAACGAGACAGTAAAGGTGATCTATTAGCAGATCATCTTCGCTTAACAAAAATCGGGAGTTTTTTAAGAGCAACATCATTAGATGAGTTGCCAGAGCTATTCAACATCCTAAAAGGGGATATGTCGTTTATTGGTCCTAGACCACTTCTAGTAGAGTATCTTGAACTTTATTCCCCTGATCAAAAGAAACGACATAATGTTCGTCCAGGACTATCAGGGTTAGCACAAGTGAGCGGGCGGAATTTATTAACTTGGGAAGAAAAGTTTTTACTTGATTTAGAGTATGTTAAAAACGTTTCTTTCACCACTGATATTAAGTTATTCCTTTTAACAATTAAAAAAGTTTTAATACGCGAAGGTATTAGTTCATCAAATCACGTCACAGTCGAACCGTTTAAAGGGTCAAGGAAGTGAAAAATGGATAAGTTACTCATTATTGGTGCAAGCGGTCACGGGAAAGTTGTTGCAAATATTGCAGCAGATTGTGAGGAATGGGATGAAATTTCATTTTTAGATGATGATCCTCAAAAGATAGGAACTTCAGTTTTAGGTCGATTTAAAGTGATAGACAATACTCAAACATTAGAACCATATTTAAAAGAATATTCCTTTATAGTGGGTATTGGTGATGTATACATTAGAGAAAAAATCACAAAAATATTATTGGGAAAAGGAGCTATTTTGGCTACGATTATACATCCATCAGTGGTAATTGGATTAGATGTTGAAATTGGAAGAGGGACAGTTATAATGCCAAATTGCGTAATTAATTGTTCAACCACAATTGGTGAAGGATGTATAGTTAACACAGGTTCAACAATAGATCATGATTGTTATATAGAATCATTTGTACATTTATCTCCGGGTGTTAAAATTTCGGGCACAGTTAAAATAGGCTATAGAACATGGCTAGGCACCGGAACGATTGTTATAAATAACATATCTATTACAAATGATTGTAAAGTTGGTGCAGGAGCAGTAGTAGTGAAAGATTTGCTAACTAGTGGTGTTTATATTGGTGTACCAGCAAAACTATTTAAGGAAGTGATATATTCGTGTTAATCATATTTGAGTCTGTTTTTTTCGCAAGTCTATTTATAATATTTTGGGCGATGATTGGATATCCATTTTCACTAAAAATCTTAAATAGAGTATTTAAGCCAAAAAATCCCCCTAAAAACTATACTTACTATCCTACGGTTACTTTAATGATTGTAGCGCATAATGAAGAAAAAGTGATTTTTGATAAACTAAAAAATATAGTTACTCTAAATTATCCAAAAGATAAAATAAAATATTTAGTTGCATCTGATAACAGTACGGATAGAACAAATGAAATAGTAAAATCGTTCATTAAAAATCACCCTTCTGAACCAATAGAATTGTTTGAAGTTAAGGAAAGAAAAGGAAAGACTAACGCACAAAATGAAGCTCAAAAAACAATTCACACAGAATTCATTGTGATGACAGATGCTAATTCTATTTTAGATTCGGAATCCGTTAGAGAATTAATGGCCTCATTTACTTCCGAAGATATTTCATATGTTACAGGTAAACTTGAAATTGTGAACTCAAAATCTAATGAAGTGAGTAAATCTGAAAACACCTATTGGGAAAAAGATTTAGAAATAAGAGAAATTGAAAGTGCTTTTCAAACAATTACTGCAGGTAATGGCGCACTTTATGCATGTCGGAACAAAGATTACGTTGATTTTGATCCAATTAAATCTCACGATAGCTCAATGCCAATACATTACGCACTCCTTGGGAAGAGAGCTATAGCAAACCATGATGCAATTGCATATGAAAAAGCTGGAGAAGTTATTGAAGATGAGTTTAATAGGAAAGTAAGAATGAACAGAGTATTGCTTGATCATATATTACCATCGCTAAAAATACTAAATCCAATTAAATATAGATGGTTTTCATATTTCTATTTTGGTCATAGAACCTGTAGATATTTATTATGGATTGCACATTTAGGTGTGTATATATCAAATGCATTACTTATAAACGAATCATTGATATATTCACTTCTATTTATATCTCAGAATACTTTTTATGTATTAGCTTTAGTAAAGCTAGCGTTTAATATTGATAATAAATTAATTACACTTATTTATTATTATTGTGCGACACTATTAGCTCAATGGATGGGTATTTCAAATGTTATTTCTGGGAAGTCAAAACCATTTTGGGAAAAAGCCGAGAGTACAAGATGAAAATTATTGTAGAGTAATGAATTTCAATATTATCTAAAAAAATAAAAGTGAGTGTAAAAAGACCATATAGTACTGATAATCTATATGATTCATTTACACTCATTATTTGGAGTTCGAACATTTAGAGATTAGAACCTTTCTTGGGAATTTTAATCTTTAGATATTTTAGAAAGATTAAGTGGTTAATGAATAAGACTACATATATACGCAGAAACGCAATATAAAAATAATTGAGACACTAAAAAGGTATAGCTGGACGAGGCAATCGTTCTATTTTACGTCTTATAGCTAGAATTAGGAATTTATATAGTGATATTCTAATTTTGAAACAAAAATAAGTTGAGGTGTAATAAATTGGAAATATTAGTGTTGGCAACTGATTATTCTAGACCGGACGGATATGTTTCTTCGCAGTATATTCATAGTAGAAATAAGATATACGTTCAGAAGGGTATTGACGTATCTGTTATATCTTTTGCTGCGAAAGAGAATTATGTATTTGAAGGTGTAAAAGTTTTCACTTTAGATACCTACAAATCGTTGCTCATAAATAATAACTATAGTTTATTGATTTCGCATGCCCCTAACATAAAACACCATTATCATTTCATTAAAAAATTCAACACAAAATTCGATAAAATTGTATTCTTCTTCCATGGACACGAGGTTTTAAAATATTCAAAAATTTATCCGAAGCCATATGACTTTAATAAAAAAAGTACTTTTGGGTCTGCACTAATTCGAGATATTTATGATACTTTCAAGCTTAAAGTGTGGAAAAATATATTTACTAAAATTTCATATAAGTCTGAATTTGTTTTCGTTAGTAATTGGATGTATGATATGTTTGTTAATTTTACTAAAATAGATCATCGTGTTTTAGATAATAAAAAACACATTATCTATAATTGTGTAGGTGATATATTTGAAAAAACAAATTATACCCCTCAATCGAAAAAAGAATACGATTTTATCACAATAAGAAATTTACTTGATGAATCAAAATATTCAATTGATTTAATCACAGCGATTGCAAAAAATAATCCTAAATATACTTTTTGTGTAATTGGAAAAGGCGAATATTACAATAAAAGATCAAAGCCTAAAAATTTAATTTGGATAGATACACATTTAAATCATGAAGATGTGACGACATTTTTAAATAAATCTAAAGTAGCATTAATGCCTACAAGAGCAGATGCACAAGGAGTTATGGCTTGTGAAATGGCGACATTTGGGATTCCTTTGATAACTTCTAATATCGATGTCTGTAAAGAGGTTTTTCAAGATTTCTCAAATGTAGAGTATCTTGAAAATGATGATTTTGAAGTGAATATTGAACCAATTTATAATAAATTGTTGACCAACTATAACAAAGCCTACTCAAAATCAGATAAATACTTTACTAAAACTACTATTGAAACTGAAGTAAGATTATTTAAAGCTTTAGTTGGAGGATAATTTTATGGGGATAATTTTATCATTAATACAGCTAATTACTATTTTAATAATTTGTATTTATGAATATAAGAAGCAACAAATTTCAATTTTTATGTGGGCTACTCTTTTAATAATGTTTGGATTACCACACTTAATTTCAGTGGTATTTAACTATTCAACATTTAATGATCAAATACTGTATCAAGCTTCAGCCTTTGTTATAGGTTTTAATATTGTTTACTTAACTACCAAAATTTTCATTGATTTAGTGCTTAAATCTGAAAATAATGAACCGGTTTTTTTTTCGAAAGTCAATAATCATTTTTCGAATAGAGATAAAAAATTGGTAAACACTTTTATAATCTTACTTTGTATATCTCTACTCATTATTTTATATGTGAGTATAGTTTATTTCGGAGGCATAGAGAACAGCTCCTGGGGCAAATTCTATATGTTAAATGTAGAATTGGGATTTAACAGTCCAATCAAATATGCTGATATTATTTTTTTCACAGTAGCAGGTGTAGCATTGGTTTTAAGATCAAATAAAAATAAGTATATGTTTCTTTTTACAGCGGGATTGATAATTACTTATTCAATTGTTACAAGCAATAGGATTACAATTCTTCCAGCCTTTATGGCTATAATTATCCCGATAATTTTTAGCCAATCTAAAAGGGTTTCAATAAAGAAGATTTTATATTTTTCATTAATTGGCTTTTTAGCAGTTTATTCAGTTTATTTTCTCAGATTAGTAAGGATTGCTGGAGGAGTAACGAATTTTTTTAAAGAATTTCACTTTAAAGATATTAATAGTACGATCTCCGAAATGTTATTAAATGGAGATGGTGAACTGGGCTTGAGAAATGCCTTTTATTACTTCATAAGTATAAATAATAACTTTCCAGGATTTAATGAAGCTGCAACATATATACGTATATTACTAATTGGGATTCCGACTCGATTAATTGAGAATATCAAACCACCTGATTTTGCAATTACTATGGGAAGTGCTTATACTAACAACTTAAATAATACAAGATATTCAATGCATCCAACACTTTATGGAGATGTATTTGCTAATTTGTGGTGGTTCGGCATTCTTTTAGCTATTTTTTGGGCAATATTCACTTATGCGGTGACAAAATTAGCAAAAAGAAATAACTTTGTTATGAGAAATATGCTTTTGTCTCTTTTTGGTACGATGTTTGTGATTATTGGAAGAGGATCTGTCTATAATGGTGTATTTATTGGTATTCAAGGAGCTTTGTTACTATTTTTATTATATTACTTAAGTCAACTAAGTATGAAATCAAAACTTAAATATAATTAAATCATCAACAATCAATCCATATTACTAGTTTAACTAGTTTATCTAATAAAGGACGGAAATATTGTGCTGAAGCATACTTTAAACTATTTCTTGGGAAAAGGGTTACCCGGGATTATAAATTTTATAGCAATAGCTGTCTATACGAGAATATTATCACCAAACGAATATGGTATTTATGCGATTGTATTAACAACGGTTACGTTAATAAATACCATGTTTTTTTCATGGCTTAGGCTAGGAGTATTAAGATATACAAACAAATATAACAAGAATAAAAAAGCATTTTTGAGTTCTATATTTTTTATATTTGTAATATTATTAGTGATTTTTATTATATTAGCTGTGGTTGTTTATTTTCTAATCCCGTTTAAAAGCAGTTATATAATAATCTGGATTTTTGCAGCTATACTTTTAATATTGCAAAGTACATTTGACTTATTCACGGAGTATTTGAGAGCAGAGCTTCTCTCAAAACGTTTTGGAGTTATTACTGGAATAAAAACAATATCTTCTTTTATATTTTCAATACTTTTTATACATAGTGGTATGGATGGCGAGGGTATAATTTTAGGGATTTCTTTTGGAATTATATTTTCACTGTTATTAATTTTTCCTATAAAAGACGCTACATTTAAATTTTCGAATGTTGATTGGAATATTGTCAAAGAAGTAATAAAATATTCACTTCCATTTATTGTTATGCTTTCTATGGAAGCAATTATGTTTAGCTCTGATCGATTCTTAATAAGTTGGTATCATGGAACTGCAGAAACGGGTGTATACGCTGTATCATACGACTTATCTAAACAAATTTTAATGATGCTAATGCTTATAATTAATTTAGCTTCATATCCACTTGTGGTAAAAGCACTCGAAGAAAAAGGTATAGAGGCATGTAAAAAACAAATGAAAATAAACACGACCTACCTACTTCTAATATCATTACCCGCTGTTGCAGCCTTAATTGTTTTGAGAGGTCCAATAACTGATAATTTATTAGGTGAAGAATTTAGAAATAATGCAGCACAAATTTTTGGTTTAATATCAATTGCTATATTTATGCAAGGGTTTAAACTATTCTATTTTGATTTGGCATTTCAATTAGGAGAGAATACAAAGAAGCAAAATATTCCTGTAGTTATTGCTGTTATAGTTAACATACTTCTTAATATACTTTTTATCCCTAAGTATTCAGTTATAGGAGCTGCCTACGCGACGATTATTGCTTATTTTTGTTCAATTGTTCTAAGTGCGTATATCGGAAGGAAAGTTTTTAGATTAGGGTTTCCATTTATTGAGGCGGGAAAAATTTTGGTTGCTACAGCAATAATGTTATTAGTTTTAAGAAACATATCCATTCCAGTTGATGGAATTTTAGAGCTTTTTTTTAAAATTGTAATTGGAATGTCGATTTATGTAATATCAATTTTGTGTCTGAGAGTTGTAAGTTTTAAAAACATGTGAACGTCGATTAGGTTGTTTCGGATGAATAATGAAATTAGATATATTAAATACGGAGGGCTTTTATGAAAATTACTGTAGTAGGTACAGGATATGTCGGATTATCGATGGCCGTATTACTTTCACAATACAATAAAGTTATAGCCTTAGATATTGCAAAAGAAAAAGTGGACAAAATAAATAATTTGGAGTCGCCTATAGTAGATTCAGAAATAGAGTACTATTTGAAAAATAAAGAGTTAAATTTAACTGCAACAATCGATAGCGATTTAGCATATAAAGATGCAGACTATATTGTAATTGCAACACCTACTGATTATGATCATGATAAAAATTCTTTTAATACAGAAAGTGTTGAGAACGTAATATCATCTATAGTTATGCGTAATTCTGATGCAACGATTGTTATTAAATCTACTGTACCTGTAGGGTTTACTGAAGAAATTCGAGCGAAATTCAATAATAATAAAATTCTTTTTTCTCCGGAATTTCTTCGAGAAGGTAAAGCTCTTTATGATAATCTATACCCATCCAGAATAATTGTAGGTGGAAGTAGTAAACGAGCGAAACTTTTTGCTGAATTACTGAAACAAGCCTCTAAGTCTTCAGAAGTACCGATTTTATTAACTGATTCAACTGAAGCTGAAGCCATTAAGTTGTTTTCAAATACTTATTTAGCAATGAGGGTCGCATTCTTTAATGAACTAGATACATATGCCGAGGTGCGGAAACTCGATTCCAAACAAATAATTGAAGGTGTGGGTTTAGATCCACGTATTGGTTCTCACTATAATAATCCTTCTTTCGGGTATGGTGGATATTGTTTACCTAAAGATACTAAACAATTGTTAGCTAATTATGAAAGTATTCCTAACAATATTATCGCTGCAATTGTGGACGCTAATAGAACAAGAAAAGATTATATCGCAGAATCTATTTTAAAAAGAAACCCAAAACGAGTTGGTATTTTCCGATTGACTATGAAAACTAATTCTGACAATTATCGCGCGTCTTCAATTCAAGGGATTATGAAACGTATAAAAGCTAAAGGTGTTGAAGTTATCGTTTATGAACCAGTGTTAAAAGAAGAGTTATTTTATAATTCGGCAGTTATAAATGATTTAGAGGCTTTCAAATCTTCTGCAGATATTATAGTCACAAATCGCTTGTATTCAGAACTTGAAGATGTTTCTTATAAAGTTTACACGAGAGACTTGTATACCCGAGATTAATATAATAGGGAGATTAGAAAAATTGACAAATAAATACTTATCAATACTTAAAAAAAAATGGAGAAAAGCAGGTTATGGTAATTTAACTATCATTATATATAAAATGGGTAATTTCATTCATTCAAAAATAAAAATCCCAATTTTGAAGCAAGTTCTTATGTTGATTTATCGTATACTTGATATCGTTTTTATAAGAATATTTGCTAATAGTGAAGTACCATATACAACTAAGATAGGAAAGAGGCTAGGGTTGCCTCATGGTGGTATGGGTATTATTATAAGTGGTAAATCAACTATTGGAGATGATGTGATTATTTTTCATCAAGTAACAATTGGTACAAGAGTTTCTGAAGGAAAAGCTCCAATAATAGGAAACAATGTGTTTATCGGGGCCGGAGCAAAAATACTTGGAGATATTACAATCGGAGACGGATCATCGATAGGGGCAAATGCTGTGGTACTCACTGACGTTCCTCCACACTCAACTGCAGTAGGTATTCCGGCTAAAATTATTTCCAATTGATTCAAATTATTTCGGTCAATTAAGTCCTTTTAAGACAGGATAAAGTTGAAGGTGTCACAAAAAATCCATCAAACTGTTCTAAAGTTAATGAAAGTTGTTACATGCTACGTGTGAGTAGCTGGTTAATTGAGTCTTGGATGGCTTGGGGATAAGTACGCATTTTCGGGTGAGACGAGACCTCTCATGGTTCATTAACAACTCATTCACAGATGGTGTCTGGCGGTGTGATACTGCTAGGGAGTGACATGAAAAACTTCCGCGTGATAAATGTTTTTATAGATGAGAGCGAACACCCTATGATGGATGTTCGCTCTTTTGGTTCATCATTTCTTAGTCTTTAAGAAGTTACTCACCTCCCGATTCTTCGCATTCAACACTTCAATCGTTTCATGATTCTGTTCTTTCGAGATGTGCAGATACAACTCGGTCGTTTCAGTTGAAGCATGCCCGAGTAATCGACTGATTTTCGTGATTTTGACATCGGCGTTATAGAGCTCGGTTGCGAAGCTGTGACGAAGAACATGACTCGTAATTCCGAATCCGAGCTGTTCTTTTGATACTTCTAAAAGATATTCATTCACATAGTTCGCGCGGACTTTTGAGCCGTTCGGCATGATGAACAAGTATCGTGAGTCCTTGTCTGATTTTGGCCGTTCGACCTGAATATAACGCTCCAACGATTTTCGGATGCGTTCGGTCATCGGCACTTCTCGCATTTTATTCCCTTTCCCATGTCGAATGGTCAAGTCGTTCGTCTTAAACGATACATCCTCGAGTTTTAAATCTAACGTCTCACTGATTCGGAAACCGGCATCGCAGCCAATTAAAAAGATGTTATAGAGTGTCGCATTGTGTGCATGATGCAGCAGCTGATTCACTTGTTCCCGGCTTAAAATGATGGATTGCCGCTTTGCTTCGGCACCAGGTACATTGACGAGTACAAACGGATTACGTGTAATCCATCCTCGTTTGACCGAGTAGGACATGAACGACTTGAGTACACTCACATATTTTTTAATCGTATTGAACGCAAGCTCTTCATCTACTAGTTTGTCTCGGTAAGGAAACGCGTGATCAGTTTCATCCACGTCTTTCAGATACACTACATTCGACTGGTTCATCATCTGCTCAAATCGGCGTAGCGTGTTCCGGTACGTCTTCACCGTCTCCGATGAGCGTTGTTGTCGCATCTCTACATCTTCCAAGTAACGCGTGATCGCTTCTTTGATTTGAATCGGTTCCATTGTTTTCACTCCTTCGAATATAACTCTTCTCGCAACTCACGTTGAACGTCGGCCTTATACGCCCGCAATCGGCTTGCGGAGTAGTCGAGCGTCTGTTCTGTGCCGTCAATCAGGTGACAGAGAAGTTCGAAGTGGCGTGGGGATAGATTTTTTCGTTGTTCGTCGAGCCAGTCAAACAGATGGCGCTCGGATGTCATACATTGTTCGGGGAGCCGTTCAGCTGCGACCTCATGTTTCAAATGCCGTGCGTTCTTTTGTTGATGATTCAGAATCGCCCCACGGATGCGCTGGAAGCAATACGTCTTCGATAGCGTACACCCCCGGTTCAAGGCTTCCCATAAGGCGATGCGGGCAATTTGGACACAGTCGTCCTGCTCGTTCGGGTGGATGTTCAAGTGGCGGATGACGTAATGGATCATCGGCTCCCATTCTGCGATTTGTTCGTCAATCGTTTTCATGTTCCGTTCTTTTCCGAGCGCTCTTTCGTATTCCTAGGTTAGAGCGAGTATAAACGCTATTCCCCCCGCCTAGCGACCGCCCTTATCACACATAAGCCCAGGGGATATCTCCGATAACATTGGGATTAAGGTGACAGAGGCGTTAGGCATTGGTGTAACAATGACAGAAAGGAGAAGAATAGCGTTTCTTTCCTGATGGCGTTGTATTAACCAGTCGAATCATTTGATTTGACCGATATGAGAGAAATAATCCATCATTTCTTGATGAAAGAATGTTTCAGTCAACCGCTGACCGCTTTCCTGGACATGCTATACTAAAAGAAAATGACAGGAATAGGTGGAATGGTCATGGGGAACACAACACCACGCAACTCCAAATGGATGAGGACCTATAATCGGGCGCTCATCCTTCGGCTCATCCGGCTCCATCAGCCGGTATCGCGCGTCGAGCTCGCTAAGAAGACGAGTTTGACGAAACCGACAATCTCAAACATCGTCAATGAACTGAAAGAAGAAGGATTGATCAATGAGCGGGAGCTCGGCGTCTCGAGTGGGGGACGACGCCCAATCATGCTCGAGCTCGCGGCGAGCGACCGTTTCGTCATCGGCATCGATGCGACGCAGCGAAAGCTGCACGGGGTCGTCACGAACATCCACGGGGAACTGCTTGACGAGGCATGGCATGACGAACGGTTCGATACAAACGAGGAGTTCATCGACGCCATCGTCGCGCTATACATAACATTGAACGAGCGCACGGAAGGCGATGTCATCGGACTCGGCGTCTCTGTGCACGGGATGGTCGAGGCGGGTGACGGGGTCGTCTTGTTCGCACCACGTTTCCACTTGCACGACATTCCGCTCAAACGCGAACTCGAAAAGCGACTCGGTCAACACGTCTTCGTCGAAAACGACGTGCGGACGCTCGCTCTTGGCGAACTGTATTTTGGGGAAGCCATCGGCATCGAGGAGTTCTTTTATGTGTATGCCGGGTACGGAATTGGGGGAGCGTATGTCCACGCAGGCGAATTGATCGATGGGGAGCATCACATCGCCGGTGAGATTGGGCATATGCGCATCATGCTCGACGGACCGATTTGTTCATGCGGCAACCGTGGCTGTTTAGAGGCGGTCGCAGGTGAGCGTGCCATCTTGAACGAGGCCCGTCAACTCGCGCATGACCTGACGCTCGACGACCTCCGTGATTCCGTAAGCTCGAATCAAGACGTTCAAAAGCTATATGAACGGGCCGGTGAATATATCGGCATCGCGACATTGAATATGATCCATCTGTTAAACCCGGGCCGTATTCTTCTCGGGGGACCACTCTTCAACTATGCGCCAGACGTCGTGACGAACATCCAGGATCGTGTCGCCCAGACGGCGCTCACCCTCGACGCCCGTCAGACCGACATCCGTGTCGTCCCGTGGAACGTTAGCCAAGGCGCGCTCGGGGCCGCGGCCCTCATCACGAACGAGATGTTCGGTGAAATCCAATGAAACAACGAGTCGTCTTTCTTTTACAGAAAGGCGATTTTTCATTTCTTTATAAGAAAGCGTTTACAAGATGAATGAGGGCGTGCTATAGTCTATGTGTAGTTAGATAATAAATTTAATTTACTAAGTAAGGGGTGACACTCTCAACGACACGTTTGGAGGGGTAGCGATGCAAAAAGAGACACCATTGAAAGACCAGTTCCACGCGATCTTCGGTCGCTACGGGGCGACCCGATTGTTCGCACGACACGACTTCGCCTTCGACGAAATGGAAGCGTTCACAGGCAAGGAGACGAGCATGATCATCACGCGCTCTAGACGCGACGGCATCTTTCGTCTCTATGACGAGGAGACGCGTGACATCCGATTGTTCCGGGCATCGACGCTCTCTCGCGACGTGTCGTTCGACGACATGGACGGCTTGTTCGAGCTGTTGCTCTGGCGATTGAAAGAACAGGACGCATTGCCGTTCGGGGCGGACCTTTACGTCGTCGGCCCATACATAGACGGACCGAAGCTTGATTTGGAACTGATCACGTACACGTTGACACGGCTCGGGGATCGCCCGATGCCAGACCATCTTATTCGGGAGTTATGCCATCGTATCGTGGCGTGACAACACATTCAAAGGAGAATGAACATGAAAAAAACGACGATTGCACTCGCATCATCTGTCTTAATGCTCTCATCTTTACTCGCTGCGTGCGGCGATGACGAACAAGCGGCGGCGACAACGGAAGACGGCAAGCCGGTCATCACATGGTGGGGCTGGGCGCCACAACCTGAAGTCGGGGAAGAAATGGCGAAGGCGTTCAACGAATCGCAAGACGACTACGTCGTCAAATTCAAGCGTCTCGAGGACTACGAGCAACAGCTCCAAGTCGCGATGCTCGGGGGAGACGGTCCGGACGTCATCGGTCTCAAGGAACCGATGATCCCGCAATACAAGGATCGCCTCGTACCAGCGAAAGACTACATGGACAAAGCGGCCGGCGAAGGCTGGAAAGAAAAATTGATCGAGCTCGGCGTCGAACAGACGACGGTCGACGGCGAACAGTACGCGGTACCGGTCGGCTTCACAGGACAGGCATACCTCATGTACAATAAGACGCTTCTTGACAAATACGGCGTGACGCCACCGAAGACGTATGACGAGACGGTCGCAGCAATCGATAAGATCAACGCGTCAGGCGACAAGGTCATCCCGATGCAACTCGGTGCGAAAGACGCATGGGTCGGCGTCGACGTCTTCAACGTCTTGAGCCACCAGGTCGCACCAGGCTACATCCAGGACGTACTCGCGGGTGACGCGAAGTGGACGGACAAAGAGATGGTCGAGACGGCTGAACTTTGGCAACAACTGTACGAAGACAAAGTGTTCCAAGAAGGGGCATTGGGTCTCGCGACATACATGGACGGCATGAACAACTTCTTCGACAAGAAAGCCGCAATGTGGATCATCGGTTCATGGGAAGCCCACTCGATGACGACGGTCGAGAAGCGTGACAAGTGGAACAACTTCGAAGACGAGATCGGCTTCGTCCCGATGCCTAACCTCGCAGGTGGCACAGAACAACCGGTCATCGCTTCAATTGACATGGCACTCGGTGTCAACAAAGAGTCGAAACAACAAGACGGTGCGGCTGCCTTCATCGCCTACATGACGCAAGGCGAAGGCCAAGCGCTCTATATGGAGAAGTTTGAGATGGCACCAGCTGTCAAAGACATCGAAGTCGCATACGAAGACAAGTTCACGAACGACGTCGAGCGTCAGTCGTACGAAATTTTGAATGAAACAGTGAAGAACGCTGTCGCGGGACGCGGAATCCGTGACCCGAAAGTGTACGACGCACTCGGGAAAGAACTTCAAAACATTGCTGCCGGACAAGATGCGAAAGAAGCACTCGCACGCATCCAGGCGATTGCGGACCAAGGTAAATAATCGAACGAGCGCCAGTAGCCAGACTGACTGGCGCTCGATTTTTTGAATCTGAAAGTGAGGGAACCTTATGCAACAAGCAACCGATTTGAACAAGTCCAAGCCGAAGCTCGCGTCGGTGCCGCCGAGCGCGCCGAACCCGATCCGGAAGAAAGAGCGGATGAAGCAAAACTTGATCGGCTGGGCGTTCGTCGCCCCGACCGTCCTGTTCGTCATCGCTTTCATCTATTATGGCATCTTCTATAACGCCTATCACTCGCTCTTCTCGTGGGACGGGATCTCGTTTGAGAAAGTGTATGTCGGCTTCGAGAACTTCGCACGCATGTTCCAAGACCCAGAATTTTATAACGCGCTCAAGAATACGGGCATCTTCACGATCTTGACGGTCACGATTCAGGCGGGTCTCGGGCTCGTGTTGGCCTATTTGCTTCACACGAAAGGCGCGGGCCGGACGTTCTTCAAATCGGTGTTCTTCTTCCCGGTCGTCTTGAGCCCGGTCGTCCTCGGGGCGGCGTTCACACAAATCTTTGACTTCCAGTTCGGTTACATCAACGAATTCCTTCGCATGATCGGACTCGGTGCCCTTGAGCAGAACTGGCTCGGTGACCAGGATGTCGCACTCTATGCCATCATCTTGATCAACATCTTCCAATGGACAGGCTCGTCGATGATCATGTACTACATGGCGATGCTCGCCATCGAACGGGAAGTGTTCGAGGCGGCCAATATTGACGGTGCCGGCTTCTGGCGCACGCTTTGGAGTGTCGTCTTCCCGAACTTGAAAGGGACGACGTTCACATTGACGATTCTCGGGGTCATCGGTGGTCTGAAGACGTTCGATATCGTCTGGATTTCGACGCAAGGTGGACCGGGTAACTCGACCGAGGTCATCTCGACATACCTGTTCCGGAAGTCGATGCTTCATCAAGAGGTCGGTTATGCCAGTGCCGTCGCCATCATCTTGCTTGCGATCGCACTCGGTATCACGTACTTCCAGATGCGTGTACAGAAGAAAATGGACTAAGGGGGAGTAGCTATGGAACTGCAAACGAAAAAAGGAAGATGGTTCACCAATATCGGTCTCTCGCTCATGGCGGTCCTCTGGTTGTTCCCGATCTTCGTCATGTTCAAGGAAAGCTTACGTGTCAACGGCTTTGAAAACTATATCGCGACGCTTCAAAACCCGAACTTTCCACAGTTCGTCATCAACAGTTTCATCGTCGCGTTCTTCATGATTCTCATTTCGATCTCGCTTCTCGCCTTTGCGGCGTTCGGATTCTCGAAGCTCCAGTTTGCTGGGAAGCGCCTGTTGTTCAATCTCGTCTTGGCAGGGTTGATGCTACCGGTCGCCTCGCTCATCGTGCCGCTCTTCTTCACGCTACGTACGCTTGACGGGCTCAACAGCTATTGGGGATTGATCGGTGCCGAGATCGCCTTCTTCCTTCCGTTCGGGCTCATGCTCATCAAGAGCTACTTCGACGAACTGCCGAACGAATTGATGGAAGCGGCGCATATCGACGGGGCGTCGACGTTCCAAATCTTCTATAAAGTCATGATGCCGCTCGCCAAGCCAGCGCTCGCGACAGCGACGATCTACGCGTTCCTCAACTCGTGGAACGAGTACTTGATGGTCCTCACATTCATGACGGACCCGGCCAAGCAGACGGTGACGATGGCACCGACTTTCTTCACGGAAGCGCTCGGCGGGGACCCTGGTAAACTGTACGCCTCGCTCGTCTTGATCAGCTTGCCGACGATGGTGTTTTATATCTTCTTCCAACGCTTCTTACAAAAAGGCATGACTTCGGGAGCGGTCAAATAATCGATTGAGGTGAACAATATGTATTTAGGAGTAGATTACTATCCAGAACAGACGGACCGTGCGCTTTGGGACGAGGACGTCCGATTGATGAAAGAGCTCGGCGTCAACGTCATTCGTATGGCCGAATTCGCCTGGACGATGATGGAACCTGCAGACGGTGAGTTCGACTTCTCGTTTTGGGACGAGGTCGTCGAGACGTTCGGCGAACACTTTGACATCGTCCTCGGCACGCCGACGGCGACACCGCCCGCATGGCTCATCGAGAAATATCCGGACATCCTCCCGGTGACGAAAGACGGCGTCCGCATCAGTTTCGGTGCCCGTCGTCATTATACGGTCAACAGCCCCGTCTATCGCGAGTACTGCGAACGCATTACCCGCAAAATGGCGGAACGGTACGGTCGTCATCCACGCGTGATCGGCTGGCAGACGGACAACGAATATGGACATGAACAGTCGGACCGCTCGTACGGCGACGTCGATCAAGTGGCGTTCCAGAAATGGCTGAAAGAACGTTACGAGACGCTCGACGCGCTCAACGCGGCTTGGGGGACCGTCTTCTGGAGCCATACATATACGGCATGGACACAGATTCCGGTTCCTCGCACCGTGTTCCAAGAACACAACCCGTCACTTCTCGTCGATTTCGACCGCTTCTGTTCGGACGCGTATCGCTCGTTCAACAAACTCCAAGTCGACACGCTCCGTCCGCTCATCCACGAGGACGCGTTCATCACGCATAACTTGGTGTATAGCGACATGGCGATCAACCAGCAGCAGATGGCCCAAGATCTCGACTACGTCTCATTCGACAACTACCCGGTCTGGGGTGGATTGCCGGAGCCGAACCGTTTTGAGAAGACGGCGCACGACCACGACCTGTGCCGCTCGTCGAAACAAGGAAAAGGGTTCTGGGTGATGGAGCAGCTCAGTGGGGCACAAGGATGGAGCCGTATCGGCTACTTGCCACGACCAGGACATATCCGCCTCTGGACACATCAAGCTGTCGCCCGAGGCGCCGAGGCAATCGTCTACTTCCGATTCCGTGCCGCTGACTTCGGGACAGAAGAGTTCTGTCACGGCATCATCGACCATGATGGGAAGCCGAAACGGAAGTTCGAGGAAGTGAAGCACGTCATGTCAGAGCTTCACGCGCATGGAGACATGATCAACGCGGCTGCATACAAGTCAGACGTCGCAGTCTATTTCGACCAAGAGAACTTATGGGCGTGGGCGCACCAGCCGCACTCGGACGCGTTCAACTTCAAACAAGAGTTCGTCCGCTTCTATGGTTCGGCCGTCCGTCAAGGCGTCAATACGGATATCGTCTTCCCGGGTGACGCGCTCGACTCGTATAAACTCGTCATCGTCCCGCTCTATTTCCTCGGGAATGACGTGTTCGACGAGACGCTCATCGACTATATCGAGAACGGTGGGAACGTCATCTTCACGTATCGCACTGGGGTGAAAGACCCGATTAACCGTTGCCATAACTTGACGCTCCCTGGAAAATTCGCCGAATATGCCGGGATTGAGATTGATGAGTACGAGAGCTTACAAGCCGTCCAGTCGAACGAGGTCCGCCTCGGCGACCAAGTGTCTGAGGCGAACATCTGGTGCGACTTGATCACACCAAAAGGCGCCGAGGTGTTAGCGACTTACGGGCAGGCGTTCTATAAAGGAACGGCGGCCATCACGCGTCACACGTATAAAGGCGACGTCACGTACATCGGCTCATCGGTCGACGATGCGATGCTCGACACGGTCTATCACGAGGCACTCACGCGTGCCGGCATCGACGCACAACGACTCCCGGACGATGTCGAGAAAGTCGATCGTCATGGGGACGGGCAGTTGATCCGCTTCTATTTGAACCATTCGACCGAGGTCACGTCATCCGTCGAACTCGACGGCACGTGGCAGACGCTCGACGGGGAGACGATGACGGGCACGCTCGAACTCGAACCGCTCGCGGTCGTCCTACTCAAACGGGAGGTGGAGGCATGATCGTTCGTCACGACAATCGGTTCGCACTCATCGGGACGAATCTCACGTACGTATTTGATGTCGATGCACGCGGTCGTCTCGTCCATCAGTATCTCGGTGGACGGCTGCATGAGTCGGACATCAAAGAACTACCGGACGCGCGCGTGTTGCATTCGTCGTTCGAGACACCGGAAGGGGTGGCGGCTTACGAGTTCACCTCGTTCGGCGACCTCGTCTATACGGAACCGACGTTGAAGAGTCACACCGAGACGGAACGGCTGCATGCGTTCGCACTCCGTGATGCACGGATCGATGGAGAGACGCTCGAAATCGATTTGTTCGACTCGATTCAGTCCCTTCATGTGACGCTTCAGTTCACGCTTTATCCGGCGTACGACATCATCGCCCGCCGCATGACCGTCAAAGCAGGAGAGACGGTCACGCTCGAGAGCGCACAGTCATTCAGCCTCGGACTCATCGAGCGCGACATGCGACTCCATCATTTCAGCGGGGCGTGGACGAGCGAGTTCCAGCTTCAAGATGGGCCGCTCCTCCCAGGTAAGAAGACGATCGAGAGCCGTCGCGGGTTGACGAGCCATCAAAGCAACCCGTGGTTCGCACTCGACAGCGACGCGACGGAGACACATGGGGAAGTCGTCTACGGCTTCCTCGGACATTCCGGCAACTGGGCGATCCATTTTGAGAAAGACCAGTTCGGTTTCACGCAAGTGACGGGCGGGATCAATTCGTTCGACTTTGCGAAGACGCTTCAAGCGGGGGAGTCGTTCACGACGCCACCTGGCTATATCGGCTATACGCAGAGCGGATTCGGTGGCATGAGCCAGAACGCCCACGACTTCGAACGCGACGTCATCATGCCGGAAGCGACACGTGACGTGTTGCGCCCGGTCCTCTACAACTCGTGGGAGGCGACCTATTTCGATGTCAGCGAGGACGGACAGAAACGTCTCGTCGACGAGGCGGCCGCCATCGGCTGTGAGTTGTTCGTCGTCGATGACGGCTGGTTCGGTGAACGTCACTCGGACGCAGCCGGACTCGGGGATTGGCATGTCAACGAGACGAAGTTCCCGAACGGGCTCGACCCGCTCGTCCGTTACGTCAAGGAAAAAGGTCTCCAGTTCGGTTTATGGGTCGAACCGGAGATGGTTAATCCAGATTCCGACCTGTACCGGGCTCACCCGGAATGGATCTACTATACGGACGGACGCCCGTCGACGACGTCGCGGAACCAGTTCGTCTTGAACCTCGCCTTGCCTGAAGTCGAGGCGCACGTGACGTCTTGGCTCGACGAGTTGCTCGGACGCCACGACATTCGTTATATCAAGTGGGACATGAACCGTGCCTTCTCCGAGCCGGACAGCCCACGCCTACGTGACGCGAAGGAATTATGGCTCCGTCACGCGGAAGCGGTGTATCGCATCCTCGACACGTTACGGGAAAGACACCCGAATGTCGCGTTCGAGTCATGTGCCGGTGGCGGTGGGCGGATCGACCTCGGCGTCCTCTCGCGCGTCGAACAGGTTTGGACGAGCGACAACACGGACGCACTCGACCGTCTCGCGATCCAGGAAGGCTTCTCATACGCCTATAACGCCAAGATGATGAGCTGCTGGGTGACGGACGCGCCGAACTGGTTGAACAATCGTTCGTTGCCGCTCGGATACCGGTTCGTCAGCGCCATGCAAGGGACGCTCGGCATCGGCGGCAACCTGCTTGAATGGACGAAAGAGGAATTGGCAGAAGCGAAAAAATGGATCGAGACATATAAGACGATCCGCCCGCTCGTACAGCACGGGACGAGTCATCGTCTCGCCTCGCTCAAACGGGACGGCTTCCACGCCGTCGGCTATACGGACGGAGAAGACTATGTCGTCCTCGTCAACGCCGACCGACGCCAATACGGGAAGAACCGCTTACGCGTGAAGCTACGTGGACTCGACCCGGAACGGACGTACGAACTAGAAGGGCGTCGCGTGAGCGGACGCTATTTGATGGAACAAGGCATAAACCTCACACAACAAACAGACTATGACGCGTATTGCCTGGTCATCCACCCGGCATGAGCGATGGAAGGGATGAAGCCGTATGCTTTCATTTGATATGGAACAGCTGAAACAACAATTCGAGGAGGTGTTCACCGCATCAGCGGACCGGTCGTTCTTCGCACCGGGTCGCATCAACTTGATCGGTGAGCACACCGACTATAACGGAGGGCACGTCTTCCCATGTGCGATCACGTTTGGGACGTATGGACTCGTGAAGAAGCGGGAGGACGATTTGATTCGTGTCTACTCACGCAACTTTGAGGACGTCGGCATCGTGTCGTTCCCGGTGACGGACGAAACATACGAGGCGAGCCACGACTGGGCGAACTACGTGAAAGGTGTCGTCACGCTCCTTCGACAAGACGGGCACGACATCCACGGGTTCGACTTCCTTCTCGCGGGCAATATCCCGAACGGGGCGGGTCTCTCGTCATCGGCCTCCCTCGAACTCGTGACGGCGTTCATGTTGAATGAAGTGTACGGTCTCGGTCTCGAACGGCTTGACCTCGTCCGACTCGGACAACGTGTTGAGAACACGTTCATCGGCGTCAACAGCGGTATCATGGATCAGTTTGCGATTGGGATGGGCAAAGCCGGGCAGGCGATGCTCCTCGATTGTGAGACGCTCCATCATGACTACGCACCAATCTCCCTCGACGGATACGACATCGTCATCATGAATACGAATAAACGACGTGAGCTCGCCGACTCGAAATATAACGAGCGTCGACGTGAATGCGACACGGCGCTCGGGTTGATTCAACCAAAATTCGACGTGGCGTCACTCGGGCAGTTGTCGATGGAGGCGTTCGAACAAGTCGCAATCGACTTGCCGGAGACGCTCCGCAAACGGGCACGTCACGCTGTCTCGGAGAACGAGCGGACGAAACTTGCCTATACCACTTTACAAGAAGGACGACTCGAGACGTTCGGTCAGTTGATGAACGCGTCACACGCGTCGCTTCGGGACGATTATGAAGTGACGGGGCTTGAACTCGACACGCTCGTCGCGGCCGCGCAAGGCTGTGACGGTGTCATCGGTGCCCGCATGACAGGGGCAGGATTCGGTGGCTGTGCCATCGCCATCGTCCGACAAACGAATACTGGCGCGATGATCGAACAGACGTCTGCGAAATATGAAGAGACGATCGGTTACGCGCCGACTTGTTACGTCGCCTCGGTCGGGGACGGCGTCCGAGAACTCGTAGAGGAGGAAGTGAAATGAGTGTACTTGTCGTCGGCGGTGCCGGCTATATCGGATCGCACGCCGTCCGTGCCTTATTGAAAGACGGGGAAGACGTCGTCATCCTCGACAATCTTCAGACGGGACACGTCGAGTCGATCCCGCAAGACGTCCGTTTTTATGAAGGGGACTTACGTGACCGTTCGTTTGTGAAAGAGGTATTCGCAAAAGAAATAATCACGGACGTTCTTCATTTCGCTGCGAACTCGCTCGTCGGTGAATCGATGACAGACCCGCTCGCTTACTATGACAACAACGTCTTCGGGACACAGGTGCTTCTCGAGACGATGCGGGACGCGGGGGTGAAGCGGATCGTCTTCTCCTCGACGGCCGCGACATACGGTGACCAGACCGTTATGCCAATCGATGAGACGGCGCTGACGAATCCGACGAACACATACGGGGCGACGAAGCTTGCGATGGAGTCGATGATTCGCTGGTGTGACCAAGCACACGGTATCCGCTCGGTCGCGCTCCGTTACTTCAACGTCGCTGGCGCAATCGCGACCGGTGAGATTGGGGAGGACCACGACCCGGAGACACACCTCATCCCGATCGTCCTTCAAGTGGCGAACGGACAGCGTGATGCGATCACCGTATTCGGTGATGATTATGCGACAGAAGACGGTACGTGTATCCGCGACTACATCCACGTCCAAGACCTCGTCGACGCGCATCTTCTCGCACTCCGTTATTTACGGGAAGACGGACCGAGCGACGTGTTCAACCTCGGGACGGCGAACGGACTATCCGTGCTTGAAATCGTTGAAGCGGCACGTCGAGTGACGGGGCATGACATCCCGGTCCGACTCGGCGAACGCCGCGCCGGCGACCCGGCGAAGTTGATCGCTTCGTCCGAGAAGGCTCGCCGCGTCCTCGGTTGGACACCGACCCGCTCAAATGTCGAGACGATTTTGACGGACGCGTGGAACTGGCATGCGAGCCATCCGTTCGGTTATCAGGCGAAAGAGGTGAGACGATGATCGATGTGACGATTGAGGCGCTCGTCGAGGCGGCGATTCGTGCAGAATTGATTGACGAGCAGGACCGGATTTATTCACGGAACCGTGTGCTCGCCACGCTTCATAAACTCGACATGGATGTCCCGGCGTCTGTACCGTCGATGGCAATCCCGGACGCGTTAGAGAAGTTGGTCGCGTATGCGATCGAACAGGAGTTGATTGAACCGATACTTGAAGAAAAGGACCGCTTTATGGCTGAAGTGATGAACGTCTTCGTCTCGAAACCGTCCGAGGTGACGCATCGCTTCAATGAACTTCGTGCGACGGACGTGACGGCGGCGACGAGTTTCTTCTATAAAATGAGTCAAGCGTCAAACTATATCCAGACACGGCGGATCGCGAACAACATCACATATCAAGCACCGACCCGCTATGGCACGCTCGATATCACGATCAACTTGTCAAAACCGGAGAAGGACCCGCGTGAGATTGCACTCGCCCGAACGCAGCCGACCCCAACGTCGAACTATCCGAAAGGATTGCTCGCAATCGAGAACGAAGGCTACGGCGGACACTTGAAACACCCGGCGCGTGCGAACCATCGCGTCATCCCGCTCACGCTTGGCGGACAGCCATGGTCGTTCCAATATTCACCGTACCTCTACTACAACGAGCACTCGATTTTGTTGTCGAACGAGGTGCGAGACATGGTCATCGACCGAGGCGCGTTCGAGCGTCTGCTCGACTTCATCACACAGTTCCCGCACTATTTCGCCGGGTCGAACGCGGACTTGCCGATCGTCGGCGGTTCGATTTTGACGCACGACCATTATCAGGCCGGCCGCTACCGGTTTGCGATGGACGATGCGCGTGTCGTCTCGACGTATCGCTCGGAGCGCTATGACCAGGTCGAGATTGAGACACTCTACTGGCCACTCTCGGTCGTTCGTCTCCGTTCCCGTCAAAAGGAGCAGCTCGTCATGTTGGCGAATCAGTTGCTCGGCTATTGGCGCGACTATGAGGACGAATCGAGTGAAGTTATCCCATATACGGACGGCGTCCCGCATAACACGGTCACTCCGATCGCGAGACGACGGGACGGGCGCTATGAGCTCGACCTCGTGCTTCGGAACAACCGGACGAGCGACGCACATCCGGACGGGATCTTCCACCCCCATGCTGACGTGCATCACATCAAGCGTGAGAATATCGGCTTGATTGAAGTGATGGGACTCGCTGTCTTACCGGCGCGCCTGAAGAGGGAACTCGAACAAGTCGTCCGTTATGTGGCGGGTGAAGATGTCGAAGTTGAAGCGATGCACGAGGAATGGGCCGATACGTTACGGAAGAAATCGGGCGACCCGAAAACAATCGTCGACCAGGCCGTCGTCGACAAGTTTGTGAAAGGACTCGAAGATGCCGGTGTCTTCAAACAGACGGAGACGGGGCAGGAACGGTTTGATGTGTTCGTCCGTTCGCTCCTGAGTCATGTCGATAAAGTGGAGTACGGAACACCAAGGTCGGGAATGAGAGAGAAAACGAACTAAAGGTGGTTGTACGAGTGAAACAAGCGACGATTCAAAACACCAACGGCATGAAACTATCCGCCATCGACTATAGTTGTGCGATGATGGAACTGACGGCCCCAGACCGAGACGGCAATCTCGACTCGGTCATCTTGAAATATGGGGACGTCTCTCAATACTTAGAAAACCCGGTCTATCTCGGATCGGTCGTCGGACGGATTGCCGGACGGATCCGTGACGCGGAAATCGATGGCGTCGCCTTGACCCCAAGCGAGGCGCCCCATCATATCCATGGAGGCGACAAAGGCATCACGGCCCGTCACTGGGAGATGGATGCCGACGAGCAGTGTATCCAGTTCACGTATATGAGTCCGGACGGGGAAGAAGGATATCCCGGAAACGTCTTCTTCAAAGTGTTATATGAACTGACAGATGACAATGAACTGATTGTCACGATGACGGCGGAAACGGACCAACTGACGTGGGTCAACCTGAACCATCATAACTACTTCAATCTCGGGGGACGCCCGACCATCTACGACCATGAGCTGACGCTACCAGCGGATTCGGTCGGGGTGCTCGATGCGGAATCGCTGCCGACAGGGGAGTTGCGGGATGTGAGCGGAAGTCCGTTTGATTTCCGGGACGGGAAAGCGGTTCGAGAAGCGCTCGAGTCAGGAGATGAGGCCATTGTAAAAGCCGGTGGGCTCGATCATCCGTTTATCTTGAAGGACGGGGAGACGAGGCTACATGACCCGGTGAGCGGACGGACGATGACGGTCGAGACGAATCAACCCGTCATGGTCGTCTATACGGGTAACTTCCTCAGTGAAGAGACACCGGTAACGCTTGACGGCCGACAAAAATATAGCGCGATTTGTCTCGAGGCACAGGCGTTCCCAGACGCCCCGAATCATCCAGACATCGCGACCTCGATCGAACTGAAGCCGGGTGAGTTGTATCATTCGCGGACGGTGTATCGGTTTGGGGTGGAGTGAAAAAAAGAAGCAACGGATGACGAATTACTCGTCATCCGTTGCTTCTTTTTTCGGATTATTAGAGTCCGTTTATTGGATACGCATATGCAATGAATCGCTCAGAGGAATCACCAATCATACTAAATGGATAACAGGTCGATACTAACAGAACTTCCTGGCCCATTTTTCCAACAATCGTCGTATCGTGTTCTGATACGATTTTCGTATGTTTAATTTCGTAAGAGAATTCTCCGTAAGGCATGTTAATGATAAAACGATCACCAATCTTCAACTGGTCAAAATTACGGAAAACGGTGTCGCGATGCCCCGCTAAAATGATTTGCTCCCCCTGACCAGGGTATACGGTTTCTTGCATATGACCGACACCTTTGTGTAAAGCGTCGCTGTCTGCGCCTTCCACAATACCGAGTGTTTCGTTCAATTTTGGAATGGTGAGCGTTCCAAAAGTACTTAAATATTCAGCGTCGAACTTTTCTGTTTCTTGCTGTTTTGTAGCAGAATTTTTACTTTCTTTTTGAACGGTTTCGATATAACGTACTGCTTCATCTAAAGATTCTTTTTGAACAAGTTCTTGAGCGGATAATTGATAGAAGAAGTACCCCACTAACAATAAACCAATAATCATACATATACTTCCGATTTTATTAATCAACGTATACCTCCGAATTAAGGAAAGACTGACGTGGTCATCAATTTTGAGAATTAGCTTTCTTTTCATTGATTTCGTTGCTGTCCAAATCGAAATAACAGTTGTATTGAAAATCGTACTCTACTATTTAGTTTTTATATGCTGGATTATTGGGGATGAAATTCTTCGCAATAGGCGATATATCCTGATAAATAATGTTCGACATCATCGATACGTGTACGAAACGAATGGTGGCGAATAAAAAAGCTACCTGTAATTCGTTTTGGATTTTTATAATACATCGCCAGTTCAGGATAAAAGAATCCGTTGCGTTGATATTCGGCTCGTGTGTGAATTGTCTCAATCAAATACTCTTCGTCAAAATCATTTAATAGGTGTGCGAAGTTAGTTTGTTTCAAGCGTTGTACCATCTTATACGTGGCTACCGTCAATTCTAAGAAAGTGGGATATGTTGTGATTCGGTGATAAATGAAATGTAATTTACCTTTTGCATTATCAAGACCGAATTGAAAATACTTTTCTAAAGGACGATACATGGTCAACTCGTTTGTGCAGTAACTAAGCCAATGATCGTGATTTTTCCAATATTGTTCTTGTATGAAATAATCAAAAGCCTTCTCGACTGCTTGCAACCATAGCTCATTTTTTTGTATGCGATACAGTCGCATGAGTGCAAATGCGGCTTCGCCATCATAATATACAATCCTGAAACGTTCTTTCACTTTCATAGAAGGATAGTGAAGGACGTGAGTAAAGCTCCCATTTTCATGTTGTAAACGTAAAATGCCATTCGCCAGCTGAACACTGATCTGAAGATATGTGGAATCTTGGAACACGTCCATATACTTTGTGAAAGCTAAAATCGCGGCAGCGTTAGCTCCTAATTTAATTTCTTGGTTTCCATCAAGACCATCGATTATATAGGCGATGTCGTTTGTGTCATCCACATATAACGCGTTATTGATTAAAAAAATTAAGCCATTTTCGATTGTTTTTTTTGCTTCTAGCGTGGGATTAAATTCATAAGCTTCAATCATTGAAAATAACGTACTGGCATGGCGAAGCATATTGTAGAATTTAATTTCTTTGTCAAAACAGGAGAAATATCCGTATGTGAATTGGCCACTCTCTTTACTCAAACTTGTTAAATAGTTTTGACCGGAGTCAACAAGGTAACACACTTCCTTTCGATTTAACGGTGTGTCTCTTCTTCCGTGATTGAACTCATCATAATGGAGAGAGAAAAACTGTTTTCCATCAAAGAAGTATCCTTTCGTTGAAAATAAGTAGAGTTCACTAATTTTATTAAAATCAATAGGGTTCATATCTGGACGATGCATGGTGATGTAAGTTTGAATGTTTGCTTCATGAAGATATCCTCTTTTATTTTCAGGAGAAATTTGAATCATCGCGTTCCCGTTCAATTCTTGTTCTAAGAAAGCTTGACTCAATGTCTTGTCAAAGCTTAAACCGAACCTAAAATAATTTTTCTTCGTGCGTGTAATTAATTCGATAAAAGAAAGAATATCAATCGAACGTTTTTCAGTCACTACATCAATTTTTATATTCATTGGAAAAGTGTCGATCAATTCTTTTGCTTTTCGCTCTAATGATTTTAGCGCCTGATTGATTCCGATTGCACTGACATGCACGACAGTTGCGCGCTTATCTTCAAATCCAAATGTAGCAAAGAGATGGACAGTTTTACTTTTGGAATATAGATCGTAGTCAGTAGTTGATTTGAATTGTTGAGACATATCAGCAAGCATTGATTGCATTTCGGTAGACTGCATCGATTTCATCATATTCATCACCCCGCAACATTCATTATGAAAAATAAGGAACAAGCAAATGATTCACTTGTTCCTTTATTACAATTATTGATCCAACGGCTTCTTACGTCTGAACAACTTCATGACAAAACCAAGTAGTAATGCGCTTAATCCAGTAGCGCCAAGTGACCATGCATTTGTTGCCGTATTCGGAAGCGTGATTCCCTCTACATCGCTCGATCCCCCGTTTGAATGACCATTATCACTGCCATTACCACCGCTACTACCTAATACGTATGTGAAAGTAGGGTCAGATTCATTGCCGGCTTCATCCGTTGCAGTGACACGTAATTGATCTCCTGCATTTAATATGACGTTATCAGGAACCTCAATTGTGTAATTCCCGTAGGCATCCGCGATTCCCATAGCCATCGTTCCATCTAGGAAAGTTACGGTTACCGTTGATCCAGGTTCAGCTGTACCAGTGATATACATGTCTCCGACTGTGACTGGATTAACAGTTGGTGAATCTGGGGCGATTATATCGTCCGCATCAGCATCAGCATCAGCATCAGCATCGGCATCAGCATCGGCATCAGCATCGGCATCGGCATCGGCATCGGCGTCGGCATCGGCATCGGCATCGGCATCGGCATCGGCATCAGCGTCCGCATCGGCGTCGGCATCAGCATCGGCGTCGGCGTCCGCGTCAGCATCGGCATCCGCGTCGGCATCCGCGTCAGCATCGGCATCCGCGTCGGCATCTGCATCAGCGTCGGCATCAGCGTCGGCATCAGCGTCCGCGTCAGCATCGGCATCAGCATCGGCATCAGCGTCCGCATCGGCATCAGCATCGGCATCGGCGTCGGCATCAGCATCGGCATCAGCGTCAGCATCGGCATCGGCGTCGGCATCAGCGTCAGCATCGGCGTCAGCATCGGCGTCGGCATCGGCGTCAGCGTCCGCATCGGCGTCAGCATCGGCATCGGCGTCAGCATCAGCATCCGCGTCAGCATCGGCGTCAGCATCGGCATCCGCATCTGCATCTGCGTCAGCGTCGGCATCAGCGTCGGCGTCAGCATCTGCGTCAGCATCAGCATCAGCGTCAGCATCCGCGTCAGCGTCAGCATCGGCATCGGCGTCAGCATCCGCGTCAGCATCGGCATCCGCATCAGCGTCGGCATCGGCGTCAGCGTCAGCGTCGGCATCGGCGTCGGCATCGGCATCAGCATCGGCGTCAGCATCGGCATCGGCGTCAGCATCAGCATCCGCGTCAGCATCGGCATCGGCGTCAGCATCAGCATCCGCGTCAGCATCCGCGTCAGCATCCGCGTCAGCATCCGCGTCAGCATCCGCATCGGCGTCAGCATCAGCATCGGCATCGGCATCAGCGTCAGCGTCAGCGTCTGAATCGTCACCTTCATCAAATGTGATGACGTCGCTACTTACCAAACTGCTGAGCAATACGGCGTCAATCACTGAATCCTGAATGCCTGCACCATAAACGGTGACATCACCATTGATTCCTGATGGTTGATCGACTAGAACATCGGCATCGACAGTAGTCTGACCAAGTACCTGTAGACCCGCTAACTCGTTGCTGAGAGTTACCGTGTCCGTTGTGAGTTCGGTTTGTAAGTTATTAATAGATAATGTTGAGGCTGCAATTAATGGATCGACAATTGGATCGATTACTAAAGTAGTTAAAAGAGATTGTAACAGTGGGAGATCACTCAATAATACGACTTCAATATTATTTACGGCAGTTAGCGCATCGCTCAAGGCGGATTGAACTACATCAATCACTGCGGTTTCGACGTGATTGCCGAGACCATCAGAGAAATCAATAACGATTGAACCGTCAGGATTTATTGTTACGGGGATTGAATCATTGTACTGTGTGAGGTTAGCTAGGGCTGTATCTAAATTATTTAAGTTGTCGAGCGCTGCATTCAATTCAGTAAGACCATTTACTTGAACCAATCCATCGATTGGCTGTCCGCTAATTGCTGCATCAAGAGTTGTCGTTAAACCGGTAACCAAGTCTGTAAGAGTACCTGTCACAGTGTCAATATCCGTTTCAAGACTCGGAACATCTGAAAGCGTAATCGGTAAAATCTCCACACTTACATCGGCTGGGCCGTTCTCGGATAATAAACCTGCTAGCTCTGGAGCGTAAAAGACTGCAACTCGATCAGGGTTTACGATTTCGACATCCGCTAAACCGGTTCCCTGTAAATTTAAGTTTAAGTTGTAATGATCTGGGTCAGCAGGTAAATCTGTCAAGGTGGCGTTTACATTAACATCTGTTAGTAACTGAACTTCAGCTAGCGATGCTGCTTCAACTTGATAATGTGGATTAATAAGTAAGTTCCCTAAAGGAACATTTGGTGAAGTATTAAGTACAAGAGATGAGGCGATGGCAACTGTAGCAAGGGCTTTCTTTTTCCTACGCATATTCCAATTGTTACTTTTCTTCAATCTCGCTTTATAGTCAAAATTCTTCAACTATATTCTCCTCCTTCAACCAAGTAATCATTGCGACCGTAATTTACCTTTTTGAAATAACCTCCTAAAAAGTATTTTTAATATCCCTTATACATCCATTTAATAAATATATAGGTGTATAATCTGGATATTTAATTCACATTTTAGACAAAAATAATATATAATACAATCAAAATAACCATAAAATTCTTATTTTGATAATTGAATTCCATTTATTATATGGATATAAAATACCAATAAAACTTTTAAATTAGGGGGTTATTAACTTGAAAGGCATTAATATGTCGGAAATCAAACGGATTGTTCAAGGAGAATTCTATATTCCCATAAAAAATAATTTGGTGATTAATGATTTTGAAATAAATCCCTCTTTTTTGGAAGAGGTAAGTAGTAAACACACTGCGTTTATTTCAATATCGAAGTCCATATGGGATTTAAGAATGGGTAAAAAGACTAGTTGGGTGGATGGGAATCGGAGTATTTTATCGCATTGGGAAAAATGCGCCCTTATTATTACGGAAACACCTATTGTTGAATTAAAAAATAAAGTACCTCAATTGATCGTCAAAGACAGTTATGAAGCTGTTTTTCAATTGGCCCGGGTCGCTAGAGAGAAGATGAATCGTCCTGTCATTGCGATTACAGGTTCCGTTGGAAAAAGTTCAACTCGATTGATGATTGAACAGATGATTGGGGAAACACATGATTTATTGGCAACTAGAGGGAATAATAATACTCAAATGGGTGTCGTGTTGCATGGCGCTAAACTAGCGAGGCAACCAGATGTTGGAGTGTTAGAAATTTCTTTAAATGCGCTAAATAATAGGGGGAATCAATCGCTATTGATTCGTCCGGATGTAGCCATGATTACTTCAATTGGTGAAGCACATTTATCTACTCTAAATACGAAAGAGAACATTGCGCGTTTCAAGAGTAGAATCATCGACGGTCTAACGGATGACGGATTGGTCGTACTGAATCAAGACATCGATCCTCCGATTTTGCAGTTGCTCATGAATAAAGCGAATCAAAAAACGAAGCGAATTGTTACGTACAGTATGAATAATCCATCCGCAACACTT
Organism: Exiguobacterium sp. NPDC077395; assembly: GCF_050269125.1. NCBI lineage: Bacteria > Bacillati > Bacillota > Bacilli > Caryophanales > Exiguobacterium > Exiguobacterium sp. NPDC077395. The sequence continues at coordinate 390,136 of NZ_JBNNHU010000001.1, forward strand.
TATGTGGCAAGAAAAGAAATCTATAAAGACCATACAAAGATAGAGTTTTGGTACAACCAGAAAATCTATCAATTTTCGCTAGAAATATCGAGCGATGGAATGATTGCCAATGCACTCGGAGCCATTCTTTGCTTAGTAGAGTTAGGTTTTTCAATGGCGCATATTTTACCGAGATTGCATGAATTTCGTTCTTTACCACGCGTGATGGAACAAAAAGAAATCCATACAAAAGATCTCCGTCACGTTTCCATATTGGACGATTCACATAATGCCTCGGTACCAGCAATGATCAATGCGATTCAAACATTTAAAGAGAAAAAGAAGTATTATCACGGTAAAAAAATCCTTGTACTTGGCCAAATTGCAGATTTGGGAGAGCGTTCGCAATCACTCCATGATTCTCTGATTGATTCTATTTTAGAAGCGCAGCCTGATCTTATTTTCGGACATGGATTGTATATGAGAAATGTCATCAAACAAATGCCAGCTGAGATTGTCGGAGGCTGGTTTATGAATGCTGATGATTTAGCAAAACGAATTCCCTATTATTGTTCACATGATAGTTTCATTATGCTAAAGGGTTCGGTTTCAGGAAGCGATTTTCGAGAAGTTAGTCATCTCCTACCCAAATATCTAAAAAGATCGAATCATTCATTAAACGATTTTTCTCCTCATAATTTAGCGAATCATCTACATCCACATTGGGGAGCTGAAATTTATCACTTGCAACATCAACAATCTGTTTTACGTAACGGTATGTCGAATGCTAGTAATTTAGAAGGGTTAGGTCATATTTTATTGCTCCTGTTAGTTTTGAAAAAAGGGGTGGATCTGAATCGAGCGGTCGTTTTGAAAAAGTGGCCCACAAATCAAGCACGCATCAACACGAAAAGAGTATTTGAAACCGGGGAGACGTTCACAATACGGGAGTTAATTGCTGAACTCATATCAACACAACATCCGAGTGCGACTTATCAATTGGCAGATTCAGTATTCAATGGCGTGAATCAAGCGTTAACTGAAATTCAAAACTATGCAAGGGAACTACAGTTAAACGAACAAGCTGTATTGAATTTAACTGGACGTTATCGAGTGAAGGAACAACAGTCTTACACCTTAGAGGACTTAATTAAAATTGGTGTAGAGTTGGATCAAATTCATCCTATCAACAGGGAAGAGCTATACATCCCTCAAATCTCTAAAACCTCTATTTTTCTAATTTTTGGACACGTTAAACGCACGTTGATTCAAATCGAAAATCGAATGTTATTCGTGCAGATTGGCGAAGAAATCGAGGAACAGAGAGTATGACTATCAAATGATTCTAATCCTGAGTAGGTGATGTGATTTCGTTACATTTCCGAGATTGAGCCACGTATTCCTCAATTATTTAGTTGTTTGGGTCATATTAATAAAGGAGGAAGATTCTTGACACAAAAAGAAATGGACCAAATCAATCGTGAAATTGAAAAAGAACTGTTAGAAACAGAAAAGGACTTGCGATTGAGTGAAGCTGAAAGTGAAATCCGCTCAGTTAAACAATCAATCTTTGACTGGCTAATGATTATGATTTTGATAATCATTATTTGTTCGAACATTGCTTTGTTTTACTATCGTGCTTTGTGAGAGCGAAAGGAAATCTCTTTCGCTTTTTTTGCATACGAAAAGGACCGATTGTTGAATCGGTCCCGTTGCATCAAACAGCATAATCCCCATTGTATTGAACAAGAGAAACATCTCGCACTTCCTCGATGTCATTCAATCGGTTCATAAAGGCCGTGTTGTCGATTTTCAATCGGACTTCAGCCGTCAGTTCGACGACGTCTTTCCGTACAATCTTCGACTTGAGCGTGTAGTCGAGTTGTTGAAGCTCCCGTCGTACTTCATCGTTCCCGTCCTCATAGTAATGGATGACAAGAAGATAAAGCGTATCTGTATGTTTTTTGCGAGCGAGGCTGACGATGACGGCTCCGATGACGGCGGCACCGAACAGGGTCAAGAAGTAGAGCCCGGCACCACTTGAAATACCGGCAGCGATCGCCCAAAACATGAACACGACGTCGAGCGGATCTTTGATCGCCGTCCGGAAGCGGACGATACTGAGCGCCCCGACCATCCCGAGCGAGAGGACGACATTCGTCGAAATCGTCATGATGACAAGCGACGTGATCATCGTCATGACGAGCAGTGTCGCATTGAAGCTCGGGCTATACAGGACGCCGCGATAGGTCGTCTTATAGATGAAATAGATGAAACTCCCCGCTAAGAAAGCCGTGAGCAGTCCGAGCATGACGTCGATGATTGACAAGTTGCCAAAGCTGAACTCGTTTAAAAAGCTGTTTTTGATAATGTCGTTAAAGTTTACGGTTGTGTCCATAGGCTCTCACTTTCTAAAATCCATGATATTGAATGCTCGCCATCCGGCAGTGCACATATTTTGAGATGGCGGAACGTTGATGGGTATGAAGTTGTAACACTTGCCGGATATAGTCCGGTAAAAACTCGTCATATTTCACTTCGAGAATCGTCTTCGGATAATCGAGCACTTCTTCGGAGACCGGGTTTGGTTCGAACAGGTCGACACTGTTCGTGACGAAACTGAGTTCTTTGTCAAACGTGACCCGGACGTTACCGAGACTGCCGACATACGCCTCACGTACGTAATCGACGATGACACGAGGGCGCATGATTGTACCCGTGAGATACGAATAAAACTCATGGTAGAGCGGTTCGGTCTTCTCGAGCAAGAAGTCATACTCCCAATCTAAAATCTGTTCGTATTCCTCGCGCGTGATAGCGACAGACGACTTGAGAATGTATTCACCTTGACGGCTCTTCTTCTCGAGTCGAATGACGGCATCCGAATAGTTATACGTGCGGATGCGGAACTTTTTCCGGCGGAAGATGCCGCTGTTTTTTTGAATCAAGTCGTGGTCGTAGACGTTGTCGAAGTAGAGACTCCGGATCAAGTAGCCGTCACGAGAGACGGAATGCTCATCTTGTTTCAAAATCGTGGCGATGCGCTCGCGAAGCGTATGATAGTCTTGCTCGTTGATAAAGTATTTTAATTCATGTCGGAATCGTTTCATGATGCTTCTCCTGGTATGACGATTTGTTGGATGCCCCAATGAAGCTTCCGGTCATTGTCGCGGTAGTAGTCGAACGGGATTTGCGTGTTGCCCGACTCATCCTTGACGGTGACGCGCCAATAGTAGCGACCTGGCGCGAGCGCCGGCATCGAATAAGAGAACGTCGTCATGTTCGCTTTTTCTTTGAGTAAAGTCGCGAAGTCGGGCGAGGTGCTCAATTCGAAGTGATACGTCAGTTCCTCGTTCTGGAGATCGTACGACGCATCCCAGCGGAACACATCTTGTTTTCCATCTCGACTGTACTGTAGGAAAATCGGCATCGGATTTTCGAGCGACCGTTCAAAGTCTGTCGCATATTTCGCCGTGATGTCTTCTAATCTCCGATAATTTGCTTCATAAGAAGACGCCTCGATCTTCATGAAACGTAAATCCGGTTCGCTCGTCACGAGTGGTGAGACGACGGGGTAAAATCCATCAATCAACTGTTTCGTTCTAGTCGGATTAATTGTCTCTTGAAGTTCCGTCATCTTCGCTTGGAGCGACTTGACGTTCTCCGGGTCTTTTAAGTAACGACGATGGAGGAGCGTTCCCCAGTAGCGCTGAATCCCTTGTTGCCAACTCGGCATGGCGTCGGTACGTTCCGTATCCCGGCCGAGTGCCTTGTCGAAGTCCCACGGCATGAAATACCACTTCTCCGAGTTGAGCGGACTATATAGATAATAGTTCGTCGACATCGTGTCGTAGTTCCCGAACAAGATATTCGTCCCGAGCCAAGTCAGGTAGTTGTCTTCATCAAAGTATTTGTCGAACACTTGATCGAACGGTTTTGACAAGTCGTTCAAGTCGTCGAGCATCGTCAACAGTTCGTCATGATTGTCAGACCCGTTGATCTTCAATACCGATTCGAAGGCTTTTTTGTCATAGTTCGGGTCTTCGGTCGGCAAGAGTTTGTCGGGATAACGGAAGAACTCGAAGTTCTCGGCTTTATACAAATGGCCGTCCGGGTTGAGCCCGCGTGCGGCGAGTGCTTCTTCGTTCAATTGTTCGACGTGGGTGTAGAGCCCGTAATCTTCGAACGTATCGGCTTTCTCGGGGTTGGTCATATCCCGGACGTGTAGCTGCACAAAGTTCGTGCGTAGACTAGAGATATCGTCTAACTGTTCATAGTACGCGAACGCGAGTCGGTTCCGGACGCGTGTACGGTCGTCGGCATGTTTGTTCAAGTTGAGGACGCTTTGACCGTACCAAAGACCCGCGTTGTCTTGAAGGCGAATCTTGTAAGATTTTTGCGGTTCGAGACGGCTCGACCGCCCTCGCAGTTGAATCGTCGCATTCACTTCCTGCTCATCGAACAGTTGGATGCCGTCCGGTCCTTTCGCGTCTCCAGTTTCAAAATGCACATATAGCTTCGGACCGCTCTCGAGGTTGCTGTACTGTTTGTACGACTCGTTCAAGTCATATAACGTCAAGTCATTCTCAGGAACGGTACGTTGGTCGAAAATGGTGACATACACATGCTCGAGCTTGTTCCCGTCATGCTTGTCATAGACACGCTTATCTTCTTTGAATGTTGATTCGAGTGTGGCGACCTCGTTCGTCGTCTCTGCACGTTCCGTCGATGTCGCGCCTGATTCAGGTGCTTTTAATAAAGCTTGTATTCCCAACAAGAGGAAGAAGAGAATGATGAGGCCAATCATCACTCTCGGGTAAGGCAAACGCTTCATACATATAAACTCCTTCTAAGACAGACTTCCGATGCGCCGTAAGAACATCTCCGTTTTTGTCGTCACTTCTTGATAGACGATCGGCTGCGAGCAGAACGTCGTATAGTCGATATCGTTTAAGCTCCGGATGAGTAATCGTGCTCCCCACATGAACGCGAGAATGGCAGAAAGGAACATGCCGACGCCGTATAAATCAAACAACAAGACGAGGGCGAGCGTCACGAGGAAACTTGTGACCGCATAGAATCCTGTCAGCTGGATGGCGGCGCGACGCTCGTCGAAGTACAGTAGAATCAAGAAAATCGTGATGACGAGACTCAAGAACCAGCTGCCGAGTACGACGATGATAAAGATGTCGATCTGATTTTGCGTCATGCCGAGGAACGGCAATAGACGGACACCGAGGAACAAGAAGATGAACGTGACGAGCATCTGAACTTGGGCCATGAATAAAAGCTCCGAACCGAGGACACGGAACATCTCACGCTTGGCGGTCTGGATGTCTTGGAACGGATACCCGTTTAGGATCCGACCGTAATATTTTTTATAAGACGTATAAAACGTCGTCTCGAGCGTCACCATGAACAAGACGAGCGAGGGAAGGACGCTCAAGTAGGCGTAGAAGACCGGCGTGTCGTAATACGGCGCCATCAAGTATGTCTCCCCGACGATGATCGCTCGGTCACTGAACCAGGTGGCGAGGTTATGTCCATACAAACCGAAGTAGTAGGCCGTTCCGATCAAGAAAAGGAGCGGATACTTCTCGAGATATACTAAAAAGTAAAAGTAGTTGCGGTTATTCACTTGGAAATAATGATGGATGTCGCGAAACAATCGGATCAAAATGACGAAGAAGCCGAGATTTAGTCCGATGAACACCGAGGTCGCCGTCGGATGACCGAGCGGGGACGTCAACAACCAAATGAAGAATGCCGCGACCAACGTCCCGAGGACATAACTCGTGACGATTTTTTTATAGTCTTTTAAGGCGGACACGTACATCGATAAAATCCAGATGACAGATAGCTGTGTGAAATAGAGATACGTCACGAGTTTATAGCTGAACGGGAGAGGAGACCTCATATAAAACAACACAGAGATGACCAGACCAATCACGACGATCAGACTGATGAGTCCGTATAGCGAGGACAAAACGTTTTCCTCTTTTTCTAAGAAGGTCTGGTCCGCCACGAACCGTGAGATCGTAAATAAAAATCCACCCGTCAATAGCTGCGAGAAGATGAACGTGTACTGTACGGCCGCCATATAGATGTTCACTTCACTCGCGCCGACGTTCAAGTAGAGCAACCATTCACGCGATGCGGTGATCAGCAGAATGGAGAGAAACATCGGACCGACCGCCGTGATGGCCGAATAGCCGTACGCACGGAGCTGCCCGAAAAATCCTGATTTGTCATACAGTCGTTTCAATTGAAATCCGATTCCGGCCATGACGTTCTCCTTTCTCATAATAAGTACGATATGCGTCAATCATCATTGGTAAGGTGTAGTGATTCGTGACGCGTGCCCGTCCATTCTCCCCATACGTCTGTCGTACATCAGGCTGTTCGACCAATTTGATGATCTCATGCGCCAACAGATGAAAATGCATGACGGGGACGACGCTACCGGCTTTGCCGAAGCGGTCGTTCGGACCTTCTAGCAGTTCACGGCAAGCCCCGACGTCGGTAGAGACGAACGGGATTTCCATGGCGAGCCCTTCGAGGATGACGAGCGGTTGTCCCTCACTGATGCTCGAGAGGACGAGGATGTCTAAAAAGGATAAGTAGTCTTGGACGGTGGCTGGACCCGTGAAATAAACATGTTGGAGCCCGAGCATGTCGACGAGCTCGAGACATTCCTCGTAATACTCTTCGTCTTCATCCAACGGTCCGATGAGATAAAACTGGGATTCCGCGAATTTCTCCTGAACGATGGCGAACGCTTGGAGCATCGTCTTGACGTCTTTGATCGGGACGACCCGAAGGATGGCACCAATGTGTACGCCGGGACGTGTCGTCCGGCTTTCAGGTGAGAAGCGAGACACATCGATGCCGTTCGGGACGAGGAACGTCTTCTCCGGCGGGCAACCGAGCTCCAGTTGAATCTCTCGGTTCCCTTCGAACAACGTGCTGACGTCATCGGCGTAGCCGTAAGCGCAGTAGGAGAGACTATAGAAATAATCGATCCATACATCTTTAAAGTAGCCTTTGATCCAGGAGGCTTTGATGATCTCTTCTTCACGTTCCCGTGTATAAATCCCGTGCTCCGTTAAGAGTAACGGCTTGCCGTATTGATATTTTGCGAGGGCGCCGAGTACGCCCGCATAGCCGGTCGAAACGCTATGATAGACATCCGCTTCCGGTACTTTGTGATCGATACAGACGAACAACGGTAACAGCATCGAGCGGAGCGCCCAAAACATATCGGTGAACGGTACTTGGACGAACCGCTTCTCGCAAAGCGTGCTGACAATATCGAAGAAATCTTTACTGCCAAGGAAGTTCATGACCGAATCGATGCGACCGCTCGTGAAGAATTGGAACAACACGTCCCAGTCCGTCTGACGCTCCGACATGAGGGACAGGAAGGCGAGACGTTCCGCGTCCGTCAGATTGTATCGTTTTCCGCTGACAATCTTCTGATCTACATAATCACCGAGGTGAATCTCATGCAGTTCAACCAAGTTTTCAGGAATTGGATATTTCGGTTTACTTCCTTTCACTTCTTTTGCCGAGATGGAGTAAACGATGAACTCATGCTCAGGCATCTCGGTGATGAGCGACTGAATCCAGCTCGATACACCACCCGTCACGTGAGGATATGCGCCTTCTGAAATCAAGCAAATCTTCATCATTTCGCCTCCAATCGGATTGAGAAGGATAATGCTTCGGTTTTGACGAGATATAAGTCAGGACCGATTCGTTCGACTTCGCACTGGTCTACCTCTTCAATCTCTCGTGAAGACTGAAGATAAAAGTACGTCGCACCAGCTGCTTCGTCCAACGTGTAGGTATACAGGTTTTCTGACTGGCTTACATACACGTGACCTTCAAAAAAGTGATGGTTTCGTGCGACATCCGATGCTTTCATCGAGCGAATCCACGGGACATCGTGACGTTGTTCATCTAAGACAGATTGAAAGGCTGTGACCAACGCCTCGCCTTCTGTTTGTGACGTGATGCTTTGAGGGGAGAGCGTCATCGAGACACTCCCACTTGTCACGAGCTCGTTGAAAAGCGTCCAAGATGTCCAGTCCGGGTCTGAAAAGTCGAGCGGGGCCGATGGCAGTTGTACGACCGCTTCCGTTTTTATTGGAAAACTGACCGTCCCAATCTCTGTCGTATGATCATCAAACACGCCTTGAGCTGTCTCTCCATCAGTCAGATAAGACGATTTAATGGTGAGACCGGGTAACGCGTAATCAAACTGTGTTTTCGTTGCGCGAATCTCTTCGGAGGAGGAACCTGAGACGGCGATTTCTCCGCCGGATCGTAGTGTCTCTCGTCCATAAAGGGCTAAGTCTTCCGAATATGCAGAGGTTGCCGGTGTCGGATTCAACGAAGGACTCGTCGTGGCGAGGACATAGTTCAACCCGTATTTGGCGCCGAGGCGTTGTACGTCGGCCCAAAACACGTTCCGGAAGTAGTCACGGTCGGTCATCGATTTAGTGACAAGGCGTTCGTTCGAGGCTAAAAATGGGAAACCTTGAAGCGTCGTGACTTCTGCATTCAAGATCGGTCGCAGCACCGGTTCCCCTTGGGCGAGACCGACAAATAGAAGCGCCTGCTGATTGAATTCGGAGAGCATCGTGCCATTGAATACGATGAATCGGCCTGCCCCGTATGTTTTTGACCACAGTAAAGGCAAGTCTTGTGAAGACGTGGCGAGTAAGTTGGCCTCTGGGTCAACTCGTAAGGCGAGTGACGAGTTCAATAGACGTTCTGACTCGAATGACTTGGCGGCATCCTCTTCGAAAAACGGAGAGTTCAATCGAATGCCGGTCGTCTCGACAAATGATCCGATTTCGATGATGCCGATTTGGCGATACATCTCCATCAGTCGATCACTCGGCGACGGGCGTGTCGCAAACAAGACGGTCCCGCCCTTTTCGACGTAATCGAGAAGAATGTTTCGGTCTTTTAAACGGTCGAGATGTTCCGTCGCGATGATGACCGTCTTCTCATCCGTCAAAGACGTCAATTGTTCAATGTCCATGAGAGTGCTTTGTTTACCAATCGAACGAAAACGTTCCTGGAGACGCTCCGCAAGCTGTTCATCATTCGTACTGCTCAATATTAAATTGGAATCGAGCATCCCATCTGCACGAGAGACGGATTGTGATTGGATTGATGTCGGATTACTCTCTGAGAACAGTGGGAACTTTAAGACAACATCTGAACGAATCAGGATGAAGATGAAGCCGAAAAGCGCGATAAAGCCACCGATTAAATACATCCCTTTTTGAATCTTAAATGTATGTTTCATAAAAAATCCCCTATATCCAAAATCGTAATTGTTGAAGTCCCTCTGGAGAGAGACGAATGTCGGATGCACGAAGCGCATCGACCATATGATGCACTTGTTTGACGTTCTTCATCACATAATGAACGTGCATCGCCTCGAAGTAGGCTTGTTCACGACGTGGATACTGTCTTAAAAAGAGCTCGCTCGCTGCAAGCGCCTGGTCATACTCTTCTAGAGAAAGCGCCACCCGGATTCGTTCGGCATGGTAGTCGGGATTGATCATCCCTCCCAGTTCAATCAAGGTGGTTAACGCATGTAAGTAAGAGTACGTATATTTCACTTGTGTGCGTCGATCTAAAAATTCCATATCAATCATCTGCTTCAAAATGTTCAAGTAGTCGATCATGACACTTAAGTCGTTCGGGCGTTCTGCTAGCTCTCGTTCCACGTGTCGAAGCTGTTTGGATAACAATGATTTTGCCTGTTGCAGCGCGGTTGCCGCATAATGCGACGTCTCGTTATCCTCACTCTTGAGCGCTGCTGCGAGAAGCGGGGCTTGCTGAAGAAAGTCATTTTTTAATACGTTCATCAGCGTCTTCCGCTTCACTTGGTTGGAGTTGAGGATGAGCGCATCCTGTAGGGAAATCATATTCGTTTCGTTCATCAAGTCCGGTCGTTGAAGCGACACATCGTCATACGTCTCTTTTCGAAGTAACCAATCTGGCAGTTCGGCATCTCTATGCTTCGAGCGTTGCAAATAATAGAGGATCCCCCAACTGAAAAAGGGGAGCGCCAACAACAAGAAGAAGCTTGGCATGACGTCTTCGCGTCGCTTCACGAACAAAAGAAGCAAGACGAGTAAAGACACGCCATAATGAACCAGCAAAAGGTTAATCCACATAGGTGACGTCCTCCACGACTTCGGCACGAATCGCCTTACGTGCGAGACGTTCGATAACGATTTGCGACTCTTCTTTCGTCGCGTTCGACAGGATGGCATACAATTGATCATCCGTTCGGAAACCTAAATAGTCGGTCGTCCGTAGCGTCGTATCCGTGCTCTGAATGACGGATTCACTGTTATCTTCTGCGATGAGCAGGAGGGTATACGGGATATTTAATTCCTGTTGTGCCTGTTCTTTTTGAGTGAGGATGCGCTCAAAGTACTCTTGTTTCAATGCGTTCGTGTTGCCGACGTAGCGATCAGATTGAATCGCATGAATGTACCCGAGCGAGCGATCGAGTGAAGAGTTGATGAGACGAATCATGACATCAATCAAATTGCGGTAAGACAAGGTCAAATTCTGGAATGGTACTTCGTAACATAGGACAACGGCCACTACTTCTCCTTGACGAATGAGCGGGGCACCAAATAAAGGCTCACCAGGTGTTAGCGATGTATTGAAAACAATATCGGAAGAAGTGACCACTTCATGAATCACCGTCTGTTCTACGATTTCTAACGAGTTACGTGGTGCGAAAGTGGAATCAGCCGATTTTGCTGCGAGTCGGGCGAAAGATGACTGATTGACCATGTAAATCGCAAAATGTTTCGCTTTCAACGTTTTCTCCAAAACAGAAATCGATCCGACGAACAGCCCTTCCGGTTCCAAACTGTCGAGAGCGCGCGTCGCCTCGTACACACTTCCGATACTCTCTTCTGAGTGAAGAATCTGTTGCTGTAACTGATTTTTGATGGTGAGCGTTTCTTCATAGATTTCGCTCAAGAATGTATGCCGCTCGGTCGTTGCGGCCAACTCATCTTTTAAAAATTGAATTTCAATGTTTCGACGTTCCATCACATAGCTGACGACAAGTCCAATCAATAAGTACATCGTAAATGTGGCCAAAATCGAGTTGTCGACAAAGAGAGACAAGACGTTTCGACCAATCGAGGCACTCTCGTAGAGATGAACCCCGACAGCAAGCAGGGAAGCGATGAGTGATTGGGACTTACCGAACAACAGTGCTGCTAAGAGGACATAAATGAACCAATAGTCCTGCGTATCCACAATCGGTGTCAGTAAAAGAGAGCCGATGAAGAACAGGAAGAACAAGGTGAGGTTCTCTAGCGTTCGTAGAACCGGGTGGCTGAGTATATTCTTAAATCGACGTTCTTTTGGGATCGGATGAGGCGATGAGGATGACGATTGTTGTGCATAATAACTTTTCGTTACGTGCAGCCCTTCTTCCAAACCGAATCGAGGCACCCAGTCCAAATCTGTCTTCAATTTACGGTTGTCGAGGATGGGCTGGTGTTTCGGTACATGTTGATTCCCAAGTGGTGGTTGGATTCCTAGATGCGCGCAGACTGATTCAATCGAAGTCGATTCACCCGAAGATAGATGATACAGTCCGGATAACTCACTGATGACGCCTCGATATACGGCTTCCACCACATCTCCGATAAAGATGAAATCAGTTTGACTGTCATGCGACAAAGGAGGTCGGAGATGTTCCGGATCGGTCGTCGACACGAGGTCGTGGATCCATCGACTCTTGTGACTGACGTGTTGCTTCGGTCCATACACGGACGACAAACGGAAAACTAATGTAGAGAGTGTAGAGTGAGTGCCCCAGTGCAGGCAGTATTCCTCGCCGTGTCGCTCATTTAATGCAGAAGGCGAGCGTAGAACGGGAGAGGCTGTCTCAGGTATATCTGTATCGACATCGAATTCAAATCCATCACTTGATGAAAAGGAGACAAACTGTTTGACTCCATATTTTTCAGATAAAGACAACAGGTTGAATAAACCATCTGTCGTTGGGTGTGAGTACTCTTCGGTTGAACTGTTCGCACAATGGATGACGACATCAAACGCATATGTTTTGAAAAATGTCTCACACTTACGGTCGGCCACGTCTGCCGATAAGTGGCGATGCTTGAAGTCGATTGTATCTTTTGAGCCGGATATTAGATTGTCGAGAATATGTATACGATGCCCTTCTTTGAAGAACCGCTCGGCAATCGAACTGCCTAAAAAACCATAGCCTCCTGTAATGAGAATATTCATCGGCGATCTCCTTCGCAAAAAAATTTTATAGTAAAAATAAAAATATGTATGAAATATTATAATATAAGGTCATTTCGATTTACCTAAATTCAAACGACTTCCCCTTTTATTTTGTCGTTTTTAGTCGAAAAATTTATGTTTCATAAAGGATGCGACATAATGCGACAAAAGATATATGTGAATAGTAAAAAGTTCCAACCGATTGATGGATAACGGTTGGAGCTTTTTACCTATAAATATTTTTCTTGGATGTCACGCTTCCTTGTGACTTTTGCCGGTGTACCGAACGCGATGACTTGGCTCGGTAGACTCGAAACAACGGTTGCGCCGGCACCGACAACGGTATCGGACCCGATGTGAATATTATGGATGACTGTCGCGCCCATCCCGATGAAAGAACGTTCGCCAAGACGAACATTGCCACCAAGATGAGCACCAGGTGAAACGGATGAAAATGGAGCGAGGTGACAATCATGGTCGACAGAAGACATCGTGTTGACGACGCTGTGTGCCTCGAGTCGCGTGTTCGGGTTGACGACACTTCCTGCCATCACGGCGACACCTGGACCAATGGTTACGTTTTTGCCGATGATGGCGCTAGGGTGAACGGCAGAGATGAATTCAAAGTCTGGCATTTGTTCTCGTATTCGATTTGCAATCAGTGCGCGTTGATCATTGTCTCCAATTCCGATGATTCCTTTTCGGATAGCCGTGTTTGAACCGATGACCCCGAGGATTGGATATCCATAAATCATTTTCCCTACTAAATGTGGACTATCGTCATAAATGCCTGCAATTCGATACATTCCTGTCAGTTCCAATATATCAATCAATACTTGCGCGTGACCACCTGCACCAAAAATCACAATCCAATCCATTTTGGAAGTCACCCCTTTTGCCGAAAAATGTCGAAATGATTTGTCTGTAATGACACTATTGCCGAATCTCTTGATTTCAAACAAAACGGAAAAGAATTTGCGAGTATGGTTTCAGAATGCCACCTTGGAAGACGTATGTCGTTTCAAAAAGATGCTATTCTTTTCTGTTTCATTGTTTATGGCGATGGCTAATTTCAAATGGTAGTGAATTTGTTAAAGGGGGTTAGGACGATGTCTTTGGCGTTCATGTATATTACGAATCAACCAGAAGTTGCACAGTTAGCTGAACAAAACGGAGTCGATCTCATCTTTGTGGATTTAGAATTGAACGGGAAAGAGGAACGACAGGGACATCTCGACACGGTCATTTCAAGACATTCGATGCACGATGTCAGTCGCATCCGTTCCGTCTTGAAACATGCCGCGCTGCTCGTCCGCATCAATCCGATTCATGCAGGGTCACGTTTCGAAATAAACGAAGCGATTTTTCGTGGTGCGGACATGTTGATGTTGCCATATTATAAAACGGTAGCTGAAGTGGCGACATTTATCGACATGGTCGAGGGGCGTGTCAAAGTTTCTCTTCTTTGTGAGACGAGAGAAGCGGTCGCGTGCATGCCGGACGTATTACGTTTACAAGGAATCGATTCGATTCATATCGGACTGAACGATCTTCATTTGAGTTATGGTCAAGCATTTCTATTTGAACCGCTCACGAATGGACTCGTCGAAACAATTGTCACGCAAATCCGTGAAGCTGGTATTCCGTATGGCTTCGGTGGGATTGCCCGGATTGGGGAGGGGCGAGTGCCTGCCGAGCGAATCATTCCGGAACATGTCCGCCTCGGTTCGTCGTGTGTCATTTTGTCTCGGAGTTTCTGTCATATCGGAAATGCGACAAAAGTGTCGTCACAGCAGGCTCAATCGTTCCAAGAAGGGGTATGGAGAATTAGGGCATATGAGCAACAACTCGAAACGATGCCTGTAGAATGGCTTGAACAAAATCGTCTACGGCTCGTCGACGAGGTTCAAGCCATCACATTAGAAATACAACAACAGAAAGGAATGTTGTCATGAACGTATGGGTGACAGGGATGCGTCTATCCCTCGACCAACAAGGACGACTTGAACAGTTAGGCCACAACGTCACCGTTCTTGAAAAAGAGTCAGACATTCAAGAACGAGATGTATCTGAAGTGGAGGTGCTCGTCTGCCAAAACGTGTTTGCTAATCGGGCGCTTGAAGATTTTCCACGATTGAAGGTCGTTCAAGCAGTGAGTGCCGGTCTTGACCGTTTACCTGTTCAAGCCTTAAAAGAAAGAGACATCCGCGTCTATAACGCCGGCGATACATATGCCGTGCCGATGGCGGAATGGGTCGTCTGGCAATTGCTCGACTTTATGAAGCATGGGGCTGCATTTCGGGAGAAGCAACAAAACCGACAATGGGAAAAAGAACGGCGACTGCTTGAACTGACGGGCAAGACGGTTACGTTACTTGGGGTCGGCAACGTCAGTGAGGCAATCGCCAAACGACTGCGCGCATTTGATATGCATCTGATTGGTGTCGGGCACCGTGAAAAAGACGTACCGTTTGTCGATCGCTACGTGTTGTTGGACGAACTCCATGACGTGTTGAAAGAGAGTGATGTCGTCATTTTGGCGTTACCGCTCAAGGACGAGACGTATCATCTCATCGATCGGGATGCGCTTGCGGCGATGAAAGAGGATGCGATCCTCATCAATGTAGCGCGCGGGGCGATTATCGACGAGGAGGCACTCGTCGAGACGCTCCAAGAAGGAAAATTCTTCGGCGTCGCGCTCGACGTGTTCGAAACGGAGCCGATTCAACCGAGTCATCCGTTGTATGAGTTTGCGTGGGTGAGTCTCACGCCACACAACTCCTACGTATCGGATCAGGTAAACAACCGACTCTTCCAAAACGTGCTCGCGAATCTACAGAATGAACAACCATCTACCATGTGACGACGGACAGACCGAAACTTTCGGTCTGTTTTTTGTTGTGCCGCTTCAAAAGAGGCCCTTATGATAATTCACTAAAAAATTATTCGCTACTCATTTCAATTCGTATTTATTCAAAAAATCGAATGGGAACAACGAGATATAGCAACTCACCGACACCATGACTCTGCACCGAAGAAGGAGTGAACGCACATGCAACGTCCTGACACGCTCGTCAGTATCATCGTGCCTATTTACAACACGAGCACTTTTTTACGTCAATGCTTAAACAGCCTCGTCAATCAGACGTACCCTCACCTTGAAATCATTTGTATCAATGATGGCAGTACGGATCAAAGTCTCGACATCATGCTGGAATTTGATGACGACCCACGCGTCATTCTGATTGACCAGACGAATCGTGGTTGTTCATTCTGCCGCGACCGGGGTCTTCAAATGGCGACCGGTGAATACATGATGTTCATCGATAGCGATGATTGGTTAGATCTTGATGCGATTCGGCTTCTCGTCAAACATGCAGAAGCGGAACGTGCCGATGCCGTCATGGGCACGTACGTCCGTGAGTATGAAGAGCGGTCTTTACCGAAGCGCATCTTTGATGCGGATTTTTTATCGTACAACGCCGAAGAGACGAGACGTTTCGTTCATCGTCGTTTATTCGGACTCGTCGGGGAAGAACTGGCACATCCGGAGACGGTCGATGCGCTGAATTCGAATTGTATCACCTTGTACCATCGTGATTTGATTCGTCATCTCTCGTTTCGTAGTCCGTACGGTTCATTTGTCGACCTCTATTTTCAAATTCAGGCACTCGAACATTGCCAACGCTTTATTTACATCGATTATCCAATCTATCACTACCGTAAGACGAACGGACAGTCTGAGACGAGTGTTTATCAACGTAATCTCGTGAACTCACGACTTGAATTCTTCCATATGCTCATGACGTACATTGAAGAACATGATCTCGGAGAAGATTATACACGTGCCCTCTATAACCGGATCGCACTCAGCATGATCGGGATTGGGTTAAACGAATTGAGTTCCAACAAACCGCTGTTCGCACAAGCAGAGGTGTTGCGACAAGTGCTCCAACAAAAAGAATACAAAGAGGCGTATTCCCAGATGGATATGCGTTACTTCGATTTGAAATGGCGGACGTTCTTCCAATTATGTAAACACGAACGGACCGTGCCACTCGTCTTGATGCTCCGCAGTGTGAACTACTTGCGGAAACGCGTGTGAGGGGGCAGCGAACATGAAACGAGTCCTCATGGTCGCATCGGTCGTATCGATGATTGAAAGTTTCAACCGTGATAACATCCGGACCCTTCAAAACATGGGATACGAGGTGCACGTCGCCACGAATTTTGAGTGGGGAAGTATGTATAGCGAAGAAAAGGTCGAACGCGTCAAACAAAGTTTACGGGAGGAAGGGGTCACCCTCTTTCAAATTGACTTCGAGCGAGACATCAAAAAGATGAACGGGCATGTCCGGGCATTCCAACAATTGAAACGCGTCATGACGACATATTCGTATGCGTTCATTCATTGTCACTCTCCGATTGGCGGCGTCATCGGGCGTCTCGTCGCAAGACAGACAGACACGCCCTGCATGTATACGGCTCACGGGTTCCACTTCTTCAAAGGCAGTCCTTCTCTCAACTGGATGCTCTATTATCCCGTCGAACGGACACTTGCCCGATTGACCGATACCATCGTGACAATCAATCAGGAAGACTTTTCGAGAGCGCAGACATTTAAAACGACGCACACGTTCCGCATTCCAGGGATCGGGGTCGACACGAAACGAATCGAACAAGTTCGCATCAATCGCCCGTTGAAACGTCAGTCGCTCGGGGTGGACACCGATACCGATTTCGTTTTACTGTCCGTCGGAGAACTGAACGAGAACAAAAACCACGAGACCATCATTCGAGCGATTGCCGAACTCGGTGAACCGAGCATCCGTTACTGGATTGCCGGGACGGGGGACGCGAGACCTCAATTAGAACGAGTCATTCGAGAGACGAACCTCACGAATCAAGTACAGCTCCTCGGTTTTCGGGATGATGTGTTTGAAGTGATGAAAGCGGCAGACTGTTTCGTCTTCCCGTCTAAACGAGAAGGGCTCGGGATGGCGGCGCTTGAAGCGATGGCGGCAGGGTTACCGATCATCACCTCGAACGTGCATGGGATTAACGACTACTCGGTCGACGGGGTGACGGGTTTCAAGTGTGCCCCGAATGATATTCAAGGATTCGCACGCGCCATTCGAACGATGCGACTGGATTTCGAGCTATCCCATCAGATGGGGTTGCATAATTCACAATCAGCCAAGGCGTTTGATGTCGAGCGTTCCCATGAGGAGATGAAGCAGATTTACGATACGTTCAGGAATCGACGTCCTTCCTGATAGTTTATAAAAAGATGGTCATCATTTCTTTTGATTTGTCAGAAGAGCGGGGGTAAGTAGTAAGCACACCAAGATTCTAGACACTAGGAAATGCAGCTGAATAGTTGAAGGAGGGTTCACCCGTGAATAGTCAGACGATGCTCCTATCGGATTTACTCGCTGTCTTCAAAAAGAGTAAACTGTTGATTCTTTTAACGGTCATGATCGTCGGAGGAGCGGCCTATTATCTCAGTCAATATGTGGTCGAGCCGACGTATGAAGCATCGACCCAAGTGCTGATCGTACCGAAGCAAGAAGCCGGCTCAAACGTTGTCGACAGTACCCAGGTCTCGTCATCGCTCTCGTTGATTAATACGTATCGTGTCATCATGCGGAGCCCTGCCATCTTAAACGAGGTACAGGAGCAAGTGGCGAACGCGCCGGATGATATTAGCGAAGTCCTGTTGGTCGAGAGTGAAGAAGAATCTCAAGTCATCAATATCGTCGTCGAGTATAGCGACCCGTTCGTCGCCGCAAATATCGCGAACGTCATCACGGAAGTATTCGCCGATGAAATCCCGGATCTCATGAATATCGATAACGTCCGGATCTTGTCGGTTGCTGACGTGCCGAGTGATCCCGTTGCACCGAGTACCGTCATGTATACAGGCATCGGCTTGATTGTCGGGTTTGTCATCGGAAGTGTGCTCGCCCTCATCCGTTACACGTTCGACAAACGGATCCGTGATGAGAAAGAAGCAGAGAAACTATTGGCGTTACCGGTCATCGGAAACATTCCAGTGATTGAAAAGCGAGACATGGCCGCGAAGCGGTCAAAACAGGAACCTGTAAAAGATGTCAATCCAGTGGCGAAAGGAGACGAGACAAATGTTCCACCTACCAAAGACACAAGACAAAGTTCGTGAAGCGAAACGCAGCTTGATCACGCTCGTGAATCCGCAGTCTCCCATTGCGGAACAATATCGGACGATTCGGACGAACTTACAATTCACCTCGCTTGGAGCTGACTTACAAACGATTGTGGTCACCTCCGCATCACCAGGAGAGGGGAAATCGACGACGGCTTCCAATCTGGCCATCGTGTATGCACAGCTTGGAAAACGTGTCTTACTCGTCGATTGCGATATGCGAAAACCGACAGCTCATTTCACTTTCCAACTTCCAGGGCAACTGGGCCTTTCGACTGTGCTCGCCAAACGGACGACACTCGAGCGATCCATCCAGGCTACCCAAGTGCCTAAGCTGCATATGCTTCCGGCCGGACCGATTCCTCCGAACCCTTCGGAATTACTCGCTTCTCCGATGATGAAACGGGTGCTTGAAGAAATCAAGCAATCGTATGACATGATCATCTTAGACGCGCCACCCATCATGCAGGTCGCGGACAGTCGGATTGTCGCGAGTGAGGCGGACGGTACAATCCTTGTCATCGGTTGCGACAACTCGAACCGAGACTATGTGTTGAAAGCGAAAGAGCAGCTTGAACTGTCTGGTGCGAACATACTCGGTCTTGTCATGAATAAGCGAGACAAAGGAAAAGAACGCCATTATCACTACAAATACGATTGAGCCAGGAGAGGAGGCGAAGGACGATGCGCATCTTACACATTAACGCGATCAATGAAGAAAAGAGCACGGGGCGAATTTGTAAAGAGCTCTCGACCATCGCCAACCAGTTTGGTCATGAGAGTATCGTTGCCTATGCGACAGGACCGGACAGTGAGACGGGCATTCGGATCGGCTCGCCGTTCGATCAAAAGCGTCATGCTTTCTTGTCGAGACTTACCGGAAAGCAAGGGTATGCCTCGAAAGGAGCGACGGAAGAGCTGATCCGTCGATTAGAAGCCAATCCACCAGACGTCGTCCATCTGCATAACCTCCACTCCAACTATATGCATTTGGAGACGCTGTTGACGTGGTTAGCTGAAACCGACACGCCGACCGTCCTGACGTTACATGACTGTTGGTTTTATACCGGTAAATGTACGCATTACACGAGTTCTGGATGTGACCGCTGGCAATCTGGGTGCGGAAACTGTCCACGACTCGCCCTCGATAATCCGAGTTGGGGTCTCGACCGGACCGCGCGGATGTGGAAAGACAAGAAAATGTGGTTCCAAGCGATTCCACGGCTCGCTGTCATCGGGGTGTCGGATTGGATCACGACAGAGGCCCGGTTTTCATTTCTCGGGCAATCTTCGATCATCCGTCGAATCTACAACTGGATTGACACGGATATTTTCCGTCCACGGGATACAGCGTTGTTGCGCCGTAGACTCGGACTGACGAATCGCTTTGTGCTCCTCGGGGTAGCGAGCTCTTGGGATGACTCGAAAGGATTATCGAAGTGGATGGATTTAGCAGAACGGTTACCGGACGTCACTATCCTACTCGTCGGTGCGATGCCGGACATTGTATTACCGAAATCGATCATCCACATCCCGTCAACGAACCGTCCGGAAGAGCTCGCAGAATACTATGCGCTCGCCGATGTCTTTTTGAACTTATCTGAAGAAGAGTCGTTCGGGAAAGTGACGGCAGAAGCGATGGCGTGTGGTACGCCAGCAATCGTCTTAGATGGGACAGCAAATCCAGAGCTTGTCCCGACCTCGTGCGGTTCTGTCGTATCCGGCAGTCATCCGGCCCTTCTCGTCGATGCGATCGAGCGAATCAAACGAGAGGGGAAAGGGGCATACACAGAAGCGTGTGTCACCCATGCCCATCAAGCGTTTCGGATGGAAGATTGTGTCGCAGACTACTTGGACGTCTATCAGGAATTAATCAATCAGAAAGGAAGGGATTCACTATGGCACAGCCACTCGTCTCCATCGTCATCCCCGTCTACAATGGAGCGGACTATTTGAACGAGACAATCGAGAGTGCGCTCGCTCAAACGTACGAACCGATTGAAGTGATCGTCGTGAACGATGGGTCGACGGATGGTGGGGCGACGGCAGCCATCGCCAAACAGTTCGGTGATCGCATTCGCTATTTTGAGAAGGAGAACGGTGGTGTATCGACCGCCTTGAACCTTGGGATTGAGAAGATGCGAGGAGAATGGTTCTCGTGGCTCAGTCATGATGATTTATATACGCCTGAGAAAATCGCACATCAAATCAAACTCCTCGACCGAATGGATTCCACACAGAAGACGATCCTATCCTGTGGGACCGATTTGATCGATGAAGTCGGGCGACCGATCCAGCGACTTCGGAAGCGGACGAAAGGCCATTACACGAGTGATGAGATGTTTGATTATTTAATGCTAGAAGCGTGTCTGAGCGGGTGTGCATTACTCGTTCCGAAACGGGCGTTTGAAGAGGCAGGGATGTTCCCGACGAACTATCGGTATATCCAGGACTGGGTGCTTTGGGTCGATATGGCGCTTGCCGGATACGAATTCCTCGTGACGACAAACCCTTATGTCAAATCGCGCGTTCATCCGAAACAGCAGACGAAACGGATTTCGGATGTGGCCCCAATTGAGTCACGGCGCTTCTTCGAACAGTTGCTACAGCGACTCGAGTCACCTTCCAAGCAAAAGACAGTCTTTCGAGCCATCTATCGCTCGGCCGCACCCGATGTGCGGGATGAGTTGATGGCACGTTACGACGGACATCGTCTGTTATCTTATCGTGAGCAGAGGTGGCTACAAGGTAGATCCTATCTATATCATCGTGCGTTATCTGTCTATCGCGGTGTCATGGACTTACGTTATCGCTAACGAAAAGGAGGGGCGACATGCTCATCTATTTGATCAACCTCATTCTCCTCATCGCATGGGCGGCGTTGCTCCTTCGCGATGACGGCATTCGAAACGGGAAATTGTTGTTCGTAATCATTGCGACCGTACAATGGATCGTGTTGTCTGGCTTCCGGCATCTGAGTGTCGGGGCGGATACGATGCAGTACAAATGGATGTACGACCAGTCGAAAGTCATGTCGTGGGAGCAGATCGGAAACAACTTCATGAAAGGTTTATTCGAAAGTGGGGACGATCGAGACCCAGGCTATTTCGTTCTTCAAAAAGCGACCCAGCTCGTGACGGATAACTATCAATGGTACTTGCTCATTGTCGCGATTCTATTCCTTGTACCGTTCGGGATTTGGATCTATCGCAACTCGACGGAACCGTTACTTAGCTTCATCATCTTTTCGACCTTATTCTATGCGTTCTTTGCCATTACGGGAATCCGTCAGACGATTGCGACGGCCATCGCTGTCATGATTGGTTATGGGTTCGTGAAGGCGCGCCGGTTTTGGCCATTCCTACTCATCGTCCTTCTCGCAGCGACCATTCATAAATCCGCACTCGTCTTCATACCGTTTTATTTCTTGGCCAACAAGCAATTGACGAGCCGTTATCTTCTTTTCATGGGGGCGCTCATCCCATTTTTATTCGTCTTTAGAGGACACCTGTTTGAACTGTTTCGTATCATCAGCGGGTATGATCAATATGATTACTACGCGGGAGCTGGGACGCTCAACTTTTCGTTACTCCTCCTCTTGATCACCATCGTCGCTGTCTGGCGAAAAGACGAGATGATTGCGAACAACCCGCATGCCGTCCATTATATCAACGCATTGTTGCTCGCACTCTGCTTCTTGCCGCTCACCTTCATCAACCCATCGATGATGCGCGTCGTTCAATATTTCTCCGTCTTTATCATGCTTCTCATTCCAGAAATCTTACGATCGTTTGACCGAAGGGAGCGCCTGCTCGTCTATTACGTGGCCATCACAGCGCTACTCTTCCTATTCGTCCGAAACGAACCGATTTATCTATTCTTCTGGCAGCAAAAATAAAGGAGGGAAGTCGAGATGGCGACGAAAGTGGAATTCGATGAACAACGCAGCTCACGTCAAATCAAAATCGGTGCCCTCATGTCGTATACCGCCATCGGCTTCAACATTTTAGCAGGGTTGATCTATACGCCGTGGATGATCGCCGAAATCGGACAAGCCAGTTACGGACTCTATATGCTGTCCATCTCGCTCGTCAGCATGTTCGCCCTCGACTTCGGGCTTGAAGCGGCCGTATCGCGCTTCTTATCCAATTATCACGCGCTCGGTGACGAAGAGCGGGCGTCTCGTTTTTTAGGTGTCGCCTTCAAACTGTTCACGGGAATCGCCATCTTAATCGGTCTCGTGCTCGTCGGTGTATACGTCATGATCGAGACGATTTATGCGAGCTTGTCCGCGAGTGAAATCGATACACTGAAGACGCTCTATATCATGGTCGGCTTTTATATCGTCGTCCTCTTTCCGACAAAACCGTTCAACGGTATCTTGATTGCGAATGAACGATTCGTCGTCTTGAACTGGTTCAACTTATCTGAAAAAGTGCTCACGGTCGTCTTGATGATTGGGGCGCTCCTCCTCGGATATGGATTATATGCGCTCGTGTTCGTCAACGCGCTCGTCGGACTCTCCATCATCATCGGGAAAGGACTTTACTTGATGCGACGGACGGATACCGTCGTCGAGTTCCTCTATTCGAGCCGCACGATGTATCGGGACATCTTCTCCTTCTCGTCTTGGACGACGTTGATTGCACTCGCGCAGCGATTCATCCTCAACATCACCCCGACCATTTTGGGTGCGGTCGCGGGGAGTGCCTCAATTGCACTCTTCTCCATCGGAATGGTCATCGAAGGATACGTTTGGACCATCTCCTCTGCCATCGGCTCGCTCTTTCTTCCGAAAGTCACACGGATGACGACGAGTAACCGGCACGGGGATTTAGAAAACTTGCTCATCCGTGTCGGGCGGATTCAACTCTATATTGTCGGTTTGATCATCGTCGGCTTCATGACGATGGGACAAGAGTTTATTCGATTGTGGGTCGGCGAATCGTTCCATACGTCTTACTGGGTGGCGCTCTTCTTGATCGCCCCAGGGTTCATCACATTGACCCAAGAGATTGCCTACACGACATTGATTGCGACGAACCAAATCAAATATCGCGCGTTCGCCTCTTTGATTGTCGCCCTCGTCAGCGTCATCCTATCTTCCATCTTGTCGCCGCATTATGGGGCTATTGGAGCGGCCGTTGCCATCTTAATCGGGAATGTCTTTGGCACCATCTTGTTTATGAACTGGGTCTATCTCCGGATTCTTCAGCTAAACATGTGGCGCTTCTTTAAAGAGTGTCATCTCAAGATTATGCCGGCTCTCATCGTCTTAGGTGTGGCAGGCTGGATGATTCAGCAAACGTTCCCTGTCAATTCACTGTTTCTCTTCTTGCTAAAAGCCGGGGTGCTTGGGGTCGCCTACATCCTCGTCTTGTGGCTCTTCACGTTTCGGGAGGATGAAAAACAGCTCATCACCGGGTTATTACGCCGATCATCTTAAGCATCCCAATCGAGGATGCTTTTTCTAATTATGGGAACGCGCCATTAAGCCATCTTTCAAAAAAATGATACACATATCTTTCAGATTCTTGTAGGAGAAGGGTATCACGTTAATATCCACTCATTGCAATAGTTTTCCAATCACCGATAGAAGCCATTTACATCATGAAGGAGAGGATCTGCAATGTTTCAAGATAAGACGTTACTCATCACAGGAGGGACTGGGTCGTTCGGTCATGCGGTCATGCAACGCTTCCTCAAAACGGACATTAAAGAGATTCGGATCTTCTCACGCGATGAGAAGAAACAGGACGATATGCGTAAGCTCTATCAGGACGATAAGCTCAAATTTTATATCGGTGACGTCCGTGACGTGAACAGTGTTCGTAACGCCATGTACGGAGTCGACTACGTCTTTCACGCAGCGGCATTGAAACAAGTCCCGTCTTGTGAATTCTTCCCGCTCGAGGCGGTCAAGACGAACGTACTTGGGACAGATAACGTTTTAACGGCAGCCGTTGAGCAACACGTGAAAAAAGTGATTTGTCTCTCGACGGACAAAGCCGCCTATCCAATCAATGCGATGGGCATCTCAAAGGCGATGATGGAAAAAGTGTTCGTGGCGAAAGCGAAAGCGGTTCGTCCCGACCAGACGCTCATCTGCGGGACACGCTACGGTAACGTCATGGCATCACGCGGTTCTGTCATTCCTCTCTTCGTCGAACAAATCAAACGAGGTGAGCCGTTGACGGTGACGGATCCATTCATGACACGGTTCTTGATGAGTTTAGAAGACGCCGTCGAACTCGTCGTCTTCGCATTCAAAAACGCACACGCAGGAGACATCATGGTCCAAAAAGCACCGGCCTCCACGATTGGAACGTTGGCACAGGCGCTCATCGAACTGTTCGGTGTCGACAACCCGATCAAAGTCATCGGGACACGTCACGGGGAGAAACAGTACGAGACACTTTTGACGCGAGAAGAGAATGTGGTCGCCGAAGACATGGGCGGTTTTTACCGGGTACCTGCGGATACACGAGACTTGAACTATGAAAAATATTTCAGCGAAGGCAGTCAAAAATTGACCGTCGAAGGCGAATATAACTCGGCGAACACCGAGCAATTGAACGTCGAACAAGTGAAACAACTGCTCATGAAGCTTCCTTATATCCAACAAGAGTTGAAAAGCTGGGTGAAAGTCTCATGAAGATTCTCATCACAGGCGCGAACGGGTTCGTCGGAAAAAATTTGAAGGTGACGCTCGAAGCGGCCGGGTATGAAGTGTTTGCTCAAACACGTGATACGGAAGAAGAGACGTTCATGAACTTCTGTCGTGATGCAGACTTCATCTATCATCTAGCTGGGGTGAATCGTCCGAAAGAGGAGCGCGAGTTTTTCGAAGGGAATGTCGGCTTGACGAAACATCTGCTCGATGTCCTGACACAAGTCGATAACTCGGCACCAATCGTTTACGCGTCTTCCGTTCAAGCCGAGCTCGACAACCCATATGGACAAAGTAAGCGTCAAGCCGAGCAGTTGCTATTAGATGAAGTGACCCGGACAGGACGTCAGGTGATGATCTATCGACTTCCGAACTTGTTCGGGAAATGGAGTCGGCCGGATTATAACAGTGTCGTCGCCACATTTTGTGACCGGGTCGCCAAAGGAGAGGCAGTCGAGATTCATGATCCGAATCGCACCGTCACCCTTGCTTATATCGATGACGTCGTGGAAGCTTTCGTGAACGTGTTGGAACATCCGGTCAAGCCTGGCTATCAGATGGTTGACACACATGACCCCGTTTCGCTAGAGCGTTTAGCAAACATTCTCTATACGTTCCGCGATAGTCGGAAAAATCTAGCCGTCCCTGCGCTCCATGATTGCTTCACGAAGCAGCTCTACAGTACGTATCTCAGCTACTTGCCGGTCGACGCATTCGGATATGACTTACGGAAGCATGAGGATCACCGGGGCTCGTTCACCGAATTCCTTCGGACACCTGACCGCGGTCAAGTTTCCGTCAATGTGGCCAAGCCCGGGATCACGAAAGGAAACCACTGGCATCATACAAAGAACGAAAAGTTTTTAGTCGTCAGCGGGGAAGCGAACATTCACTTTCGAAAAGTCGGGGAGGACGTCGTCCATTCGTATTATGTGACGGGCGAGATGATGCGCGTCATTGATATCCCGGTCGGCTATACGCACAGTATCGAAAACGTTGGAACGGTAGATTTGGTGACGGTCATGTGGGTCAATGAAGCGTTTGATCCGAATCGTCCGGATACTTATTTCATGGAGGTGCAAGATGAAACAGCTCAAAGTGATGACCATCGTCGGGACGCGACCCGAGATCATTCGTCTGTCGGCCGTCCTTCATAAACTTGAACAATCTGAAGCCATCGAGCACATCCTTGTGCATACCGGACAAAACTATGACTACGAATTAAATGAGGTCTTCTTTGAAGACTTTGAACTAAGAAAGCCAGATCACTTTTTAAATGCCGCGACAGGTAGTCCGATGGAGACAATCGGCAACATCTTGATCCATATCGACCCGATTTTAGAACAGGAGCGTCCGGATGCGGTCCTCATCCTTGGCGATACGAACTCTTGCTTGACGGCCATCGCCGCCAAACGACGGAAGATTCCAATTTTTCATATGGAGGCGGGCAATCGCTGCTTCGACCAGCGCGTCCCAGAAGAGACGAACCGTAAAATCGTGGACCATACGTCAGATATCAATTTGACGTATAGCGATATTGCCCGGGAATATCTGCTTCGTGAAGGGCTGCCACCAGAACGGGTGATCAAGACAGGGAGTCCGATGTATGAAGTGCTCCACTCCAAGCGTGAGGCCATCGAACAGTCGGACGTGCTCGACCGACTCGGCTTGATGCGGGAGGGCTATTTCCTCGTCTCGGCTCACCGAGAAGAGAATATCAATTCGGACAAGTTGTTTATCGCGCTCGTGGACAGTTTGAATACGGTAGCTGACGTGTACGACCTTCCCGTCATCGTGAGTACACACCCACGCACGATGAAGCGGATCCAAGAGTTGAACATCACGTTCCATCCGCACGTCCGGTTGCTCAAGCCGCTCGGTTTCATCGACTACAATCACTTACAGCTCCATGCGAAGGCGGTCCTCAGTGATAGCGGGACAATCAGTGAAGAGTCTTCGATTCTCGGGTTGCGAGGTCTCAATATCCGCGAGAGTCATGAACGTCCCGAAGCGATGGAGGAAGGGGCCGTCCTGATGGTCGGGCTCGAGAAAGAGCGCATCCTCCAAGGAATCTCCGTCGTCTTGTCACAACCACGCCCACGACTCGTCAGCGACTACAGTATGCCGAACGTCTCAGACAAGGTCGTACGCATCCTCTTGTCTTATACGGATTACGTTCGACGTGAAGTATGGAAAGGTAGCGTCGACCCGAGACAGGTCGTCAAGGAGGGATAAACGATGAAACAGAAGCTCGTCTTTATCAGTAATATCGCGTCTCCGTACCAAGTGAAGCTCTGTTACGCCTTAGAAGAATATTTCGATGCAGAGTTTTGGTTTTATGAACATTTGGATGCGAATCGACCGGACTGGTGGAAAATCCCACTCGGAGACAAGTGTAAGATTTTAAAGTATTCGAAACGGTTCCCGAAACTGAGCTATCTCTCACTCGGATTGATTCCTGAACTCATTCGTTTCAAGCCTGACATCATCTTGCTCGGGGGATTCATGCCGATGCACGCATTGATCACAAAAGTGGCAAAACGGTTAGGGATCAAAACGGTCGTCATGAGTGAGCCGCTCCGACCCCTTCAAAACGACGATGACCCGTCAGACCGATTGATGAATCGGGTTGATAACCCTCGAAAAACTCAGCTATTGCACTGGATGTTCAAAGATGCGGATTTATACTTCGGCATGGGGACGGTCGCAGTCGATCAGTTCAAACGGGAGCTGCAGTTCGACCCGGATAAAGTCGTGCATGCCACGTATGCACAAGACATCGATGCCTATTTCGATCATGGTCTCCGTCATAAGAAACATGGGGACACGTTCAAGTTATTGTTCGCGAATCGCCTGGTCGAACGGTATCAACCACTGCTCGTCCTCGAGGCGTATCGCAATTTATCGAAACGATACAACTTGGAGCTTTACTTGAACCACTCGGGTCAACAACTCGAAGCCTGTAAAGCATACATCGCAGAACACCATCTCGAGAACGTTCATTTCTTAGATGAGATTCGGGCGTGGGACGAGATGCCAATCGTATACGAACAAGCCGATATATTGATTCTCCCGGCGACTTACTCGAACGGGAACGGGACAATCATCGAGGCACGGGCTTCCGGGATGGGGGTCGTCATCAGCAATCAGATCAACAACGTATCCCATCATTCGGTAGATGGTGAGAATTGCTACATGTGTGATGTCACGGTGGAGTCGATCGAAGCGGGAATCGAGCAATATTTGGCGCATCCCGAACGCTTGATCGAACACGGCAAACTCTCTCGTGAGCTCGTGAAGTTCCATCGAAATGATGTGACGGCAAAAGGGTACTATGACACGTTGCGGGAGAAGCAAATCATTTCGTGAAGGAGTGTTCGTATGAAAGTCGCCATCATGCAGCCGTACTTTTTCCCCTACATCGGCTACTTCCAACTGATGCACGCCGTCGATACATTTGTCATCTTCGACGATGTCCAATTTATCAAAAAGGGATGGATTCATCGGAATCAGATCGTGATGGACGGTGAACCCCATCCATTCACCTTATCCATTCAAAAGATGAGCCAGAACAAGTTGATTTGTGAACATGAACGAGCGCTTGCGGAAGAGACGGTTGTGCGACAAATCAAACAGCTGCATCATGCATATCAAAAAGCACCTTATTTCAATGAGGCGATGCCGGTTCTCGAACGCGCGCTTTCGAATCCAGAACGAAACGTCGCGATCTATCTCGCTCAAAGTCTACAAGAAGTCGCTCGTTATCTCCACATCGACACGACGTTTCTCTATACGTCAGATCTTAATGGAGACCCGACGTTGAGAGGGCAGGAACGGATCCTGGACTATTGCAGACAACTCGGCGCGACCCATTACATTAATGCCATCAACGGTAGGGCACTATATGATGAAGAATCGTTCCAAAAATCAGGGGTGGCGTTATCCTTCTTACAGTCAGATCTCCCAGCTTACAGGCAGGGAACGGATACGTATCTGCCTTACATGTCCATCATCGACTGCATGATGAACTGCTCTGCTCAACACATTCATGAGATGCTTCATCGTTACGAACTTGTCGCCAATCATCAACCGACTTAGGAGGGAGCATATGTTGCACATCGTTGATCTTCAGTCGAGTACACCACCGCTACCATCGCATGAGCCCGTCATTCCGGTCATTCAGTCGGCACTCCCTCCATTCGAAGAATATGTGGAAGAGATTCGATCGTTATGGGAGTCAAAATGGCTAACGAACAACGGGACGAAGCACCAACAACTCGAACAAGCACTGAAAGACTATTTGAACGTCGAACAGGTAGCGCTCTTCACGAACGGTCACTTGGCGTTAGAGGCGGCAATCGAGGCGCTCGGATTGACAGGGGAAGTCATCACGACACCGTTTACGTTCGCCTCGACGACACACGCATTGATTCGAAAAGGACTGACACCTGTCTTTGGAGACATTCGAGCAGACAACTATACGCTCGATGCTTCAAAAATCGAGCGATTGATTACATCAAAAACATCCGCCATTCTACCGGTGCACGTATATGGAAATGTATGTGATGTCGAGGCCATTGAGGCAATCGCGAAAAAACATAAGTTGAAAGTGATCTATGATGCAGCCCATACGTTCGGTGTGACGGTGAACGAACGTGGTATTGGAACGTTCGGAGATGTCTCGATGTTCAGTTTTCATGCGACGAAAGTCTTCCATACGATTGAGGGCGGGGCACTCACATTCAATGACCCGGCATTTAAACAACGCTTCGAGCGACTAAAAAACTTTGGGGTCACCGGTCCTGAAACCGTCAAAGAACCAGGTGGGAACGCCAAAATGAATGAATTTCAAGCGGCGATGGGACTGTGTAACCTTCGTCATATCGATGAAGTGATGGCGAAGCGGAAGCAGGTTCGAGAACTGTATGACGCCGCTTTGAAAGGAATCCCGGGGATTCGTGTACTCGAATATCAACCAGGCGTCCATCCGAATCATTCCTACTATCCAATCGTGTTCACGGATGCAATCAATCGTCGAGACGAGATGGAGGCGGTACTGGCTGCAAAAGGTGTGTTGACGAGAAAGTACTTTTATCCGCTCGTGACAGACTACGACTGGATGGAAAATCGATTTGCGAGCCGCCGAACGCCGGTCGCCCAACAAATCGCGAATCGCGTTCTGACGTTGCCACTTTATCCCGATTTGACACCGACCGACGTCACGCGAATTTGTGACATCTTGAGAGAAAGGATGATGACACGATGAAAGGAATCATTTTAGCGGGCGGGAACGGAACACGCCTCTATCCGATGACAAAAGCTGTATCGAAACAACTCTTACCGATTTACGATAAGCCACTCATCTATTATCCGATGTCGGTCTTAATGCTCGCAGGAATCCGAGAAGTGCTCGTCATCTCTACTCCTCAAGACATTGGAGGATATGAACGCCTCTTCGGTGACGGTCATCAGCTCGGGATTGACGTCTCGTATAAAGTCCAGACGAAACCCGTCGGCTTAGCCGATGCCTTCATATTAGGAGAAGAGTTCATCGGCGATGATTCGGTCTGTCTCATTTTAGGTGACAACGTCTTTTACGGACCTGACTTGACCCGATTCTTAAAAGACGCCCAAGCGAAGACGAAAGGCGCGACGGTGTTCGGGTATCCTGTGAAAGATCCCCGGGCGTTCGGTGTTGTCGAGTTTGACGAGAATCATCGCGTCGTGTCCATCGAAGAAAAACCGGCCGTGCCAAAATCGAACTATGCGGTACCTGGCCTATACTTCTATGACAATCAAGTCGTCGAATTCGCAAAACAAGTCAAACCGTCACCACGGGGAGAACTTGAAATCACATCCATTAACAATATGTATCTCGAGCGGGGCGAGCTGAACGTCGTCCTATTCGGTCGGGGGATGGCATGGCTCGACACTGGGACGCCGGAAGGCATGATCAAAGCTTCAATCTTTGTCCAGACGGTGCAAGAACGACAAGGCTACTATATCGCTTGTCTCGAAGAAATTGCGTGGCGACGTGGTTTTATCACACGTGAACAGCTTCGGGACATCGGCTTGACGCTCAAAATGACCGACTATGGTCAATATTTAATCTCACTCGTAGAGGAAGGGGAACAGACAAATGCATACGATCCTAGTGACTGGCGGAGCCGGGTTCATCGGTTCAAATTTCATAAAACACTATCGGGCAAAACATCCGACGTCCCGCATTCTTAACGTCGACGCGCTGACGTATGCAGGCAACCTGAATAACATTCAGGAGTTTGAGACCGACCCGCTCTACGTGTTTCGAAAAGTAGACATCCGAGATCGTCCCGCGATTGACGAATTGTTCACATTGTTCCAAGTGGATGAGGTCGTCCACTTTGCGGCAGAATCCCATGTCGACCGCAGTATCCTCGAGCCTGAGTTGTTCTTATCGACAAACGTACTCGGGACACAAGTGCTGTTAGATGTAGCTATGCGTCACTGGAAACTGCATCCGGATGACAAATACAGTCGGGAGTACCGAGAGGGTGTCTGTTTCGTTCACGTCTCGACAGATGAGGTGTATGGCTCACTCGGCGAGACCGGTTATTTTACGGAAAAATCACCGATTGCACCGAATAGCCCGTATTCAGCATCAAAAGCGAGTTCGGATTTACTTGTCCGCTCGTACTATGAAACGTACGGACTTCCTGTTAAAACAACACGTTGTAGCAACAACTATGGACCGTATCAATTCCCAGAAAAACTGATTCCGCTCATGGTCCATCATTGCATGACTGGGAAACTGCTTCCTGTGTATGGGGATGGTGGACATATTCGGGATTGGCTACACGTTCAAGACCATTGTGAAGCCATCGATCTCGTTCGGGAGAAAGGTCGCTTCGGTGAGGTGTATAACATCGGTGGGCATAACGAGAAGACGAATCTCGAACTCGTTCGCACGATTTTACAAGTGTTTCAATTATCGGACGATAAGATTCAGTTCGTCACCGACCGACCTGGTCATGACCGACGTTATGCGATCGATGCCTCTAAAATGCGGGAAGAGCTCGGTTGGACACCTCGTTATCAGTTTGAACAGGGAATGGAAGAGACGATTGAATGGTATCGCACGCACCCAGAATGGGTGGAGGACGTCGTAACGGGAGCTTATCGCGATTACTACGAAAAAATGTACGCTTCTCTATAGAAAGGGGAAGGTTCAATATGTATGAACGTCATTTTAAACGAATGCAAGATCTCACCTTAGCATCGCTCGCACTACTCGTATTGAGCCCAATCTTATTCGTTGTCGGTGTGATGATTCGAATCAAGCTCGGTGGCCGCATCTTCTTTCTACAGGAACGCCCGGGTAAGGATGGCGTCGTATTCCATTTAATCAAGTTTCGGACGATGACAGAGGAACGAGATGAACAGGGAGAACTGCTTCCCGATGACAAGCGTTTGACACCATTCGGTCAGAAGTTACGTTCCCTTAGCATCGATGAGTTACCAAGTCTGATCAACATCATCAAAGGGGACTTATCGATTGTCGGTCCCCGGCCGCTCCTTGTCGAATATTTACCTAGATATAGTGTGGAACAGAAACGACGTCATGAGGTGCGACCTGGATTGACCGGACTTGCTCAAGTGAATGGTCGCAATCGCTTATCGTGGGAAGAACGCTTTAAACTAGATGTCCGTTACGTCGAACATGTGACCTTTTGGGGCGACTGGTGGATCGTGATTCGGACCGCCTACAAAGTGTTACGAAGAGAAGGAATCTCTTCTGACACGTCGGCGACGATGGAAGCGTTTATGGGGAATAAGACCATGCAACAGTGAAAAATCTCTCCGCATCGCAGAGAGATTTTTTAGTGCAATCAAGAAGCCATAAAAGAGTAAATCTTACATAAATAAAGTTTGAATTGTCTGATAATGGATATACTGTATGTAGAACCTTGTTTCTTTGGTCGCATAAATATGGAGGGAGTATGAGGAAAAAGTACTTATTGATCGTGATGATGTTAATTGGATTCGTATGTTTAAATAATCCGATTGTTTACGAAGCGACGTGTATGACATGCGAGGATGATCCGTCACCCAACACAGGTGCAGAAGAGTCCCCCTCTGAAGAGGTGATTCAACCTGATTCGTTGGAGTTGTTTCCGCCATCGCCAGAAGCCTCTCCGTCAACTGAAAGTGATACGGATGAAAAGGACAATCCCGAATCGGTAGAAGAGATTTCGATACCGGACGATTCGGATGCAATCGTACCTGAAACGGAGGAACTCGACGATTCAGTAGAAGTCCCACCTGTCACCGAATCTGCAGAACCAAATCAGAAAATCCCGACGGAAGATGTGCCGGTTGAAGACACGCCTTCTCCAGATCCTCCGTCAACGGACAAAGCGGTAGAGGAAAAGGCAGAAAATGAAGCAAAGGCATCAGGAGTAGCTGGGATATCGTTATTAGATAACCTGACCTTGAACGGGTCATACGCTGATCGTGTGACGCTCACGGCGACGGGAAGTGGGGTTCTGAACTTGAACCTTTTAAAAGATCGATATGTCATTTTTAAAGTTCCAATCAGTCTGATGCCTTATGTCAATCAAGCGAGTTTAACAGGCACGTATGATGTGCCTTCCATCAGTTTACTCGGGATTGAAATTGGGAGACGGTCAGGAACGCTAGCACGTGATGATTTTTTAATCGATGCTGCAAGCGGACAAATTATTTTTAATGCCAACGAATTACTAAGTGTTTCTCTTCTTTCGAACTCCACGTACCGCTTCAACATCAGCTTTACGCTGTCTTCGTTACCTATAGGGCACCCACAGCAATATACGTTCTTTAGCCATATGACGAACGAAATCGTGGACATTGAAATCCTTTCCGACGGGAGCGATTCATGGACGCTTACGCTCGACGGTCCTCTGTTTTATTTGACCGTGCCCTCCACGATCGATTTTGGGAGTGTGCCCCTCCACGAAGCGAGGCGAACGGTGAATCGCCAGACGATGATGACATTGATTGTGTCGCATGAACGGGCACTCGGTTATCCGTGGCGACTCCTCGCCAACGCAACACCGTTACAGACAGGTGAGGGGGATGTTCTCGAAAACAGCGTCCATTTTCGGACGACGGATGGACAACTGTTGCCTCTTGAACAAGGTCCACAACTGATCACATCCGGCGTGATGGAAACGGAACCGACGACACTTTCTTATCCTTCTGATGAAGGGATTGTTCTCGATTTACAAACACAAACACCACGTGCACAACCATATTACTCAACGATTACTTGGACACTCGTCAACGCGCCTTGAAAAGGAGATGACCGATGATGAAATGGAATAAAGTAACGGGTTGGATGATTGGATTATGGGTTGTTGGAAATGTGATGACAGTAAATGCTGCGACGACAGGGACGACAAACGCCATCATTGACTTTGTCGACCTCGAGCCGCCTGAGATTTTAGATCCAGAAAATCCAGATATCGTTTTGGACCCTCAACCGAATGAAGAGGATGGGGACGTGAACGATACAGCTGGTGATCTGACACTTGATTTCGTTCCGCATCTTTATTTCGGGTCAAACGAGATTGAAAATGATTTGGCGGCGCGATATGAAGCGGTGCTTCCTGCCAAAGGTGGTTCACTCACGAAAGGTCCATTCCTTCAAGTGACCGATCGCCGAATCATTCCGGGTCAATGGACAGTTTCTGTTCAGGCTTCAGCATTTGAAAGCAATGGAGTCGCAACGTTGACAGGTGCCTATTTGACATTCTCGAACGGCGTCGTGGACAGTCCGGCTACGAACAGTGGATTCGATGGACCAGGTTTACGAGGCACTGAGATTCGGGTGGACGCGGGTGGAGGGGCAGTCCCACTCTTGTCGGCTGATACGGGAGAAGCACCATTTACATGGATTGCTCATTGGATTGGACCAGAAAATGTCGGTGTGTTTTTGGATATCCCAGTGAATACGAAACAAGTCGGAGAACACACGTCTGTTCTGACATGGACACTCAGTCCTGATTTAGGGCCGTAAGAGGGTCGAGGATGAGAATATGTTACAGACTGCTCTCCATCTTATTCGTTTGTCTATTCGTCAACTCCGTGACGCCAGTAAGCGCGCAAACCGGAGAAGTGGGTTTTTCCGTTGAACGGGTCCCACATGTTCAGCAAACGAATGACCGTGTCGGGTATTTTGACTTGCTCGTGAAGCAAGATGATGAAACGACGTTAGAGGTGATCATCCACAACCATGCGTCTGAAGACAAAACGTTCGATGTAAAGATTGGGAATGGCTATACGAATGAGAACGGGGTCGTCATGTATGATCAGGAAAGTGCGATTCCGGACCACCTCTCTTTCACAGAACTTGTATCCACTTTTGATGAAAACGTAACGATTACGTCAGGCGAGTCGAAGCGAATATCGTTCGTATTGAAGAGCGTGAATGAAGACGTGAACGGCGTCATTTTAGGAGGGATTCGCGTATCCGAAACGGAGGAGCGACAAGAAGACGCGCAGGTCGGACTTCAAAATCGATATGAATACGTGATTGGCGTCGTCTTACGAACATCGGTCAAACAAGTCCCGTTTCGTCCAGAATGGAAAGGCGTGAACGTCAATCAAGAGCATCATTATCCGCACATCGCGTTTCAAGTGATGAATACGTCGGGCTCCATCAGTCGGGACTTGGATGTTCAAATGACGATTCGATCGGATGAACAAGATGTGAAGCTCGATCATGCGATGGAGGCGAAGCTCGTCCCTTACACATCGACGGGTTTTCGCTTCCCGCTGACGAAACGACTAGGTGCGGGCACTTATCAAGTCGAGATGACGATGACCGAATCGGGTACAGGGGCGACTTGGACTTGGGAAGACGAACTGGTCGTTTCTGAAGAAGAGGCGGAAACGATTAGCGAACGTGTCGAGCAACCGATTGTGGAAGAATCGAGCTTCTTTAGCGGAACGTGGACAATGTCGTTGCTTGCGCTCCTGTTGACGGCAGCGTTCTTGTACATCGTTCATTTAAGAAGAAAGTTAAAGACACAATAACGCCACATCCCCGTCGATTGAACGGGGATTTTTGTATGCATGCAGGAATTTCACACACTTTCTCGAATAGGACAAAAAGAAAAAGCGCCCGACCGAGGTCAAACACTTTTCTTCATTTGCTGTTTTCGGTCGCGTTGCACTTTCCAAATCACTGACGCAATGACAATCAGAATTGGAGCGAATACCCATGGTCGAGCTTCTAAGATTGAAACGAGCTCAAAGATGGAGAGCCAACCACTCACCATGATCAAGATAAGTAAAAAGGTTTTCAGTCCCCCCCGGACTGGCAGCCAAAAATAAATCAATAACGTCACCAAAAAGAAAGCGATTAAGCCCATACGGTTTGTCCTTTCACCCATCATTTTGACTCATTATAGCAAAGAACATTGAGAGAGTGTTAGAAGCTTCACTTCGCGAGCATATTTGAGTACGCTTAGGAAAGATGATTGAAGGAGGAACTGATGTGAAATTTGGAATAATAGGCTTAGGATATGTTGGATTGGCAACATTATGCGGATTGGCCAAAGCCGGTCATGAAGTCATCGGGGTCGAGACGCACCAAGGGAAGTTAGGTCTCCTGAAGAGTGGTCACCCTCCATTCCACGAACCGGGCATGGCGGACGTGTTACAAGAGCACGCCGATCAAATCACGTTGACCGACGAAATCGCGGATGCAGATCATGTCGACTATTTGGTTCTCGCGGTCGGCACACCGAGCAAGCCCGATGGAAGTTGTGACCTCTTTTATATCGAGACAGCTCTATCTGAATTGAAGACGAAGCACAAGGTCATCATTCGTAGCTCGGTCCCACCTGGCACGACAGATTTATTGAAAATCATGTATCCTTCTCATACGTTTGCGATCGTACCCGAGTTTCTACAGGAAGGGCGCGCCCTCGCGGATGTGATGAAACCACATCGTGTCGTCATCGGATGTGAGGACCTTGAGGTTTGCGAAGAGTTGGCAGGAATTTATGGCCGACTTGGCGTCCCGCTCATTTGTACGACGCCAATCAATGCCGAGCTCATCAAATACGCCTCGAACGCCTTTTTGGCGACAAAGATTAGCTTCATGAACGACTTGTCTCGTCTAGCCGATGAGGCAGGGGCTGACATCACGACGATTGCGGACGGGATGGGGCTCGATCCACGGATCGGGCGTTCGTTCCTCAACGCTGGAATCGGATATGGGGGCTCTTGTTTCCCGAAAGATATGGATGCGCTTCTTCATGTCGCAAAAGAAAACGACGTCAATCTTCGCGTCATCAAGGCGGCAGCGAAAGTGAACGAAACACAAGCGCCATACGTATTGTCGAAACTTCATCTAGAACCTAAGATGCGTGTCGCCATTCTCGGCTTGGCATTCAAACCAGGAACGGATGATATGCGAGATGCCCCGTCGATTCTACTCGCACACCATATGGTCGCACGAGATGTCGAAGTCATCGGCTATGACCCAATCGCAACATGGGAATACCCGCAAGCAGCGTCTGTAGAAGAAGCCTTGAAAGATGCAGATTATGCGATTCTCGTCACGGAATGGGAAGAGCTTGTGAACTTGGCACCGGAAGCCTTCTCGGGCATGCGTCAACGTCGGTTGATTGATGCGCGGAATGCGTGGAAGTTCGCACGTGACCCAGGTGACGTCGCGTACGAAGGCATCGGGCGGATGCAACGTCCGTCCAACACCCCGACATCAAACTAAATCTTCTGAGGGACCGCTCCGTTCAGCGGTCCTGTTTTTGTGTGGGATGAATCTTTTTCGTGACGGATGACGTAAAGTAAAGAAGAGGAGGTGAGGCACATGTGGATTCTTGTATTGGCCGCGATCATCGTCATCGCACTCGGTTTTGCAGTGGACCGTCTCGGATGGCACGATTTGATTTCGGGTTACAATACGATGTCTAAGGAGAAGAAGGAGCAGGTGAACGTTCAGAAAGTGGCACGTCTCGTCGCGTGGATGTGTTACGGGATTGGCGCCATCTTTCTCCTCATCGCGCTCATCGAAGGATTTGAATTGGACATTCCGCTCGCTCCATTCTTTATCGTGATGATTATCTTCACTGTGGCGATACTTTGGCGGATGCAAAAGTATGACGGCAACATCTATGACGAATCGGGGCGCTTGAGACCGGGCGGTAAAAAACGTCTCATTCCGATTGTCATCGTTTCCGTCGTCTTACTCGTCGGGGTGCCAGCGCTCATGTTTTGGTTCAGTCAACCGACTGAGGTGACCGTGACAGATTCGACGATCGTCATTGAAGGGAGTTATAGCCGTGAGATTCCGTTCGATGAACTTGATGATGTGACGTGGACGACGTTACCCGAAATCGCGCGACGGACGAGCGGGGCGGAATCGGGATCACGCCTGACGGGACATTTTCGGACGAAAGCAGGGGAGGATGTTCTTCTTTTTATCGACCGTGATGTCGAGCCGGTCATTCGACTCGATTGGTCGGAAGAACCGATTTACATCAATCAGTCCTCGGCAGAAGCAACGAGGCAATTATATGAGGACATTCGTTCTCGCTGAAGAAAGGGACACTCAATTCGAGTGTCCCTTCGTCTTGACCCATGATTCAAATGAAGCCGCATCGAGTGCGGGTGAGAAGTAGTAACCTTGCCCGAGCTCGACCCCTTCCCGAATCATACGGGACAGGTCGCTCTCGGTCTCGATCCCTTCCGCGAGAGCGGTCAACTGCTGTTCGTTCGCAAAGCGTGAGACGGCACGTAAGAATGACGTGCTCTCTTTCGCTTTCCCACTCACATACATCCGGTCGATTTTCACTTCCTGAATCGGTAAGTGCCAAATCGCTTCGAATGAGGCATATCCAGTCCCAAAGTCATCAATCGAGAGACAATACCCGAGGTCGGCGATATCTTCTAACCGCTCGAGCTCGCTCGCATACGACATGATATCGGATGACTCGGTCAATTCGATTTTCAATCGGTCCGGTAACCATGGATATTTCTCAATCGAATCCCGAAGTTTTGTCACAATCGATGGGTCGACAGAGTGGGCCGACAAGTTGAACGAGAGAGAGATGTCTTCAAACGAAGTTCCTTGCCAAGCGACGAGTTGTTCAATCGTCTGGTCGAGGATGTTGTGCGACAGCCAAAGGATTTGATCGGACCGCTCGGCGATTCGGATGAATTCGTTCGGTGGAATGATTCCCATCTCAGGATGTGTCCAACGGGCGAGTACTTCCGCACCGACGACGCGTCCGGTTTTCAGTTCGACTTGCGGCTGATAGGCGATCGTCAAGTCACCTTTTCGAATCGCATCCGGAAGTGCCTGTTCGATTAAGGCGGCGAGCTGCATCTGAGCTAAGATGTCTGAGTCATACCAAACGAGCGGCGTACGTGTTTCTTTCGCGTGCTGTAAGGCTTTCATCGCCTCGAATAGGCAATCGTTATACGCCGGTTTCGTCTCGGTCGCACCGAGTTGGATATGCACGTTTTGTCGCTTGTGATTGACGGTCAATTCGCTCGGGAACAATTCCAGCAGTTCATGTTCATCCTCGGCAGTGAAACCTTTCACGTACAACATGAACATATCATCCCGATATCGACCGAAGAGATGGTGCGCATATTTCGATAGACGGGTTTCGACAGCGCGGGCGAACTCCGTCATGAGTAGGTCCGCATACGCCGGGTCGTACCAGTCGACAAGATGATGGTAGTCGTGCAGTCGGATCAGGACGAACGCTCCGTCAATCTCTTGACGCTCCCACTTCCTGATGAATCCATACTCGTTATAGAGATTTGTCGCCAAATCGAAGCGGACGAGTCGGTCGACTTTTCGCTCCCGTTCGACCCGGTCGGTCTCATCTTCGACAATCAAATAGTACGTCAGTTTTTCTTCCCGTTTGAGTGGGGTGAGCTTGATGTTCAAATAGCGTGTGTGTTCACCTTTTAAATGAATGATGAACTGTGCGCTCGTCCCTTGGTCGGTCACGCCTTCGAGTGCTTGCTCGAACAGGCGCCGCCCCGTCTCGGTGAACAGTTGATTGATTTCGTATAAGTTTCGGTCACCGAAAAATTGACGGAACATCTCGTTGCGTTCCATCAGGTTATACGAGTCGTCCATCAAGGCGATAGCGAGACCCGTCTCGGAGAAGAGCGATGACCAACGTTCGTGATAGCGGACGAGTTCTTGTGAGCGATTTTCGAGCTCATGGACGGTCGAATGGACGCTCACCGCGATCTCACGTAATTCGTCCTCGATGCCACGGAAGTCATGAGTTTTCGGGAACGTCGCTTCGACCGGATCTAAACTTGGGTCGATGGCAAGGGCGCGTGCTTTCAAATGCGCCAAATCGTGATTGTATCGGTTACGCGTATAGTAGAGCAGGAAAATCAGTCCAAGCGACAAGAGGAGCGTCACGACAAAGGATGCCGTGGCAAGGATTTGAAAGTGTTTACTTTCCTCTTGCAACATCGTCTCGGACGTGGAACGAATCGAGCGAAGGGCAGCGTAGGTATCTTCGTAGACGTTCGTCGAATTGACGTAACGGGCTTCAAGTGATGCTTCACGACTGGCCATATTCGCAAACGATTGACCACTTTCCGCGACATCGATGACGGCTTTTGTTTGTAACGCCTCGTTCTGGTCGATAATTTTTTGGATGATGATCGCTTCATTGACGATTAAGTCAACGGTACTCATCAGTTGTTCTTCATCAATCGGTTCACGATATAATGCATCACCATTCCGCATGAGCATCGATTGCATCCGCATCATCGCATCCGTCAGCTCATATGTAGCGTTCGGTTGATTGGTTTGTTCGAGCGCTTGATAGAGCCA
Organism: Exiguobacterium sp. NPDC077395; assembly: GCF_050269125.1. NCBI lineage: Bacteria > Bacillati > Bacillota > Bacilli > Caryophanales > Exiguobacterium > Exiguobacterium sp. NPDC077395. The sequence goes on from NZ_JBNNHU010000001.1 coordinate 431,149, forward strand.
ACGCCGATTGATTGAACTGATGACATCAGACGGGACCGCTTCGAACTGTTCTGCATCGAGAACGCCTTCCAAGTCATTCGAAAATGTCTGAAGCGTCTCTCGTTCTTGTTCGTCTACACCTGATTCAAAGTCTTTTTGCAGTCGTTCATTGTATTGAAGCGCGCGCTCTTTATAAGGGATAGAAAGAAATGATGTCGTTTGATTCGATTGATCCTCATAGCGAGTCGCCGCCTCGAATAAGGTGACATAGGCTTCGACGCCAGCGAGGTTTGCTGCCTGATTCAAGTTCGTGATCGTCTCGTCGATCGCCTCTTGTTTTTCATGCCAGTAATAACTCGTCCCGAGTCCGAACATCAAGACACCGATGAGACAAGCGATTGCTAGTACCATCGTGTAGGTACGGTATGGAATTTTAGCAAAACGGGGTTGACCCATCTGGCACCTCCTTTTTTCTTCATCATACTTCCGATTCCGTTTCACTGGATGAAAATCCTGCAAAACGAAAGAAAAACCCGACTTTCGTCGGGTTTTATGGTGTGACCAAAGTCACGGTCGTTTATAACCAATCAAGCGTGATTGCCAATACGGTTCTTTACTGATTTGGTTGTAGCCTAAGCCGAACGATCCGGCATGAATGAATGTATCGGCATTGATCATGATGCCCATGTGTGAAGGTCCCGCGGTATACGTATTCTCGAAGAAGACGAGGTCACCCGCCTGAGGGACGAACGACGTCGGTAACTGTGGACCAAAGTAAGCACCAGCCCAGTAATTGGCCACGTTTGTACGTGGGATGCTGACACCTGACTGATTGAATACATAATAGATGAGACCTGAACAATCAAAACCACCGTTTGATGGGCTAGAAGAGGCCCATACATAAGGAGTGCCGACGTATTGTTTTGCCACCTGAATCGTTGCAAGTCGTGTCGCCTGCGCGTTCTGACCTTTGATTTCGGTGACAGCTGATTTTGCGACGAACCCTGACGCGAGCTTGTAGTGGGTCGTCGTTTCCCCGATGACGTTCAACAATTCCCCGCGTAGTGTCGAACCGACCGTACTGCTCGACTCGTTCGCCTGTGCCCGAATCGCTGTCGGGTAATACGTATAGTATGAATTCGCATCATACGAACCTTCTACCCACGTTGGTCCCTCGGTGCCGGTCGAGCCTTTTGAGACCGTCTTGACGTAAGCTGAAGCGACAAACCCGACCGTATTGCCATAGTAGATTTGAAGCCAGCCGTTTGACGCTTGAACGACACGTAGTGTCTGTCCGGCCTTGACGCTCCCGATAATCGTCGCATTCGTCGATGCGCTCGATCGAACGTTCAAGGATGGCGTGTTGACGACATAATCGACTTCCGCATTCCCAGCACCGGCATCGCCTTCGTTCGGGGTTGGGTTGCTTGGGGTTGTCGTCGTCTGTTTCAAATATCCGGCACTCACATACCCAGATTTCCCGTTATACGTGACGTAGTACCAGTCACCTGACTGTTTCGTCGCTTGAACGACAGTACCGTTTGGGATGGTCGTCACGAGTGCATAGCCGATGCCGGCGCCTTGGCGTACGTTCAAGTTCGCCGTCGTGACAAACTGCTGGTTCACCGTATTTTCCGAAGGTGTGCTCGGAGTTGGCGTAGTCGTGACAGGTGTAGACGGTGTCGCGGATCCTGATGTCGTTAAATATGTATGAGCGACATAACCTGTACGTGAGCCATATTTGACTTGTGACCAAGAACCTTCTCGTTTTAGCACTGTGACGGCTTTCCCTTTTGGAATCGTCAATACGATACTGGCTTTCGTCGACTTAGAAGCACGGAGGTTCAAGTTGACTGTCGTCTTCGCAGTAGTCGCACTCGGTTTCACGCTAGGTGGTGTCGTCGGTGCGGGTGCTGTAGAAGTCGACGTCGAAGTCTTTTTCAAATACCCGTTATGCACCCAACCCGTTTGACCACCGTAGCTCACTTTTGACCATGAGCCGTTCGTTTGGATCGGTGTGACGACTTTTCCTTTTGGAATCGTCAACAGGATCCGATGGGACGTCCCGGCGCCCGAGCGTAAATTTAATGCATCCGTCGTCGCCATAGGCGTCGTGCTCGACGTTGAGAGTGACGAGCCGCCAGTCGACCCAGAACCCGATACTTGAAGGGTTTGACCGACTCGGATCGCATCAGATGTTAATCCGTTCAACGATTTTAATGCTGAAACGGAAAGGTCATAGGATCGGCTAATGGACCACAACGTATCACCGGAACGCACCGTATGTGTGCTTGCGGCGGCGGCTTCATCTGTATGCGCCAATACGCTGACCGCTGCGAGAGCCGCGAATGAATAGGTGAGACCTGACTTTGGATTCATAGCGTCACTTCCTTTCAAAAATGAGAGCGAAACATTCAACAAGTGAAACAATACAATTTCATTGTACGGTGAGATGAAATGTGCAAGCAATGGGACAAATGGTCAATTCGGGTCTCTTTCTTGTAAAGTAGGTCAATAATTTATAAGTGGGAATAAATCCCTATTCAGTTGATTCAAAAAAGTAGGAAGCATTGACTTTCTGTTGAATTTTGGAAAACGTGAGATAAGAGGTTTCATGCTATTATAAGGTCAAATCAAATGTGGTGAGGTAGCAGACTGATGGTCGAGAAGAACTTTTCAAGCCAAACATATCGTAAACATCAAGAGAAACTGTTCGAGCTCGTACGCATGCCGGTTGTGACAGAGGACACGGTACAGGAGGCAACGCGGTACATGTGTGAAATCGTTGCCGATATGCTGGCGGTCGATACGGTGTCGATTTGGCATTTTGATTCATCCTATCGGTCGATTTCATGCCAAGTCGCCTATTCTCACGAATCAGGGACACATTATCCAAAACTGACGGTTCACCGCGAACTCGCCCCGGACTACTTTGATGCATTGCAAAAAGACCGAGTGCTTGCATTTGAAGATGTCCGCAATCATCCATGGGTGAAAGAACTATATACCGACTATTTCGTGGAAGGACAACGAATCCAGTCGATGCTCGACGCCCCAATCTATGCGAACAATCGCGCCAAAGGTGTGATTTGTTGCGAGACATTCTTCTTACGGGAGTGGACATACCTTGAAGAGTTGATTGTCAGTACACTGACGGATTTTATTTCAATTCTCTATTTCCGACTCGATCGACAGGCAGTCGATACACACATTCGTCGTCTAGCCTATATAGATGAATTGACGGGTCTTTTAAAAGATACAGGTTTCATCGAGAAGATGGACGAGGAACGTCAGCTTCAACCGCAACAACTGGGCGCCTTAGTCTATTTGAAAGTCGATGATTTTCGGTCGGTCGAAGATGCGATTGGAATCGAAAAATCAGATGAGATTGTCCGGGAAGTGGCCAATCGCCTACGTCGTTATGTCGACGAGTCGAATCTGAGTCGTATGTCGCAGTCAGGATTTGCGATTTGGTTACCGTATGGGGATCGGATCAAACTGAATGCCGTCGCGGATGAATTGTGTGAAGTTCTCGTACGCGATCCGTTCCTTGTCGATGAGTTAGAAGTCATCTTGACGATGAGCGCGTTTATCGCCATCGAGCAAAAGGACATCACGACGCTCGAAATGGTTCATCGGGCACGCATCGCCGCGAGTGAACGGGTACTTCAACGGGCGGCGATTGTCTTTTATGAAGAAGAGATGGGAACGAAAGCGGCGAACCGACTGGTCTTGGAGATGAATTTACGGAGTGGGCTCGCTGGGAATGAGTTCATGCTGTATTATCAACCGAAAATCGATGCGACGACTGGAGCGCTTAGAGGGTTTGAAGGCTTGATGCGTTGGAATCATCCCGAACGAGGTCTCGTCCCTCCGCTCGACTTCATCCCGCTCGCCGAATCGACAGGAGTCATTATTGACTTAGAAGAGTGGGTGTTCGTGACGGCCTGTCGTCAGCTCAAGCGATGGCATGATCGAGGAGAATGGTATTCACTTGCCCTCAACTTATCAGCACGTCACTTCTTGTCTGAAGGAGTCGTCGAGAAATTCGCCCAAATTGCTCGGGAAGAGGGTGTTTGTACGAGCTATTTGACGCTCGAGATCACGGAGAGTGTCGGCATGGAAAACCAACAGCATGTCATCGACCGGTTTGTCGCGTTCCGTGAAGAAGGATTTTCGATTTCAATCGATGACTTCGGGACCGGATTCTCGGCGTTCGTCTACTTGAAGCATTATCCGATTCACGAGATCAAAATTGATCGTCAGTTCATCCAAGTGACGGAGAACGATCCGACCGGGAACGTCATCGTCGAGTCGATCGTTGACCTTGCGCGAGGACTGAATTTGAAGACCGTCTGTGAAGGGATCGAGACGATTGAACAATGGCATGCGTTACGCGAACTCGGCTGTGATGAGATGCAAGGGTATTACTTCTCTAAGCCGCTGCCGCTCGAAGAACTGGAAACGTGGATTGCCGACTACAGAGTTCATGAAAGAGACAGCTTCTCAAAATGGTAAAAGCGAAGCAATTGAGATAGCTGTCTGACATTGCTCTTCTCTCGTAGGAGTATGTCGTTATAGGCATGTAAGGACAAGGGTCACCTAAATTGGTGATCCTTTGTTTGTTTTGAGATATGTACAATCGATGAGTGGACTCAATATTTTTTGCGAGTCAAGAAAAATGAGGGAAACAATTGTTTAATTTAGAAACGCGGTGAAATAAATTGAAAAGCATTCATTTTTCGAATTTATCATTGGAATGAGGTAAACTAAATCTAATAATTTTAAGTGAGGAGGCGAAGCAATGTATCGGATGATTTTGATGATTTATGCACTTGAATACATTGGTGATCGCCTGAATACAGAACCAGCGCTCATTTGAGCCGGCTCAAATTTTTGGAACGAGTTAGTAATCGAACCTAAAAGGAGAGCCTATTTCATGAACATTATACAAGTCTCGAAAACAGAACATCTTACCTATTCACCTAAAACCATTCTACTCATTTGTCTGGCGCTTGCATTTGCTGTGATGAATGGAACTATGTTTAATATAGCACTTCCTGATATCGCAGAAGCGTTCGCGTTAAGTACTACTCAAGTTAGCTGGATGGTCACTGGCTTTATTACCGTTTTTGCGTTAGGGACATTGATTTATGGACGGCTTGCTGATATTTTTCCAATTCGTACTCTCTATACAACAGGAATCGCATTATTGTCTCTTGGTGGGCTAATTGGTTTTTTAGCCATTTCGTATGAGATGTTGATAATCGGAAGGATTGTTCAAGCGATGGGGGCAGCGGCCATTCCCTCTCTGTCTTTCATCATTCCGGTACGCTATTTTCCTAAATATCGTGGGCAAGTGTTTGGATATCTTGCAGCTACCATTGCTTTTGCCTCGGGGATTGGTCCGATTGTCGGCGGAGTAGTAGGAGGAGTACTCAGTTGGCGATTTATCTTTTTAATTTCTGTTGTGAGCGCATTAGCCATTCCAATCTTCAGAAAATCACTGCCTGTCGGAAGTAGACGACCGAGACAAATTGATTACATTGGTGCACTCTTAGTCGGCCTTTTCGTCACTTGTTTACTTTTTGCGTTGACGAAGTTCGCGTTCATACCGTTAGTCATGGCAGGGGTAACCCTATCTCTACTCGTATGGAGGATAAAAGTTGTGCCTGATCCGTTCATCAATCCTGAAATGTTGAAAAATCCTTTTTATAGCCGTATTTTGATGACAAGTTTTTTTGGAACTTTTATTATTTCAGGTCTTTTGTTTACGATGCCTCTATTATTACGCGAGTTGTATCGTTCTTCAACAATGGAAATCGGGTTCATCATGTTCCCTGGAGCACTGGTTGCAGGAGTGTTAGGAAAGTTTATCGGTAAATCTATTACAAATAAGGGTGGAGAACGGTTCACGCTTTTCGGACTATGTTTAATTACCTTTGGGACGTTCATTCTTGCCTACGTCGTCGGTTCTAGTGTTTGGGTGGTCACGACGGCTTTATTTATCGCTTATCTCGGTTTCCCACTGATTCAAAGCGCGACAGCAGACCTAATCAGTCAATGTCTCAACGAGCAGGAAAGTGGCACTGGACTGGGGTTGTTTAATTTATCGAACTTTTTTGCTGGCGCATTCAGTAGTGCTTTTCTAGCGAAAATGATTGAGATGAATGGTTTATTTAGCTTTGACCTTTTACCGTCAGCGTCAGCAAACTCAACGTTCAACAGTCTATATTTTATTTTAGGCGTGATTGGGTTGATTACGACCGTTTGTTTTTTTCGATTGAACAATATGAAACAAACAAAGTTATAACCTTTTTACAGCAAAGGGACGCCTGAGTGCGTCCCTTTTTGCTATGGTGTGAAGATGATTCGGATGGTCGTCCCTTGTCCTTGACTACTTTCTACCTCGACCTTCCCATCATGTGCTTCGATGATATCCCGTGAGATTGCCATTCCGAGACCACTCCCACGAGCATCGTCCGTGTTCGTTCCACGGTAATAGCGTTCGAATATATACGGCAATTCGGCTTCAGCAATCCCGCTTCCGTCATCCTGGATTGTTACGACATCATCACGGACCTGAACCGTCACGATGACCGATTCATCATTATGAAGGAGGGCGTTATATAGGAAGTTGAGCAGAGCGCGTTTCATAAAGTGACGATCAATCGAAACGGTCGTTGCCGTGGTCGCCTCGAATTCAATCTGACGCTCACTGAAACGGGGGTCGTTCAACACATCAATGATGACTTCGCGAACGAACGGCTCGAGGCGGGTCTCTTCTAGCGCAAGCGGGAAGTCGCCGTGTTGCAGACGCATCGTCAAGTTGAAGTCATCGAGCAATTCTTTCATATATTTCGCCTGGCGTTCAATCACGTGTACGTATTGGTTACGCTCGGCTACTTCTAGCGATTCGTCATCCAATAGTTCGGCGTATCCTTGAATCGAGGCGAGTGGAGTCTTCAAGTCATGCGACACGTTACTCATCCATTCTTTCCGTCGCTCATCGAGTTCCTCGCGTTGTCGTTCGTACGTCGTCAGTGTCTCGGAGACCGCATTCAAGTCATGGAAGACAGGGCGATAAATCCCGACACGTTTCGGTTCGGATGTCGAAAAATCGCGTTGCTTCAGTTGTTGGATGCGCTCGGTCAGTCGATAGACAGGGCGGGTCAATCTGGAGCTAAACAAAAGACCGATCAAGGCGGCTACGAGCAAATCGACGACAAGAATCCAAAGGAACGCCTTTGCGATATAGGAGAGGATCGCTTGTTCATCCAGCATAAAGAGTGCCCGGCGTTCGCTGGCGTCCGGAACACCGATGAGGTAGCTATAGTCGTCAAACTCTCCGATGAAGTAAAGGCGAAGCTCATCATCCATGTATTTATAAATTTGAATCAGCTCAATCGGCGAATAGGCATCCGGTAAACCACTCGGTGCGTCAATCTCACTGACGACTCGTCCCGTCTCATCTAAAAAGCGGATGAACGCCCCATACTGCTCGAGCGCCTCCTGACCTTCAGTTGAGACGACGGGTTCTCCATCCTCAAGTGACAGGTACGTGCTGAAGTTGCGAGTGAACGTCTCCCCTGAGTTGCTTTCGACATCGTCGATGCCCGTTCGGTCGTTGACGAGAAGTCCGAACAGAATGGTGATGTTGAGAAAGACGACGATGGCGACAATCAATACAATCGACAGTAAATAGCGACCGGTCAGCTTCCATTTCATCATGATCGCTCCTTACACCGTCAACCGATAGCCGAGACCTTTGACCGTCTTGATGTAGGTCGGGGCAGACGGGTTCGGCTCGATTTTTTCACGTAAACGTCGGATGTGGACCATGACCGTGTTATCCGAACCGAAAAACGATTCGCCCCATACTTGTGTAAAAAGGGTCTCTTTGCTGAGAATCCGATTTGGGTTTCGCAAAAAGCAGGCGAGGAGACCGACTTCTTTCGCCGTCAATTCCAATCGTTCGCCGTTCATATACACTTCCGTCTCATCTTCATTCATGAGGAACGGTCCGACAGTCGTCTCTTCCATCGGTGCTTCCATCATCGACAGCCGTCTGAGTTGTGCTTTGACGCGGAAGGCTACTTCTTTCGGACTGAACGGCTTCGTGATGTAATCGTCACCCCCGATGGCGAGCCCGAGCAGTTTGTCGACCTCTTCTGATTTAGCGGATAGGAAGAGGATGGGGATGTTCGAGTGTGCCCGAATCTGTTGGCAAAGTTGATAACCTTCCCCGTCCGGTAACATGACATCCAAAATTGCCAAATGCGGATGGAACGTCTCGAAGACGTCATACCCGTCCTTCAATGTGTGGGCGGTCCGGATTTGCGTGATTCCTTCCTTTTCGAGTGCCCGTTGCATCAACGTACATAAATCTTGTTCATCATCCACGATGAGAATCCGTGGTTGTTCCATCGTAATCACCTCTTAATCAAGCATATCACGTAAGGATTTTGTAAGGTACGCGTGAGTTGAAGTTAAGACAAGGGGCGTAATGTAAGAGTCAGAAAGAGGTGCTGAACATGGAAACATTACTACAAGTGAAATCGATTCAAAAGACATATGGAAAAGGAAATACGACGTTTCAGGCGCTTGATGACGTCTCGTTCACCATCGAACACGGTGAGTTCGTCGGAATCATGGGACCGTCCGGGGCCGGGAAATCGACGCTACTGAACGTCCTCGCGACGATTGATACACCGACGTCCGGTGAGATTCTCGTAGAAGGGGAAGATATCGCGTCGATGAACGAGGAGGCCCTCGCCGACTTCCGCCGTGACCATCTCGGCTTTATCTTCCAAGACTACAACCTGCTCGACTCGTTGACGGTACGGGAAAACATGTTGCTCCCGCTCGCCGTCTCGAAGACGCCCGTTCACGAAACACGAGAGAAAGTCGAACGGTTGGCGAAGCGTTTCGGACTTGAAGGAATCCTCGACCAATATCCGTATCAAATCTCAGGGGGACAGAAACAACGGACGGCCGTCTGTCGTGCCTTGATCTCGGACCCGAAACTCATCTTCGCCGATGAACCGACCGGCGCGCTCGACTCGAAGTCAGCGACAGATTTGTTGGATACGCTCGCACGGTTGAACGAGGCCGAGACGACGATCATGATGGTGACGCATGACGCCTTTGCAGCAAGTTTCTGCCGCCGTGTCCTCTACATTCAGGATGGGCGTTTGAATAAGGAACTGATTCGCGGCAACGCCTCGCGGGATGCGTTCTACCAAACGATTCTCGAGGAACTGGCGAAAGGCGGTGCCGTCGATGACGCTATTTGAGCTCGCGAAGAAAAACGTCGCGCGTAATTTGTCGCGATACGCGCTCTACGTCGGGACGACGATCTTCTCCATCGTCATTTATTTCACGTTCGCGACGCTCAAACATAGCCATGAGATCAGTGCGCTCGCGGAGACATCGAAGAAGATCAGCGGGCTGATGAGTACGTCGACGTTCATCCTCATGTTGTTCGTCGCGCTCTTCATCGCCTATTCGAACGCCTTCTTCTTGAGAGGGCGGAAGCGGGAAGTCGGGCTCTATTCACTACTCGGGGTCCGAAAGAAACAAATCGGGTTGTTGCTCTTGTTTGAAAATATCGTCATCGGAGCGGTGTCGTTGATTGTCGGGATCCTTCTCGGGCTCTTCGGGTCGAACGCGCTTCTCCAACTGTTGATGCGTCTCATGAAAAGCGACCTCGACATCGGGTTCGCTTTCTCGGCGTCGGCGCTCGTGGAGACGTTCCTCGTGTTTCTTGCCATTTTTCTCTTTACTTCGTTCCAAGGGTATCGGGTCATCTATCGCTTCAAGTTGATTGAGCTGTTCCATGCGGATAAGAGCGGGGAAGGCGTGCCGACGGCGAGAGGATGGATCGCTCTTATGGGTGTCTTTACAATCGGGGTTGCCTATTGGCTCGCGCTTCAAGACTTGATGACGTCCTCGCTTTGGAGAACGCTCGGACTCGCGATGCCGCTACTCATCATTGGATTGAGCGTCATCGGTTCGGCGCTCCTGTTCCATAGCGTATTGATCTTTGCGTTGGCGTGGCTCAAACAACATGAGCGCTGGTCGTGGAAACGGCTCAACTTGTTGACGACGTCACAACTGCTCTATCGCATCCGTGGCAATGCCAAGACGCTCACACTGATCAGTATCATCAGTGCGACGGCCATCACGGCCGGTGGTGCCATCTTCAGTGTCTACTATTACGCGGAAGAGAATGTCGCATCCTATACACCGTACACGTACGCCTGGAAAGGAGAGGCGGTCGATGTGAAAGGGGCGACGTTCGAATCAAGCGTGGAACAAAAGACGATCCGAATGGAAGCGCAATACGGAGAACGAGAACTTGGCGTCATCGATGCGTCGACCTATCGTCATCTTCTCGAAGGTCTCGGACAAGAAGAGCCTGTATCGTTTCCGGAGGACGAGGTGTTGTCGGTCGACCCGTTCTATGACGAGCGTTACTCGGAGGAAATCGAATCGGTCGAACTTTCAGCAGGGACATTTAACGTCGCGACACGTGCCGAAACTTCACCACTCAACGTCATGACGTTCGGTGGCACGTTCCTCGTCGTCTCAGACGACGTGTTTCAAACGATGACGGAGCCGAGCGAGACGTATTACGTCGCCCTCATGGAGTCGTTCAAGGATCAACAAGTTCAATCTGAACGTTTGGCGAATCTCGGGCTCGAATCGTTCTCGAGCGCGCCAGACGTATACGCGGAAACGATGGCGATGAACGGGGCCCTCCTCTTCGTCGGCACGTTCCTCGGACTCGTCTTCCTCGTCGCGACAGGCAGCGTCATCTACTTCAAGACGATGACGGAAGCTGAGGATGACCGGGCGAAGTACGCCATCTTACAAAAAATCGGGATATCCGAACGGGACGTGCGACGGACGGTGAGTCAACAGATCATCGTCGTCTTCCTCGCACCGTTCGCACTCGGGATTTTGCATGCGACGGTCGCCCTCATTGCATTTTCGAACTTGTTAAGTATGAATTTTACGGTGCCCGTTCTCGCATGGATGGGTGTCTATACGTCCATTTATGCGGTCTACTACGGGATTACGGTTCGTCGGTTCATGACGGCCATTCGATAAGGAGAGAAAAAAGATGAAGAAATGGATTGGAATGGGAGTACTTGCCATCCTACTCCTCGCGGGTTTATTGCAAGTGGATTGGAATCGATTTGGGAAAGACACCTTGTTTGTGGAAGTTCAAACACCGAGTGACGTGGAAGAGACGACACTTGAAAATGGGGATGTGATGAGACGATACGTGTACACGCAACCCGCGTATACACCAGAAGGGGAGTCGAAAGAAGTCACGTTTACCGCAGGAAAAGAACTTCGAGAAGGGGCGTATTTGCGCTTATACGTTAAAGACGGGGATACCGTCACCTCGTATGACGAAGTCTCCCGCGAGGACGTACCGCGTTCGGTCATTCAATATTGGTAACAAAAAAGCCATTCGTCATGAGCATCATGGCGGATGGCTTTTGCCTGCTCAGACGACAGGCGCTTCATAAGCGTTCAGTTCGAGTTGTAATATGTACGTCAATTCATGATGCGCCAATTCAGAGAAGTTTGTCTTTTTGACATGTGTCCGTGGACGCAATCCGCATTCTAATGCGATGTCGACAATGGTACGAATCTGATTTTCCGTATAGAATCGCTTCCGGCCGAACGTGAACGGGGTAGTTGGCAATACGCCATCTGTCTCCCATTTAATCAACTGTTGTTGGCTGCGTGGAATACCAGCCACACTAAAGGCACGGCTCAATTCTTTGAGCGGATAGACAATCAAATGTTGCTCTTTATACGAGATTGGTTTTCCTTGTTCCGGTCGGTATGCATCCCATTCGGTCGCTGAAAACGTCAGGTCGGCCTGGTCGAAGTCGTGTTGAGCGGAAGGAATAGAAGTAGTACGTGCGAGGTCTAAGCTGTTCATATGATGGATCTCCTTCTTCAAGACTGACTGGTCATTTCAAAATGTCTTCTTACGTATCGTACCCCATTTTCAAGATTTTAACTTACAGTTTTTTCAAAGTGGGGAAATGATTCATGGGACTTTTGGCGTAATTTTGAACGATGTCTGTCGAACATTAAGATACCCTAATTGGTATCAAAACTCAAGCTTCGCAGTAAATATTTGAAAAATGAATAAAAATTCAGACAATATGGGACTTTCGTCTTGAAGACACCTTGAAAATAGTTTGAGCACATTTTTCTTGTAAGCGGTTAATAAGGGCGAAGGAGGTGAGACAGATGGCAACTTACGAAGAAGTGGCGACGATGTTTTATTTGGACACTCGTCGACTCGTGGATGGGAAAGAGAAGAAGCAGCTCGTTCGCTACGGACCGCTCGGCGGTCAAATGGATGAGGCGTTGATGCGGCAGTTCGGAGATTTACTGACGGCACTCATCGATGTCGAATCCGTCAATTACGTCGTCGCTAAAGAATCGATCGTGTATTAACACGGAGGACTTATGCAAAACCTCACTCGTACCGGCACCGACATTTGGCATGATGAGCAGGTGGTCACATGAGTTGGCCCGAACTCATCTCGAATCTCGGGTTCCCGATCGTCGTTTCGCTCTATTTGCTTCATCGAATCGAGACGAAACTCGATCGGATGATCCAGCTCCTCGAGCGCATGGATGATTCGACCTTATCAGAAACCTAATCCCCCATTGAAAGGAGCCATCCCCCTATGGCTGTCTTAACGGAAAAGAAAGCGACACTCGTCTTGACGACGCACCACGACATTGAAACGGCAAAACCGACGAAAAAAGCACAACGGTTCGGTCCAGTCCGTGCCGACCTCACGGCCGATACGGTCAACGCGTTCGGTCGTCTCTTGATCGATTTAGTGATTCAAGAAGACGCAGACCTCGGCATCATCCGCGAATACGATTTAGTCTAACCCATACCCTAAGGAGGACATAACCCATGACTGACACAAAACTTGAAATCTCATTTTTAGACGCATTCCATAAGGTCGTTCGTTTCCGTCTCAACAACGTGAAACAACCCGTCGACTCACAAAAAATCGAAGCATTGGCGGACTTCATGGTCGCCAACGATCCACTTGCGAAAAACGTGATGGAATGGACGGAAATCAAAATGATTGAAGGCACGCAGACAGTATTGAGTGCAAAATAATCTGTTGGCTGGCGACTCTTGCAATTGGGGTCGCCTTTTTTAAGTTTGGTCAATCCCCTTCACTATTTTCAGAAAATTGTCGATAGTATAGGAAACACTGCATGATTGAGAGGGGAATACATAGATGGCATGGAAATCAATCTGGTCTAAGACACTCAGTCGGATCAAACGAAAACCGACACGGACGTGGAAATCGACGCTCAAACGAAAACGTGGAGAGAAGCGTGAACGCACGACATCTTTCGGGGCGAACGTCGGCAAGAACTTGACGATTCGTCAAAAATTGTGGGGACTCGTCATCATCTCACTCGTCATGGTCATTGGCGTCGGTGGGTATGCACTATTTTCGATGAACGACGCGAACCGTCAAGCGGACGATATCGTCAACAACTGGAACAAAGGGCTCGACTACGCCCATGAACTGAACACGCTCGCAGCGAACTATCGCACGCTCGAACTTGATCACATCGTGACAGAGGATGCAACGCAAAAAGAAGAATTGATGACGCAAATGAAAGAGATTCGGGATGAAATCAATACGATTGCGCCGAAGTATGAAGAAAGAGCCGTGAATGAAGAGGACAAAGAACTCTTCCATAACTTCTCACGTCAATGGGAGATGTATCAACGTGTCTCGGACAACATGTTAACGTTCAGCTCGACCGGAAACACGGGCATGGCACGATCATATTATGATGCTCAGTCGCAGTCGACATATGACAACTTCACACAAAAACTAAGTGATCTGGTCGCATACAACTCAGAAGGATCACAGCGTGTCGGACAGGACATGGAACGTGAATTCATGCAGTCGCTCATGGCGCTCGTCGCCGTGACGGTCGGAGCCGTGGTCATTCTATTATTCCTCGGACTCAGTTTGTTACGCTCGATTATCCGACCGATGCAGACGCTTCAGACCCGCTTTGATGAGCTCGCAACGCAAGGCGGCGATTTGACGATGACAATCCCGGTGACGTCGAACGATGAGATTGCCCAAGTCAGTCGCTCGTTCAATACGTTCCTCGGGACACTGCGCGAAATTATGATTGATGTCGATGAGACGGCAAAAGTCGTCCTGTCCTCTTCAAAAGATGTATCTGCAGAAGTGACGCGACTCAGTCACTATATGGAAGAAACATCTGGGACGGTCGAAGAATTGACGGCTGGGATGGAAGAAACGGCAGCATCTTCGCAAGAGATGAGTGCTTCGACGACCGAGATGGGAAGCTCGATCGATTCCATCGTCGACTTATCCAACGATAGTGCTGAAACGGCGACACGTGTCGAGACACGCGCGCACGAAATGCGTGAACAGGCTGTCGTCTCGAAGACGGAGGCCGTGACGATTATCGAGAAGAAACAAGTTGAACTCGCGGAAGCGATCAAGGGAGCACAGTCTGTCGAAGAGATTCGCGTCTTGACGACGGCCATTCTCGCCATCGCCGATCAGACGAACTTGCTCGCATTGAATGCATCGATTGAAGCGGCACGAGCGGGTGAAGCGGGTCGTGGGTTTGCGGTCGTCGCTTCTGAAATCCGTAAACTTGCAGAAAACTCACGTCAGACGGTGAACGAGATTCGTGACGTATCAAACACGGTCATCGATTCGGTCGAGCGCCTCAACACGAGTTCGGCTGACATGCTGACGTTCTTGAACACGAAAGTCATGGCCGATTACGATCGTCTCGAAGAGGCTGCGACGCAGTATGAACAAGACGCAACGGTGTTCGGCGAGACGGCGAAAACGTTCGAAGGCAATGCGCTTCAACTCCGACATATGACGGACAACATTCTCGGCGTCATTCAAGAAGTGGCGACGACCGTGACAGAAGGCGCGGACGGAACGCAGTCGATCTCAGAGAAAGTTCAACTTTCGGTCGAACGCTTCAATGATGTCCAGGCGAAGATGAGTGAGACGGAAAAACGCGCGAGCGAACTATCGAATCGCGTCGCTCAATTTAAACTATAAGCAGTAATCAGAACCAGGCGTATGTCTGGTTCTTTTTTTGCTGTCTTTTCGAAAGGTAAGTCAATGCATTTGTGAATTTCAAATTGTTGGTACAAATTAGGGTGTGATGTCCGATATAAAAAAGGCAGTACTTAAACAAAAAGAGAAAAAGAGGTGGAAGAGGAGAAGACTCCTCGTAAGTCGTGAAAACAGTATTCAACAAATGGACGTTGTCCAAAAAAATTATGGCGAGCATCGGATTGCTCCTCATCTTGACGTTCGTCGGGATGGGATACAACCTTTGGACGCTCGAACGCATGACAAGTCAGTATGAACAGATGATCTCAAACGATGTCATGAAAATGAAAGCGGCGGACGATTTGGCGCTCGGAATGGTACGCCAAGCATATGGGGTCCGTGGCTATGTCTTGGTTCAGGATGATGAACGCAAACAACAAATCATCCAAGGTGGAGAAGAAAAGAAAACGGCCATCGAATCATTGATTGAACTGGCAGACAATGAAGCTGAACGGAACGAATTTGAAGCATTGCTTGAATATGCGACGGGGTATGATGCGCTCGCGTCACAAGCAATCACCGCAATCGATGAGAATGACCAAGAGGCAATCGACCGCGTGACGCTCCGTCTCATGCCGGACGTCACGAAGTCGATCTCATCGACAGGGGAGGCCCTTCAAGCCGAAACGGAGAAAGACATGTTGACGATGCAAGCGGAACTCCAACAGGCGGGCGAGCGTGCTTTCTTGTATTCGATTGTCATCGCCATTGTGAGTGTTGTGTTGATGGTGGGGGCAGGATACGCCATCAGTCGAATGGTGACGGCTCCGCTACGCTTTTTAGCGAAAGAAGTGGCTGTGGTCGCAGAAGGTGATCTGACACGTGCAGACCTAGAGGCACTCACACAAGATGAAATCGGACAGTTGATGACCGGCTTCAACCGAATGAAAGGAAACTTGCGCGAATTGATTGACCGTGTCACACAAAACGCACAAGAAATCACAGCACAATCTGAAGAGCTGTATGCGAGCACAGAAGAGATGGCGTCACAGACGGAAGAGACGACTCGCCTCATCGACCGGGTCGTGGAAGAAACGGTCGCCCAGGCGAAAGAAGCGAGTGATTCAGCGCGGTCCGTGGCAGCTGCGGACGAAGGCATCGGTCAAATCGCCGGTTCAATCGGTTCGATTGATGATGATGTGTCACAAAGTTTGAAACTCGCTGAAGAAGGTGGAGCGACGATGACGCAGGCGAAAGACGAGGTGCGTGCGCTTGAGCGAGAGACACGTCTCACTGGAGAGTCGATTTCGGCCTTGAAACAACAGTCGGATGAGATCGCCCTCATCACAGAAGTCATCCAATCGATCACCGATCAGACGAACTTGTTGGCGCTGAACGCAGCCATCGAAGCGGCACGTGCCGGCGAACAAGGAAAAGGATTCGCGGTCGTCGCAGAAGAAGTGCGTAAACTCGCGGAGCAGTCGAAACAATCGGCGACACAAATCGCTGGGCTGATTGAGTCGATTCAGGCGCAATCGAATGCCGTCCTCGACCAACACGTCGTCAGTGCGAAGCGTGTCGAAACGAACTCACAGTTACTCGAACAAGCGACACGTGCGTTCGAACAGATTGTCCGTCAACTCGAGACGTCGGTCGATAACACGTCGCACATCCGCATCGCGTCAAGCGAGATTGCGAAGACGACGAAGCAAGTCGCGACATCCTCTCTTCAAATGTCACAAGACAGTGAAGCGATGGCCGGAACGATGCGTTCGGTCGGAGAAACTTCTGACGCACAACTTGCGATGATTCAAGAATTGAACGGCGTCGCCGAGTCACTCGGAAATATGACGAGCGACTTACAGACATTGATTGGTAAGTTCACAACATAATGTGAGGGAAGTCCTGTCTCTTCGGGGTCAGGACTTTTTTTCATTCACATCGAGACGATTCATGAAGCAAAAAGTAGGGAAATGAAAACAGGGTAAACGAAAAAAAGGGAGTGGATCACATGAAATATACCGTCATTACAGGAGCAAGTTCAGGAATTGGCTATGAGACAGCGAAGCTGCTCGCTGAAAAAGGGAAATCACTCGTCCTCGTCGCGAGACGAAAAGATGAGCTCGAATCGCTGCGAGACGAAATCAAGTCGATCTCGTCAGAAAGTGACGTCATCATCAAATCGACGGACCTCTCATACAGTGAGAACGTATATGGTCTATATGAATCACTCGCCGACCTCGATATCGAGACGTGGATCAACAATGCTGGGTTCGGAGATGCAGACCTCATCAAAGATGTCGATTTAGGCAAGATTGAGAATATGATTCGCCTGAACATTGAGGCGCTCACGGTCTTATCGAGCCTGTACGTCCGCGACTACCACGATGTTGAGGGAGCACAGCTCTTGAACGTGTCGTCTGTCGGTGGCTATCGCATCGTGCCAAACTCGGTCACGTATTGTGCGACGAAGTTTTACGTGAGTGCTTATACGGAAGGGCTCGCACAAGAATTGATGAATAGTGGCGCGAAGCTTCGGGCGAAAGTGCTCGCACCGGCCGCGACCGAGACGAGCTTTGCCGACCGGGCGCGCGATACGGAAGGATTCGACTATAGTGAGAACGTGGCGAAGTATCATACGGCACGCGAAATGGCTGAGTTCTTGTATGACCTTCTCGAAGGGGAAGAAGTCGTCGGGATTGTCGATCCAGAGGACTATTCGTTCAGTTTACGTGGACCGATTAAACCGTACGCTGGATAACCTAAAAAATCACGCCACTGTGTGGCGTGATTTTTTCATGACATCGGGACGGTGTAGCCACCTGTGAAGCGATGTGTCAGACGGCGTGTCCAATAACGCATCCGGAGACGCAATACATAAAACTGTGACGTGTTCGGGAGAATGACGTTGTTCACATAGTCGGCGAACATGTGGCGGAACGTCCGGTCTTCACTGCGATCGTAAGTCGCACTCCACATGCCGTGGTTCTCGACTTCGAGGAGCATCCAAATCATCTCTTCGGTGAGCGGGTCCTCGTCTTCAAGTCCGGCGGAGAGGGAAGCGAAACGTTGACTGCAGATGGCAGCGTATAAGGAATGGGCATGTGAGTCATGCGGATTGGCCGTCAAATAGCCGCTCGCCGTTTTCATCAGTTCGTCCACCATCTCAATCGGGATGTCATCGTATACTTGGAAAAACTCGAGAAGCATCGGGACGGTATCCGGTCCGAGTCCGGCAAGGCGGACGTAATGCATGACGTGAAGGCCGGCCTCTCCGTAGAACTTCCGCTCGAAGTAATGAATGGCGATGGCACGGTGCATGAGCGGAACGTCAGGATAGCGTTCGACACCTCGGAGGAAATGCTGCTCCGCCTCGAACGTGAAGCCCGTATCTTCGCTGACGATCCCGTTCAGCATGTGAAGGATGAAATGGTCACCTCGTTCACTTGCTCGATCGAGCCACTCCTTTGCCTTTGCGGTGTTCCCTTCACGAATATACGGATAGGCGCGCATCGCGGGAAAGAATGGATCTTCTGGGAAAGCCGTCTCGCCACGTGTCGCAAGTGCCGTAATTGCTTCTGTGTTATACGCGTCTGTTAATTCTGCGAGGAGCATCATCTCAAGAAACGTGCGTTGGAAGTCTGGGCTGTGTAAATCGATGGTGTGTGTCATGTGATCTCCTCCTCACGAATATAGGTGTGGCTTTATTATACTTGTTCTCGAAACGTGGGAGTAGCATCTTTTTGAAAAACGGGAAATGGAAAGTAAGGTGTGAAAAGGAGGGGAAGACATGGCGACGTTCACAGGTTATATCGCAGAAGTGATGGAAAGGAAGGTTCGGGTCGCTCCGTCACGGGAGTCAGAACCATTCGACGGCATCGTGTTTCATTTAGAGGAACCATTTCCTGAAGAAACACCGCTTCTCGTCGGTCAATATGTAAGAGTCGAGCACGATGAACGGGTAACGCGATCTCTGCCGCCGCAGACAACGGCGCAACGCATCGATGTGTTATGATGAGGACGAGGTGAACCATATGGGACAACGTAACTTTTTGTGGCTCGGAGCCGTGATTGGATTCAGTGCCCTCGTCGTCTGGTTATTGCAAGACGCGCTGCCATTTTGGGCATTATCCATCTTGCTCCTCGGACTCGGGGCCGTGCTCGGAAATTTGCAAAGACGATTCACACGAGACAAATGACAAGCACACCATCACTCGGATGGTGTGCTTGTGTCGTTTTCTTCAACATTCTCTTCTTCCACCACATCTTCTTCCGTGACCGGATCGTCCTCGACAATGGAGTCCTCTTCACCATCTGGTTCAAGCGTAGTCGGTTCCTCCGGTTCAACTGGCTCCTCAGGCTCGACAGGTTCCTCTGGTTCAGTAGGAACTTCTGGTTCTGTCACCGGAGGGTCATCCTCGATTGGCTCTTCCGTTTCCGGTGGATCAGCTGGTTCTGTAGGTGGTTCTGTTGGTTCTTCAGGTGTCACCTCAGGCGTAGCCGGTTCGGTCTCTTCTTCTACCACCTCTTCCTCGACGTTCTCTTCAGCAGGTGCTTCCGGTTCAGTCGCTGGCGGTAGCTCAGGCTCTGTCTCTGGAACGCTTGGAGCTTCTGGGATGACGACCGGTTCTTCTGTCAAATCAGGTCGGATCGGCTCGACCGGTGCGAGTTCGACCGGCGGCGGTGCGGCTACGTCTGAATCAATCAACGTGCGGAGATCTCGTTCGAATAAGGCGGTCGGTAAGGCAATCCCTCGTAAATGAATCGCGACGACCCGACCGGATGCTGAGAGGAGGGGGCTACCATACGCATAACGTGGCAATTCAAAGTTTCGGATGTAGCCGTTCTCTGCGAATGTGACCGTACCATTCATGCGTTCCTTCATAGTCAATGTGATGAGGCTTTCATCTTCTGCGGCGATAGCTTGCGTCAGCAAGAACGGGGTTTTGTCGGTTTCTTCGATGCGAATGACGGCAATCAAACTCGTACGACCGACGACTGTTCCGGAGACGGCCTGTCCGTCATGGTACATGATGATGTTCGTCAAGCCGGCTACGTTCGAGGCCGCAGTGACAACGTCCTGGGAACTGACCAAAAAGCCGGTCCCATAACTGACGCTAAAGAGACTGTCTTGTAACGTATCGAAATCGGCGGTCGTCGCTTCGTCAGCAGAAACGGTATCCTCACCAACTGGTAAGTCGACCTGATCGGCGAGCGAGTCGGTCGAACGCAACATATCCGTGAAATAGGCGTTTCCAATAAAGGCGGCAAAAGCGATGAGTGCAATGGCGAGCGGGGTGACGAGTAACCAAATTGTGCGACGTGAGCGGCGGCCACACGTCGGACAGACCGTTTTCGATCGTGTCTTCTTTCCGCAGTGGGGACAAGTCACGGGGGCACCTTCTTTCTAAAAAGTTCGATGTTATGCTTATTCCTTCAATTGGAAAGAGGTAAACAAATATTTTAGGAGGCTTCTCCAATTGAACGTTCGTGGTAAAATCGTCAAAAGCGCAGGGGGAGATTCAATGAAATTCATCATCTTATTCGGTCCGCAAGCCGTCGGTAAAATGACCGTCGGACAGGCACTCGCCGACCGGACCGGGCTCAAGTTATTCCATAACCATATGACGATCGACCTCGTCGGACCGTTCTTCAATTACGGGACGGCAGAAGGGAAACGACTCGTCCAACTGTTTCGGCAAGAGCTGTTCGAGTCGGTCGCCAAGAGTGATCTACCCGGCATGATCTTCACGTTCGTCTGGGCGTTTGACATGCAGGAAGACTGGGACTACGTGAAAAACGTGACGGGCTTGTTCGAATCACATGGGGCGGATATTTACTACGTCGAGCTCGAGGCAGAGATGGAGGAGCGGCTCGCGCGCAATACGACCGAAAATCGTCTCACCCATAAACCGTCGAAGCGTGACATCGCCTGGTCCGAGGCGGAACTGAAACAGACGGCGACGATGTATCGCTTGAACTCGCGTCCAGGGGAATTGGATGTCGAGCATTATCTTCGTATCGATAACACGAATCTAAGTCCGGAAGAGACAGCGACGCAGATTCAACGAGCGTTTGACCTATGAAAAAGCGGGTCCCCAACAAGGGAACCCGCTTTTATCATGCCCACCAATCGGGGCGCTGATAGTCGACCAACACCTGTTTTTCGAGGAGGCGTGGCACAAGGTAAGAGGTGATGCTCGGAAGATGATCGTCGAGGTCGGCCGGATGGACCATCACTTCGATGGACCCTCCAGGTTCGATGGCATCGAGCGTCGAAGGGGAGACACCGTCCGCGTAGAACTGATCACTGAATCGTTCGGTCACCCACAAGTCCCGGCGCGACCCGAGCGTCGTTAAGGCCCGAAACGTCGTGTCAAATTCTTCAGCGAGACGAATGATGACGTCATGCAGGACCGGCCAACCGTGAACATGGTGATGACTGTCGAGATGGTCGAGCGGGAGACCTGTCGCAAGAAACGCCTCGATTTGGGCTTTCCACTCGAGATAGACGAGCTCCGGGTCAGGTGGTGTCTCGGTCAAAAAACGGCTCGTGTAGCGGAACGTGCCGTCTTCTTTTGTAAGGGGTGCACTCGTGTCGGCGAGCGGTTTGCCCCAGGACAAGACGAGATGGACACCGACGCGAAGCGACGGATGCTGTTTCGCGAGATGGACCGCCTCCTCGACGGCATACCCGTTCATAATCATTGTCGCCGAATTCACGATTCCATTCAGATGACTCTCCAAGGTGCCGGCGTTCACACCAGTCGTCAATCCAAAATCATCGGCGTTGACCAAGACGAATGTCTTAGGCATTGACGAGACCGAGTGCCTGATCAAGGACGAGGTCACCTTTCATCATTCCGTACGCCATATTGTCGATGACCGCGACCGGTACGTCGACGGACGATTTGATTTTCCCTTCAAGGTAACGAACTTGTGGTCCGATCAAGATGACGTCAACGTTCGTCTGTTCTTTCAAACGAGATTCCGGGATGGCGTCAATGGATGCGTCGATTCCACGGTTCGCAGCTTCTTTACGCATTTTTTCCACTAAGATTGATGTCGACATACCTGCCGAGCAGACGAGTAAAATGTTCATGTTGTTTCCTCCAATCGATTCAAACGGGTGATTATGTCAATCATTTCGACAGCGAGTTCTTTCACCGTCATCGCCGTCATGAGATGGTCTTGGGCGTGGACGAGGAGGACGCTCATATCGCTCGTCGTCCCCCGTGCCTCTTCTTGTAACAATTCTGTCTGTAATTTATGTGCGTCTAGAAAAGCCGTATCGGCTTCTTTTAATTTGGCTGTCGCCTCGTCCGCTTCACCGCGTTTTGCCGCAGCGATGGCTTCGAATGCCGACGAACGGGCATTGCCGGCGTGCAGAATAATCATAAATGAGAGTTCTTGGATTGTTTCGGTTTTCACGAAATCTTTTCTCCTTCCTCAGTTGCAGCTTTGTTTTTGTTGATTTCAGCTGTCATCGCTCTTGCTCCTGCCATGACGAATGGGATATACATCGCAGTCGCAATCGACAAGTTGACGATTTGTAGCAGGACACCACGGACGCTACCGCCAGTGACCAAATATCCGCTGATGATCGGTGGTGTCGTCCAAGGAACGATGGCGACCGTCTTCGGAACCATCCCTGTTGAGAGGGCGACGTAAGAGACAATCGTGAGTGTCACCGGCACTAAAATGAACGGGACGAGCATGATCGGGTTCAAGACGATTGGAAGACCGAAGATGACCGGTTCGTTGATGTTAAAGAGACTGGCTGGTGTCGAGAGTTTTGCCACTTGGTGATATGGGTGATTCCGTTGTTTCCGCACGACGATGAAGATGGCGAGCAAGAGCGCGAACGTCGTACCGGATCCACCCATGAAGACGAATGCATCCAAGAACGGTTTTGTGACCGTGTATGGGACATCAAACGCTGATGTTCCCGCTTGGAAAGCTGCCAAGTTCTGTTCGATGAGTGGAAGATAAACCGGTTCAATGACCGCACCGATAATGTTTGTCCCGTGAAGCCCGAAGAACCAAAGGATGTGATTCAAGAATGCGATGACAAGGGCAGCTGGAAGCGAATCTCCGAAACCTTGGAGCGGTTGTTGAATCGCTTTGAAGATGACTTCAAACACACTGAGTTCGACGACGAGCGTCATGAAAAGTTGGAATCCTGCGACGACTGTCAAGATAATCATCGATGGGATGAGCGCTTGGAACGAACGCGTGACCCCACCAGGTACTCCTTCTGGCATCTTGATTGTCAATTTCGTATTGATGAGATAGCGGAACATTTCCGTGACGGCAATCGACACGATGATGGCGACGAAGAGCCCTTGGGCACCGAGCCATGCGAAACTGAGACCCCAGTCGGCAGTGACCGGTACGAGCATGATGTATGAGGCGAGCGACAAAATCCCCGCCGCAAGTCCGTCAATCCCGTACGAACGGGCCAAGTTATACCCAATTGAGAAAGCGATCAGTAGACCGAGTATGGCGAACGAAGCGTTCCAGATGCTTCCGCCGAGTCCTTGCCAATTCCCTTCGCCGAACATGTTGTTCATCGAGCCAACGAAGTCGAGCGAGAGACTGCCGATGTTGACAGCAGGGAAGTTGTTAATGAGGACGGCGAGCGACCCGACGATGATGAGTGGCATGACGGAGACGAACCCGTCACGGATGGCGACTAAGTGCCTTTGGGACCCGATACGTCCCGCGATTTCAATAAACTTGTTCATGAATAGACCTCCTTCTTAAATTGGGGTAGGTACGCCTCGTGCGCTGTGAACAGCTCCTTGAGAAGCGGATCGATCCGTTTCTCGTCTTGGATGAGCGGGTTCATGAGGCAGGCAAGGTAGGCGTCCTCGTAAGAACCGGATACAGCCGCCTGAATGGCGAGCTGTTCAAACGTTTTTAAGTTCGTAATGAGTCCACGAATCGGGAGCGGTAATGACCCGATTGTGATCGGACGAGGACCAGACTTCGTGATGACGGCGTTCACTTCGATGACTGCGTCATCTGGTAAATCCCGAATTGTGCCGTTGTTGAGCGTGTTGACCGTCTGGATGTCGCCACGGTCGTTGTGAATCGAGTCCATCAAATTGCAGGCGGCATCTGAATAGTAGGCGCCTCCACGTTTTTCAAGCTCTTCCGGTTTGACGGCGAGGTCGACGTCTTTATATTTCTCGAACAACTGCGCCTCGACTTGTTGGACGACTTCGGCACGGGTGCCGTTTTGTTCGTACGCCTCGAGGTCTTTTTTCAACACGTCTTTCGTCTGGAAATAGTACTGGTGATACGGGTTTGGTAACATGCCGAGTGACGATAGGAACGATTCGCTCCATCCGAGACCGACGATGTTCGCTGGCGAGTAATCGTTCCCAGCGTTGAGCGAAGAAAGGACGTCACCTGTCCGATCCACGCCGTCGACCCAGACATGACGACCGAAGACGAAATGGTTCAATCCGATAAATTCAATCGCGACTCGTTCGACCGGCGTCTCGAGAATCTCTGCGACCGAGTTCCGCATGTTGAACGGGATGTTGCAGACACCGATGACCTTCTTATGAGATGAGTGCTTGAGTACGGCCTCGGTGACGATGCCCGCCGGATTGGTGAAATTGACGAGCCAGGCGTCCGGACAAATCTCGGCGACTTCATTGGCCAAGTCGATTAAGACGGGGATTGTGCGGAACGCTTTGAATAATCCACCTGCGCCGTTCGTCTCTTGTCCGATGAAGCCATGCTTGAGCGGGATGCGTTCATCGAGCGCACGTGCCTTAAGTCCGCCGACCCGAATCTGTGTCGAAACAAAATCTGCGCCGACGAGCGCGGCTTTTCGGTCGAGCGTCCAACTGAGTGCGATCTCGGCATTTGCCTTCTCAATCATCCGTTTTGCGAGACGACCGACAATCTCTAGTTTCTCCCTCCCTTCTTCGATATCGACGAGCACGATCTCCCGAACGGGGAACGATGCTTGCCGATCAATCAATCCTTCGATGATTTCCGGGGTGTAACTAGACCCACCGCCGATGATGACGACCTTGACTGCCATGGTGTCAACTCCTCCTTTTGAAAGCGATTTCTTTTTGTCGTAACAAATATAACAAATAGTACAACTTTCGGCAATATAAAAAATACAAATAATACAATTAGTTTTTTGTATTTGCAATTGTATGCTTGCTGTATCACAATAAAGGAACCAACCTAACGTAAAGGAGATGGAGATATGTCGCAATCGACGCTCCAAACCGCAATCAAGGATGAATTGTTGTCCCGCATCAAAAGTGGGCATTATAAAGAAGGGGAGAAATTTCCGACCGAGTACGCGCTTTGCGAGGAGTTCGATGTGAGCCGAACGACGGTGCGTGGCGCCCTCAATCAGTTGACGACGGAAGGGTATTTGGTCCGTCAACAAGGTCGCGGCACGTTCGTCGCCGGAAAGAAAGTACAACAGACGTTGTCGTATACACCGAACAACTATGCGGCCCAGCTCGCCGTTCAAGGGAAGCGTGGTCAAGTCGCGTTGATCGACATCTCCGTCATCTCGGCATCCGGTCAAATCGCTTCAGTGTTTGAAGCAGAGGACAATGCGCCGATTCAAAAGATTGAGCGGATTCGTCATGCGGACGGGGAACCGACACAGTATGAGGTTTCATTCATCCCGTGGAAGATTGCACCGGGGATCACGAAAGAACAGGCAGAGCATTCACTCTTCCGAACACTGGCTGAAGTCCACGATGTCCATGTCGCGAAGACGACAGAGGCATTGGAGATTGCCCTTGCCGACGAGAAAGTGAGTACGCTCCTCAACTGTCCACTCGGGTCACCATGTTTCCATATCGAGACGGTGACAGAAGACGAGTCGGGACGAGCGATTGAATATTCACGCTCGTACTTCCGTGGGGACAAGACGAGCTTCGTCATCGAACGGAATTATAACTAACAAAAGCGCTCGACTGTTTCGTATGAAAACGTTCGGGCGCTTTTTTATGAAGTGATTCAAAAAGGATATGAGGAAGAGAAAAACGAAGATACATACGATCAAATTGGATGGTGGGAGTGAGTAACATGACGATGTTTACAATCTTAGGTGTCTTGGTCTTCGGACTATTGCTGTTAGGAATCGGTGCTGTGATGAAGAAGCGGTGGTTATCCATATTCTCGATTGTTCCAATAGCGATTGCTGTAGGACAACTTGCGTTTCTTTTTTTGATGGGGATGTAATTTTTCTCAACAACGATTGTGCATAAACTTTCCCCATACATATTGGATGCAGTCGATTCCTGAGTTTATGTACACTAGAACCAGGAGGCGAGAGAAGCATGTCAATTATTGAATTCAAAGATGTGAGTCATCAAGACATCCTGCACCATGTGTCCGGGACGTTTCGGGAAGGGCGAATCACGACGTTCGTCGGACCGAGCGGCGCCGGCAAGACGACGTGTCTGAAGCATATCAATGGATTGCTTTCACCAGACACAGGCACGATTCTTTTCAAAGGGGAAGACATCGCGGAGATGAACATCCTCGAGCTACGAAAAAAAATCGGGATGGCGTTCCAAAGCGCGCCGATGATTCAAGGGACAGTGTACGATAATTTGAATCTTCCAAAAGCTATCTTTGACGAGACACTCGACCGCGACCGGGCTACCGAGTTGCTCCATCGCGTCGATTTGAGTGAGGCACTCCTTGACCAACCCGTCAAATCACTGTCGGGCGGGGAACGAAGTCGGGTCGCCATCGCCCGGACGCTCGTTAATAAACCCGACGTACTCTTGCTCGATGAAATCACAGCGAGCCTCGATTATCGGACAGTGAAAGAAATCGAGCGACTCATCCGAAAACTGCAACAATCGTATGGCGTGACCGTCATCTGGATCACCCATGACTTAGATCAGGCGCGACGGGTGAGTGACGACATGTGGTTCTTGAAAGACGGGGAACTGCTTGCGTATGGGGACGCATCGTTCATTGATGAATCGGACGATCCGGTCATCCAACAATTCGTCAGGGGGGAAGATTGATGTCATACATTGAACTCGCGACAGCGCTCATCTTCGTCGTCATCCCGCTTGTCTTGACGCTCGTCCTACGACTCGGACTCGAGCGAGATATTATCATTGCGACCGTCCGTTCCATCATTCAACTGCTGATCATCGGCTATATTTTGACGTTCGTCTTTGAGAGCGACAGTCCGATTTTCATGCTGTTGATGATCTTACTCATGATTGTCGCCGCGACACAGAATATCCGACGGAAAGGGGACGGGATTCCGGGTATCATGTGGATCATCGTCCTGACGCTTGTGACGATCGAAGCGCTGACGATGGGTCTCATGCTCGGGCTCGGCATTATCCCGTTTGAACCGGAGAAGGTCATTCCAATCAGCGGGATGGTCATCGGGAACAGCATGGTGTTGTCGCTCCTCTTCTTAAATAAGTTTAAAGACGAGGTCGAGCGGAGTGATGACGTCATCGAACTCATCCTCTCGCTAGGCGGGACACCGAAAGTGGCCATCGACCGCAGCTTGAAGAATGCGATTCGCACGAGCATGATTCCGACCGTGGAGGCACAAAAGACGATGGGACTCGTCCAGCTACCGGGTATGATGAGCGGTCTCATCATCGGTGGGGCAGATCCGATGGAAGCGGTACTATACCAACTTTTGATTCTGTTCTTGATTTTGACGACTGCCTCCATTTCGGCGACACTCGTTGGTTACTTGGCGTATCCACGCCTGTTCAACGAGAAGATGCAGTATATCGGATTGACCTATCGGAAGGGGAAATGAAGCATGATCACAGGAATTCATCATGTACAGCTCACAATTCCAACTGGAGCGGAACGAGAAGCGAAGGCGTTTTACTGCGACTTTCTCGGTCTACGTGAAATCGAGAAGCCGGACTCACTGAAAGGGCGCGGTGGATTTTGGCTTCAAGTCGGCGACCGTGCCGTTCATGTCGGTACTGAGGACGGCGTCGAACGACAGAAGACCAAAGCGCACATCGCGTATGCTGTGACGGATTTAGGTCACTGGAAGGAAGCGCTTCAAAAGAATGAGATTCCTTATTCCGAAGCCATCCCGATTCCTGGGTTCGATCGATTCGAGTTCCGGGACCCGTTCGGCAATCGGGTCGAAATGATTCAAGCATTATAACAAAAGGGAGCATCCATCGCGGATGCTCCCTTTGTCGTTCGTCAAGAAATACAGAATAGCTGCGTCAATTGTCTCCATTGGGCTGGATAGGCGTTACTACCGCTATGTTCATGAATGAGTATTCCGTTAACGTATACGCTAAGGTTCCATTGTGTACCATCTACAGTGATGACGCCTTCGGGTTCTTCGAACACGGCTGGCCAGCGATGCGTTCCGAGTGATTCAAACTTCATACGAATTTGTTGTGCTTCTTCGCCTTCGAATTCCTCGGATATCGAAAGGGCGGATTGATCGACGTGACGAAGGACGATACCATTTTCAAAAAAAGGTCAGGGTACTCACATCAAACACACCAAAGCCACCGACACGAAAAACGGCCTCAATGGACGATTGTTCTGGACGCTTCAATCGACCGGTGAAGCGAAGTAGTCGACTTGGGAACGGGTGGCGGACGAATGGTGGAGGAATGTCAAAAAGATCGCGCAGTGTTTTGTGATTCATGAACATTCAACCTTTCTCGCATATAAGTTGTCCTGAGTATAGCGGAGTTCTTATGGATGAGTAGGTAAAATAACGTTCAAGGTACGAAAAAAAGCACCTCCCAACGAGATGCTTTGCAGTTAATATACTTCATACGTTTGTCCCGTCTGAGCGCCTTCGACGCTCTTCACATAAGCGAGGGCGACCCGTTCACCCGGCACCGCCGCGTAACCACGGAAATAAGGACCATACGCATCGAGTGCTTCGATGAGAACGTTCGGGCTGACGTTGTTGATGCGGATGCCCCGTGGCATCTCGATCGCCGCACCGGTGACAAAGCCTTTGATAGCACCGTTCGCGAGTGCAGCCGATGCGCCTTCTTTGATGGGATCGTCCATCAAAATCCCACTCGTCAGTGTGAAACTGCCGCCATCGTTCACATAATCAAGTCCGAGAAGGACGAGATTGACCTGCCCTTTTATTTTGCTGTCGATACTCTTCTGATTGTCTGCCGGCGTCATCTCGGAAAGTGGACCGAAATGTGTGCTGCCCGCCGTACTGATGACCGCATCGACGCGACCGACTGTCTCGTACATCTGACGGATGCTGTCTTCAGAAGTGAGGTCGACTTGCACGTCCGCTCCGTTACGCCCAGCTCGGATGATTGTATGTGTTTTCTCCAATTCGTTTGCGACGGCCTGACCGACCGTGCCGCTTGCCCCTACGAGTAAAATATTCATGTGAAAATTGCCCCTTTCGTCACGCCTAGATTCCTTTTCAGAGTAGCGGAAGGTGAGGACGTTCGGCAATCAAGTTGCTTCTAGTGAGCAACTGCTTCTCAAGTACAACGAAGATGGTTCAAGCTGCGGCTTTCTGCCCTCGTTGATTCATCACGATGACCCCAAGGACAATCAATAACAAACCAATCCCGTTCAATGCGGAGAGGACTTCTCCATATACGAACACGCCGATTAGACCCGTCGCCACCGTACCGAGTCCGGCCCAGATGCTATAGGCGATACTGAGCGGGATTGACTTCAAGACGATGCCCATGAGGGTAAATGAGGCGGCGAAACTAACTAAGAGAATGACACTCGGCACAAAGTTCGTGAATCCGTCCGATAGCTTCAACATCGACGTCCCGAGTACCTCGAATGCGATGGAAAAGAACAGTAAAAGATAAGCTTTCATCTTGAATCACCTCACAATTTCATAAAGACGAGCCCGATGATCACGAGCGCAATTCCGGTCACTTTTTGACGACTCACTTTTTCGTGGAAGACGACAAAGCCGATCACAGCCGTGAGCGCCGTCCCGACACCGCTCCAAAACGCATAGGCGAAGCTGAGCGGGATGGTGAAGAGCGCCAGTGATAACAAATAAAACGCCGTCCCGTAGCCGACGGCGACCCCGAGAATCGGAAGTCGATTCGTCGAGGTGGCGTTCACTTTCAACATGCTCGATCCGAATAGTTCGGAAACGATGGCCCCAATCAAATAGATAAATCCCATGTCAGCCACCTCCTTCAAGTAACTCATCACACGCCTCTCGGATGAGTGTCGCCGCACGATCTTTGAACGATTCGCTATATCCATACAAAACAGCGAACCAAAAGCCGTCACAGAGGAGACGGAGTTTTAAAATCGCATCTTGGTCGGGACCGTCGGCTGCGAACCGTTCGTTCCAACCGGTCGAGACGTTGCTCCAAATCGACTCGCTCGCCGCATCTTCTTGTGAGGAGATGAAGACGGCGATGAGGTCCGTGTCTCCATGGTCGACATCATCCAATGTAGCGAGGGCATAAGCACG
The DNA here is from genome assembly GCF_050269125.1 of Exiguobacterium sp. NPDC077395. Taxonomy (NCBI): domain Bacteria; kingdom Bacillati; phylum Bacillota; class Bacilli; order Caryophanales; genus Exiguobacterium; species Exiguobacterium sp. NPDC077395. Next base: position 461,731 of record NZ_JBNNHU010000001.1, read on the forward strand.
AGTAAATGGATACGGACCATCCGACAAATGGTCGGTGATTCGTGTTTCGAACGTCTCGATGGCCATCTCGTTCATCTGACGCAATAAGTTGGCCTTACTGTCAAAATGATAAAGGACACCGGCTTTCGTAATCCCTGCTTTCGTCGCCAATCGTTCGAGTGACAACTGACTAATGCCGTCCTCTCGAATCATCTGGGCGGCCGTCTGCAGCAACAATTGTTTTTTACTCATCGATTCACACCCCACTTTTACTTTACTGACCGTTTAGTAAAGTCATCCTACCAAATAATGATTCAGGTTGTCTAGCGAAATGACTGATGGAATAATGTGGGAAAGGGGGGTGTCGGTATGGGCTCACATTTGATGCATCTCGTTATCGCGAACGAGATGGTAAACGGGTTATCAGAACTCGATGAGGTTGCATTCACACTCGGAAGTCTTGCGCCGGACGCGACGACCGAAAAAGGAGATTCGCATTACTATGCGGGAAGACACGACGATTTATCACGTCGTCTCGATCTCGAACAGTACTGGCGTGATAGCGAGGGAGAGGACCGCTCGTTTCGACTCGGTTACTATGCGCATCTCGTCGCGGATGAGATCTGGCTACAAGGGTTTTACAAAGGCTGGTTGAAAGAGGTCATCACCCAAGACCCGTCAAAGCAGGCTGCCTACTATGCAGATTTTGATGCCTATAATGCTCGCCTGTCGAGACGACTAGGGGAGTTCGATTTCGAACGATTAAAAGGGGATCCGGCTTTCGATGAACTAATCGAAAAAGTCGAACGAGACGCGGTGATGACAGAAGAGAGGACGTACACCATGTTCTTGCCGCACCAGTTCGATGGCTATGTCGATACGTGTGTTCGCCGTTGCTTGGAGATGGTGAAACGGAAGCAGGCGATACTCATATGAACAAGCGATTTGCACCGCTATATGCGACGCTCGGACTCTTCATCTTGACGGTCATCACATTCTTCACGCTGAACGGACGGGTGTTTTTAGATCTCGAGTTAATGCTAGTCATCTGGGTGTATATTGTGATTGATTTCGGATTGTTCGTCACATTGATTTGGGGATTGTTTTGGAAAGATCCAGTCGTCAAAATATACACAATTCTTGCGACAATCGGATTAATGATTCCGCTTTCGATTTGGATTTTCCTGTTGCTGTTGGCGAACGGAATCTCGGAGGCATAACCATGGTGACTAGAAAGAAATCACGGTCACCGTTCCTTGTTCAGACAATTCCGATTCTGTTGAGTTGCGTGATTTTTGGACCAATTGGTCTGGCCCTCGTCCTGGTCTATTGGCGCAAAATCGAACAAAAGAACAGATGGGTGTATGTGATGATCGCTATCGTCTTCACCTTGTTTGATGCGCTTGATTATTTCATGGATGGTCTACTCTATTATTTGATTTGAGAAAATGGATCTTTCCATTTTCTTTTTTTATGCATTTTATAGAAAGAAAAAATTTCCTATCCGAATCTTTACAATTTGACGTTGCGTATCCTTTTTTTGTTTGATATGCTACTTGATGAAAACGACAATGATAATCATTATCACTGATAACGAGAAAGAAAAAGAGATATACATAACCAACATGACTCGTTTTTTGGTGGAAGAATCATTGAAACTTACATACAGAGGAGATGGATGAAGTGGGGAAATTTAAACTTTCACTCATGTTGACGTTACTCGTCTTCGTACTCGCCGCATGTGGCGGAACGAGTGAGACGAAGCAAGAAGAAAACGTCGACGGTGCAACAAAAACAGAGACAGTCGAGATTACAGACGCGCACGGCACAATCGAGGTACCGGTCAATCCGGAGAAAGTCGTTGCCCTTGATAACCGTACATTCGAAACATTGGCAGCATGGGACATTGACTTGGTGGCGGCACCAATCGGACTCCTTCCAGCTGAGTCACCATACGCATCAGACAAAGACATCGCAGACGTCGGTATGCACTTTGAACCGAACTTAGAGGCGATTGCGGGAGTGGACCCGGACGTCGTCATCGTCGGTCAACGTTTCGCGGATTACTACGAAGACATCAAAAAGTTGGTACCAGAAGCAGCGGTCATCGACTTGAACATTGAGATCCCAGAAGATGCAGGGACACCGGGTGAAATCTTGGTTAAAGGATTGAAAGACACGACACTCACGCTCGGCCAAATCTTTGACAAGAACGAAGATGCAGCACAAATTGTCGCTGATCTCGATAAGTCAATCGAAGATGCAAAAGCAGCGTATAACGGAGAAGACACAATCATGTCTGTCATCGTATCAGGAGGAGACATCGGATTCTCAGCACCGGTGACGGGACGCGTGTTCGGACCGATGTACGATATCTTCGGATGGGTACCAGCACTTGAAGTCGAGAAGATGACGGGTGACCATGAAGGCGATGAAGTATCTGTTGAAGCCATCGCAGAAAGCAACCCGGACTGGTTGTTCGTCCTAGACCGTGATGCACCACTCGGTGACGCAGAAGGAGCAGTACCGGCAGAGGACGTCATCGATAACGCACCTGCACTTCAAAAGACGACGGCTGTGACAGAAGACCAAATCGTTTACGCGCCAAAAGATACGTACTTGAACGAATCGATTCAAACGTATTCGGAATTCTTCAACAGCGTCGCGGAAGCACTCACGAAGTAAGGTTCGATTATGCAAAAACCGTTGACAGCCAGGGTTGAGACGATGTCTCAGCCCTCCTTTTCTAAATTGTGGACGAAGTCGTTCGTATTCACCGTGATCATCGTCCTCGGTTTGGCGGTGCTGTCGCTCTTCACAGGCGTATATGACTTATCACGGACAGACGGCTTCGATATGTTTTGGATCACCCGCGTCCCTCGTACGGTCGCGCTCATGCTGACGGGAGCGGCGATGGCGATGGCGGGACTCGTCATGCAGCTCATCACGCAAAACCGACTCGTCGAACCGACGACGACGGGGACGCTTGAATGGGCAGGGCTGGGCTTACTCACCGTGTACTTGCTCGTTCCGGCACCGAGTCTCATGATGCGGATGACCGGGGCAATCGTCTTTTCTTTCATCGGAACGATGGTGTTCTTCTGGTTCTTACGTTCGGTCAAACTCCGCTCGTCACTCATCGTCCCGATTATCGGACTCATGCTAGGGGCGGTCATCTCCGCCATCTCGACGTTCCTCGGTCTATTCTTCAGAGCCAGTCAGGCAATCGAGGGCTGGTTCGTCGGGTCATTCGCTTCGGTACAAATCGGGCGTTATGAATATTTGTGGGTCATCATCGTCGTGACGGTGCTCATCTTTCTGCTGGCGAACCGCTTGACGCTAGCAGGGCTCGGGGAAGACATCGCGACGAGTCTCGGTGTGAACTATAACCAATTGATGATGATTGCGACCGGACTCATCGCCTTGTCGGTCGGGGTCGTGGCGACGGTCATCGGGAATTTACCGTTCCTTGGCCTCATCGTCCCGAACCTCGTTTCGATGTTTCGTGGAGATGATTTACGCAGCAATCTGCCGTGGGTCTGTCTTGTCGGAATGGGTGCGATTCTCGTGAGTGACTTGATCTCGCGGACAATCATCATGCCGTTCGAACTCCCCGTCTCGCTTATTCTCGGAACGGTCGGTGCGTTCGTCTTTATTATGATTCTATTGCGGCAACGTAAGAAGGGAGGGGTTCGATGAGTACAGTCATTGAACGAGATGCTGTTGAAGTGAAAGTCGGGGCATTGACAGAAGAACGTCATGCTTCTGCGTTTCAATCGAAACGAGCGGCACGTCGCTACTGGCTCTTTTTAAGTTCGTTTATTCTCGGGGGACTCTTGTGCGCGCTCGGTCTTCTCCTTTACAACAACCCGGTCCCGATGGACTCGCCGTCATTTGTGCCGGTCGTCGAACGGCGAATCGTCGCCATTGTGACGATGCTCATTGCGGCACTGTGTCAAAGTCTTGCGACGGTCGCATTCCATTCCGTGACGAACAACCGAATTATCACACCATCGCTTCTCGGATTCGATGCGCTTTATTCGACGATCCAGACGAGCATGGTGTTCTTCTTCGGGGCAGGGGCGTTAATCGGATTTTCTGGAACAGGCGCCTTCTTGACGCAAGTCGGGCTCATGGTGACGATGAGTCTTCTCTTATACGGATGGCTCTTATCGGGGAAATATGCGAACCTTCAGCTCATGTTGCTCGTTGGGATTATCATCGGGACAGGACTGAACTCGGTGTCGTCATTCATGCGCCGCATGCTCGCACCGTCCGAGTTCGACATCCTTCAGGCGCGACTGTTCGGTTCGGTGACGAATGCTGACGTGGCCTACTTTCCCATCGTCATTCCGATTGTTGTCATCGCTGGGTCATTGTTGTTCCTGTTTTCGAATCGACTCAATATCGTGGCACTCGGTAAGGATGTCGCGACGACGTTCGGCGTGAATCATCGGAGAAGTGTCATCTATACGCTCGTTCTCATCTCACTTTTGATGTCAGTGTCGACGGCGCTCATCGGGCCGCTCACGTTCTTCGGATTTTTAGTCGCGACGCTCAGCTATCAGGTCGCTTCGACGTATGATCATAAATACGTTTTCCCGATGGCGTTCGCCTTAGGGTTCTTCGTCCTGACGAGCGCGTATTTCTTTATGTATCACATATTCCAGACGCCAAGTGTCGTCTCCGTCATCATCGAACTGTTCGGCGGACTCATCTTCTTGGTCGTCATTTTACGAAAGAGGTCGCTATGATTCAAATCGAACAAGTCAAAAAATCGTATACAGATGACGTCCACATCGGACCGCTCACGCTCGACATCCCGAAAGCCGGATTCACCTCACTCATTGGACCGAACGGGGCAGGGAAGTCGACGACGCTCATGATGATTGGACGGTTGCTCAACTTAGACGAGGGACAGATTCAAGTCGCCGGGATGGACGTGTTGAGCACGAAGTCGAAAGACTTGGCGAAAATCATCACGATTCTTCGTCAAGAGAACCATTTCGTGACGCGGCTCACGGTCCGGCAACTTGCGGGATTCGGCCGCTTCCCGTACTCAAAAGGAAGGTTGACGAAAGAGGACGAGGCGATCATCTCAAAATATATTGACTTCCTCGACTTAACCGCGCTCGAGAATCGTTACCTCGACGAACTGTCTGGTGGGCAGCGTCAACGCGCCTATGTGGCGATGGTACTCTGTCAGGAAACAGAATACGTCCTCCTCGATGAGCCGCTCAATAACTTGGATATCGCTCGTTCGGTACAGATGATGGAATATTTGCGCCACGTCGCCGACGAGTTTGGTCGTACGATTGTCACGGTACTTCACGACATCAACTTCGCGGCGAAATACTCGGATCGGATTTGTGCGATGAAAGATGGACAGATTGCCGCGTTCGGGACGGTCGAGGAAATCATGGACGCAAAGGTTTTATCGGATATTTTTGAGACAAAACTCGAAATCATCGAAGGGCCGTATGGGCCGATTGCGGTGTATTGAGTCAGATTATATAACGGTAACTTTAACCCACAGTATTACCAATACTTCAGACTTTCATAAATGAGGAGAATTCATATGAAAATTGATTGGACACCCATCACAAAAGTCGTAAACGAAGCACCCGATACTTACACGTTCCATCTCGCCTTGCCACCTGAGTTCACGTGGCAAGAAGGGGCGCACACGCATCTCGCGCTCGAAGGATTTAACGCCGGGGACAAGCCGAACCGAAGCCTCGTCCGCCATATGTCGATCTCCACATTGCCGCACGAAGGGGCAATCGGGATCACGACCCGCATCAAGTCAGAATGCTCATCATTCAAATCCATTCTTCGGGACATGGTACCTGGGGAAAAGGTCGCCTTGTTCAAGACACATTCGAACGTCCCGCTCGAACGGAGTGGAAAGAACGTCTATCTGTTATCGGCCGGTGTCGGACTTGCGACATTCCGTCCGATCGTCCTCGAGTACTTGGCGAACGGGGAAGGTGTCCCGCATCTCCATTCATTGAACGTCGATTCGTCGAAGGCGTATCTGTTCAGTGATGTCTTCGAATCAAACGAACGCTTCACGTCCGAGTTCGTGCCGAGTCGGAAAGACTACTATGAACGAATTGAAGCGTTGGCTGCCGATCAAGATGGATTATTCTATGTCGTCGGTAGTGACGAACTGTTACGCGAGACGATTCAGGTACTTCGGACGAACGGAGTAGCTTGTGACAACATCAAAATCGACAAGCACGATTTTCAGCGTGAAGACTTTTTAAAATAATGTTCGAACCGAGGAGTCTGCCCTCGGTTTTTTTAACGTCTACCTTTATACTTTAATCAAGTGATTATAAAGGAGGACTTAAGGTGGAAGAAATATATATAGTGCTTGCTGTCCTGTTTATAACTGTTGTTGGACTTATCTGGATGAATAAACGTAAGTATTCCGAAGTAAATGTAGCAACTTCACTTTTGGAAGTGGAGCAAAATGAAGACGATCAGATGATGCATTTAGTACAAGATGAAAATTCTGCCTATGTAATGCCGGTTGATATTAAGAATATTGAAGCGTTAGAACCGGTTGAATTAGGTTCAGATTGGACAAACTCATTAAGAGAAATCATCAAGTCGGCCGGAGTGTCAGCTGCAGTTCAAATGATTAATCGAAAACAAGCATTTGAATTAGTATTTTCACCGGAAACCGAGGCTGCTATAAAAAAGGGTGTATATGAGATCAGTAAATCTAAAGACGAGGGATTATATCGTGCTTTTGTGAAAAATGGAAGAGTAATTAAGGAGCATGCAAATCTTAAGAAAATTAACCCTTTGCAAATGCGAATGTTATTACTCAGTGTAGCAACGACTTTAATTGCACAAGAGCACCTAAAAGAAATCAAAAAATCGTTAGACAAAATCCAAATAACATTAGATAATCTTGTCGCTATGAAGTTGAATGATTACCATGGACAAGTGAAGAGTTCATTTAATTACCTTGATCGTGTTCATATATTTATCAAGGAGGAATCAATCGATCATAAAGTAGTGCAACAGCTCGAGTATAATTACAAAGTCGATATCGATTCGCTTTATGCACTTTTAAAAGATATCGAGATTCCCATAAAAACGTTAAAAGAAATTAAGAAACGTACTTTCGTATTCCAAGAGGCGGATAAATTGAATGCTTTGAAAAATGTGTTGACGGAATTCCAGGAATACGAGGAATTGATTTATATGTTTCTTTTAAATACACAAGGTGCAATACACGCTATGCGCATGTTAGGTGACCCAGAAAATGCTATCGTACAGGCAACGAACCATTTAAATAAGATGAGCCAAGAATTTGAAATGAAGAGATCGGACTTTCATTTGTCACTTGAAAATTACGAAAAAGAGTTCAAAGTACGTTTTGCTCTAGAAAAACGGGAACGACATCAAATCCAACTCATTTCAAACGAACGAATTCAAGCAAATCAATTATCGATGTCTCGTTCGATTGACGTGAATTTCAAACCAGAAGTCGAACAACAAAAGATTTTTATTGTTGCTGATGGAGATGATATAAAAGTAATGGCATTGTCGAATGGCTGACACTCAAACCGGGGACATGCGCCCCGGTTTTTTCGTGCACAGCTGGACGAATCGCTCGAAGATACTGCGACCATCTGGTGTACCAATCGACTCAGGATGGAACTGGACGCCATACGTCGGATGATTCGGATGTTCGATTGCCATGATGACACCATCTGTCGTCTCTGCTGTGACAATCAGTTCCGTCTCTTGTACGACGAGCGAGTGATAGCGCATGACGTCCATCGACAAGCCTTCGAATAAGACGCCCGGTGACGTATTGATGCGCGACACTTTCCCATGCATGACCTTGTTCGCCCGACCGACGACCCCGCCGAACGCCTCGGCGATGACCTGATGACCGAGACAGACCCCAAGGATCGGGACGTACCCGGACAATTGTCGAACGACCGCAAGCGAGACACCGGCATCTTTTGGACCACCGGGACCCGGAGAAAGGATGATCCCACTCGGGTTCATGCGACGGATTTCTTCTATAGTATGTTCATCATTCCGAATGACGCAGACGTCACTGAATCGGGCGACGTCCTGATAGACGTTATACGTGAACGAATCGTAGTTGTCGATGAGGAGAATCATGCGAACACCTCCAAAAGGGATTTGGCTTTATGAAGCGTTTCTTCGTATTCTGATACGGGGTCCGAATCATAGACAATGCCAGCACCAGCTTGAACGTGCGCCGTGTCACCTTGGATGACCATCGTCCGGATGGCGAGAGCAAAGTCGAATCCACCTCGGACGTCGAGATAGCCGACCGCCCCGGCATACACTTCGCGCTTGACCGTCTCGAGCTCGTCAATGAGTTGCATCGCCCGAATCTTTGGGGCACCCGAAACGGTACCGGCTGGAAGACAGGCGCGGAGCGCATCGATTGGCGCCACATCGTCACGAAGCTCACCTTCGACTTCGGAGACGAGGTGCATCACATTTTTGAACCGTTCGAGCTCAATGTGTTTCGGGATCGTGACTGTGCCGACTTTAGCGACACGACCGATATCGTTCCGTCCGAGGTCGAGAAGCATCCGGTGTTCGGCGAGTTCCTTCTCGTCCTGAAGAAGCGACTCCGCGTGACGCATATCTTCCTCGACCGTCTTTCCACGTGGACGTGTGCCAGCGATTGGGTTCGTCGTCACTTTGCCGTTTTCGACACGAACGAGACTCTCCGGTGAGGCGCCGAGAACGATGGCTTCCCCGAGGTCGATGTAGAACAAGTACGGGCTCGGGTTTTGTTTGCGGAGCGTCCGGTAAAAGTGGAACGGGTCCCCGGTGAACGTCGCGTCGATTCGTTGTGACAAGACGAGTTGGAACACCTCTCCGGCGAGGATTGCTTCTTTCGCCTGGAGTACACGGTCGATAAATTCATCTTTTGTCGTTAAAAGCTGTTCGCTCGTTCGGACGACCGGTTCGAGGGCGTGTGTCTCCGGTGTCTCGAGCTGTTCACGGATTGACTCGAGTCGCATCGTAGCATCCATCTCGCTCGTATCGATCAAGACGACCTGTTCTTCGAGATGGTCGTATAAGACGACCGTCTCATAGCGCTGGAAGAGGGCGGCCGGTAAATCACGTGTCTCGGTCGGTGTGTTCGGAATTGGTTCATACACGCGAAGTAAGTCGTAGCCGATATAGCCGACGGCACCACCGATGAACGGATACGGTGCAGTGATATCTTCACGTGTGATACGTTCAGATAGGGCGTGGAGCGGATCGTCCGCATAGATGGTGCCGGTCGAATCTGTCACATTGTTCCCATCGACTCGGATTGTCTCGACCGGATTCGCTGCGATGATGGAATAGCGGCCGTGCTTGCCTTCCGCCCGACTCTCGAGCAGGACCTTACGTTCACCTTGCAGACGGTGGAAGATTGCCACCGGTGTCAATTCGTCGCCATTGATGATCAGTTGTTGCATCGAAATCTCCTCCTTAAACTAAAAAATCTCCCCGTCCCACATGCCCGATTGGACATGAAGGACGAGGAGATTCCCCGTGTTGCCACCTTCGTTGAAAGACGCCTTGTCTTCCCACTCATCGCGAACCATCATTCGCTGTCCCCGATAACGGGAGGACCCGTCAGAGCCTACATGTCGGTCTGAACGCTCAAAAGCCCATTCACGCAAGGCACGACACCGGTTCGCATCGACCACCGGCTTTCTGGAGACGTCCCTTCGCGCTACTCTTCTTTCTCATCGCGAGTTCGTATGAATGTTATCGTTACTTTAACGGGATGAAGCTTTCTTGTCAAGACACAAAACGCGACAGACATTTGAAAATAGATAAATTATGCTATGATGGATGGTGAAAGGAAGGTGCACCGATGGAGACACTCAACATGAAACAACTTTCTGACGACCGCGCGACGAAACAAGTCGCAGGTGACCTCGACGCGATGCGTGACTTGATGCATGACTCGTTTCGGTATGTCGACTCGAGCGGGCGTCAGTTTGATAAAGAGACGTTCCTCGACCAATACGTCGACCCGACTACGATTCAATGGATTGCCCAAGAAACGGTGACGTTCGATGAAACCGTGACGACGGACCTCGCCATCGTGAAAGTCTTGCTCGAAGAACGGTTTATTCTAGGAACGAATGCATACGAAGGACGCTTTTGGGCGCTCCACCTGTATATAAAAGAAGGCGATGACTGGCTATGGCAAGGCGGTCAAGCGACGATGATCAACGAATAATGGGTAGACACTTCTTGAAAAAGAGGTGTCTTTTTTTTGAGCAGATTTACTTGTCGAAACATTGTCGAAACATTTTTGTTACACTTTTGAAACATTAACCGATATATTCCGTAGAACGATTTGGAGCATATACTCCAAGACGAAATGAAAGAGGGGAAACTATGAAAACGAGATTCAAGCAGTTCGTGGCGATGATGACGATCCTCGTCCTCGTCCTGTCGTTCCTTCCACCGGTGTCAGCCGACAAAGGGGAAGGCATGAAGGAGGCCACCTTACTCAATCCAGGAGAGGCGGTCGAGTTCACGACCGAAATCGAACCGGTCAACACGTATTGGTTCAAGATGGAACGTGTCGCGTCAGCGATGACACATATGGAAGTCACGTTCGAATCTTCTAAGCTCGCGAACATCAGCATCTATCCGAGCGCCGAGATGGCGGCGAAGGATGAGACGTTCGATCGCTATCGCGCGAGTGCGACGAAAGAAGAGGGAGAACAGACGGCCAAGATTCTGTTCCCATTCGCTTGGGAAGGTCCATACTACATCAAGATCGAGTATATGCCGATGGATCTCGGTGACGGGATGATGGATATTCCGGCAGAAGAGATGCCAGTTGGTGAAGAACCAGCAAAAGGCGGGGAACCGACAGAAGGAGAACCAGGAGAAGGGGAAGAGCCACCAGCACCTGATCTCTTGATGTTCGCTTCAGACATCAAGCTCGTCGTCAATCCGGTTAAACTTCCGGTGAAGTACGAAGAAGTAGGTGGTGACATGTGTGCCGTCGAATCAATCGTACAACCGGCACCGGAGCGTGATTCGATGCTCAAACTCATCCGTCGTGTGCAATCGGAAGTACTCGGCAAATCACAAGAAGGTCGGGACTTATCGGCTCTCTATTACCGTGCTTCGCCTTACATCGTCAAAGCGATCACGTTTGATGGAGAAAAACGAAAAGCGGCACTCACAGACTTGAAGACACTCCGTCCATTGTTGACGGCGCTTGTCGACAAAAAAGATTACACGCTGAAGACGCAAGATGCAGCGGCAATCAAACGTCTCCATGCACTTGTTGATAGAAGCGTTCCGACGGCGCTCCAAAGTGAGATTGGTGAAATTGCGACGGCGCTCGAAATGGACTCGCTCGCAGGAACACCTGTATCCGACCTCTTTGGAAAAATCGGCATGACGATTCAAACGGACGGTCAGGACGCACCGCGTTATATCGTCAAATACAAATCGTCACCGAGTAAGTCCCTTGGCAAGATGAATGCGATGAATAACGTGTCGGCTGAGCGAATCGCCATCGGTTCGCCATCGGATTACTTTGCGCTCGTCGATGTAGAGGAAGCTTCTACGAAGATGCAGGCACAAGCGAAGTCGACGCTCGAATCAGATCAGAACGTGGAGTACATCGAACCGGTTCAGACGTACAAATCGTTCGCAACGGATGTGAGTCTCGATTACCAATGGGCCATCAATTCGAAGTCGATTCTCAAACCGTTCCAGGATGCGGGAATCGGTCTTGATCGCTATGAATCGTTACGATTACCGGGACGTGCCGTGAAAGTGGCCGTTCTCGATACAGGAGTCGACCATCGTCTGCTCGATTTACAAGGGAAGGTCGATATCGCCAACGCGAAGAACTTTGTCGACCCGAACGGTGAAGGCGACGCGATTGATGACCATGGGCACGGCACGCATGTCGCTGGTGTCATCGGTGCCATCCGAGACAACGGTATCTCGATGCGTGGGATCGTTCCGAACGTCTCGATCTTACCTGTGAAAGTTCTCGATGCGGGTGGTTATGGGGATACGGATCAAATCGCACTGGGCATCAAGTATGCAGTCGACGCTGGGGCGAAAGTCATCAACATGAGCCTCGGTGGAAATGAGAGCCGTACACTCGGATACATGTTGAAATATGCACATGACCGTGGTGTCATCATCGTGGCAGCGACGGGAAATGACGGACAGTCACGTGTGTCTTATCCGGCTTCTTCGAAATACACGATTTCAGTCGGGGCAACGAACTCGTTCGGGATCGTCTCGGATTACTCGAACTATGGAATTGATGTCGATGTCGTCGCACCAGGTTCTAAAGTAGCGAGTCTTGTTCCAGACGGAAACGTGGTCTATATGGACGGGACGAGCATGGCGACACCACACGTCGCGGCTGCTGTTGCTCTCTTGAAATCACAGCATCCGAATATGACAGTCGAAGGGGCGCGTTCGATCCTTCGTCGTACGGCACAACCTCTCGCATTCTCGGGTGGCGACGCACCACGTGACCCACGAATGGAAGATGGCTTACAGTATGTGCTCGATGAATTAGATCGTCCACTTCTTCCGTACTATGATGTTGTGAGCGGATACGGGAAAGTCGACGTCTATCGCGCTGAATCCATGCTTCAACTCGCACCGAAACCGAATCGGATTTATGACAATGCACCAGTTTTCTCGGCTAAAGTCAAATCTGGGACGCGCGTCACGCTCTATAACGGAACGAAGCGTATCGGTTCTGGCGTTTCAAAAAATGGTACAGTCACAATGTCGATCGCACCTCAACAAGAAGGGTCTGTACTGACGGCTCTCTACACAAATGGTAAATTTAGTACGAACGAGCGGCTCATCGTCATGAAAGGACTCCGTCCGAAAACGGCACAGGTGAACGCCGTGCGTGCGAAGACAAAACAAGTGACAGGTAAAGCTCAGGCTGGGATGACGGTCGTCATTCGCGACCAGAAGAAACAAGTCATCGGAAAATCAAAAGTGACGTTGAATGGCACATATGTCGTGAAGACACGAGTGTTGAAGAAAGGCGAGCGCCTCATGGTTCATGTGGAGGACGTGACGAAGAAGGTCAGTCCGGTGACAACGATCACGGTTCGATAAAAATAGGAAATTCCTGAAAAATCATACGCGATTCTTCAATATGTAATCGAGTATGCATACAGCGCGACACAATGGGATTCCTTTTAAATAAGGAGTCCTTTTGTGTTTTTAAAAAATATGATTAAAAATAGAAAATTATGTACCTATTTTTAAAATAATCCATTAAAATAAAGATGTTGTCTGAAGAAAACATTATTTAGGAGGAACATCTTTTCATGAAACAACCAAAGTACTTATCTTTATTCTTAGCGGGGACACTTGTTCTCGGCGGCTTCGCTCCAACGTTCGTTGCAGCAGAGACGAATGAAACGGTCGTCGACACGACGGCACCTGAAGCACCAGTCGTAGAAACACCACTTCACACGTCGACTTCTTTAAAAATCACAGGAGAAGTCGGAACGAAAGCGGAGATTCTCGTCGCAAACAAAACATATGAGCGTGTCGTACGTTCAACTGGGGAAGCGATCTTCACGATGTCACCACAGCCTGTCGGTCACGTGATCACAGTCCGTCTCGTCGATGCGAGCGGAAACGTAAGTGAAGAGACGAGCGTCGTCGTCGCAGAAGACCCAGAACAACGTCCGGAAGCACCGGTCATCAACACGGTCGATAACTCGGCACGTGCGATTGTTGTCACAGGGACACCTGGAGTAGGCGTGACGGTCACAGTCGGAGGAAGCACGTTCAACGGATCATTTGATGCGAACGGCCAATACCGTCGCGTGATTGCGCTTCAAAAAGTAGGAACGCCTTTATCAGCACAAGCGAAAGCGAAGAGTGGGGCACTCAGTGAATTCGTTCAAACAACGGTCGTTGCTGACAAAGTTGCACCTGCAAAAGCTCGTTTGACACAAGCCGTGACGACGACATCGAACGGAATTGCTGGAACGGCAGAACCGCTTGCGACAGTTGTCGTAACGATTGACGGAAAAGCATACTCGGCACCGGTCATGTCGACTGGGAAGTTCGTGCTTCCGATTCCAAAACAACCACTCGGTAAGAAGATGACCCTCGCGGTACGTGATGGTGCTGGTAACTATAGTGCTTCTGAGACGTTGACGGTTCAACACGCGCTCTTCAACAACTTCTATCGTGTGACGGATGAAGGATTCCGTGCAGTTTTCCATAAAGAAGTATTCACATGGGATGGATCGACACGTTACGCAGAAACATTCGCACCATTCTTTATCGACCGTCCGACGAAATCGAATATGTTGTTCTTACTAAGCAACTACACAGAATATGAAGATGTGGTTGGATTCAATAAGCTTCGCATCCGTGTAGGGAATGCGACATACACAGAAGCAATCGATGAGTGGGATGTCGATTACTATGAGTACGAAGACGGATCAGTAGAAGAATCATACTGGTTTATCCCGAGCGCGAAGATGATTGCTTTCATCAAACAACACGTTCGTCCAGAGAACCGGATCGTCATCACAATCGAAGGTTATGACTATGACGTGGAGTGGGCGTTGATCGCAGGCGAGAAGCGTGCCTTCATCCAATCGCTTCAATACGCAGGATATTAATAAGAAGAAATATGTTACTAGCCGCAGGTGAATCATTCACCTGCGGCTTTTTTGCGGTTCATGGATAGGTCTAATGGAGGAGTGATGACAAGTGGGGATTTCCTCTAAATGGTTTTAAAAGTTTGGTCAATGTAAAATTAAGGATTTAATTAATGCGAAAAATGGTCAAATCAAAAAATAGACATGGAAATTATACATAAATCCATAATATTCATTATTAATTACATTTTTTGTATATAATCAAGTTAGTAGCTGATAAATGGCTTTATTTCGCCTTTTTTCGACGTATTTCGACATTTTAAAAAGAGGGGAACTTAATATTAAATTATCTTCCTATTGGAGAAATTCAAAATCATTCCCATTTTTGCGAAAAAAAACGCTTGTGCTAGCTGGAAGTGTTATGTATATTATGGATGTAAGGTTTTCCAAGTTCATACTTGGTAAATTGTTCAAGAGATTCACTTCTTGAAGAAATACCTACTTGTTTCGCTGAAACTCAAGACCTAAACGATTAAGTTGGATAAGTCATTTGTATGAATGACGTATACATAAGGGATCATTTAGCGGGGGGAGCGTCAACGTAGACGAGTAGAGACAAACACGTAACATAACCAAAGGGAGGATTTACACAAGATGGCTAAGAAATCATTCAAGCTAGTCAAAGCGTCAGCAGCACTTGCTGTGACGGCAGCAGCCCTTACACCAGTAATGGCAGCAGAAGCAGCAACTTCAACAGTTGAACTCAAACCAGAGGTCGTACTCGGTGGGAAGTTTAAAGAAGCGCTCGCGCTCAACACACCAAAAGGTGTTGAAATCAAATGGGGTAAATACCTCGTTACTGCAATCAACAAATGGCAGACAATCAAAGGTCAAGGTTCTGATGGAAAGACTTACATCAAGAAACTTTACGCTCGTAACTACCCACTTTACATCCTCGAGCAAGATCTCGGTGAAGTAAAAGCTGGTTCTGAACTCGAAAAACCATCAATCCGTGTTATGTACCGCGACGGCAAAATCTACACTCAGGCTCCTGAGCGTTACACAATGAGCTCGAACTACAACACTAAAGATGAAGGTAAGCAAGAAGTTCTTATCTCATACAACCACAACGGTAACCGCATCACTTCAATGTTGTCTTACACAGTGGTAGACAAAGCAGTCGCTGGAGCGATTTCTTCTGTTAAAGCATTAGGTAAAACTTCAGTTGAAGTAATGCTTAACCAAGAAGTTGATTCAGTTTCAGCATCTAACTTCTCGATCGTTGGAGCTAACGTAACGAGTGCTACACTCGAAGCAGACAAAAAGACTGTTAAACTTGAAGTTTCTGGTCTTGAATACGGACAAGATTACATGCTCGCTGCTAACAACATCATGGTTAAAGGTGAAGCGAAAGATTTCGGTTCTAAAGCCTTCAAATCACTTGCTGTTGACGAAGTATGGAATCTTAAAGTAACTCCAAAAGCATCTTCACTTCTTGCTAACGGAGCAGACAACACAGAAGTAACACTTGAGCTTGTTGACGCAGCTACTGGCCGTGTCGATGCTGGTGCGGATAACATCGTTCTTGACTTGAACGCTACTTTCGGTGCGTTGTCTTCAAAACGTGTTACAATCCAAGACGGTAAAGCTACTGTTATCTTGACTTCTGAGTTCTCTAACACAGGTGTCACTTCGAAAATCGATGCACAAATCATCGAAGCTTCTGGAGATTACAAAGCACTTATCGGTAAAGTTGCTGGAACTGCAAATGTTTCATTCGTAACTTCAACTTCAGGATCAGTTGACACAATCACGCTTGTGAACGCTGAATCAAACCAAGCAGACCGTTTCACACTCTTCTTCGACAAAGCAGTATCACTTGATCACTTCGTTGCAAAAGATGCAAGCGGTAAATATCTCTACACTAACGGCTCAACTACTACTTCTTCACCAGTAGCAGCTAATGGTGAAGCATACAGCCATGCTTTCCGTGTAAATGGAACAGACAAATCTGTAGAAATCACTCAAGGTGGAAAAACATTCACTGTTAAAGGATTCAAACCAGTTGCTGGAAACCCTAAAGCGATGGAAGTTATCCTTGACAAAGGTGTTGTCCTCACTGACAACGCTCGTGTAGAAGTTGAAGTTAACACAGTTAACTCAATCAACAAAGTTACAAAATCTTCTGCTTCATTCGTTGTAACTGACGCTCGTAAACCAGAAGCAACTTCTGCTACGGCTGAAGGATTGAACACTTTGAAAGTTAAGTTCTCAGAAGCGATTTCTGATGCAACATTCGTTCTTGACGGTCGCTTTGTAGAAGGATCTGACTTCTCAGCTGAATTTGGTGACTTCAACCCAGTTACACTCGCTGATAACCGCGACCTTGCTACGATTTCACTTTCTGGAACGTACAACGAAGGGAAGTCAAACTCTGTACTTGGATACTTCGGCGCTGGACAACACTCTGTACAAATTTCTTCTATGAAGGACTTTGCTTACTTGACTGACACAGCTAACCTTGGTTCTACTCAGAACTTGTACTTCAGCATCGTTGCAGATTCGGCTAAGCCAAGCGCGACTGTAACAGTGGAATCACCAGAACAATTCCGCGTTAAGTTTGACAAGTCGGTTTCTGGATTTGAAGCAGCTGACATTCAAGTTCAACGTAAAGCTTCAAACGGATCATTCGTAACTGTTCCAGTTTCTCAATTGCCGCACAAATTAACACGTATCTCAGCTTCAGAGTATGTAATCGAACTTACTTCTGACTGGACGGTAATCTACGATACTGCTGCTTCAAACAAAAACTACTACAACGATGAGTACCGTATCTTCATCGCTAAAGAAGCTGTTACAAACGTAGCTAACGGTCTTAAGAATGATGACCTCGCACTTAGCTTGAACTACTCTGGTTCGCCACTTAACACACCAGATGTAACAAGCCCAATCATCTCTCAAATCGATCGTGTAGCAATGACAAACCGTTTCGCTGTAACAATGAGCGAGCCAGTTAAGATTGCTGCTGCTTCTGATGAAGATGCTACATTGGCACAAGGTCAAGCTGGTCTTGGTGGAACGACAGCTCAATTCATCGGTAAAGACAAAGATGGAAAAACTGTCACAATCAACGGTACGGTTACAGGATACGCTAACAACGCTAACGGAATGGACAACGTCCTTGCTGTTGAATGGAGCAATGCTTCAGGAGCTCTTACTCCACAAGCGGTTGTTGACGGTGGTGGATCAACTGAATGGACACTCGTTGTTCGTGCAGTATCTGACGATGTTGGTAACACAGCCGCTTCAGCTACTAAGTCGTTCACAGTTGCGAAATCTCCAGCTGCAAACACACCATTCGCAATCGCTCAAAACGGTGTTTCTGGGGCCCTTAATGGTTCGGCAGAAGACACAGTGGTTATCAAATTCACTGAAGGTGTCCTCACTTCTGGTGTAAGTGATGCTACGAACCCAGCTCAATACACACTTAACGGTAAGACGCTTCCATCAGGAACTTCTATCCGCGTAGCGAACAACGACAGTGTGGCTGGATTCGAAACAGTAACAATCACACTTCCGGACGGAACATTGAACGCTGCTTCTAACGTTGTGACTGTAAACAAAGACCTCGTATCTTTCGATGGATCATTGTTCCAAGGTCCAGTTGAAAACACGTTCTCTGTAGTTGCGCCTAACTAATCGCTGACCCTCCCTTAGGGTTAAATAGAGCAACGTCTTTGGACGGAGCCATCTTGTAAATCGGTAGTGCCTCGGCACTACCGGTTTTTTGCTTTTATGCCAGAAAACAATTCCCCTTTTCTACAAAACAAATTATACTTTTATTGTCATCAAATTAATCTTTTACCATTTTTAAAGAAAAGAGGAAATGTACGTGAAACAATTATTGTGGGCGCTTCTGATTGCCGTTTTTCTTCCTATATTCAGTTTGCCTGATTCGGTGGAAGCGGGTGAGCCGCTTCCGAAACATCTACGAATCCCCAATAGTCCTTATGTGATTACGATGGACGGGAAGGACCTTTACCATGTCGGAACGGGAGAACGCACTCCGTTATCGAAAGAATTATTTTTACACTGGTCTTACGATCAACGTGCCGTGATGAGCGTGGACAATCAACATATCGTCTTTACATCGGGGTGTAGCTCGTGTTCGATGCATCGCTACATCATCGATTTAGACGGTCAAATTACGATTGATCTAGTACCAGACAACTATCGAATCGTCGGAGCTGACGTTGCGCACGATCGACTCCTGTGGGCGACTTGGTCGGAAGTGATCATGACGAACCTTGAAGGTGATATCCTTTGGAAGCGTTCCGACCTTGGAACTGCCGTCACGTTATCTACCGATGGTCAGACCGTCATTGCCGCACAGCATGATCTGTTGAAGATTGACCATGTGAATGTAGCGACAGGAGAAACGGAATCGACTCAATCCTTTGATGTGAAGGTTCAAGGCCGTGACAAGGAAGCGCTCGCTTTTGACGGGGTCATCGCTTATCCGGAACAAGGTTACGTCTATCTTGAGGAGACCCGACAACTGATCGCGCTTCCTGAGTGGTATGACGTACAATATGCAGAAGAAGATGGGTTCTTGCATTGGTATTCGCAAGGTATGTATGGGGTCTTACATACTGCATCTGGAGAATTGAAGACGTATGATCCAATCGTCTACCCGACGCTATTCCCTGGTGTTTTAGCGTTCTCGGATCAGACGATTCCGCTTTCTTCTTATAAACAAATGCCGACTCAACTAGAATTCGTAGTGGATAAAGGGGCAAACACAGAAGGTGATCCATACCTATATGTCGACCGCTCATATCCAATAACGTTCAAATCGAAAAATTTGGACGGGGTTACCGAAACGATTCCGTTTGAGCGCTTAAGAGCGAATAAATCGAATGAAGTCACGTCACCACAAGTATTTTCATACGTGACGGACGTCAACTATGACCTCACGTACATGGGGAAAACGTTCAGTGGGACGCTCTTCTCCTACAATGTTGGGGATGTTTCGATTCGTAAATTTGGACTTGCGGGTGAAATCGTTGGACAAACGGCACCACGCGCAGGTGTGACGGTACGGGTTCATCAAGACGGAAAAGAACCAATCCAATATTCAACGAAAGCGACGTTATCTGGTGAATTCCGAATGACGACGGAACGACTAGCGCCAGGGACGACGTTCACGGTGACGAGCCTGGCGAGCAGGACAGCGGTGTATCGCCAAACGTTCACCGTACCGGTTCCGAATCCAGAAGCCAACACGATTGAGGTGTTAGGAGACTCTGTCGAAACGGGTGTCATGTTTAAAACCGTGCCGAACGGGAAAATTGACGTCTTCGTCAAAGAACAGTTCCATTCGTGGTACGACACGATTCAAGCAGACGCCTCGGGCATTGCGCGCGTGACGGGAACAGTCGATCCGCTCGCAAAAGGCGTCAGCGTGACGTATGCACCAGTGGGCACGGAAGGGGTGGAGAAAGAGCTCGTTGTCTTTGAGCGGGCTGAACCGACCTTCACGTTTCAGGTGACACCAAACGCAGGGGATACGACATTATCCTATGCGTCTACAGCTAAAGGCATTACGTACAAGACGTATGTCAACGATGTGTTCGTCGGGGACGGTCGCACGCTGACGTTACCGAAGGCGCTTCAAGATGGTGACGTGATTCGTACTGTCGCTACGGCAGGAGACCGCTCGACAACAACGGAGCATCGTGTCGTTGCAGTCGGACCGACGATTCTTCAAGTGACAGATGTCGCGATGACGGCGACACATACGGTCGTGAGCGTTCGTCGTGACGTGAAGGCAGACCTTCAGTTCTATATCAACGGCAAACGTACGACGGCGACACCAGTCTCTTCGACTCGATTCACGGTTCCGGCACGACCTGGGGACATCGTCCTCGTTCGTCTCGTCCGTGGAGGTCAAAAGCTAGATACGCGTCTTGCGTTACCGAAAGTCACGTTCAGTAACATCCGTCTCCATGACGAGCAGAAGACATGGATCGGTATGGTGCTTCCGAACAGCTCTGTCACGTTGCAAAACGGCTCGACACGAATCGCGAGCGGGAAGAGTTCATCGACAGGACGTGTCGTCATGAACTTGGCGCCTCAACCGATCAAGTCGAAAGTCACACTCGTCAGCAAGAGAGGCGTGTATCGTTTCGTTCAGACGGTCTACGTGAAGGCTGGGCTTACGCCGAAGTTCACGGTGACGACGCCGACGAGCTCGTCACGTTCTGTCACGGTGAACGCCAACATCGATTATGGCAAAGTGACAATCTATCGCGGGTCCACACTCCTCACATCGAAGACGGTGACGTCAAAATCGACATCTGTCTCGATGGCAGCTCAAAAATCAGGCACACGTTTGACGGTCCGTATGACGACGCCAAAAGGTCGTTCACAGACGATTTACGTCACGGTACGCTAACATTCAGCGTCTATTCCATTCGATTGGGATAGACGCTTTTTATATGGGTTACATGATTGGCTATTGTGAGCTGTTGTTACACAGTGAGATTTAAAATTCGCTTTTCTTCTTTTTGAAAAAAATCCCTTTTAATCATGGTATGATGGTAAAAAAAGATAAATGAGGTATTGGATGAATACATATGTAAAAGGTGCACTCTTATCCACGGCGCTACTTCTCACGACAACTTCTGCTGGGGCAGAAGAGGCGGCACGTCCGTTCTTTACAGAAGTATCAAAAGAAACAACCGTGTATCGATTGTTGCCGGATAAGACGATGAAACCGATCGGGAAACTGATACCGAATGAACAATATACAGTCGTCGGTGTGTCCGGTGGCTATTATCAAGTGGAGGTGAACGGGCGACGCACGTACGTCAAAAAACAAGAGATTCCGTTAAAGGCTCAACTTCTGACGAAAGCAGTCGTCTCTGACGGACAATACGAACGATTGCTTCATAACTATACGGCGCGTGTCGAAAGACGTGAGGTCCCGTATTACTATGGATTTCTGACAAAAGCGCAAGCGGTCAGCCAAGCGGACTCGGCCATGAACGGAGTGTGGCGCATCGGGGCAACCCCGGGCAAACAAATCGTGGAAGACATTCATATATTCGACTGGGAGCGTGACATCACTGTCGGTGATTCGACGTCGTTCATGTTCCAAATGCAATACTGGATGGTATTGAACCAACTGACGATGGCGTATCACTACACGAAAGACACGAGCTATTTAGCTTACGGAAAGGCATTCGTCGATAGCTGGGTCAAGCAATATCCGACCGACGCGTATCGTCGCTATCCGAACGCGTATCACCAACAAGGGACGGCGATTCGTACGTTCCATCTCATCAACTTTTGGAATCAATACAAGAAGTCTCCTTTAAATAACGACGCAGCATTCAGCGCTCGTGTGCTCCGAACGATTGAAGGGCACGGTGAAATCTTGGCGGACGCGAAATTTTATCGGGAACGACACAATCATGGGATCTTCCAAGACATGGCGTTGACGGATATCGCTCAGACGTTCCCTGAGCTCGAACAATCAAGTGTTTGGAATGAACTTGCGACAACTCGATTGACGACACAGTTGGATCACTCCTTAAGTCCTGACAACGTTCATCTGGAGCATTCACCAGGATATCAGGTGTATACGTATGAGATGCTATATCGCTTCAATCGCTGGATCGAGGCGAACGGCTTCGTGACATCTCCTCGCCTAGAGGCCGTCAAACGAATGCCAGAGACGCTCGTCCATTTGATGAAACCGAACCGGACGCTTCCGCTCTTCGGGGACACGACGGGTGAACCGCGGACGACGTCGATGATCTCGACATTGCGCGACTATCCTGAACTACTTTATGCGGTGACGGGAGGAGCGGAAGGGGTGCGACCGACGGAACGCGTGAAGCAACTTGATACGCAATACGCAGTGTTGCGTGAACATTGGGGAGAGTATGAGCCTCTCGCCGATGCGGTCTCGCTCATGATGACGGCAGGGTTCCATAATACGGCCCATAAACATCAAGATGATCTCAGCATCGACCTGTACGGATACGGACGCGATTTTATCGTCGAGACGGGACGATATGGGTATACGAACCGACCGGAGCGAGATACTGCCGTCCGTGTCGAAGCGCACAACACGGTGAACATGGGATCTCGTCAACTCACGCTCCATTCGAGCACGATCGGGAAAAGTGGGATCACCTCGGTCGAGGAAGTCGATGGTTTACAACGAGCGAGTGGATTCAGTGACTTGATGGGGCAAGGGATTCATCATACGCGAAGCATCGCACACGATTTAGACGGCACCGTGCTCGTCGCGGATACGATTCAAAGTGACGCCCGCGTCCCGTTCACGCAACGGTTCCATCTCGGAGTCGGTCTTGAACCGGTCGAAGAACGTAAAGGTGAGATGCTTTTCCGTGATGCGGAAGGGCGGACGCTCCAGATGATTCAACTGCCGATCGCTTCGACGGGGACGGTGCGAATCGAACCGAGTTTTGTCGCCTATCGTGATTTTGAATGGAAGCCACGTCACCAAGTCGTTTCGACAAAAACTGGAAAAGGCACCTCGTTTGTCACCTTGTTCCACCTTTCGAAGACAGGGACGCGCGTCACGTTCTCGAACGTGGTGGAGACGGAGACGGCTTACGTCGTGAATTACTCCTTGTCGAACGGGCAATCTCGCACCTTTGAAATGCCGAAAGGTGTGAGTGAGGAAATAAGTGAGACGCTATAAGGAAATGAGGAGGAGATGCCAATTGGTATCTTCTTTTTCAATTCCGACAAGAAATAACGAAATATTTACAGAAAAGTAATTGTGTTATTTTGTGAGATTGCGTATCTTTAAAGATGAAGTCTATACAGGTTTTGTAATCGCTTCCATTGGCTTGATGTCAGACATCTGTCAGTGGAGGTCAAAATCGAGGGTGTGACTTCGGTACGGTCGACTCATACATACTCAAAGGAGGAATATCTGCATGTTGAACTCAAAAACACGCAAGTTCTATCAAGGAATGCTCGCAGCAACGCTCACGGCATCGGTGATTGCCCCGGCTGTCGTAACAGAAGCGGCTCCGGCCAAAAAGACAATCAAGTTGAAGGCGGCGTTCGTCACAGACGGGGATCTTGACGCAGCGCTCGACAAAACGTATCAAGGTAACAAAATCTATTGGTACAAATCGACAGTCGACATGGACAAACTCGGTACATATCAAGTTGCTAAAGGATACATTAAATGGAAGAATCAGTACTTCGAGAAAAAAGTACGCGTCATTAACTATCCGAAAGCAATCATTCCTCCAAAAGGGGACTGGACGTTCAAACACGGTGAGCAATTGACTGGCCAGTTGAACACGCTTCAAATCCAATTCGTCGACCGTGTCCTCCGTCAACCGGTGAAGTGGACGAACCTTTCGACAGACAAGATTGGTGAGTTCGTGGCGACGGCTTCTTACACGCATAAAGGCCGCACTGTGACACTTGACGTTCCTTATAAAGTAGAAGGATACGACCTCTCAATCATGCACACGAACGATACGCACGCGGCGCTCAAATACGCTCCGAACCGTGCGACAGCTGTCAAACAAGTTCGTGCTGAAAAACCAGATAGCTTGTTGATCGATGCGGGAGACGTCTTCTCTGGTTCGCTTTACTTCAACGAGTTCAAAGGACAAGCTGACCTCAAGTTGATGAACTACATGAAGTATGACTTGATGGTACCAGGTAACCACGAGTTCGACCTCGGAACTGAAGAAGGACATAAAGAGTTGTCACAATTCGTTCGTTATGCGAACTTCCCGTTCGTCAGCTCGAACGTCGATTATTCTGGCGACCAATACATGAAGAACTTGTACCGCGATGAAACGACAGAGAAGGCTTACAATGGTCGTCTCTATGAAGGTGTCATCAAAGTGGTTGACGGGAAGAAAGTCGGATTCTTCGGTTTGACGACAGAAGAAACGGCTGACATCGCTAGCCCGGGTCCAATCAAGTTCCAAAACTATATCGATGAGGCGAAGAAAGCGGTCAAGGCGTTCGAAGACATGGGGATTCATCAAATCGTCGCGGTCTCACACCTTGGTTACAACGACAACCCGACAGTCGACAACGACTTGCTTCTTGCTGAACATGTTGACGGCATCGATGTCATCATCGGTGGGCACACGCATTCACGCTTGAGCGCACCTGTTGTCATCTCAGAAAATAAAACAGAGCCGACACTCATCGTTCAAGCCTTCCAGTACAGTGAGTTCCTCGGTACGCTTGACGTCGAGTTCGACAAAGACGGAAAAATCGTTTCGCATGCTGGTAAGTTGATCGACGTGAAAACGCTCGAGCCAGACGCTCGTGCGGTCTCACTTCTCGCACCATTTAAAGAAGATGTCGACAAGATCAGCAACGACCCAATCGGTGTCACGTTGACAGCGGCACTTGAAAACCCACGTGACGAAGGCGACATCGCAGCAACAAGTGTACGTAAGCAAGAGACGGCTCTTGGTAACTTGATTGCAGACGGCATGCTCGCGAAAGCGAAAGACTACGATGCAGACATCATCGCGGCAGTTCAAAACTCAGGCGGTATTCGTTCGAGCATCGATGCAGGTCCTGTCACGACAGGTGAAGTCATTACAGTCCTTCCGTTCGGTAACACGCTTGCTGTCATGAACCTAAAAGGTTCTGAATTGCTCGCGGCACTTGAGCGCAGCGTGAGCGTTTACCCACGTGAGAGCGGCGGCTTCCTCCAAGTATCAGGATTGAAAGTCGAGTTCGACAGCTCGAAGCCAGCGAACGAGCGTATCGTGAAAGTGACATACAACAACGGAACGACTGATGTTGCGATCGATCCGAACGGTATGTACAAAGTTGCGACGAACTACTACACAGCAACGGGCGGCGACAACTATGTCGAGTTCGAAGCGGCATTCAAAGATGCACGTGTAACGGACCTCGGTCTTAGCGACTGGGAAAACCTCCGCGATCACATGCTCGACCTTGGTGAGATCACACCAACGGTTGAAGGTCGTATCGTCGACGTCGCAAAATAAGATTTTTTAGGCGGGGCATCCTTATCGGGTGTCCTGTTTTTTTGAGTGAAAAGCTATTTTTACTCATTCTTTCCACAATCAGTTCCGAAGAAGTGTCACGTATGGTTGCTAGGAATCTGCGGATAAGTATTTACCGAATAGCTCACAATACTATTTTTCAGTGAAAATGGAGGGCGATTTTATATTTCATTTTGGTGTATGACGATGATCGACTGAAAATGACCGACGGCACACCGACTCCTTGGGGAAAGCGGGCAAGGCGAGACCCATCAGCTGAAAGCGATGCGGCTCGCTGACCGCCCCAGGAAAGCGGTGTGCCGAAGGGAATTTCAAAAGAAACTTCTTTTGTTTGTAAAGTAGGTTAGTTCCAGTGAATTCATCAAAATCGAAGCATTCTGAACATATGTCTTCTTTGTATTCGATTTGTCATTCAGTTGATTTTGCCTTTTGAATTGAGCGTTTGCTATAATCAATGGGTGTCGAAACGTGATGTTTCAAATAACAGGGCATCGGCTAAAGAGAAAACGATGCCATAATGAATTTGGAGGAACCCCCATGAGTTGGAAACGAAAAGTGAAACGCGGTGTCTATCTAGGCATGCAGCGCGGCAAACGCATCGGTCGTCGGTTGATGAAAGGGACACAGACGCAAGTCCAGACGAGACAGTTCGTCGAGGTCGTCCCATCTTGGTACGCACGTACATCTGCAAACTACGAACTCGATGGTGCAGCGCTCGTTTCAACGATGGCTGAGAAGCAATTTTTGACGTATGGCGAACGCGCCTCGTCGTTCCGTGGCGTCCCTGGCCCGGATTCGTTCCAGCTCAATCCGTCGATTCGTGAATTTGACGCGAGCTTGAACGTTGAAAAGAGTGGTGACATCGAAGTCACGCTACTCGTGATGTTGTATAACGATGAAGAACGGACACGTGTCGTTCGTGTAAGTGACGGTGTCCGCACGACGGTCGCTCTTCGTGAGAACGAGACGAAGACACGCTTCGTCATCCAAACGCAAGGGAAAGGTCGTGCCCTCATCCAATCACTCCTCGTCGATGGCCAACCGCTATGGAACGTGGAAGGGATGGGCAGTGCCGTTGCCGATGCCGACTTTGACGCGATGATTGAGCTCGATGCCTCCACGCTTGAATTGATTTCTCCTGTCGGACGCATCGTCGACTTTTCAGACGATGTCATCACGGTAACAGGTCAAGGAAACCAGTACGAGCATTACGGTGTGCAAGAAGCGGCTCTTCCACACGTGGATACGAAGCGCGGGATCGACTTCTCGCTTGCCGATATGGACGACTATGTCTATCGCTTCTATTTAAAAGGAGATGCGTCTCAAACGGCGAAAGCGACATTGTTTGTGGCGACGTATGCACACGGTGAGCGCGATCAACTGATTGAAGTGCCACTCGGCTTCAGTAACGTCTTGAGCCTGACACCTAGCCATGAGTCGGTCCGTTACTTCATCCGCTTCTACGGCGATGGGGCAATCTCAGACCTTAAGCTTGGTGTCATCCGTGAGAACAGCGTCCGTCGTACGGAGCAGTTCGATTTAGATCCGACATATTGGACGATTCCGACACCGGAGTCGATTAAATTGAAACAAGATCCGAACGGTCTTCGTCTCGTCTTGGACATCGAGCCGGACGTGCGCCGTTATGTTTCTTATATGGAGACGAATAACCGCTTCACGGTTCTCCCGAAAGAGAATCCGTATACGGTCCGACCGAACCATCGCTATCGCGTCACAGTCGATGGCGAGCTCGGTGCGAACACAGGCGTCGTCCTTTATATCATTTCGTACTCGCTGACGGAACGATTGTCGATGCAACAAGTCCAGCTCGGTAGTGAGAAGATTTTCGAGTTCGGAAAAGATGTCCGCTACCTCCGTTTCGCCCTTCGTGTGGATGGACAAGGTGAGACACTCGTCACAGGCATCCGCGTCAGTGAAGAGATTATCACCGACCGTACACAAGTACCGGAATGGGTGGATCCGCGTGAGGCACGTCTATTTGAGACGACACCACGTGAGTTGCATGAGATGAAAGTCGCGGCCATCTTCGATGAGTTCACGACGGCATCGTATCGTCCGGAGTGTGAGTTGATCACCTTCTCACCAGACGATTGGCCAGCCGTCTTGGCTGACCGCCAGCCTGACTTCCTCATGGTCGAATCCGCTTGGAAAGGGAACGACAAGACGTGGGAGAAGAAGATCGTCAAGTATGGGACGAACACGTGGGAAGACCTCGATGCACTCCTTGACTGGTGCCGTCTGAACAACGTCCCGACCGTCTTCTGGAACAAAGAGGATCCGATTCACTACGATCGCTTCATCGAGACGGCGAAACGCTTTGACTTCGTCTATACGACGGATGCGAACATTCTCGAGAACTATAAGCGTGACTGTGGGCATGATCGTGTCGGCGCATTGCCGTTTGCGGCACAGCCGAAAGAGCATAACCCGATCCGCCTTCCGGGAACACGTGAACCGTACGCTTGTTTCGCAGGCTCTTATTATGCCAACCGTCACGAGTCGCGTCGAATCGACATGGATCGTTTGTTCGCAGCTGCTGACAAGTACGGTCTCGTCATCTATGACCGTAACTACGAGATGAACCAGCGCGGCGAGACGGACCAGCTTCAGTTCCCTGAACAGTTCCGTCAATCAATCCGCGGTAGCTTGAAATATAATCAAATCGCCAAAGCGTATAAAGGCTTCAAAGTCATGCTGAACGTCAACTCGGTCAACGATTCACCGACGATGTTCTCACGCCGTGTCTTTGAAGGACTCGCGTGTGCGACACCGGTCGTCAGTACGCGTTCGGTCGGTGTTAAACAGATGCTCGGCGATTATGTCTTCCTCGATGAGGGCGATGAGATGCTCGAAGAGACATTCCGTAAACTGCTCACTGACGATGCGTTCTATGAGGACGTAGCGATGGGTGGCATGCGTCACGTGCTCAAGAACCACACGTACACGCAACGTCTCGCACAAGTCGTCAGCACGATCGGTCTCCCGTATCGCGTCGACCATCCGAAAGTCGCGCTCGTCGCATTCGTCCGCTCGACAGGAGAGATGAACCGTGTCGTCGACACGTTCCGTGCACAGGACTATGAGCACAAACATCTCGTCGTCTTCCTCGACAAGTTCGAAGGACATTTAGACGTATACGAAACATACAACACCGAGGATATCTCGACATTCATGCTCAGCTATTTGCCGCAGTACAACGCCTTGTCTGAAATCATGGACGGCTTTGATTGGATGGCCTACATCCAGACGGCGGATTACTATGGTCCTTCTTACATCTCTGACTACATGTTGGCGACGTGCTATGCGGAAGCGAATATTTTGACGAAAGAGGACTACTTCACTTGGAACGATACGCTCGAGAAGGTCGATTCGGATGGCACATATCGCTATGTGTTCGACGCGACGCCTTCACGTTCGATCATGAAGCCGGACGTTCTCCGCTTCTATAGCGTCCGGGAAGCGCTTGACGTTCTCGCGACAGACGCGACGTTAAAAGAGTTGGCTCAATCCGGTGAACGAATCTTTAGTACAGACCCGTATCAATATGTAAAAGCAGGGAGCGAGATGCCGACAGCAGTCGCTCAGGAGGTACAATTATGACGACACCACTTCGCGTCCTCGTTTATGGGGATGTCAACTTAAACTTGATTGACGGGTCGGCCATCTGGCTGACTTCCGTCGTCTCGATGTTGAAGCAGGACCCATCGATTCACGTCGATGTCCTCCTCAAACGCTCAATCACCAAACCAGAAGTCACGGCGGGCATCAGAGAGTTGCCGAACGTTCGCTTCATCGACTTGTTCGGAGCGAACTCACCGAAGAAAGGAACGCCTTATCATGAACGTGGCGTCCTTCAAGCGGATGAGGCGGCACAAGTCATCGATGAGTTGATGACAAAAGACGGCTATGACTTGGCGTTCGTCCGTGGATTCCAGTTGGCGTACGATCTGTCTCAATATGAACAGACGATGGCGAAGACGTGGACATATATCACGGACTTCACGCACGACCATACACAAGCATCGGAAGAAGAACTCGCACGCCTTCGTCAGATTGCGTCGCGTTCGGCTCGTATGCTTTGTCAAACCGAGGCGATGAAGACGTACTTCGAGTCGTTCTTGCCGACGGACCGCCCGTTCTTGATTCTGAATCCGATGATTCCGAACGGGAAAGGGACGCAGCCGACGTTCACGAAACCGAACGACCGCCTCGTCTATACAGGGAAGTTCGCGCCGCTTTGGTACACGACCGAGATTTTAGACGCATTCGCGAAGTTACGCGAGACGTATCCGGCCGAGCTTCATATTGCGGGCGACAAGTTCAACCAAGACCCGAACAACCCGAACTTCAAACAAGAGACGTTAGCGCGTCTGAAATCAGAAGAGGGTATCCATTGGTTGAAAGGCATTCCGCGAGCGGACGTCGAGACGCTGATCGACCGTAGTGCGATCGGTGTATCCTGGCGTCACCCTGAACTCGACGCGAGTCTTGAGCTTTCGACGAAATTACTCGAATACGGTTCGCTCGGTAAACCGGTCCTCTTGAACCGCAACCCGATGCACGAACTCATTCTCGGGGAAGACTATCCGCTCTTCGTCAACTCGGAAGAAGCATTCATCGAGAAGGCGCGCCTCGCGCTCACGGACGAAGAGGTGTACGCTGACGCGGCGAAACGGCTCTATGAGATGTCGCAGTATTACACGTTCAGCAACACGTATGCCCGTCTGCGTGGCGAGCTTTGGTCGATGAAAAAGATCAATCTTCTCTTCGCCGGTCATGACTTCAAGTTCTTGCGCCTGTTCATGGACTACTTCCAGAACAACCCGCGCTTCAACGTCTTGATTGACCAATGGGAAGGACATAAGATTCATGACGTGAATCACAGTAAGGCATGTCTCGAGCAAGCAGACATCATCTTCTGTGAATGGGGTCTCGGGAACGCCGTCTGGTATTCGCATCATAAGAAGCCGCACCAGACGATGATCGTCCGCATCCACCGTCAAGAGAAGGAAACACCGTTCCCACGTGAATACAACCTTCATAACATCGACCGCATCATTTTGGTGTCGCCGTATATGCTTGAGGAGATGTATCGACTCTTCCGCATCCCGCGTCACAAGATGACGATGATTTATAACGCGGTCGACGGGAAGCGTCTCGTCCAACCGAAAGAGACGGAAGACTTGACGTTCCACTTAGGGATGATCGGGGTCAACCCGAAATTGAAGCGTCTCGACCTTGCGCTCGATATGCTCGAAACGTTGTTACAAGATGACCCACGATACAAACTCTTTATCAAAGGCCATCATCCAAATGATATCTACTGGATCAACAAACGAGAAGACGAGCGTGCCTACTACGACCGCTTGCTCGAACGATTGGAGCAACCGATCTTCAAAGAGAGCGTCCGCTTCGATGGACACGGAGATGACGTTCCAGAATGGTTGACGAAAATCGGCTTCGTGCTGTCGACGAGTGACTTGGAAAGCTTCCACTTGGCACCGGCTGAAGCGATGACGTCTGGTACGTATCCGATCATCCGTTATTGGACGGGAAGTGAGACGATTTATCCGGACGATGTATTGATGGAAAACGTGTTAGAAGGCGTCGACATCATCCGTTCGTTCAAAGGGGACTCAGCGCGTCTCTTGGAAGCGACAGAGGCCTATAAAGCGTATGCGCATCACCATTTCGCGATTGAAACGCTCGCTCCAAAATTAGAGGAGCTCTTACTAGCAGAACTGAATGCCGTCCATTCATAATCAGCAAGCCCGCGATCGCGGGTTTGCTTCTTTTGAAAACAAAGAGAAGAGGAGCATCCCATGAGTTATTTTTTGTATGAAGCCACTACCCGACACGTCGAGTTGACAGAGCGTGACGGGGTGACCCATGTGTTGTCGAAAGAACCGCTCGATGCACGCATCGGCTGGTTTGACGCAACACGTGACGAGCCACACGGTCACTATATCTCCCTTCAATTCGAAGAGACGTTCACCGTATCGGTCCCATTCAATAACGTCATTCCGGTCTACTACACGATGGACCCTGTCGTCGTCGGTACATCGCTCCGTCAAGTGGCAGAACGGGCCGGTAAAACGGAAGTGTCGTCTGAAGCTGTCTCGCAAATGCGGTTTGTCGGTCATGTCTTTGGACGTAACACCCGGATCGAAGGCGTGAAGCGACTCGCAGCAGGCGAGCGTCTCACTGTCAAAGACGGGGACGTGACCATCGAGAAATGGGACGACCTACCGATGGGAACGAACACGTTACGTGAAGATTTTGATGCGACATGGATCAAGGCGTTACGTCAATCGATTCCGCCTTATCAAACAGTGAATCTTCCGTTTGCGGGTTCGGCGTTTGACCTCGTCTTCACGAAACTTACACTCGAGGCAGGGAAGACGGTGCGCCTTCACGTTCCTTCATTAGATGGAAACGAGGCAGAACTGGCACGCCAATTATTTGAGGAAGCCGAACTTGTCGAGGCGGAGCCGCCGGTGACAGATTTCCACTTGTCGCTATCGAAACGGGTAGCACAGTCGTTCGATGTGACAGAAGGAAACTTGAGCGCATATGAATCGATTCCGACTGGACGGGCACGTGATACGGACTACGTTGAAATCGGGAAACACGGTTCAGACTGGCTTTACGGTAAGCATATTTTCTTAAAAGAGACGATGGATGAGCATGAGGCGAAACAACAGCTCTCGAGACGGGCGATTCGTCCCTTCGAAGGGTTTGGTGAAGCAGAGCGCGAACAAGTCGAGGCGATGCTGGAACGATTGTTTGACACGTACGAAGACCGGGATTGGAGCGGACGTCTCGAGGCGGCGTGGTTCGAGTTGAAAGTGGAGCACTTCCATGCGTATGCACGACAAGGTTTCATGGATGAGATGTTGCTCGTTCAACCACTGTTCGACCGTGACGTGCTGCGCCATATTCTAGAAGCACCATATGAACTGAAACGACAAGGTCACCTCATGAAGGTCGCCTTCGATGAAGTGTTCGGCCCTACGCCTCCACATCTGGTCAAAGAGAGTTTCGCCTGGAGCGATTCACCGCTCTTACCGACCGTCACGCCGGCGCCACTGAACTGGCGGTTGATGCTCGATGCGGTCGTGCCGAGCCAAGTCGAACGGATGCATGAGCTCCTTCATGTGGAAGACTCGGTTCGCCAAGCGATGCCGAAGGGCGACAAGCCGAACCATCAGGTCGTGTCCATTTGGAATGACTGGACGGCGCAAAACTGGTCGCATTTGTTGGAAGAGACGGCGATTGAAGCGGAACAGGTCGAACTGGAGATTCCAGAAGCGCACCAACCGCGATCGGTGACGATCAAACCGTTCATCTATCACTATTTCGTCCCGTTCAACACAGAGTTGTTCAGTCTGAGAGAGAATCAATTCAAGGCAGAAGTCGACGTCGAGCCGTTACATGGAGAGAATGGATATATCCAGCTCTTCAACCAGAGCTTCAGTTCACCTCCATCGAGTGAGTTCTTAAAGGACGCGACGCTCGGGAACGCACCGTTCATCCAAGTGTCGGGAACGATTGAATTGTTGTCAGACGAAGACACGCCGATCGAACTCTACATCATGCAATATGATGCGAAGAAAAACTTGAAGAAGGCAGCCTTTGGTCAAACGCTTCGGACGGGAGTGAACACGTTACAACAACGTGTCCCGAAAGAGTTGGACGCCAAGTATATGAAGCTCGCCATCAAATTCCAAAATGATCAACATGCGGTCCGTCTCCGAATGGGTGCATGGGACATAGAAAGCTGAGGACATCGAGTATGGAACGTCAACAAGTTGAATATGTAGAACGTGAGAATGCTTTTTTACGTGAGCAGTTGCAAATGATGACAGACCAGATGGAAACGTTGAAACAAGAAGTGCTCGAAGAGGGCGCGAAACAGATTCGAGGAAAAGAAAACACGGTCCAAAAGATGAAAGAACTCGAAAAAGAATTGCGTCAAGCCCAAGCGAACGCCGAAAAGTGGCGGAAGACGGCAGCTTCTGAGCAAAACAAAGTGAAGACGATGACGGAAGAAGTGGAGCGGATGAAGCATGTGATTGATCGTGCGAAAGCGATCCCGCTCGCCGGTAAGCTCATCACTAAGATTGAGCGTGAAGGGAATCCATCATGAAAACGTATGAGGAACAGCTAAACGACATCCAATTGGAGAAAAAGGCATGGGTCCAGACCGTCAATCGTCACTTTGAGACGATGCCGACCCCGAATTGGCTCGACGGTTCTTCCATCAAGCGTGGCGTCAGTGTCATCGTCGCTTCACATGATTCGGAAGAATTGTTGCGTGCTTGCCTTGCGTCACTAGAAGCCCAAACGATCCATGCCTCATTGATTGAATGGGTCCTCGTCTTCAACGGTCCGAACCGAGAGGCATTGCGAGCCGTCAGTGAGTCGTTTGGTCGAGATGTCGACGTCGTCCGTCTCGAAGTCGAAGAGGCGAATGTCAGCATCGCTCGCAATCAAGGCATTGACGCGTCGACACGGCAGTATGTGACATTTTTGGACGAGGATGATACGTTCAGCCCGACTTACGTCGAGCGACTATTCGAACAAGCATTACCGAATCGAATCGTGATTGCCGACATTCAGGACCGAAGTCCATCGGGCGAGGCACTTTCTTCACCGCTCCACCGGGAGTTCGAACGCCTGACGGGACAAGAGACGACATACGAGCAAATGTCCCAACTCTTGACGCTCAACGCGTGTAAACTTGTCCCGGCCGTCTATGCGAAACAAGTGCGTTACGAACCGACCTTAAGGAGCGGGGAAGATGTCGTTTATTTCTCAACGCTGTTCTCCACGTATACGCCTGAAGTGAAGATATTGCCTTCCGAGACGGATGCGATCTATTATCGCCAAGTGCGAGAACGTTCTGTCTCTCGCCAAGCGGTCAGCCAAGATTTTTCGATCGACCAACGTCTTTCCGTCATCAAGCGGCTCGATGCCATTCCGACGAAAGAAGCCTCGGTTCGACGCTTCATCGAGCGAAAAATCGACGCTCAGACCTCGATGATGAGTTTATTTTATGAGAAGGCTCCTGAACAACGCGCGTATATCCGTGCGTCGGTACGGGAAGCAGCGCTTCGTTATTTCTCGTTCAGTATATTGAATCAACATGCAGCGGAACGGGGGATCGTCATCGGCGAACGCCTCGAGCGGGCCGGCACACTCATTGCCGAATTCCCCGAAGACGTCGTCATCCGTGTCTATTTGATGGCGCCGTATACGCGTCAGGAACTGCGGAGCCATGTGACGGATGAACAATTTGAGCGACTGACGTTTGCGAATATGTCGCTACCGAATTGGTCAATATTGCCTGAAGTTTGTTATAGTAGTGGGGATGTGCGTGCCGTCGCATTATGCACGGAACATCATTTAGGTGTAAAATCTTACTCGGTCCCATCCCGTTAATACAGTATTGTCATGAAAATGTAATTGCTTCTCAATTCGTATCGGGAGTATAATGGGTTTGATTTTTGGTGAAATCCTAAACAATATGAAATGTTTTGCAACATTCGGTGACACGTGTCACTAATCTATGGAGGTTATTTCAATTATGAAAGTTTGTACAATCGGATTAGGATATATCGGACTCCCTACATCAGCCGTTTTCGCCCAGTATGGCGTAGACGTACTCGGTGTAGACATTCATCAGTCCGTCGTGGATAAATTGAACCGTGGCGAGATTCACATCGAAGAGCCAGGTCTTGGTGAAGTCGTGAAAGAAGTTGTCGCAAACGGTAAATTCCGTGCGTCACTCGAGCCAGAAAAAGCGGACGCGTTCATCATCGCGGTACCGACACCAAACAACGACGACGAGCACAAATCATGTGACCTCACATACGTTCTTGAAGCAACGAAACGCGTGCTTCCACACGTTGAAAAAGGAAACGTCATCATCGTGGAATCAACAATCGAGCCACGTACGATGGACGACCATGTGAAGCCGCTCGTCGAAGCTGCTGGGTTCACAGTCGGCGAAGATATCTTCCTCGTACACTGCCCAGAGCGCGTCCTCCCAGGACAAATCTTGCATGAGCTCGTTCACAACAACCGTATCGTCGGTGGAATCACAGAAGCATGTGCGGAAGCTGGTGCAAAAGTGTACGGTACGTTCGTTAAAGGTGAAATCATCAAGACGGATGCCAAAACAGCAGAGATGTCTAAACTCATGGAAAACACATTCCGTGACGTGAACATCGCCCTCGCGAACGAACTCGCGAAAGTATGTAACGCCCTCGACATCAACGTGCTTGACGTCATCGAGATGGCAAACAAACACCCACGCGTCAACTTGCATAGCCCAGGACCGGGTGTAGGTGGCCACTGTCTCGCAGTCGACCCATACTTCATCGTCGCGAAGCAACCAGACCTCGCGAAGATCATCAAGTTGTCACGTGACACGAACGTATCGATGCCTGCTTACGTCGTCGAGAACGTCAAGAAACTCGTCGCAGGACAAGACAATGCGAAAATCGCGGCGTTCGGCGTAACGTACAAAGGAAACGTCGACGACATGCGTGAAAGCCCAGCGGTCGACATCATCGAATTGATGCTCGCTGACGGCATGAACGTAGCCGTCCACGACCCACACGTCGAAGTCTCTTCTTCGAAACATTTCGACCTCGTCTCGAAAGAAGAAGCGATCCAAGATGCGGACCTCGTCCTCGTCCTCGTTGACCACAACGAGTTCAAAGCACTCGACTTCGCAGAATTGAACGGCGCGATGCGTCGCCCAATGATCTTCGACACACGTAATATCGTGAAGGCCGATGACAGCGACCTTGCCGTTGTAAACTACGGAAACCTTTACAACTACGTCAACGGGAAAGTCACGTTGGCCTAAACCGTTAGGTGCCCAATATGATCAAAGCATCGAAACAAGTTTTCATTGAACTTTGGGGGAGTCTCTATCTCATTTTGAGACTCTCTGTCTATGAAACGAAAAGTCGTTACTCGATGCAGTATTTTGGCTACTTGTGGGAAATCATCACACCAATTATTCAAATCGCCATCTATTGGCTCGTCTTCGGATTCGGTTTACGTGCGGGTCGAGACGTTGGGGATGTCCCGTTCTTACCATGGCTCGTCTCAGGGATTGTGCCATGGTTCTTCTTTGGACCGGCCATTGTCAGCGGATCTCGATCCGTTTTTTCTAAGATTGCCCTCGTCTCGAAGATGAGTTTTCCAATCAGTACGATACCGGCCTATGTCATTTTGTCGGAGCTATACCGACACGTGGCCATGGTCGTCATCGCCTTTATCTTAATGATGGCGTTTGGGATCAGTGAAGGATGGAACATCTTGTTCCTCCCGTACTTATTGATCAGTGCGCTTGCGTTTTTATATGCGTTCGCATTGTTGACTTCCGCATTAGCCACAATCATCCGAGATTTTCAAAATTTGCTGTCACAAATTATTCGGATGATGCTGTATCTGTTACCGATTTTTTGGCAACCGTCCGGGAAACTAGAATTGATTTTGATGGCCAACCCGCTCTATTACCTTGTAGAAGGCTATCGCTCGATGTTCCTCGGAACGGATTGGATTATGCAAAATCTCACTTATGGTCTTTACTTCTGGGGCTTCACCCTCGTGACGTTCCTCATTGGTTCAGCGATTCACGTGCGTTTCCGTCGCTACTTTATCGACTATATTTAAGGAGCAGTGACGTATGAGCTATCAAGTCAAATTCGAAAATGTCTCGAAGCGATACACGTTGTATCGTAAGCAAAGTGACAAATTGAAAGAAGTCTTGTTCAACCGTGCGAACGGGAAACAGTTTTATGCGCTTCGTAACGTGACGTTCGAAGTTCCGCCCGGAGAGGTGGTCGGGATTTTAGGGATTAACGGTTCTGGGAAATCGACGATGTCGAACCTTCTCTCTGACGTGATTCCACCGACACACGGACGAATCGAGCTTCGAGGCAAACCGTCATTGATTGCCATCTCCTCTGGACTGAACGGCAATTTGACGGGGATGGAGAACATTGAACTGAAATGTCTCATGCTCGGGATGAACAAGCAGCAAATCAAAGACATTACCCCGGAAATTATCGAGTTTGCCGATATCGGCGATTTCATCGATCAACCGGTTAAAACGTACTCGAGCGGGATGAAGTCACGTCTTGGCTTCGCTATCTCCATCAACATCGACCCTGATATCCTTGTCATCGATGAAGCGTTGTCCGTTGGGGACCAAACGTTCACCGATCGGTGTCTCGTCAAGATGAACGAGTTCAAAGATCAAGGGAAGACGATTTTCTTCATCAGTCACTCGGTATCCCAAGTGCGTCAATTCTGTACACAAGCCATCTGGCTCGAGTACGGAGAGATTCGCGAATATGGACCCGTGGATGAGGTCGCAGACGAGTATATGAAATTCTTGAAATGGTTCCGCACGTTGGATGCGAAGCGTCAATCGGAATTCAAGCAACAGAAGATGGCGCAACGTACGACGATTGTGGACCAGGATGACGTCGGTGAGACGATTATCTTGCCGCGAAAAACGCTTAAAGGAGAATCTGTATGATTAAAGTTATGACCGTATTCGGTACACGCCCTGAGGCTATCAAAATGGCCCCGCTCGTGTTAGAGCTCAAACAACGTGAAGGGATCGAACCGATTGTCGTCGTCACAGCTCAACATCGTGAGATGCTCGATCAAGTCCTTCAACTTTTCAAAATCACACCGGACTATGATTTGGACGTGATGAAGAAAAACCAAACGCTCTTCGATGTGACGACACGTGTCCTTCACGGACTTGATGAAGTCATGAAAGAAGCGAAACCGGATATCGTTCTCGTTCACGGTGATACGACGACGACGTTCGCGGCATCACTCGCTGCATTCTATAACCAGATTGCAATCGGTCACGTAGAAGCAGGGCTTCGCACATACAACAAGTATTCACCTTACCCTGAAGAAATGAACCGTCAATTGACAGGCGTCATGGCAGACCTTCATTTCGCTCCGACGGACACATCAGCTGAAAACTTGCTTCGTGAGAACAAGAAAGAAGCCGATATTTTCGTAACGGGGAATACGGCAATCGATGCCTTGAAAACGACAGTTCAAGAAGACTACGACAGTGAGTTACTCAACGAGATCACGGGTCAAGACAAGCGTCTCGTCCTCTTGACGGCACACCGTCGTGAAAACCTTGGAGAGCCGATGCGCAACATGTTCCGCGCGGTTCGTCGTTTGATTGAAAAGTATGATGACATCGAAGTCGTGTACCCGGTTCACATGAACCCGATCGTACGCGAACTTGCTGGTGAAATTTTAAATGACTTAGACCGCGTTCACTTGATTGAACCGCTCGATGTCTTTGATTTCCACAACTATGCATCACGCTCGCACCTCATCTTGACGGATTCAGGCGGCGTACAAGAAGAAGCGCCGTCACTCGGTGTACCGGTTCTCGTTCTTCGTGACACGACAGAACGTCCGGAAGGCGTTGCAGCAGGAACGTTGAAACTCGCTGGAGTCGAGGAAGAAGTCATTTTCGGACTCGCCGATGAGTTGTTATCGGATCAAGCCGCATATGAAAGTATGGCAAAAGCGTCTAACCCTTACGGGGACGGGGAGGCGTCACGCCGAATCGTCGACGCAATCGTCGAACGTTTCACACGTTGATTGATGATAGACTGTCCCTCGGGGCAGTCTATTCTTTTTTTGAGAAAGGAGGGAATCCATGCTTTTCAGTTCAACGATTTTTTTATTTTGGTTTTTACCGATTGTTTTGATCTTATACTATGTATCTCCACGCTTTTTGAAAAACACGATTCTGCTGATTGCCAGTCTCTTGTTTTACGCTTGGGGGGAACCGATTTATACAACTGTTATGCTGACATCGATTGTGATGAACTATTTATTCGGTATCTATGTTGACCGCTATCGGGAAGACAAGAAGAAAGCGAAGTGGATCGTCGGACTC
Organism: Exiguobacterium sp. NPDC077395; assembly: GCF_050269125.1. Lineage (NCBI taxonomy): Bacteria > Bacillati > Bacillota > Bacilli > Caryophanales > Exiguobacterium > Exiguobacterium sp. NPDC077395. Next base: position 501,432 of record NZ_JBNNHU010000001.1, read on the forward strand.
ATGGTCGCGGCCAACGTATTGCTGTTGTCTGTGTTCAAATATACGAGCTTTATCATCGAAAACGTGAATGCCATCACGGGACTCGAATTGACCGACCCGAAAATCCCGCTCCCGATCGGTGTGTCTTTCTTCACCTTTCAAGCGATGAGTTATGTGATTGATGTATACCGGAAGGATGGGAAAGTTCAACGGAACCCTCTCGACCTTGCTTTATACATCTCCTTGTTCCCGCAGTTGATTGCCGGACCGATTGTGCGTTACCAGACAGTCGCAGATGAAATCAATGATCGTAAAGAGACGATGGATGACTTTGCGAGTGGGGTGCAACGGTTTGTCATCGGTTTGGCGAAAAAGATGCTTCTCGCGAACAATGCCGGATATGTGGCAGACCAGATTTTCTCACAAAGTACAGACAACATGTCGATGGGGCTCGCCTGGATTGGAATCATCGCCTATTCGCTCCAAATCTACTTTGACTTCTCCGGATATTCCGATATGGCCATCGGATTAGGTCGGATGTTTGGGTTCCACTTCCTCGAGAATTTCAACTATCCGTACATCTCGAAGTCCGTCTCTGAATTTTGGCGGCGCTGGCATATCTCACTCGGTAGCTGGTTCCGAGATTACGTATACATCCCACTCGGCGGGAATCGGGGTAGTGCGTGGAAGCTCTATCGTAACTTAGCGGTCGTCTGGGTACTGACCGGTGTCTGGCACGGTGCGAGTTGGACCTTTATCGCATGGGGCGCCTATTATGGCGTATTCATCATGTTGGAGCGAGCGTTCCTCGGTGCTTGGCTAAAAGCGCTCCCAGCGGCACTTGCGCATGCGTTCACGCTATTTGTCGTCATCATCGGTTGGGTCTTCTTCCGAGCCGATAACTTCCCATACGCGCTTTCGTACTTGTCGGCCATGTTCCATTTGAACGGTGGACCGGTATGGGATCAGGAAGCGATGTTCTACTTCGTTCAATACGGGGTGATTCTATCGATTGCGATGATTGCTGCGACACCGATTCCGAAATGGTTCGGCGAGAAGGTGCTCTTGCTTGAACAAAACAGTAGAAAACTATGGGTCAACTACACGGCTGGCTTTATGCGAATCGGATTCTTGGCAACCATCTTTATCTTTGCGATTTCGTATGTCGTCGCGAGTAGCTTTAACCCGTTTATTTATTTCAGATTCTAACGAAAAAGTCGTTCTCACAATGGAGAACGACTTTTTATGTGGGTTCATTCAATTTTTCATGATACAGGTTCACGAACTCGTTCAAGTTGACGTTGTGGATGAACAAGACGACGTCGATGTCGTTTTCATTCACATAGGATTCGATGGAAGATTCGTCGAAGTGACGGACATCAATGACCGATACATGTCCGAAATGCTCAGGTAACAAGGTGAGCATCGGATTCGCATACGAGTCTTTCAAGATGAGCGTCCGTGTGTCATTGACCGGTTGTTCCTGGTCCATCGTCACGATTGGCCAGTTCCGATGGAGGAAGAGCGAATACATCTCCGTATACGTTTCTTCCGATTTGAGCGGCTTTTTATTGATGATGCTCGTGATCGGTTTACAAGGGGTCGCCCGATTGAAGCAGACCGAACTCGGCGTGAAGCCTTCTTTCGGTACCATCCATTCGAACGTGTCACCATCTTTCACGTATTGGAGTGTCGTGCTTCGTGCGTACGAACCGTAGTAAGGTTGTTCGTGTGTTTTCGTCCGAAGCTGGTTCGGTTTTAAGGTTAGACCCATTTCAGGATGATTTTTCGACATCGTGTTGACCGTCTGTGCGTAAGCCGCATAGGCCCCGTTCATGTTCCAGTGATAGTCGGTCTTGAAGAAGACGTCACTTAACTGTTGTGCTTCGTTCAATGACTTTCGATAATCCATCACGTTCAGACCGGGTACTGTTGTCAATTGATCACGGACCGTTTTGTAAATACGAGGGGCTTCATTGCCCATATAGTCAGGCATGTGAGGTTCGACGCTCGCCATCGAAGCCTTGTTCGGAGCGAGTCCAAAATACACCTCGGTGCCACGTTCTTCGAGTCGGGACGTAAACGTCGTCAAGTCGTTCACGAGCGTATCAGTATCAATCGACTCTTTCATCGGAGATTCCATCGTTCCGTCATCTGACACGTAGATTCCGTTTTTGACGGTTTGCTTAAAGACATCTTTATTTAAAAAAGCGTTTAAGCTGATCCAAGCGTCGCGATTGAAGATTTGGTCGGTGACGAAAGACTCCGTTTGTTTCATATATGAACCAGACATGATGTGTGCAAATGTAGGCGAATCCGGGCTTTGTGCAAGCTTTCGGTTTTCCATGTCAGACACGTCTCGTTTCTCAGAAGAGAGCGTTAAATAGGCACCTCCGACCAAAAAGGCGACAAAGGATAAAATCAATACGAGTTGAAGGATGATTTTCGGATGATTGCGTCTTTTTCGATTGGAGCGGGGGTCCTGTTTATGAGAATCAACGTTTAAGTTTTGCATAGAGAACTCCTTTGTTACTAGATTAATCCGAGTCTCATTCTACCATATATTTGCTTCTGTAACTGTAACAATTATGTATCAGCAAAGTGATATGAAAAAACGCTTAAAGTGACATAACGTCACTCTAAACGTTTTTAGTGAGCGGTAAAGCGGGCCGGCCCAATAGATGAAACGAGTCGGGTTGCGGCACGTAAACAATCAAGCTGTCTTGCATACACACGACTCACATCGGCGAACGCAGAAGGAAGGTGATCCGAGTCGAGAGGACCTTGTCGCATATAAGACGATTCATCGGCTCCGAGTGGTGTCGGATGAATGACGAACTTATAGTGTGACGGATCGAGCTCAATGACTTCAATCTCTGCAAACAGTCGTGCATCACGTGTATATAAGAAGCGGGTGGATAACCATTTATCTGAATCTGTCATGGGTTACCGGTCCTCCTTCCAAAAATCTGATTACCTTCATCATAAAACATTTTTTGGATATTTGGAATCTTATTTCATATTAATCCCAATACATTTACTTAAATTTGTAAAAGGGCTGAATGCGTGCATTCGCTTCTTTCTTTAGAGTAAGGTTAGGAGAGAATGTATGAAATGTAGGTGACCACATGAGAACGAACGCAACGGGGGATTATCGCTTCGTATTGATTCTTGGAGCAAAGGTCAACGGCACCTCGCCATCGAGAGCGCTCCGACATCGGATTGACGTCGCGGCTGACTATGCGAAGGCGCATCCAACTGTAGAACTCATTGCAACTGGGGGACAAGGGCCAGACGAAGGCATGGCCGAGGCACTTGTGATTGAACGGGAACTGATGGCGCGTGGCATTGATCCACACCGAATCCATGTTGAAGCGACCTCTACCTCAACAATCGAGAACTTTCGGCACAGTCAATCGTTTTGGCAAGGCGAGACAGGGCTCACCATCGTGACGAATGACTTTCATGTCCCGAGGGCCCGGCTCATTGCGAAGCTCTATTTCCAACTCGAGAGCGATGCCCTATATGCACCGACTCCGCCACTAGCAAAAGGGCGATACGTGATCCGTGAAGTATTGGCTTATGTGAAACTACTCGTCCGCTATCTATTCAAAGATAAAAACTAGGCTCTTGCATCTGCAAGAGCCTAGTTTGATTGACAGCCGGTTTCTTGATTTAAGACCTCACCGAACGCTTCGGCGCCTTCCACATTTAAGTGGACGCCGTCGCTCTCAAAATAAGATTCTTTCCCGACGGATTGACCATGCCAATCGATGAGAGAAACGTTCTTGTGAAGTTCGCTTGCCCGAGCGAGTTTCTCATTGACCTCGCTCTCCCACGGACGAGGGACGCGGGTATTGATCAAATAAATATGGTCCGCTCGCTCGAACTGCTTGAGGAGCGTGTCGAGTTGTTCCATTTTGAACGCCCCGTTCGTTCCAAGGTGAAGGAAGACGACATGTCCTGGCGCGTTATACGATGCATACTGAGATGCGACAGGAATGGCATCGCGGACTTGCCGTCCGATTTCAGCATCGATGGTCATATTCGGAAACGCATCTGCCAAGTACTCGTTCAACCCGAGCATGACCGAATCACCAATCGCAAGCGCTGGTGGACAACTCTTTTCTTCTGGCGTTTCAGTTGGTGGAGGCGTCACGTCTGTGGTCGCTTCTTCCGAATCATCTGTTTCAGGTTCTTTCGGCACGTCAGGTGTCTCTTCTTTTGGCATCGGTACTTTCACAATCGGAATCTCATCTTGTACCGGCTTCGATTCAGAGAAGGCCAAGATGGTCAAGTTGCCGACGAGTACGAGTGAGAGTGCCGTCGTACAAGCCGTAGCCGCGAAACGGGCACTTGGGTGCGTCGGTGTCGAGACGAGTTGACGGAACGAGGCGATGAACCCATTACGACGAATCGATGTCTCGATATAGCGATACGACAACTCGGCGATCAATAGCGTGAGTGCTACCTGACCGACCGCAAGGAGCGGTGAAAACGTTCCAAGTCGTTCGAGCGGTGTCGACAAAATGATGACCGGATAGTGCCATAAATAAATCCCGTACGTCCGCGTGCCGATCACACGAAGCCAAGCGCTTCCAAATAGACGTGACCAGATCGTCGCCGGATGGGCGACCGCGGCAATCAAGATTGCGGCCAAGAAGGCAACGAGCAAGAAGCCCCCATAATAGAGGAACGCGTCATACGCATTCACCGTGACGATGATCCCGACGATTACGACGAGAGAGATCGCACCAGCCACGTTCAAAATATGTCGTCCTATGTTTGGAATGACCGCTTTGAACGTATCTGGCCGCCAGCCGAATGCGAGCATGGCACCCAGGAGCAGACCGAACAGGCGTGTATCCGTCCCGTAGTAGACACGGCTCGGGTCCGCTTCTGGAACGTAGCGGAACGCCATCCATGCCGCCGAGACGAGTAAGAGTGCTGCGACAAATTGAAGCAACCGTTTCCGGAAGGCGAGGCCGACGAGTAAAATGAGCGGCCAGACCGCGTAAAACTGTTCCTCGATGGAGAGGGACCATAAGTTTTGAAGCGGTGACGGTTTCCCGAAGCTCTCGAAATATGACACTTCATGGAAGATGTACCACCAGTTGTTCACGTAAGCGAGCGCAGCGAGTGAATCTTGCCGTACCGTCTCAAGCAACGAGCGGTCAAAGAGCGTGACGTATGTCATCACGAGAGACAACATCAAGACGAGTGCCGGGAGCAGTCGACGGAAACGGGCGATATAGAATCTTTTCAAGTCGATCGTGCCGGTTTTCGTCCACTCTCGAATGAGGATGCCGGTAATCAAATAACCGGACAGGACGAAGAAGACATCGACACCGAGGAATCCCCCGGATATGTAAGGTACGTTTAAATGATATAGAATCACAGCTAAAACGGCGAACGTGCGTAAGCCGTCCAGACCGGGCATATACGTTGTGTGTTTAAGCGGTTTCATGCCCCCACTTCCTTTCTAGTCAAAGCGGACATTTCCCTTTTTTTAGAATCCATTCTTCAGTATAACGAGTGGGCGAGAGGGAATGGTTTCAAAAGATTAACAATCAAATGAGCAAAAAAATCCACAAAAAAAGGGACGCAATGTCCCTTAGTGATTACACCATTTTGATCAACATTCCACCGATGACGCCGGCGATGACAAGTGCCCAAGGTGGTAATTTCCAGTAGGCGATCATGACGAACAAGAAAGCGGCAAAGACGAAGTCGACCGCACCGTTGACGGTACTTGTGAAGATTGGGCTATAAAATGCCGCAATCAAAATACCGACGACCGCAGCGTTCACCCCGATCAAGGCTCCAGCGACTTTCGGATTGTGGCGAAGCGCATCCCAGAACGGAAGTGCCCCAAGAATGAGCAAGAACGCCGGTAAGAAAATAGCGACCGTCGCCAAAATCCCACCCGGAATCCCATTGATGACTGTCCCGAGATAAGAAGCGAACGTGAACAATGGTCCCGGAACGGCCTGGGCGGCACCGTATCCCGCAAGGAACGCTTCTTCACTCAAGAAACCTGCAGGGACGAGTTCACGCTCGAGGAGCGGCAAGACGACGTGTCCGCCACCGAAGACGAGCGCACCGGCGCGATAAAAACTATCGAACAAGGCAATCGCCTGGTTTTCAAACGTTTCCCGTAAAATCGGCAAGATGATGAGAAGTGCCCCGAATACCGACAGCAAGACGGCACCGAGTCGTTTTGAAATCGGGAACGTGCTTGATTTCGCATCGAGACGATCTGGCTTGAACAACAAGAACCCAGCGACAGCAGCAACGAGAATGACGAGCACTTGGCTGAACGTCGTCTGCCAAAGCAATACGCCGGCAAGTGCGAAGAAGGCAATCGTCTTCGTCTTCGCATCAGGTGTGAGCTTACTCGCCATGCCTAAAATCGCATGGGCGACGATGGCGACGGCGACGACTTTCAATCCGTACAACCAACCGGCATCGGAGACGTCGAGACCAGACAGTGCCAAAGCAAATAACATGAGGGCGATGACCGACGGGGTCGTGAAGCCGATGAACGAGGTGATCCCACCTAATATCCCGCCACGAACGATGCCGATGCCGATCCCGACTTGCGAACTCGCGGGACCGGGCAAGAATTGACATAAGGCGACAAGGTCGGCGTATGCCTTCTCATCCATCCATTTGCGCCGTCTCACATATTCCTCATGGAAATAGCCAAGGTGGGCGACCGGTCCGCCGAACGATGTCAGACCGAGCCGGGTTGAAACGAATAAAATCTCTAGTAACGTCTTGAACGTCACACGTTGTATCGTCATATCTTCACTCCTTAATTTCTTTGAATAACTCATAAGCTTTCTGGCGGGCTTCTTGTAACACCGAGAGCCCTTTTTCGGTCGTCACGTAATTTTTGCGGACGTGTCCGTCGACGGTCTCGTTTTCGCGAACGAGGAGGCCATCCTTCTCCATCCCGTGCAAAATTGGATAGAGCGTACCGGCACTGATTTCATATCCGTGCTCCCTTAGCTCATCCACCATCCATGCTCCGTACACCGGATGTTCAGCGGCATGATGCAAAATATGAATGTGGATGAATCCGAGGAACAGCTTTCGCAGGACGCGGTCTTCCATACGTGTCATCTCCTTGTTATCGAATTCCGATATCGGTTTTCGAAATCAGTCTAACAAATGTGCGAGAAGGTGACAAGGAATCTGTATGCAGTTTACGAAAACTTAAAACAAGAAGAAGGGAATGAGTTCGGAAAAAATAGGGAATCAATCACAAATGAGGTAAACTAGGTGTTGAGATTAATTGCTGAGGAGGAAGTGACGTGACAAACCCCATTCATTCTTCATACGCTACATTGTTGCGCCATATGCCCCAAGGCTACGTCGAGTTTAAAGTGATTTACGACGACGCTTCGGAGCCGATTGACTATGAATTCTTTGAAGTGAACGCCGCCTTCGAGAAGATGATGAAGGGAAAACGGAAACATTTTATCGGGCAGAAAGTGTCGACGGCACTTAAGGATTTTGAATATAGCGAGCGGGAGTGGATGATTCAAGTGGCACGGGTCGTCAGTGATGGCGGTACCGTGACATTTGAACACTTCTCTCGCCGTAACAAATCGTGGTTCGAAATGTCCGTTTTCAGTGAACGAAAAGGCTTTGTCTCCGTCATGTTCCATGACATTACGCGACATGTACAGGAAAACAATGCTTTGAAGCAACTCGTGAACGTATCGCATCGTTTTGTTTCAACGGGAAGCGACTTATTGATGAACCAACAGTTTCTTGACCAGATTCGTGATTTCACTGGGGCGAAAGCGGTCGCGCTCAATTTGATGGAAAGCGATGGGGAGTCATATACGACGGTCGCGTTGTCCGGTATGGACGAGATGTTAGAACGAAGCCTCGATGTGTTAGGGTTTCATCCGGTCGGGAAGAAGTGGCCGATGACCGACCAACGACGGGAACTATTCAGTCAATCGAATCCACTCGTTTTTGACGGGATTGATCCGTTAATTGATGGTGCGCTCCCGAAACGGCTCGTTAAAAACTTACTTCGTATCTTCTCGCTCGGAGAGGTCGTTCTCTTTAAAATCGAGAAAAACGGAGTACTATATGGAGATTTGACGATTGTGATGCAAGAAGGGAAAGGGGCGAATCGACTTGGACTTGTCGAATTGTATCTTGTCCATGTACTCGAACAATTGGTCAAAGCGGATCACCAAGTCGGGGAAACAAAAAAATCGATGTTCGATGGGTTTGCAACACTCGACCTGGAGTGCATCATGGCGCTCAATACGCGTCAAATCTTACATTTGAACGATACATGGGAGCGAGTGCTCGGATATTCGATTGACGAACTCGAAAATATGGATTTCCTGAGTTTGATTCACCCAGACGATGACGGTATTACAGAAGCTGCCTTCACAGAACTCGAAGAACGGGGAGAACTGTTCCGCTTCGTCAATCGCTTCCGAACCATTGATGATACCTATCGATCCATCGAATGGCACTGTAAACTTCAAGGAAACTATATTTACGCCGTCGCAAAAGATGTGACGGACCGCGTTCAGTTGGAAGAAAAATTAGCCGAACGGGACCGTTTGTTGACGAAACTGTCCGACCAAATCCCGGGTGCCATCTATCAATTCGAGTTGTTGCCGGATGGTAGCTTCAATTTCCCGTTTTTCAGCCGAGGTTTTGAAGACATGTTAGGAATCTCTGCGGAAGAAGTACAGGCAGATGCCGGACTCGTCTTCCGACGGATGCATCCCGATGACTATCCTCACGTCATGCAGTCGATTGATCAATCGTATCGCAACTTGACGATATGGGACGCGGAGTTTCGTGTATTGGCCAAAGACGGACGAACGATTTGGATTTTAGGATCATCCCGCCCAGAGAAGATTGCTGACGGTCATGTCCTTTGGCACGGATATATTGGTGACGTCACAGAGAAGAAAAAGTACGAGAAAGAAATCGAGTATTTGAGCTATCACGACCAGCTGACAGGGGTAAAAAACCGTCGGTACTTTGAAGAAGCGTTAGAACGTTATGACGACGATGCATTTTATCCTTTGTCACTGATTGTCATCGATATTAACGGGCTGAAGTTGACGAACGATGCGTTCGGACACTTGATTGGGGACCGATTGCTCGTCGAAGCGGCGAATATTTTACGAAATGAGTTGCGAGCGAAAGATGAAGTGGCACGTATCGGTGGAGATGAGTTCGTCGTCATCTCGCCGAACACGACACTCGACGAGGCGAAGCATTTGTCTGATCGTTTGAGCCGCCTCTTCCTCGGACAAACGGTAGAAGGACTCCCGATTTCTGCTTCATTCGGTGAAGCGGTCAAACACGACACGTCCATCGGATTGACGGACGTCTTCAATTTAGCCGAAGATCGGATGTATCACCATAAAGTATCGGAGAAACAAAGTCGCCGTCATCACTCGATTCAACTGATCATGCGGACGCTATATGAAAAGATTCCCCGTGAAGAGGCGCACTCCCAGCGTGTCGCGAATTTGTCTGGGAAGCTTGCGGAAGCAATGGGCTTCACGAGCGCCGAAGTGAATGAGATTCGAACAGCCGCCATCTTGCATGACATCGGAAAAGTAGCGATTAGTAACGATATTTTAGATAAACCAGGTGCATTGACTGAACCCGAATGGCGTGAAATCAAACGACATCCCGAGGTCAGTTACAACATTTTAAGTACGGTTCCTGAATATGTCGCCTTGTCTGAGATTGTCTTGGCACACCATGAACGATGGGATGGGAAAGGATACCCGAAAGGGATGAGTGAATACGAAATCCCGCTCGCTTCTCGTATCATCTCGATCGCCGACACGTTCGATGTCATGGTGACAGGTCGTCCTTATCGGCAGGCGAAGTCGATTGATGAGGCGCTTGCCATCATTCAACAAGAGGCGGGCAAGCAGTTCGACCCGACGCTCGTCGATGTCTTCTTTGAAAAAGTCGTTCCGACACTGCAGCAATAAACAAGCGAGTCCTCTCTTATTTTGGGAGGACTCGCTTTTTCAAACGGTGAGTGGACGCTTCTTCAAGACGAGAACCGTCAACAAGAAGACGACGGCGGTCATGCCAATCATGACGAGAATGGAGAGGAACGGAAACTGTCCTTCGTACATCGTGATGACCCCGTTATTTAGCCAATAGGTCGGTAGGAAACGTCCGACAAGTTTCAATGAATCTGGTAACCAAAGCAGACTGATGAACGCGCCTCCGGTGATGGCAGATGCCATCGTGACCGATATTTGAAAGATGTTCGCCTTCTCTCGATTCGTCGCAAATACCGCGATGAGGCCACCAAATGCCAGACAGACGAGCAGATAGGCCGAGAACAAGGCGAAGACGGTCGGGAGATGGGTCCACACGTCTTGACCGTAAAGCGCGAGGCTCACGCCAATCAACAGCATGACATAGACGAAGCCGACGAGATAGAAGGCGAGAAGAAGTGATGCGAAATACCGCCGTGGTGACACCGGTGAGGCGAACAGGCGGGCATAAATCTTCTCGTCCCGGTCATCCGCGACAAACATCGGGATGAACTGGAGGAACGTCGACATCATGATGAACGACAAGAGACCGAAAAACGCTTGTGTGCGTGCGGTCGTCGCGACGCTCTCTTGGAACGGTTCGCTAGAGAGCGTGTACCCGTTCTCTGTCTCCTCGGTCGCGAGTTGGGTGAATGTGGCTTCGTCATATTCACTCGCCTCAAGAAGCTGGCGTTCACGTGACAAGTGACCGTTCAATGCCTGTTCGACTAAAGAAGCGTCACTGCCGGCGATTGCGGAGAACGAGAGGAGAGGCATATCGCCATTGAACGATTGTTCTGTAAAATCTTCAGGAATGAGAAGCACGATATCTTCTCCTTCTAACAAAACGTCTTCGCCGCTCGTCTCGAGCATGGTGACACGACCAAAACGCTCGGCTTCTTCAATGAGGCGCTCGGCGAGAATGTCCCCGTCCTCATCGACAATGCCGATCGACGCATTAAGACTCGACGTCCCCCCGACGAAGGAGAGGATGAGCGCAAACCCGAACATCGAGACAAACGTGAACACCCAGAGCCCTTTCTTTCGGAGCATCCGTTTGGCGACGTGCCTAATGAGTACCATGACGTCTCACCCCTTTCGACAGAAGATAGCTGAGTGCGATGAAAATAAGTAAATGAATGCCGAGTAGACCGAGACTTTCCCAATAAACGCTCATATCGCCTCCCCGAAGCATGACGGCGAGCATCCCGTCGCGCATGAAAATCGGCATGAACACATATGCGGCCCATGGCGCATAGTTCAGCGTCACTTGATCGAATCCGGGAACGTAGCCCCCTGATAAAATCATGATGATGGCAACGAAGCCGTTGACGACCGCATCTTTCGTCGTCGTACTCAACTTCGGCAGGTTGACGATGACAAACCCGATGGCGACCCCGTACGCGGTCAAGGCGAGCCAGGCAAGAATTAAATAACCGAACTGGATATTCGCCAAATCAAACGTCCGATAGACGAAATGACTGAACCAGAACAACAAAATGAGCTGAAGCAAAATAATGACGTAGCGGCTGAACGTCCGTGCGAGCCGATATTGGAGCGTTCGGACAGGAGCGGCTTGAATCCGTAGATAGCTACCTGTGTTCGGTTGTTCTTCCCTTGCCATCGCCGTGATATAAAACGACCCGAACAGTGCGGTCATGATGGAGATGGTGACAGTGAAGTATTCAAGCGATGTCGGGGTCCGCCCCTCCAAATCGACACTCTCCGTATCTAGCCATGCTTCGTTCTCGTAGGGTGCTGATAGACCGGACTCTGCGAGCGTGATCTGTTGATTGGCGATTGCCGTATACTGACCGAGAATGGCTTCAAGGACATCAAACTCGACGGTCGTCGGCTCTTCGTATAGCAGCGTGATGTCACTGCCATCGAGTCGTAAGATGACGTCGGCATCCCCGTCGTTCACACCTTGCTCGGCTGACGCGATGTCTTCATAAGGGACGAGGCGGATGAACGCCTGAATGTCTTCGTCGTTCAAAAAGTTCTCAAGCGGTTCTCGATACTGGTCGGTCGATGCTTCGACGTACGCGACGTTCGTGATGGGGAGTTTGAACGTGTCACTGAAGACGGCCGATAGCATCGTCCCAAGTCCGAAGATGAGGATGAGCGGGAAGAGGAGCATCCAAAAAAGTGTCGCACGATCTCGGAGCCGCTGTTTCACATCATATTTGATAAATGTCCACATGAAAGGACCTCCTATTCCCGGAGCGTCTTCCCGGTCAATGCCAAAAAGACGGTATTGAGGGAAGGACGATCGACCGTGATGGACGTGAAGTGAACATGTTCCTGATGAAGCGTCTCCAGGAGCGGAGCGAGCGGCGTATCTTTATCGAGCGACACTTCGATATACGGTTCCTCATATTGCACTTTTTGAACGTGGTCGAGTGCATCGAGCCGTTCGAGCAGGTTCGGGGTGAGCGCATCGACTTTGATGCGGGCTGTCTCGAGCGTCATGACGCGGTCTTTCAGCTCATCTTGTGTCCCTTCAGCGATGATTTTTCCTTCGTCGACGATGGCGATGCGGTCGCAGAGCAGCTCGACCTCTTCCATGTAGTGTGACGTATAGATGATGGTGGCACCACGACGGTTTAGTTCACGAATATTCTCTAAAATCGTGTTCCGTGATTGCGGGTCGATGGCGACGGTCGGCTCATCCATGAAGATGAGTTCCGGTTCATGGACGATTCCGCACGCGATGTTGAGACGGCGGAGGAGACCGCCGGACAGTTCAGGTGGGCGTTTCTTTTGATGGGCATCGAGTTCGACGAACGCAATCGCGGCCTCGGTCTTTTGTTTCGCTTCTTTTGGACTGAATCCGTATAATTCGGCGAAGAATTGAATGTTCTCGTACACGGTCAGCTGGTCATAGACGGAGACGTGTTGCGGAACAATCCCGACACGTCGCTTGATGGACAGTTCGTCTTTTGGCATCGATTGACCAAAGATATGAATCGTTCCCGAGTCCGCCTCATATAGATTCAACATGACGGAAATGGCCGTCGTCTTACCGGCACCGTTCGGACCGAGGAGGCCGAACAGTTCGCCTTCTTCGACGCTCAGACTAAGGTCGTTCAAGGCGATGGTGTCCCCGAACCGTTTCGTGACATGATCGAGCGAGATGATTGACATAGATGTACTCCTTTCTCATGTGAAAGACTCATCATTCTACACAAAGGTGTTCGTGGATTGTCACGAATATACCTGTCAGAATCAACTAAAATGTGCAATAATCTAATTATTCAGATAATTATTGTGTTGAAATGAGGGATTGGGATGAAAGGGTGGCAATTCAATAAACATGAGGGGGCGTTATTCCCGGACGAAATCGTACTGTCTGCATTTTGTACAGTCGAACCGAAACGGATGGATTCGACGTTACCATTTTACTATGACGAGTCGATTTTTCGATTCACCAATAAAGAGGAGACGTTCTACTTTAAAATTTCCCCGAGCTATCACGAGTTTGAAATCAATGTGAAAGACCGGGACGGGGAACTTCTTTACTATCAATTACTTCGGACCGTCAGCAAGGTCGAAATCTTAGAAGACCGACGTGACCATGCGGAGCTGTTGATCGTCCTCGCGGAAGACCGGAAGCGGACCGTGACGTCAATAGAATTGACCGTCCGACCGCGTTTTCGTGTTCTCGTGAAAGAGCATGAGGTATGAATAGATAAGAGGTGGGGCGGGTGCGAACCCGCTCTTTTTTGTACGAAAAAACCAGCCCCAGATGTGACTGGTTCCCATTGATTATTTCGTCAAAAAGATTTGAACGTGAATGGTTGACCCTCGGGCATCGGTCGCTTTCCCAATCCCGAGATGTGTATAGTTCGCGTTCAAGATGTTGGCACGGTGACCGCTGCTGTTCATCCAGGCGTCCACTGCTCGGACTGGATCGCTCGAGCCTTTATAGATGTTTTCTCCCCATCCCCGGTATGACACGCCATAGGCACGTAATGTATCACCAGGCGTACCGTTCTCCTTCAACGTATGGGAGAACTGACCTGTCCTAGCCATTTCATCCGCTCGGACTTGTGCGACACGGTTCGCTTCGTTCGAAGCGGCGAGTAGCGATAAGCCGGCTGCCTGTCGTTCTTTGTTCGTCTCTGTTAACACGTTGACTGGCGACGTGAAGCTGACATGCTTGGCTTGGAGATACCCGACGTACGAACCGTAACGGACTTTATACCATCGAGACGTTCCCGTATAGCGATACGAGATCGTTTCGAGTGCCGTGCCTTGACGTAAAAATTTGACGTTCGACGAAGTCGTCAGCGGCGCGGACTTCACGTATACGCTCGAAGGTTTGACGTAGGTCGGAGTCGTGAATGAAACTTCCGCTGTAGACAGACGCACATAGTCTCCTGGTACATAGGCGTACCCGCTGCCCCATTGAATCTTGTACCAACGCTCTCCGTTCACGAAAAAGGTGGTACGTACGCGCATCGAGCCGTCACGAGGAATGGCATTCAGTCGTGGGGCACCGAGCGATGGTGTCGGACGCGCGTACAATTTACTAATATTTGTCACATACCCTTTCGTATTGACCGATACTTCCGTATACGCATGTGCAACGATGGGTTGTTGTGACAACGTTGCCGATAACGACACAATGAAGGTCAAGAGAAAGGCAGTCATGATTTTTTTCAAATGAATCGACTCCTTTTGGTGAACTTCTTATATTCTATATTATTTGGTTGATTTTTGGTTTTACCATTTCATTACAAAAAGGATGGACTCTTCGTGAGCCCATCCTTCTGTCACTTATACATCAAGTAGTCTTTACGAATCGGGAGGAACGCATCCCGTTCGTCCTCGATTTTAGTCAGAATCTCATCAAGCGAAGCTCCTTCGAGAATCATATCTTTCACATAGGCGTTGCCTGTCAGTTTCGTGATGAAGTCGTTCGCTAAAAACTCGAAATCATCGGGATATAAATCGTGTGCCGTTTGAATCATCGCAATCCCAGTTTTCGTTGATTCGAATCGAGTCGGATCGGTGACATAGACCTCGACCCCGTGCGTCAGTTTGCCCGCGTGTTTGGAGAATGTCGGCGTGAACGAAGCGGCCCGGAAGGCGACACCAGGCAAGTCAAGCTTGTTCAGCTCTTTCGCATACTCGTGTGCTTGTATATAAGGGGCGCCAATCAACTGAAAAGGTTTTGTCGTCCCGCGTCCTTCAGATAAATTCGTTCCTTCAAACAATCCGGTCGCAGGATAGACATTGACCGTGTCGGTCGTCGGCATGTTTGGGGACGGCATGACGAACGGAAGCCCCGTATCCTCATACATCATCGAACGTTTCCATCCCTTCATTTTGACGACTTCGAGGTCAGCCTGAATGTGATACTCACTGTTGAACAACTGCGCGAGTTCGCCGACGGTCATCCCGTGTTTCAAAGGAATCGGATAGAGCCCGATGAAGCTGGCGTAGTCAGGGTCGAGCACCGGACCATCGACACGAAGTCCGCCTTGGGGGTTCGGGCGGTCGAGGACGACGAATGGAATCCCATTCTCAGAAGCAGCCTCCATTGCGTAGGCCATCGTGTAAATATACGTATAATAGCGAGTCCCGACGTCTTGAATGTCAAAGACGAGCACATCCACATCTTCTAACATGTCAGGAGTCGGTTTTTTCGTAGCGCCATATAGACTATATACGGGCAACCCCGTCACCTCATCGATGTAAGAGCTGACAGTTGAGCCGGCTTGGGCATCCCCTCGAACGCCGTGTTCGGGTCCGTAAAGTGCCGTCAATTCAAAGTCATCGGACTGGTCGAACAAATCGACGATGCTTGTCCGCTCCGCGTTGATCCCGGTCGGATTTGTGATCAGCCCGACTCGTTTTCCTTTCAAGATATCCGGATTCTCCATCAAGCGGTCGACACCAAGCTCGACCTTAGGTTTTTTCGGTTCAGATTTTGCGTCCGCATCCAGCAAGACGATTGAAGTCGAGAGTAGCGTCAATGCTGCCATACCACCAATCCATTTTTTCATGAGAGTTCCTCCTTAGGAAATGTAAGCGCTTCAAATGCTTGATGGAAGTGTACCACTAAGAAGTTTAATTTCAATGTTTATGAATAAAAATAGGAATTTATATTTCTGTTTTTCGTACTATTCTCCTAATCAGACAGCAAAAAACGTGTCTCTCTCATGAAAGACACGTTCCCACTTATCTGACCGCGAGCGCTTTCCATCCCGTGGCGCTCATGACGGCACTCACTTTCGATTTCGGGACGACGAGTCGACCGCGATATGGGTCATTGATATATAGATTTGATTTGTCATAACCGGTCGCCAACATGACATGATAGTTGACGTAACCGGTGAACTTCTTGTTTGAAGCAGTGTACCAATTGAAATAGCCGTAAGGTTTATTGAAGTCGACACTTGCCCAGACGATGACGGGGTTGCCCATCGACAGCTCACGTTCGATTGAAGCGAGTCCTTGCCCCGACAAATCTTTCACCGGGCGATATTTACTAGAAAATCCAATCATGCCTTTCGGGTAAATGCCGTAGTTCTTGTATTTGCCTAACGTACGGCGCGGGTCGCCGGTGAACATGACGTTCGGGTCGACCCAGCGGTATAACCGATTCTCATAACGCGCGTTCCACATACTCTTCGGCATCTCGTTGTATAAGGTCGATGCGCTGACAGCACGACCCTTTTCTTCGAGCGCCATTTTGAGCGAGAAGAACTCACAACCGGACGGGTACCCCATCGGGAACTGCCGATAGAGAGGAACGCTCATCTTATACATCGATAGACGAGGGGAATAGACTCCTTTCGCATCAAACGCGGCATTGCCGACACGTTTGTTTTGATACATGCGTCCGTTGGCATCGAAGTAGTACCACTGTCCTTTGATCAGCTGCCAGTCCGTCTTCTTCGTCAGTGCCGGGGCGAAGTACTCATAGCGTGTCGAGTATTTCCATCCGGTCTCTTGTACGCCGGTCGAATGAAAGAAGTACGTTTCATTGCCCATCTTGAATTTCCCTTTTAGACGATATCCGTACTGGGGATGAAAACCGTATGTTTTTCCATTGATCCGTTGTAACCCATATAGGCGCTTTCCTTTTGAATCAAACAAGTAATTGCGGTCGCGCAACCGATATGCCCCTTTTAGGCTATATCCGTAAGTCGGGTGGAATCCATATACGTCTTTCCCAACCCAGGCCAAGCCTTGGCGGCGGATTCCGTCATTTCCAAAGTAGTAGGAACGGGCTTTGATTGTCTGCCATCCGGTCGCGACTTTACCATCATTCAGAAGGAAATACGATTTTCCACCGAGCGTATACATGCCGGTACGAATCGTTCCGTCTGAAAAGATGTAGTGCTTTGCGCCAGCAATTTGCTGCCAACCGGAGAGGCGAACACCTTTGTCTGAGAAATAGTAGCGCTTGCCGTCAATCGTCTGGAATCCCGTGACGGGCAGACCGGTCTCGTTGTAGTAATAGAGGAGCCCATCTCGTTCTTGCCATCCGCTCAGCAGTTTTCCGTCTTCACCAAAGGTGTAAGTCGTTCCGTCGATGGAATAGCTGCCGGTGACGAGGCGACCATCCGTTTCAAAATAATATGTAGCTTCTTCGATTTGTTGCCATCCAGTGAGAAGGATTCCTTCCGAATCGAAATAGTATATGTTGCCATCAATTTGTTGCCACCCCGTCAACACCGTCCCGTCACTCGACGTGTAAACGATTCCGTCTTCGGTCTGTTGAAACGACCCTTCAGCGGAAACGAGTTGGGGACTCACCCATAAGGCACCCATCAAAAATCCGATGCCGATTTTCCTTTTCCATGCCATCGATTGAACCTCCTCCATACGAATACAGAAGAGATACCCATATTTATTCCAATTTGAAGCTGAGGCAAAAGATTCAATTGAAAGATCGGACGTTTACGTCGAATGACTCATAAACCGAAGGCGCTTCGACGCCACATAAAGCGAGAGGATGACGACGAGCATTCCGGTCACGAGCGGCCACATGATGTCTGCTTCTGTTAGGAGCACTTCGCTCGAAAGCGGCCCGAGCATCCAAGGCATCCAATCGAGGTCGACCCAACCTATGAGGAGCGACATGACAAAATGGAGGCCGAGCGTCAACACGACCGCGACGACACCACTTTCCAACATCGCGGCGATAAGGAAGAAAATCGATAACTGAACAACGAAATGACAGATGAGGAGTGTGGTCGATATGAGAAAGTCGAGCCAGTCGAATGCGTCGAACAAAATGACCGTATAATAGGCGGCTGCCGTTTGTGCGAGCAAGATGCTGCCGACGGTCAGTAAAGCGTAATGTCCCCATTTACTGACGACGATGCGCGACGTCGGGATTTGTAACGACTTGAGCCAGGCGAGGGTCCCGTTCGTCCGTTCATGGCTGAATGTATGCATCGCCGACAATAAGATGACGAGGAGCCCGATTTGGCGAAGCTGTTCGCTGACAGAGATCAATACTTCTTCCGGTGTCGGTGTCGGAATCTCAATGACGGCACCGTCCGGTAAGTTCCCGCCGGAAGCGAGGATGTCTGGTAAGAAATATAGCGTGAGCGGCTGCATGGAGGCGAGGAGCATGAGAGCAATAGGAATCCAGATGAGTCGCTTGTTCGCCCACGACTCCCGCCATTCTTGTTTAAAGATTGCCGTGCGCATCAGGCGTTCACCTCCAAAAACAAAGACTCGAGTGACGGATGGCCGACGTGTAGCGATTGGATGGTGACATTCAGTTCGAGGATTCGGTTTAAAATTGCACGTTCAGCGATATCCCGGTCCGTCGACTCAAACGTCCACGTCGAACCTGTCTTTGTCGCGCGTCGCACACCGGCTAGGGTATTCCAGTCCGTCTCGCTCGTCGGATCGTCGAAAAGACGCAACTCAATCGTTGATTTTGATCCGAGCAAGTCCGTCACCGTTCCTTCCATGAGTAATTTTCCTTGTCGAAGCAAGAGCACCCAGTCGCTCGCTTCTTCGGCATCCGGAAGGACGTGTGTCGAATAAAGGATCATTCGTTCTCGTTTCAAGTCGTTCAATAAGTCGAGCACTTCCCGGCGACCGCGGGGATCTAAAGCTGAGACCGGCTCGTCGAGTAACAGTAATTCAGGATCATGGACGAGCGCCTGGGCGATCCCGAGACGCTGACGCATCCCGCCCGATAAGTTCGAGGCTGGACGGTCGACCGGCTCAAGACCGACGCGTTTTAATAGTTGGATAGGATCAACGTGTTTCGTTCTCGTCAATTCAGCAGCGTAGCGAATCGTCTCGACAGGGGTGAGGGACGGGTAGAGAGCGGGGCGTTGTGGCAAATAGCCAACCCGAATCTGGTCATGTCCGCTCATATCGCCACTCGTCGGGTCCGTGACGCGGGCAAGCAAATTCAACAAGGTGGTCTTCCCGGCACCATTTTCCCCAAGTAACGAGGTGCAACCAGGGCGCAGCTCAAAGCTGACATCATCGAGTGCCGTGAAGGAACCGAATCGTTTCGTTAACTGTGTGACGTTCATCGCGGTGTCCGTCCCCATAAGAAGTAGATAATCGGGCCGAGAATGTTGATGAAGACGATGACGAGGAGCCATACCCATTTCGGGCCGTTCGTCATGTCCCGTTTGAACAAGTCAATCAAAGCGACAACGAGCAAGATGAGTTGCAGGATGAGGACAGGTAACAGGATGAGAAAAAGTGTATTCGGGTCGTTTGCGATGTCCATAGCGAAAACCTCCTTTAGAAATATACTGTCCTTACACATTCTACACGAACAGAGCGTCCCCTGTATGAGACACAAAAAATCCCCATCTCACAACGAGATGGGGATGATGAATCATTTAACGATGATGACAGGAGCGAGTGCACGTTTGGCGAGTTTATGACTCACGCTACCGAGCACGAACTCTTGGAACGTATTCAATCCGCGTGATCCGACGACGACATATTCATATGGTTCGTGGTTCGCATATTTGACGAGCTCGACGTCCGGTTCACCACGGAGTTCGATGTACTCGTAAGGGATGCCTTCAGCTTCCGTCAAATCGAACAACGGTTTGAGCATCTGCTTCCGCTTCGTTTCCAAGTCGATTTTGCCCGTTGAGTTGAGGGCGGCCTCTTTTGATTCTTTCGCACTGATGACATGGACGATGTCAATCGACGCATTGGACGCCTTTGCGAGTTGAATCGCCTTTTCAAGCGCACGTTTCGAGTGGGCAGAACCATCTGCCGCTAAAAATACCTTTCCCATGAAAACTCCTCCTCTTTCGCACGTTCTACATTTAGTATAGGTGATTTGGTGAAGCGGGGGAATGCCGAATCAATGCCCCGCGTTCGCGTCTTGTTGCTTCAAGTGAAGTGCGAGCGTGTTGAGTAGTTTTTCAGAGTCTTTATTCAAATTGAGAAGTTCAGGTTCGATCCCGACTTCACGGTATTTGAAGACGACCTTATCGATGGCGCCGATGGCCGAGTCATCCCAGAGATGCGTATTCGCAAAATCGATGGTGACTTGATTGACACCTGCATCCACATCTTCTGTCACATCAAACTGGTTGACGAATTCAGATGTCGAGGCGAAGAACAGTTGTCCGTTTACCGTATAGTCTACGCGATGCGACGTGATGTGGCGACCGAGGTCGATTTTCGAAATTTTGGCAGCGAACAAAATCGCAGCCGTCAAAATTCCACCGAGCACACCGAGTGACAAGTCGTGCGTGAAGACCGTGACGATGACCGTGACGAGCATGACGACCGTGTCTGACTTTTGAGCGGTACGCATCGCTTTGAGCGAGCCCCAGTCGAACGTCGCGTACGACACGAAGAACATGACACCGACGAGCGCGCCGACAGGGATGAGCATGAGCACATCACTGATCGTCATGATCATGATGAAGAGGGCGAGTCCGGCCGTGAATGTCGAGAGACGACCGCGTGCACCTGAGGAGACGTTAATGACCGACTGACCGATCATCGCGCATCCTGGCATCCCACCGAAGAATCCGGCAATGATGTTCGAGATCCCTTGGCCACGCGACTCGCGGTTCTTGTTCGAGTCTGTTCCTGTCATGTCATCGACGATTTGGGCCGTCAAGAGCGATTCAATCAAGCCGACGAACGCGAGTGAGATCGAGTACGGCAAGATAATCATGAGTGTCTCAAGCGTGAACGGCACATCCGGGAATAAGAAGTCCGGAAGTGTCGCTGAGATCGTTCCCATGTCCCCGATGTTTTTCGTATCGAGTCCTAGCGTGATCGCGAGAATCGTCATCACGACGATGGCGACGAGCGGTGCAGGGATTGCTTTCGTGACACGTGGGAACAAGAAGATGATGGCGAGTGACGCCGCGACGATTGCCCAGATGATCCAGCTTTCCCCTTCAAAGTTTGACAACTGAGCTTGGAAAATCAAAATGGCAAGCGCGTTGACGAAACCGACCATGACGGCACGGGGAATGAATTTCATCAAGCGGGCGATGCCGAGATAACCGAGGACGATTTGAATGATCCCGGTCAAAATACCGGCAGCAAGCAAATACTGCAGACCGTGGTCGGCGACGAGCGAGACGACGACGAGCGCCATCGCACCCGTCGCAGCCGAGATCATGGCCGGACGACCTCCGGCAATCGAGATGACCATGGCGATGATGAATGAGGCATAAAGCCCGACCATCGGGTTGACCCCTGCGATGAGGGAGAAGGCGATGGCTTCCGGGATGAGCGCCAAGGCGACGACGATCCCGGCCAAAATGTCGGCCCGGATATTTCCGAACCATTCATGTTTCAACGTATTCAATCTTTCCAAAAGAACACACCTTTCTGTATAAAATGATTTGATTTTCGAGTCTCACGAAAATCAAAATAATGGAATCCGTTCATTTTCAACGTGTTTCATCATACCGAATCTAGTCCAAAATGACAATTGATTCGTGTGAAAAACTATGGTAATTTCATAACGTATAGGTTATATAACAAGAAAGTTATATGAGGGGTAGGGAGTAGCCATGTATACCGTGGAAGAATTGAGTAAAGTGCTCAAAGTGCTCGGTGACCCGACCCGATTGACGATGTTGAAGCAGATGGAAGCAGGCGAACAGTGCGCCTGTAGTTTCGTCGATTGTTTCGATATTTCGCAACCGGCCATCAGTCGCCATTTGAAGATGTTGCGTCAGGCGGGACTTTTACTCGAGCGTCGGGACAAACAATGGATTCATTACCGATTGAATGAGACGAGTCCGTTTTATCCGCTCGTCACCGACTTATTAGCGAATGTGGAGATGACTGAACCGAATTGTGATTGTGAGCCGAACTGTGCCATTTAAGGAGAGATAAAGATGAAACTTGAAGTGTTTGAACCAGCCATGTGTTGTTCAACGGGATTATGCGGACCGTCCATCGACCCGGAACTGACGCGGGTGGCGACCATCCATTACGTGTTACAACAACGCGGCTTTGATGTGTCGCGCTATAATCTCGCATCGGAACCGAACCGATTCGTCGAGAATGCCATCGTCCAAGCCGAAATCATGAACGGGCTCGACGTGCTCCCGATGACGCTCGTCGACGGGAAGATTGTGAAACGGGGCGCTTATTTGTCAAATGAAGAGATGGCGAAGTTGACGGGACTACCAATCGCCGCATTCGCCAAACAAGATGGGGAAAAACCGAAAGTTCGAATCTCACTCAAAAAATAAGGAGATGCTCACAGTGAAGCCATTTGATTTTCAGACGATTGAACCGACCCGCTATGTGTTTTTGACCGGGAAAGGTGGCGTCGGGAAGACGTCGACGGCATCGAGTCTCGCCTTAACGCTCGCCAATCGTGGAAAACAGATCTTACTCGTCTCGACCGACCCGGCGAGTAATCTACAAGACGTGTTTGAGATGGAGCTCGATGAGACACCGCGATCCGTCACAGGGACGATGCTCGAAATTGCTAACTTTGACCCGGAACAGGCGGCAAAACAGTATATGGAAAGCATGGTCGGTCCGTATCGGGGCGTTTTACCGGACGTTGCCATCCAATCAATGGAAGAACAGTTGTCTGGCGCCTGTACGGTCGAGATTGCGGCGTTCGACCAATTCACGGAACTGTTGACGTCAGAGGCTGCACGGGACCGATACGACCATGTCATCTTCGATACGGCACCGACTGGGCATACGCTCCGATTACTGACACTACCGAGCGCATGGAATGAATTTTTAGAGACGAATACGACAGGTGCGTCTTGCCTCGGTCCACTTGCGGGTCTCGCGGATAAGCAAGTGCAGTATAAACAAGCCGTCGGGACGCTCACTGACGACCAGGAAACGACGTTACTGCTCGTCGCTCGTCCCGAAAAGTCGACGCTTGTCGAAGCGGCACGAGCCGCGACAGAACTTCGCGCCATCGGCATCGAGCGAATGCAACTCATCATCAACGGTGTTGTCGAGTCAAGTGAAGGGACAGACCGTTACACGAAGCGGTTCATCGAACGCCAACAACGAGCCCTGTCATACCTCCCAGACAGTATCGTCGACCTCGATACGTTCACGCTCCCGTATGCGTACGAGAATCTCGTCGGGATATCGGCGCTCCGGCGATTTGTGGGCGGGGAGTCGGTCGTGATCTCGGATGCACGCTATGACACGAGTCGTTACGGCTCGATCGATCAACTCGTCGACGAACTGGAGGCGGGCGGTCCGAGCGTGATCATGACGATGGGGAAAGGTGGCGTCGGGAAGACGACACTCGCCTCGCTTCTGGCCGTAGCGCTCCACGAGCGAGGTCATGCCGTCCATTTGACGACAACAGACCCAGCCGCTCATGTCGCTCTTACGATTGGAGCGGACGTTTCAGATACGTTCACCGTCGATGCCATTGATCCGAAAACCGAGATTGAGAAGTATCGGGCAGATGTGTTCCGGGAAGCCGGAGACATGAACGAAGAGCAACGGATGATGCTCGAAGAGGACTTGCGCTCACCGTGCACGGAAGAGATTGCTGTCTTCCGTGCCTTTGCTGATCAAGTGGCGAAAGCGAAAGACCGCTTCGTCGTCATCGATACAGCTCCAACGGGACATACGCTTCTGTTATTAGATGCGACGGAGAGCTATCATCGTGAACTCGAACGGTCGACCGGCGTCGTTCCGGAAGCGGTCCAAGAGTTGTTACCGAAACTGCGTGACCCAAAACAAACGCACGTCATCATCACGACACTGCCTGAGGCGACGCCAGTATATGAAGCGGAGCGTCTCACAACAGACTTACAACGAGCAGCGATTCAACCGTTCGCTTGGGTCGTCAATCAATCGTTTACGCCACTCGATGTGACGAGTAAGCTCTTGACATCGAAAGTCGCGAGCGAGGCGATTTGGCTAGAGCGCGTGAACAACTATCCGCGTCCGACGGTTCTCGAATGGCAAGAACAACTGCCAGTCGGATACTCGGCGCTATCTCAATTAGGAAAGGAGAAAATACAATGAACATCACGAACGAAGCAATCGACTTTTTACAAACCGCATTAGAAGAGGAAGAGACAAAATCTGTCCGCATCATCACAGAGGCAGGTTGCTGTGGACCGACGCTCGGTCTAGCCGTGACGACACCAGAAGAGACAGACGAAGTGAAGCAGTTCGACACACTCACGTTTGCTGTTGCGAAGGAAGCTGAGGCGTTGGCGGAAAACGTTACACTCGACGTCGAATCGACAGAAGATGGCATCACGCTCGTGTTGCACGGTTTACAACCGTCTTGCTAAAAGAATAAAAAGAGATATTGGAGGAACTCATTGTGCAGTGGATTGCTAGTCTAATTTTTTTGGTGACGCTCTTTCTCATCATCAAGCAACCGAAAGGCCTCGGCATCGGTTACTCGGCGATGGGGATGGCCGTCATCGCCCTTCTTTCAGGCGTCGTTAACCTCGATGACGTCGGAACGGTATGGGGCATCATCTGGAACGCGACATTCACGTTTATCGCCGTGATTTTGATCTCACTCATTTTAGATGAGATTGGATTTTTTGAATGGGCCGCTTTACATATGGCACGAATCGCTAAAGGCGGTGGGGTGAAGCTATTCGTCTATATCACCTTACTTGGCGCGCTCGTCGCAGCATTGTTTGCAAACGACGGGGCAGCGCTCATTTTGACACCAATCGTCTTGGCGATGGTGCGGGCACTCAAACTTCCGGACGCGGTCGTGTTGGCGTATGTGATGGCATCTGGCTTCATCGCCGACACGGCAAGTCTCCCGTTCATCGTCTCGAACCTGGTCAATATCGTCTCGGCTGACTTCTTCGGTATCGGGTTTGCTGAGTATGCGGCGCGGATGGTATTCGTCAACGTGTTCGCAGTCGCAGGTAGTCTGCTCGTCTTGTATCTCTATTTCAAAAAAGACATCCCGAAACAATATGACGCGTCTCAGTTGGTCGAACCGGCGTCGGTCATCAAAGACCATACGATGTTCCGCTTGTCGTGGGTCGTACTCGCTTTGTTAGTCATCGGCTACTTCACGAGTGACTTGCTCGGCATCCCGGTCTCGCTCGTCGCCGGTGTCATCGCCTTGTTCTTCCTCGTGATGGCGAATCGGTCATCTGCGGTAGAGACGACTCAAGTCGTGAAAGGTGCACCGTGGGCCATCGTCTTTTTCTCGCTCGGGATGTATATCGTCGTTTACGGATTACAAAACGCGGGACTGACACAAGTACTTGCCAACTTCATTGACTGGTTCGCAGTGAACGCAATCAGTGCGACGTTCGGGATGGGCTTCTTGGCTGCCATCTTGTCATCGGTCATGAACAACATGCCGACCGTCATGATTGATGCGCTCGCCATCGACTTGACGCATACGTCAGGACAGATTCGGGAAGCCTTAATCTATGCGAACGTTATCGGGTCCGACCTTGGACCAAAGATCACCCCGATCGGATCACTTGCGACGCTCCTTTGGCTCCACGTGCTCCGCTCGAAAGGCCTTAAGATCGGATGGGGTGAGTATTTCAAAGTCGGGATCATCTTGACGATTCCGACACTGGCCATCACGTTGCTCGGCCTCTATATCAGCTTATTACTTTATTAAGGAGTGGGTTATATGAAACTAGTCATCATTGGATCTGTTGCTGCCGGGACATCAGTCGCAGCGAAAACACGTCGGAATAACGAGGACGCCCAGATTACGATTTACGACCGGGATTATGACATCTCGTATTCAGGTTGTGGCATTCCTTACTACGTTGGCGGAGAAGTAGAATCACGTGACGATTTGACACCTCGTGACGCAGCGTTCTTCAAGAAACGTTACAACATCGACGTCATGACACGTCATAACGTGACAACGGTCGATAAGGATGCGAAGACAGTAACGGTGGAAAACTTAGAGACAGGTGACACGTTCACGGACTCGTATGACGTCCTCGTCCTCGCCACAGGGGCGACGAGCATCATTCCCCCGATTCCGGGTGTGAAATCGGATAACGTCTTCCCAATCCGAAACATTCAGCACGCCGAAGCGACACGGTCGTTCGTCGATTCGACGAACCCGAAACATGCGACGATCATCGGTGCCGGCTTCATCGGTTTGGAGATGGCCGAACAGTTGAAGCTACGCGGTGTGGACGTGACAATCATCGAGCGCGTGCCGCAGGTGATGCCACCACTCGATAAAGACATGGCGTGCCGCGTCGAGGAACACCTCGAGAAGAACGGGATCGAACTCATGCTTGGGGAGACGGTGACGGAACTTGTCGGTGATGGACATGTGGAACGTGTCGTCACGGAGAGCGGCAAGACGATCGAGACTGACTTCGTCATCTTATCGGTCGGGGTCCGTCCGAACGTCGAACTTGCCATGAACATGGGAGTGGAACTAGGTGAGACGGGAGCGATTGCCGTCAATGAACGTATGGAGACGAACATCCCGGACGTGTATGCGGCTGGAGACGTCGCGGAGAGCTTCTCCATCGTGACAGGAAAACCGATCTGGCGCCCGCTCGGTTCGACAGCGAACAAGATGGGGCGGACCGCTGGAGACGTGATCACTGGTGGGCATCTCGAGCATCGCGGCATCCTCGGTACGGGTATCTTCAAAGTGTTCGGACTTGCGGTGGCGCAGACGGGACTTTCCGAGAAGGAAGCGCGCGAACACGGATATGACATCGAGGTGCTCCATAACACGAAACCGGATAAGCCTGCCTACATGGGTGGAAAAGATATGACGATCAAAGCAATCGCGGACCGTTCGACACGTCAATTGCTCGGCATCCAAATCGTCGGGTTCGAAGGAGTCGACAAACGAATCGACGTCTTCGTCACGGCCATCACACTGAAGGCGAAAGTGGATGACTTGTTCCACCTTGACCTCGCATACGCACCGCCGTTCTCGACGACGAAAGATCCGGTCATGTATACGGGGATGGTCCTTTCGAACAGTATCGACAAGGCGGCACGACTCATCACACCAGCCGAGCTGCAGACACGAATCGATGCAGGGGAAGACATGCAAATCATTGATACGCGGAAAGCAGCGCAGTTCGAGAAGGCGTGTGTCGATTGTGCGGTCAACGTCCCACTCGGTAACCTTCGTGAAGCGGCGAAAGACATGGATAAAAACAAGCCGACCGTCGTCTATTGTAACGGCGGGGTGACAGGGAACGCGGCGCAAAACGTGCTTCGTAACCTCGGATTCACCGACGTCTACAACTTGTCAGGCGGGAACAAGAACTATCAGTTGTTCAAAAAATACGGGAACTAAATAAGACGACGTCCAATGCGGGCGTCGTTTTTTGATATGCTGAAACGTGAGGTGAGTCGTATGAATTATAAGATGCTACATGAAAAGTTTGAACGTCGGAAGCAGTGGTTGATTTTTGATAAAGAAGAGGTCGTCCGCCGCGTGATGGTGCGCTATAAGGCAAGAATCATCCCGAAGACGGACATCATGGACTTAGTGAACGACGATCAACTGTCGTATGAACATATCTTTTGTTGCTTAACGATTGATGACCCCAGAATACTCGAGAAAATCTTCACGGCGAAAGAGAGAGAAGACCATCAGTGGGAGATTAATGACAATGCGAGACGTGGGACGATGTATAAGCATAAGGACGAAGAACACCGGCGATACAACCAGTTGATCATCGATGAACAGGAAGGACGTCGACTCGACATCGTCTTCGAGAGCAAGGATGGAAAGTATGTGACCGGCTTTTTGACGAGATACATGTCGGAGCAAGTCGGCTCTTATATTTTTGCGCATGTCGGAGGCGCCAAGTTCACAGGTCTCGTGCCACGTTCGCTTTTGTCAGCCGATTTGACAGATGAAGAAATCAAGATAAGCTATCGGTGGTATTTGGAGTCACTTGAGGAATGGAATAAGCTCTGACGGATTCCGCGATGATAATCGGCATCCGTCTTTTTAGTTCATTGTCCTTAGACAATCTGTGAAAAGAATGATGCCAATTGACCCTTTTCTAAAATAACGTTGCTTCGCTAAAGGAAACCGTTTACAATTTTTGTGTAAGCGTTTTCTCAAAATAGTGCTACAAGGAGGGACCCTCATGGTCAAAAAGCAATGGAAACCCGTATGGGCAGTTGTGCTAACGTTTGCACTAATTCTGTCAATGTTTCCGATGCCGACGTCCGCTTTGGATAAAGGGAAGTCGACACTCGTCGTCGTCCATTATCAAGAGGCGCCGGATAACGAAAAGGATTGGAACTTATGGCTTTGGGCGAATGGCCCAGATTACTTCCCGAACAAAGGCTTCACGTTTAATGGGGAAGATGCATTCGGAAAGGTGGCGGCTTACGAATTCCCGGTCGATTCACCTGAAAAAATTGGTCTCATCGTTCGAACGGACAACTGGGACAAAGATAAAGGGTCAGAGAACGACCGCTTCATCACGAGCGACATGATTCAAGATGGTGTCGCAGAAGTGTGGATCAAGTCAGGTGATTCGAAGATTTATACGTCGAACCCGGACGGGGAGACGGCTTCAACGGAGATTGATATGAAAGTTCACTATTTCCGTTACGACAATACATACACGGACTGGGGCCTATGGGCTTGGCCAGACGGTGGGGACGGTCAGAGCATCGCGTTTGACGAGACAGATGCATTTGGTGGCGTGGCGAACGTCAAGCTCGCCAACCCGGAGTCTAAAAAACTTATGGGCTTGATCACGAAAAAAGGAGAATGGACGGAGAAAGACGGAGAAGATCGCTTCGTTCTTGGTTCAGCGAAAGAAATTTGGCTCGTTGAAGGCGATTCAACGATTTACTATTCAGAGCCTGAAATCGATCGCTCACCGAAACTCGTCTCATTCTCGGCGGACACGTTCCGTCAAGCAACGCTCACGACGAACCGCGTCATTACGGATGCGTTCATCGATGAAGTGACGGTAGATGGTGCAACTGTCGCTGCTATCACAAAGGCTGGTGACAAGTCGGTCACAATTGAATTCAAAGAAGATATCGATTTAGCAAAAGTCATCAAAGCCTCACATCCTGAGTTTGGTGAACAGACGCTTCAAGCAGGAAAAGTACTCCGCTCGAAAGAGTTTGATGCGAAGTATGCCTATAATGGGAAACTCGGCATCACATACCAAAAATCAAAAACACAATTTGTTCTT
Organism: Exiguobacterium sp. NPDC077395; assembly: GCF_050269125.1. Lineage (NCBI taxonomy): Bacteria > Bacillati > Bacillota > Bacilli > Caryophanales > Exiguobacterium > Exiguobacterium sp. NPDC077395. The sequence continues at coordinate 531,076 of NZ_JBNNHU010000001.1, forward strand.
TGGGCACCGACGGCTCAACAAGTCGAGCTCGAGCTATGGAACATGCCGAAAGACCGACCAGCGAACGACAAAGACTTGAAAAAAGTCATCCAGATGAAACGTGGGGAACGTGGCACGTGGGTGGCTGAAGTACGCGGCGACCTCGACGGTGTCGGGTATACGTATCAAGTGACACATGCGACAGGGAAAGTCCGTGCGGTCGATCCGTATGCGACAGCTGTCGGTGTGAACGGTGACCAAGGGGTCATCGTCGACTTGAAAGAAACAGATCCGAAACGTTGGAACTCAATGAAGCCGAAGTTGAAAAACGCAACGGACGCCATCATCTATGAGACACACGTCCGTGACTTCTCGATTTTTGATGTCACATCGAACACATATGATTCAGGAATCCGCCATAAAGGCAAATACCTCGGTGTTGTTCAACCAGGAACTCGCTTGATTGAGAACGGGAAGAAGACAGCGACGAAGACGGGACTCGACCACGTCAAAGACCTTGGCGTGACACACGTTCAGTTCATCCCGGTCTATGACTACAACACGGCTTCTGTCGACGAAACGAAACCGACGGCAACATATAACTGGGGCTACGACCCGAAAAACTACAACGCACCAGAAGGATCGTATTCGACAAACCCGTACGATGCCAAAGTGCGGATCAGTCAGATGAAAGAAATGATTCAAGGGCTACATGACAACAACTTACGTGCCGTCATGGACGTTGTCTACAACCACATGTTCGACGCGCAGGCATCTAACCTTCACAAAATCGTACCGGGTTACTACTACCGTTATACGGCAGGTGGCGACTTCGCAAACGGAACAGGTGTCGGGAACGATACGGCGTCTGAGCGTGCGATGATGCAAAAACTCATCGTCGATTCAGTCGTCTACTGGGCAAAAGAATATCATTGGGACGGCTTCCGCTTCGACTTGATGGGAATCCACGATGTCGATACGATGAACAAAGTTCGTGCAGAATTGAATAAAGTCGACAAATCGATTCTCGTCTTCGGTGAAGGCTGGGATCTCGGCACGCCACTTGACGCCGAACTCAAAGCAAACCAAAAGAACGCCTACGACATGCCTGGTGTTGCGCACTTCAATGACAACATCCGTGATGGATTGAAAGGTAGCGTCTTCTATGATGAAGACAATGGCTTCATCAATGGAAAAGAAGGCATGGAGAACCGCGTGAAGACAGGAATCGTCGGGGAAATCACGTATAACGACATGATCAAGGGGTTCACGAAAGAACCGACGCAAGCAATCACATATGTCGAAGCACACGATAACCATACGCTTTGGGACAAGTTGGAGTTGACGAATCCTGACGCTTCTGAAGAAGTGCGTACAGACATGCACCGCCTCGCTTCGAGCATTCTCTTGACGAGCCAAGGTACGACATTCCTTCACGCTGGTCAGGAGTTCATGCGTACGAAAGAAGGAGACCATAACTCGTACAAATCACCGGATTCAATCAATCAGCTCGACTGGAAGCGGGCAGCCGACCGTAAGGCGGACGTCCAATACATGAAAGGCTTGATTGAGATGCGCAAAGCCAACCCTGGTCTCCGCATGACGAAAGCGGCTGATGTGAAGCGCTTCTTGAAATTCTACAAGTCTGAGGCGAACGTCATCACGTACTTGATTGATGAAGACGCACCAGGACAAAAGAACGACTTGTACATCACACATAACGCAAACCCGAACGCTGTATCCGTGAAACTTCCAAAAGGAACGTGGAACGTGATTGTCGACGGGGACCGCGCTGGAACGAAGACAATCAAACGTACGACGGGCAGAGTCACAGTCCCTGCATACCATACGTTTGTCCTCGAGCGTAACTAATTCATTGACCCCACTTGTAAAGAAGTGGGGTTTTCGTATGGCATGATTATGGGTATTTGGTAATTAATGTTTAAAAAGCTAGTCTTTTTGTATGAACACGAGAGTTTACGTTTGGAATTTCCATCTCTTTCGGAAGGAGAGATTGTATGGCGATTTTCAAGAAGTGGATTCACCGCGTCAACGGAGACGACACGGAAATCCTTTCTAAAGGAGCAATCCCTGCATTTCATGTGGACTCCCTGTTGATTGAGCAATATCCTGATGCCATCTACGTACTCGATACAAACGGTCGCTTGATTGATTCAAACGAAAAGATGGGACTTTTGTTTGACGATCTCGCCCTTTCTCCGGCGGAGTCAGAAGAATTTGCTCCCTATCACGGGCAGGCGTTAGTCGGAGAAACGGTTCATTTTGAACTCGTCAAAACATATGAGGGGCAAAAGCGAAAGCTTGCGGTCACGTGTACCCCTCTTTATAAAGATCAACTCATTCAAGGCGTATATGGGATTGTCAAAGACATGAGCGCGGAATGGGAGACGCAAAATCGTTATGCCATTATGAAAGTAGGACGTGAATTGCTTGAACAAGTGCCGGGACTCATGATGATCGAGGCACATCTTGGTGAGGATACGTTTTCTTTCTCTTCGCAAGTGTCATCGTTCCTTGGTCTTTCGAGACGACGCTTGAAGGATATGACGCTAGACGAAATTCGTGAAATCGTCCATTCTGACGACTGGGAACGACTCACACAAGCGATTCGGACATTGCGAACAGCCGAAGAAGGGGCAGACTTTGCGATCGATGTTCGTCTTCTTCATCAGGTGACGCGTGAAGAATTACCTGTAACGGTACGGGGTGCACTGTCTCTCGAACGGAATGTGTTCACGTACGTTATTTTTTCGACGAAAGACCAGCAACGCATCGAGCATGAATTGACCGATAAAGATGATTTGTTGCGTCGCGTCTGCGAGGCTTCGGACATGGCGATTTGTGATTATAGTTACGACACGCGCCAAATTGAGTTTGCGACAGGACAGTATCAAACCATTTTCGGTTTTTCGGTGAAACAGTTCAATGCCCATCCGGATTATTGGAAAGTCGTCATCAATCAGGATGACTTGGAAAAGGTCAATCGCGCAAATGAGAAAACGCGTCATGAGACCCCGGTTCAGCTTGAATATCGGATTTTTGTCGGGAAGAAGCAGAAGTGGATTCAGGAGTTCCGTCAGCATCTGTATGATGAGACGGGACGCGTGCGAGGGTTTCAGGCGTTGATTCGCGATCTGACGGCAGTACGAGAACAGGAAGCGGAAGTCCTTCGACTGATTGAATTCGACCCGATGACGAATCTTCCGAACCGCGAGACGATGTTTCAGTCCATCACTCGATTGATTCAGACGGAGTTCGCATTCGTCTTATTCACGGTCACGTTCAATCGGATTGGGGACATCAATCGAGCTTTCGGCTATGAATATGGCGATGAATGGCGAATCCAAACGGGTCATCGCTTGCTTCAAAGTGTGCCGGACAAAGCGGTCGTCGGTCATTTGGACGGGGATACGTATCTCGTTATCATGCCGGGTCATCACGAGGATGAAGAGTTGTTTCAAATCGGGAAGCGACTCACGACTTTATCTAAATACTGTTTTCAACTCGAACCGTATTCGGTGTACCCGAATATGCAAGTCGGAATCAGTCGCTATCCGAACGACGCGGATGATGAGACGACACTCATTCGCTGTAGTTATATGGCAATGGGGCGAGCCGGTAAGTCGGGTGCGGCTCCCATTTCGTTGTATGCCTCCCACATGAATCTCGACGAGTTGAAGCGGTTCGAATTGTTGCGTGATTTACCGAACGCCATTGACCGCAATGAATTCTATCTTTTATATCAACCGAAAGTGAATGCGTGGACGGGAGAAATCACGGGGGCGGAGGCGTTGATGCGGTGGGATCACCCGACATGGGGTGTAGTGTCTCCGCTCGACTTCATCCCTCTCGCTGAAGAGAGCAATCTGTTCATTCGATTGACGGACTATTTGATTGATGAGGTGTTTCGCTTCTTGGCGATGTTACCGAAAAAGGTCCCCATCTCGTTGAACGTCTCCCCGAAATACTTGTATCACGAGCAGTTGCTGCATACGTTCGAAGGAGCAAGTCTGCGACATGATGTCCCGTTAGATTGGATTGAAATCGAAGTGGCCGAGACGTCACAACTAGATGAAACGCACCATATCATGAACGTCTTTTCTTCACTGAAAGCACTCGGGATTCAGCTCGCTCTCGATGACTTCGGAAAAGGATATTCGTCACTTGCCTATTTGCAACAATTCCAAGTGAACACGATCAAAATTGACCGGATTTTCGGTCATGGCGTATCCGAGAACAAGCAAGCCCGCGCCATCATCCATAGTCTTGTCGTCTTGGCAAAGGAATTCGATCTCGAAGTCGTCGTAGAAGGCATCGAACAGATGGATGATTTATTGCTGTTGCGTCAACTCGGATGCAAAACGATTCAAGGGTATCTGTTCAGTCCACCTGTCCGGGGAGAGGTGTTCGAGAAGATGATGCATACTGGGAAACTGCTCGCCGACCCGCTCGATGATCACGAGATGGCGACAAATCGCTACATTCAAGCAGGAATCACCATCACGACGATTCGCGAGCAACCCGTATCGGTGGGGATTTCTTCAATTGTGTTGACATCGCGTTCGGACCAGCATCTTCATTTTTACGCTGCGCTCCGTCTTCCGTTAGATGGCGAGGTCGAGTTTATCATTCGTTTCGCGTCCGGAGCGGATTTACCCGTTCGCTTGCGTCGGATGACGGAAGTAACGAATGGAGTTTACCAATACGCCGCTGCATACGAATCGAGTCCGACGGTCGAAGCACAACTGACTTCCTTAGAGACGGAAGTGACAGGGGATGAAGCGCTCTCCGATTACATCGAACTTGTGCATCAAGCAGATGGCTCGTGACGACGTAACCTGTCACGTGCGAGAACGGATAGTTGAAACGAAGGTCTCCTTTTCTCTAAGATGGAGAAGAGAGAACAAATGAGGAGACTTAAGACATGAATTTGTATGAACAAGCGAGCGAGTGGATGCGACAGTGGCAAGATGACCCTTCCGAACGTTTGCGAGAAATCGAACAAGAAATTGAACGCACGGGTACGTATTCGTTGACGACGGAGGAGTTGTGTGAAGGCGCAAAAGTGGCATGGCGAAACTCGAACCGTTGCATCGGACGATTGTTTTGGCAGACACTTCATGTGATTGATGCCCGGGATGCGAAAACGTTTGATGACGTCTTCACTCGGCTTGTGGAACATCTTCATTTTGCCACAAACGGTGGAAAAATCCGTTCGACGATGACGGTCCTTCCGAACAAGTTCAAACTGTTGAACACGCAATTGATTCGGTATGCCGGATATGAGACACCGGACGGAATCATCGGGGACCCGATGTCCGTGCCGATGACGAAAAGGGCCGAACAACTCGGATGGGTCGGGACCGGCACGCCGTTTGATCTTTTGCCGCTCATGATTACGGACGGTCAGGACGTTCGTCTATACGACTTGCCGCGTGATGCCGTGCTCGAAGTAGAGATCGTTCACGAGGAGTTTGACTTGTTTGATGGTCGTCCGATCAAATGGCATGCCGTTCCGGCCATCGCTGACATGGAACTTGAAATCGGCGGTCTCCGTTTTACGTCAGTGCCGTTCAACGGATGGTACATGGAGACAGAAATCGGTGCGCGCAATTTGGCAGACACCGATCGCTATGACTTGTTGCCGCTCGTCGGCCGCTCACTCGGGCTCGACACGTCGAAAGAGCGCTCGCTCTGGCGGGACCGCGCGCTCGTTGAATTGAATGTAGCCGTCCTCCAGTCGTTCGAGCGAGCAGGTGTCACGATCGTTGATCATCATACCGCCGCCAAACAATTCAAACGATTCGAAAAGAACGAACGGGAAGCGGGGCGTGACGTCACCGGGCAGTGGAGCTGGCTCATCCCCCCTCTATCACCTGCGACGACGCACGTCTTCCATGAACATTACGACAATATCATCAAAACGCCGAACTTGTTCGCACGAAGCGGATGTCCGTTCTCAGGGTTTCGTCAGCCGGTAAAAGAGGAAATAAAAGGCTAGAACCGAGAGAAAGGATGATTGCTGTGGCAGTCCCACTTTGGAAACGAGCCGTCGCCGGTCAAATCGACCAAGTCGTTTTTCAGACGCCGGCCAAATTGATTGAAAAGGCCATCCGTAAAAAGGTATGGCCCGACAAGGAAGTGAAGCGGTATTACTTGCCGACCGTTGTGACGATGGCCGGAGAGGTTTACTGTATGCTGTATCAAAACGGTCAGACACTCGGAGACCGAGTCGTCGGGATTAAAGTCGTGAGTGCGGACGGACGCCCGCTCTCCCTTGAGCAGGTCATCAAACGGACGCTTTATAAAGATGTCGTCTATCCGGCGACGCTTGGGATTCCACTCATTCGAGCGCTTCAACAGATGAAGTCGAATAAAGATCTCGAGTTGCCGCATGACGAGTTCGCCCATACGAAATTGATTTCGACGAAGTGAAAAGAAGCAGGGCGACCGCGTGTCGCTCTGTTTTTGCGTCCCGTTCGGTCGGGTAGGAATCGGGACAGAAAATAAGGTATAATGGGATTGGATCAAAATGAACGACCATTGGAGGCTTTTTAGTTATGACAAAAATCGCATGGATTACCGACAGTATGGCCAACTTCTCACAAGAAGAGGCATCACGTCTCGGTGTAGATATCGTCCCGATTCAATTAATTGTGGATGGCAACGGCTATAGTGAAACCAATCTCTCGCTTGAAGACTTGCATCGGTATATGATTGACCAAAAGAAAGAAGCGAAGACGTCACAACCGATTTTCGGAGATTTCATCGGCCGCTACGAGCGCTTGAAAGAAGAAGGATATGACTGCGCCATCGCCGTCCACTGTTCGAACGGATTGAGCAGTACGGCGAAAAACTCAAAGGCAGCGGCAGAGGCGGCTGACTTCAAAGTGTATACGATCGACTCGCATGCCGCACTCGAAGCGCAACAAGAACTCGTTCGAATCGGGAAAGCTGCTGAACAAGAAGGCAAATCCGTCGAAGAGATTGTCGCCTTGCTCGAGGCATGGCGCGATAAGAAAAACTTCTTCATGATTATCGGAAACATGGAAACGATGCGCCGCGGCGGTCGCGTTTCTTCGGGTGAGCTGTTCCTTGCGAACATCTTGAACATCAAACCGATCATCACGCTCGATGAGACAGGGAAAGTCATCCCGTTCAAAAAAGCGCGCTCGTTGAAGAAAGCCTATGCGGAAATGATCGGTGAACTCGAACGTCGCCACGCGGAGAACGGTGTGAAGGATAACCGAGTGTTCGTCCAGACAGCACTCGCACCGAAGATGCAAGACGACCTTGTCGCGCTCATCAAGTCGAAATTACCGGGTCTTGAAGTGGTACGGACACGATTCTGTCCATCTATCGCGGTACATGCCGGGTTTGAGACGGTCGGTGTCTTGTGGCTCGACGCTTAATCAATAGGAGGAATGAAAGATGGAAGCAATGACAACCTTGACTGGATTGAATGAACGGATTGCGAGCACGGAACAACTGCTCGTCTACGTGTCACATCCGGGATGCAGTGTCTGTCATGCGCTGAAACCTCAAATCGAAGAGATGCTTCATCAATTCCCTGACATCGAGGCGGTCGCGGTGGACTCGGACGAAGTCCCGGAAGTTGCGGGATCTTTCTCCATTTTCACGGTACCGGTCGTCCTCTTTTTCATCAATGGGAAAGAGATGCTACGCCGGGCGCGATTTGTCCCGATCGGTGAATTGACACATCAACTCGAACGCATGCAAGAAATGAGACAAGCCTAAAATTAACCCATCATCCGATTTAGAGGATGATGGGTTTTTTTCGTAGGTGAACGGGTAAAGACCCGCAAACACAAAAGGGGTGATTCGATGCGAGGCAAGCAATACGTGGGAGAATCGATTGATGTGTACTACGACGTGTCGCTCTGCGTACATGCGGCAGAATGTGTACGTGGGCTACCGGAAGTGTTTGATACGAAACGAAAACCGTGGATTTTACCGGATGGTGCCGAGGCACCAGATGTCGCGACGGTAATTGAACGTTGTCCGAGCGGTGCCCTCCAATTCGTCCGAAAAGACGGAGGGGATGCGGAGACACCAGATGTACCGACATCCGTAAAATTAAACGATTGGCAACAAATCGAAGTGCGGGGTGACCTTCAGATCAATCAAGGCGATGAGGTCATTTCGACTTACCGAGCGACACTATGTGGATGCGGACAATCTGGGAAACGTCCGATTTGTGACCATAGTGGTGCGTGTAAAGGATGAGAGGATGATGGGGGATGCACATTCCATTGCATTCAGAATGGCACGATACGAAATTGACCTTACATTTGATTTCGCAGCTTCTCGGAAAAATCAAGCTCAAACTGGCACCACCGGAACCGCAATGGGGGCACGTCTCGTTGCCGCTCACGGTGCAAGGTTTCACGACAGGGTTGTTATTTGAAGGAGAGCGGGCGCTACAGATTGATGTGGACTTATTGACGTCTTGCCTCGTCGTCCATGTCGAGGAACAGACGGACGCCATTCCGATTGAAGCTGGAAAAACGATTAAGTCTTATCATGATGACTTGTTCGCGCGCCTTCGTGAACACGGGGTACACATCACCATCAATCCGAAACCACAAGAGATGGCCTTCAAAGGGCTACTCGATAAGGACGAGACACCGCTCGCCTATGACGCGACGTATGCCCGAAAAGGATTGAGACTGTTTCAGCGGGCGGCGCACGAACAACTGACATATTTATCGAAGTTGCGATGTCGGAAAATCAAACCGGCTCTCTTTTGGGGGACGTTTGATGTCTCGTCTCTTGTCATCTATCCGATTGAACATCCGTTTCCGGAAGATAAGATAATCGAACGTGTCGCCTTTGATGAACAATTTGTCGAATTTGGATTTTGGCTCGGAGACGACGTGACGGATCGTCCGAGTTATTTCGTGTTGCCGTATCCGTTTTTGTTCAGACCGCTACCGACGGAAACGTTGAAACCGGAAGCGGCATATTATGATGCGGAGAAGAGCGAATTTTTCTTGCCACTTGATGAAGCGACGAGTGGTCACGTACAAGACTTTTTGTCCACCTCGTTTGATATTTTGATGCGTGAGATGGAGTGGACGACGCGTGATCATTTCTTCATCCCACTAAAATTAGACGAGGAGAGTGCTGAGTGAATGGACATCAAACAAAAAGAAAACACGTTTTATGTTGGAAACGAGGCTGAGCCATCGGCAGAATTACATTACGTACCGACGGGACCCGACAAACTGATTGTCGACCATACGTATGTGAGTGACGACCTGAGAGGACAAGGGGTTGGGGAGAAGCTCGTCCTTGCTGTCGTCGACTATGCTCGGGCAGAAGGGAAGACAATCATCCCGCACTGTCCGTTCACGAAAAATCAGTTCGACCGTCACGAGGAGTATCGCGACGTGTTGGCGACGTGAATATATAAAAATGGAGCGCCATCGGGCGCTCCATTTGGTTATTCTGCTGCTTGCGGGACGAGGTAGATCAAACCGAACGGGTTGTGCAACAAGTTGTCGATTGTCGTCCGCTCGTCTTCACCCATCTCGACCGTGAAAGCACGTCCGTCCTCGAATGCGAAATGGTCGCCATCACCGAACATCGCTCCGCCTGAGATGAGGTGGAAATTGAACGAGTGAATCACGTGGATGGCATCTTCGATCTCAAGTGTCATCGGTACGGCCACGTCCGCATGTCCGAACGCTTTCATTCCCCACGACATGTAGGCGTTCTCTTCTTCTGTAATCGCCGTCAACAGCGAGTAGTCAAGCGCAAGGTCTTCTTCTTTTGACTCTTGCCATTCGTCTTTCGAGAAGGAAACACCAGCCGACTCGACCATGACGCCGACCCCACCGGCATTCAAGACAGCGTTTGCGGCACGACGCGCGGCGGCGACGTCTGTCAAATCGTTGACGTCGACAATCAAGTAGACGACATGCGTGTGACGGGCGATTCCTTTTGCGACTTTCGGTGTGAATCCACCAGAACTCGCGTGAATCATGGCCTCGGCAAGAGCCGGGTCACGTTCCACGACTTCTACGGTGAACGCTTTGCCCGTCTCATCTTCGAGCAGCAATAAGCCGGCCATCGTGTAGCCTTCACTATGTAAACTGATTTGTTCGTTCACGCCTTCCGCGGAAGACCAGTTCCCGGGAATAGCGAGCATAACTTGTGTACGATTCATGTCAATCATCCTTTTCTGCAAAAATCAGGCCCCTCCTCGGGAGAGGCCTGGTCTATCTCTTATTATGCCCTATTTTGGCATAAATTATTCTTGATATGTCTTCAATACTTCCTGAAGTGGGATTTGATCGATCTTCCGTCGGCTGACGAACGTGCTCAGGAAGAAGAGGAGAACGACCGCACCGAGCGTATAGACGATATAGATCCATTCGAATTCAAGCGGGAGGACGAGCCCATAATCTTCTGCGAATACGACGATGATGACCCGAAGCGTCAACAAGGCGATCGGAATACTCAAGAGGGCCGAGACGAGCGCATAGATGAAGTAGCTGTTTAGAATCATCGAACGGACTTCCCGTTTTTGGTATCCCATCACTTTCAATAACGAAATGACGTAGTAGTTCTTCTCGACCGTCAGCGCCGTCAGGACGAATAGAATGCTGAAGGCGATGAGAGACGCACCACCAATCAAGACGTTCATCATGAAGTTCATATATTGATTGATGGACTCGGATTGTTCAATCAACCCTTGACGGGACAGGATGGTCGGATAGTCTGAGTCGTTCGGGCGCTCCGTCGCATAAATGCCATTGAACAACTCGTCCGTCGCGCCGTCGGTAAGCAGTTCACTTAGCGTCGCCCGGGGTAAATAGGCGAAGTCTCCAGAGAATTCATCGGCAATCCCGACAATCGGATAGGTCAGCGTCTCCTCGTTCAGTTCGACATCGATGTCCTGACCGACTTCAAGTCCGAGTTTGAGGGCGAGTGACGAGGAGACGATCAGTCCGTCGGGTTCAAGTGTCAATGTGTCACCATCTTCGTTACGTAGCGGGAACAAGGTATTGTCAATCTCTAAACCTTTCAGCGTAATCAATTTCTCTTCGACAAATGCGAACGGGTAAGTGAGGAACGGCTCTTGTCCGTCTTCGATTGGCGGTGAACCGTCCGTATAGGCTTCGTATTCATACGCTGCTTCGTTTAAACCACCCACGGTCATTCGATCGACAGCTCCGTTCATCATGAGGGCGAAGACGATGAGGATGGTCGAGAATAAGATGCCGAGGAAGAAAATGAGGAAGCTTCCTGTGCTCTTGACCGCATACAAATATTTGAACTTCGTCTTGCCGCTCGCGCGTTTCAATAGTTGACTAACGAGCCGACTCAGGCGATTCAAGGAAACGTTGTCCCGAGGCGATAAGAGGGCGAGGGCGCTTTCTCCCATGATCTTGTAGATGACCGCTCCTGCGACGAGTGCAAAGAAAAGTAGTGGCGCAAATACGGCCGTCAAAAAGACGAGTGGACTCTGAGCGATGGTGATGGATGGTAAGAGATAAAAATCGAGATACAGTTCTTTCAATGGGTCTGCAAAATAAAGACCAAGGAAATAACCGATGATCAGCATGAAGAAAGCGAAGATTAAGATGAGGACGAGATAAGGTGCTGCGATTTGTCGACGACTGTATCCGATTGCCTTTAACAGTCCGATTTGACCGCGTTCCGCCTCAAGCATATTCGAGATCAGGATGGCGACGATGATAACGGCGATCGAGACGATAAAGAGGCTAAGCCCGAGCGCCATCGCTTTTCCAGATGAGATCTCACTATAAATCGCACCGCTTCGGATAATATTTTCCGTCTCCATGACAGACACGACAAACGGTAAGTCGAGATCGGTCACGACCGTCTGTTCCGTCACACCGGAGAGGCGGAACGATTCTTGTCCGACGGTCGATTCGAACGATTCGTCGGTCATGAGTAAGAGCGTCTGGGAGCCGGGATCTAGATTGAAAAAGTTGTCGTCGAAGAGGGGGAGGGTATAGTCCGGGAAGAGGACGAACCCGCTGACGGTGAACGCTCTTCCTAAATCGATTGTGTCCCCGATTTCAATTCCATTCTCTTCAGCATACTTTTTGTTCAGGGCGATCTCGTCGTTCGTGCTCGGTCTTGCTCCCGCCTCTACATAGGAACGGTTGATTGAATCGGATTCTTTTAGCAAGAGACCGCGATGTTCCGCGTCACCGAGTGTGTACGTGATCGCTTTTAAGTCACGGAGTTCAATCGTCGCCTCTGGCATCTCTTGTTCGACCGCATCGATGCGTGACGCAATCAAACGATTAAAGACTTCCTCGTCTGCCTGCTTGATGTCGGCTAGTGTGAACGTTCCGGCTTCAGCGAGTGCGGCAACATCGGGGTCACGTAATTCTTCTTCCGTCACCCGGTTGAGCATCTCAACGGCGAAGTCTTCCTGGTTCGATTCTTCCAAGTATTCTTCGGTTGGAACTTCGATTCCGCTAATTCCATAGAACATCATCGTGTACGTGAGTGAACTCATGACGATGATGATGGCGATGGCGAGCAGTTGCATCCATTTCTTACTGAGCGTCTTCCACACATTTTTGTACAGCATGTCGCCACCTCCTTATCCCCAACGAATGTCACGTGCCGCGACGCGGGTGTCGTGATGGATCACTTCGACGATTCGACCGGAGTTCATCTTGATGACATCGTCCGCCATGTCACTGATTCCGTTATTGTGCGTGATGACGACGATTGTTTTCTGATACGTCTCGTTCAGTCGCTCCAACAGCTCGAGCACCTTCTTCGAATTCTCCTCGTCGAGCGAGCCCGTCGGTTCGTCACAGAAGACGATTGCTGGATTTTTAGCGAGACTTCGGGCGACAGAGACCCGTTGCTGTTCACCACCGGATAGTTGATAGGGATATTTGTCACGCGATTCCAAAAGTCCGACTTGGTCGAGCAATTCATCGATGGGGAGCGGGTCTTTCGTCAAATCGGACCCGATTTGTACGTTCTCATAGACGGTCAAGTTTTGAAGGAGATTGTATTGTTGAAAAATGAATCCGAGGTGGTCGCGCCGAAATGCCGTCATCTGTTCGGGGGACAAGTCGGTGAGCACCGTGTCTCCGAATGTAATTTTGCCGCTCGTCACGGTATCGAGTCCGCTGATGACGTTGAGTAGCGTACTTTTCCCGCTTCCGCTCGGTCCGAGGATGACGACGAACGCGCCGTCACGAATACTTAGGTTAATCTCTTTTAAGGCAGCCGTTTCCACGTCGCCGGTCTTATAGATTTTATTGACGTTCTCGAGCTGAATCATCTCTCGTTCGCCTCCTTTGTTCGTTATGTATCATGTACCCTGTTCGAAGTCAGATTGGACAAGTTGCACACAGGATGTTTTGAAAAAATAGTGAAACCGCTTCACCTGTGATAAAATAATATAACCAGGTACTAAAAACTTTTTTAAGGGAGAACTTTTCATGAAGATTGCATACATCACGGACAGTACAATCGTCCTTCCAGATGCTTTAGTGAACCACCCAGATATTCATATCGTCCCGCTCTATGTCGTCAAAGGGGACCAACCGTATAAAGACGGGATTGAAGTCGATGCCACGACCGTCTATGAATGGATTGATGCCGGGGAGCGCGTTTCGACGAGCCAGCCAGCCATCGGAGATTTTGTCACACTCTATGAGGAGTTGAAGGAAGAGTACGACATGGGGATTGCAATTCACCTGTCGTCTGACTTGAGTGGAACGTACTCGGCTTCTGTACAAGGTGCTGAAATCGCAGAATTTAAGTTACTCGCCATTGATTCACGAGCGGGGGTCTATACGATGGGACTCATGCTAGAAGAGTTAATTGAACGTGTCGAACGAGGTGACGCGCTCGAAGACGTGGAAGCCCACATGAAAGAACGCGTCGAAGACGTACGGATTGAGCTGACCCTGCAAAACTTGACGCAGATGCAAAAAGGCGGACGCATCTCAAAATCGAAAGCGTTAATCGGGAACATGCTTCAATTGAAACCAGTGCTCCGATTCGAGGACGGGTTGATCGTTCCATATCAGACGGTCCGCACGTATAAGAAAGCACAGGCTCACTTATTCGAAGTGTTGCGTGCAGCGATTGAGTCTGGTGAGTGTAAAGACGTCTCGATTTTCCACGGCAACGTTCCTGAACTCGCACAAGAGTGGAAAGAGCGACTCGGTGACAAGATTCCGATTCGGGTCGACACACTCGCCCCGCTCCTCGGGGCGCATACGGGATCTGGGTCGATCGGAATCTCGTATTTGAAAGCGAAATAAGACGTGAAGGCGGTTCTCGTGAGAGAATCGCCTTTTGTATGCTTCAATTCTGTTTTTGCCTTCGTAAAAATAGAAATGTGATTGTCAGCGAATAAATAAGTAGGAACATGATGAGAAACATGGAAAGGTCCATCGTTATAGCCTCCTTTCATTGACTGTTGCCGACATTCATGTCTATAAAACTTCTGATTGGGAATCTTTTCAATATTTCATTGTCTCAACTTTCAAACAATTGCTGGAATGTTTTTGCATTACGGGTCATACTAGAAAAAATGAACGAGAAAAGGGGAGAAGACGATGCGATTTCGGAAGTATCTAGTTCGGAGCTGGCTCGCGTGGGCAATCGTCTTCACAGGTGTGACGTATTTGACCTTACACCACTTGGAATCGTTCGACTGGCCGTTGTTTTGGTTTATTTATACGCTAGGCGCTTTGTTCGTCATGAACCCGCTCAAGCGTAGACATCTCCATTTCACGTTTCATGAGATGTTCGTCTTTATCACGTTCTTCCTTTACGGGCTCGCCCCGGCCCTCCTAATGGGTCAACTTCTTTTGTTCACCTTTCAAGCGAGGACGTTCAATCGTCGGGTCGGACGTCGTCGTTTCTTACATTTCTATCCGTTGAATACGGTGATCGAGTGCCTCCTCGTCCTGTTACCGGGACTGGCCTATATCGGGCTCGGTGGACGCATCGGGGAGCCTGTTCATTTGATGCAAGAGGGAGTAGCGATGTTGGCGTTCTTAGGGACACTTTTCCTCGTCCTGACGATGAGTTTCGTCTTGTCTTACTTCATGGTCGGGGAGCGAATCCCGTTACCGATCATGTGGCGATTGATTCGATTTGATTGGCTCGTTGTGTCGCTCGAATTGTTGTTCACAATGATTGCCATCGAATCGTATCTCGTGTTCGGGTACGTCGGGCTCATCGTCACGTTCTTCATTTTATCCGTCCTAAAGATGACGATGTCGAAAGCGACGGAGACGGAAGAGACGAAAACAAAAGTCGATCAGGTCGAGCGGTTGAAAGAACAGCTATACCGTGTCGATAGCGAACAACTGTTGATTGAAAAGTTTTGGAACGGACTGCGTGACGTCGTGGAAGTCGAACGTGGTTGGCTGCAGGTCAACCGAAACGGGGAGCGGACGTTTTATGATATGACGGGACGCATCATCCCGAGTGTGCCAGACGCCTATACAATCGAGCGTTATCAAGACGAGGATGAGCCATGTTTCGTCTATGATTCGTTACATGAATGGCATCCCGAGCTACAGCAACAGCAGCAAGAGCTGCATCATTCAGCGCTCGTCATCCAGCCCGTTTGGGGAGCGGAAACGGCGGTAAGCTGTATGGTGTCGACGACAGCCAACGGCGCGTATGAGACGCCGATTGCCATCGAAGTGAACCGGCTCCTTAAAACGTTGTCGTGGTCGATCGAGCGAATCGATGAGCGGGACCGCCTGCAGCATGAGAGTTTGACGGACCCTTTGACGGGCCTACATAATCAGCGGGCGTTACGCAGCTGGACGACAGAACGATTGAATGACGTGGCATCCTATCCGCTCTCGCTTTTCCTCGTCGACTTGGATCACTTCAAGTCGATCAACGATACGTATGGACATGCGTTCGGGGATGAAGTGTTGATTGAGGCCGGACAATTGTTCACGCGCAGCGTTCGGGCGACGGATTTGGTGACGCGGTATGGTGGAGAAGAATTTGTCTTCGTGTTCCCCCGAATGGATGAGGCGGCAGCCCATCTGGTCGGTGAAAAGATACGGGAAGCGCTGAGACGCCATGATTTTGGTACGGAAGGGACACGCATCACGGTGACAGCGAGTATTGGGATTGAGACGATTCATGAATATGAAGACTTGGATACGGTACTCCGGCATGCGGACCGAGCCATGTATGTCGGGGCCAAGTTCAATGGTCGTGACCGGGTCGCCCACTATCAAGAACTATCCACAGAAGTCAGATGAAAGGAGGATCCACCATATGGCGGATCCTCCTTTTGTATGAAAAGATTATGAGTTCGTATTATAAAGTTCCGATTCCACCGCATGAACGGCGGCTGACCAAGAGCCATAGCGATGTAGGATCGCTTTTGTCGAAGGCTTGTTGTTACGCTTCGCCCATTCCCGATATGCTTCGAATGAGAGGGAGAAGCCCATTTCCTGAATGGCTTCACGTAGCGCGTTAGATAATTCTGTTTTCGAATAGGTGACACTCGCCTCAAGTCCTGCCTCGGCACAGGCATCATGCCACGAACCGAACGTCTTGACGATATGATAATGGCTCGGTGCCTTCGGATGGAGCTTTCGCCATTGCTGATACTTCTTCAAGGTAATGATCGAGCCCATGTCTCGCGAATAAAGTGCAAGCGTCTCGATGATATCCTCGCGTGTATACTTCGGCATTTTGTCTGGCAATTCGACAGTTGCTTCTCCATGCCATTCATAGCCTGCGATGGCAAGTGCCTCAGCCCATGACCCGAACTGTCTGATGATGGATTCAGGAGATGGCCAATTCTGTTCCATGGCAAAGCGACGGTAGACAGAGCGGCGTGGACGTTCCTTCAACAAGTCCCCGAGAAGGCGGATGCAATGGATCATCCTCTGTTGTTCGGTGGACAGGTGATGGGATTTAGTGGTTAGCGTTTGACTCAATGATGGTTCCTCCTTCCGTGGACTCAAATATGAACCGACAAAGATGAAAAAAATGCTCCTACAATCATACTATCGGATGGTTTTTCGGATTTATTAACGTGATTTTGAAAATTATTAAACAATTTCTAAGAATTGGATAGGTCTAAAGTCACAGAAAAACATTTCAAAAAATGGTAACAGTTCTATTACAAATTAAATCGAATTTCGTGATAAATGTAAACAAAAAGTTTTAATCAACCAAAAATGTCATATTTTTATAAAAAAGTACCCAACTGGAGAAATGGGGTCATCGCCTTCGCTCCAGATGAGTACCCTTCTATAATAAATTTAATTTTCAGACTAATCAATCGAATATTGAAATTACATCAAAAAATTTTTAACAGCTGGTCAACGAAAGTCCAATTCTGCTAAAATAGGCGCATTGAGTGAAAAACAGAAAAGAGGATTACCATTATGACAGTTTGGTTATTTTATACGTTGCTCGGATTGATCCAAGGATTCACGGAGCCGATCCCGATTTCATCGAGCGGACATCTTGTTATCTTCCAAGAATTATTTAACATCGACTTGCCGGGATTGTCATTTGAAGTTTTCGTAAATTTTGCTTCGCTCCTCGCGGTCTTAACGGTCTATCGTAAAGATGTCGTCCGCCTCATCGTCAGTTTATGGACGTTCCTCTTCAAGAAAGATCGGACAGATGAGACGATGGTCGATGTGAAGTTTATCGGATTGCTCCTCGTCGCAACGGTTCCGGCCGGTGTTCTCGGTGTCATTTTTGGTGACTGGATTGGAGAAGTACTCGGTGGCGTCGCGACGGTCGGATACACGCTCATCATCACGGGTCTTGCGCTTTGGTTCATTCGAAACATGCGCGGGAATAAAGGAGACGGCGGGATCACGTTACGTGACGCCGTATTGATTGGACTCGCCCAAGCGGTGGCGCTCATCCCAGGGATCAGTCGCTCTGGAGCAACCATCGTCATGGCAATGTTGCTCGGAATCAAGCAAGAATCAGCACTTCGCTTTTCGTTCTTCTTGTTCATTCCAATCAGTCTCGGGACGATGATTTTGGACGGTCCGGCGTTATTTACGAACCCAGAAACACGTGACTTGTTCGGTCCGCTCATCTTGGCGTTCATCGCTTCTTATGTGTTGACTGCGATTTCGTTGAAGTGGTTCCAGCACATCATGGCAAAAGGCGAATTAAAGTATTTCTCATATTATTGCTGGATTGTCGGACTTCTCGTCGTCCTCTTTCTCGCATAATCGAGGCGCTACTCTCACGGGTAGCGTTTTTTGTTTTGCGAAATAAAAACAATTGCGATACAGTAAATCTGTACAAACAAATATTCCTTCGGGGTCGGGTGAAATTCCCAACCGGCGGTGATGGGCCATGCCCTAAGTCCGTGACCCGGGCGCACGTGTGCGAACGGTGGATCTAGTGAGACTCTAGAGCCGACAGTATAGTCTGGATGGGAGAAGGAACAAAAAACAGGTCCGTGTGACCTGTGCTTCGTCGTACGCTTTTCTGTAAAGAAAACGTTTATTTGGCTTGCCCAAAAACGACGAAACCCTCCCACCAAGACCCTAAGGACCGTTCCTTAGGGTCTTTTGTTTGTACGGAAAAAAGGAGGGAGAACGATGAAACAGTACATGCAACAAGCCATCCAATTGGCGAAATCTGCCGACGGACAGACGGGTGTGAACCCGCTTGTCGGCGCCGTTCTCGTCAAAGACGGTCGCGTCGTTGGGTTAGGCGCCCATCTCAAGGCGGGCGAACCACATGCTGAAGTTCACGCGATTAAGATGGCAGGTGCGGCAGCGTACGGGGCGACACTTTACGTCACGCTTGAGCCGTGCTCGCATCACGGGAAGACACCACCGTGTGCCGACTTGATCGTTGAATCCGGAGTCAAACGAGTCGTCATTGCCATGAAAGACCCGAACCCGCTCGTTGCCGGAAAAGGGATCATGCGCCTCAAATCGGCTGGCGTCGAAGTTGAAGTCGGGTTACTTGAAGAGGAGGCACGGGCACTAAATCCAGCGTTCTTGCGAGCGCTCGAGACGAAGCGACCGTACGTCATCTTAAAGACGGCGACGAGTCTCGATGGAAAAGTTTCATTGGATTCTGGTGAGAGTCAATGGGTGACAAGCCCGGAAGCCCGTCGTGACGTCCATGAACTACGCGCCAAAACCGATGCGATTTTAACGGGAATTGGAACGGTGCTTGCGGATGATCCGGCACTGACCGTTCGATTGGACCGTGAGACACGTCAACCGAAGCGAGTCGTCCTCGACCGTGACCTTCGCTTGCCACTCGCGAGCACGCTTGCCCGAACGGCCGAAGACGTCCCAGTGCTTCTGTTCACCTCGTCGGACGACAGAGAAAAACGGGAACAGGCACGTGCCATGGGAATCGAGTTATTCGATTATACGTCGCTCGGAAACGTGCTCGAGACACTTTACGCGAACGGGGTTGGACGCTTATTGATCGAGGCGGGACCGACACTTGTCACGTCCCTTCTTGACGGAGGCTATGTGGATGAATGGGTTGCCTATCAATCACCGCGCGTGTTCGGCGGGAAAAACGGTGTCTACCGTTCACAACAGGAAGGCTCGCTGGATACGATTTCTCGTTTTGAGATTCAGCAGGTCGAGACGATCGGACCTGATCTGAAAGTCGTCCTTCGAAAGGGGGCGCTCTGATGTTTACAGGAATCGTAGAAGAAATTGGTTCGGTCAAAGCGGTGAAACGAAACGGTCCGTCCTTGCGGCTCGTCCTATCGGGGGCAAAGGTGCTCTATGACGTAAAAATCGGCGACAGCATTTCGGTAAATGGGATTTGTTTGACGGTCACAACGTTTGACGCGTCGACATTCGCCGTTGATGTGATGCCAGAGACACTGAAAGCATCCAGTCTAGATGGGGTGAAGCCAGGGACGCGCGTCAATCTCGAACGGGCGATGCCTGCGAACGGACGATTCGGCGGGCATTTCGTGTCCGGGCATGTTGACGGCGTCGGGCGCATCACCAAGAAGCGTCCACTCGCGAATGCCGTATATGTCGACATTCAATGCGACCCTTCGCTTCTTTCATACATTGTGCCGAAGGGATCGATTTCGGTGGACGGGACGAGTCTGACCGTATTCGACGTATCCGAACGTGGGTTTACGCTGTCGTTGATCCCGCACACGTATAGTGAGACTGTTCTCGGGTCGAAGCACGTCGGTGAACCTGTCAATTTGGAATGTGACCTGTTGGCAAAATATATGGAAAAACTAGTCGGACAGTCGAAGATGACACTCGAATCTTTGGCATCACAAGGTTATGGGAAGGCGGGATGGTAATGTTTGATTCGATTGAACGGGCCATTGAGGAATTAAGACGCGGACGTCCGATCATCGTCGTCGATGACGAGAATCGTGAGAATGAAGGTGACTTTGTCGTGCTTGGTGACAAGACGACACCCGAGACGATGAACTTTTTAATCACGGAAGGGAAAGGACTCGTCTGTGCGGCCGTCGCCGAAGAAGTGGCGGCACGCCTTGAGCTTGAACCAATGGTGACGAATAGCACGGACCCGCATGGTACGGCGTTCACGGTCAGTGTCGATCATATCGATTCGACGACAGGCATCTCGGCAAGCGAGCGCTCCCACACCGTTCGTGAATTAGCGAACCCATCGTCACGTCCCTCTGACTTTCAACGACCGGGACATCTCTTCCCGCTCATCGCCAAAAAGGGAGGGGTCTCGGTGCGTCGTGGTCACACAGAAGCATCCGTCGATTTGGCACGCCTTGCTGGTAGTGAGCCGGTAGCCGTCATCTGTGAAATCATTCGAGAAGACGGAGAAATGGCCCGCGTCCCGGACTTGGTCGAAGTCGCAAAACGTCACGAATTGGCGTTCATCACAATCGAAGCATTGGCCCAGTACATGGAGACGAGTCTTGTCACGCGCGAAGCGGACGTGTCACTCCCTTCATCGAAAGGGACGTTTCGAATGATCGGATATGAGAACCGATTCGACCGACAAGAGCATGTGGCCCTCGTGACCGAGACGCTTACAGACGTCCCACTCGTTCGGATTCATTCGGAATGTTTGACGGGAGACGTCTTCGGGTCGTTCCGATGTGACTGTGGTCCGCAACTTGATGCGGCTATCGAGAGAATCGAACAGGAGTCGGGCATTGTCCTTTATATGCGTCAGGAAGGGCGAGGAATCGGACTCGTGAATAAACTGAAAGCCTATGCCTTACAAGAGGAAGGGTTGGATACGGTCGAGGCGAACGAGGCACTCGGATTCCATCCCGACATGCGTGACTATCGTGTCAGTGCGGCGATGCTCCGTGACCTTGGGGTGAGCCGTGTCCGACTCATGACGAACAACCCTGAAAAAGTCGATGCCTTAGAATCATGTGGCGTCATCGTCGTCGAGCGTGTCCCGCTTCACGTCGGTGCGCACGAAGCGAATGAATCATATCGTATGACGAAACAACTCAAAATGAACCATATTGGAGGATAAATGAGATGATATATACATTTGAAGGTAATTTAGTAGGAGAAGGCTTAAAGATTGGAATCGTCGTCGGTCGATTCAACGACTTGATCACGATGCGTCTTCTAGACGGTGCGAAAGATGCATTGAAGCGTCATGGCGTGAAAGAAGAAGACGTGTCGCTCGCTTTCGTACCGGGTGCGTTTGAGCTCCCACTCGTTGCGAAAAAAATGGCGATGAGTCAAAAATATGATGCGGTCATCACACTCGGGGCCGTCATCCGTGGCGCGACGCCGCACTTTGATTACGTGTGTAACGAAGCGGCGAAAGGAATCGCGCAAGCGAGCTATCAATCGGAGGTCCCGGTCATCTTTGGCGTATTGACGACGGAGACGATCGAGCAGGCGATTGAACGGGCTGGTACGAAAGCAGGGAATAAAGGCTGGGAAGCAGCAACGTCAGCCATTGAAATGGCGAACTTGTTAAAGCAAGTTTGATGAAGAACCCGGTGCATCGTCGCCCGGTTTTTCAATTGGGATAAGCAGGGTAAAAAGACTGAAAAATGGGTAAAATAAACTCATGGAACGATTGCATATATTCCAGACAAAAGGGAGGTTTGGCACATGGCAACTTCGCATGAATCATTGACGTTACAGTTACAACAACAAGAGCGACTCCATCACCTGCTTTCGTCACTCCTCAATCGCTTTTTAACAACAGAGATTGCGGATTTCAAAAAGCGGGTTGACCAGTCGCTAGCCGAACTTGGACATTATTTCGCGGTCGACCGCGTCTATGTCTTCGATTACGATTTCACGAATCAGGTTTGTCACAACACATTCGAGTGGTGCGCCGAGGGCATCACCGCCGAGATGGACAATCTTCAAGACGTGCCAATCGACGTGTTGCCTGAATGGGTCAACACTCACGTGGCAGGCGAGACGATGTACATTCCACGCGTGGCAGATTTACCAGAAACTAGTGTCGTCCGCGGCATTCTCGAACCGCAGTCGATTCAAAGCTTGCTGGCGGTCCCGATGATGCAAGGCAAGACGTGCCAAGGGTTCGTCGGATTTGATTCCGTCGTCTCGGAGCGAACGTACACGGAATACGAGCAACAGGCACTGCAAGATTTCAGTAACGCCCTTCTCGGTGCGGTCGAACGGCACCGAATCGAGGCAGGACGGGAAGAGGCACAGCGTATCCTCGCCGAGCGGGAAAAAGAAATGATCGATTATCAAGAGGGGCTCGTCCGGACGTTGTTACGGCTGTCCGCACTCCGTAACAATGAGACGGGGAACCATATCGAGCGGGTACAAGATTTGTCGACGCTCTTTGCGACGATTTTATATGACCATCATCACCCGGACGTGTCGCCACTCTTCATCGAAGGGATTCGACTTGCGGCACCGCTTCATGACATCGGGAAGATTTCTGTACCAGATTCGATCTTATTGAAGGCGAATAAGCTATCCGACCAAGAATGGGTCTTCATGAAAGATCATGTGCGCGTCGGGGGTGAAGTGTTGAAGGATCTCCAGATACAGTTCCCTCAAAACTACTTTATCCAAATGGCCTATCAGATCGCGCTCTATCATCATGAGCGTTGGGACGGGACAGGATATATCAAAGGGTTGAAGGGAGAGGAAATTCCACTCGCGGCCCGAATCGTCACCATCATCGACGTCTATGACGCGTTACGGACGGTTCGCCCGTATAAACCTGCTTTCTCCCATGACGATACGATTGTCGCGATGAAAGACATGAAAGGGGCGTTCGATCCGACGCTGTTTGACCTGTTCTTGCTCCATCAAGAAGAGATTGCCATCATGTTCGAGCAGACATTTAAAGCACACTGAAAAAAGAGACGTTCTCGAGGGAACGTCTCTTTTTGATTAGAATGTCTCAGATGTTGTCTTCGCTTGCATGTGGAGTTGGATGTAGTCCGGTCCACCTGCTTTTGAATCCGTACCTGACATGTTGAATCCACCGAACGGCTGATAGCCGACGATTGCGCCTGTGCATCCACGGTTGAAGTAAAGGTTCCCAACGTGGAAGTTTTGACGAGCGTATTCTTGATTCATACGGTCACGTGTGAGTACCGCACCTGTCAAGCCGTATTCTGTGTTGTTCGCGATGTCGATCGCTTCTTTGAAGTCTTTCGCTTTTGTGAAGGCAACGACTGGTCCGAAAATCTCTTCTTGCATGAGACGCGCTTTCGGGTCGACATCTGCGACGACCGTCGGCTCGATGAAGTAGCCTGTTGAATCATCCGCGTTTCCGCCTGCGACGATGCGTCCTTCTTCTTTTGCGACATCGAAGTACGATGTGATTTTCTTGAAGGCTGCTGCGTCGATGACAGGTCCCATGAAGTGTTCGTTCTTCTCTGTGTTTCCGACAGAGAGTTCGTTCGTGAGTTCGACGACGCGGTCAAGTACCGTATCATAAACGCTGTCGACGATGACGGCACGTGAACAAGCCGAACATTTCTGACCTGAGAAACCAAATGCCGATTTGACGATCGATTGTGCTGCGAGTTCGAGATCCGCTGACTCGTCGACGACGATTGTATCTTTTCCGCCCATCTCTGCGATGACGCGTTTGAGCCAGATTTGACCTTCGTTCAACTTAGAAGCTCGTTCGTTGATGCGGAGCCCCACATCACGCGATCCTGTGAAGCTGATGAAACGAGTTTTCGGATGGTCGACGAGGTAGTCTCCAACTTCTGCACCAGGTCCTGGGATGAAGTTGAGGACACCTTTTGGAAGACCTGCTTCTTCCATCACTTCCACGAATTTCGCAGCAACGATTGGTGTCGTTGAAGCTGGCTTCAAGAGAATCGTGTTACCGGCAACGATTGCCGCAACAGCTGTACCGGCCATGATTGCGAACGGGAAGTTCCATGGGCTGATGACGATTCCGACCCCGAGTGGGATGTAGTCATAACGGTTGTATTCGCCTGGACGGCTCTCGACTTTCTTACCAGGTTTGAGTTCGAGCATCTGACGTGCATAGTATTCCATGAAGTCGATCGCTTCTGCTGTGTCCGCATCTGCTTCATTCCATGGCTTACCTGCTTCTTTGACGAGATAAGCTGAGAACTCGTGCTTGCGTTTGCGGACGATGTTCGCTGCTTTGAACAAGACGTCTGCGCGGACGGCTGGGTCGACGTGGCGCCATGAGTCAAATGCTGTGAGTGCTTCTTGCATCGCACGTTCTGCGAGCTCTTGGTTTGCTTTTGAGACGCGACCGATCACTTCTTCTTTGTTCGCTGGGTTGTAAGACGTGATTTTTCCTTCCGTCGTAACCTTTTCCCCACCGATTACGAGCGGATAGTCTTTCCCGAGCTCACCGTTCACTTTCTCGATTGCCGCTTGGATCGCATCGGCATTCTCTTTTTGTGTAAAGTCTGTGAATGGTTCATGTTTGTATGGAATCATTCTCGTTCCCCCTTAAAGTGATGTTGAGCGTTAAAGCGCTTACGTCTGTATTGTATCGAAATTATCGTAGAAATCCTAGTGAAACAATTTTCCAGAAATACATGCCATTGGAGCGACTATTCGAGACATGGTAGGATGGGGGAGAACACGGCTTTAGAAAGGACGAACAACATGAAAAAATGGCTCATTCCGCTCCTCCTCGTCTTCACGCTCGGGGCATGTGGGAACGACGAAGAGGCAGTTGTAGAAGAAACGAAACGCGCATTGCCGGATTCTGTCACGGAAGTGTATGCGGATTATCAAACGGCGCTTGAATCGGGCGATGCCGAGGCGCTCGCAGCCATCGACTATGCGGGTCGATTGACTGACATTCCGGCGACCGGTGCCGTCACGCGTCAGCTTGCCCCGGGGGACATCTATGAGAGTTGGGTCAACGAGGACGAAGACGTGGCGTTTCTCGTCCATGAAATGGTCGACCAAGACGGCAATCCGCTCCCGAACCGGCTCAGTAAAGTCGCTGTGAAAGAAGGCGACGACTGGTCGCTCGTCATCACGCCGACTGCGTTACCAGAGGACGTCATCGCCGAAGTCGGAGAGCTCCTCATCGGGATACAGGCAAACGAATATGGGGTCAACGCAGAAGCGAACGCTCGTCTTGCAGAGGTTCCAGAAGATGAGGCAGGACCGATCTATGACCGAGTCAACGCCCAGACCGACTATACGGCACTTGAGGCGGACAATAACGTTTTTCTCTTAATGGCAGAGACGTTGACGGTCGAAGAGAACCAAGCCATCATGACCGATTACTTTAAAGCGTATGAAACATGGTACACCGACAATGAAGAGACGCTTCGACAAGCGGCCGCCACTGAAGATCCAATCGAGTATATCGAGGTACTCGATCCATTAAAGACAAAATTAGAGGAAGCGATCGATGGTTTTGACGAACAACTCGTCGACCCGTCGTTCGGTTAAGGAGGAAAAACAGATGCTCGCACCTACATTTTCATTACCAAACCAAAATGGAGAAATGGTCTCGCTGAAAGATTATTTAGGCAAGAAAGTCGTTTTGTATTTTTATCCTCGTGACTCGACACCGGGTTGTACGACGGAAGCGTGTGATTTCCGTGATGCGATGCCGAAGATGGAAGGCGCGGTCGTCATCGGGATTTCAGCGGACAGTCAGAAGAAGCACCAGAACTTTATCGCGAAGAACGAGTTGCCGTTTGACTTACTCGTCGACGAGGATCATGAAGTCTCTGAATTGTACGGTGTTTGGCAACTAAAGAAGAATTACGGGAAAGAGTACTACGGCATCGTCCGTTCGACGTTCCTGATCAACGAGGACGGCTACATTCAAGAAGAGTGGCGTAACGTCAAAGTGAAGGGGCACGTTGAAGAGGTCGTGTCTGCCATTCGTTCGTAAAACGAGCAACTGAAGAGACCGCCTTGAGCGGTTTCAGCTTGTTGACAAATAACATGTTCGAACTCGTCCTTCCGGCGCCCACGCTTTCCGCAGGCAATCCCGGAGCCGCATCGCGACTCATGAGTCGCTGCTGGGTCTCCGTCGGATTGCTTTCCTGCAGGAGTTGGGGCGCCGTGGGACTAGCCACACGAATGGTCGCCACCCTTGGCGGCCATTTGTCTTTTTCTGAGGACTCGACGGCCGAAGAAAAAGCCCGATACATACTTCGAACCAGGCAAAACGGGGAAGTAAGTAGGTAAACGCCACGTCCGCCCGTCATCAAAAGGAGGAACCTGATATGTATCGTGCCCATCCCAGGAAACGACATGAACCGATCCGGTCGAAGACCACGTTGGACCAGCTGGTCCCTCAGGATCATCTCGTCCGGAGACTCGACCGCCACATCGACTTCTCGATCGTTCACCGTCTCTGCGCCCCGCTCTATTCGAACACCGGTACGCTTGGCATCGATTATTCGGAGATCATCCTACTCGGACCCCTGTTCAACATCCGTTCCGTGCGCCAAACCGTGAGGGAGGTTCAGACGAAGCTCGCCAGGTTCTCGAAGAGTTGCGAAGCATACATCAAGAAAACCAAAGGCATCTACGGGTATCGACGAATGGTTCTGAACCTTCGCAGACGGTTCAATCCGTTCTTTCGTCATCGGGAAATTGAACAACACAAGCCTCGTCTTCGAAACGCTTCATCGGACCCTGCAGGGCGACCCAGGTGCGACGCCGCTACTCCATAGCGACAAAGGGTTCCAGTACACCACGAGGGCCTTCGGCCGAATGACGATGGGAGCCGGTATCACCCAAAGCATATCCCGGGTGGGAAGGTGTATCGACAACGGGCCAATGGAGTCCTTTTTCGGTGCGCTCAAATGCGAGAGTTATCGCCTTCGGAAATACCGTACATATGACAATCTCAGTGAGGCAGTGACTGAATACATACGTTTCTATAATCAAGACCGATTCCAAGAACGACTAAACGGCTTCAGCCCATTAGAATTCAGGGCTGAAGCCGCCTAAACTATTTTTATTATTTCCACTGTCTACTTGACAGGGGGCAGTTCATTGTGAGTCAATTTCTTTTTTTGTTTCACCTACTCACAGATACATTAAAAAACGAAAAAAATTAATGATGCGGTCCACATGTTGAACAAAATCCATTGCCAGCATCGTTCTCACTATTGATTGCTCTACCACAATCTGGACAAGTGGTGTAAGCATTAGGAACGTCGTAACCTTCTTCATCATACCAGTCTTGATAAGACGATTCTAAAAAATGACTATCAACTATCATAACTGAATCAAATTCATCAGAATCTTCAAAGTCAGTAAAAATGTCTACCGTTCTAGTTATTTGAACAGTTAAAGAGCCTGTTACTTGATGTTTGTAAGGTAAAGATAAAATTACATCTTTAGTATCAGAGTCTTTTCCGTGATAATCATGAGATTTACTTTCCATTACTACGTCATATATCAAATCATAAGTTACCTGGCCAGAGCTTCTTTCAACCATAGTATAAGTATCAAATTCTCTTTCAATTATTTCCCATTCACCAATACCCACTGATCCTATGTGAGTCATTTCTGATTCATCAATATATTCCAATTCCGAGTATTTTAGTTTATCAATAATTGATTCAAATACTCTCTCTTCTATAGCATCTATATAGTCAGATTCCGTGATTTGTAAAGCTTGTTCTACAGCATCAGATTTTTCAACTTGCATACTAATAGAAATAGCTTCATAAAAATCTTTAGAGACAAATGGTACAATTTTTAATGGGTTTTCACTAGATTCTTCATGTCTTAAATCATCTCTTTTGGTTGATTTAGAAAATTCTTCGATTAGTTTTGGTAAAAATTCATTTTCATTGTTTTCAACGTTCCACCAATCTGGTTTTACGTCATCGCTAACAAAAATGATATTTTTTTGATTTTTTTGGGCGAAATTTAATATTTCTCTCCAAAGAATCAAATCACTATATTTACGAAGACCATCTTTATTTTTACTGTCTTTATAACCAGGAGGAATCTGTTTTTTATATCTTTTTTCTCCTTCCTCGCAAATTCTATATATTTCTTCTCTTGAGAAATCTTCCATCACCTTCCCTGCACTCACCAATTTGTTCATAAAATGCTCGATGATGTCTTGACTCCAGTTATCTTGTACTAAAGTTAAAACACTACGTTCTTCAAAGTATTGAGTGAATATCATTTTTAAATCATTGTACTTTTCTTCGATTTGATTTTGAAGACCCTCAGCCTCTGGAAATTGACGTTTAACTAGGGTTTCAACGCCATTCTTCATTTTCTCTTTTTGGACATCTATTAACTTAATTATGTCCTCAACAGAATTTTCAATCTTATCATTACGTCGAACATACAAAGCTCGATTATGTTTTCGAAATTCGACAAACACAGTATAAGGAACAACAATATGTTCTTGAATTTTTTCTAGACAATTAATAGTAAAGTTTGCATAGTCCGGTGAAAAACGATATGGTCCTAAAAATACATTTGTATCACAAATAATTACATAATTTGCATCTAAAAGCTCTGCTATATTAACAGAAGCATCACTAATTATTTTATTAGTTATATTAGCTTGGGTAGTCACTTGTATTCAGCCTCATTTCTAAATATAGAATTAAACATTTATAAATAATAATCGCATATATCATATTCTTTTTTAGTAATAATTTTTAATTTTACTCTTTCTATAGATTTTCTATCAATTCGCTGAATCAGTTGAAAACTTTGGATATCGCTCTCATATCTTAAACAATTATGATTGTGGGCTAGTATTTTACCTACTTCTGCAATAAAGTGAGGTGATTTCTTTTTAAGATTCGAAGTTACCAAGAATAACTGAATTGATTCCAAACAAAAACACCATTCAGATGAATGGCGTTCCTCCAAATCCAGTACACAAAAGTTCTAAAAAATATCAAAACAAGTGCTTAAAGTATAGGTTACGATGAAATAATTTCTAAAAAGGACCGAGGTCTAGAAAAAGTTAGAAAGAATGTCACGCGTCACTTCGTCGTGTCAGAAAATGAATTTTGCAACCTTTAAGAATCATTTCTTTATCTATTTTCAATCCTATAAATATGAAACATTAGAATATAATTCACGGTATTAATAACAGCTAGATACAATAATTAAGTGCTTGCTTATACTGTCACTGCAATGAAACAATTTGACTCTACACTTTAGGAAATCGAAAAAATACGATTAGATACAATTTCCGAAATAGAATGAACAAATGAAAGGACTGCAAAATCAAAAAAAAATCGCTATCATAAGTGAATCGATGCAAAAAGCCCCAATAACATAAATATAAGATATTGGGGCTTAACTTCAATAACTACTTCTGGCGAAATAAAGGAGTTCTTAAATTTTTATGTCGTAATGTATACTATAAGAGTTAATTAATTAAACTTTGAACTCTCTCATCCTCAAAATTCTTGATAGATAATGAAGAAATTTTTTCATTTTTTGCCCTAAACTTTTCATCTATAATATTCAAAGAAATTCTGACAACACCGACCGATACAAATTTTTTATCACGTGTTGAAGGTGGATATAGTTCTTCGTATAGTAAAAACGCATCTTTGGCTTTATCAAGCGAATCATCTAGTTTTTTCAGATTATCATATCCAGCCTCTAAAAGCTCATACAATAGTTCTGAAGTTGCTTTAGAGGTCTCTACTTCCCTTTCTTTTCTTTCTCTATCACTATATTTCTGACTTAGATAAGATTTCAATTTGTCAAAATTCAACTTCTCATCTTCGGAAATAATTTCATGCGAAAGTATTTCTTTGATTTCATCGTCTGTTTCTTGTTGTATTTTATTAATAGAATCCATAAAAAACTCAAAATGTGAGTCAGCTACATAAAAAAGTCCGCTTAAGGCATGAAAATCTTTTTTTAATTTTTGAGGTATGTCATTTTCGCTCTTATAATCTAAGTAATGAGATATGTTAGCCCATGCATCCATTGAAATGGTTCTGACTTGAATTTCAAATTTTAACTCTTTGATGTGATCATAACGGGCGCCAGAATATCCGTTTTTTAATTTTGCAATATAATGTAATGACATATATCCGAAAGAACTAACTTGGTTATTTTCATTTATTTTGTTATCTTCAGATACTATTTCGAAATTCTTTTTGATTATATCCCCTATTTTTTGGATATCAGTAATGAATAAACAGACAACCCTAATCCCAGCTATATCCTCAATCTCTTCAAAGGGAGAATCCAAAGAAGAATCTAAGTTTTTTCTTTCAATTTTCTTTACTAGTGAGTCTAGTGTTTTAATTCTCGAAGTTAAAGTATGAATTTTTAATTCCGTTTCTCGAAACTTTTGATCAAGTATATGCTCTACTTCATTTATTAAATCAACATATTTAGAATATTTACTATTGTATTCTCGAGTAAAAGAAAAACCTTCTTCCATTCTTACACCTCCATATATTCTACTTTTGAAATGATTAACTTTCAAAGTTAATTCAATAAGTTCTTGTGGTATTCGTCGTCTTTCCCCCTTTTTTTTTTCAATATAAATAGAATTTTCAATCATGACGAAATCTTCAGTTTCAATTCTTAAGCAATTAAAATTGTCCTCTATCTTATCATTGAGTTCTTTCGAGATACATGCGAACAAGTTGACGACTTTGAGACCCTTGTAACCTCACGTTTTTCCGTATTAGATCCAATTTTTCAAGGTCGGATTTCTTGTTCTTGATTTCCTTTACTCGGATTGAACGTCACGAATGTGACAAATCGCACGCCATCCCCCCTTCAAAAGAAAACTGACAACGATATTGCTTGGTATCATCTTAATTGCATTCACTAGTTACTGGCTATTCCAAGGTTTTAACATATCTCCCCCCCAACAATTGATACCTTAATTATATAACGATGATAAAAATTAACCTGATAAATAATATGTATTAGCCTAGCTTGTATTTCCTAGATAAAGAATGATTTTGTCATCCTTTTGTAGGATAGTTCGCTTTTCTTCGCGAAGTTCATTTAAACTGATGTCTTATAGCAATCCTGTGACATTCTTTCTTCTAGAATACAAAAAATCTGTCACGTATAGAAGCTTCTAATAGAGCTACACTCGAATCAAAAGGAATTTTTTATCTTTCCTCTATGAATCGATGCAACATCACACGAAGACAAAAGTTCTCCGCTTTGATCACCTCGAACAATAACTTGAGGTAAATGCAGAAGAAATCTAATACTATTTGTTTCGAATCTACACGCGGAAATAAGGCGAGTTTCTCCCTTTATCGAACCGGAGGCGATTCGGCGGGAGGAAAGGAATGTTCCGCAAGACCCGGTAAACGTACCTGATGCTTATGCGACAGCGCCTCACCTATCGGACGACGAGAAAGAGTTCCACGTGCCCCCTTGTACAGGGGGCCATGAAGGTCCAGCGCGCCAATCTGGAGGCAACCACCGCACAAAACATAAAGAAGCTGGTCAACTTGTTTTCCAGAAAGAGCCACCTACATAGCATTTCTTCAATTTTTTGTCGGACAGAGTGCCTTAAGTTCGTTGAACATAAAAAAAACGAACCAAATCTCAAAATACGATTTGGTTCGTCAACATCCCGAGACCGCCTTGAGTGGTCTTTTTTTGTTTTGAGGTATATTACAATCATATTTCGAAATAAAATTTAAAAAGCGTATGAGAACAAGGGTTCAAGGAAAATATTACAATTATATAACGTTTTGAAAACGCTTTCTTTAGGTAGTCCACCTTGACTCGATTGTGAATGTTCTGAAAAATATAGGGAGAGCGCTCAAATCAAGAACGTAGGAGGAGAGCAACACAGTGAATCAAATTGAAAGTTGGCTGTCGAGTTTATCAAATCTCGTCTGGGGGCCACATTTATTAATCTTACTCGTCGGGACAGGAATCTTCCTGACCGTCCGTCTCGGCTTTATTCAAGTGACGAGGCTTGGTGTCGGCTTGAAAGAGGCCTTTATTCCAAAGAATGAGAAACCGAAGAAGAAACAACGTGGGGACATCTCGCATTTCCAGGCATTGATGACGGCATTAGCGGCCACGGTCGGTACCGGAAACATGGTCGGTGTCGCAACGGCAATCGTCCTCGGGGGACCGGGCGCAGTCGTTTGGATGTGGTTATCCGGTTTTGTCGGAATGGCGACGAAGTATGCGGAGGCCATCCTGGCGGTCAAATATCGTGTCGTCGATGAACGAGGCGAAATTGCCGGGGGACCGATGTATTACTTAGAACACGGGCTAAAGAAAAAGTGGCTCGGCATGTTGTTTGCCTTATTCGCATCGGTCGCAGCCTTTGGGATTGGGAACGGGGTACAGACGAACTCGATCAGTCTCGCCTTGAACAACTCGTTCAACGTCCCAATGGTTGTGACAGGGATCGTCATGATGGCGGTCACGGCATTTGTCATCTTAGGTGGTGTCAAATCGATCGGGAAAGTCGTCGGGATCTTCGTCCCGTTCATGATTTTTGCATATGTCGGGAGTGGGCTCGTGATTCTCATCATGAACCTTGAATTGGTACCGGGTGCCTTATCGACGATGTTCTCGAGCACATTCAGTGCCGAAGCCATCGGTGGGGGTGCGTTAGGTGCCGCGATTCGCTACGGGGTCGCGCGCGGTGTGTTCTCTAACGAGGCAGGACTCGGATCTGCACCGATTGCGGCCGCGGCAGCGAAGACAGACTTCCCGGGACGACAAGCACTCGTCTCGATGACACAGGTGTTGATCGATACGCTCATCGTTTGTTCGATCACCGGACTCACGATTGTCATGGGTGGTC
Source organism: Exiguobacterium sp. NPDC077395 (assembly GCF_050269125.1). NCBI lineage: Bacteria > Bacillati > Bacillota > Bacilli > Caryophanales > Exiguobacterium > Exiguobacterium sp. NPDC077395. The sequence continues at coordinate 564,274 of NZ_JBNNHU010000001.1, forward strand.
AATATACAGAAGGACTTGAAGGGATTGCCTTGACGCAAGCGTCATTCGCCTATTTCCTAGGACCGATTGGTGAAATCATCGTGACAATCTCCCTTGTCTTCTTCGCCTATTCGACCGTCCTAGGCTGGTGTTATTACGGGGAACGTTCCGCGTACTATTTACTCGGGGAAAAAGTGATCGTCCCGTATCGTGTCCTCTATATTTTAGTCGCAGGACTCGGTGCGATGACGACGAACTTGAACTTGATTTGGTCCATCTCGGATGTGTTCAACGGTCTCATGGCGATTCCGAACTTGATTGGACTCTTGTTCCTGTCAGGTGTCGTCGTCGCCGAGACAAAACGATTCGAACTCGAACGAAAAAAAGAAGCGGCGCAGTCTGCCGCCTAATGAGAAACCCGCCGAACAGCACGTGTCGGCGGGTTTTTGTCATACCTTGAATTGGCGAATCAATGAATCGAGTTCTTCCATCTTTTGCTGTGACTGTTCGGTCGCACGGTTCAATTCAGCGAAGCGATCGACGGACATCGTCACTTTTTCAGCAATCTCCTGAGTCCCGAGCGCACCATTGTTGACGGTCGTTGCCACGTCTTGAATGACGCCGATCATATTCGACGTCAATAGCTCAAGCTCACCCGCGGCAGCGGCGAACTCGGTCGCCGTCGTCTCAAAACGTCCCGCGTCCTCGCTATATTGGCCGGCCGCCTCCTCGAGTTGGTCATAGTCTTTCAACACGTTCGTATCGAGGAAGTGAAGCATCTGACCTGAGCTCTCATTCAAATGATCGACCGAATGGAGGACGGTCGTCGAGATGGCCTGGATGCGTTCGACGGTCGCCCGGCTTGTCTCGGCAAGTTTTCGAATCTCATCAGCGACAACGGCGAATCCACGCCCGGCCTCACCGGCACGTGCTGCCTCAATCGAAGCGTTGAGGGAGAGGAGGTTCGTTTGAGCAGCGATGTCGAGAATATCGTTCGTGAGCGTTGCGATTTCACGGACAGCTTTGGCGTCTTGCATCGCTTTCTCTAAGTTCGTGCGTGTCGACTGCAGAACGCTGATGGCGTTCTCTTTCGCTTCCACCGCATGTGACTTCAGAGAGAGGGCACGTTCATCGATTTGTTTGGCTTCAACTTTTCGCTCATCAGCCATCGTCACGATATGATGAATCGTCCGTTCCATATCCGACGCAGACGCGTTCATCTCTTGCGCGCTCGCAGCCGTCTGTTGCATGCCGGCGGTCAAGTCTTCCGTTGTCGCGGCGGTCGTCGTCATATACGTATCGAGCTCTTTCAATTCGTCATACATATGGTTTGATTGTTTCGTCACGCCCGTTGTCACATCGTTCACTTGCAGAATCAACTGACGTAAATTGGCGATGAACTGATTGAAGTCACGGGCAAGTCCGGCGAACTCGTCACGACGCTTCACGGGAATCGACGTCGTCAAATCGCCTTCGCTCGTCGCGAGTTCACGCATCTTCGTCTTGAACTCTTTGAGTGGTTCAAAAATCGAACGGAAGATGAAGAGCATCATGAGGATCGTCATAACGGCCGCGACCCCGAGAACGATCAGAAGTGTCAGTTGGACTTGTTCAAACATCTTAGCCGCAGCAGCCGTGTCCGTTTGAATCTCTTCACGGTTCAAGTTGACGAGAAGTCCGAGAGAGTTCGAGAGGGTGTCCGCGCTTGCGGTAGCCGTATCGCGAATGTAAATTTCGGCTGCTTCTGTCCCTTCCTCATTGGAAATGCGGATGAGTTCATTCATGACAGTCTGGAAGTCGTTCCAGTTCGCACTGGCTTCATCAAAGAGCTGTTGATCCTCTTTCATAATAATTGTCGCTTCATAACCATCCATCCGCTGTTCTAAAATCGCGACGGACGCTTGGATGTCTCGCTCGATATTTTGTTTCGTCACCGCATCGTCGACGAGGGCGTGACGAAGCAAGTGACGACGGAGTTCGAGCAATTGTTTATCGACTTGATGGATTTGGTCCATCCCTGGTACCCAGGAGACGGTCATATCATGTTGTGCTTCCTTTTCTAAGTTCAAAGCATACCAAGAGTAACCGCTTACACCGAGGAGCAAAACGAACATGATGCTGAAAGCGGTGATCAATTTATTTCGGATCGACATATGATTCCTCCTTAAAGAATCGTTTCTATCCTAAGCATAATCAGAATCGCGCTTCGACCGTATAGCTGATTTTGAAAGCGGGTCAATATTCGGGAAGGATTCCCCTAGTTTCATAAAAATGAGACAATTTAGAACGAGATAGATTTCCTTTTTTGTCTTATGAAAAAGTGGTATGATAATGAACGATGTATTGAAAACTGTTGGAGGTGGGAATTTTGGCTCGTATTACAGAAGCTGAAGTTCGGCACGTTGCCGGACTTGCCCGACTTGCGATCACGGATGAAGAAGTGACGCACTTCACGGAGCAATTGACAAAAATTCTCGAGTTCGCCGAGCAACTCGATGAGCTGGATACAACGGGCGTCGAACCGACGACCCATGCCCTAGATTTGAAAAACGTACTACGCAAAGACGAGGTTCGTCCATCGCTTCCACGTGAGGAAGTCGAACGGATGGCACCTGACTGGGAGAACGGTCAAGTCCGTGTCCCTGCGGTCTTTGAGTAAGGAGGCCTTTCATGAGTTTATTTGACCACGGTGTAGCGAAGCTGCATACGCTATTAAAAGAAGGCGAAGTCACGGTCACGGACCTCGTCAAAGAGTCGTTCGACCGCATCGAAGCGACAGATGACAAAATTGGTGCGTTTTTGACGCTCAATGAAGATGCGTTCGAGCAAGCGAAACGCATGGATGAGCTCGCTAAAACATCAGACGACCCGCTCTTCGGGATGCCAATCGGTGTGAAAGACAACATCGTCACAAAAGGGATGCGCACGACATGTGCATCGACATTCCTCGAGAACTTCGTCCCGGCCCACGATGCGACAGTCGTCGAGCGTCTTCATGACGCTGGTGCCGTCACAATCGGGAAGTTGAACATGGACGAGTTTGCGATGGGTTCATCGAACGAGAACTCGGCGTTCAAACCGGTCCGTAACCCATGGGACCCGACACGTGTACCAGGAGGTTCTTCAGGCGGTTCAGCGGCATCGGTCGCAGCTGGACAAGTCCTCTTTAGCCTCGGTTCGGATACGGGTGGTTCGATTCGTCAACCAGCCGCGTATTGCGGTGTCGTCGGGATGAAACCGACATACGGTCTCGTCTCACGCTTCGGCCTCGTTGCCTTTGCGTCTTCACTTGACCAAATCGGCCCGCTCACGCGTACCGTTGAAGACAATGCTTACTTATTGAATACGATTGCGGGGCACTGTGACATGGATTCGACGTCAGCCGAAGTCGAGGTGCCGGACTATACGGCAGCGCTCAACCAGGATTTGACGGGTATGAAGTTTGCCCTCCCGGAAGAGTTCATGGCAGAAGGCGTCGCGCCAGGCGTCCGTGAACAGATTGAAAAAGCGATCGAGACGCTCAAGTCTCTCGGTGCGACGATCGAGACGGTCTCGATTCCGTCCGTGAAGTACGCGCTCTCGGCTTACTACTTGCTCGCATCATCGGAAGCCTCTTCGAACTTGGCTCGTTTCGACGGAATCCGTTACGGACGTCGTGCCGAAGCGGACACGCTCGACGAAGTGTTCACGTATTCGCGTGAACAAGGTTTCGGTGACGAGGTCAAACGCCGGATCATGCTTGGGACATATGCGCTCAGCTCTGGTTATTACGATGCGTTCTACAAGAAAGCACAACAAGTCCGTACCCTCATGAAGCAGGACTTCGCGAAAGTGTTCGAAGATTATGATGCCATCGTTGGACCAACAGCTCCGACGACAGCGTTCAAACTCGGCGAACAGCTCGACGATCCGCTCACGATGTATGCGAACGATATCATGACGATTCCGGTCAACTTGGTCGGTATTCCGGCGATCTCGGTCCCGGCAGGTCTTTCAGAAGGTCTTCCGGTCGGTCTTCAAATTATCGGGAACTACTTTGATGAATCAACACTTTACCGCGTGGCCCATGCTTTTGAACAAGCAAACGGCGGTTTCAAGATGCCACAGCTCTAAGGAGGACGTACGATGAACTTTGAAACGATCATCGGGATCGAGGTGCACGCCGAGCTGAGCACAAAGTCGAAGATTTGGTGTGGCTGCTCACGCACTTACGGTGCCGAAACGAATACACAGACGTGTCCGATTTGTCTCGGACACCCGGGCGTCTTGCCTAAATTGAACGAAGAAGCGGTCAACCTCGCCATCAAAGCGGCGATGGCACTCAACTGTGAGATTGCGACAGATACAAAATTTGACCGTAAAAACTACTTCTACCCAGACACGCCAAAAGCGTATCAAATCTCGCAGTTTGACAAGCCAATCGGTTCAAACGGTCACGTCGACGTCGAAGTCGATGGCGAGATGAAACGATTCCGCATCGAGCGCGTGCATTTGGAAGAAGATGCTGGGAAGATGAACCACACGGGTGAGAAGCACTCGGTCGTCGACTTCAACCGGACCGGCTCACCGCTCATCGAGATTGTCAGTGAAGCAGATATGCGTTCACCAAAAGATGCGGTCGCATACCTCGAACGTTTGAAAGAGGTCCTTTCGTTCGCTGGCGTCTCGGACGTCAAGATGGAAGAAGGGTCGCTTCGCTGTGACTGTAACATCTCGGTCCGTCCATTCGGGCAAGAGAAGTTCGGCACGAAGACAGAGCTCAAGAACTTGAACTCGTTCTCGAACGTCTTGAAGGCACTCGACTTTGAAGAGACGCGTCATCGCAAATTGCTTCTCTCAGGTGGCGTCATGCGTCAAGAGACGCTCCGTTACGACGAAGCGGCGAAAAAGACCATTCTCATGCGTGTCAAAGAAGGGGCAGCGGACTACCGCTACTTCCCAGAGCCGGACCTCGTCCGTCTCGAAATCGATGAGGCGTGGAAAGAGCGCATTCGCGCGACGATTCCAGAGATGCCGGCAGCACGTCGTGAACGCTACATGAGCCAATACGGTCTCTCGGCATACGACGCGAAAGCTCTCACGTCGACGCGTGAGTTCTCGGACTTCTTCGAAGCGACGACAGCGGCTGGAGCTGAACCGAAGGCAGCAGCGAACTGGCTCATGGGTGAAGTACTCGGTCACTTGAACAAGTCGAATGAAACGGTCGAAACGATGAAGTTGACGCCAGAAGCACTCGCAGAACTCATCCGCTTGATCGCGGAAGGGACGATTTCATCGAAGATTGCGAAGCGTGTCTTCACAGCGATGATGGAAGAGGGCGCAGAGCCGAAAGCGTATGTCGAAGCGAACGGTCTCGCCCAAATCTCGGACGAGAACTTGCTCCGCGGCTACATCCTCGAATTGTTCGAGGCACACCCGCAAATGATCGAAGACTTCAAGAACGGGAAAGACCGTGCGAAAGGCTTCATCATCGGGCAAATCATGAAACAGACGAAAGGGATGGCGAACCCGGCACTCCTCGATGGCTTGTTCCACGAAGAGATCGCGAAACGCTAAGCAGGCGGCGAGACACTTGTGTCTCGCTTTTCGCTCGAGTTGAGCACAGGGGAGAGAATCAATATGCAACGGAAACGTGCGCGGGTCATTTATAACCCGACATCTGGTAAAGAAGTGATCAAACGGGAACTCCCGTACATTTTGAACCGCCTCGAGGATGCGGGTTATGAGACGTCGACGTATGCGACGAAAGCGATTGGTGATGCCACGCTCGAAGCAAAACGGGCCTCAGCGGCCGAGTTCGACCTCATCATCGCCGCAGGTGGAGACGGGACATTGAATGAAGTCATCTCAGGGCTCGCACCGCTTGAGAATCGTCCGACAATCGGTCTCATTCCGGTCGGGACGACGAACGACTTTGCCCGGGCGATGCGGATTCCACTGAGCGTCGTCGGCGCACTCGACGTCATTTGTGACGGGTTCGAGATGCCGGTCGACCTCGGTGAGATTGAAGGCGAGAAAGGTGATATCCACTACTTCATCAATATCGCCGGCGGTGGAATCATGACTGAGCTCTCGTATGAGGTGCCATCGAAGTTGAAGACGGCACTCGGACAGCTCGCGTATTACGTGAAGGGAATGGAGAAACTGCCACTCATCAAACCGACGTACATCGAACTCGAGCACGATGAAGGGACATTCCAAGGCGAAGTCATGGTCTTCCTCACATCGAACTCGAACTCGGTCGGTGGATTTGAAAAAATCTCACCGCACGCGTCGTTGAATGACGGGTTGTTCGACTTGTTCATCCTTCGGAAGTGTAATTTGTTCGAATTCATCCATGTCGTCCGTCTTCTCCTCCGCGGGGAACATTTGTCGAGCTCGCTCGTCGAACATGTGAAGACGAGCCGCGTCAAGATGAAGACGACCGAGCCGATGAGTCTGAACATCGACGGGGAGTATGGCGGGGAGTGCACAGGTGAGATGCGGAACTTGTTCCGCCACTTGACGGTGCTCGCACCGAACGCTCGGATCCGCGAGATGGAAGATTTGAATGCACAATATGAACGCGAACAGATGATCAAGCAATTGTTCAATGTTTCGCTAGATAAAGCAGAGTGAAAAGATAGGAATGACGACATCAGTCATTCCTATTTGCAATGGAAGGAGCATTCGTATGCTACCAGTGAAAAAGAATGATCGTCTCGATGTCCACGTCCACGACCTGACCCATGAAGGAGCGGGTGTGGCACGTGTCGATGGTTATACGCTATTCGTCCCGAACGCGTTGCCAGGAGAGACGGTCGAAATCGTCGTGACGAAGACGAACAAGCAGTACGGGTTCGCCCGATTGTTGAATGTGAAAGAAGCGAGTGCCGACCGGGTCGAGCCACCGTGCCCGATCTTTTATCAATGTGGCGGCTGCCAGCTGCAACACTTTAGCTATGAAGGACAACTTCGCCAAAAACGGGAACGCGTCGTCGATGCGTTGAAGCGTCTCGGCCAGTTCGATGTACCGGTCCATGACACGATTGGGATGCCAGAACCTTGGCGCTACCGCAACAAGGCACAAGTCCCGTTCAAACAAGAAGGAGACCGTCTCGTCTCGGGCTTCTATCGTCCTCGTTCGCATGACATCGTCGAGATGAACGAATGTTTGATTCAAGATGAGCGCAATGACAAGGCGATCCAAGTCGTACGTGATGTATTGGACGCACGTGGCGTGCCAGCGTATGACGAGAAGACAGGACGTGGGGTCATCCGTCACGTCATGGCCCGTTACGGGTACCACTCGGGTGAACTGATGATCGTCCTCATCACGAAGACGACGAAATTAAAAGGTGTGAATGAGATTGTCGCGGACATCGTCGAGCGTCTCCCGGACGTGACGTCAATCATGCAAAACGTCAACCCGGACAAGACGAACGTCATCCTCGGGGCGACGAACAAGTTGCTCTACGGTCATGAGACGATTGAGGACAAAATCGCAGGACTCACGTTCACGATTTCTCCGCACTCGTTCTTCCAAGTGAACCCGGTCCAAACGGAGAAGTTGTACGGGAAGGCGCTTGAGTACGCACAACTGTCAGGTACGGAACAAGTCGTCGATGCCTATTGCGGCATCGGGACAATCAGTCTATTCCTCGCTCGGAAAGCGGCTCATGTGTATGGCGTTGAAGTCGTTCCAGAAGCGATCGAGGATGCGAAACAGAATGCGCTCGTCAATGAAATCGATAACGTGACGTACGCATGTGGTGCGGCGGAAGATGTGCTTCCACAGTGGAAGAAAGATGGCGTGAACCCAGACGTGATTGTCGTCGACCCGCCACGAAAAGGCTGTGCCGAGTCGTTCCTCGAGACGATGGTCGAGATGGGACCGAAGCGAATCGTATACGTTTCGTGTAATGTTGCGACGCAGGCGCGCGATATGCGTTACCTCGCCGACCGTGGCTATCGCTTGATGGAAGTGACACCGGTCGACATGTTCCCGCATACGGCGCATGTGGAGACGGTGGCGTGGATGGAGAAAGTAGAATAAGATGAATGTATGATGCCTTCGATTGATTCAATCGGGGGCTTTTTTTGCAATCAGCCGAAAGGGGAGTCGGAGATGAGGAAGATTATTGTTCTGGAACATCTGTCATTGGACGGTGTCATTCAAGCACCGGGTGGAAAAGAAGAGGACGTGAGCGGGGATTTCATGCACGGGGGATGGACGGAGCCGTTTTCGAGTCAAGAGCTTGGCATTTGGATTCGAACGCAGATGCACAGTGAGTTTGATCTGTTGCTTGGTCGAAAAACGTATGACCAGTGGGCGAGCTATTGGCCGAATCACGATGATGTATGGCCGGAAGCCAATCGTGCGATGAAATATGTAGTTACGCGGCAATCAGAGGATGCACGATGGGAATCAACGACGTTTCTGACAGAACCGGTCGAATCATTGAAACGACTCAAACAAGAGGACGGACCGGATTTACATGTATGGGGTAGCAGTGAACTCGTCCATACATTACTTGCAAACAATCTAATCGATGAATACCGATTGATCATGTATCCGATTATCATTGGTTCCGGAAAACGTCTTTTCCCAGATGGAAACATCTTGCCACTTCAGCTTGATGTAGTCGAGCAACAGTTGATGCCGAACGGGGTCAGTATCGTTCGCTACGAACGCATTCAACAAGATGGAGAGGGGCTATGAGAATCGAGCAGCACCTCGAGATGACCCTTTCAGAATCGATGGATAAGGAGCTGGTTGAGCTCTTGCAACACGCGTTTCCTTCCATTTATCCGAATCGTCGTTACTTCAAGCAATTGCCCCATCTCCGACTGATTGCGTATGAAGACAAACAAATCATCGGACAGGTCGGCTTGGATTTTCGTGTGATGAATATGGATGGAACTCCGATTCACGTGCTCGGCATCATCGATTTATGTGTGAGGGAAGAAGTTCGGGGACGTGGCGTCGGACGGGCGCTAATGGAAAAAGTCATTGCCCTTGGGGAAGAGTACCCAATCGATTTTCTCCTGTTGTTCGCAGACCGACCAGAGCTTTACGAGCGAATTGGATTTCGCGCTGTAACAAATACATGCACATGGTTTCAAATTGATGACGAGAATCAAACAACACGTGGGATTGGGGAAGCACGTTTTGAAGAATTAATGATTCGTCAGGTGGGAGACAAACGATGGACCGATGGAAAGCTCGACTTGCTCGGATACTTATACTAGGAGGGTCCAGATGAACCGTGAACAAGTGTCAGACATGTATGAGGCGTATGCAAAAAAAATTGGTGACCGAAAACAAGTGTACGAAACGATTGCGAGCACCTTCGACGTGAAGAGGGCGCTATATCCTGGAAGTCACGTTGATATCGCGCCGTCCCTTGTCATCCCTCACGTCATCTATGTTGACAGTTTCAAAGGGACGATTCGTTTCTTCAAGAACCTCGAAATGGTACAGGAATTGGTGAATGAACGAAAAGAATATGATGAGCGGTGTACGATTGAATTCTTTGGTCAAGACTATACACAGCCGCTCGACATTGAACCGGTCGATTTGATCATCTCCCAGTATGCTGGATTTGTCGGTCAGGCAACGAAGGACTATTTGAAGCCGGGCGGCATCTTGCTTTGCAATGATAGTCACGGAGACGCGACATTGGCACGATTTGATGAGGCATTCGAATTGATTGGAGTTATAGGAAGTGCGAATGAACTCGTTCAGACGGGGCTCGACGAGTATTTCCAATTGCCGAAAGGGAAAGTCGTCGATATCGCAGAAGTGAAGAAGACGATGAAAGGTCCCCAATATACGAAACAAGTGGAGAATTATGTGTTTCAGAAAAGGAGGGATTGAATGAAACAGTATACGATTCGAAACCGTAACGTCCCGCTTTCCTTACATGATGCCGTCATCACAGAAGCGACCGTGATGGGTTCGACGATCCGTCTCGTATTTGCAGATGGAATCCGTGATTTGTTCAAGAAAGAAATGGTGTGGACAGGACGTGCCACCGTGACGATTTCGAAGGTGGATCGAGATTCTTCTTCACTTACACGATTTGATGAATCGACTTATACTGTGTGTCCGATTGAGCAGTTGAGTCACTTTGTAAAACGTGGACGGTTCGAGATTGTCGATGAGTTGTATGGTTACCGCCAGCTGTTGTTCCGCTGCATGTGGTTGACGGATACGACATGTGAGACGGTGGAATTGAATCTCTCCCATGCAAGCGAGCTCGTCATCCAATGGGAAGACGAACCCGTGGAAGAAATGTATGAATCTGAATCACTTTGAAGAAAGCGTAAGTCCTACATGCTGAGCGACTGCTCTCGCGACATCTTGTTTTGATTGATAATCCGTTACAATCTTTTCTGCATGGATGTCAGATTCGAATGCGGATTGGCAGCGGTCGATTTGAGATTTCCCCCAAGAGTTGAACCACTCGAAACGTTTATTCAATCGTTTCACGAGTGTCCGTCGATTTGCTTCGAGAATGATATGTCGTACATCGACGCCTTCCCGTTGAAGTCGTCCGATGATTTCATCTACATACGTTGCGTCAATGAGTGTCATCGGAACAAGGATAACCCCATCAAAGGACGTTGCGATTTTCAAAAGCATTCGATAATTGAACTCACGCCATTCCGGGTGATGTTGAAAATCAGATTGCTGAAGGCTCTCCGGTAATTGATTCCGAATGAAAAATCCAGCCTGCTCCGGGTCATAGAGAAATGCGTTCGGTAATTGTTTCTGAAGTATACTAGCACATGTGGTTTTACCCGAACCGAATGCGCCGTTGATCCACAAAATCATTGTCATCATCCTTTCGTGTTTATATTCTCTACGATTACAAAGGAGTCCTATAAAAAAACACCCCATAGTAGCGGAATTCGAATTCCATCTACTATGGGGTGTTGTCATGCTGACTTTGGATTAGGCGATTCTGTTTCACGTAATGCATCGACTCGCTTGTATTCTTCGGTATCGGTCCACAGTTCGTCTTTCAGCGGGTTGAGACGTCGTTTGATCATACGTGACACCTGCATGATGGCGAGCACGACGTTGAGGACAAGACTGATGAGTGCGAGTGTCCAGTTCGCTGCTGGATTATACGAGACACTCACGTTGAACGTGCTGCCGACCGCAAAGAAATAAGGGAAGGTCATGACCCACATCATCCAAATCGATAGTGTCTGGGCACGGTTTTGCATCCATGTCCCTTTCGCCCAAAGAAGAGCAGGAATCGTTGCGGCAATGTTCAAGGCGAAGCCGGAATAGAATGCATTGCCCGGTGCACAAGAGTAGACGTAAGAGATGTTCCAAATGCCATAGGCGATGATCCACAGTTTCGTCTGGTCCGGCCAAATCATATCGACTCGCTTACCGGACGTCGCGAAGATACCGAACCATCCGCAAATCGTGAGGATGTTCAAAATCCCGGCGAAGGCGTTGATATAGTTCCAACCACCGGAGATGTAAGTCATTCCATCGACGACTCCATCAAATCCCATGATGCCGACTTGAAACTCCCGAATGACGGCCTCCATGATATTGATGGCAAGAATAGCCGGGACGAGTACTAAATACCAAGGATGTTTCTTATGGTAGTTTGTGAAGCGGATGACCATGTAGATGAGTGCGCCGGCGAGTGCCGAGTATACCTTCACCCAGTGGAACCATGATGTAATTTCGGAATCGACGACAAACAACCAGATCGGGGTCAACGCAATCGGTAACGCCATGAACATGAGTTGACTCGCCCGTTTTCCGGAGCGGACGAACTCGTTCAAACCCATTAAAAGACCAAGTACGACGAACCACATGACGACGTTATACCAAGGAATCGACTCGAAGAAAAACATAAAACAACACTCCTTTCAGAAATGAAATGACTAGAAATAAATGCAATGACTAAACATACCGAACGTTCGTTATGTTTATGTGAAAAGTGTAACAATATATTGAAAGCGCTGTCAATCTGAGTTGGTAGCTCACAGGGAAGTGTCGAAAGTTCGCCACATCATTATGATATAATGAGCGATGAGAACAGAGGAGGGTGCTAGATGATGATGAACGAAGGGAAGTTAAAAATCTTACAAGCCGCGCGTGAAATCATCGTCGAACAAGGCATCAAAGGCACGACGCTTCGAGGAATCGCAGAGCGAGCCGGATTCAGTACGGGCGCGATTTATCATTACTATACGTCCAAAGAGGCGATTCTATATGACGTGATGGACGAAGGACTCGGAGAGGTCAAACGAATCGAGAGTGTCTCTCATGACGATCAGAAAGAAGCTGCGGTGATCATCCAAGAAATCTACGAAGGCATGCAGGAGCGCCTTCAAAAAGATGCGGAGAGCCGACTTCAGTTTTATCTCGCCCATGAAGCGATGATTGGAAATGAGGACATTCAACAGAAATTCAAAGAGAAGTATGAAGACTGGATCACACGAATTGAGGCGATTTTTGTACGAGCCTATGATGTCGAACAAGGACCGATGACTCGGGCGGTCGCCACGTGGACGATGGCCGGAATTGATGGAATGGTCCTCCAGACGCTACTCCGGACGGGAACGATTGAACCGGAATACACGAATCGTGTGCTTCATTATTTGTTGACCGAAGGATTCCCACACTTTTTTCAGCTCATTCGTTCGAAAGAAACGAATCATGAGTAATGTCAGTTGATACAATCCGACAGACATAATAGAATAGATGAGTGATTTTGTTGGACTGTATGGATGAAAGGAACTGATTTTACGATGAAAGAAAACTTTTGGCGCGACCTTCCGCGTCCATTCTTTATACTTGCCCCGATGGAAGATGTGACCGATGTCGTCTTCCGTCATGTCGTCGCTCATGCGGGACGCCCGGACGTCTTCTTCACAGAATTTGCGAACTCGGACAGTTATTGCCATCCTGAAGGGAAAGGTAGCCTTCGTGGCCGTTTGACATTCACGGAAGACGAGCAGCCGATGGTCGCCCACATCTGGGGAGACAATCCGGAATATTTCCGTCAGATGAGTATCGGGATGGCCGAGATGGGCTATAAAGGACTCGATATCAATATGGGATGCCCGGTCCCGAACGTCGCAAAACGTGGGAAAGGGAGTGGCCTCATTCTCCGTCCGGAAGTCGCGGCTGAGCTCATTCAAGCAGCGAAAGCCGGCGGACTCCCGGTCAGCGTCAAGACGCGTCTCGGTTTCGCGAAGCTCGACGAGTGGCGCGACTGGTTGACGCATCTCTTGAAACAAGACATCGCCAACTTGTCGATTCACTTGCGCACGCGCAACGAGATGAGTAAAGTCGACGCTCATTGGGAAATGATTCCGGACATCGTGAAGCTTCGTGACGAGGTTGCACCGGATACGCTCATCACCATCAACGGAGATATCCTCGACCGTCAAATGGGACTCGAACTCGTTGAGAAATACGGGGTCGATGGTGTCATGATCGGTCGTGGGATTTTCAAGAACCCGTTCGCATTCGAGAAAGAGCCGCGCGAACACTCGATGGAAGAACATCTCGATCTATTGCGTTTGCAACTGGACCTTCAAGACAAATTCCAAGAGGACGTGCCACGTTCAATCTCGAACTTGCACCGTTTCTTCAAGATTTATGTCAAAGGATTCCGCGGGGCGAGCGAGCTCCGTCATAACTTGATGGAAACGAAATCGACGGATGAAGTACGAGCGTTGCTCGACGCCTTCGTCGAGAAATACCATGAAGAAGAGGCAGCATTCGCTGCCGAATAAACGATGAGGTTCAGCGAACGCTGGACCTTTTTGTATACTAAACGAGAGAGGAGTGAGGCGAATGATCAACATACGAAAAGAAAGACCGGAAGATGAGCGGCGTGTCGAAGAAATTGCGCGGGAAGCGTTTTGGAACTTGTATTTCCCAGGATGTCATGAGCATTATGCGATTCATCAATTGAGAAAACATGAAGATTACTTGCCTGAATTGTCATGGGTCATCGAGGTAGACGGGGAACTTGCTGGCGGAATCTTTTACTCGAAGTCGAAAATTGTAGATGGAGAGAAGTCGGTTAATACCATCACGTTCGGTCCAGTTTTCATCGATCCGAAGTATCATCGACAAGGCGTAGGCAGACATCTCATTACGCATTCGATCGAGCATGCGAAATCGCTTGGTTACCGTGCAATCCTGACACTCGGGTATCCATATCATTATGAACCATATGGTTTCGTAGGTGGAAAACGATACGGTATTGCGATGCCGGACGGACAATATTATAAAGGACTGCTCGTATTACCTTTATATGAAGGGGCGCTAGATGGGTTTCAAGGCTTCGCCGTATTTACAGAGGGATTGGAAGTAGAAGAAGCCGAGGTAGAGGCGTTCGACGCTACGTTTCCGAAGAAGAAAAAAGAAGTGCTACCAAGTCAACGCGAGTATGAGCTTGCTTCAACTGAACTCGACGAATCATAAAGCAATGCCAAAGAAATGATTCTTTGGCATTTTCTCTTGCCTAATAACCAAAAATAGGATAATTTTGATATATCGGATGACGATATAACGAAACACGATATAAAGGAGTAGGATACGTGACACAACAGTCGAGTACAGGCGCACTAACCGAGGCGGTTTATTATATATTGTTGTCCCTTCAAGTTCCGAGGCACGGGTACGGCATGATGCAGTTTGTCCAGGAGTTGAGTCATGGGCGAGTTCAGCTCGCGCCCGGTACGTTATATGGAGCTCTCAGTAGTTTAGTTGAAAGAGGATGGATTCAAGCACTTGAAGGAACGGCACGGAAAAAAGAGTACGAGATCACCGATGCTGGTCGAGAAGCACTTCAGATCGAATTAAAACGATTAGAAGAATTGGTGCGGCACGGTCATGAGTGGACGAAGGAGTTGGAAACATGAAGACGAAGACCATGTATCGCATATTTCTCGACTATGAAAAAGAAGAAAAATGGCTCAATGAGATGGCAGAAAAGGGATGGGCTCTCGAGTCGTTTCGCTTCATGCGATATCGCTTTCGTTCAGTCGAACCAGGGATGTATACATATCGAATTGAATTGTTACGAGAACTGCCCTCTCATCCTGATTCGAAAGCTTACATGGCATTCCTGGATGAAGTTGGGATTGAGGTCGTCGACACATCCTATCGCTGGGTCTTTTTAAGAAAGCGGACGAGCGACGGACCGTTCCAATTGTATTCGGATTTTGACTCGATGATTCAGCGTGAAAATCGAATCATCCAACTGTATGGAACCGTTTTGCTCGCCAACTTTGTGGTCGTCTTAGCGAACTTATCGAATCCGGTTGCAAAATGGACAATCCTATTAAATATAGTTGTTGTCGCCGTGTTGGCCTATGCCGTCCAGCATCACACACGGAAAATGAAAACGTTGAAAGGTCTTAAAGCAGTAGGGGAAATGAAGTCGTCAGATTGAACGGATTGGTAAGGAGGAGCAAGATGGATTCACGAGAATGGAAGGACTGTATCATTTGTTTTGGATTGATTGCGGGGACAACACTCGGTGTAATCCTCTCGTTTTTCTTCGATATACAGCTGACATACGGCATCGCAAGCGGAGCGATGGTTGGCTATATCGGAGGACTTGCCGTATCGATTTGGAAAAAATGATGAATAAGCGCTTCGACTCCTCGTCTCAACGACGAGGTTTTTTTAGCATGTTGTGACGAAGAATAGCCGATTGGGATCTATAGTGGTAGAGGGTTACGAGGAGGGGGTAAATAGATGGATGACCAGGTCATCATCGATTGGTACTGGGAGCGATCCGAATATGCGATTGTTGCCACGAAAAAGAAATACGGGAGATATTGTCATCGTGTTTCCTACAATATTCTACAAAATCATGAAGATACGGAAGAGTGTCTGAATGATTTATATATGAAAGCATGGGAATCAATACCGCCGACACGTCCGTTTCGACTCGGGGCGTATTTGACGAAGATTGTTCGGAATCTCTCGCTGCAACGCTATAAGAAGAATCATGCGAAAAAACGGGGTGGTGGACAAGTACCGCTCGTCTATGAAGAACTAGAACATGTCCTCACGGTGTCGATGAAAGACGAAGACATCGTCGACCTATTGAATGTATTTCTTGCAGACCTTCCTCGACAGACGAGAATGATGTTCATGCAACGTTATTTTTATCTTCACTCGATTCAAGAAATTGCGAAAAACCATCAACTCGGGGAGAGCCATGTCAAAATGACGCTGAAGCGAACGCGTGATGCATTACAGCGAGCGCTTGAAGCAGAAGGGATTCGCGTATGAAGAATGAACAGTTGCTTCGACTACTTGGGGAAGTGGATGACCGCTTTATAGAGGAATCCATGATGATAGAGCGAAGACCTTATCAACGACTCAAATGGGGGGCGGGACTATTACTCGCCACCGCTGCGGGATTCATGCTCTTCACATCGAATATTTGGAATGAACGTATGCCGTTATCCACGGATTCGACGGCAAACTCGGTTCATATCGTTGATGAATCAGAAATAAGGCAAGGTACTTCCCAGGAAAACTTGATGGACATGACAGAGGATGAACTCTTTTCGCGGTGGAATCCGGTCGTGATCAGAGGGACAGTCGCGGACATCCAGCAAATTGAGATTGATTTCAACGGGGAGACCGAATATCAGTCCCTCATCACGATTCATGTGTCAGATGTGTATCGGGGGGATGTGCAAGTCGGGCAAGAACTGGTTGTTCGTGCCGATGCAATCGGAGGAATGGAACTGACAGAGCATACGAGCGTCATCTCACACGTACGTCAAGGGATGGAGGGCATCTTTATGCCAATTCCATATGATGACGAATTCATCTGGGAACAAAACGGGGCCACGCTTCGACTGAAAGATATTGCGGATTACGGTTTTCCGGACGGGGAGCGTTATCTGTTTTTAGATACCCCGGACGGACTGTTGTTTGAATGGGATGCTTATCCGTCATTGCAAGATATGAATTCTTTAGATGGAATAGAACGTTGGATGATCTCACGATTTAATGTATCAGAATAATCTACATCTCATATTATTAGGAGGGAGAACGATATGGAACGAAAGATTACGGTAAAAGGTACGGGGAATGTCTCATCTCGACCAGATTTGATTGTGATTCACATGGACCTCGTCTCAAAAGCACCGCGTTACGAAGACACGATGACCGAGGCGGCAACTGCGGTGTCACATCTTCAAATAGCCATCTCTCGCGCAGGTTTTGACAAAACGGACCTTAAAACGAGTGACTTTTCCATCGATACGGAATACGAGCGCTATCGTGATCGAGATGAAAATTACCGGTCGCGATTTGTCGGATATGTCTGTAAGCAGAAGACGAAGCTCGAATTTGCACTCGATACGTCAAAACTATCGGACGTCATCGAACAAATCAGTCAATCCCGGGCAAATCCGACGCTCTCCATTCGTTTCACGATGAAAGACCCGAATGCAATCGAAGATCAGCTATTGGTGAGTGCTGCGGAGAATGCGCGGAAACGAGCGGAACTCCTTGCGAAAGGAGCAGGTGCAGAACTAGGGGACTTGCTTCAGATCGATTACACATGGGGTGAGATTCACGTATTCTCGCCTACAAACGTTCTCTATAGCCAGGACAACGTCTATTCTGAATCGCGGATGCCCGAATTCGAACCAGATGACATCAATGTCAGTGATTCGGCGACGTTCGTCTGGAGTCTTAAATGAGGCGATTCATGATTCTGACTCTTTTCGCTATATCGATTGCGCTTCCCGTATCCGCCCTTTCCTGGGCATATACATTTGTCGTGTTCGACCGAAATGCATATGAAGTGCTTGATACGATAATAGGTGAGGATTCGCTCGGTGAAGTGATCGGTGAAGTGGAAACAACGGTCAACGATGAGACGGGACGTTACTACGGGAATGCCTCGAACGGATATCCAATCGGGACGGTGTATCGTGAAGTCGTCGGGGAGCCCGTTGAAGACGTCATTGCGGTTGAGGACGGCTCGGAATGGAAGCGGGCGGAATACCGATTCGAAGCACCCTATCACACGCGCAACTTTGTCACGTTCTTCGGCTATATCTTGCTCGTACTCGGCATTGTTATCGTGAGTTGGACGCTCTTCAAGCGAAGTTCACTATACAAAAAAGAAGCATGAACGCACGTTGGAATGGGAAGGGGATAAAGAGACGTTCGGCAAAGGGGGATTCATGATGAACATTTTGATTATTTTTGATTCACTGTATGGTCATACAGAAAAGATTGCCCATGCGATGCAGGAAGAACTTTCGAAAGAGCATGAGGCGCGCATGGAACATGTGTTGAATATCGGTCTTGGCGACTTGGCGCACGTCGACCTTGTCGTCATCGGTTCACCAACACATGGGGGTTATGAGACGGAGGACATTAAAGTGTTTCTAGACGGAATCTCGGACAATGCGCTTCGCGGGAAGCGGACGGCTGCGTTTGATACGAGTGTCGTCAAAGAAAAACAGAATCCGATTCTCGGTAAAATCATCGACTGGTTCGGTCATGCGGTCAATCGCGTCGAAGGGGAAATGGTTGAAAAAGGCGCGACGAACGTTCAAAAAGAATCGTTCTTGGTTGATGGGGAGACGGAGATGCTGAAAGAAGGCGAGCTCGAACGTGCAAAAGCATGGGCACGGGAGTTGGTCGGATAATACGTGAAACGCATTCTGAAATGAGGATGCGTTTTTTTAATAGAAGCGGAAGAGAAGGCTGAAAAAGCGGGTAAATACTTAGTATTCAACTCTTTAGAAAGGGAGCTGGTTGTGATGAGAAAAATGGAACGTGATGTCTTCGTCGGATGGATGGTCGTCTTGCTCGTTATATTGGTGCACTTCCTCATCACCGTCTCTCTCGGAAACTCATACTTTGCTGAGTCCTCACTCAATCGCATGTTGTGGCTCTCGAGTTTCCCAGCATTTTTGATTGCTTTCGTCGCAGCCTTTTTCCAAAAAACGAATACGATTCTCCTAGCGGTTCGCCGTGGATTGTTGTGGACCGTCGAACTGATCGTCGCGTTCACGGTCCTCGCTTGGGTGTTCCGTTCGTTTGAAGGATTGTATGCGAACGCGGGTCTCTATTGGTTATTCGGTGCCGTCTTGATTGGTCCGATTTTCTACGTGATGGCGTTCCGGCGTCAACATACGAAACGAATCCGAACACCTTGACTCGAAACGTCTCCTGTTTCAGGAGGCGTTTTTAGATTGCCGTAGGATGGGAATGGAGTAGAGAGAAAAGAATGGAGGAGAGTGCGATGAGCCAGTATTTTTCATCATCCTATGAAGAGTCGCGAGAGAAGTTCATCAATTTGTTGCCGGAGGTGAAACGCTTTTATCCGAAAGCGGAGCTGTTAACGCATTCGATTGGGGACGAAAGCGTCGACATCATCTTAGGCGAACCGAAACGAGATCGAAAAGCGATACTTCTCATGACCATCGGGGAACATGGAATTGAAGGATATGCAGGTGCCGCGGTGACGCATCAATTTGTTCACACACAATTGCCACAACTGCGACATGAAACGACAGGCCTTTGTCTCATCCATGCCGTCAATCCGTGGGGAATGAAACACTTCCGCCGGGTCAACGAGCATAATGTCGATTTGAACCGGAACTATGTGATCAATCGTGAATCTGTCCCATATAACGTGAACCGTGAATATGAGCTGATGCGCCATCTCTTCGTACCGGACGGAGTGATTGACGACTACCATGAGGCGCGTGAACAGATTTATTCGTTCCTCGGCTCTGGCATTAAGCTCGACGGATTCAAAGCGATGAGTGGAGCGAAAGGGATGGGACAGTACCAATTCCCGAAAGGTGTGTACTATGGGGGAGAAGAAGACGAACCGTCAGCCATCTTCTTGAAAGGCATTCAACATGATCTACTGGAACGCTACGAGAAAGTGGTCCATCTCGATTGGCATACCGCACTCGGTCCGACAAACGAAGTGACGATGGTCATCAGTAAGCGGGACGGTCGCACCGAAGACGAGTTGAAACAGGCATACGGTCTCGACAACGTGAAAGTGTATGACCCAGATGAAGTGCTCGGGGACTCGACGAACCACTTCTACTATGTACGAGACACGGAGTATCCGGACAAAGGACTTGTCTCGGCTCTCTTCGAATTCGGGACGTTCGGAACGTCGACGAAAGCCTCCATCCGCGAGTTTTTGACGATCATTTTAGAGAATCGTCTGTATTTTGAAGGGACGAAAGATCCCGAAGCGCGTAACGGGATTCAAAACGAGTTCATGGCGATGTTTTATCCAGACGACCCGTCTTGGCGGGAAGCGGTGTTACGAGAAGGGGCGAAAGCCATCGAAGGGTACTTAAAAGGAGAATCGCTCTGGCGTGACACATGAGAAGGTTTTTAAGGGTTGGAAACGGGAACAAGTAGGTTGTGAGTATTTACAATCAATTAAAAATGTGGAGGTTGGATGATGGGGTATATTACAGCACATGACGGGACAAACTTATATGTGGAGGATGTCGGTTCTGGGGAGCCGATTGTCTTCTTACACGGTTGGCCGGCGAACAACAACATGTTCGAGTATCAGAAGAATGCGCTCGTTGAGGCAGGCTATCGCTATATCGGAATCGACTTTAGAGGGTACGGCAAATCTGATGCGCCAGCGACGGGGTATGACTATGAGACGATGGCATCCGACGTGCATATGGTCGTCTACGGCCTTGGTTTAAAAGACTTCACACTCGTCGGATTCTCGATGGGTGGCGCGATTGCTGTTCGTTACGCGGCCGACTATAAAGAGGATGGTCTGAAAAAGTTAGTGTTGGCGGGAGCAGCGGCACCGATTTTCACACAACGTTCAGACTATCCGTACGGGATGACGACGGACGAAGTCGACGCGTTGATTGACGATACACGAGCCGATCGGCCGAAGATGCTCGAAGGATTCGGGGAAATCTTCTTCGAGAAAGAACATTCGAAACCGATGCAAAATTGGTTCCACCATCTTGCGCTCGTTGCTTCGAGTCACGGGACGATTGCCTCGGCAAAAGCGCTTCGAGACGAAGATTTGCGCGATGCCTTGCCGAAGATTGATGTAGAGACGTTAATCATTCACGGTGTACATGATAAAATCTGTCCGTTTGAGTTTGCCGAACAGATGGAAGAGGGTATTTCAAACGCACGGATTGAACGTTTTGAAGAGAGTGGGCACGGTACGGTACTCGATGAACGAGAGAAATTTAACGATACACTGTTGCAATTTGTTCAATAAACTTTGGCCTCCTCATGGGGGCCTTTTGTGTGTCTGGACGGATAAGAATCAACTAAAACGGGTATAAATCAATTGGAGTTCCCTTCCAAATTTTTTGAAGCACCGAAACATCGCTGTGACAAGAATCACGATGTTTTTTTGTGTCGTTTAGGAGAAAGGGGATGATTAAAGAGAATAGGAACATGGATTTAGTTCAACCTGTCCTACCATTCATGGTACAATAACGGGGTGGATTAACAGATTGAGGAGAGATTTAAATGAACATCGCTTTCTTTTTATATCCGAAAGAAGACGTCAAATATTTGGACCCCGAATCAACGGTACGACAAGCACTTGAAAAGATGAAACATCATCGATTCACGTCTGTCCCACTCGTTTCGGAGAACGGATTTTACGCCGGGACGATGACAGAGGGGGATTTACTCTGGGCACTCGCAGAACAGCTTCGCGGGGAAGAAGACTATGAAAAAGTGCTCCGGACACGTCTAAAGGACATCAAGCAACGCGTTCGCTATAAGCCGGTATCCATTACGGCCCAAATCGAAGAACTTGTCGATGCAATCACGGATCAAAACTTCGTGCCGGTCGTCGATGACGGCAAATACTTCATCGGCATCATCCGACGCCGTGACATCATCGAGTATTACTCGTCAAAGTTGAAACAATTGGAGAATGAAGTCCGATAACGAACAAGCCAGAACCGAATCCCGGTTCTGGCTTGTTTTACGTTTCTTTCTGCTTTGTTTTCAAGAACGGAAGTGGGGCAATCATTGCGATAAAATAAATCAAGGTTATCACGAGTAAGAGTAGGGTTGCCGGTAAATAGGGTGCGATGAGTGGGATGACGAGTAGGACCGCGAGAACCGCAAGTCGCTTCCAAGACACCTTGAAGAATAGACGATTGAAGTAAATGACACCATATCCAAACAAGACGATGGCGACATACAACGTGATCCGGTGTGCTAAATCGAGTGTCTGCATCGGATCGTGCACGATGGTGATCTTGACGACGGCGAGTAAGATGATGCCGAGGAACATCGAAAGATGCGACCAATAGAATCCGGCCTTGGCTGTCTGATCTCGTTTATCCGTATGCATGTCTTGAAAACGATTCTCCCTTGCTTCATCGTCCTTCACGTAGGAGTACCAGAGCAGAACGGTCAGCATAAGGGCAAGAATCATCGTCAGAACGACATCCGAGGTTAAATCCTCATCAATCGCAGCGCGACCGGTCGACGCAATCGTTTCGCCAAGAGCGATGACGAGAATCAAGTAATGACGCTCAAGGAAGTGCCAGGACGACACTTCGAACTGCCCTCTGTTTTTCTGTACAAGAGGACCTAATACCGCAACGATCGCAACAATCCCCCATACAATCAGGCGTACGTTCCCCTCAAACAGAGAAGCGACGAGGATGATGATGCTAAAGGAGACGTTGTACGGTACGATGGCAAGCATCGCTTTTTTCGTATCGTCATTACTGTGCAACAAGAATAGTGTCGAATGCACGGCGACAATCACTAAAAACCCAAGTCCGAAAATGAAGCCATCTTGATCATATGCTTTTGGGATGGCGACGGAAATGAGCATAAAGCCAATCATCCCGAGCGTCATGAAGATTTGATGGTTCCTTCTTGTCAGTTTGGTCGTGTTCGTCAACCAAATATATCCCTCGAAGATGTACCAAATGAGGGCCATGAGGACGAGAACTTCTAAAAACGTATGGAATGTGAGATGATGCTCGAGCTTCAATGTGAGTTGAATGAACGTAAACACAAATACCAAGTCAAAAAACAGTTCAATCTTTTCTACCTTTTCATGATGAGAGGGCATGAGAGGACTCCTTTTCATAGATTCATTTGTATTTACCCTTCCACTTCACAAAAAACCCTTCATTTCGAAAATGAAGGGAAAACCTCAAACAAGGGGTGGGAAATGCGGCAACACATATTCTCCTAATTCATCGATGACTTCTTCAGCCGGACGTTCTCCGTCGAAGAGGGCGAAGAAGAGGTGGTTCACGCCGATGGTACGATACGCTTCGAGCAATTTGATTAAGTGGTTGCGACCTAGACGGAAACCGAGGCGAATTGGCGTCGGTGGCTCGTCTGGGTCATGCGTCAAGTCAAGATGCATCGGCATCGAGAAGGGACGGAAAGCACGACCGTGTGCCTCACCGCTTTCACGCCAAGCGTCAAGCGCTTGTTTTTGTGCGAAAGGTGCCTGCGGATAGTACATCCATCCATCCCCGTTCGCCCCGAGCCAGTCCATATCCTGTTGCGCGAAGCCGGTGATCATTGTCGGGATCCGTTTCTTCGGACGTGGTACGAGCGTTGCCTGTTCAACTTCCCCGTAAGGTGAGTCAATCGTTGGGTAGTTGTAATAGAGTGCCTGCTCCATGACGCGAAGCGATTCTTTGAACTGGTCGCCGCGTGTCGGATGATCGACTCCGAGTCCTTTGAAGTCGGCACGACGGTCGCCTGACGAGATTCCGAGAATCAATCGTTCCGGGAATAACGCTTCAATCGTCGCGACTTCCTTCGCTGAACGAAGCGGATGTCGGAGTGGTAAGACGAGCGCGGACGTACCGAGCGCGATGTTTTTCGTTTGACCGAGTAAATGTGTCCCGTAGATCAACATGTCATAAATCTGACCGACGGCGGGGTCTAAAAAGTTCGGGTCTTTTAATAGAACATCCCGTAACCAGAGCGCTGTGAAGCCGTAGTCGTCTGCTTTTTGAGCGAGTTCGACTTGACGTTCGAGTGTCGGGGTACGCATTTTAAAATTTTCTAAAGGGATGTGGAGGCCGAGCGTAAGCTCGCCCTCCCGATACATCCGGTTGTAGCTTTTATGATTGTTGAACATAAGCTCCTCCTTAGTTTGCTTCCAAACGACGAGAGATGGCTGTCAAGATGACGGCGATGATGACCATGATCCCACCGACCCACGGTGTGTGGACGAGTCCGATTGAATCGGCGACGAGTCCGCCGATTGTCGCACCGAGGGCGATCCCGATGTTGAAGGCCGCGATGTTGAGTGCGGATGCGACATCGACAGCAGCGGGTACATATTTTTCAGCCAATTGCACGATATACAGTTGGAGTCCAGGCACGTTCATGAAGGCGAGAAGTCCCATCAAGACGATGGCAATGAGACCAGCCACTTTGAACGGAATCATGAACGACATGATGATCATGACCGCTGCGTGAACGATGAACATATAGAACAATGCTTTCGCCGGGTTTTCATTGGCGAGTTTTCCGCCGACCGCGTTCCCGATGGCGACTGCGATTCCGTAAACGAGTAAGACGACGCTGATCAAGCTCGGGCTGATTTTTGTCACGTCTTGCATGATTGGAGTCAAGTACGTAAACGCGACGAACGTTCCGCCGTAACCGAGTGCTGTGATCAAGAATCCGAGCATGAGACGACCGTTCGTGAGCAGTTTCTTCATATCTGAGAACTTCGCCGGTGGCGACTGTTTCAAATCTTTCGGAATCAAGAAGAAGCTGGCGATGATTGAAACGACACCAAGTGCTGCGACAGCAAAGAATGTGGCACGCCATCCGAAGGCTTGACCGATGAAGGTACCGAGTGGGACACCTGTGACGGTAGCGACAGTTAAACCTGTGAACATGAGTGCAATGGCACTCGCTTTTTTATGCGGTGGTACGAGTTGTACGGCGATGGTTGCTCCGATTGAGAAGAAGACACCATGCGAGAACGCGGTGATAAAGCGGGCGACGATCAAGAGTTCAAAACTTGTCGACATGGCAGAGACCAAGTTTCCGCCGATAAAGACGACCATCAGTGCCATGAGTAACGTCTTGCGGTTCATTCGGTTCGTCAGTGCCGTTAAAATCGGTGCACCGACGGCGACGCCAATGGCATATCCCGAAATAATGAGACCCGCGAGTGTGATCCCGATGTTTAAGTCACTTGCGATGGATGCGAGCAATCCGACAGGGACGAACTCGGTCGTCCCGATGCCGAAAGCGCTAATGGCAAGGGCGAGTAACGCCAATCCTCCATTTTTAGGTGCCTGTTCTTCAACAGGTTGTGAAATAGGTTGATTCATGAGTAGTTCCTCCTAGTTGATGAAAAATGGTGTGGAAGACGAGTGCCCTTCGTCTCCCGATAGCAAAGACATCTCGCTTTCCTCTATTTGTTCAGTACGGTCAAAAAAGTACCTTACCGTCTCAAGAGGGTGCTACGAGCGAAATGAACTTGTATTGATTTGCTATAGTCGTTATCATAAGGGCATGAAAACCGTTTGAGAAGTACGTACTTTCAAGTGCGGTAGGCACTAAAAAGTGCCTATGGAAGAAATGGAGGAAATGATATGCCATATAACATTCCGGTCGAAGCGACACTTGACGTCATCGGTGGTAAATGGAAAGTCGTCATCATGTGTCACTTGATCAAAGGAGAGCGTCGGACGAGTGAGCTGCGTAAACTCATGCCGAACATCACACAGAAGATGCTCACTCAACAATTACGTGAGCTTGAAGCGGACGGGGTCGTCGTGCGTACGGTGTACGAACAAGTCCCACCGAAAGTCATCTACTCGCTCTCAGAGTATGGATGGTCACTTAAACCGATTTTAGACGCCATGTGCGCCTGGGGGGAGTGCCATATCGACCAGTCAGGAGAAGAGGTCATCTCATAATATTCACGGTCGTCCATAGAGGGCGACCGTTTTTTGTGCGGGGAAGTCGGGTACAGGGACAGAGACAAGGAGGGTTTTTAGAATGGACTTGAAAACTTTTTTGTTTACAGATGACGGCTCGATCCCGAATCATCCCGATTATCCGGCGCTTCTCTATCGCAGCGTCTTTGATGACCCGAGCGGGATGCAAGAAACGTTCGCTCATAATGAATGGACGAACAGTTGGGTGAACGGGGTGTTCGATTATCATCACTATCACAGCAACACGCATGAAGTGTTGGGCGTCTTACATGGTGAGGCGACCCTTCAACTCGGAGGGACGAACGGTGATCTCGTACGCGTCAGTGCAGGGGATGTCCTCGTCTTGCCGGCGGGGACAGGACATCGACGCATCGAGGCGAGCGCAGACTTTCAAGTCGTCGGGGCATACCCGGACGGTCGCGACTATGACACGTTGACCGGGAAGACGGAAGAACGTCCGGACAACCTAAAGCGAATCGAACAAGTCGAGAAACCGACGTACGACCCTGTCTTCGGGACGACGGGACCGTTACATGAGGCTTGGACAAAGGAGGAAACGATATGAATCAACGACTACCACATTCTTTATTACTCGCGGCATTGAAACAAAACGTTGTCGAATTGAAAGACGGACGGGAGATGCGCGCACTCGGGCAAGGGACGTGGCGTATGGGAGAAGAGAAATCGAAGCATGACGCTGAGGTGGAAGCGCTTCGGACAGGACTCGACTGCGGACTCCATGTCATCGATACGGCTGAGATGTACGGGGAAGGGGAATCCGAAAAGTTGGTCGGCGAAGCCATTCAAGACCGACGCGAAGACGTTTTCCTCGTCTCGAAAGTGTATCCATACAATGCGTACGGCGACAAACTCGTCAAAGCATGC
The DNA here is from genome assembly GCF_050269125.1 of Exiguobacterium sp. NPDC077395. NCBI lineage: Bacteria > Bacillati > Bacillota > Bacilli > Caryophanales > Exiguobacterium > Exiguobacterium sp. NPDC077395. The sequence continues at coordinate 591,091 of NZ_JBNNHU010000001.1, forward strand.
GACGCGTCACTCGAACGACTCGGGACAGACTATCTCGACCTTTACTTACTCCATTGGCGAGGGGATGCCCCGCTCGAGGAGACGATTCAAGGAATGGAGCAGCTCAAGGCAGACGGCAAGATTCGGGCATGGGGTGTCTCGAACTTCGATGTCGAGGATATGAAAGAACTTCTCGCCTTACCGAACGGAGACAACTGCGCGGTCAATCAAGTGCTCTATCATCTTGGCAGTCGAGGGATCGAGTATGACCTGCTTCCTTATCTAAAAGAACAAGGCATCCCGGTCATGGCGTACGCGCCGCTCGCCGAGGGAAGCGACGTGAAAAAAGATGTCTTCGAAAACGAGACGGTCAATCAAATCGCAGAGGCGTATAGCGCCTCGGTCGCACAAATCTTACTCGCCTGGACGATTCGGAGCGGACACGTCATCGCCATCCCGAAAGCGGGACAGGCCGAGCACGTCGAGGAGAATGCGGCAGCGCTCTTGCTCGATTTGAGTGAAGAAGATTTCGAGGCGCTCGATGAAGCGTTCCCACCACCGACGACGAAACAACCGTTAGATGTCATTTGATGATGTGAACTGGACCAATCAAAGGTCCAGTTTTTCTTTTGCTGAAATCGATTGTCTTTTTCGAGTTGCGGGTAAATAAAGGAAGGGCTTGCTTCTGTGGATGATATCGATACGACAAGGGAGCTGAAAATCAGAATGGAACAGACGTACACCGCCGAAGAATTCAAAGACAAGATGTACACGAATTTAAAGGTACGACCGAGTGATTCCGTCATTTTAATGTGTTCGATCTTCATCGCTTCAATTGGACTGAATATGAACTCTATTCCTATCATTATCGGGGCGATGTTAATTTCGCCACTGATGACACCGATTTTAAGTATCGGTCTCGCCTTGTCGCTTTATGACATGAAATTACTGCGTGCAGGCGTACGTCTGCTTCTCGTCCAAGTCGCGGTCAGTCTCACCGTCGCGACCATCTATTTCGCTATCTCCCCAATCACCTATGCGAGTAATGAAATCATCGCTCGGACCGAACCGACGATTTGGGATGTCATCATCGCCTTCGCCGGGGGGACCGCTGGGATCATCGGGGCACAAAAGAAAATGAGTAACAACATCGTCCCAGGTGTCGCCATCGCGACCGCCTTGATGCCACCGTTATGTACGGTCGGTTATTCGATTGCAACACGCAATCTCGACTACTTAATCGGATCGAGCTATTTGTTCGTCATCAACTGTGCATTCATCGCCATCGCCACGTTCATCGGGGTCAAATTCATGGGCATCTCACAAGTGTTGACGAAACAGGATGCGAACCATAAAAAAATTAATCGACTTCTCATCGCCTTATCTGTCCTCATCGTCGTTCCAAGTATCTTTTCAGCCGCGACGCTCGTTCAAGACAGCATCGTCCGGACGGGAATCAATAACTTCATCGAAGAAGAATTTTCAGATGCCATCATTATCAGTCAGGACTATCAGGAAGATGACAATCTCCTTCTCGTGACGACGACAGGGAAACGGTTGACCGAAGAAGAGCTTGCCGAAATCGAATCGCGCCTGCCGGACTACGGGCTTCGCACTATTGAACTTTCGGTGACGCAGGTTCCGGACTTGAACGGATTGTCCGGAGAGAAGGTAGCTGAACTGCTACAAAAATATTTGGAAAGTCGTCTCCAGCAGTTCAATCTGTTCGACAGTCGTCAAATTGATTTAGAAGACTTGCCGTTTGAACTGCAGAACGAAATCAATCCAAACTAAAAGACCATCGATTTTTTTCGATGGTCTTTCTCGTTAGTTCGCGAGCGGATGTTTCAAGAGATAGTCTTCGATTTGATCGATCGTTTCTTTCAACACGCCGTCTGCGAATGGTGATTTGAGACCCGCGAGTTCGACGAGTTCGAGGAACGAGCGGCTTCCGCCGGCCTGACAAAGCGTGAGATAATCGCTCCATGCCGCTTCACGGTCTTCATGCATGCGTACCCAGAACTGGAACGCACACACTTGCGCGAGCGTGTAGTCGATATAATAGAACGGACTTTGGAAGATATGTCCTTGTTGGTGCCACCATGCACCTGATTCGAGATAGTCGTTCGTCTCATAATCGCGGTGCGGGAGGTACACCTTCTCCAAGTCGCGCCATGCTTGACGACGCTCGGCAGCTGTCATGTCCGGATTGCGGTAGACAACGTGTTGAAACTCGTCGACGAGCACACCGTACGGAAGGAACGTCATGCTACCGGCCAAGTGGTTGAACTTGTACTTGTCGACTTGGTCGCCGAAGAAGAGCTCCATCCATGGCCAACAGAAGAATTCCATCGACATCGAATGGATTTCACATGCCTCGTACGTCGGGAAGGCGTATTCCGGAGTCGTCAAATGACGGCTCTCGTACACTTGGAAGGCATGACCGACTTCGTGTGTGAGGACGTCGATGTCTCCGGCTGTCCCATTGAAGTTCGAGAAGATGAACGGGAGACCTTCAGAAGGCAAGTACGTGCAATATCCGCCGCCAGCTTTACCTGGTTTCGCCGTCAAATCGAGGGCGCCGCGTTCTTGCATGTACTGGAAGAACTCGTCTGTCTCGTTCGAGAGTTCCTGGTACATCTTGTTGCCGCCTTCGATGATGAACGACTCATCCCCTTGAGGTGTCGCGTTACCGTCAGGGAAGACGAATGACTCGTCGTAATAGTAGAGATGATCGACACCGATGCGTTTCGCCTGCTTCTCTTTTAACGCAGAAGCGAGCGGGACGATGACGTCGCGGACTTGTTTGCGGAAGTTGTCGACCATCGACTCGTCATATCCAACGCGTTGCATGCGGGCATAACCGAGTTCAACGAAAGACGGGAAGCCGAGTGCATGGGCAATCTCTGTCCGAACCCGTACGAGTTCCCCGTAAATCCGGTCGAGCTCGTCACCGTTGTCAGAAAGATATGTATAGCGGGCGACGGATGCGGCTTTACGGACATCGCGGTCAGGTGACTGAAGGTATGGACCGAACTGTGACAAGTTGAGTGTCTTGCCGTCAAATTCAATCTGTGCCGCCGACATGACCTTTTGATAAGCCGTCGCGAGGCGGTTCTCTTCCTGCAATTTCGGGATGAGCGACTCCTCGAACGTCTCGAGTGCACGCTCGGCGAGAGAGAACAACTGGCTACCCCATTCCGCTTCGAGTTCAGAACGAAGCTCGTGGTTCGTCAAGACGCGGTAGTATGCTTGAATCTCTTTCTCATAGACCGGTAGTGCATCGTCGAAGAAAGATTGTTCTTCTTCATAAAAAGCGTCGCGTGTGTCGACCGAGTGTCGGATCGCGACGAGTTGACTTTGTGTCTCAAAATCGTTCCGTTCCTTGTTGATTTGACGAATGAGTTCATTCGCTTCCTCAAGTGTGCTCGCTTGCTGTAATTCGCCAGAATAGTCCGACAATCTGCTGTTCAAAGCATCCAAGTCGGGCCGTTCATATGACAATTTTGTGAAAGTCGTCATTGTAAGCGCCTCCATCGTGTGAAATTTTTATAAAGTGTAAAAAGGGCTTGCAAAAGCGATTGCACACTCGTATTCTTACGATGTGTAAAACGATTTCGCACTACCTTATATCTACTATACCGTTAATAAGGTAGGGATTGAAGTTTTAGCTTTTCGGGTATAAAAGGGAAGACTTCGATTCAATAGAACATGTTGGAGGGATTAAGCTATGGGATTCTTTAAAAAACTATTTGGTGGTAAAGAAGAACAACTCAACGCGGTTTCACCGCTTACAGGAAAGGTCGTCGACATCACGAACGTACCTGACCAAGTATTCTCACAAAAAATGATGGGTGACGGAATTGCGATCGAGCCGACTGAAGGCAAAGTCGTTTCACCAGTTAGCGGAACAATTGCAACGGTATTCCCGACGAAACACGCGATCGGTATCAACGCGGACAACGGTGCAGAGTACTTGATCCACATCGGTTTGGATACGGTCAACCTTAAAGGTGAAGGCTTCGAGACACACGTCACAGAAGGTCAATCTGTCAAAGCTGGCGATCCGCTTGTCACGTTTGACCTCGACTTCATCAAAGCGAACGCTCCATCGACAATCACTCCGATCATCATCACGAACCATGACAGCTTCGGCGTGAACAAACTTGTCGCAGAAGGCGACACGGTGACAGCTGGATCTTCAGAAGTCGTCGAATTGACGAAGAAATAAGAGAACGATTCATGACTCGGGAGCCTATGCTTCCGAGTATTTTTTTGTGAATTCGGGAATTATAATAAAGAGAGGGAAGGGGGAAATGAGATGGATGGTAAAAATGCGCCATACCGGGGATACGGGGACCGGATTCGAATCTTGCGAGAGCGGGCTGGATTATCGATTGAGACGCTTGCGGAACAAATCGGCGTCGCCCCATATTTTATTCGACGTACGGAACTGAGTGAGGTCTATCCGACGATGCCTTACATAGAGGCGCTCGCAGAAGCTCTGCGCATCGATTCCAATTATTTGGCGCGTCATATTTGGACGGGAGAGTCGCTCAAAGTGTTGATGCGAGGGAAAGTACCCGAAATCGAACAGATGAAGCTCGCCTATGAAGAGGCGATGCACGGGAAGTCCGTCGAGGAGATGCAGCGACAACTCGAGGAGCGGATGCGCATCTTCGACTTGATGCATGAAGAGGAATTGCAGCGAATCTTTGGAGAGGACGAAGAGCCGACGTCGCACCACGCCCTCGAAGCACTCGTCGACGCCGTCCTTGACCTTGGACGGTCCCATGATTCAAATCCAAATCGTCACATCGTCCCGTTCGCTCGTTATGTGGAACGACTCGTCCCTGACCAGTTCGCGGATAACTCCTTCCAATATGCAGAGTACGGCGTCGTGGACAAATCATATAAATTGCAATGATATAGAACGAAAAAAATGACCAGGAGAGTCACTCTCCTGGTCATTTTTCATTGATCAGCGCATCGGACGCGCTTCGTAGCGTACTTTCGGACGAGTGCCGGCAAGTAAAAAGCCGAGCACGATATTCAAGATTGTGAGCACCCATCCGACATACCCGAACGTGTAAGCGAGACTCGCCAGCACCGTTTGCCAGTCGAGCAGAGCTGCTGCGTCGCCGCGGAATGTGAAGCGGATGACGGTGAAGCCAATGAGTGTCGTTGCAGTAATCATGATGCCGATCCATGCGCCACCGAAGCGAGACGTTTGTGGACGTCTGCTGACCGGATACCAAAACGCGAGCGTTCCGATAAACGTACTACCTGCATACGCAAGCAGGATTTGCCATAACGCATCCGCGTCTAAGAAGACGGTATAACAGATGAACGTCGTGAGCGTCGTCATAAACGTAAAGATTAAGGCCGCGAGTAATCGTGATCGCATAGTTCGTTTTCCTCCTCATTTTGCACATTCTTTAGAGTAAACGAAAACGAATTTGCTGTAAACGTTATTGGCGGTTTTGTAATATTTGTCGCCATTGTTTAATGGCGTTCGTTCCATAGAATAAGACGCCGCCACGATAGAATTTCGAGCCAATCCAAAGCGTCACGCCGATCGTTCCGATGAGTAAGCCGATCGAGAGGGCGACCTCCCACACCGCCACATCGACGAGCATGACCCGGAGGAACATGAGCATCGGGGCGAAGAACGGGACGAAGGAGAGAATCGTCACGATGGTCGCGTCCGGATTGTTCAAGCCGAACATCGCCACTAAGAACGCTGCTACGAGAAGCATGATGACCGGCATGACCATCTGTTGGGATTCTTCGACGCGGCTGACGAGCGAGCCGAGGACGGCGAAGAGTGACGCGTACAACAAGTAACCGAGTAGGAAGAAGACGAGCAAGTAGATGACAGCTCGCGCATTCCCGGCGTTTTCGATGACGGTCGTCGCTAACTCACTGCCGCTCGCGCTAACATAACCAAACCCAAGGAAAATCCCAATCTGGATGAGGGCGAGCGTCCCGATGGCGGTCACTTTGGCGAGCATGTGCGTCACCGGATGCGTCGTCGAGATGATCAATTCCATGACACGCGACGACTTCTCGGTCGTCACTTCTGTCGAAATCATCGATCCGTACGTAATGATCGAGATGTAAAGGAGCATCAACATGACATAGACGAGTGCCGAAGACGAAAGCAGCTCATCCGAGTTCTCGCCTCCGCGCCCGAGATACGACTCATCGAGCTGGATTGGTTCACTGAGAGCCGTGATGACGGCCGGGTCGACATCGGCTGATTCAATTAATTCCGCATTACGCAATTGCTGAAGCGACGTTTGCAAGATGGTCGTGAATTCCTGCTCTGGTCGTTCCGAGATGACACGGGCGTCGTAACCGTCGACAAAAGCAACGACTCCGTATTCGCCGTCATTGATTCCGGCGCGTGCCTCCTCTTCGGTGATGTCACTCGTGGCAATGTCTTCATAGCCGAGCGACTGAATCGTATCGACGAGCGCTGTGTTTTCCGTTACGACGAGGGCGCTCGCTTGTTCTGAATCCTCGAACGAGGACATGATGCGGTCGATGTTCGTGAATCCGAAGATGAATAGAATCGTCAACGCCGTCGAAATGACGAACGCTTTCGAACGGATCCTCGATTTGAGGGTGAATGCATAGAGCGGTCCAAAGTTATGAAACATGCTGTCCGACCTCCTTGATAAAGATGTCATTGAGCGATACCGGTTGGCGCATGAACGTCTTCACGTTCGCCTGATGGCGAACGAGTGTCGATAGGACGACGTCGCTATCATCAAATGAATGTAGACGTACTAAATGACCGGACTTATACGGTTCGATCGTCTCGATGACCGGGAGTGATTCGAGCACTTGAATCTGGTCCGTCTCGATGAAGAGGGCTGGCTCGGCGTAACGCGACTTGATGGACGGCACGTCACCACTTACGACGGCACGTCCACCTTTTAAGATCCCGACATGTTGACAGAGCTCTTCGACATGTTCCATTCGGTGACTCGAGAAGACGATGGTCGTTCCAGCGTCACGCAAAGCGAGCACCTCGCGTTTCAGAATCTCGACGTTGACCGGGTCGAGTCCACTGAACGGCTCATCTAAGATGACGAGCTCGGGGTTGTGGAGCAGGGCGGCAACGAGTTGAATCTTCTGCTGATTCCCTTTTGACAGTTGTTCGACGCGCATCGTCTCATACTGAGGAATCTCTAGCCGTTCGAGCCAAGATTTGACCGCACGTTTGGCATCGCTTGAACGCATGCCTTTCAAACTGGCTAAAAAGACGAGTTGTTCGCGCACTTGTGACTTCGGGTACAGTCCTCGTTCCTCGGGTAAGTATCCGACAATCCGATGGTCGACCGCTTTGCCGTTCCACGTGATGCTTCCATCGGTCGGTTTCAAAATGTCGAGGATCATTCGGAACGTCGTCGTCTTGCCGGCACCGTTCGCTCCGAGAAGACCAAACATCTCTCCTTGTGGCACGCGGAACGTGAGATCGTCGACAGCGGTGAAGTCACCGAATTCTTTGGTGACTCGTTCAATCTGTAATGCCATGTTCTTATACCTCCTTAGAATGTCTCTCTTCTTATCGTACGCCACCGTGAGCAAAAAGTTTCACTTTTTCTAACAAATGATTTATCTTGAAATCAAGATAATGAAGGAGGATGACAATGAATACGCAGTCTACAGGCATCCATCACATCTCATCGATGGTACAAGACCCGCAACGTACACTTGATTTTTATGGACAAGTACTCGGTCTTCGTTTCGTGAAGCAGACCGTCAATTTTGATGATCCGGGTACGTATCATCTCTATTTTGGGGACGAGGTCGGCACACCGGGAACCGTCATTACCTTCTTCCCAATCCCTGGGTTAGGGAAAGGACAGGTCGGGAGCGGTCAAGTCGGTGTGACGACATATCTCGTGCCGGCAGGAAGTTTACCGTTCTGGGAAGAAAGATTACAACAGCATGGAATTGCGACCGTCGCCACGGAACGGTTCGAAGAGCCGTCACTTCTGTTTGAAGACCCGGACGGACTCGTCGTCGAACTCGTCGCTCGACCGACGACGAAACAGACGCGCTGGGTCATCCCAGGCGTCACGAAGGATGAGGCGATCGTCGGATTCGCGGGCGCGACATTATTATCAAAAGCACCAGACGAGACCGTACGCTTGTTGACGGAACTGTTTGGATTTGAACGAGTCGGAGAAGACGAGGAATGGGTACGTCTGAAAGGGACGGCTGACTATGGGAACATCATCGACGTCAAAAAGACGATTCTTCCGAACGGTGTGCCCGGAACGGGGACGGTTCACCACATCGCTTGGCGAGTCGCGGACGGTGAACACTATCCGACGTGGCAAGATGCCATCTTTGACCTTGGGCTTAGACCGACCGAAGTGAAGGAACGAAACTATTTCCGCTCGGTTTATTTCCACGATGCCGGACGGATCTTACACGAACTCGCGACAGACGTACCTGGGTTCACCGTGGACGAATCCATCGACACGCTCGGTGAGACGTTACGCCTACCACCATGGCTTGAAGCGGACCGTGACAAGATTGTCCGCACGCTACCAACGATTACAATCCCGAAAGGAGAACGGATATGATTCATCAATTCATTCAAGGAACGAAAGAGACGACGCTCGTCTTATTGCACGGAACAGGGGGGAGCGAGCAAGACTTGATCCCGCTCGCAAAAGAGTTATCACCGGAATCGAACGTCCTGACGCTACGAGGGGACGTCCTTGAGAATGGGATGACCCGCTTCTTCCGTCGTCACGCGGAAGGCGTGCTCGACCTCGAAGATTTAAAGAAACAGACAGAACGCTTCCTTCAGTTTTTAGATGATGCGGCAGCGGAATATGGAATCAAACGCGACAAGATGATCCCAATCGGATATTCGAACGGGGCCAACTTGATCGGTTCGGCACTGTACCGTCAGCCGGCATTCGCCGCTTCACTCTTGTTCCATCCGATGGTCCCGGACCGTTCGCTCACATTGCCTGACTTGTCAGGTACGAACGTATTCATCTCGGCAGGAGAGCGCGACCCGATTTGCCCGAAAGCAGAAACAGAAGAGCTGACATCGACACTCCGGAATGCCGGAGCGGACGTCGAGCTCTTCTATCATACGGGTGGGCATGAAGTGCGCATGGAAGAAGTCGAGGCGGCACGGACATGGATCGCCGCTCACCTCGACTAATTCGTTCAAGCCATTTTTTTCGGTTTGTTCGGACGAGAATAGACGACGAGGACACCTCGGTCAATCAAATAGGCGGCGAATAGACGTTTCGCTTCCTCAGCATGCACGGTTCGGTCGATTTGGATATACAATCGGCCGAGCTTTTTTTGTGAGGTTCGCGTCAGCAACCAGATCGAGTCGAGCGTATACTGCCAGCTCTGAAGCGTGTCGCCACCGATGTATAAGTACCGGTTTTGGGTGCGCTCGAGCAGATAGTTGAGCCACCAGACGTCACGAACCAATTTGGCGCAGACACCGAGCGCGAACGTGAGACCGAGGAAGGCCATACTAGACAACACAGGATGAATGGCAGAGAACCCGTTACGGACCGACTCAAAGGCCACCATCAGTAGCCCGACGGAAAAGCTGCTGATTAACCACCAGAATCCGAAGTTAGAGAATGAACGTTTCGGGTCGTGCACCATATGATGTCGATTCCGGATGATCGAAGCCATTCTCTCCACCTCCTTTATTAGAATATTCTGAATATTTAGTAACACTACTATACTATACTGTACCCAATCCCGTCTATTTGAATACGCCCACAACGTGCTGAATCGTGAGGATTTTTTGACGTTTCGGCTTGCAATACGCGAATTATGGGAATGATGACAGTGAAGACATGAAAATTTTGTTGAAACGTAATTTCACTTGGCGAGGGAATCGATTATGATAGGTGAGGGATTTTTCCATCTGATCTTCCATGCAGTCCGTGTGCGAATTGAACGTGAAAACATGAAGGTCAGCTTCATCGCAATCATCATAAAGAACTAGAGGGAATGTTATGAGAAATTATTGGTATGACAATATTAAGGGAGTACTCGTCTTACTCGTCGTGTTCGGTCACCTGTTGACGGACGTCCGCGGCGCTTATGACGACATTCTTCCGAAGTGGGTGTATTTGTTCCTGTACACCTTCCATATGCCGTTATTCATTATGCTAAGCGGTTACTTCTATCGGGAGAACCGTTATTTACGTGTGATCCAGTTGTTCGTCGTCTACGTCATCTGGCAAGTCATTCTCGGGTCATGGTTCGCTTTCACAGAAGGCATCCCGATTTTCTCGTTGGAGAATCCGGGACTGAATCTGTTGAAACCGTATTGGGCACTCTGGTATTTGATGGCGATTATTTTCTGGTACATCATCACCCCGTACGTGACGCAGCTGAAAGGGTATGTGCTATACGCGCTTCTATTTGCGCTCCTGTTCGGGTTCCAGGCGGAGGCGACTGGTTATTTCGCGTTACGAAAAGTGATCATGTTCTATCCGTTCTTCTTGATTGGGAACTGGATGTCCGAACGGAACACACTCAACTTCTTCGAGCTGCCGAAACGGGCCGAACAACGGAACCGTTACCGGATTGGGGGAGCGATTGTCTTTGTCACGTTGACGATTGGCCTATTGATCTCCATGCGCGTCCAACAGGCCGACGCATTCTATCACATCGGAAACTTGTTCAAGTTCCGCTTCGCTTATGATACGGCGGTGCCGGAGGCGATGTGGAGCGGACCGTTCGCATTCTTGATCGTCTATACGGTGTCACTTCTCATGTCGATCAGCTTCGCGCTCATCATTCCGGGACGAAGACTACCAATCTTCTCGAGGGCTGGTCGATATAGCTTATATGTCTATCTCGTTCACGTATTCTTTGTCGTCGCTTGGAAGGCGTTCGTCCCGGCTGGATTCATGCCGACGTCGTGGATGCAATTGCTCGTCTTGTTCGGTGTCGCATTCGTGATGGTACTCGTGATTATCAGTCCGCCGATGGTTCGTCTCTTACGTCCGCTCGTCGAGATTGACGTGAGGCGTGTACAAAATACGAAGGGTGTGAAAGGGTAAAGTCTTTTCTAAACGCTTCATTTCCGCTACACTTTATAAAGAGGAAACGAAACTAGAGTTAAGGAAGTGACCCTATGCCATACGAAAATGGAATGCACAGCACAGAAGGTGACGTGAACGTCTCACGTCATGTCGTAGAAATGATCGCCGCAGTCGCGGTCAAAGAAACGAAACACGTATCGTTCACGCAAGAAGACACGAAATTGTCAGAACGTGCGCTCATGAAGCATGTGAAAGTCGATGAGTCAGAAGAAGGCATCACGATCAACTTGTCACTTTATATCGCATATGGGCAGTCGATCATCAAAACGGTGACGGCGGTTCAAGAGCGAATCACGCAAGATATGGACACGATGCTTGCGATGACACCACGTTCGGTGAACGTGAAAGTCGTAGGGATCCAACTGTAAATGAGAGGGGAGAGCAGAGAGCTCTTCTCTTTTTTTGATTTTTGCGAAAACGGTTGCATCAAGATAACGTTTTCATTTATAATAGAAATCGAACAAGTGCAACCGTTTGCATCATTGACCAAACGTGCGACGGGTACTTGTCAAGTTCCCTAAATGTAGTCTGACGACACAAGCATTTGAAGGAAAGGCGGAAAGCATGTATGTCAACGATTGAAGCAGTGATTTTCGATTTGGACGGTGTCATCACTGACACGGCAGAGTACCATTACCTCGCTTGGAAGCAGCTCGGTGAAGAGCTCGGAATTCCATTTGACCGCGAATTCAACGAAACGCTCAAAGGGGTGAGTCGGACTGAATCGCTCGAGCGGATCCTTACGCTCGGCGGAAAACAGAACGACTTTACGCCGGAAGAGAAAGAAGAACTCGCTCAAAAGAAAAACGAGCATTACGTTGAACTCATTCAACATATCTCATCTGACGATCTTCTTCCTGGCATCGTTTCATTCCTGGATGAAATCAAAGAGGCGGGACTTAAAATCGGAATGGCGTCTGCTTCAAAGAACGCATTTGCGGTCGTTGACGCACTAGGTGTCCGTCATTACTTCGACCATATTGTCGATGCAGCAACTGTCGCCCAGTCAAAACCACACCCCGAAGTGTTTTTGAAAGCCGCTTCTGCCCTTGGCGTGAAACCCGAACTCGCCATCGGCGTTGAAGACGCGGCTGCAGGCGTAACTGCAATCAAAGCGGCAAACATGTTTGCTGTCGCCGTCGGGGAAGAATCGATGCTTGGTCATGCAGACCTCATCGTCGCTTCTACCGACGAACTTTCGCTCGATCGCATCCTCGAACGCGCTCGCGTGTAATGGACTACAATCATCTTCCGTGAGACGGCGACTGCCCCGAACAGTCGCCGTCTTTTTATAGTCCAAAAGTCCCGGATAGACAATATTGCCCAAAAAGAGATGACAAGCACATTACAAATCCGTTACACTTTTATAGAAGATATCAAGGGATTATTAGGAATTGCTGATTTAAAATAGGGAATTCCTAAAATTAATTGGATGTAGAAGGGGATTTGTGTATGGAATCTACGAATGTGAATGAACACATTTATCGAGAATTGATGGAAATCGAAGAATCTTATCGTCAATTGCAACGACGTGCGGAATATTTGATTGCGGAATTGAGTCGGGACAAAGAGGAAACAGACTCAACGACTGATGCATCAAAACGCCTACGTCCACGTCGTGTGAATCAGCGTTATCCACTCGAAGTATATGTTCATCAAGTGACGGATCTTTTGAAAGAGCGTCAGACGATGAGCGTACGTGATATCCAGATGGAGCTCGAACTTCGTTACCGCCATCACATTAGCAATATTTACCAATTGATGGTGAAGATTGAAGGGGTCAACCCAGAGATTAAAAAGATTGGCCGCGGCCTTTATACATATGAACCAGCAGAAGAAGTAGCCGTAACACTTTCATAAGTTTGAGCCGATGGGGAACGCCCCATCGGCTTTTTGTTGTAAACGGACTGATAACAACTCATCGATTCAAAATATGATATAATTCGCCAGAGTCTATTTTTTTGAGAGAGGAACTGTCGGCCCATGCTATGGATTGCCATGTTGGTCAGTTTTGTAATGGCCATCTTGATTACACCGCTCGTTCGTCGATTCGCATTCTTTATCGGTGCAGTCGATCATCCGAACGCACGAAAAGTACATATACGGACGATGCCACGAATCGGTGGTCTGGCGATCTTCATCGCCTTCTTCATCGGCTATGCGCTGCTGCTTCCGACGAGTCGCTATAATGACGCCATCTTGATCGGGGCCGTCGTGATTCTCCTGACCGGACTGATTGATGACCGTTTCCAGCTCTCTGCCCGTGTGAAGTTGATGGGGCAGATGATTGCGACGGTCGTCGTCTTGAACTCTGGGATGCGCATCGAGCTCGTCAATCTCCCGTTCGATCAGCAACTGTATCTCGGATCATGGAGTATCCCGGTCACCGTTCTTTGGCTGATTGGGATCACGAACGCGATCAACTTGATTGACGGACTCGACGGGCTTGCTGCGGGTGTCTCGAGTATCGCCCTTGGAACGATTGCCGTCTTGGCAATCATTCAAGGGAACGTCTATTTGACGATGATGGCTTTGTTGTTGCTTGCGAGCACGCTCGGCTTTCTCGTCCACAACTTCTACCCAGCGAAGATTTTCATGGGGGACACGGGAGCGCTGTTTCTCGGCTATATGCTCGCTGTCTTCTCGCTGATCGGATTTAAGAACGTGACATTGTTTTCACTCGTCGTCCCGGTCCTTTTGCTCGGCTTGCCGATCTCGGATACGATTTTCGCGATCGTGCGCCGGCTTGTCCAAGGTCGACCGCCGATGTCACCAGACAAGTCGCATATGCACCACCAGTTGATTGACATGGGGTTCACGACGCGCCAAGCCGTCCTGCTCATGTATGGGATGACGCTATTTTTCGGCATCTCATCCATCTTGTTTGCGAAGACGACAATGCTCGGTGCCGTCATCACGTTCGTCGTGGTCCTGATCGTCATCGAATTGATTGTCGAATCGACGGAACTCATTCATCCGAACTATAAACCCATCATCCGAACGTCTCGGCGACTACTTGGTCGACCGAGGACATAAACAAACGGCCGGTATCGCCTAGCGATATCGGCCGTTTTCTTTAGTAAATCGTTGTCTCGGTCATCGAGTCATCTGTTTCATCGGTTGATGGCTCGTCCGCTGTGACGGGCATCCCAAGCTCCGTTTGGAGAAGGGCTTGCGCGTCCCGGAGGTCAGCAGGGTCAAGCTCATAATAATAGACACCGTTCAACGTCAAATCGGTTCCTTCAAGTGTTTCACGATTGAACGACTTGAGGGATTTTGTATACGGTTGAAGCTGTGAGGCTTCTGACAAGGACATGTTCGTTCGAATGTTCTCGCCGACCGCATTCATAATCCGATTCAATTTGGTGAACGAGTTGATCGTGGTCGCCTCGTTGATGATGGCCTCGATCACTTGTTGCTGTCGACCGGCCCGACCGATGTCACCGGCAGGGTCTTGTTTTCGCATGCGGGCGTATGCAAGTGCTTCTTTTCCGTTCAACACTTGAACGCCTGGCTCTAACTCGACGTTTCCTGTCGCTTTTCCGGAAATAGGGATGAGGACGTCGATTTCGATGCCACCGACCGCGTCGACGAGGTCTTCGATTCCATCAAAGTTGATGGTCGCATAGTAGTCGATGGGGATATCGAGCAAGTTTTCAACGGTTGCGATTGTCGTATCGATGCCGCCGTAAGCATACGCATGATTGATCTTGTCTTTGAATGGTTCTCCGTCATCGAGGATGATATCGACATACGAGTCGCGCGGGATGCTGACGAGCGTCACTTGACGCGATTCCTTGTTGAACGTCGCCACCATCAACGAATCACTTCGGCCTTCTTCGAGCGAGGCGCCGCCATCGACCCCTGCTAACAAGATGGAGAAGTGATCTTTCGTCAAGTCGATGGTTTCGTCACGACGTTCGGACTTGTCGCCACGATCCAATTCTTTGTTCGCGTTCTCCGCGGTCTCGTTCGCTTTGAAGACAAAATAGCCGAAAGCGGAACCGCCGATCAGCAATACGACACCCAACACGATGAGGACGATTTTCCAAGGTGACTTTTTCTTGCGTGGGGGTGTTTCCATGTGGATTCCTCATTTCAGTTGTTTCTTTTATTATAAGTGTTTCAGCGTTTGAAATCACGTTCGATGATGCGAATATCGTGAGTTTGTAGCATGCCTTGACCGTTCGTCATATCTGTCAACCAAGCGATTGCATCTTCGGTTTCTTCGACAGGCACTGATACATAGAACGTGACAAGATCGGCGTACGAGATGTCGTCGAGCAAGTAGGTAGACTGTCGCAATTCATTCTCGACTTTACCGATCCATGTGTAGTCGACGGTGAGCGTCAATTGCTGCATTTGCAAGCGTTCGACAATCCCGATCGCATCGAGTCCTTCACTGACAGTCCCACCGTATGCCCGGATGAGTCCACCTCCGCCCAATTTGATGCCTCCGAAATAACGTGTCACGACGACGACCGTGTCTTTTAGATGACGTTTCCGCAACACCTCGAGCATCGGCATGCCTGCTGTACCACTTGGCTCCCCGTCATCGTTCGCTTTCTGGTGTTCATTCCGTTCCCCGATGATATAGGCAGAACAGTTATGGTTTGCGTTCCAATGCTCTTTTTTGATGCCTTGGATAAACGACTGCGCCTCTTCCTCGGTTTCGACACGTTTGAAGTGGGCGATAAATTTTGACTTTTGTATGACGACTTCGTATGTTCCACTTTGTTTTATAGTATAATTTGACTCAATAGACATTTCTGAAAATTCTCCTTTCTATTTTTGAATATTTTTTTTAGAATTCAAGTAGGCACATACGCTTCAATTGGCGAATGCAATTTATAGAAAATCTCTCATGTTCACTGTAAACCTGTTTTCAAGTGGACGATATATAAGGATAGATGAGGATTAACTACCGAACTATTAGGGGATGGCATCGTGAATCATATTACCGATCGGACAGCTTTAGAACATATCATAACAAATATGATTGATACGGTGACGGAAAGTAAAGAGGAGATTGTCCGTATAACCGAAAGTTCATCAACTGAATATTCTGCGATTCAAAACGAGTTGAAAGAATTGACGGATAAAATCGAGTTCTACATCGAGGAGTCCGATCGACTCGACCGACTCGTGAAAGCCGCAAAAGCCAAGCTCGTTCAAGTCAGCAAAAAGTTTCATATACATAGTGAGCAAGAAATTCGTGACGCCTATGAACGGGCGAATCAGATGCAACTGGAGCGGTTTCTCGTTCAAAAAGAAGAGATGGCGGCCCAGCAGCGTCGCAACGATTTAGAACGACGTCTTCTTATTCTAGAGGACACGATCGAACGTGCCGAAAAACTGATTGGTCGTGTCAGCGTCGTCTTGAACTTCTTACGTGACGACCTGCAACAAGAATATTCGGACATGATGAAAAAGCAGGAGATGGCCATCGGTGTATTCGAAGCGGCCGAGCGTGAACGACGTCACCTCGCTCGCGAGATGCACGACGGACCGGCGCAATCGCTTGCCCACATTTTGATTCGTGCCGACTTGATTGAAAAGACGTTTGATAAACGAGGGAAAGATGAAGCGTTTGCCGAATTACATGAATTGAAAAAGTTGATTCGTGGAGCACTCGTCGACGTACGTCGCTTGATTTACGATTTGCGTCCGATGTCGCTTGACGATTTAGGCTTTTTACCGACGCTCGAGCGCTATCTCCACCAAACGGAGGAGTATACGGCCATCAAGACGCGTCTCAACTATCGCGGGTCACGTGCCCGTCTGCCGGAGAAGTTAGAAATCAACGTGTTCCGTCTCGTGCAGGAAGCGGTGCAAAATGCGATCAAGCATGCCAAGACGCCAGAGATCATCGTCAATGTCGAACAGGCGAGCGATGTGATTCACCTTCACATCCGCGACTATGGCATCGGTTTCGAGCCGAGTACGATTGGCGAAGAATCGTTTGGGATCGTCGGGATGCGTGAGCGAATTGAGTTGGTGAGCGGAAGTATCACCATTGACTCGGAAGTCGGCAAGGGGACGGTCGTCCGCATGTCGATTCCGATTCCGTGAGAGAACAAGGGGGAAGACATACATGGAAATGACACAGACACGCATTGCAATCGTGGATGATCACGAACTGTTCCGCGAAGGATTGAAGCGGATTTTTGATTTGGAAGATGAATTTACGGTCGTCGCAGAAGGGCGTACGGGTCGCGAGGCGATTCGCATCGCCGGCGAACAAAAACCGGAGATCATGATCTTAGACATCAATATGCCGGACATGAACGGGATCGAGGCGACGAAGCAACTGTCGCTCCTGTCACCGGAGACACGCGTCCTCATCCTCTCGATCCATGATGATGAGTCATATATCACGCATGCGCTCGAAGCGGGCGCGTCTGGTTTTCTTTTAAAAGAAGTGGCGTCGACTGAATTGATTTCGGCGGTCCGTGCCGTCGCACGGGACGGGGCTTACCTACACCCGAAAGTGACGACGAACGTCTTGAAAGAGTACCGTCGTCTCTTACAATTCAAAGGGGAACAAGCGGGTCGTGGCGTCGAGAGTCGCACAGATGACCCGGTGTACCAATTGTTGTCACGTCGCGAGGTAGAGGTGTTGCACCTTCTCGCAGATGGTCGGTCGAACCGAGATATCAGTGACATGTTGTTCATCAGTGAAAAAACGGTTAAAAACCATGTGTCCTCTGTCCTTCGTAAAATGGATGTGAACGACCGGACACAAGCGGTCGTCGATGCGATTCGCCGGGGTTGGGTCGAGATTTGAGCGTCACCGATGCTTTACCTCGTTTTTGTGTTACAATATGGAATGGAATCCTAACATAATTGGAAAAATGAAACGACGTAAAGTGAGGATATAGTATGGGAAACATTGCGATTTTAACCGACAGTACCGCCTATCTGTCGGATGATTTTTTGGCACGACATGACGTCCATGTCGCTCCACTCAGTGTCATCTTCGATGGCGCGTCGTACCGCGAGTCGATCGATATGTCGACGGAGGCGTTCTATGAGCGAATCGAGGCAGGCAAGCTACCGACGACGTCTCAACCGGTCATCGGTGAGACGGTCGAGTTGATTGAAAATTTGCCGGATGATGTGACGGACGTGATTGCCATCACACTCTCAAGTGGCATCAGCGGAACGTACCAGTCGATGGTCGCGCTAAATGATATGGTCGATGTGACCGTTCATGCGTTTGACTCAGAGATTTCTTGTATGCCACAAGCGTTCATGGTCGAAGAAGCGTTAAACCTCCGTGACAAAGGCGCCACACCGGAAGAAATCATCGCCCGACTCGAGACGGTCCGTGATTCGATTCGCGCCTATTTCGTCGTCGATGATCTCGATCATCTACAACGTGGTGGACGATTGAGCGCCGCGCAAGCGCTCGTCGGCTCGTTCCTACAAATCAAGCCGGTCCTCCACTTCCAAGACAAGTTGATCGTCCCATTTGAAAAGATTCGTACGTATAAGAAGGCTGTACGTCGAATCGAAGAAATGATGGACGAGTCGATTGCCGATGACGGTGAGGGATACTGTATCGGAATCATTCACGCCAACTGCCCGGAGCGTCAGGCGGAAGAAATCGCTTCGATGAAACAGAAGTTCCCGAAAGCACACATCTCGGGAAGTCATTTCGGTCCGGTCATCGGAACGCATCTCGGACCTGGTGCAATCGGCATCACTTGGTATCGTCGCGAATGGTAAACCACAAGACGACCGTTTCTGGTCGTCTTTTTCAATGGAGGAGGGAATGCGATGGCGAAATATCGCCAAATATTTGAGCGCTTGGCAGAGGAGATGCGGAACGGCACGAGACCTGCAGACTCGAAACTCCCGTCGGAGACGGAGCTGATGCATCAGTTCGAGGCGAGTCGGGGGACGGTCCGAAAGGCACTCGATCTCTTGCAGGAAAACGGGTACGTCCGGAAGCATCACGGGAAAGGCGTCTTCGTATTGAAGCGCGACCAGATCGAGTTTCAATTCAACGGCATCGTCAGTTTCTCAGAAGTGTACGCCAGCATGCTCGGTCGCTCCATCCAGACGCACGTCGCGGCGTTCGAAGAGATGGAGGCCCCACCTTGGCTCGTCGAACGGATGAACTTGAAACCGGGAACGCATGTGTTTCGCATCGAACGCGTCCGAAACTTTGACGGGGAGAACGTCATCTTAGACATCAACTATTTCGTCAAAGACCTCGTTCCTGGATTGACAAAAGAAATCGCTGCTCGATCGATTTATGGATATATCGAAGGAGAGCTTGGCTTACAGATCAGCTACGCCAAACGAAAGATTGCGGCGGAAGACGTGACCGAGCTCGACCGGATGCGTCTTGATTTGCACGACTATGAATATGTTATCGTCATCACGAACGATACGTTCTTATATGAAGGACAACAATTCGAATATACGGAATCGCGTCACCGGTTGGACAAATTCCAGTTCAGTGACGTCGCCCGGCGCTAAAACCTCTTTCGAACAGGAAGAGGTTTTTTGTTTACGTAAACTCAACTTAGGGAATTTTTTACAATAAATCTGGTCACAGAACCTTCACTCGAACTTATATATATAAGTTGTTGACTTAACTTATATAGATAAGTTATACTTTGTTTGTACTCATAAGTAACCGTTTTCATTTGAAGTTTTCAAACAAAGGAGGACAATAAACATGAAGGCAGATTATCGTCAAATTGCCGCAGATATTTTAGAAGCAATCGGCGGCAAAGACAACGTGGACAAAGCCGCACACTGTGTGACACGTCTCCGTCTCTCCCTCAAAGACCAGTCAAAAGTCGATGAGGCACGTGTGAAAGAAGTCGATCTCGTCAAAGGGGCGTTCGAGAACTCGGGCGTGTATCAAATCGTCATCGGAGCCGGTGATGTCGACCGCGTCTATGCCGAGTTCATCAAACTCGCAGGACTCGAAGCGGCAACGGTCGCCGAGGTCAAATCCGCAGGCGGCAAAAAAATGAATCCGCTTCAAAAACTCGTCAAAGTCTTCTCTGACGTCTTTATGCCAATCATTCCAGCCATCATCGTGGCCGGTCTCCTCATGGGGATCAACAACTTACTTGCTTCTGAAGGTCTCTTCATCGAAGGGCAGACGCTCATCGAGGCTTATCCGAACTTACAAGGACTTTGGGACCTCATCAACATGATGGCGAACACGTCATTCGTCTTCTTACCGGCACTTGTCGGATGGTCGGCGACGAAACGTTTCGGCGGAAGCGAAGTACTGGGGATCGTCATGGGTCTCTTGCTTGTCCACCCGGACCTCTTGAACGCTTGGGGTTACGGAACAGCGGCACTTGAAGGAGAAGTACCGACATTCGATATCCTCGGATTGTTCGAGATCGAGAAAGTCGGATATCAAGGCCAAATCTTGCCGGTTCTCGCCGCGGCTTATATTTTGAGCCAAATTGAGATGTTCTTGAAAAAACGTGTACCGAACGCGATTCAACTTTTGGTCGTTCCGATCACGACGATCGTCGTCACTGGATTCCTTGCACTCGCAATTGTTGGACCAATCACACGCGGAATCGGTAATGTGATTGCGACAGGACTCGTCAACACGTTTGAAGCCGTACCGGTCGTCGGGGCACTCCTCTTCGGATTGTTCTACGCACCACTCGTCGTCACAGGGATGCATCACTTGTTCATCGCCATCGACCTTCAGTTGATCGCAGACACAGGCGGTACGTTCATCTGGCCGATGATCGCACTCTCAAATATCGCACAAGGTTCTGCTGCACTCGCTATGTTCTTCGTCTACAAGCACAACGCGAAGCAAAAGAGTATGGCATCGACTTCAGCAATCTCGGCTTACTTCGGGATCACGGAGCCGGCGATGTTCGGGGTCAACTTGCCGAATAAATTCCCGTTCTATTCTGCGATGATCGGGTCAGCGATCGCAGCCATCTTCATCACATTGAATGATGTTCAAGCAATCGCAATCGGTGTCGGAGGACTCCCTGGATTCCTCTCAATCTTCACAGACAAAATCCTTCTCTTCATCGTCGGGATGGTCATCGCGATTATCGTACCGTTCGCGCTTACGTTCATCTTGTCGAAGCGCTACATGAAAAAAGGTGAAATCGAAGAAAATAAAGTCGCATAAGCATTGACTCGGGAGGGAGGGACGGCAGTTCTTCCCTCTTTCCTATTGAAATGAAAACTCTTACAAAAAGGAGATGTCGTTGATGACACAGAAAAATTGGCGCAAATCAGTCGTCTATCAAATTTACCCGAAAAGTTTTTACAGTCCGGAAGGGAACGCAACCGGATCAATCAAAGGGGTGACGGCGAAGCTAGATTACTTGGCAGAACTCGGCATCGAATACATTTGGATGACGCCTGTCTATCAGTCACCTCAACACGACAACGGCTATGACGTGAGTGATTACTATGCCATCGACCCGTCTTACGGCACGATGGAAGACCTTGACGAATTAATCCGTGAGGCAGAGGCGCGGGGCATTGGCCTCATGATGGACATCGTCGTCAACCACTCGTCGACAGACCATGAATGGTTCCAGAAATCATTGGCGGGAGACGAGCGGTACCGTGACTACTACATCTGGCGCGACGAGCCGACGAACTGGGAATCGAAGTTCGGTGGGAACGCGTGGGAATATGACGAGAAGAGCGGGCAATACTATCTCCACTTGTTCGACGTGACCCAGGCCGACTTGAACTGGGAGAATGAACAGATGCGTGAAGACGTCTATGAGATGATGCGCTTCTGGCGCGAGAAAGGAATCAAAGGGTTCCGTCTCGACGTCATCAACTTGATCTCAAAAGAACAAGATTTCCCGGAAGACGAGTCTGACGGTCGGAAGTTCTACACGGACGGCCCACGCATCCACGAATATTTGAAAGAGATGAACCGAGAAGTATTTGACGGGCATGACGTCATCACGGTCGGGGAGATGTCGTCGACGACGCTCGACCATTGCGTGCGCTATTCGAACCCGGACGAGAACGAGCTCAGCATGACGTTCAGCTTCCATCACTTGAAAGTCGACTACCCGAACGGCGAGAAATTCGTCGCCTCCCCGTTCGACTTCATCCAGTTGAAAGACATCATGTCGACGTGGCAACAAGGGATGCACGGGAAGGGATGGAACGCCATCTTCTGGTGCAACCATGACCAACCGCGCGTCGTCAGCCGTTTCGGGAACGACACGAACCATCGCGTCGAGAGTGCGAAGATGCTTGCGACCGTGCTCCACGGACTCCAAGGGACACCGTACATTTATCAAGGAGAAGAGATCGGGATGACGAATCCTGGCTTTGATGATTTGAACGAGTACCGTGACATCGAGACGCTCAACAACTATAAGTTGAAACGCGAAGAAGGTGTGTCGCATGAAGACATGATGGCAGCCATCAAACAAAAGTCACGCGACAACTCGCGGACGCCGATGCAGTGGGATGCGACGACGCATGCCGGCTTCACGAACGGCACACCGTGGATCAACGTGGCACCGAACTACCAGGACGTGAACGTCGAAGCGGCGCTCGATGACCCGAACTCGGTGTTCTACCACTACAAGAACTTGATTGCATTACGAAAAGAACTTGACGTCTTGACGGACGGGGACTACACGCTCCTCACACCTGATTCGTTAGACGTTTGGGCATATACACGGAAGACCGACCGCGAGGAGCTCCTCGTCGTCGCCAACTTCTATGGAACGGAAACGACGTATACCATCCCGGAAGGTTTCGAGCGGGTGAGCGTCGTCAGCCACAACTACGACGTGCCTGAGCTCGACGGGACGACGTTGTCCCTTCGTCCGTACGAGGCGATCATGTTCTACAAACAGAAATAAGTGCAGCTTGCACGAAAACGGATCATCCCGCATGTCGGATGATCCGTTTTTTCGTTCAGTCGGTGAGGATCCGGCTTTCGATGATGTCTTCGAGGAGCGGAGATTCCAATTCATCGTAAAAGAGGGAGGGGACGAAATAGATGTCGTCTTGATCGGTCACGCTGAGCGATAGCGTATGGAACGGGACTTGATGGTCATCGAAATAGCGTCTCGTTCCTCTCGCTATATCTGAAAGTGATTCGTTTGTTGAAGTTGGTTGGGACAAGTCGAGATGGAGGTGACCATACATGGTTCCATATGCAATCAGATCGAACACTTCGTCTAGCTCTAAATCGCTCGGGGAAATGCCTTCCACCACTGGGTCGTCTTCTTCTCTACGGATGAATCCCTGTCCATAGGTAATGGGGTAGGGGAACGTGTCAGAACGTAAGACGCGTTCTGTCCATGCAGCGTATCCATCATTCAACCGTTGATAAGTCGTTTCTCGAAGATGGACCTGATCATAATCATCGTGTGTGACTTGTCCATTGCGTTTCACGTAGACCGTGAACGTCGTATCAGGACTCGTTGGAGAAGTGAATGTGACGAAATAACGTGTGCTATGTGGGAACATGTAGTCGACTTGTTGGATACGCACGTCAAGTGCGGGATAGGTGTGACGAACATATGCTACTGCACTATTCGACACACGCTGTTTCTCGGAATCCGTGCCGAAAACGATGCGAACCCCGAACGTGGCGACAATGATGGTACCGCAAAGAAGAAAGAAAATCCTCCATTTCATTGTGACATCACCTCATCGTGCTGACGCTGGATGATTTGTTCGAGCTCGGAAGAGTCAATTGCTTCTCGTGAGACGCTACCCGTATAAAACCAGTCCTCCTCCCCGCGAAGCGTGACGGACATCGTTCGGAACGGAACGCCAGCCGCGTCCATGTTGTGCTTCAAATCTCGTAATAGAAATGCTGCACGATTGACCGTCGCGATAGGGACATCCACAGAAATAAATAGACTGCCATGGTTAGCACCGATATCTTGAATGTCATAGTCCTGATCGAGGCGAAGAGATTGGAGGTCCAAGGATTCTTTCGGTGAATCGGGTCCGTCCTTTGGGATGAGGACGTCATCGCTCAGATGAACATGTTCTGGGAGCGCGGGTCCGACCAATCGACGATACGCATCATGGATCCGGTCGAACGTATTCATTCCTGAGGTGACGTTCGCATAATCATTGAACGTGATGTCACCATCCGTCGTAATGTGCAATTCAAAATGTGTGTCGATGCTCGTGTCGGAATCGATGGTGAGGAGATAAAGGTCACTTCCCCACATCATCATAGTGGCGCTCGTGATTTCGAGAGATTGATCGCGGTGGTGATCCTCGAGATATGTGGCAGCGACTTGGCGAACGAACTGTTCGTCTTTCGGATGACCGAACAAAAAATGAGAGAGTAGTGTGAAGCTACCGTATAAGATCAAACCTATTCCAACCAAAGAGCCAATGAATCGTCGCATCCGTTCCACGTCCTCACAATTTAGTCTATTTTTCCCATAATCATAACGGATAAAATACGGAAGCGTCATCCGTCAAAAGAACGATTGCGGAAGGGTTTTGTACATCAAGATGATTCGCACGCACATGTGTGTCTTGTTAGCGTGAAAGGAAAAAAGGAGCAAAGGGATATGGGGGAACTCATCGTCGCATCAAACGGGACGCGCGCCATCCGTTTTGGCATCTGCCAACGCTGTCTCAGCACGGACGTCCGGACGTTCACCTGTCACCACGGGTCGTGTTCCTACTGCCGAAACTGTCTTTATCTTGGACGTATCTGCCGATGTGATTTTCTACAAGAGCGGGACATCACGACACCACTCGAAAGAACCGAATTGACGATGCCGTTCGAGCTCGCACCAGCCCAAATGCGGGTCGCAAATCAACTGCTCACATGGTGGGACGAACGGAAGACCGGTCTCGTCCATGCGGTGTGTGGCGCCGGTAAGACCGAGATGACGTTCCCGGTGATCGAGCGGGTCGTCAATGAAGGGAAGCGGGTATTGATCGTGTCCCCGAGGAAAGATGTCGCCATCGAATGGGTGGAACGGCTCGAACAAGCATTCACCGTGCCCGTCACGAGACGGTACGGGGGTGGGGAGAAAGACTCCATCGGGATGATCACGGTGGCGACCGCACCGTTGTTGTTGAATCTACGAGACATGTTCGATTATGTGCTCGTCGATGAGTCCGATGCTTTTCCGTTCGCTTTTGACGTGACGTTATGGCGCACCATCTATCGGGTCGGGAAAGGGGTGTTTGTCTTCATCACGGCGACTCCGACCGCTTGGCAACAGATGGTGTCGACGGTGCATCTGCCCCGTCGCTATCACGGATTTGATTTGCCGGTGCCGACACTCGTCAAACAGTCGGACGAACGGGTTTTTGACTTCTGTCGACGTCACGCCGCAAAACCGCGTCTCTTGTTCGTGCCGACAAAGCCTCACCTCGAGCGATATCGTAAGATGCTAGAAGATGCAGGGTTTACATGTCGGACGGTATCGGCCGAGACCGAGGAGCGGACCGACGCGCTTCACGAGCTTCAAGAGACAAAGGGAATCGTCCTCGCGACATCGATCTGGGAGCGGGGGATGACGGTCCGGGACGTGCAGGTAGGGGTGCTTGAGAGCGAACATCGGCTCTTCTCGACACGAGGGCTTATCCAAATGGCAGGACGGGCCGGACGAAAGCCGGATGCGCCGACAGGCGAGGTCTGTTTCTTTTATCGTGAACGGACGTTTCGGCAAGATTTCGCCATCCGGGCGATCGTGAAGGCGAACAGTCGATGAAATGTCTTCTCTGTCACCAACCGATGACCGTCCCGTGGACACCGGCCACGTTATGGCGACGCGACTGGGTGTGCCCGTCATGTGAGGACGGACTGACGCCGCTCGGGACAGGCTGTCCGCGCTGTGGTCAACCGAACGAGACGGGGGAGACGTGCTCAGATTGCGTCCGCTGGCTCGCGCTCGGCTCTGATTTGACCGTCCGTTGCCTGTACGCCTATGACGAGGCGGGAATCGAGTGGCTACATCGCTTCAAATTCAGTGGCGACGTCGTCATCGCCGCATCGGTCGCACCAAAACTTCGGGCACTGCGAGAACCTGGCGCGACATATGTGCCCGTCCCGCTCAGTGACGAACGACACAGGTCGCGTCGCTTCAATCAAGCGGAGGTGCTCGCACGAAAGGTTGGTCCGACCCGGCAACTGATCGAGAAAACCGAGGTTTCGAGTCAACGCGAACTCGGGAAAGAAGAAAGACGACACCGAACGAATCCTTTCACTGTACCAACTTCAGTGAAATGTGGGAAAATCATTCTTGTAGACGACGTTTATACGACAGGGACGACGCTCCACCAGGCGGCATTTTCACTGCGGCAGGCAGGTGCGACAGAAGTTTCTGCGATTTGCTTATTTCGGGCGCTAAACAAATCAAAAACCCGTCCGATATAAAAGGCAGAGGTGAAACCAATGGATGCAGCATCTTGCCAAATGTGCGGACGCTTGTTTATGAAACAAGGTCGCTCGCCTTATTGCCCATCATGTAGTGAAGTCGACTTCCAAAACTTCTTGAAAGTCCGTGACTTCATTCGTGAACCAGAAAACAAATCAACGAACATCGGCGCCCTCGTCGAAGCGACGGGTGTGTCGGAACTTGATATCACGCGATATATCCATGAAGGACGCCTGATCATCAAGGACAACCCGGAACTCCTCGTCGGCTGCGTACGTTGTGGTCAACCGACGAACGAAGGGAAAGTCTGTTCGAACTGCCAGAGAGATATGCAGAAGGAACTGTCTAGTCTACAAGAGAGCTTGACGAAGTCGTCAAGTGCTCGCGCTTATCGTTTGGATTAACATCATGAAGAGGGGGAAGACGCATGCGCATCGATTCAGCCAAGTGGGTACATTTACCGAACACTTATGAAAAGAAAACGCAAGTCGAGCCGAAGCCCGCGCCATCACGCCAAACGGACCAATTGTCAATCTCGGCGGAAGCCCGCGCCCGGTTTGAAGAACCGGTGAAACATCCGGACCGTCTCGCAAAAATCGACGCTTTGAAAGCAGAGATTGATGCGGGCACGTATTCACGGGACGCGCGTGAAATCGCCAAACGCTTTCTACAAGGATGAATGGAAGCGAGGTCCGTTTGAGGCCTTCGCACTGAATAACACGGCACGGAAGCTGACTAAATAAGGGGCACCCCTTTCTTTAGTCGGCTCTTTTTTTGAAAAAAGGAGAGACTCATGCTCACATTACATAAACGTTTACTCGAATTGGCCTATACGAAAGAACAGCTGCTCGTCCAAAATGACATGGCCGCTTTTAGCGCGCTCGTCAAAGAAGAGGCGAAACTCGTCCGACAAATCTCACAAAAAGAAGCGGAACGACTTCAAGGGACGTATGAATTGGACGATGAAGAGATAGAGGAACTGAGACCGGTCTTGTTCGAGTTGAAGCGTCAGAACGAATTGAACGCATCGCTTCTCGAACAGTCCCTTCGTTATATTACCTGGCACTTGGATATGCTCTTGCCAGAAGCAGATGATTTTACATACGGACAACAGGCGTTTGAAACGCGCTCGTTCAGCCGTGACGTTTAAGGAGGAAGTACAGAATGGGTTCAACATTTATGGGATTAGAGACGGCGCGCCGCAGCCTGACGACACACCAATGGGCGTTACAGGCGACGGGGAACAACGTGGCGAACGCCTCAAACCCTGGCTATTCACGCCAACGCCTCACCCTCGGGATGACGGAACAACTCTCGGTCAACTTCGGCGGAACGAAAGCCGGACAATTCGGGACCGGGGTACGCGGGGAGACGCTCGCCCGGATTCGCGATCTCATGATCGACCAACAGTATCGCGACGAGTCGGTGAAGAATGCGTTCTATGCGACGAAAGAAGCGGCGTTCGGGCGGATGGAGGACATCATCAACGAACCGTCTGAGAACGGCCTTGCCAAGTCGCTCGACTTGTTCTGGGCGTCACTTCAGGACTTGTCGGTCAACCCGGACGATACGGGCGCACGAAGCGTCGTCCGCCAGCGGGCGATGACGCTCGCCGAGACGTTCAACTACATGTCTTCATCGCTGACGAAAGTACAAGACGACTTGAAAGCGGAAGCGGGCGTCGTATCGAAAAAGATCAACGACCTGTTGACGAAGATCAATAACGTGAACCGTCAAATCGGGGACGCGGAACCACTTGGCGTCTTGCCGAACGAACTGTATGACGAGCGCGACCGTTACATGGACGAACTCTCGCAATATATCGAGTTCGAGCGTGTGCCCGTCGATTACTTGAACGGGGAGACGCGTGGGAACTCGCAACGTGTCGCAGAAGGACGAATCGACATCCAAATCACCGTGCCAGGAAATCCGAATCCGATCAAATTGGTCGATGGCATCACGGGTGGCGTCGGGGAAATGACCGAGTCGACGTATCGCGCGGCAGATGCTGCGACATCTGAGACGATGACGCTCCAAGACATGCCGAACGGCAAATTGCGAGCACTCGTTGAAATGTACGGAAGCCAAACGGGTCCTGAAGCGGCGGACGGGGCGTATACGAAGATGCTCAAAGACTTAGACGAGATGGCGAGCGTGTTCGCGACGGCATTTAACAATGCACACATGACGAACAAAGATGCATCAGGGACGGACGGACGAAACGATTTCTTCGTGAACGCAGGGACGAACACGAACACAGATATCACGGCGTCGAACATCGAAGTGAACGAGACGTTCATGAGTAACCTCGACTTGATCGCCGCTTCAAAAGACGGCAATATCGGGGACGGGAGCGGGGCGCTCGAACTCGCACGTCTGAAAGAGATGGCACTCAGCTTTGCCGGGTCGGCCACGACGACGACATCGATCGGGAAGTACTATC
The DNA here is from genome assembly GCF_050269125.1 of Exiguobacterium sp. NPDC077395. NCBI lineage: Bacteria > Bacillati > Bacillota > Bacilli > Caryophanales > Exiguobacterium > Exiguobacterium sp. NPDC077395. The sequence continues at coordinate 620,001 of NZ_JBNNHU010000001.1, forward strand.
AGAACGTCATCGGGAACATGGCGGTCGAGGCGAGCCAGAACGCGAACCTCGCGAAGAGCACGTTCGCCCTTTTGAGTAGCTCGGACCAGCGCCGTCAGTCGGTGAGCGCGGTGTCGCTCGATGAAGAGATGACGATGATGATCCAATATCAACATGCATATAATGCGGCGGCACGGAACATCACGGCCGTTGACGAGATGCTCGACAAAATCATTAACGGCATGGGTGTCGTTGGGAGGTAATGACTGATGCGTGTCACACAGACGATGCTCACACAGACGAACTTGAAACACTTATCGAGTAGCTATAACACGCTCGCCCGCGTCCAGGAACAATTGATCAGCGGGAAACGGATCCAAAAGGCGTCAGAGGATCCGGTCGTCGCGATGCAAGGGATCCGGTACCGGACCGAAGTGCGGGAAGTCGACCAGTTCCGTCGCAACGTCAGCGAGGCGACGAGCTGGATGGACATGACGGACTCGACCTTGAACGAGGTCACGGAAGCCGTCAAACGGATTCGGGAATTGACGACGCAAGCCGCGAACGACACGTACGAGTCGTCACAGCGTGCGATCATCAAGAGTGAGGTCGACCAGTTGATCGAACATATCGGCTCACTCGCCAACTCGAAAGCGGGCGAGAAGTATATTTATAACGGGACGAAAACGGATCAACCGCTCATTGACATGCAGGCGCTGAAAGACTATTTGAATGAAGCGCAAGGGGCGACGCTCGAGTCGATTTATGGAACGGACGGTCCTCCGACGGCGAGCGGGAAAATCGAATTTGAAGTCTCAAAAGGCATCACGATGCAAGTGAACATGCAGCCGGAGACCGTCTTCGGACGAGAGCTCTTCGAAGGATTGAAGCAACTGAGCGGTTTGCTCGCCGATGAGACTACGGGAGGAGCCGACTTATCGGCCCAACTCGAGACACTTGATACGATTGGGCAGAACTTGATCACGGAGCGATCTGAACTCGGTGCCCGGGCGAACCGTTTGGAGCTCGTCGACAATCGTCTACAAGACCATGAAATCATCGCGAAGACGATCATGTCCGACAACGAAGACATCGACGTCGAGAAAGTCATCATGGAGTTGAAGTCGCATGAGACGGTACACCGCGCCGCACTCTCGGCAGGAGCCCGGATCATCCAACCGACGCTCCTTGACTTCCTCCGGTAATCGGTCATGAATCTCGCGAGACTTGAGATGCGGCAAACGTTTGCTGCCATCCAGATGACCTCGAACCGACCGGTGCTCGAGATGCGTCAAGGTCGGGCGGACATGTCGATGCAGCAAGGGAAAGCCGAGATGACGCAACAGACGACCCAAGGGAAACTTGAGATCGACTCGTCGGTGGCACGGAGTGAGAGCAACCTGAAAGGAGCGCTCGAACTCGGTAAGTCGTTCGGACAGATGGGGGAACAAGGGGCCCGCGAAGCGATGATGAACATCGCTCGTGAAGGGGACCGGATGATGCGCATCGAGAACGGCAACCCGATTGCCTCGATGGCGGCAGAGAAAGTGAACGACCCGTATCCGATCGTCGAGATGGGCTATATGCCGAAATCGATCGACCGTGTCAAGTTGACGTATACGCCAGCGGATGTGAAAATCGAATGGAATATCACACCGCCACAGATTGATGTATCGCTCACACCGGCGGACATCTCTTTCACGCCATGGACGACGGACATTTCTCTCCGTCAACAGGCATCGCTCGAGATGTGGCCGGTCGGTGGGATGTATGATGAAACGCGTTGAAAGTGAGGACAATCCATGTTCATTGAAACAGACTACTTTGGCAAGATTGAAATAAATGAAGCGGAGACAATCACGTTCGTCAGTGAGATTCCAGGATTTCCGGACTCGAAGACGTTCGTGTTGATTCCGTACGGGGAAGAGCTGCCGTTCTGGTCGCTCCAGTCGATCGAAGAGAAGGCGTGCGCGTTCGTCGTGACGAATCCGTTCTGGCACAAGTCGGACTATGCGTTCGAACTGTCGGACGGGGCGAAGGACCAGCTCGGGATCGCAGAAGCGGAACACGTCTCTGTCTACTCGATCGTCACGCTCCGTGAGCCGTTCGACGCGTCGACACTCAACTTGAAGGCACCGATCGTCATCGAGACGAAGGAACGTCGCGGGAAGCAAGTCATTTTAGATGATGCCTACCCGGCCCGTTATCCGCTCGGCGGCACGAAGGCGGAGGTGCGCTGATGCTCGTATTGAAACGAAAACAAGGCGAGGCCATCCATATCGGGGACGACGTGACGCTCACCGTGCTCGCCATCGAGGGTGACCAGGTGAAACTCGGCATCGATGCCCCGCGCCATATCGATATCCATCGACATGAAGTGTACATTCAGATGCAAGAAGAGAACGAGTCGGCACGGAACAGTGCCAACTTGATGAAACAGATGATCAAAAAGCAGTCGGAAGCGTGAGCTTTCGACTTTTTTTGTAAATATAGAATGTAAGGGTGACATTTTTCACCTGGTTGGGATAGGATGGAAACGGAAAGGGAAGGAGGGGAATCGATGGGAACGGTCATCAACCAGTTTTTTATTAATATCAGTATCATCTTTTTACTCATGTCGCTCACGTTCTATGTGATGCGGACGGTCTTGCCGATTCAACCGTCCTCCCCACTGTTCGTCCGTTTTTGGTTCGGGGTGTCGAACGGATTGACGGCGATCTTGTTGACCATAAACGCCATCGAGCTTGGCGATGCGAGGATCGACCTCCGCCTCATCCCGATCGCCTTGTCGGCGACGTACGCCGGACCGTTCGGTGCTGTCGTCACCCTCGCGCTCATCTTTATCGGACGCATGACCTTGCATGGGATGAGTGCCCCGTTCGTCGATTCGATTCTCATGTTCGTCGTTTTTTACATCTTTTCGCTTCTCCTCTCGCGTGTCCCGATGCATCGATCACGAGGATATGCCGTCTATGTCGGATTCGGTGCGCTCCTCGTCTTGATTCGTGTGACCGGCAGTGTGGATACGATGGTGTTCGTGAACGTCTTCATCCCATACTTCCTTATGCTGTCGCTCGGGGCGTGGCTCTGTTACTGGGGGGCGAAGAAGCTCGAGACGCATCTATGGATGTTCCTTTTGCATACGCATCGGGCGACCGTCGATGAATTGACGGGACTGCCGAACCGTTACCGGACGCTCGAACAGATGAATGACTTGGAGATGTCCGGGAAGCCATGGACGTTACTCGTCATCGATGTCGACCACTTCAAGCAGTTGAACGATACATATGGTCATCTGGCAGGAGACGCCGCGCTCCGACATATCGGTCAGACGCTCGAACAGCACTGTCCGTCAGGCGGGTTCGTCGGTCGTTACGGCGGGGAGGAGTTCTTGCTTGTGATCGAGGGTAGTGAGCAGGCGAAAGAAGTGGCCGAATCGTTAGTCGAGACGGTTCGCCACACGACGTTCGAATGTCAGGGCGAGGTCATCCCGATGACCGTCTCAATCGGTGCCGCGGTCGCCGGGCACGAACCGAGCATGGTCGTGTTCGAACGAGCGGACGAGGCTTTATATGATGCGAAACGGAATGGACGGGACCAGGTCCGCTTCGCCTAAAAAATCCCCTATAACCGTTGGCAAATGGTGTCCAGCGGTTATAGGGGATTTCACGTTTAGTGAATGTTTTTCTTCTTAAACTGTCCGCCCCGGACGTCGTGAATGTTGCCGATGGCGAGGAACGCTTTCTCGTCATAGTCGTCGAGGATGTCTTTTAATTTCGTCTCCTCGAGTCGGCTGATGACCGTGAAGACGACTTTCTTTCCGTCTCCCGTGTAGGCCCCTTCCCCGTGGAGATACGTCACGCCCCGACCGAGCCGGTCCATGATCGCCTGACCGATTTCTTCCGGTGCGTTCGTGATGATCCACGCCGCCTTCGACTGATCGATCCCTTCCAAGACGACATCGATCGTCTTGAACGCGATGAAATACGTGAGGAGCGAGTACATCGCCCGGTCCCAGCTGAAGACGAAACCGGCTGTCCCGAGGATGAAGATGTTGAAGAACATGACGATCTCTCCGACTGAGAACGGTAACCGGTTCGTGAAGGAGACGGCGAGAATCTCGGTCCCGTCGAGCGAGCCACCGGCGCGGATGACGAGACCGATGCCGGCACCGAGCAAGAAGCCCCCGAAGACGGTCGACAACAGCAAATCGTCCGTGAACGGTTTGATGTCATGCAGGACGATCGTGAACGCCGACATGAGGAGGATCGCCGTCAACGTGACGACAGCGAACGTCTTCCCGATTTGCCGATACCCGAAATAGATGAACGGCAAGTTGAAGAGGACGAGCCAGATGGCGAGTTTCGTCTCCGTCAAATACGAGACGATGATCGAGACCCCGACAATTCCACCGTCAATAATCTGGTTCGGAACGAGGAACGCCTCCAGGCCGACCGCGAAGACGAGGGAACCGAGTAGCAAGAGGACGACTTTTGCAAACAGTTCGGACGCTTTGATCGGATTATGTTCGCGCCTTAAGCGCTGCACTTCCTCCGGTGTCGGGGAAGGCATGGGTGTACGCTGCATACGTGGTGCCCCCTTTCCATTTTCTTAAGTATACCAAAACGAGCCGATACAAAATCCTTTGCGACAGAGAATCTGACATGAATATTCAGAATAGATTGATGATTCCCTGTAAATTATTTCAGTATTATTTTGTGGTAGGCTAAGAAGGTTGTTGAACATGAGAAGGAGGTCCATGCATCATGAAACGAGAGAATAGAACCTGGTTGATGGGGTTTCAAATCATCATGAACATCATCGGCGGACTCATTGCGGCGTACGGGTTGGAGTCCGTCCTCATCCCGAACAACGTGTCGGATGGGGGCGTCACCGGCATCAGTATCGTCGGGTCGCAGCTAACAGGGTTACCGCTCGGGATTTTTATCGGGATTCTCAATATCCCGTTCATCTATCTCGGGTATAAACAGATCGGGAAAAGTTTCGCCATCCTTTCCGTCACAGGGATTGCGTCGTTGTCTGTCGGTACGGTGATCATGCACCATGTCCCGACCATCATCGAGGGCGACGCGCTCCTCATCACCGTAGTCGGCGGAATCATCCTCGGGTTCGGGATGGGGATTTCCCTCCGTAACGGGGGTGCGCTTGACGGGATTGATATGCTGGCCGTCCTCTTGTCCCGTAAACTGCCGTTCGGGACGAGTGACTTGATTCTATTTTTGAATACGTTCGTCTTCATCGTCGTCTCGACGGTGTTCGGGCTTCAAGGAGCCGTCTTGTCGGCGATCGCCTATTTCATCGCCTCAAAAGTGATTCATATCGTCGAAGAGGGATTGAGCGGGGCGAAGACGTTCAAGATCATCACGAGTGAACCGCATGAAATGGTCGAGACGATTCGGGACCGTCTCGGGCGGAGCGCCACGTTGAATCAGATCCAAGGTGCATATTCAAAAGAGAGCTATTACGAAATCACCTGCGTCATCAACCGGCTCGAAGAAAGAAAGATCAAGGACATCATCGACCAAGTCGACCCGAAAGCGTTCGTTGTCGTATACGAGGTGACAGAGGTCAAAGGCGGGAATTTCCAAAAACGCGATATTCACTGACGGATGGCCACGTGCCGTCCGTTTTTTTATACATGTGGCGTGAAAACATTCTGTATGTGTGAACCCGTAAGGCAGGAAATCGGACGCAAAAAGTGGAATGAGACGAGGCAAGGGAAAGGGGAGGATGGAGCATGTACGCACTGATCGGAAAGCTCGTCACGAAAGCGGGACAACGGGACCGACTCGTGGCGATTTTATCGGAAGCGGCACGGGAGATGGAGGCGACGTCAGATTGTGAATCGTATCGGGTCCACGTATCGCTCGACGAGGCGGACACGGTGTTCGTCTATGAAGTGTGGCGGAGTGAGGATGCGCATGCGGCGTCGTTGTCGCTTGCTGAAGTGAGGGCGTATATCGATCAGGCGAAGCCTATCCTCGAGCGGATGGAGCGGATCGCCGCGCTCGAACTGCGGACGTGACGGAATCATCGAATCAAAAGGCGGAAGACCACGTGTCGTCCGTCTTTTTTGCAGGAGAAAGAGATGGATACCGAGAACAAGACAGGATTCGGAAAGGAGGGAACGTATGCGTCCACTCATACTCGGGGTCTTCGCGGCCTTGTTTTTTGCGAGCACGTTCGTGTTGAACGAAGTGATGCAAGTCGGGGGAGGTAGCTTTGCCTATAGTGCCTCGCTCCGCTTTTTATGGATGATCCCACTGTTGATGCTCGTCGTCGCCTTACGGGGTGGACTCAAGCGGGTCATCTCGGCGCTGACGGACAATCCGCGCCCCTGGATATTGTGGGGGACGGTCGGGTTCGGGTTCTTTTACGTTCCCATCTGTCTCGCGGCCGAGGTCGCACCCCCATGGCTCATCGCAGGTACGTGGCAAGTAACGATCGTCGCCGGGGCACTGTTGTCACCATTCTTTAAGAAGGCAGAGGGTTCCCGCGAACAGATCCCGTGGCGAGGACTTCGGTTCTCGAGCTTGATCTTGATCGGGGTCGTCTTGATGCAAGTCGAGTTCTTCGAATCATTCGAGCCTCGCTTCCTTTGGCTCGGTGTCGTCCCGGTCGTGATCGCGGCTTTCGCGTATCCTCTCGGCAACCGCAAGATGATGCAACAGACGGACCTCGACGTGTTCGAACGCATCCTCGGCATGTGTCTCGGGTCGCTCCCGGTCTGGTTCTTGTTGTTCGGGTACGGGTTGACGACGGGGCGTCCCTCGTCGAGTCAGCTCGGACAGACGTTCCTCGTCGCCTTGTTGTCAGGAATTGTCGCGACCGTTTTGTTTTTCAAGGCGACGGACCTCGTCAAGCACGACATGGGGAAACTGGCGTCCGTCGAGGCGACGCAGGCGCTCGAGGTGTTGTTCGCCTTGATCGGTGAGCTCCTCTTCCTCCATGCGGTCATGCCTTCCCCGGTCGCCTTAGTAGGGATCACGCTCGTCATGATCGGTGTCGTCTTCCATAGTCGGAGCCAATTCGTCGAGCTTCCGATGGCAATCGAAAAGGAGGCATAAAAAATACCTCGCTCCTTCGAGCGAGGCATTGTCATGAACTTGTCGTCAAACTGCCTTTGACTTTGTCATAGAAGTCATCCATCATACCAGTACGGCTACCGAGCTGGCAGATGAGTTCGAGCGTTTCTTTATAGAACTTTTTGACGAGTCCTTTGTTTTTGATCCCGTCCATCGACACGAGCGTCTTGTCAAGGTTCTCTAAAATCTCTTTGATCTGTGCGTCTGAGTCCGGTTTGACGACCGTCATGTTCTCAGGGATGCTGACGACTTTCTCTTGACCTTGGTGGCGGAACGATGCGCCGAAGCCGAGGTTCTCGATGAAGAGGTGCGGCATGACCTTTTGACCGAAGAAGTGCTTGTGCCAGTCTGTCGCTTTCATCGTGTCCATATCTTGTTTGAACGTGGAAGCCGTCGAGACGTATTGTTTAAACAAATCCGTCATGAATTTCTCGATGACCGGGATTTGAAGGGCGAAGACGTTTTTCAAGAGCGCGTCGAGCTGAGCGCGCGTCAAAGTAGTTTCGTTAGACATGTCAGTTCCTCTTTTCTCTAGTACGTTATTACCATCGTATGGGATTGGCGGACGGTCGTCAATGTAAGGGGAAACATTTTTTCAGAATATTTGATGAAAAGTCATCAACTTGTGGGATAATCAAGTGAAGACATCAACAACTAGGGAGTGGTTCTTGTGAACAAATCGATGAAATGGGCGCTCGCGCTCGGTGTGACGGGTGCATTGGTGGCAACGGTCGGTGTCGTCTCGTCCCGGGGACGGACAGAGGATACGACGCAGACGATTCGTGACCGAGAACTCGGATACGAGATCATCTTGCCGTCAAAAATCGTTGCGGCGATCGAGCGCGGTGACGTCTATATCGAGAAGGCACAGGACGTCGTCGACATCGGGGACACGAAGAGCTACAGCACGTTCGATTTGTACTATAACGTCGAGGACGGGGACGACCAGCTCTTGTTCCACTTGGACTTGATCGACCGTGAGTTAACGGAAGAGGCGTTCGCGACAGAGGTCGGGTACGGCAACTATCTCGGCACGAACGACAAGACGTTCTTCTGGGTCGAACCGACAGAGGCCGTCCCGGGCGCGGAGGCGCATACGGATGAAATCGCTGAATTGATCGAGACGCTCCCTGAGTTGGAGTTCCGGACGTTATAATCTGTTAAGTGGGCTCGCTACGGCGGGCTTTTTCCTTTGTGCTACAATACAAATGAGGTGATGTATATGAATTGGACAGTAGAAGAAGTCAAACAAGCAGATGACGTGAAAACGTTAGAACAGGCGGTCAACGCGAACGATAAGGTTGACGTCAAAGTCGGTCATGAGTCGGTCGGACAGAACGACTATGCGGTATACGACGGAGAGACGCTCGTCGGGTATCTCATGCTTTTCCCGTATCTCCCGAACGAGTATGAGGTGAACGCGCTCGTCCATCCGGAATACCGGAAGCAAGGTGTCTTTACAGCACTGCTCGAAACGGCGAAACAGGATGCGAAACTGAACGGCTGTGAGGCGTTCACGTTCGTCATCGACCGGAACTCGGCATCTGGGAAGGCGGTGCTTGAGCATCTTCAAGCTGCGTATCAGTTCTCGGAATACAATCTCGTCTTGAAGAAGGCGGAGCTGTTCTTGAAGCCGGACGAGGTATCGCTCCGTGAGGCGACGGCAGACGACCGCCCGCTCATCATCGCGACGCTCAGCGAGGCGTTCGGTGACCCGGTCGATGTGACGGATAACATCTATCAGCAAATCGACACACCGGACCGCGTGACGTATATCGGCGAAGTCGACGGCAAACCGGTCGGCGTCATCCGTGCCCTCCTCTTCGGTGACGACGCGGCAAGCATTCACGCGTTTGGCGTCAAGGCAGGAGAACAAGGTAAAGGCTACGGCACGAAGATGTTGAAACAGATGGTGCAACAACTGTTCCGCATGGGCCGGACGAAAGTCGAGCTCGATGTCGAAACGGAAAACAAGGCAGCGCTCGAAATCTATAAGCGCGCAGGCTTCGCAGAAAATGGCGGCTACGAGTTTTACATGATCGAATTATGAGGTGACCTACATGGTGAAAAATCTGAAATGGCTCGGTGCGGCGTTTGAAGCATTTCTCGGGATCCCGATTCTCGGTGGTCTTTTCATCATCGGGATGGGCTATTCGCCCCTCGGATTCATGTTCGTCTATCACGTCATCGTGTTGATTCTCTCGTTCAGTCGACTGAACCGATTCTCGTACGGCGCGGCCGTCGGGATCACGGCATCAATCCTCGGGTTCATTCCAATCGTCGGGATGATGCTCCACTGGGCGGCAGCGATCACGCTCGCGATTGACGCTGCGACGACTCCGCGACGGGTGACGCGCGTCGAACGTGACGATGAAGCATTTTGATGAAACGTACTCCTTTACGGGGTACGTTTTTTCATTGACCAAACGTTCAACTGAAAACGCTATACATTCATTGGAAATCGGACGATATAGGGAGTGATGAACACAATGAGGAGGAACAACACAGTGAAAGTATTTAAAAACTTTACGACGCAACTGCTCGCGTGGATCTTGGTCACGTCCTTTATCACGGGCGGAGCGGTCGGCTACATCACACTATTGCTTTTGACAGAACTCGAGATGGAACAAGGACAGGTCATGCTCGTCGGTACGGTCGTGGCATTACTTATCTCGTCACTCGGCGGGATCGTCATTTACTTGATCGCCCGTCGTCCACTGAAAGCGGTCGAGATGGCTTCAGAAAAAGCTGTCGAAGTCGGGAACGGTGATTTGACGGTTCACTTCGCGGACGAGAAGACGTCAGACCGTTCGGAGATGGGACGTTTGCTCTTGTCGATGGACAACATGGTCGAACACCTTCGGGAACAAGGGATGAACATGCGTTACACGGCGGACCAGTTGACTGGTTCGGCACAGGAAATTGCAGCTTCAGTCCAAGAAGGAAACGTGGCGGGCGAAAGTATTCGTGTCGCGATGGATTCCCTCAACAAGATGTTAGAAGACAACGTCAGTGCGACGTACAACTCGATGGACTTGCTTGGAGCGGTCGCGCGGACGATGGAGAGCATCCGTCAAGAGATGTCATCGGCGCTTGATTCGGCAAGCGAGATGCAACAGGAAGCGGAGAGCGGGAAAGGCCTCGCGTCGTCTTCCGTTAACGCGATGCATGCGATTGCTGGGAAAGTCGAACAGTCATCGACGCTTAACAGCCAGTTGACGGAAATGACAGGCGAGATCTCACGCATCACGGATGTCATCAGTGACATCTCGGCACAGACGAACTTGCTTGCCTTGAACGCGTCGATTGAAGCGGCACGTGCCGGAGAGCATGGACGTGGATTCGCTGTCGTTGCGGCAGAAGTGAAGAAGCTCGCGGAACAAACAGCGAACTCGACACAGGAAATCACGGATCTCATCGTGGATGTGAAGCGTCTCGTTGGCGATACATCGTCTTCGATGGCCAACGTCAAAGCAGAAGTGGAGACAGGTGTCGGCTTGGTTGAAAAAGCAGGTGGTGCGTTCGCATCAATTCACAATTCAGCGAATGAAGTGTATAGCCATGTCCATTCAGTCGACTCATTGCTTGATGAATCACGCGGTCAAATCGATTCGGTCGTGACAAACTCGGCAGGCATCGTCGGAATGGTCGAAGAAGCATCACGTTATGCGAATGAAGTGACATCAGCGGCGAGCCAGCAAGCGGCAAGTCTTGGAGAAGTGAACGGAGCGATGACAGAGCTCGTTCGCGTCGCAGAGAGTTTGCAGAATGAGACGGAACAGATGAAGGTGGAAGTGTAAGAGGTGAGAGGAGAAGAGACGTCCCAGTGATGGGGCGTTTTTTCTGTTCAAAAGTAGAAATCTACAGGTTTTGAATAGAAAGTTGAAAAAAAGACTAAACAGATACGGGATGACTCCGATATAGAGTATGGAAACGATAAAACGTTCCAAAAAATGCAAGGTGAGGGGCCGGCCTAAACCTTGCATGCTCGGACAAATGGATTTGGAAGAGCGGAAAAACTTTTAACCTATGGAGGGAAATTACAATGATTATTAACCACAACTTAAACTCAATGAACGCACACCGTAACATGTCGTTCAACACAACGCAAACTGGTAAGGCAATGGAGAAGTTATCTTCAGGTCTTCGCATCAACCGTGCGGGTGACGATGCGGCTGGTCTTGCAATCTCTGAAAAAATGCGTGGGCAAATTCGTGGTCTTGATCAAGCATCGCGTAACTCACAAGACGGTATCTCATTGATTCAAACTGCTGAAGGTGCGTTGAATGAAACACACTCAATTCTTCAACGTATGCGTGAACTCGCTGTTCAATCTTCAAACGATACCAATACTGCAACAGACCGTAAAGAAATCCAAAAAGAAGTAAATCAATTGACTTCAGAAATCGATAGAATTGCAAATACAACTGAGTTTAACACTCAAAAATTGTTAGATGGATCAAAAGTGGGACTTAAAGATAAAGTGGATGGTTCGGTCACGGTTCAAAATAATAGTAGCATTGCATCTGTTACTGCAACTGCTGCAGCCACTGATGACTTGACTTCATCAGGTACTATTACGATCACACGTACGAACTCTTCTGCAACAGCGGTTGCTGGTGATTTCACAATTGGTGATCCTAGTAACAGTGGTGTTGCACTAACATCTTCAGGAGCTGGAGTAATTGATGGATTGGATGCTTCATTTGGCTCTGCAATAACTTTGACAGATTTAGCTTCAATGAAAGTTGGAGAAAGCGTTACAATTAGTATTGGAAAAATGGAAGCTGCATCAAATGATGTGACTAAAGCTATTTCGACTCAGATTGGAGCTAACTCAGGTCAAAATATTCTTATCGGTATTGATAGCATGAAATCTGATGACTTAGGATTAAGTACTGGTGGCGTTGCTGTTGATATTACTTCTGCAACTAAAGCAACGGCTGCTATTACAACTATTAACACAGCACTTGAGAAAGTTTCGGGAGAACGTTCAAAATTAGGTTCTATTCAAAACCGACTTGAACATACAATCAATAACTTGAACGTTGGAGCTGAAAACCTTCAAGCTGCTGAATCACGCATCCGTGACGTAGACATGGCCAAAGAGATGATGAACTTCACGAAGAACAACATCCTTAACCAAGCTGCACAGGCTATGATGGCGCAATCGAATCAGCAACCGCAAGCGGTTCTTCAATTGCTTCGTTAATCGGCTTTATAACAAACTTTTTGACACCCGTGTCCTCGAAAGAGACACGGGTGTTTTTTAACTTACATACACAACTTGCTCTTCTCTTAATCGATTTTTCTTAATATCCTGCCACTTGTATACAACAGACCAATAGCTACGTCCTAGTGCATCTGCAATTTCTTGATCTGAAATTCCTTTAAATTTTGAAGTCACAATCAGTTCGATGTCTTCCTCCGAATAATCGTTTTTAGGTTTCGATGTGATGACAATCATATCTGGATTCGCTTCTTTCTCCAACTGCAAGCGATATTCCCAATCTAGCTTCCATGCCATAGAAGGTATTTTCTCACTGTATGAAGCAGTAAAGTCTAAGAATTTTAGAGCATTTTCCGTCTTTTGAATACGGAGAATGAAATTGTGACCATCATTTCTTCGGCTTAACACAAAATGATGTCCAAATGTTTTTTCGATGAATTGACTTAAGTAATTTAATTCAGAAGGATGAAATGCTTGTAAATATAGTGCGATGTGAGGAGTTAAAATCATTTGTTGTTTTTTTGAACGGGTCGAGCGCGTGACACACAGGCTGCCGTCATCTAAATAGAGGGCTAGTAAAAAAACTGGATCCGTACATTCTTCAAGTAAATGAAGGGGGATGCTTTTTTTACCTCCGATATAAAGTTCTGCTCGAAGCCAGGTGAACAATTCGTCAAAACGTGAGGTGAGAGAAGCGCTCGTCCCGTTGTTATTTTTGATGATACTTGAAAAGATTCGTGGAGCGCTATTTAATTTCCATTCACGATATTCGAGTTGCTTGATCGAAAAATGTTCTCCATATCTTAAATTCGCGTTTGGATATTTCTTTTTAGAAGTTCCGATGTGTCCATCTCCCAATAAAGTCCCCATTAATAAACTCTTCTCAAAAGTCGTCAATTCTGCCCATTTCATCACTTTTTATCCTCTCTTAAGGGAATGTATGTTCTTATATTGAATACCCAATTTAAATAATCGAATTTCAATTCAAAAGAAAATAATTATGAACAATCATTGAACAAGTTTCCATTGAACTTCTTTCCTGACTTGCCGATATTAAGAAAGAGAAGAACAAATAAGGAGTAGAAACGTATGAACCCGACCATTTCAGAAGTCCGGCTTCACCTACCTTCTTCCGTCTTGCCGTATGAACAAACGAAAAACGTGTTCGTTGAAGCGAATCAAACAAAGCTCGCCGACGAAGGCATCGTCATTCTTCCGACGCCTCAACACGTCACCAAGTTAGAGGCGGCCGTCGAGAAGGCGAATCAAGTGCTCGAACAACAACGTACGGGCTTGAAATTTATGAAACATGAAAAATTGAACGACTATTATATTCAAATCGTGGATACGAACAACGAAGTCATCCGCGAAATCCCAAGCAAGAAATCACTCGATTTCTTTGCGGCATTCATGGAGTTCAATCAACTCTTCGATGAACGGGTATAAAGGAGGATTCTCATGACCACACCGATCCGATTTGGCGGACTCGCCAGTGGAATCGATACAGATACGATTATTAAACAATTGATGCAGGCCGAGCGTGCGCCGGTCGATAAACTCGAGCAGAAGAAACAAACGACGGAATGGAAACGCGATGCGTATCGCGAAATCAACCGCTCCCTCATGACCCTACGGAACAGTGCGGTCGACTTGATGTTCAGCCGAAACTTCTATGCGAAGACGTCGAGTTCATCGGATGAGTCAAAAATCAGCGTGACTGCCGGACCATCAAGTGGAAATAGTGCGGTTCGGATTGACTCGGTAACACAGTTGGCCAGCTCGGCGACGACTATTTTAGATGCTGTCAATCGCAATGGGCAGAAGTTGACGAGTACGACAAAGTTATCAGACATGAATGGATTTGTTGCTGGTCAGAAGCGCGTCATTCAAGAGACGGCTGGAACCGAGTTAACGATTCCGAAAGATTTGGACTTTTCGACAGTCGTCTTAAAAGATGCGGCAGGAAACGTTTTAGATTCTACGAACTTTGCGTATGACACAGCGACTGGTAAAGTCACTGCCACCAATACAACAAACTATCCTGGTGGAATCATTCCAAAAGATGTTTCTGCTTCGTTCGCCTCTGGGACTGGTTTTGAAATTCAGTACAAATCTAGTACAACCGGGACGTATCAAAAGATAGAATTAGGTGCGGACGCGACGGTACAAGATTTAATGAGCAAGTTAAATAGTAAAGAGACAGGACTCTCTGCTTTCTTTGAATCGTCTACCGGAAAAATTTCCTTGTCGACGAAAGAGACTGGAGTAACTTCTACTATTCAGTTTGATACCAACTTCAAATCTGCCTTTAGTATGGGGACCGTTGTTCCGACAGGACAAAATGCGAAGTTCAAAGTGAATGGGATTGAAGTCGAACGTACTTCGAACACGACGACGATTGACAACATGACATTGACATTAAAATCGTCATTCCTTGAAACGGAAGGTCCAGTCACTCTCTCCGCTGCCACTGACACCAAAAAAATCTTTGACAACATCAAAGGATTCGTCGATAAATACAATGAGACGATTGATCTCATGAACAAGAAGACACGCGAAGAACGATTCCGTTCGTTCGCACCGCTCACACAGGCACAGCGCGATGAGTTGTCTGAAGACGAAATTAAGAAGTGGGAAGAGAAAGCGATGAGCGGGATGCTCCGTGGGGACACGATCCTTCGCGGAACGATGGACACGCTCCGTAGCAAATGGTCAGGCGCGACATCGAGCACGAATGACCTAGACATGTCTCGTTTATTCCAGATTGGTCTTTCGACCGGATCTGACTTCACGAACGGCGGAAAGATTGAGCTGAATGAAGAGAAGTTAAAAGCCACCATCGAGAAAGACCCTGAACAAGTGTATAAACTGTTCACGGATGAAAGTACAGGACTCCTCCCACAAATCCGTGATACGGCGAAGGACTCACGTGAGACAATCACACGAATCGCCGGTGCCGACGGGGCGGGGGCTCCGACGTATTCAATGGGTCGCGAAATGACGCAGATGGATACTCGAATCAAAAGACTCAACGATTTACTCATCGATAAAGAAAATGCCTACTACCGTCGCTTCGCGGCGATGGAAACGGCGATGAACCAGGCGAACTCACAAGCCGCTTCACTTCAACAGTTTTTAGGCGGAGGCATGTAAGAGGAGGAATTTAAATGGTAGCCAATCCATACGCAGCTTATCAAAACAATGCGGTCACGACCGCGAACCCACAGGAACTGACGCTTATGCTCTATGACGGGGCGCTCAAGTTCATGCGCCTCGCCAAGCTTGCAATCGACCAGGGTAACCCTGATTTAAAAAACATCAATATCCAAAAGACGCAAGCCATCTTCCAAGAGCTTCGTCTTACACTGAATAAAGACATCGCCATCTCGGCGAACTTGGACTCGCTCTACGAGTACATGTGGCGCCGTCTCGTCGATGCGAACGTCAAGAACGACACGACGATCCTCGATGAGGTACTCGATTTCACAACGGAACTCCGCGACACGTGGAAGGAAGCGATGAAACTCGCGAAACAGTCATGATGCCGATTGATGAGATCATTTTAAAGACGCAACGCCTGAAAGAGTTGCTGGCGCAAGTCCCAGAAGAGCCGACGTACGACACGTGGATGGAACAAATACACGAGCTCTTGGACGACCGCGAACAGTTGCTCGCGGCGCACGGTCCTGATTTGGAGAAAGCCGATCAGACGGTTCTCAGGCAGCTCGTCGACGACAGTCAAAAAATTGCGCGTCTCATTGAGGCCGAACACCTGCGTCTCGGAATGACGCTCGGGACGGCCCGAATGGAACGGAAGACGGTCAAATCGTACGTCGACCCGTATGAAGACGTTGATTCCAACTTTTCTGGTCTATACGACCAACAGACGTAAAAAGCTCGAGGGCATATGCCTTCGAGCTTTGTTGTGTTAAGAGGTTTTCACTTGACGACGCATGCGAATGATGAAATAGGAAACGGTAAACAAGATCAACCCACTTACCGTGAAGTTTAAATA
The DNA here is from genome assembly GCF_050269125.1 of Exiguobacterium sp. NPDC077395. Taxonomy (NCBI): domain Bacteria; kingdom Bacillati; phylum Bacillota; class Bacilli; order Caryophanales; genus Exiguobacterium; species Exiguobacterium sp. NPDC077395. Next base: position 636,331 of record NZ_JBNNHU010000001.1, read on the forward strand.
GAGACAGACGGCATCTTGAAGTGACGTCACTGGCGTAGACCCACCGAACCATAGGAGTGGTAGGATTGTCACGTGCATGACGCACCAATGAATGAAAATCTGCTTTTTGAACGACCATTGTCGGACTTCATAAATGACGCTCGTGAGCCCGAGAAAGAAAGCGACTCCGGCGTAGACGAGCATGGCGTGTACAGCGCCTATATTTCCTGACCATCCTTGGTAGAGCGCGAGGATTGCGAACGGTAGCGACCATAAGAGACTTCGTACGAACCCTTTCTTCACTAATTGCATATGTACCATCCCTTCATTGAATCGTTGTGCATATATACGGATATCACGCAAAAAGGTTTCGGATAAAAAGCGAAGATGAAATCACGTCTGTTTTCCGCTATAATCGGGTAAACATCATTGTAGCCGTTGCTTCTTTTCTGGAAAGAGGAGGGAAACGAGATGCGTGAGAAAGAATCCAAACCGGTATCGTCACGGAAACGCCGTTATTTCGTCTATGGTCCAGAGGGAGCGTACGATGAGTATGTGGAACGGGACCCGAAACTCGAGGCATATGTCGAGGACGATACGCCGCTTGAAGATCGTCCGGACCCATACGAAGAAGAAGAGCTGAAATCAAGAGGATAGTGTATATGTCAAGGTCCGATTGTGGACCTTGACTTTTATTTTGCCTGGAACTTTTTCTTGTCACGATATGGATTGCCAATTCGTTATATTCGTCTTAACCACATTACTTTGATTATGAAAAGGGAGAGATGAAGATGAAACGGTTTGGCTTACTAGTGGCGGTACCGCTAGCACTACTCGTCGGATGCGGGGAAGCAGATGAACTGAAGACGACGGCGACGGATACGGAAGAAGTGGCAGAGGCAGAAGCGAGTGCGACGGACGAGACGACTGCTGAAGAGACGGACATCCAAGAAAGTGAACTTGGAACGAACAAGATTTATTTGAAGAATAAGGCAGTCACGATCACGGAGACGATGGGACCGATTCAGTTCGCAATCGACAAAGTGCAGACGTCACGTCTCACGGTCGCGGAAGCATATAGCGATTCATTCGATGGACAAGAAGAGGTGACCGTCGTCGCGATGAACATGATTGTCGAGAACACGGTCGACGAGACAATGAGTTTCCATCCGAACCAGGCGACGCTCGTGACGAACACGGGGGAGCAGGTGTCTTCGGACTTATGGTTCTCAGATGACGTCGGTGGCGAATTTATGGGGAAAGTGAAGAAAGAAGGAAACGTGCTCTTCTTCGTGAAGGCGAAGCCGGAAGAACTGACGGACTTAAAAGTCGTCATCGACGGACCGTTTAACGAAAACTTCGACAAAGTGGCGGAAGATCGTTACGAATATACAATCAACGTGATGAAATAAGATGAGGCGTGCCGAACGAGTGTCGGCACGTTTTTTGTATGGTCACTGGAAAATAAGACGAAATACAACGAACGGACCCCTTTCTCTATGGGTCCGCTCCATGATTAAACAGAGAGTTCGCTAGGTGGCTTCATATAAAAGAACAACCACCAAAATGCACTAATAAACATCACGCGCTGCAATAATCCCATGATTTCAGGAATACCGAACATCGCAATGGGGATGACGATCGCCACGGTGGTCATGATGAGGGCGACCCACCGTTGGGCACCACGACGAGACATCATGGTGTGTCCCGCTGCCAGCAATGTAAACCCAATACCGGTCGTCGTCGCAAAGATGGAGTGCCATGTATCTTGCCAGACGATTGTCGTGATTCCATCTACAAGTGGGGCGTGACGGAATAATCCTGTGAAACAGAGACTTATCCCAAACACACCACCCCATACTCGGTGGTACCAGATTTTCGTTCGCCAAGTGACCAAAATGGCCGTGAAGCCTAAAAGGACAAAAGTGATATTCATCACCCATGCAAAGGGGGCACCTTGTGATCCTAAGTGACTCGTCGTATGACGAACGATTTTATAACCGTCAAAACTGATCAGCGGAAGAAGGGATGTGACGAGAAGGAACGTCACGAACACGAAGATGCGCATCTCATTTCCGCTGATGCGGTAGCGGGATCGATAAGACATCCCAATCGCTACCGGCAAATAGTTTCGATAGGTAAACAATCTGACCGACGTGATAGCCGTAATGCGACACTTGTCGCTCAATTGCATCAATCACGGAGTGGGCTTCCCCGCGAATCATGACGTCTTTTCCTAAGTCTTCTGGTGTGAGAGCGGCCAAGACGTCGTCTAACAGTTGCCAACGCTCGTCCCACACCTGCATCAGTTCATCCCGGGACAGCTGTTGGTCCTCGAACTCGGCGTCGCGATTCCGGTCCGGCTTCTCGCCGTCCGTCGTCAAGAAGTCGGTCCAGCGCGATTTCATATTGTTCGCCATGTGCTGGATGATGAGGGTGAGGGAGAGCGTATCGGGCGCAAGCGTCTTATGCAGGTCCTCGTCACTCACTTGGACGAGTGCGCGCTCGGCGAGTTGTTTCTGGCTTTTGAAGGTGGCGCGTACAGTATCGAGATATTGCGTTTCAAACATAAGAAATCCTCCTTTAGTATGTAAGCTATTTGTTTATACCCCATCATCGACCCCTTCAATGATGACATCATAAAAAGCGTAGGATTCAATATCCTACGCTTTCGTTTACGCATGTTCCAACCGAAAATCTTCCCAATGCGTCCGTGCCTGATTCCGAATCCGCTCCGATACTTCCTTACTGCTGAGGAGAATCCCGTACCAGCGACGCGCATCTTCGTAATAGTCGAGCGCAGCCGAGAGGTCGGCAATCCGTAGCATGAGCTGGTCATACGGCAGCCCGGTCCGGATCGGGTCCGTATACGCCTCTTGCACCTCGTTGTATTTATCGAGCGTGCGCTGCATCCATTCCTTCTCAGACGCCGTATCCCCCATCAATCGATACATCCAGACGATCCGCATCCCGAGCATGGCGACGACGGACGGTTTTTGTCCGCTCAACTGGGCCGTCATGACCGCAAACTTATAAAGGAGGATGACATGCTCATGTGTTCGGTCACCTTTCAGCACATCCGGGTTCACTTGGTTGAAGTAATGCGTCTCGAGTGCTTCCCGGTTATGCTTCCGCACCTTGTCGAACGAGTCATGGAAGACGAGGTGGCAGTGACCGCAGACGGTCGGCTCATACAAATACGGGTTCGGTCCGTCATACGTCGTATAGCCGTCCTTTTCGACCTCGAGCGGGCGGATGTGACGTGACAACACACGCTGGGTCTTGCTTTCCTGTAAACAATACGGACATTTAACTTTCTTCAAAAACAAATGTTCTGCCATCTCGACACCTCACACATAGACGTTGACGAGCAATCCGCGAATCTCACCGACCTGGTCGAGGAGGGAGAGGCGAGAGGCTTCCCCTGAGATGACCTGGTCCGTCAGCGCAAGGAGCTTCTGGTCGACTTGTTCGACGACCTTGTAGATCTTCGCACGTCCCCGACGGTTGAATCCGCGCTTGTCCTCGAGGCGGAGTGCCGCGTCAACGGCCTCTTTCATAAAGTCTTTGATCATTTTCTTATAATCGGCGAGCGCCTCGACCGTCTGGCTCTCGGCGAGTAGCTCTCCTTGTTCCTGAATTGCGGCGATTTGGCGATGGAACCGCTCGTGTTCGCGGTCTTCACGCTTTTGACCGATGACGTTTTGGAAGGAGACGCCGGGTTCGACTTCGGGGCGTTTTGCCTTACTTGAGCCGAGGAGCGATTGCGTCTCCATGATGCGACGAATGTCCATACGGGCAACCGTCCTTTCTTTAGGTTAGTTCAATAATTGTAACACGCCTTGCGGCAATGCGTTCGACTGCGCAATCATCGCCATGCCGGACTGATTCAAGATATTGAGTCGGGCGAAGTCCATCATTTCACGGGCCATGTCGGCATCACGGATTCGTGACTCGGACGCCGTCAAGTTCTCAGAACCGATGGCGACGACGCTGACGTTCGCCTCAAGCCGGTTTTGGATGGCCCCGAGCTTCGAGCGCTCGAGTGACACACGGTTGATGGCTGCATCGAACTTCGCAATCGCTTCTCCAGCTTTGTCTGGCGTCAATACGCTGAGCGAATAGTAAGTTTCAGATGCTGTCGCTTGATCATTGTCATGGTCGACAGGAGATAACGCTCCACCACCCGCTGTCGTCGTCGTGATATCGAGCGCGTGCGCGCGCATGTCTTCGACGTTCAAAATGACAGCCTCGTTATTGCCGGCTCCGATTTGGAAGAAGAGCGTGCTCGCACCCTGCATGTATTCCCCGTTCATGATCTTCTTCGAGTTGAACTCCGTCGTCTCGGCGATTCGTGTCACTTCTTCCGTCAAGGCGTTGATCTCTTCTTGAACGGCTTTCGCATCGTCCTCGCTGAGCGTCCCGTTCGCCGCTTGGACCGACAGTTCACGCATGCGCTGGAGAAGGGAATGCGTCTCGTTCAGCCCGCCTTCGAGCGTCTGGGTGAGCGAGATGCCGTCGAGCGTGTTGCGCTCGGCCATCGAGAGCGAGTCGAGACGCATCCGCATCTTCTCGGAGATGGCGAGTCCTGCCGCATCATCTGACGCCTTGTTGATGCGCACCCCGCTCGAGAGGCGGTCCATCGTCTTTTTCATCGACGCCTGGTTCAACGAGAGTGACGTATAGGCTTTTAACGCTTGGACGTTATTGGTAATTTTCATAGCGATTTCCTCCAGTCGGGACAGATTGTGTTTTCGCGCGTTCCATCGCTTCGCTCCACGTCTTGTCGAGGTCGCTTGCGAGTGTATGTAGTTCGGCGATCTTTTGTTGGTCCTGGTCGATGATTGCCTCGACGCTGGCGTTCGCCATATAGAGATAGATTTCATCAAGTTGCGCCGCGATGATGCCACCGCCGTCATGAAGTCCTTGATGGAGCTTGACTAACAGCTCGCGCGCTTGGCGTAGATGACGATTTCGTTCAGCGATTGTCGAGCCTTGGGCGCGTTCGTAATGATACGTGAGTGCGTGTAACATCGCCTGTGTCAGTTCTTCAGGCCTCATTTCATATAACTGGGTTGGGTTCATCTTGGTTCTCCTTTAATGGAATCGAGTTCTTCTATCAACAGCAACACTTCCGCCATCACGTCATACAGTTGCGGGGGGATGGCGTCCCCTAAGTCGAGGTCGAGCAGGTGTCCGAGCAAGGAATGGTCGTTCTCGACCGCCACGCCTCGGGCACGTGCCTCTTGTAGAATTTTTTCGGCGACGGCTCCCGTTCCGCGGGCGACGACGACGGGCGCTTTGTCCGTCGATTCGTCATAGCGGACGACCGCGGCCGTCTTTCGTTTCGTCAAATCCATGCGTTGGTACATCGTGGCCTCCTAAATTCTGAAGTCATAGCCGGTCGTCGGGGCCGGCTTCGGCTCATCGACGACGCGTTCGGCTTTCGTGAGCGGTTTGAACTGGGTCGTCACGCTCTTATAGCCGATCGTCTCGAGCGTCTGTTCGATCTTGCCGAGGAGCGGGCGAGCGAGTCGTTCAACCGTCGCATCGTCATGCTCGAGCGTGAGGCGGAGGTTCCGGTCTTTCGCTTCGAGCTTGACGCCGATCTCGCCGAGGCGAGGTGTTTCTAAGCGGATATAGAGGACGCTGTTCTCCCAGTCGACGACGTCACCGGCCTCGCGGTTTTGGATATGGACGTGAATCCCGGTGTCAATCTCCTGTACTTTCGCCGGAAGGGCGAAGAGGAGCTGGTGGAGCTGTCCACCATCGAGGCGGTTGAGCGTCTGTTGGACCTGAAGGAATGACGCAAGTCGCTGCGCCTCAGGGTTTGTCGTGTCGCTTCGCACCGATAATGCGGACGTCGGCGTGTTGTTCGCCTGTGCGAGCTGGGCCTGTGCCTGGACACGTTGCGTCACTTCCTGGACGTGCCGACCGGATAGTGTCGCGTCAAGTTTTAGCGGTGTGACGCTCGGGATCTCCCCGGCGCGCATCGCACCGTGAGGGATATATTCGATCCGTGCCTGGTTCGGTGCGTAGCGGAAGTCGTTCAACGTCGCCCGTACGTCTTTGACGAGTGCCGCGCTCTCTTGTGGCTTTGTCGAGAGTAACGACAAGGCGAGGTCGAGTTTCGCGGTCATGGAGACGAGTTGTTTTTCCTGTGTCACATCCGTGTGAAGGAGCGCATCCGTTTTTTGGACGAGTTGCGTCAAGCGTGTCGAAACAGTCTCGAGCGCGGGACGTGCCGCATGTGGGTTCGTTTCGATGAGTGCGGAGACCTGTCCGAGTTGTTTCGTCACCGTCGCCTGTTCGTTTCGGAACGTGTTCGTCACGTTCGCGAGATGGCTCGTCACTTCCTTGACCATCACTTGTCGTCCGTTCACCGGAGGGAGCGGCAACGGTTCGTTGCGCTCCATCTTCGGTGGGGTAGGGAAGTCTCGGATGACCCGGTCGATCGTCTCAGGCGTCGGTGTCACCCGTTCGCTCACGGGACGTGATAAGTTGACGAGTTCGACGTATCGCTCTTTTTGAGGATACGGGGCGTCTGGTGATGGTGGTGTGAGGAGTTGTCTCGCCTCAGTTAAAGAAAGGACGGCGATCTCTCGTGCGATCTCACGCGGGACGACTTGAGTGTCGAGCGTCTTTAGATGAAGGATGACGTCGCGCATGTCCCCTTTAAAAGCCGTCTCGAGGAGGCGTACCGTGTCCTCGTTCATCGGCAAACGCCCGGACTGGAGCAGACGGCTGACGGCGCTTCGGACTTCGGGTGGAAGGGAAGCGAGGAGCGTCTGGATCTTCGTGTCGAGCTTTGACGATGCAGGTGGTGCGGGTTCAAGCGTCTCTTCCTTTTGTGGAACGACGGTCGCGAGCAAGACGCCGTCCTGTTCGGCAAGCGTCACGTGGAACGGGTTCGTCTTCGGAAGCCCGTCTTTGAATGTGACCTCGACTTCTTCGCCGTTGATCTTGACGATCGCGGAGTCGGGGCCTGTCTGTTTGACGAGTTCGGCCTTATAGGTCCGGTTCGTCTGGATGCCTGGTAAGACCGAACTGACGGCGGTCGCTTGGGCTTGAATTTGCATGTTTGTCACCTCGACCATAATATCGACCTCTTTTTCAAAAAATGAAGCGAAACAAACGAAAAAAACCTTCCGTCTTTTCGACGGAAGGCGTGTCATGATTCAAGCGCTGGGCTCGCATTCAATTGTTGGAACCGGGCGACGAGTTCTCCTGTCGCTTTCAGTTGGTTCCGAAGGACGTACGGTGTCGCGTTCGTCTGGATTTGATGTCCATCTTTTGTGAGGACGAGGCCGTTCGGCTCCTCCTCGATGTTCAGTATGTCTCGAATATGGGACCAGGCATACCATTCACAATCGTCTCGCTTCGGAGACTTCGTCGGGAAGAAGACGAGTCCGGTTGTCGGTTCGATCACGACAGGGACTTTCCCTTTTACGCCGGCGACGCGTTTGGCGATGAAGATTCGTTCCTCGATCGAGCTGTTGTACTGGCGGCAAGAAAGTTGCAACAACTGGTACGGCCGGAGCGGGGTTGAAATCTCGGTGCCATCCTCGAGAATGATCCGTGACTGCTTCATAATGTCAAAGCAAGGGAGAATCGCCACGGTTCGCTTTGTGATGCGATATTTTTCCTCAGAATAGTAGGAGCGCATACGCTGCACCATCCTCCTCGTATTAGATTTTCAGGATCGGCTAAATGACAAACGGCACAAACCTAAATCATCCCTTCAATGATATATCACAAAAAATGTAAATTCAACAAGACAATATGAAAAGTAGGGAAATAGAATTCCAATGAAAGCCAAATGACGAAACGTTTACAAATATTTGAGAAAGTGTTTGTCACGCTTACAAGAAGGTGGTAAGATTAGCCGTAGAGGACAACCCTCTGTATTCTCCAATGGTGAAAGGAATGGATTTACACATGGTAGGTAAAGTAAAATGGTTTAACTCAGAAAAAGGTTTTGGATTCATCGAAGTAGAAGGCGGCAAAGACGTGTTCGTACACTTCTCAGCAATCCAATCTGAAGGCTACAAATCACTTGACGAAGGTCAAGACGTAGAGTTTGAAATCGTTGATGGCGAGCGTGGCCCACAAGCGGCTAACGTTGTAAAATTATAATTTCAAACCGTGAAGCCGGCTCCCTCGGGAGTCGGCTTTTTATTTTGTCTGCATAATGAAAAAACGCGTTTAAAAATGGGTGGAATGGGTATTTTCTTTCTATACCTTTCGCTTGTTGTAGGAAATGTTGAATTCGGAACAAAATTGTCATTATTTTCTGATGATAACGTTTTCAAACATAGCGATTTCGGGGTATAATATTAGTGAGCCACCTGGTTCCACTTTCTTTTTAGAAATGAAGCAGGAGATTCCGTCACGTTCGACGAATCATTGGTTCAAGCGGTTATTTTAAGGAGGAGTTCAGATGATTTATAACATTCGCGGCGAAAACATTGAGGTCACACCAGCAATCAAAGACTATGTCGAGAAAAAGCTGGAGAAGTTGACTCGGTATTTCACAACTCCTACGGATGCACAGACGGCTTACGTCAACTTAAAAGTGTATAACGAGAAACAAAAAGTGGAAGTGACGATCCCGATGCCGAACTTGTTGCTCCGTGCCGAGGACATCAACCTCGACATGTACGCGGCAATCGACCTCGTCGTCGATAAATTGGAACGTCAAATCCGTAAACACAAAACGAAACTCAACCGTAAAGGACGCGGGAAAGAAGGTGGCGTCGGCGAGTACTTCAAGTCCCTCGAAGGACCTGATGATGCACCGGCCGTCTACGATGAGGACGAGGCAGAACTCGAACTCGTACGGACGAAACGCTTCACATTGAAACCGATGGACACGGAAGAGGCGATTCTTCAAATGGACATGCTCGGTCACAGCTTCTTCGTCTTCTCTGACGCGGAAACGGGCAACACGAACGTCGTCTACCGTCGTAAAGATGGGAAGTATGGCTTGATCGAACCAGAATAATATACTTGACCTTACACGACCCTCCGGCTTCGGAGGGTCGTTTCGTTTTGCCTTTCCTTGAAAGGTGGCACCACTTCGGTTAAACTGTACATTAGGGAAAAAACATGCATTTTTTAGTGAGTGCAGAGGAGATATGAGTATGGCGAACTTTTTGAAAGAGTTATTTGCTCCACAGAAACGAGTATTGAAAAAAGCAGAGAAAGCGGCCGACTTGATCGAGTCGTTCGCCGAACCAATCAAAGCATTGTCAGACGAACAGCTTCAAGCGAAAACGGAAGAGTTCCGTGCACGCCTAGAGAAAGGCGAGACGCTCGACGATATCTTGCCAGAGGCGTTCGCGGTCTGTCGTGAGGCATCAGAGCGTGTGCTCGGCATGCGTCACTATCGTGTCCAGCTCATCGGGGGTTACGTGCTCCACAACGGTGACATCGCCGAGATGAAAACCGGTGAAGGGAAGACGCTCGTTGCGACACTTCCGGTCTACTTGAACGCGCTCACGGGCCGTGGCGTACACGTCGTAACGGTCAACGAATACTTGGCGAAGCGAGATAAAGAACTCATGGAGCCGCTCTATTTCGCACTCGGTCTCTCGGTCGGCCTCAACGTGTCGAACATGGACCGTGTCGAGAAACAAGCGGCCTACAATTGTGATATCACGTACTCGACGAACAACGAGCTCGGATTCGACTACCTCCGTGACAACATGGTTCTTTATAAGGAAGACCGTGTGCAACGCGAGCTCTACTATACAATCGTCGATGAAGTCGACTCGATCCTCGTCGATGAGGCGCGTACCCCGCTCATCATCTCAGGATCGGCCCAAAAATCGACGGAACTCTACACGCGTGCAGATGCATTCGTCCGTACGTTAAAAGAGGAAGACGATTACACGGTCGACGTGAAGACGAAATCGGTCCTCTTGACGGACCAAGGGGTCGACCTCGCCGAGAAGTTCTTCGGCATCGACAACTTGTTCGCCATCGAGCACGTCGCGGTCAACCACCACGTCGGGCTCGCCCTTCGTGCGAACGCGGTCATGCATCACGACATCGACTATATGGTACGTGACGGACAAGTCATGATCATCGACCAGTTCACCGGGCGTGTCATGGACGGACGTCGCTACTCGGAAGGCCTTCACCAGGCGATCGAGGCGAAAGAAGGCGTCGAGATTCAACGCGAATCGATGACGCTCGCGACAATCACGTATCAGAACTACTTCCGTATGTACGAGAAGCTTGCCGGGATGACCGGTACGGCGAAGACGGAGGAAGAAGAGTTCCGTAACATTTACAACATGCAAGTCGTGACGATTCCGACGAACAAACCGATTCTTCGTGAGGACCGCTCAGACCTCATCTTCAAGTCGATGGAAGGGAAGTTCAAAGCCGTCGTCGAGGAGATCGCGACGGTCCACGCGACTGGTCAACCGATCCTCGTCGGTACGGTCGCCGTCGAAACGTCTGAATACTTGAGCAAGCTCTTGACGAAGAAAAAGATTCGTCACGACGTCTTGAACGCGAAGAACCACGCGCGTGAGGCGGAAATCATCGAGAACGCTGGTCAAAAAGGCTCGGTTACGATTGCGACGAACATGGCCGGTCGTGGTACTGACATTAAGCTCGGCGAAGGTGTCATCGACCTCGGTGGTCTCTATATCATCGGGACAGAGCGTCACGAGTCACGCCGGATCGATAACCAGCTCCGTGGTCGTTCAGGTCGTCAAGGGGACCCGGGTAAATCCCAGTTCTACTTGTCACTCGAAGATGAGCTCATGCGTCGTTTCGGAACGGACAGCCTCCAGAACATGATGGAGCGTCTCGGTATGGACGACACGCAACCGATCGAGAGCCGTATGGTCTCGAAAGCCGTCGAATCGGCGCAAAAACGCGTCGAAGGAAATAACTACGATGCGCGTAAACAGCTTCTCGGTTACGATAACGTCATGGCTGACCAACGGAAGGTCATGTATAAAGACCGCTCGAGCATCCTCGAGAACGAGTCGGTCACAGACATCGTCCGCTCAATGATGGCACAGACGGTCGAACTCGGTGTCGGTCAATATACGCCGATCGAACTCGTGCCAGAAGAGTGGAACATCGACGAGCTCGCGCACTGGGCGAACCAGACGCTCGCGCTCGAGCGTACGGTCGAAGGCAAAGACTTCTTCGGCAAAGAACGCGAAGAGATCATCGAACTCCTCATGGAGCGCGTGAACGAGCAGTACGAGGCGAAACGTCAACTCGCACCGCCTGAGCGCTTCAACGAGTTCGAGAAGATCATCGTGCTCCGTGCCGTCGACTCGCACTGGATGTCTCACATCGACCACATGGATCAGTTGCGTCAAGGGATTCATCTCCGTGCATACGGACAGAACGACCCGCTCCGCGAGTATCAGGCGGAAGGGATCAACATGTTCGATGCGATGAACGCAGCCATCTCAGAAGAAGTGACAGGCTTCGTGCTCCGTGCCGAAGTCGGGGACAACCTCCGACGCGAGAAAGTCGTCGAAGAAGAAGTCGCCGTCTCAGGCAAGGAAGACGCACCGGTCAAGAAAAAACCGGTCCGTCGTTCGAAAGAAGACAGCATCGGCCGGAACGATCCGTGCTGGTGTGGGTCTGGTAAGAAGTTCAAGAACTGTCACGGTAGACAACAGGCTTAATTATTGAAGAGGCGGGTCCGCTCGCCTCTTTCCTACGGAAAGGTGAATCAACACTATGGAAATTTCAGATATTCGGAACGAACTTGAGGCGATGGCGAAGCGCCTCGAGAACTACAGAGCTTCGCTCAACTTAACGGAGAAGGAAGCACGCATCGCCGAGCTCGAGAACGAGATGACGTACCCTGACTTTTGGGACAACCAAGAGAAGGCGCAAAAAGTCATCGACGAGTCGAACGGCCTCAAGGCGATGGTCGACAAGTATCAAGACCTCGCGACACAACATGAGGACGGCGAAGTGACGCTCGAACTCATCAAAGAAGAGCCGGATGCCGAGATGCAAGAAGAGCTCGCGGAGACGATTCAATCGCTCAAGAAAGAGTTCGACGATTTCGAACTCGAGATCCTCTTGAACGGACCGTACGATGCGAACAACGCGATCTTGGAATTACACCCGGGTGCGGGCGGTACCGAGTCACAGGACTGGGCATCGATGCTCCTTCGGATGTATCAGCGCTTCGCAGACAAGCAAGGTTGGAAAGTCGAGACGGTCGACTACCTTCCTGGTGAAGAAGCGGGCGTCAAGTCGGTCACGCTCCGCATCGTCGGGCACAACGCGTACGGCTACTTGAAGGCGGAGAAAGGGATTCACCGTTTGGTCCGCATCTCGCCTTTCGACTCGTCAGGCCGTCGTCACACGTCGTTCGTGTCATGTGACGTCATGCCAGAATTCGATGATGACATCGAAATCGAAGTACGCACAGAAGACCTCCGCATCGACACATACCGCGCGTCAGGTGCCGGCGGACAGCACATCAACACGACAGACTCTGCCGTCCGGATCACGCACGTGCCGACGGGCGTCGTCGTCTCTTGTCAGACAGAACGTTCACAGATCAAGAACCGTGAGTCGGCGATGAAGATGTTGAAAGCGAAATTGTACCAACGCGAACTCGACGAGCAACAACGTAAGCTCGACGAGATCCGTGGGGAGAAAACGGACATCGGTTGGGGTAGCCAAATCCGTTCATACGTCTTCCACCCGTATTCGATGGTCAAAGACCACCGTACGAACCACGAGGTCGGAAACACAAGTGGTGTCATGGATGGCGACGTCATGCCGTTCATCGATGCTTACCTTCGTAAAACAAATATGTGATGCATGTGGCTCAAAGACATCCGTCTTTGGGCCACGTTGTCTGTAAAGGAGAATTTCTTTAATGAAGCAAATCGTCAAAGACTATCTGTATTTGTTGACGGGCTCGGTGTTCGTCGCCTCGGCCTTCAGCTTGTTCCTGTTGCCGAATAACCTTGCGTCGGGCGGGGTGAGCGGGATTTCGGTCATCACGTATGAACTGTTCGGCATCTCGCCGGGGGCGTTCCAGCTCGTGGCGAACGTGTTGCTACTTATCATCGGATGGGCCATCCTCGGTCTCGGCTTCGGCGTGAAGTCGCTCGTCGGCTCCATCTTTTTACCGGGTGTCATCCTATTTTATGAGGCAATCGATGCGGGAGCTGCCGTGAACGACACGTTACTCGCCGCCATCTTCGGTGGAGTCGGCGTCGGTGTCGGACTCGGGCTCATCTTCCGAGGACGTGCCTCGACAGGCGGGATGGACTTGATCGCACAGATCTTACATAAGTTCACGCACATCCCGCTCTATCTTTGTATCGCCATCCTCGACGGTATGGTCGTCTTGACCGCTGCTGTCACGTTCTCGTTCTCGACCGGGCTCTATGCACTCATCGCGTTATTCATCACGGTCAAGATGATCGACTTCGTCCAGCTCGGGTTCACGCAGGACAAAATGGCGTATGTCATCTCGGAGAAGCGGGACTTCATCGTCCGGGCCGTCTTTGAGGAGCTCGACCGTGGCGCGACGGAGATTCAGGCAATCGGGGCGTATTCTCGTCTCGACCGTCCGATGCTCATGATCGTCGTCCGTCAGAGCGAGGTGAGCCGTCTGAAAGAGATCATCCGTCGGATCGACCCGGAGGCGTTCCTCGTCTTCAGCGAGGCGCACGAGGTTCTCGGACAAGGGTTCACGTCGGATAAACGCTACATCAACGTCCCGTAAGTTGTGGAATCTTTGTGTACTTTTCGTGAGATTAGGTTAGAAAGTATACGTGAACGGCTATAATGGTAAATGTAGGTCATTTCTACAACTTAGGAGGGGAACGTGGTTATGAAAAAATGGATGATGGCCATCGGCCTCGGCGCCATGCTGACTCTCGGCGCATGTGGCGGCGGCGAAGAAGAGGACACGTCGAGCAACGGGGATTCGGGCTCGAACACGGCATCGGTTGACGCGGAAGCGGTATACGCACAAAACTGTGCGGCATGTCACGGTGCAAACCTTGAAGGAATGAGTGGTCCGTCACTCGAGCAAGTCGGTGCTCGTCTGTCGGCAGAAGAGATTGAAAACGTCATTCGTAACGGTCAAGGCGCGATGCCTGCGAACGTCCTCGAAGACGATGAAGAGATCACGGCAGTTGCCGCTTGGCTCGCTGAGAAAAAATAAGACACGTAAGCATGAGGTGAATATTTACCTCATGCTTTTTTGTTTGGGGTGTTATTGCTTGGGGAATTATTGTTAGGGTAGTAGTAGATGTTATGGAAATGGAGTGATGACAATTGAAGACGAAACTGATTGACTGGCCGACTTTTATCGGCTCGTTTGTATTACTGTTAGGGGTGACGCTACCGCTCATCTTCTTCCCAGAGACCGGTAAGGCCTGGGTCGGGGCGGCGAACGAATACATGACCTCTAACTTCGGAATGTTGTACTTAGCGATGGGATTAGGTGCATTCGGATTTTTGATCTTTATTGCCTTTAGTAAGAATGGCCACATCAAGTTAGGTCGTGAAGATGAAGAACCCGAATTTAGTACGTTCTCGTGGGCAGCGATGTTGTTTGCTGCCGGCATCGGGTCGAGTATCCTTTATTGGTCAGTCATTGAATGGGTCTACTATTATGAGGGACCACCGTTCGGATTGACACCAGAGTCACCTGAAGCGATCCAATGGTCGACGGCATACGGCATGTTCCACTGGGGTCCGATTGCCTGGGCAATCTATACGTTACCGGCATTGCCAATCGCCTATTTCTTCTATGTCCGTAAAAAGTCAGTACTGAAAGTCAGTGAAGCGGTACGTCCCGTGATTGGCAAATGGGCGGACGGACCACTCGGCAAATTGATTGATATCTTATTTATTTTTGGGTTATTAGGTGGTGCCGGGACGACGCTCGCGCTCGGGACGCCGATGATTGCCGAAGGGGTCAACGAACTGACCGGGATTCCGGTCACGCTCGGCATGCAAGCCGTCATCATGTTGATTTGTACCGTCATCTTTGCCGTCAGTTCGTATATCGGACTGAAGGGCGGAATCAAAGTACTAAGTGACTTGAACATCTGGCTCGCGCTCGGGATTTTGACGTTCGTCTTCATCTTTGGACCGACACGCTTCATTTTGGAGACGACATTCAACGGAGTCGGGATTGTCATGGACAACTTCTTCCGTATGGCGACGTGGATGGAGCCGTTCGGTGATTTCGGCGGATTCACGACAACCGGGTTCCCTGAGTCTTGGACCGTGTTCTATTGGGCATGGTGGCTCGTATACGCACCGTTCGTCGGACTGTTCGTCGCCCGCATCTCGCGTGGCCGGACGATTCGGAATATGATCTTCGGGACGATGGTGTACGGGACGCTCGGTTGTATCCTGTTCTTCGGGATTCTCGGGAACTACGGACTGTACCTCCACTTGAGTGGCACGTTCGATGTCGTCGGCTATATGGCTGCGAACGGACCGGCTCCGACGATCATCGCCATCATCAGCCAGTTGCCGTTCGGGAAGGTTGTCGTCGGCGTCTTCACGCTTCTCGCCATCATCTTCTTGGCGACGACGTTCGATTCATCGTCTTACATCTTAGCGTCGGTCACACAGAAGCATGTCGAGGACGAGCCGATCGTCTGGAACCGTCTCTTCTGGGCGTTCGCACTCGCGATCATGCCGCTGACGCTCATGTTCCTCGGCGGACTTGATACGCTACAGACGGCGAGTATCGTCGGTGGGTTCCCGCTGATCTTTATCATGTTCCTCCTGGCCTGGTCGTTCGTCCGGGTGTCGAGTCGGGATATCCGAGCCTCCGATGATTATGAATCGTCGACAATCCATATCAAATATCGGAAACGGAAAAAGTCTCCGTTTGACGCATTGAAAGAAAAACCACATGACTAATTATTGACGATATCGTGAAGGGTGTTCCTACGGGAGCACCCTTTTGAAGTGCGGTTTCAACTTTTTCTTACATATAGAGAAAGTGAGGTTCTTCGCGACATTTTCCCACTGAACTCAATCGAACTGAAACAATCCTGTAATGGTCTTTTAAAAGTTGGATTGATATAATTGTAGTCGCTTCAACTATGCCCTAGATGAATTTTTGACCAGGCGAATATGAAAAAACGACACCTTGACAGCGGGAGTCGTTTCCTGTAAAAAAGACTCTAGGCGAAATATACAGTAACTAAAACAATTGATTCAACTTCGTCATAGATGCATACAAATATTAAAAAAAGGGTAGGGAATACGTTATGATCTCGATGCAAAAAGTCAGTAAAGTATATCCAAACGGCGTCGTAGCCATGGATGACCTCGATCTAGAGATTCGCGACGGCGAGTTCCTTTATGTGGTCGGGCCTTCCGGTGCCGGAAAGTCGACCTTCATGAAGATGATTTATCGTGAGGAGAAACCGACAGGCGGTCAATTGTTGATTGACGGACTAGATGTCGGAAAATTGAAAGACCGGCACGTACCGAAGCTGCGCCGCCAACTCGGCGTCATCTTCCAAGACTTCAAGTTGCTTCCGACACTCACTGTCTATGAGAACGTTGCGTTCGCATTAGAAGTCGTCGGGGCAGACGCGACGTCGATTCGTAAACAAGTCATGGATGTGTTGAACCTTGTCGGATTGAAAAACAAGGCACGCAACTATCCAGATGAACTCTCAGGTGGAGAGCAGCAACGTGTCTCAATCGCACGGGCGATTGTGAATAAACCAAAACTCATCATCGCCGATGAGCCGACGGGGAACTTGGACCCGGAAACGGCATGGGGCATTATGGAAGTGTTTGAAGAAATTCACCGCCGCGGGGCGACAATCGTCATGGCGACGCACAACCGTGACATCGTCGATAAGATTCGTCACCGCGTCATCGCGATTGAGAATGGGAAAGTAGTTCGCGATGAAGAGAAAGGAGCATATGGCTATGATGTTTAAGACTGGATTGCGCCATTTGCGTGAAGGGTTCAAAGGAACACTTCGTAATGGATGGATGTCGTTCGCGGCAATCAGTGCCGTGACAATCACCTTGTTGCTTGTCGGTGTCTTCGCACTCGTCATGTTCAACGTCAATGAAATCTCGGACAACGTCGAGAACGATGTCGAGATTCAAGTGTTCATCACCCGGACAGCGGATGAGAACTCGGTAGAGAAACTCGGACAGAACATTGAACAGGTGCCGGGCGTCTCGACGGTCACGTTCAGCTCGAAAGAGGATGAGCTTCAGAAGTTCCAGACCCAACTCGGGGACGATGCGGCAGCATACGGAACGGTTGAGAAAGACAACCCTCTCCATGCCCGTTATATCGTCAAAGCGCAAGACCCGACAGAACTAGAGGAAGTGGCCAAGTCGGTCGGTTCACTCGAAAATGTCGACGATGTGAAGTACGGAAAAGACTACATCGACAAAATGTTTGCTTTCTTCAACGGGATTCGCATCGGTGGACTCGCGTTGATCGTCGGATTGACATTGATGGCGATGTTCTTAATCTCGAACACGATCAAGATGACCATCTTCTCACGTCGTCGTGAGATTGAAATCATGCGACTCGTTGGAGCGAAGAACAGCTTCATCCGCTGGCCGTTCTTTATCGAAGGACTGCTTCTCGGTATGCTTGGTGCTCTCGTCCCGATTCTCGTCATTTATTTCGGATATGACGTCGCATATAGTGCTTTACAACCATCGCTTGATCAATTGAATAGTGATATATTTAAGTTGATTGATCCATCGACGCTCACGGTACAAGTATCGCTCGTCTTACTTGCACTCGGTGCGTTCATCGGGATCTGGGGATCGACGACATCGCTCGGTCGCTTCTTGAAAATCTAACTTAAATAAGGAGGAGTTGGCGGATGAAACGTTCGCTTGCGCTAGGGTTGTGTGTATCATTACTTGCCATGCCGGTCATGGCGACAGAGAAAGACACGTTAAAAGCTCGACAAGACCGACTGTCCAATGAATTGGAGGAGTCGAAAAAAGCGCAGGCCGAGACGGATGCCGAGCTCGAGGTCACCGAGGCAGAACGGGATGCCGTGCAGACGGAAATTCTCGTCGTCGATGACCGCTTGAATGATTTGAGTGAACAAATCGCGATTCAACAGCACGAGGTCGATACGGCCCGTGAAGAGCTTGAGGCGACCCGCCAACAACTTTCCGTTCAGCAAGAATACTTGGAAAGTCAGAAGGAACTGTTAAACGAGCGCCTTCGCGTCTTACAAGTGCATGAAGATTCTTCTTATTTACAAGTCATTTTTGAGTCCCGTTCCTTCGGCGATTTCGTGACCCGGGTCATGACGGCCCGCACAATCGCTGAGCAGGACCGGGAGCTCATACATAATTATATGAGTGAGATGGAACGTCTCGAGTCGTTAGAGACGACACAGCGTACCCAGCTCTCTTTCATCAAACAAAAAGAGCGTGAACTCGTCATCACGAAACAAGACCTTGACCGGACGGCCGAGAAGAAACGTGACTTGTTAGTCGAACTGAACGAACAAGTCGAGCAGCTCGAACTCGAAAAAATGACGCGCAGCGAAGAACAAGCCGTCATGGCCGAACAGAACCGGATCATCAGTGAACAGCTTGAGGCGATCGCGACTGCTGAACGAGAAGCCGCTGAAGCGGCAGAACGTGCGAAGCGGGAAGCCGAGGCACGTGCAGCTGAAGAACGGGCACGTGCCGAAAGAGAGGCGCGGGAAGCGGAGACGGAGGTCGCGGCACCTGAAGTGACGCCACCGCCTGTTGAAACACCGACGAACGTATCCACTTCGACTGGATTCGTCCGTCCCGTTTCTGGTTACGTCTCGAGCCCGTTCGGACCGCGGAACAATCCGTTGACAGGTGTCCCTGAGATTCATAAGGGGATTGACCTCGTTAACGCCCAAGGAACACCGATTGTCGCGAGCGCACCGGGTGTCGTCATCAAGGCGGCGCCGGCGACCGGATATGGGAACGTCGTCTTCGTCTCCCACGTCATGAACGGAGAAATTTGGACGACGGTATACGCCCATCTAAACGCGATCACGGTCGGTGCCGGTCAACAAGTCGCAGCAGGGCAGACGGTCGGGACGCTCGGCAACACCGGCTGGTCGACTGGACCGCATCTCCATTTTGAGCTACATCGAGGAAAATGGGCACCGGGACAACCGAATGCGATTGACCCAGCCCCGTATATTGGATACTGACTAAAGCGGACGCGTCCCAAATATGTGGAACGCGTCCGCTTTTCCTCTCGTTTTTGCTATACTAATGAAAAGACTTACAAAGAGAAATGAGGGACCAACCCGTGAAAAATTCAACCGCAGGACTACTCGCTGGCACAACGTTCGTGGCTGGGGCCGGTGCAGGCCTTGCGACGATGGCGTTTACAGACACATCACTTCCGATTCAGACGAATGCGGAAGGCTGGGATAAAGTCGACCAAGTGCGTGATTTGATTGAGGAACATTCGTTACAAGACATCTCGGAAGAGGATTTATTGACCGGTGCGCTCGATGGTATGACGGCAGCACTCAATGACCCGTATTCGGATTTCTTGGACGCGGAAGAAACATCGCAATTTACCGACTCGATTGAATCGAGTTTTGAAGGAATCGGCGCGACTTTGGAGAAGAAAGGAGAAGACATCTTAATCGTCGCTCCAATCAAAGGCGCTCCGGCTGAGGAGGCAGGCCTTCGTCCTGGGGATATCATCACGGCGGTCGACGGGGAGTCAATCGAAGGGATGGACGTCCAGGAAGCCGTCCAGCTCATCCGTGGGGAAAAAGGAACGACCGTCACGTTGACGATTCGCCGTGGCAGTCAGACGGCGGATTATGAGATCACGCGTGACACGATTCCAATCGAAACGGTGTTCTCAGAAGTGAAGGAGCAAGACGGTAAAAAAATCGGCTATCTGCAAGTGACGCAGTTCTCAGAACCGACGGCCGATGAGTTCCTTGAACAACTCGAGCAACTCGAGTCAGAAGATATCGACAGCTTGATCATCGACGTACGTGGGAACCCGGGAGGTCTCTTGCCAGCCGTCATCGAGATGTCGGAAGGATTCGTACCGACATCAAAACCGGTCGTTCAAATCGAAAATGCGGACGGGGACCGTGACGCACAGAACGGTCGCGCCCGCGAAGCGAAGCCGTATGAGTTATTCGTCTTGACGGATGAGGGCTCTGCCTCGGCATCCGAGATTTTGACGGGTGCGATGAAAGAAGGGGCAGGCGCGACGATCATCGGGACGAAAACGTTCGGGAAGGGCGTCGTCCAGACGGCATTCGATTTGGAGGACGGCAGCAACTTGAAGTTGACGACGAGCAAATGGCTCACGCCGGACGGGAACTGGATCAATAAAAAAGGGATTAAGCCGGACATCGAAGTGAAACAACCGGATTACTTCAATGTGACCCGTGTGTTGACAGAAGAAGAGTCACTAAAAGTCGGAGATTACGGCGATGCCGTCTCGAACTTGCATAAAATCTTGACGGGAATCGGTTATGAGCCGGGCGGTCAACCAGGATACTATGGCGACACGATGGCAGATGCCGTGAAAGCATTCCAGACAGACAATGGTCTCGAGGCTTCTGGGACAGTCGATGAAGAGACCGCTTCGGCGCTCGAATCGAAATTGCTCGAGGCGATTCAAGATGAGGCGAACGATGCCCAATTGAACCGGGCGCTCGAAGAAGCCGCAAAATAACGTTGAATGAAAGAAAGGATTGGACCGCGTGGAAGTTGTACGAATGAGTGTTACGGCTTTATTGACGTTGTTAGGTAGTCCGCTGTTTTGGGTGACGCTCGTCGCCCTTACATACATATCGATGACACGAGTCAAACGAGAACGAGCCATGTTTCGTTCGAGACGACGCTCGCCGAAGTCGGAATGGAAGCATTTCATCTGGCCGAGTCTTCTTCTAGCGGTCCTCTCATCGGCCGCAACGATTCTACTTGAGACGACCATCACGTTTGAATGGGCCGTCTCGTTCACGGTGCTCTATACGCTCGTGGTATTGACGATGCATCCGCGATTCTTCAATCCGGTGCTTCCACTCTTTGTCTTGTTTGCGGTCGTCATGTTGCGAGATGTCGTCTCTTACGGGGCGCTCAGTGACTGGGTGAGAGAGCTCGCTCGGGTCGATTGGACGGTCTACGCGCTCACGTTCGGACTCGTCACACTCGCGGAAGCGATTCTCTTACGCTGGAACGGGCCGAAAGAGACGTCCCCGACACTGATTTTATCGAAACGTGGTCAGTTCATCGGGGGGCATGTCGTCAAACGCATTTGGTTTTTCCCGCTCGTCGTCTTCTTGCCGCCGACGTTCGGCCTCGACTGGCCGATGGTGCCGATCATTCTTCCGATTCCGATCGGGGTCAGTTTACTGTCGACCGGTGCCTTACCGGGGACGCTTCTCGCACGATTGAGCAACTATCGCGGGGTACTCGCCTTGATCGCTCTCTTTCTATTCGGTCTCTCGTATGTATGGGAGATCCCGTATGTCGACTATGCGCTGTTCGCCTTGTTCGTTCTTTATGAGCTTGGGCTTCAGTGGATCAAACGAGAGAATCGCGGTACGACACCTGTCTTCATCAATGGAAATCGTGGGGCGGTCATCGTGGACACGCTTCCGAATTCACCAGGAGAGGCGATGCAGCTCATCCCAGGTGAATCCATCTATAAAGTGAATGGCACAATCATCACGGGAGGGCACAGTTTTTATGAGGCGCTCCAGCAACATAAACCGTACATCAAGCTCGAGGTGTTGAATCTGAACGGAGATATCCGTTTCGTTCAACGGGCGATGTATGAGACCGATCCACACGAACTCGGTATCTTGTTCGTCGGGGAGCCGACAAGCCCGCGTGTCCGACTTCGTAAATTGTAAGAGTATCCTTCACAGGGTACTCTTTTTTTGCATACGAAAAGGGCACCCGTGAGGATGCCCTTGCCACTTATACGTCAAGTTTTGATGGTTTGAATGCCATCGTTGCTTCGACCGCGTGTTGCCAACCTTTGTAGAGTGCTTCGCGATGAGACTCGTCCATGTTCGGCTCGAACTTCTTATCGAGTTTCCACTGGTCTTTGATCTCTGCTTGGTCTTTCCAGAAACCAACAGCGAGACCTGCCAAGTAAGCTGCACCGAGTGCAGTCGTTTCACTCACTTCAGGACGTTCGACCGGAACGTCGAGGATGTCCGATTGGAACTGCATGAGGAAGTTGTTGCTGACGGCTCCACCATCGACGCGGAGTGTCTTCAAGTTGATGCCTGAGTCGTTCTCCATCGATGTGAGGACGTCGCGTGTCTGATAAGCGAGTGACTCGATCGTCGCACGGACCAATTGTTCTTTCTCCGTTCCGCGTGTGAGACCGAAGATGGCACCACGCACGTCAGAGTTCCAGTATGGTGCACCGAGACCAACGAAGGCAGGTACGACATAGACGCCTTCTGTCGATTCGATTCGTGTCGCATACTGCTCCGAGTCTTTCGCTGATTTCAACATCCGTAATCCGTCACGGAGCCATTGGATTGCCGAACCGGCGACGAAGATTGAACCTTCGAGCGCATATTCGACTTTTCCGTTATAGCCCCACGCGATTGTCGTCAATAGACCGTGATCTGATTTGACAGCTTCTTCGCCCGTGTTCATGAGCATGAAGCAACCCGTTCCGTATGTGTTCTTTCCTTCACCTTTTTCGAAGCACGTCTGACCGAACAAGGCAGCCTGTTGGTCACCTGCGGCTCCGGCAATCGGTACTTCGAATCCGAAGAAGTGATACGGGATCGTATTCGCATAAACTTCACTCGATGGCTTGACTTCAGGAAGCATCGATTTCGGTACCGTCAAGATTTCGAGTAACTCGTCATCCCACTTCTGTTCGTAAATGTTGTACATGAGTGTACGTGATGCGTTCGAATAATCTGTCACGTGGGCTTTACCACCTGAGAGTTTCCAGATGAGCCATGTGTCGATTGTTCCGAAGAGAAGTTCACCGTTCTCGGCTTTCTCACGAGCACCTTCGACGTTATCCAAGATCCATTTGACTTTCGTACCTGAGAAGTAGGCGTCGATGAGAAGACCCGTTTTGTCACGAACCATGTCCGAGTGACCTGCCGCTTTTAGCTCTTCACAGATATCAGCAGTTTGACGTGATTGCCAAACGACCGCGTTGTAAACAGGGCGTCCTGTTTCTTTTTCCCAAACGACCGCAGTCTCACGTTGGTTCGTGATCCCGATTCCTGCGATTTCATTCGGGTCGATATCCGCCGAACCGAACGCTTCCGCCATAACGGCGAGGACAGAACCCCAGATTTCATTGGCGTTATGCTCAACCCAGCCTGGTTTTGGGAAGTATTGTTTAAATTCGCGCTGTGCGACTGTGACGATTTTTCCATCATGATCAAAAATGATTGCCCGTGAACTTGTCGTTCCTTGGTCCAATGCTAAAATATAACGTTTTTCTTTCGCCATATGTGATTTCCTCCTTCAAAATTATGTGTTAAGGGACGAGAATACCGTAAACGAGTGCGGCGATGACAGCACCGATAATCGGACCGACAACTGGAATCCATGAATAGCCCCAGTCTGAAGAGCCTTTTCCTTTAATCGGAAGAATGGCGTGCGCGATACGTGGCCCAAGGTCACGTGCCGGGTTGATCGCATACCCCGTCGTACCACCGAGCGAGAGACCGATTGAGACGATCAAGAAACCGACGATGAGCGGATTGAGTCCGTCTGCGAATGTGTTTGCCCCGAATGACAACAACGCGAACAAGAGGACGAATGTTCCGATAATCTCACCAATCAAGTTGTACGGTGTGCTTCGGATACCTGGTGCAGTAGAGAACGTTGCGAGTTTCAAGCCTGGATCGTCCGTCGCATCGTAATGCGGCTTGTAATGGACATATACCAAACATGCCCCGATGAACGCCCCGATAAACTGAGCAAGGATGTAGAGTGGGACATCGGCCCATGGGAATTCGCCTGCTGTCGCGAGACCAATCGTGACGGCAGGGTTGATGTGTGCGCCTCCGTAAATACCGGCTGCGTAGACCCCGACCATAACGGCAAGACCCCAACCCATGGTGATAACAATCCATCCAGAGTTTTCCGCTTTGGAATGGCGGAGGACGACGCCGGCGACGACACCGTTACCGAGCAGAATCAATAGCATCGTACCGATAATTTCACTTACAAATGCTGACATGTGATACTCCCCTTTCTCCCTTATGCAATTTGACTTACCACTTCATTATATGCCCAAAATGTAAGCGTTTTAAAACGGTGTTTTTCAAAAATCCTACTTTTTTCCTACAAATGTTCACATTTACACCTGTAAACTTCACATAAAGAGTCAGATATAGCGCGAGAAGTATATGATTTTGGCATCCCTTTTTAAAAATCATGGGAATTTCAATCGAATAGGAACAAGGTCCAGGATCCGACTTTCCGTGTTCTATGCTGCAAAAACGATTGTGAAGCAATTCTCGAAGGATGAACGTAACAAGATTTGATGTTTCTTTTAAGACGGTAACGGAAAAAGAAATGATGATATATAAGAGAAAAGGCTTAAATCCGTATGCAAGCTAATAAGCGAATATTTGTTCGTGTCTATGGTATAATCAAGACACTATGAAATGAGAAGGTGAGGAGTATCTTATGGAATCGATTCCGTTTGCATTACAATCTGAATTTCAACCAGGAGGTGACCAGCCTGAAGCGATTCGACAACTTGTCGAAGGCGTCAATCGGGGTGACCGTTATCAGACACTCCTCGGGGCGACCGGAACAGGGAAGACGTTCACCGTCTCGAACGTCATCCAAGAAGTGAAGAAGCCGACACTCGTCCTCGCCCACAACAAGACGCTCGCTGGTCAATTGTATTCTGAGTTCAAAGAGTTCTTTCCGAACAACGCGGTCGAGTACTTTGTCAGCTATTACGACTACTATCAGCCTGAAGCGTACGTGCCTTCGACCGATACATTTATCGAGAAGGATGCGTCCATCAACGATGAAATCGATAAGCTGCGTCACTCGGCGACGTCGGCTCTCTTCGAGCGGGATGACGTCATCATCGTCGCATCCGTTTCCTGTATATATGGTCTCGGTAACCCGGAAGAATATCGCAGTCTCGTATTGAGTCTGCGGGTCGGTAAAGAGATGGGGCGTGACGAGATGCTTCGTAAGCTCATCGACATTCAATATGAACGAAACGATATCGACTTCCAGCGTGGACGTTTCCGTGTACGTGGGGACGTCGTCGAGATCTTCCCGGCGTCACGTGACGAACACTGCATGCGCATCGAATTTTTCGGGGACGAGATCGACCGGATCCGTGAGATGGACCCGTTGACGGGTGAAATCATCGCAGACCGTGATCACGTCGCCATCTTCCCGGCATCCCACTTCGTCACGCGTGACGAGAAACTGCAAAAAGCAATCGTCAACATCGAAGCGGAACTCGAGGAGCAACTCGAGAAGTTCCGTGAAGAAGGGAAGCTACTCGAGGCACAACGTCTCGAGCAGCGAACGCATTACGATTTGGAGATGATGCGTGAAATGGGGTATTGTTCAGGCATCGAGAACTATTCGCGACACTTAAACTTGATGCCAGAAGGCTCGACCCCGTATACATTGATTGATTACTTCCCAGAGGACTTCTTACTCGTCGCCGATGAGTCACACGTGACGCTCCCGCAAGTACGCGGGATGTATAACGGGGACCAGGCGCGGAAACAAGTGCTCGTCGATCATGGGTTCCGTCTTCCTTCTGCAAAGGACAACCGTCCGCTCAAATTCGATGAGTTCGAGAAGAAAGTGTCACAAGCGATCTTCATCTCGGCGACACCAGGTCCGTACGAGCTCGAACATACACCGAAGATGATCGAGCAGATCATTCGTCCGACAGGGCTACTCGACCCGACGATCGAGATTCATCCGATCAAAGGACAAATCGACTACTTGATGGACCAAATCCGCGAACGCATCAAGCGAGACGAGCGTGTCCTCGTGACGACGCTCACGAAGAAGATGGCAGAAGACTTGTCCGACTACTTGCGTGAAGCAGGAATCAAGGTCAACTATATGCACTCCGAGATCAAGACGCTCGAACGGATTGAAATCATCCGTGACCTTCGTCTCGGGAAGTATGACGTGCTCGTCGGGATCAACTTGTTACGAGAAGGGCTCGATATTCCGGAAGTCAGTCTCGTGACGATTCTCGATGCCGACAAGGAAGGGTTCCTTCGTTCCGACCGTTCGCTCATCCAGACGATTGGACGGGCGGCCCGTAATGCGAACGGACACGTCATCCTGTTCGCGGATAAGATGACCGACTCGATGGCACGAGCCATCGAAGAGACGGATCGTCGTCGGACGATTCAACAAGCATATAATGAAGAACATGGCATCACGCCACAGACGATTCGAAAAGACGTCCGTGGTGTCATCCGGGCGACGGTCGAGGCCGAAGAAGAGGCACTCGAATCGCTTAGTACGATGAAGCCGGCCGAACGCGAGGCGGCGATTGCCAAATTAGAAGAAGAAATGAAGCAAGCGGCGCGCGATCTCCAGTTCGAACGTGCAGCCGAATTGCGTGACTTAATCTTGGAGTTGAAGGTAGGGAATTAAATGGCTGAAAAGAAAAATGCGATTGTCATCAAAGGGGCACGCGTCAACAACTTAAAAAATATCGACATCGATATCCCACGTGACCAGCTCGTCGTCTTGACGGGCTTGTCCGGCTCCGGGAAGTCGTCGCTCGCGTTCGACACGATTTATGCGGAAGGGCAGCGACGCTACGTCGAAAGTTTGTCCGCGTACGCCCGTCAGTTCCTCGGACAGATGGACAAACCGGACGTCGATACGATTGAAGGCTTAAGTCCGGCCATCTCGATCGACCAGAAGACAACGAGCCGAAACCCGCGCTCAACCGTCGGAACGGTAACGGAGATTTATGACTATCTCCGACTCTTGTTCGCACGAATCGGGAAACCGGTCTGTCCGAACCACGGTATCGAGATCTCGAGTCAGACGATTTCGCAGATGGTCGACCAGGTGATGGAATTGCCGGAACGGACGCGACTTCAGATTTTGGCACCGATCGTATCGGGTCGAAAAGGAACACACGTCAAAGTGTTCGACTCGTTGAAAAAAGAAGGATTCGTCCGTGTCCGAGTGAACGGGGAGACCATCGAATTGACAGATGAGATCGAGCTCGACAAAAACAAGAAGCACTCGATCGAAGTCGTCGTCGACCGTCTTGTCGTCCGACCTGACGTCGAAGGGCGCCTTGCCGACTCTCTTGAGACGGCATTACGCCTCGCCGACGGACGTGTCATCATCGACAAAATGGACGGGACCGAGCTTCTTTTCAGCGAACACCACGCTTGCCCGATTTGTGGATTCTCGATTGGAGAACTCGAGCCACGTATGTTCTCTTTCAACTCACCGTTCGGGGCTTGCCCGACATGTGATGGTCTTGGGACGAAACTAGACGTCGACCCAGAACTCGTCATCCCTGATCCGTCGAAGACGTTAAAAGAAGGGGCGGTCGCTGCATGGCAACCGACAAGTTCCCAGTACTATCCGCAACTGTTGGCGGCAATGTGTCAGCATTTCAATATCGATATGGATGTACCATTTGAACGTCTGTCAAAACGTGACCAAGACCTCGTTTTGAACGGTTCTTCGGAAGAGTCATTCCTCTTCCGCTACGAGAACGACTTCGGTCAAGTCCGGACGAATACAATCTTCTTTGAAGGGGTGCTCCGTAACATCGAGCGCCGTTACCGGGAGACGACGTCCGACTACATCCGTGAACAGATGGAAATGTATATGGCGACGCACGCCTGCCCGACATGTCATGGCTATCGCTTGAAAGAAGAATCGCTCGCCGTCAAAATCACGGGCCAGCACGTCGGACAAGTGACGGAGAAGTCGGTCGTGAACGCACTCGCGTTCTTCGAAGGACTGAACGAACAGCTCAGTGAAAAAGATATCGCCATCGCCCGCCTCATCTTGCAGGAGATTCGGGAGCGACTCAGCTTCTTGAATAACGTCGGACTCGACTATTTGACGCTGTCTCGTGCCGCGGGAACTCTCTCAGGTGGGGAAGCCCAGCGGATTCGACTTGCGACGCAAATCGGTTCACGTCTCACAGGTGTCTTGTACGTCCTCGATGAACCGTCGATCGGTCTCCATCAGCGGGACAACGACCGCTTGATCGCCACGCTCAAACAGATGCGTGACATCGGCAACACGCTCATCGTCGTCGAACATGATGAAGATACGATGATGGAAGCCGACTATTTGATCGATATCGGACCGGGTGCCGGGGAGCACGGTGGACAAGTCATCGCTGCCGGGACGCCGAAGCAACTGATGAAAAACAAGAACTCGCTCACGGGTCAATACCTTGCCGGGAAGAAGTTCATCCCGCTCCCGCCTGAACGGAAGATGCCGGACGAACGATTCTTGAAGATTGTCAAAGCGGAAGAGAACAACTTGAAAGATGTCGAAGTCTCGATTCCGCTCGGGATGTTCGTCGCCGTGACTGGTGTATCCGGTTCTGGGAAGTCGACACTCATCAACGAGATTCTCTACAAATCGCTCGCGCACAATATGAACCGGGCCAAAGCGAAGCCAGGGAAACATAAGAAGATTGAAGGTCTCGAGCATATCGATAAAGTCATCGACATCGACCAATCTCCAATCGGGCGTACACCGCGTTCAAACCCGGCGACGTATACTGGCGTCTTCGACGACATTCGTGACGTCTTCGCCTCGACGAACGAAGCGAAGATGCGCGGCTATAAGAAAGGGCGTTTCAGTTTCAACGTGAAAGGCGGACGCTGTGAAGCGTGTCGTGGGGACGGGATCATCAAGATTGAGATGCATTTCTTGCCGGACGTGTACGTGCCATGTGAGGTCTGTCACGGGAAACGTTATAACCGTGAGACGCTCGAAGTGAAATATAAAGGGAAGACGATTGCCGATGTCCTCGATATGACGATTGAAGAAGGGCTCGAATTCTTTGACAAAATTCCGAAAATCAAGCGGAAGATTCAGACCATCTATGACGTCGGTCTTGGCTATATGAAACTCGGTCAGCCGGCGACGGAACTTTCCGGTGGGGAAGCCCAGCGTGTCAAACTCGCCTCGGAGCTTCATAAACGTTCGACCGGGAAGACGATTTATATTTTGGACGAACCGACGACAGGTCTTCATGTCGATGACATCGCCCGCTTGTTGAAAGTGTTGCAGCGCCTCGTCGAGAACGGGGACACGGTGCTCGTCATCGAACATAACCTCGACGTCATCAAGTCAGCCGATTATTTGATCGACCTCGGACCAGAAGGCGGGGACGGCGGCGGACTCATCGTCGCGACGGGAACGCCAGAAGAAGTCGCCGAAGTGTCAGGCTCGTATACCGGCAAGTATTTGAGGCCGGTACTCGAACGAGATGCGGCTCGCGTGAAACCAAAAGCAGGAAAAAAGAAATAAGTATAGAAATGGTGAGAAACGGGAAGGTAAATGACGTGCAACCAAATTGAAGGGGGAAAACGAACGTGAAACAAGAAATGCGTGAACTGATTCTCCAGCAAGTGAAGGAAGGCAAGTTGACAATCGAGGAGGCGATGACGCAACTCGAGCGTCTCGAACGCCTCGAACCAGAACAAGTCCAGGCGTTAGAAGATCGACAAGACACGGAAAAGGTGGATGCCTATTCGGTCGAATCGCTCACGACGAAATTGACGTCTGCGGTAGAAGGACTCGTCACGAAGCTTCGTGACAGCGACTTCTCCTTCAGCTCGAACTTCGGGCCAGAAGTGACGTATTCGAAATCATTCCCATTCACAGGTAGCGACATCTCACTCGATCTCTTCAACGCATCGGCGACCATCGTCTCGTCAGATGCGGAAGATTGTGAGCTCATCGTGACCGGTCGTCCGCTTCGCCAACAAGACGCGGACAAAGCGCTCGAACAGTTGCAATCGGCGGTCAAGCATTCCGTCATTGGGGACCGTCTCGTCGTCTCCTTGCGTGACAAGCTCGTCCGGGCCCACGTGGAACTGTACGTCCCGCATCACCATTTCAACCATCTTCATATTCAGACGTTGAACGGGGAAGTCCGTGCCGATGGTTTGGACGTCGAGAACGTCCGCGTGCAAACGGCGAACGGTCGCGTTGTCCTACATGAAGTACACGCGTCTGAACTCCTTCTCAATACCGGAAACGGGACAGTCGAGGTGGAAGGGGTCGAGGCAGAACTCGTGCACGTCCGTACCGGAAACGGGGCCGTCATCGTCGGAGGGAAGTACGATAAAGCATCCCTCAAAACAGGGAACGGTAACATCCGCGCGGAACTCGCGACAGCACGTCCTGCCAAGTTCGAACTTGCCTCGCTCGCCGGAAACATTCGACTCGTGTTGCCACACGGCGTCGAGGTGGAAGGCGAACTCGAGACGAACTTTGGTGGACTCCACTGCTTACTCGACGAACTCGAGATCATTCGTGACCGAAAAGACGTTGCCCAGCGTCGTCTCGAATTCTTGTCCGGTCGAGGTCAAACGCCTCGCATCGAAGTCGAAGCGGGTACACGTACCGGTACGATCGATTTGGAACATGGATCGGTGTATACACCGTCGACTTTCCTTGAGGAAGAACAGACGGAGCCGTCGGATCCGGTCGATCCCGTCGACCCAGCCGATTTGAACAATCCGTTCCATCAACAATAAGTAAATCCCGAAGGCAGCGCCTTCGGGATTTTTTGATTATAAATTCATTTCATACTCCATCTGTTGCCAATCCATCATCTGTGTATCAAACAGCGTGAACGCACTGACTGCGAAGACGATAAAGAGGACGGGACCTGCAATCAACAAGATGATACCGAGTAGTCGCATCGATTTCGAGCGATTCCAGTAGAAGATGATGGCGACAATCATCGAGATGAGCGCGCCGGATAAGAAGAATCCGATGATATTCAAAATGAACAAGAGCAAGACCGTCTCGTTTTTCGTCGCCGCATACTCTTTCCACATATCGATCAATGACTTGATGATGTAGATGAGCGTTCCGATTCCGATGACGAGCGCGAAGAGCACGACAATCCAAAACAACGCATCCATATTTTCACCTCCTCTATTTGCCTATACCCTTCCTACGAACGCCATGTATGAAAGTTTCAACAATTTTTTGACACGTTCTTCATCACTTCCCTAACGCTTCCGAGAAAGAGCTATGATACAATAATGAGCGTGAAAGGGGCAGATACTGATGCAAAATATCGTACGTACAGCTCAAGTCGTTGAGCGTTTTAAACTTCAAGTCATTGCGGGAGAAGAGGGACTCCATCGTCCGGTCGCCACACCTGACCTTAGTCGACCAGGACTCGTCCTCGCCGGTTATTACACGCACTATGCGAAAAATCGTCTTCAAGTGCTTGGGAAGACCGAATTGACTTTCTATGCGAGCTTATCGGAAGAAAAGCGTCGCGAACGTGCCCGTATTTTATGTACGGAATCGACACCTGGGATTTTAATCACACGTGGATTTGATATTCCGACAGAAATCGAAGAAGAAGCGGAAGCGGCAAACGTCCCACTCATGCGGACGAATGCGGTGACGACATCAATTGAGTCGCAAATCACGAACTTCCTCGAGATGGAACTTGCACCGATGACAGCGATGCACGGCGTCCTCGTCGATATTTACGGCGTCGGCGTTCTCATCAAAGGACAGAGCGGTGTCGGGAAATCGGAGACCGCGCTTGAACTCGTCAAACGGGGGCACCGTCTCGTCGCTGATGACTCGGTCGAGATCCGTCAAACGGGCGACCAACTCCTCGTCGGTTCAGCACCGAAGCTGATTCGCCACTTGCTTGAGATTCGTGGAATTGGCATCATCGATGTCATGACCTTGTTCGGCGCAGGTGCGGTCCGGTCACATAAGAAGATTAGTCTCATCGTCAACTTAGAGAACTGGGACGCTGGAAAAGTGTACGACCGCGTCGGGCTCGATCACAACACGATGAAGATCATCGATAGTGAAGTCCCGCTCCTCACGATCCCTGTCCGCCCAGGTCGAAACTTGGCGGTCATCATCGAGGTCGCAGCGATGAACTATCGTCTGCAAAACATGGGCATCAATACAGCTGAAGAGTTTGCGGAACGTCTCGCAAACGCGATTCAGGACACTGAAGGAGACTTGTGATCATGGTAGAACCGACATTTGATCGTGTAGCGTTTGAAATCGGGTCTCTGCCGATTTACTGGTATGGTATGATTATCGCCTTCGGGGCAATGCTCGGACTCGTCCTTGCCCTTTACGAGGCGAAGCGCATCAACTATGATTCGGAACGACTCGTTGACGTCGTCATCTGGTCGATTCCAATCAGTATCATCTTCGCGCGTATTTACTACGTGACGTTCCAATGGGATTACTACTCAGAGAATCTCGGACAGATCATCGATATCCGTCAAGGCGGGATTGCCATTCACGGTGCCATCTTCGGGGCACTCCTTGTCGTCATCGTCTATTGTATGCGAAAATCGATGTCGTTCTGGAAAGTTACAGATATCTTGGCACCATCACTTCTCCTCGGACAAGCCATCGGGCGCTGGGGGAACTTCATGAACCAAGAGGCCCATGGCGGCGAAACGACGCGTAGCTTCTTACAAGACACGCTCATGCTACCGGATTGGATCGTCAATCAGATGTATATTGACGGGGCATACTATATCCCGACGTTTCTCTATGAAAGTGTATGGAATATCATCGGGGTCATCCTCCTCGTCGCATGGCGCATGATTGGAAACCCACGTCGCGGATACATCTTCTTGTCGTATCTCGTCTGGTATTCGATCGGTCGCTTCTATATCGAAGGACTGCGGACGGATAGTCTCATGTCAGGCGATTTGCGTGCGGCCCAAATGGTGTCGATCGCCTTGATCCTCTTCGGTATCGTCATGATGGTACTTCGCCGCAACGCGAAACGATACAATGACCCATCAGAGAAAGGATTATTTGATTAATGGATACGCTCTTATTTGACTTAGACGGTACGTTACTCGATACGAACCCGCTCATCATCGCCAGCTTCCGTCATACGTTCGACTATTATTTCCCGGAACATACGTATCGGGATGAGGACATCTATCGCTTCATCGGACCGACGCTCGAGAAGTCGTTCCGTGAATTGAACGAAGCAGAATGGAAAGAGATGCAGGCGTTCTATCGGAGTTTCAACATCGCCATGCACGACCAACTTGTCGCAGAGTACCCGGGTGTCATCGAAGGCTTATATCGCCTTCATGCGAAAGGGTACAAGATGGGCGTCGTCACATCGAAAGGCCGTCCGGTCGTAGAACGGGGCCTTCGGTTATTCAAAATCGACCACTTGTTTGATGTCGTCGTGACAGCTGACGATGTCGAGAATGAAAAGCCGCACGCTGAACCGGTCGAACGTGCTCTGCAAGCGCTCGGCTCGTCACCGGAGCGAGCGGTCATGGTCGGTGACAACGATACGGACATCTTCAGCGGGAAAAACGCTGGGACGAAGACGGTCGCTGTCGGGTGGGCGCTAAAAGGTCGCCCATTCCTCGAATCACTCGAGCCGGACGTCATCATCAACTCGATGGAACATTTCGAGGCATGGCTCGACGAGGTCAGCGTCCATGCGTAAGACGAAACGGTTTCGCATCGACGGGCCGAACCCGCTTTGGCAGATGTATCGGACGATTCGCTTCCTACGTGTCTTCAAAAACACAGCGGTCGTGCTCGTCGGGCGTTACTTCCCTTCGGTGAAGGCGAAGCGGTGGTTGTACCGGACGTTTCTCGGGATGAACATTGGAGAGTATAGTGCTCTTGCCCTCATGGTCACGCCGGACGTCATGTTCCCGGAACGGATCACCATCGGTCGGAACACGGTCATCGGATTCAACTCGACGATCCTCTGTCATGAGTATCTCGTCGATGAGTATCGAATCGGAGATGTCGTCATCGGAAATGAAGTCTTGATTGGCGCGAACGTGACCATCTTACCGGGCGTGACGATCGGCGACGGTGCTGTCGTCGGTGCAGGTGCGGTCGTACATCGCGACGTCTTGCCGGGAGAGCGGGTCGTCGGTTCGAAACTCCAGTCGCTGACACATATTTGACACAATTTTTCGCAAAATGTTTTTATGCCTCTTTTGTATAGAGACATGAAAGAATACTTGAGCGGTATCACTTTTTTTAAAAGGGATGCCGCTTTTTAATGGGAAAATGAACCGAAATGAAGGAATCATATTTTCGCTCAAAAACAATTTTTGAACCTAGTAAAAAATATTCATTATAGAGGGAATATAGTCGCAATTTTTTTTAACTTTTTCAGTTGCCCTCGTTGTTCGAGTGCGGTATTCTTATCCCTGCAACTAAAAAAAGATTCAGAGATGATGTGGAGGATTTAGAATATGGAAGCGAACTATGAAGCAGTAATGACGCTACCCGAACCAGAATCTCCGCTCGCTGCGGAGCTCCACTACTATAGAGGTCGTCGTGCGTTACGGGAAGGTCGCCTAGATGAAGCGACTTTTTTCATGGCTGAAGCGACAGCGGCAGCCACGCATCGCGTCGACTATCATAAACAGTACGCAGAACTGTTATTTGAAGTAGGGGAGGTCTACCACGCCAATGACGTGTGGAAACGAGTATTAGAGCTCGACGAGACCGCGACAGAGGCGCTCTATCATTTAGCGAGCAACTGTGCCTATGTCTCTCAATATGAAGAAGCGGCGAACTATGCATCTGAATATCTCGCACGTGACACGAAAGGTCACTACGCGGAAGCCGTGCAATCCCTTCTCGAACTAATCGAACTCGAACAAGAGCTCGAGGACGAGGAAGAAGACGAATTGATCACATGGCATTCAGAAGCGCAGCGTCAAATCGACAAAGGACGGCTATTTGCGGCAAAAGCGACGCTCGAGCGTTTGATCGGGCAGTATCCATCGTTTTGGCCGGCCTATAACAATCTATCCGTCGTCAGTTTTTACCTCGGCGACGACCAAGCGGCGTTTCGGACGCTCGAGTACGTGCTCGATCAAAATCCGGGCAACTTGCATGCGATCTTGAACACGATTCTTCTATTGCATGAAGCGGGACAATCCGAAGCGGCGATGCAATTATCGACGCCACTCACACGTGTTCGTCCACTCCAGTTTGATTTACGTTATAAATTGGCGACGACACTCGCGCTCGTCGGTCATTATGACCGTGCGTATGAAGAGTTACGTCTATTGAAAGAACGCGGGTTTCGCGGTGACGCATTGTTCGGGCATTGGCTCAGCGTGTCTGCCTATAAGACAGGACGATTAGAAGAGGCGGCCACCTACTTGAACAAAGATGAGATGAAACGGTTCGAAGAGAAACAGAGTTTCGATATTCGAGAAAACCTCGAGTTTCGTTCGGCGCTCGTCCAAGGACTTCGTCAAGAGACGGACTTGGCCCGGATCGAGATCATTCGAATCATTTCTAACCTGAAAGACGATGAGGCGTTTGAAGCGCTCGCGCTGACGAACGCCGTGACAGAGAACGAGACGGTCCGTGCGTTTGCGGAAATGTGTCGTGCCGACCTCTGTCAGCAACCGTTCCAAGGAGACGCTCGTGTCAAGCGCGCCTTTGACACCCTCGTCCTTGCCGAAGCACATGTTTCGGAAGCGGAACGGATGAGCCTAGAAGGTGATTTTTATGAACGATTTGCTACGCTTCTGTTATCGGACGAAGCATTCATGGACGTAACGGCATCGGCCGCTGCGCTCGTCTGGATGTTTTATACGAAACGAGACGCCTTGATTCTCGAGGACTGTGCGAACGCCTTCCATCTCCCGGTCGACACGTTGACGGAGACGGTTCGTTCGTTCAAACGGACACTCGAACAAGCATAAAGATAGACGATACCCATACAGGTTTCTTATACTAAAGGCAATCAATATTTTGCAGAGGTGGAATCAACATGACAGAAGAAAAAATTTATGACGTCATTATCATCGGTGCCGGCCCTGCCGGAATGACCGCTGCGCTATATGCTTCACGTGCAAACCTTTCAACACTTATGATCGAACGCGGAATTCCGGGTGGTCAGATGGCCAACACGGAAGACATCGAGAACTACCCAGGATACGACAGTATTCTCGGTCCTGACTTGTCTCAGAAAATGTTCGACCATTCGAAAGCGTTTGGTGCGGAGTATGCGTATGGGGACGTGCAAAGCATCTCGGATGAAACAGAATACAAAATCGTGCATGCGCACAACCGCGACTATAAAGCGCGTGCCATCATCCTCGCCTCTGGTGCTCAGTATAAGAAAATCGGTGTACCGGGTGAAGAAGAACTCGGCGGCCGTGGCGTATCGTACTGTGCGGTATGTGACGGAGCATTCTTCAAAGGCAAAGATCTCTTCGTCATCGGTGGTGGCGACTCAGCTGTTGAAGAAGGTGTCTTCTTGACACGTTTCGCGAACAAGGTGACGATTGTTCACCGTCGTGATGAGCTCCGAGCTCAAAAAATTCTTCAAAAACGTGCGTTCGATAATGAGAAAATTGATTTCATTTGGAACCACACATTGAAAGAAATCACAGAGAAAGACGGTAAAGTCGGTGGCGCTCGTCTCGTCAGCACGGTTGACGGCACAGAGACAGATCACGAAATCGACGGCGTCTTCATCTATATCGGCATGAACCCGATTACTGGATTCGTCCAAGACCTCGGGATCACGAACGAGCAAGGCTACATCGTCACGAACGAGGCGATGGAAACGAAGATTCCTGGAATCTTTGCTGCCGGTGACGTTCGTGATAAAACGCTCCGCCAAGTCGTCACGGCGACGAACGACGGATCGATTGCCGCTCAGAACGCTCAGCACTTCATCGAGGGGCTCCTCGAATCGTTGCAAGAACAAAACGCATGATTCAAGAAGGTAGGACTGCGGGGAACCGCGGTCCTTCTCTTTTTTTCGGACGTTCGTTATACTAGATGGAGAGAGCTACACACACGGCTCGGTTGTCAATTTTAAGGGGGCGTCAGCGAGATGGAAGATTTTAAAGGATTAGAAGAATTGATCATCATCAGCGGAATGAGCGGGGCTGGGAAGTCGGTCGCGATGAATAGTTTCGAGGATCTCGGCTATTTCTGTGTCGATAACTTGCCACCGGTTCTTTTGCCACAATTGATTGATGTCATCAGCTCGGTCCGACCGAAAATCGCGGTCGCCATTGATACACGTACGAGAGATTTTATCGATAGCCTGTTCATCGTCATCGACGATTTAGAAAAGAAGAACGTACACCCACATCTTTTGTACTTAGAGACGCGTGACGATGTGCTCGTTCGTCGCTACAAAGAGACGCGACGCTCACATCCGCTCGCACCAGAGGATGCGCCACTCGTCGGCATCCAGATGGAGCGCGAACTGTTAGAAGGGTTCCGGGACCGTGCCCATACGCTTTATGACACGAGTGACTTGAAACCACAGATGTTGAAGGACCGCATCTTGCAACAGTTCAACGAGGAACGCATCCCGTTCACGGTCAACTTCATGTCGTTCGGATTCAAACACGGGGTCCCGCTCGATGTGGACTTACTGTTCGATGTCCGCTTTATCACGAACCCGTTCTATATCCCTGAGCTGCGACCGCTCACGGGTCAGACGACGGAAGTGCAAGACTATGTCATGTCACATCCGGAGGCGCGGGCGTTTTATAAGAAGTTGATCGATATGCTCGAATTCCTGCTTCCGCAATATAAGCGGGAAGGGAAGACGCAGATTGTCGTGGCGTTCGGTTGTACAGGTGGGAAACACCGTTCGATCACGTTCGCTGAGAAAGTGTCGGAGCATTTCGCGGAGCGTTACAACGTGAAGACGGTCCACCGTGACCTTGCCCACGCGACGAAGGAGAAATGATATGAGACGAGACCGGAAAGTAGTGGCCATCGGTGGGGGGACAGGATTGTCCACCCTCGTCCGTGGCTTGAAGCATTATCCGCTCGACATCACCGCCATCGTCACGGTCGGGGACGACGGGGGAAGCTCAGGACGTCTACGCGACGAATTTCATATGTTGCCCCCGGGCGACATCCGTAACGTCATCCTGGCCCTGTCAGAAGTCGAGCCGTTGATGGATAAAATCTTACAGTATCGTTTCGACACGGGGTATGGCCTAGAAGGTCACTCTCTCGGGAACTTGATGCTGACGGCGGCGACGCATATTTGTGAAGGCTCGTTCGTCAAAGCGATCGACGTCATGTCGCAGCTCTTGAACGCACAAGGGAAAGTGTTGCCGGTGACGGAGACGCTCATGACGCTCGCGGCGGAGTTTGAGGATGGGACGATCGTCAAAGGTGAATCGAAAATCCCGCTCCATCAGCAGCCGATCAAACGCCTGTTTTTACTCGAAGAGGGCATCAAGCCGGCCCCAGGGGTCGTGGAAGCCATCGAGTCGGCAGACGTCATCGTGCTCGGTCCAGGGAGTCTCTATACGAGCATCATCCCGAACCTACTCATCCCAGACGTGCGAGAAGCCATCGTCCGTTCACAAGTCCCGGTCGTCTATATTTGTAACGTCATGACACAACCAGGCGAGACGAAGGGCTATGACGCCATGAAACATTTAAAAGCCATCGAAGCATATCTCGGGAAGGCGTCGATTGATACGATCGTCGTCAATAACGAGCCGATCGATGAAGACTATTTGGAGCGTTACCTCGAGGACGGATCGGAAGAGGTCCGCTTCGACCGGAAGAAGCTCCGAAACTATGGAACGAACGTCCTGGCAGGAGATATCGTCGATTACAATCGGGATTATATCCGTCATGACTCCGACGCCATTGCTGGACTCGTCATGCAACGAGTACTTCGGATCAAGAAGCCACGCTCGTTCCAACAGTTAGAATTGAAATAAGAATCGTTTGAAAGACAGAAAGGAGGGGGACTCGATGAGCTTTGCATCAGATGTGAAGAAAGAATTGACACAACTTGAAGTGAATGACGCCGAGGCGAAAGCGGAATTGTCGGCACTCGTTCGGATGAATGGGGTCATCTCGCTCGCCCTAGGACGAGGCATGACGCTCGACGTCTCGACCGAAAACGCCTCAATCGCCCGTCGGATGTATTCGTTGATGAAACGTCTCTACGACCATCCATTAGATTTGTTCGTACGGAAGAAAATGCGTCTGAAAAAGAATAACGTCTACATCGTCCGAGTGTCACAGCACGCGGAGACGATGCTTCGTGACCTCGAGATTCTCGGGGAGCACTATGAGATGATTCGGACGTTGAACTCGGATATGACACGAGACGAGAACTTGGCACGCGCCTACTTGCGTGGGGCTTTCCTCGCCGGAGGATCGATCAACCATCCGAAGACGTCGTCGTATCACCTCGAAGTCTACAGCTTATATGAAAACCATAACCAGGCGCTACGCGATCTGGCGAATCGGTTCGATTTGAATGCGAAGACGCTCGAACGGAAAAAAGGGCACATCCTCTATATGAAGGAGAGCGAGAAAATCTCAGACTTCCTCAAGTTGATCGGTGCGACACGGGGAATGCTCGAATTTGAGGATGCACGCATCATCAAGGACATGCGCAACTCCGTCAACCGTCTCGTCAACTGTGAGACGGCCAACTTGAACAAGACGGTCGGGGCGGCATTGCGCCAAGTCGAGAACATCAAGTTCTTGGAGCGGACGGTCGGACTCGATGTCTTGCCGAAAAAGCTTCGGGAAATCGCCGAACTACGTGTCACGCATCAAGACGTCTCGTTACAAGAACTCGGGGAGATGCTCGAGTCTGGCCCGATTTCGAAGTCTGGAATTAACCATCGACTTCGCAAAATTGACCAAATTGCTGAGCGTGTGCGGAGCGGCGACGAGATCGCCTCATCGTGACGCGGTTGCACCAAAACCATTCTTCCTATATAATAAGCAACTGGAATAGGTTTACTGAATAGGAATTAAAGGAGCTTCATCACTATGTCGAATGAAAAGAAAAGATTATCGCTCACGATTGACGCTAAGCTCGACCAAGTCATCACGGAGCGCGCAAAAGAAATCGGAATTCCGAAGAGTGCACTCGTCACGTTCGCAACAAGCCTTCTCTTGAACCAGCTTCGTGCAGAAGAATTGTTGAACGGAGATAAGAACGCGATCTACGAAGTGATTCGTAAAGACTATGAATTGCTCACGAGCGTGAAAAATCTAGATACGAAATAATCAGGTTGACTTCGGTCAGCCTTTTTTAGTTGCATCTCACTCTGAAATTTGGAATAGTGGTGGTAATGAATTTGAACGGAGGTCGATCGAATGGGTCAAATCTTACTCATCCTATTGCTACAACTTATCTACGTCCCGGTGCTCACGCTCCGGACAATCATGCTCGTGAAAGGGAAGACCGTCATCGCGGGTCTGTTCGGGACGCTTGAGACACTCATCTACATCTTCGCACTCGGAATCGTATTCCAAGATTTGACAACGCTCGGTATGATCGTGTACGCAGTCGGGTTCGGTCTCGGGATTTTACTCGGTGGCTATGTCGAACGTAAACTCGCCATCGGCTACAACATGATCCAAGTTCACACGAAAGAATATCCGGCAGAGCTCATTCAACAGATGCGCGACAATGGTTACGGGGTGACGCATTACCAAGGACAAGGTCGAGATGGTGTCCGTTATCGTCTAGACGTCTTGGCAGCCCGTACACGGATGAAGGAATTGCGTGAACTCGTCGAGAAGCATGAGCCGAAGGCGTTTCTCGTCGCATTTGACCCAATCGACTTCAAAGGCGGCTATATGATGAAAGGACTGCGTCGTCCGAAATGACGCGTAAGACTCACGGAAGTGGGTCTTTTTTTGTTGGAGTAGGGATTTTCCTGCACGATAGGGAATGAGTTAGGAAAGGAGATGAGACCGTGAAGCGTAATCGGCGTTTTTGGATTGTATTGATTGGGTTACTTGTCGGTGTAGGGGTGATTTATGTCGCCGTGTCTTGGTTCGGTGATGGGGACGACCCCGTCAAACCGCCGCTCCCGACGGTTCGTGTCGGTTCGGTGACAGCGGAAGTAGAACAATCAACGTATTGTTGGGAAGCTGGCAGTCGTGCGACGTGCGCCGACTATGGCTTGCCGGAAGCGGATGACCTACAACTCATCACGGTCAAACCGGGTGACGCGATTGACGTTGTCTATTATGCCGACCCGATGGAATCGAGTTTCTTTCAGATTGAGGACGGAGAGCTCGTCCCGGCTGAACCGGTCGTACCAGACGAACCCGGCATTTATCTATACGAGGTCGGCGGGGAATGGACGCAGGGCGACAGTCGATACGTGTTCGGTGTTAGGGTACCCGAAAACTAATGGTTGACCTGCCTCTTAGGGACGGCTGTACAGTGAAGATAGGAGGTGGGAACAGTGATTCCGATTGGAAGAGTGGCGCATGTGACCGGATTGTCGGTCAAAGCCATCAAATTTTACGAAGGGCGCGGGTTGATTCGACCGACACGATCGGGCAACCAGTATCGGATGTACGGGATGGAAGAGATTCGACGCTTGAGTGAAATTAAACGATTACGTCAAATCGGGCTCAGTTTAGAACAGATTCAGTCTGGACAGTCTGTTGAGACGTTGCTTGAAACACGGTTATGTGAAGTTAGGACGGAAATTGAACAGCTTCACCGAATCGAAGGACAGATTCGGTCGATGCAGTCAGGAGGGAATGACATGAACATTCGATACGAAACATTGCGTGAACCGATTACAGTCTACGGATACGCGAGTACGTTAGAGGACATCCCGCGCGTGTGGGAGAGGCTCCAACCGGAATTGACGACGGACGAGTCATACGGCATCTGCCTCCCGCATGAGAACGGGTATGTGGCTGGCATGACGAAGTCCGTGAGTGGGGAAGAGGCGCGACAAGTCGAATTGACCGAGGGGAACTATATCGTCGCGACAGTCGAAGGGGGCATCCCGATGATTCCTACGACATACGAGCAACTGTTGAACGTTCCGGACGTGACGCTCCGTGATGCGGTCGACTTTGAACGCTACATTCACGGTCAGGCAGGGGCGGATGACATAATCGAAGTCTGGATGCCCATCGAATAGAAAAAGACGTTTCCCGATTGATTGGGAAACGTCTTTTGTATGATTAGCGAGTCATGACTTTGTCGATGAGACCGTAGTCTTTCGCTTGGTCAGCTGCCATGAAGTAGTCACGCTCTGTGTCGCGCTCGATGACTTCAAGTGGCTGTCCAGTGTTCTCTGCCATGATTTGGTTCAATTTCTCACGCATTTTAATGATACGTTCTGCGTGAATCTTAATGTCTGACGCTTGGCCTTGTGTGCCGCCGAGCGGTTGGTGAATCATGATTTCCGCGTTCGGAAGTGCGAAGCGTTTTCCTTTTTCACCGGCTTGGAGCAAGAAGGCACCCATCGATGCAGCCATTCCGATACAAATCGTCGACACGTTCGGCTTGATGAAGTTCATCGTGTCGTAAATCGCCATACCCGCTGTGATCGAACCACCTGGGCTGTTGATGTAGAGCGAGATGTCCTTTTCTGGATCCTCAGCTGCGAGGAAGAGAAGCTGTGCGACGATTGAGTTCGCGACGTTGTCGTCAATCGCACTTCCGAGAAGGATGATACGGTCTTTGAGCAAGCGTGAGTAGATGTCGTACGCGCGCTCCCCACGGCCTGTCTGTTCGATAACTGTTGGAATTAACATTGAATCTGCCTCCTTTATGTAGGTTGTAAGTTCATCATACCTGTATAGTCAATGTTGGTCAAACGATAGTCATCGTTTTTCATCTATTCCACGATTTTCGCGTCCTGAAACGAAAAAGAGGCCAGGCAATCTGCCTGACCTCTACATCTGATACACCCGGAGAGATTCGAACTCCCGACACCTGGCACCGGAAACCAGTGCTCTATCCCCTGAGCTACGGGTGCATATGTGTGACACGAATTTATTATACATTTGTTTTATTGAAAAAGCAATCCTGTTCATTATCCTTTTTTGAGCGCGAGCGGAGCGGGTTC
Source organism: Exiguobacterium sp. NPDC077395 (assembly GCF_050269125.1). NCBI lineage: Bacteria > Bacillati > Bacillota > Bacilli > Caryophanales > Exiguobacterium > Exiguobacterium sp. NPDC077395. The sequence continues at coordinate 679,380 of NZ_JBNNHU010000001.1, forward strand.
GTTACAATAGAGAAGAGGGGGGAGAACGATGCAACGGCAAGAACAAAAACAGGTACAACAGCAACAGATGACGCAAGACCTTGTGCAACGGCTACCGGTGCTCGAGGCGGACCGTCTCGCGCTCTCGTATCGTCTCGCACGTCTGGCGCGCCATAATCCAAACATTCATATCGGGAGTGGGGATCTCGGATGGGTCGCGGATGCGGCGAGCGCGTTCGAAGAGAAGCTGTTCACCCAGATTCGCGAAGGAAGCGGTAGCGAGTCGGAGAAAGAGCTGAGACGGCAGCTCGTCCTGTTGCTAGACCATCGAGGATTATTGCCGGATACGAATGATGTGTTGGCGGAACGGTTTGGTGTCGACGTGACTCAAATCGAACAGGCGAGACAGGCACTCTTATTTCTTGAGCCGACGGGAATCGGGGCGAAGACGGAACGAGAGTGTCAGTATCGGCATGCGATTGAACATGAGGACCCGCGCGTCGTCGATGTATTTGATGCGATCGAGAGTGGCGTGAGCCAAAAACAGATGGCGAGCGTACTCGCGATTTCAGATGAAGAGCTCGCCCGTTTAGAGCGAATTGTCGCAACACTACCAAAACGTCCTTTATTATATGAAGAAACGGGTCACGTCTTCCCCGAAGTCGAAGTGCGTTACGAAGATGGAAAACTTGTCACGACGTGGCTCAGCCCGGAACTTGACGCGACGAAAGTCGGCAATGACCGTGAGGCAAAATGGTGGATGACGTCCCTTGCGATGCGGAACGAGACGTTACGTGAGATATGGGCTGTCATCGCGTCACGTCAGACCGAGTGGCTGAAAGGAGAACTTGTCCTCAATCCGCTGACCCGTCGGACCGTCGCACAACAAATCGGCAAGCACGAATCAACAGTCGGACGTGCCATTCAAGGGAAGTTTGCGAAGACCGAAGGCGGGATCATGGAATGGAAACACTTTTTCGTAAGGTCGACGAGTCATGGACATTCACCGTTCATGATTAAGCGGACGCTCGCAGAACTGATTCAACGGGAGAAAGCCCCGCAAAGTGATCAGGCACTGGCGGACGAACTCGCCCGATATGGCTATCCAGTGACGAGACGGACCGTGACGAACTATCGGGAAGAGCTTGGATTCGGTAACTCACGTGAGCGTGAGCGGCAGTTATGGAAGGGATGACAAAAATGAAACTAACTTTATATAAACGTGACAATTGTTCGCTCTGTGACGAGGCGCTCGTCATGCTCGAATGGCTACAGGAGGATTATCCGATCGAACTCGAACAGATTGATATTACGGGAGATGAGGATCTCGAGGCGAAGTACCTCTTCGAAATCCCCGTTCTCATACATGAAGGAGAAGTCATCAGTCAAGGGCGATATGATGACAACAAAGTTGAAGATTTTGTTAAGTATACGCTTACATCGAAAAAAAACGTTTGAAGGGGTTGCCATACGGAAAAGTGATTGATAAGATGAACTCGTAGCGGTGGGACGCAAATAAAAAAGTGGGACAAAAGTTGTCCACACTGAAAGTCGAGGGGGTAAGAGCATGATCCAGCAACTGATTCACGTTCAGAAGCAAATTGTCCCTGACCTGCTCGATACGCTCCGACATCGTTACGATATCTTACATTATGTCCGCTTGATGCAGCCGATTGGCCGCAGGACACTCGCAACGAGTTTGGGACTGACCGAACGGGTACTCAGACGAGAAGTCGACTTTTTGAAAGACCAAGGTCTTCTTTACGTCGCTACTCAAGGAATTTCCCTCAGTGAGACGGGACGAAACGTCTTACGGGACTTGCACGAGATCATGGGAGAACTTCTCGGGATTTCAGAAGTGGCAAGAGAGCTCGAAGAGAAATTAGGGGTTCGCCAAGTCGTCATCGTACCGGGTGATTCAGATGAGACATTCTGGGTCCAACGCGATATCGGACGGGCAGCGGTTACGCAGTTAAAAGCGCGGCTCGCACCGGATGATAACGTGATTGCGGTAACGGGTGGAACGACGATGGCATCGGTTGCGGCGATGATGTCGCCCGATAAAAAAGAACGCCCGATGCATTTTGTACCCGCACGCGGAGGTCTTGGAGAAACGCTTGAACTTCAAGCGAATACCGTCTGTTCACGCATGGCGGACCGGGCCCACGCAGACTATCATCTTCTACATATTCCGGATGAAGTGTCACAAGAGACGTTCGACCGGATGGTGGAGGAACCTAGTATTAAAAATGTACTGGAAATGATTAGAGCGGCGCGAATTGTGGTACATGGAATTGGTGAGGCAGAAACGATGGCAAAACGCCGTCACGCATCACCGGAGCATTTGCGGATGATTGAACGGCATGACGCCGTCGCCGAAGCATTCGGATATTATTTCAATGCGGAAGGCGAGATTGTCCATCGCGTCAAGACGGTCGGGATCCAACTCGAAGAGCTGGATGACATGGATACCGTCATCGCGGTTGCCGGAGGAAAATCGAAGGCACAGGCGATCGCCGCTTATGCGAAACACACGTCGAACATCATCCTCGTCACAGACGAAGGTGCGGCGAAAGAGTTATTAACTTGTTATTAAAGAGTTGACCCCCCGTTGGCTCTTCAATAAATAGCTTCTACCCTAAGGAGGAAATTAACATGGCAGTAAAAGTTGGTATTAACGGATTTGGACGTATCGGTCGTTTGGCATTCCGCGAGATCATCAAAAACGAAGGAATCGAAGTTGTTGCAATCAACGACTTGACAGACACGAAGATGCTTGCGCACCTTCTCAAGTATGACACGACTCAAGGTCGTTTCGACGGAGAAGTTGAAGTACACGACGATCACTTCCTCGTAAACGGAGAGAAAGTTATCACGCTCGCTAACCGTAACCCTGAAGAACTTCCATGGGGAGACCTCGGTGTAGACATCGTTCTCGAATGTACTGGATTCTTCACTTCTAAAGAAAAAGCTGAGCTTCACTTGAAAGCTGGCGCGAAGAAAGTTGTTATCTCGGCTCCTGCTACAGGTGACATGAAGACTGTTGTTTACAACACAAACCACGACATCCTCGATGGTACTGAAACAGTCATCTCAGGTGCTTCTTGTACAACAAACTGCTTGGCTCCAATGGCTAAAGTACTTCAAGACCAGTTCGGAATCGTTGAAGGTCTCATGACGACAATCCACGCTTACACTGGCGACCAAAACACGCTTGACGCTCCACACCCGAAAGGTGACTTCCGTCGTGCGCGTGCAGCTGCAGCGAACATCGTTCCTAACACAACAGGTGCTGCTAAAGCAATCGGTCTCGTAATCCCTGAACTTCAAGGAAAACTTGACGGTGCTGCACAACGTGTACCAGTTGCTACAGGTTCACTCACTGAGCTCGTAACTGTACTCGACAAGCAAGTATCTGTTGACGAAGTAAACGCAGCAATGAAAGCAGCAGCAAACGAGTCATTCGGTTACACTGAAGACGAAATCGTTTCTTCTGACATCGTTGGAATCACATACGGTTCACTCTTCGACGCGACTCAAACAAAAGTTATGACAGTTGGCGACAAGCAACTCGTTAAAACAGTTTCTTGGTACGACAACGAAATGTCTTACACTGCACAATTGGTTCGCACAGTTAAGCACTTCGCTAACATCGCGAAGTAATTTCGTGAACTAAATAGAATCAAATAGGAGCGGAAACAAGAGATTGTTCTCCGCTCTATTTATGAAATGACACGCACGACATATGGAGGCGAAAGTTATGAACAAACAGTCTATTCGTGACATCGATGTAAAAGGGAAACGCGTCTTTTGCCGCGTTGACTTCAACGTTCCACTCAAAGATGGCGTCATCCAAGACGAAACTCGGATCCAAGCCGCACTTCCAACGATCAAGCACTTGCTTGACGGTGGTGCGAAACTCGTCCTTGCGAGCCACCTCGGCCGTCCAAAAGGCGAGAAGAACCCTGAGTTCTCACTTGCTCCAGTAGCGAAGCGTCTCGCTGAGCTCCTCGGAAAAGATGTACCGCTCGTCGAAGAAGCATACGGTCCGGTCGCAGAAGAAGCGGTCGCTAACCTCTCTGAAGGCGATGTCGTCGTTTTAGAGAACGTTCGTTTCTACCCAGGTGAAACGAAAAACGACGCTGAACTTGCAAAAGGATTCGCAGCACTTGCTGACGTATACGTCAACGACGCGTTCGGCGCGGCTCACCGTGCACACGCTTCAACTGAAGGGATTGCACACCACGTGGACACAGCCGTTGCTGGTCTCTTGATGGAAAAAGAACTTGAAGTTCTCGGTAAAGCTCTTTCTAACCCAGACCGTCCGTTCACGGCGATTATCGGCGGGTCGAAAGTAGCGGACAAGATCGGGGTCATCGACCACCTTCTTGACATCGTTGACACACTCATCATCGGTGGCGGACTCTCGTACACGTTCTCGAAAGCACTCGGGCACGAAGTCGGAACGTCACTCCTTGAAGAGGATAAGCTTGACCTCGCTCGTCAATTCATGAAGAAGGCAGAAGACAAAGGCGTGAAATTCTTGATGCCAATCGACTGCGTCATCACGAAAGAATTCGGCGAAGAAACGTATGTCGGCCCAGTCGATATCGACTCGATCCCAGCGGATCACATGAGTCTTGATATCGGACCGAAGACAGTCGAACTTTACGCGGATGCGATTCGCGAATCGAAACTTGTCGTATGGAACGGACCGATGGGCGTATTCGAACTCGATAAATACGCAAACGGAACGAAAGGTGTCGCTCAAGCACTTGCGGATAGCGATGCATATTCAATCATCGGTGGTGGCGACTCAGCCGCTGCGGCAGCCAAGTTTGGTCTTGCTGACAAGATGAGTCACATTTCAACTGGTGGTGGCGCGTCACTCGAATTCATGGAAGGCAAGAAACTTCCAGGTGTCGAGGCGCTTAACGACAAGTAATTTAGAGGAGGGTTATCGATGCGTAAACCGATTATTGCAGGTAACTGGAAAATGAACAAAACACTCTCGGAAGCTGTCGCTTTCGTAGAGGAAGTTAAAAACAACATTCCGTCTACTGACAAAGTAGATGCAGCGATTGGTGCTCCGGCACTTTTCCTCGCACCGATGGTAGAAGCAGCTAAAGGGTCAAACTTGAAGCTCGGTGCACAAAACATGTACGACAAAGATAGCGGTGCCTACACTGGCGAAATCAGCCCAGCTATGGTCGCTGACCTTGGCGTGACTTACGTCATCCTCGGTCACTCAGAACGTCGCGAGTACTTCGGCGAATCAGATGCGTTCATCAACAGCAAAACGAAAAAAGCGTTCGAACACGGTCTTACGCCAATCGTTTGTGTTGGTGAAACACTTGAAGAGCGCGAAGGCGACAAGTTCGAAGAAGTCATCAAAACACAAGTCGAAGGCGGTCTCGCTGACCTCTCTGCTGACCAAGTCAAACAACTCGTCATCGCGTACGAGCCAGTTTGGGCAATCGGTACAGGTAAATCAGCAGACGAAGCTGACGCACAAAGCTCTTGTAAGTATGTTCGTGACGTGGTGAAAGGTCTTTACGGCGAAGACGTAGCGGCTGCAGTACGCATCCAATACGGTGGATCTGTAAAACCTGAGAACATCAAAGAGTACATGGCACAAGAAGACATCGACGGCGCACTCGTCGGCGGTGCTTCACTCGAAGCCGCTTCGTTCCTCAAATTGTTGGAGGCGATTTAAATGGCTAGACCAGTCGCACTCATCATCTTAGATGGTTTCGGGATGCGTGATGAATCGTTCGGTAACGCGGTCATGGCTGCGGACAAACCGAACTTCGATCGCTACTGGGAGCAGTATCCACATACGCTCTTAAACGCAAAAGGCGAGTACGTCGGTCTTCCAGAAGGACAGATGGGGAACTCGGAAGTCGGTCACTTGAATATCGGTGCCGGTCGAGTCGTCTATCAGTCACTCTCACGCATCAACAACGCAATCAAAGATCGTTCGCTTTTTGATCGTCAAGCGATGAACCATTTGGCAGGACATGTGAAGAAGCATGACTCGAGCCTCCATATCATGGGCCTCGTGTCGGATGGCGGGATTCACTCGCATATCAAACACATGTATGCCGTCGTTGAGTTCGCAAAACTCCACGGCATCGAAAAAGTGTACATTCACGCGTTCACGGACGGCCGTGACTGTGATCCGAAGTCAGGTGCTGGTTTCCTCAAGGAAACAGAAGAAAAGCTCGCTGAACTCGGTGTCGGTCAAGTCGCTAGCGTGTCTGGCCGCTACTATGCCATGGACCGCGACAACCGTTGGGAGCGCGTCGAGAAAGTATATGACGTCCTCGTAAACGGAAAAGGTGAAGTCGGTACGGACCCAGTCGAGGTTCTCAAGAAGTCGTATGAGAACGATTTGACGGATGAGTTCGTCTTACCGACAGTCATCGAAAAAGATGGCAAGCCGGTCGCGACGATTCAAGACAACGATGCGATCATGTTCTTCAACTTCCGTCCGGACCGAGCGATTCAGTTGTCGAAAGTATTCAAAGAGAAAGCTGGATTCGAAGGCTTTACACTCTCTGAAAACCATCCTGAGAACCTTCTTCTCGTCTCGATGACGAAGTACTCAGATGATATCGACACGGACATCGTCTTCCCACCGGAAGATTTGAAAAACACACTCGGGGAAACACTCTCTGCGCAAGGATACAAACAGCTCCGTGCCGCAGAAACAGAGAAGTACCCACACGTCACGTTCTTCTTGAACGGACAAAAAGAAAAACCATTCGAAGGCGAGGATCGTCTCCTCATTCCTTCACCGAAAGTCGCGACCTACGATTTGCAACCAGAAATGAGTGCGTACGAACTCACAGACGGCTTGCTCGAGCGTATCGAGTCGGATAAGTATGATGCATACATCATTAACTTCGCGAACCCGGATATGGTTGGTCACTCAGGTAAGCTTGAGCCGACGAAGAAAGCAATCGAAGCAGTCGATGAATGCCTCGGTAAAGTAGTGGACGCATTACTTGCTAAAGGTGGCGCAGCCATCATCACAGCAGACCACGGGAACGCAGACATCGTCACGAACCCAGACGGCTCGCCGATGACGGCGCACACGACGGAACCTGTTCCGTGCATCATCACAAAAGAGGGAGTCGAACTGAAACCAGTTCTCGAAGGCGCACTTTGCGACCTCGCCCCAACGCTTCTCGACCTTCTCGGTGGAGAGCAACCAGCTGAAATGACTGGTTCATCAATCGTTACAAAATCATAAAACTATTTTTCATACGAAAAGGAGCGATTTTTCATGTCAATGATTACAGAAATTTACGCACGCGAGATTTTAGATTCACGCGGTAACCCATCAGTAGAAGTAGAAGTCTTCACAGAAGACGGCGGTTTTGGCCGTGCCCTCGTCCCATCAGGCGCATCAACAGGTGAGCACGAAGCAGTTGAGCTTCGCGATGGCGACAAGTCACGTTACCTCGGCAAAGGTGTCTTGAAAGCAGTTGCAAACGTAAACGACACGATTGCACCAGAACTCATCGGCTACGATGTTTTCGACCAAAACGCAATCGATGCGAAAATGATCGAACTCGACGGTACGCCAAACAAAGCTAAACTTGGTGCAAACGCAATCCTCGGTGTGTCAATGGCAGCAGCTCACGCAGCAGCAGATGAGCTTGGTCTCCCACTTTACACATACCTCGGTGGATTCAACGCGAAGACACTTCCAACACCAATGATGAACATCATCAACGGTGGTTCGCATGCGGACAACAACGTGGACTTCCAAGAGTTCATGATCATGCCTGTTGGCGCGCCAACATTCCGTGAAGCGCTCCGTATGGGTGCTGAAGTATTCCACGCCCTCAAATCAGTTCTTTCTGGTATGGGTCTTAACACAGCTGTTGGTGACGAAGGTGGTTTCGCACCAAACTTGAAATCGAACGAAGAAGCGATCACAGTTATCCTTGAAGCGATCGAAAAAGCTGGTTACAAACCAGGCGAAGACGTCTACCTCGCAATGGACGTTGCATCTTCTGAGTTCTACGACAAGTCAACTGGTAAATACGAACTCGCTGGCGAAGGTAAGTCACTCACAACTGCTGAGCTTGTAGACTTCTACGCTGAGCTCGTTGACAAGTACCCAATCCTCTCAATCGAAGATGGTTGTGACGAAAACGACTGGGATGGCCACAAGCTTCTCACAGACAAAATCGGACACAAAGTTCAACTCGTTGGGGATGACCTCTTCGTAACGAACACATCTAAACTTGCTGAAGGTATCGAAAAAGGAATCTCGAACTCGATCCTTATCAAAGTTAACCAAATCGGTACGCTCACAGAAACATTCGACGCGATCGAAATGGCTAAAAAAGCTGGTTACACAGCAGTTGTCTCACACCGTTCTGGTGAAACAGAAGACGCGACAATCGCGGACATCGCTGTTGCGACAAACGCTGGACAAATCAAAACTGGTTCACTTTCACGTACAGACCGTATCGCGAAATACAACCAACTTCTCCGCATCGAAGACATGCTCGGCGATGTAGCGAAATACGACGGCATCAAGTCGTTCTACAATCTCAAAAAATAATTGATTGTTTCAGGCTCGCCAAATGGCGGGCCTGTTTTTTTGTGGATTAACTGGGCGTTTGCTCGAGGATGGGACGACTAATTAGTCGTAACCCCGTCTTTGCGGCACCGATGCTTTCTGCAGGCAATCCACGGAGCCTCCTCGCGCTTATGCGCTTGCGGGGTCTCCGCGAGATTGCTTTCCTGCAAGAGTCACGGTACCGCTTCGACGGACACGAACGCTCTGTATCCGCCATTGAGACCTCGTGCCGTGTTGTATAATGAACGTGACTGATAAAGAGTAGGGGGAGATTGGATGGACCAATCGAATGAACAAGAAAAAAGATTGAGTGGCGGGAACGTATCGACGGTTTATAAAAAGGGGAATTATGTCTATCGCACTCAAAAGGAAGGCAGCGAGCGTATTCATCGATGGTTACGTCACTTGGAGGCAAAGCAACTTTCCGGAGTGCCACGCTTTATCAGAATCGATGATCGAGGAAGAGAAGTGTTAACTTACTTGGAAGGAGAAACCGCAGACTATCCCTTGAAGTCTTACATGTGGTCCGATGAGGCGATTCAAGATGTTGCACGACTGATGAGACGTCTACATGATGCGTCGACAGATTTTGAATGGTCATCGGAGTGGGCACCGATTGACAACACGCCTCAACCGCTAGAGGTCATTTGCCATAATGACTTTGCCGTCTACAATACGATTTTTCATGAGGGGAAAGTATCAGGGGTCATCGATTTTGATTTGGCTGCGCCGGGTCCGAGAGCTTGGGATATCGTTTACGCGCTTTACACGTTCGTCCCGCTCAGTCGCCGGCATCAAGCTGAATCAGGAGAAGTCATCTATTACGATGCGATTCGAGATGATAAGTCGTATCAAGAACGTGTTTCATCATTCTTAAAGGCATACGGTTGGGACAACCCTAAGGAAGACTTATTTGAGATGTTGCAGTTACGCATCGAGGCACTCTGTCTGTTGATGAAGCGGAAAGCCGCTGAAGGGGATATCGCCTTCCAAAAGATGATGGATGAGGGGCACTACGATCATTATCAAGAAGAATTTCGTTTCATTCAAGCACATGGTCAGAAGTGGTTCTGAAACGATGTAGGAAGGGAATAGTTTAGTGAAGCACGAATGGGGAGGCGTTTCTCATGATGATGCTAGGGATTCTTCTCGTCATCGGTCTGATCACATTTGGGGTGTGGTATTATCTAAAAACGAAGCGCGACGACGATTGGTCATGACTCTTTTGTCATGACCTCTATTTTGTGTAAGAACACACAAATATTGGGTATACTCATTACATAACGAGTAAAGGAGCCAATGCTAATGACACGAGTACGTAAAGCCATCATCCCAGCCGCCGGTCTCGGCACCCGCTTCCTACCAGCCACGAAAGCCATGCCAAAAGAGATGTTGCCAATCGTTAATAAACCGACGATTCAGTTCATCGTCGAGGAAGCAGTCGCTTCAGGGATTGAAGACATCATCATCGTCACGGGTAAGAACAAGCGCGCCATCGAGGATCATTTTGACCGTGCGCTCGAGTTGGAGCAAAACTTGGAGTCAAAAGGGAAGACCCGCTTACTCGAATCGGTCAGACACTCCTCGAACTTGGCGAACATTCACTACATACGCCAACAGGAGCCAAAAGGTCTCGGTCATGCGATTTGGTGTGCTCGGAAATTCATTGGGGACGAACCGTTCGCGGTTTTACTCGGGGACGATATCATTGAATCCGACGTGCCGGCGACGAAACAGTTGATTGACCAATATGAGGCGCATGAACGCTCGATCATTGGTGTGCAGCGTGTCCCGTATGAAATGACGAACCGATATGGTATAATTGACCCGCTTGCCGTCGAAGGGAAGCTCATCCCGGTGCGGACGTTCGTCGAGAAACCGCCCGTCGGTGAGGCCCCATCGAACTTTGCCATCCTTGGTCGCTATGTGCTGACACCGGACGTCTTTGAGGCGTTGTCAGGACAAGAAGCAGGGGCAGGAGGCGAGATTCAATTGACGGATGCGATCGCACGCTTGAATGAAGCGCAGACGGTCTTTGCTTACGAATTTGATGGTCGACGCTATGACGTCGGGGAGCCGATCGGATTCGTCGAGACGACGATTTGCCACGCGCTCAGCGATCCTGATTTAAAAGATGACGTCCATGCCTTGTTAAAACGGCTCGTGGACGAACTTGATCAACAGTAAGGTGTGTTATTTTTGAAAACAATGCTCATGGTGTGTCAAAACTATTATCCGGAGATCGGCAGCGCCGGCAACCGGATGCAAAACATTACGCATTTGATGAAGCAGCGCGGGTATGAAGTCGAGGTCATCACGGCCGCCCCTTCGTACCCGAGCTTTGATATGTATCAGGACGATCGTTTCTGGAATGACCGGGAGCTGAACGACCAACCGTTCATCAAACGGCTCATTACGAAGAAGCGGAAACATACGTCCAATATGGTCAGCCGTCTCTTCTTGTTCCTCGAACAGATGGTGAAAGGGATTGGGTCCGTCCGCCAGTTAAAATTGAAGCCAGACGTCGTATTTGCGACGACCCCTTCTTTTTTTATGGCGTTTGTCGGGGTATATGCGAAACGGAAGTATCGTGTCCCCCTCATTTTAGACGTTCGTGACCTTTGGCCGGAATCGGTGAAAGGGGTCGGCGTGTTCAAGCACGACTGGGTGCTCGCGCCGGCATTTTGGCTCGAAAAGCGACTGTATCGAGCAGCTGACGAGGTCATCATCAACTCGGAAGGCTTCCGCAGCTATCTGCGTCAACGCGGTGTCCCGAACGAGAAAATCCACTACATGCCGAACTCGATTCGGGAATCGGAACGAGCGCTTGAGCGGACGATCCCACCGGACGACCGGATGGAGATTTTATACGCCGGAAACATGGGTCTTGCCCAGGACGTGTCCCTCTTACTCGAACTCGCCGAACGGTTCCGTGACGAACCGCGAATCCACTTCAAACTGATCGGCTACGGGTATCGGAAAGAAGAGTTGAAGCAGACGATCAAGGAGCGTGGTTTCCAAAACTTCTTGTTCCTTGAAGCGATGCCACGGACGGAGGCGTTTCAGGCGATTAAAAATGCGGACGTCGCCTTTGTCAGCCTGATCGAGCAAGAAGTGTTCGATACGGTCATCCCGGGGAAACTCATTGACTATATGGCGGTCGGCAAACCGATTGTCGCAGCAGTGTCAGGCCATGCGGCGAATGTCATTGAAGCGGCTGAAGTCGGATTCGTCTCTCGGAAACGGGATATCGATGAGATCGAGCGGATTCTCCGCAAGCTCCTCGACCGACCGGACCTTCGGGAGGCGCTCGGGGCGAACGGGATTCGTTACGTCAAAGAGAATTTATGTTGGGAAGAGAATATCGACGTGTTAGATCAAGTCGTACAACACTTAGTGATGGAGGAAAGACAATGAAGTCAGTATGTATGTTTGTATGGAACCATTTTACGAATGATGCGCGCGTCCTTCGCGAATGCTCGGCACTCGCCGAGGCAGGTTATGAAGTTGATTTGATTGCGCTCCAAGACCCGAAAAATAAAGAGTTACCGAAAGAAGAGATGCGTCCGGAAGGCTTCCGCGTCATCCGCGTGAAGCGTCAGCCATCGATTCTTGTCAACGCGCTCAAGTTCGCGAAAAAGACATACCAATGGGTGAGCGAGAAACGGACCCGTCAAATCGGTGCCGGACTCGTCGGTGCCGGCTTGTTCCTACTCGCACCGTTCACGATGCTCGCTCTCGGGGCAGCGGTCGGGACGATCTTGTTGCCGCAAGTGCGTAAGCAAATCGTCAACGCGAGTGCGATGCTCGAGATGGTGTTCACGTCGACGAAGAAGTCATACGACTTTTATCATGCGAACGATTTGAACACGCTCCCGCAGGCACTACTCGCCGGAAAAGTGTTCAACAAAGGTCGAATCGTCTACGATTCGCACGAAGTACAGACGGACCGTACCGGTTACGGATACATCCAAAGTAACCTTGAAGGATGGCTCTTGCCGTTCGTCGATACGATGATGGTCGAGAACCATACACGTGCGGCACACAATGAAGAGTTGTACGGATTCTACCCGTACGTGCTCCACAACTATCCGTTCTATCGTCCGCTCGACTTCTCGCTCCGTAAGGACTTGCATGCGCTCCTCGACTTGCCGAAAGACGAGAAGATCCTCTTGTACCAAGGTGGGATTCAAGCAGGTCGTGGTCTCGAACAGCTCGTGCTCGCGGCGAAAGACTTCAAAGAAGGTACGCTCGTCATGATTGGGGACGGGAAGCTCAAACCGACGATTCAACAGTTGATTGAGACGGAAGGTGTCGGCAATCGTGTCAAGATGATTGACAAAGTACCGGTCGAAGCGTTACCTTACTATACGATGAACGCCTACTTAGGCTTCCAAGTATTGAACAACGTCTGCTTCAACCACTACTCGGCGTCGTCGAACAAATTGTTCGAGTATTTGATGGCCGAAGTACCGGTCGTCTCATGTGACTTCCCTGAGATCGAACGGGTCGTTGCGGGGAACGATGTCGGGGTGCTCGTCGACTCGCACGATCCACAATCGATCGCAGACGGCGTCAACCGTATGATTGAAGACCAAGCACTCTATGCGCGTGTCAAAGAGAACACGAAGACCGCGCGTGAGAAATATAACTGGGATTTGGAAAAAGAGGCACTCTTGAATGTCTACGCGAACGCAGCGGAGCGCAAGTTGCCGATTATGAAAGACGGTGCGCCAAAGCCAGTACAATCTTAAGACTGCGGCTTTTGCCGCGGTCTTTTTTATATGGAAGGAGGACAATTTATGAAACGTCAACAGCAACATCTATTGCGTCAACAAGTATGGCGCAAGCTACAAACCATCTCGGTGAAGGACATCGCCTGGATCATCGCGGGCTCATTCATTCTCTCATTCGGGGTCAACTACTTCACCGTACCGAACGATTTCTCGGAAGGTGGCCTGCTCGGGGTCACGATCATCCTGTACTACGTCTTCGGCTGGGACCTCGGGCTCACGTCGATCATCGGGAACGGGATTCTCTTTATCGTCGGTTATAAACTGCTCGACCGCCGGACAATGGTCTATTCGGTCATCGCCGTCGTCGCGACGTCATTCTTCCTTAGTCTGACGCACGATTGGGGCAGCCCTGCCGAGGACAAACTGCTCGCGGCCGTCTACGCCGGGATCATGATCGGGGTCGGGATCGGCATGGTGCTCCGTGTCGGTGGGACGACCGGAGGGGGCGTCATCATCGCCCGTCTCATGGAGCGTTATCTCCACTTGAGCGTCGCCGTCTCGATGTTCATCATCGATGCAATCGTCGTCGCGACATCGGGCTTCTTCTTAGGGGAGCAGGTCGTCCTCTATACGCTCATCGCCATCATCATCGGTTCGTGGGTCATCGACCTCGTCGCGGAAGGACTCAACATCCGCAAGGCCGTCACGATCATTAGCGACAAACAAGAAGAGCTCGCCGTCGTCTTGACGGAGACGCTCGGTCGCTCGGCAACGATCATTCATGGACACGGCTATTACACGAAGCAGGACAAGAACATGCTGTATATGATCGTCGACAAACGTCAGATCGCACCACTCAAAAAAATCGTCCAAGTGACGGACGACCGCGCCTTCGTCGTCATCCACCAAGTGAAGGAAGTCATCGGGGAAGGATTCAGCTACCCGTCCCGATAATTTGAATGCTGGTGTTTTGACGATAACTTCTATATAATAAAAGGCGTGTAAATAGAAGGAGGAACTGACTACTATGCAAACGATCGCTACAATCAGCCTACTTGTCGTGGCTGTCTTATTGATTGTCGTCGTACTGCTCATGTCAGGTCGGTCGCAAGGTCTTGGAGCGATTGCAGGTGGCGCGGAGCAGTTGTTCGGACGCCAGAAAGCGCGCGGCTTCGATGCTGTTTTGAACCGAACTGCAGCTGTACTAGGCACTTTGTTTTTCATTTTAGGATTACTAGTCGCATCATTATGATGATAAGGCTGATCGTTCTCGATTTTCACGTGAGGCGGTCAGCTTTTGTTTTTTCGATTTATTTTTTGGGAATAATGTAGATACGAGGAGATGACAGATAAAATGAAAGTGACTGCACCAAAACCGTTCTTCTTCGAGGGCGGAAAACGTGCCGTGTTGATGTTACATGGCTTCACTGGATCGAGCGCGGATGTCCGCATGCTCGGTCGCTTCCTTCAAAAAGAAGGATACACATGTATGGGACCGATCTATCGTGGTCATGCCGTCCCGCCGGAAGAGTTACTCCAATATGGACCAGAAGACTGGTGGGAAGACGTCTTGAACGCTTACCAGACACTCGTCGACAAAGGCCATGAGGAGATCGTCGTCTGCGGACTATCGCTAGGTGGCGTGATGTCGCTCCGTCTCGCCGAGGAGAAAGACGTCAAGGCGGTCATCCCGATGTGCGCGCCGACTGGAATCGATGCCGAGGACCGCTTGTACAAAGGAGTCCAGGCATATGCCCGAGAATATAAGGGTAGAGAAGAAAAGTCGCCGGAACAGATCGAGCAGGAGATGGCAGCGTTCAAACCGATGCCAACGCTGAAAGACCTCCGTGCCTTCGTCCGCGACACGGCGTCGAAGCTCGAGGACATCTTCGTCCCGACACTCGTCGTCCAAGGCGCCAAAGACAACATGATCGACCCAGAATCGGCGAATCAAATTTACGAGGCGGTCAATACGTTCCAAAAAGAGTTGCTCATCTATGAGAACTCGGGACATGTGATCACGCTCGACAAAGAAAAAGAGAAACTGCACCAGGACGTGCTCGATTTTCTCGAAACGTTAGACTGGTCAGTCTAAGAAGGAGGTGTCACGTTGAATTTACGTGACCAATTACTAGAGATCTTACAGGCGAGCGAAAAACCGCTCTCTGTCGATCAACTGACCGAGCGACTACAGCTCGCGTCGACGGATGACTTCAAAGAACTCATCCGCACATTGAATGCCCTCGAGGAAGAGGGTGCTATCGGCCGGACGCGGACGAACCGTTACGGGACGCTCGCCTCGCTCGGCCAAGTCGCGGGGATCATCTCGATTCACCAGCGCGGATTCGGCTTCTTGTCGGTCGAAGGGGAAGCGGAAGACGTGTTCTTGCCGCCCGACCAACTGAAAGACGTCTACCATGGCGATACGATCCTCGTCAAAAAACGCGAGGACAACCGTGGCAAGACAGAAGGAATCCTATTGAAAGTATTAAAGCGCGGGCTCTCGGAGTTCGTCGGGACGTATACGCTCCCGAGCGGTCGACTCGACCAGTTCGCCTTCATCGAGCCGGATGACAAGCGCATCAACTTCTGGCCGGTCGTCAACCCGGAAAAATCGCTCGGTGCCGTCGACGGACATAAAGTCGTCGTGCGCATCACGAAGTATCCGGACGGACGCTTCGCCGGTGCCTGTGACGTCGTCCGCATCATCGGGCATAAGAACGACCCAGGTGTCGACATCTTGTCGATTGTCTATAAACACGGCATTCCGACGGAGTTCCCGGAGGACGTGATTGCGCAGGCGAACGCGGTGCCGGACGAGGCGGATGAGAAAGACTTCATCGGTCGTGTCGACCTTCGTGACGAGACGATTTTCACGATTGACGGCGAAGATGCGAAAGACTTGGACGATGCCGTCCACGTCAAAAAACTCGATAACGGGAACTACGAGCTCGGTGTCCATATCGCCGACGTCTCACATTACGTGAAAGAGGGCTCGCCGCTCGACGTCGAGGCGCTTGAGCGCGGGACGAGTGTGTATCTCGTCGACCGTGTCATTCCGATGCTACCGCACCGACTCTCGAACGGAATCTGTTCCCTCAACCCGCACGTCAACCGTTTGACGCTCAGCTGTGTCATGGAGATCTCCCCGCAAAACGGGAAGGTCGTCAGCCATGACTTGTTCCCGAGTGTCATCAAGACGACGGAACGGATGACGTATACGAACGTCCGTGAAATCATCGAGCGCGATGACGAAGAGACGTTGAAAAAGTATGAGCCGTTCATCGGTGAGTTCGACCTCATGGCCGAGCTCGCGGAAGTCCTTCGGAAACGACGCAACTCACGCGGTGCCATCAACTTCGATTTCGCCGAGGCGAAAGTCGTCGTCAACGAGGAAGGGAAGCCGGCGGATATCGTGCTTCGTCCACGTTCGGTCGCCGAGAAGTTGATCGAGGAGTTCATGCTCGCGGCCAACGAGACGGTCGCTGAACACTTCCACAAGATGGACGTGCCGTTCATCTATCGTGTCCACGACAATCCGAAGCCGGACAAGCTCGACTTCTTCTTCGACTTCGTCGCAAACTTCGGCGTTCACATCGAACGCATCAAAGGACAGACTGTCGAACCGAAGACGCTTCAAAAAATCTTGAAGGCGATCGACGGAGAACCGGAAGAGCCGGTCATCAGCACAATCATGCTTCGCTCGATGCAACAGGCGAAATATGATGACGTATCGCTCGGTCACTTCGGACTCGCGACGGACTTCTATACGCACTTCACGTCACCGATCCGTCGTTACCCGGACTTGATTGTCCACCGTCTCATGCGCACATACGTCTTCAACAACGACTTGTCGGAGAAGACGATTGCGAAGTACGAGGATCGTCTCGGGGCGATCGCCGAACAGGCATCGAAACGGGAACGTCGCTCCGTCGACGCAGAGCGTGAGACACAGGCGCTCAAGAAAGCCGAATACATGGAAGCCCATCTCGGTGAAGAGTTCGATGGTGTCGTCGCCGGCGTCACGAACTTCGGGATGTTCGTCGAGCTTCCGAATACGATTGAAGGGCTCGTTCGTCTTCAGTCGATGGATGACTACTACCACTTCGACGAATCACAGCTCATGTTGCTCGGAGAGCGCACGAAACGTCAGTTCCGGATCGGGGACGCCGTCCGTGTCAAAGTCGACGCCGTCAATCTAGACGAGCGGACGATTGACTTCACGGTCGTCGGCATGCCGAAACGGGAACCGTCGACGCGTCGCCAACCGACGACAATCAAAGCGAAAGGCGGTCGTCCGAAGAAGGACGAGAAAGACCGTCGTGGCGGTCGCGGTCGGGACGATAAGAAGAAGCGCGGCAAACCAGGAAGACCTGGGAAGCCGGGCAAACCAGGTGAGAAACCGAAACGTGACGGGGAGAAGTCTTCCCAAGGCCGTTCGGCACTCGACTTGAAGAAGAAAGACAAGCATAAACGAAAAGGCGACGCCAAACGAGGTGCGAAGAAGCGTCGCTGACGGGGAAGGGCTCGTCCCTTCCTCCGTATCTTGTAGATAAAGGACTGAATGTGTATGGCCAAGAAGAAAGATTCGAACGCACTCGCCCAAAACCGCAAGGCATCCTTTGATTACGCGATCGAGGATACAATTGAGGCAGGCATGGTGCTCACAGGGACGGAGATCAAGTCGGTCCGTCAATCGAAGATCAATATCGCGGATGCGTACGTCCGGTTCGACGGGGGCGAAGCGACGCTTCACAACTGTCATATCAGCCCGTTCGACCAGGGGAACCGCTTTAACCATGAACCACTCCGCGTCCGAAAGCTATTGTTGCATAAGAAGCAAATCAATCAGCTCATCGGGGCATCGGGGCGTGACGGCTACACGATCATCCCGCTCAAAGTGTATATCAAGAACGGGTTTGCCAAGTGCCTGCTCGGCGTCGGAAAAGGGAAGAAGAAGTACGACAAACGTGAGGACTTGAAGAAGAAAGACGCGAAACGTGACGTTGACCGTGCGATGCGCGATCGGCAAAAATACTGACAACGAATCCTGATTGTGGTATATTAAATATAGTACCAATTACCACCCCGGGGACGTTATGGATTCGACGGGGGTAGGTCGGTCGTATGTGGCGTGTCGAGGGGTCGGCCTCGTTAAAACGCAAACGCCTATAACTGGCAAAACTAACACACAACTCGCAGCAGCCTAAGTGCCCTGCGGATCCTGACATCCATCGCTTGTGTGGATGACTTTCAGGGTCTCAAACTAAGCAAGCTACGCTTCAACCTCGCCGTCTGAGGGCGCGAAGAAGAGATGAAACAGACTGGATGCGACAACGCCTGTTTATCGGCAGTGTCACATCGAGATTCAATAGATAAACTACACACGTAGAAGCATACGTTACGATGCCTTCGGACGCGGGTTCGACTCCCGCCGTCTCCATTTTGAAGCAGTCTGTAACGAGTGCGATCAATGATTTTCATGAAGACCTTCTAATTTCATTGAGATTAGAGGGTCTTTGCTTTTGATTGAAGTCATAAAGAAAGGAAGGTGAAGAACATGGGGAAATATCAATTAGACACGAGAAGCAAAGTAGCTGCGGCGAAATACCAAGACGGGAAAAAGCCGACTGTCTCGAACAAGAAAGAACGATTGAACAAGCTTCGTGAAGCGTATTTGCAGAAGCAACAAGATAAGAAGTGATTTGGTGAAGGATTATTGAGTGACTGCTCAATAATCCCTTTTTTTATGGATAGCGGAAACCGATTATTAGGTTTTTGAATGGATTCAAAGGATTGAGCATTCCTTTGTTGAATAGAAACTACGAGTTGTTTTTTGAAAATCGTCATGAAAATATACATACCAAAGGATAATGTGAACGCTAGAATAAAGTTGACAGTTTTTGCTCGATACGATTTTACACTATTGCCGAAAAATCAGAATAGAACTCCGATAGAGTAGTTGAGGCTATTTTATCTCACATCGTGAGTCAAATAACAATCAAAGACTATATGAAATATTTGAGACTTTTCAACAACCCGGAGTATCAAAGTGATTATTTCACGGGCTTTAAAGGGGATGTGGAGAAATTCAAAAAACTGAATACGGTCGAACAGTATGATGTGCTCGTTCAGTACGTTCATGAAAAAACAATGATTGATATCGAACAAATCAAAAAGAGAGTTTTCTGCTCCTGTTTGATGCACCGTGATCTACTTTTTCCGCATTCATTCTACTCATTTATCTACTCAAAAGTAATCTTATTTCAGAAAAAAACTAAATTTCACCAGTGTGAATCTCGCTGTCTTATAGTATGGTGACGAGAAGAAACTTGTTTAATAGGGCAACGACGCTATCATCGAGTTTTAAAAAAAACTACGCAATGCCATGTAGAAGCATACTTTATAATCGCTTCTTACGCAGGTTCAATTCAAGTTATCTTTATTTAGTAAACATCAACCTTTATCTTCATTAAAGTTGATGTTTTTTTATGGTTGTTTTTTCAAAATGTGATGATATGGTATAAGTGTGGAATTTATACAAAAGGAGAAGTTGATATGGAAATAATTTTTATATGGATTGAAAAATATAAAAAAATAGCCAATTTTCAAACCAACTTTGGTGGAGAACTTAAATTATCTTTAAATAATAAAACTTTAAAATTAGAAAAGAATAGTCAGTTCATTGAAGATTTCTTCAAAGTAAGTGATTTTGAAAATTCAATCAGCATGTCCACCATTGTTGGAGAAAATGGTACTGGGAAATCATCTATTTTAGATTTTATTACTCTTTACATGAATAAGGCTAAGATTACTTCTGACTTCGTTTTAGTATTTAAAAATGATAGTAAAATTTACATTGATAGTAAACTTGATAAGCTTAAGATAGACAACAAAGTAAGTGATTTAAAAATTCATCAAGGTAAGAGAACTATATCAAATAAAATTAATTCGGAATTACGAACTCTATTTTTTTCAAATGTATTTGACATCAGATATTTTGAACACTTTAAGGCAGATGAGTTTAGATATAATTTTCAAAATAAATCTTCAAATGTAAAAAACATATCTACAAATTCTTTACTTTGTAAATATGACAATGTGAATTCTTTTCTTAAACAAGATGCTAGTCATCAAATATTTTTTGTAAATGAATTTAAAGAGAAACTAGAGATGGGAAAATTACTTGATTTCCCAGAAAAAATAATTTTAAATCTAGAATATTTTGAAAAGCGGGATGATTATTGGGCATCGGATGTAGATTCATTAATTGATGAAATATCAAAAAAAGAATTTCTTAGTGATTTTCCAGATTTAAATGAAGAAGTTAAAATTAAGAAAGAGATAATAGTTAGATTCTTGCAACATTATTGTCTAGATATCGCTGAAGTATTAGAAAATAATGATGTAAGTGAAGAGAATGTTAGAAACGCTTATTATTCATCACCACGTTTACAATCTGATTTTTTAAAAATGATATATATTAATGTTCTGAATTTATTGAAAGAAAATTATGATGAAAAATATAAAAAGATCAGGTTGGAATTATCTAGAGTTTTCAAAAAATATTCGAATATTATTGAGGCGATTAAATCAACCGATATTATTGAAGACAAGAATACCTTTTATATTAAAGAGAATGATACTTCTTCACAAAATTTGATTTCCTTGTATCGTAAACAATTTTATGAGAAGCGGATTTTAAATTTTCATTGGTCTGAAATGAGTAGCGGTCAATTGAGCTTGTTAAATCTTTTCGGGCGTTTTTACAATGCTTTATATGAATTGGAGTTTGACGAAAGTCGTAAGACATCTAAGCAAAAAATAAGTTATCTACTGATTTTAGACGAATGTGATTTATATTTTCACCCTCAATGGCAAAAGGATTGGCTTTTCCATTTTTTAAGAATGATAGAAATTTTATTTAAGGGCAATGTGCAAGTTATTTTGACTACTCACTCACCTTTTATTTTATCTGATTTTCCCAATTATAACGTTACTTTTTTATCTAAAACATCAACGGTTTCTAATCAGGAAATAGAAGGCAGTCCAAGAACTTTTGGAGCAAATATTAATGAATTATTAACTAACTCATTTTTTATCAATGATGGATTGATGGGGAAGTTTGCAAAAAGTAAAATCAACACTTTTGTTGGCTCTCTAATTTCTGTATCGCCAAATAAAGTTGAGGAGAATAAAGAAGAAATTAAGCGTTTTATTGATATTGTTGGAGAGCCAATTATAAAGAATAAATTAATTCAAATTTTCAATGACAAAATTTTACTGGTTCAAGAGCAAGGCCTTGAATCAAGAATTGAATCGTTAGAAAAAGAACTATTTGAATTAAAGAAACTTCAGGTAGAAAAATGATTGAGATATCGCTTTCTGATGAAATTATTAGAAGACACAAGGATTTTATTTTTGGTGAAAACAAATCCAAAGAGAATAGATTATATCAAAAGTTATTGTTTAAGTATGAAAATGAGGATAGCAAATATGAAAAGGCACTATATAAATTCATACTGCGAAATTTAGAGGATATTATTATTGGCAATATAAAGACTCTTTTTGAGATAAAAGAAGAATTTTCTAAAAGGTTAAATAGGCTTTCAAAGGAGAAACAAATTGTTTTTGTAAAAGAATTAGATATTTTTCATGAAGAATATTTAAAATTCTATGTGGATAAAGTTTTTAATGCGTATGAATTTCAAAAATTACTTCAGATTAATATTTGTCCATATTGTGCTACTCAATATATATTTTTATATGAGTCATCCGATGGGAAAACTCGAGGAACATTAGATCACTTTATCGATAAAGCTAGGTATCCTATATTTTCTGTTTCAATTTATAATTTAGTCCCTTGTTGCAAAGTATGCAACTCGGATTTTAAAGGCAGAAAAGAAATGGATGTTATTAACTTTTATTCTCCATACGAGAAAGGAATTATCGAAAATATTTCGTTTTCAAAAGAATTGGTTGAAAACAAAGAAGAAATCATAGTTCCTAAAGTTGTAAGGGAACTAAATTTAAATGATGAATCGACTGAGATTGATTATGTGAATATGTTCTTGGGTATAGGGGATGATTTTAATATTCAGCTTGATTATTCAAATGTTCCATCGGATATAGCAAGGAAGATAAAAGGAAATATCGAATTATTTAAAGTTTTATACATTTATAATATTTATCATAAAACTACTGTACAGGACGCTATAAAAAAAGCTTATCTTTACAACTATATTTATAGGAAACAACTATATGATGCGTTTGGAGGTTTTTTCTCTAGTGAAGAAGAACTGAAACAAATATTGATGCCTAACAAAAAATGGGATGATAAATTAATTTTAAATAAGTTGTTGCGAGATATTTTACTTCAAGAAACAAAAAATTTTATGTATTAACTTTAAACGAAATCTTACGGTGAGCCGATATTCGTGTCAATTACGCAGCGGAAAACGGAAAAATTTTAGATGATGCTACTGGTCTCGATTTATCTTTTTAACAATAATCCCACCTTCCAATTGGATAGTGGGATTTATTCAATCCAACACTCGGTTGACCCAGCGTTTGAAAAAAGGTTGTTCCGATTGTGTCACACTATGATTATCAAGCTCGACTTCTTCTATTGCCTCATTCGGAGATCTCAATTGAATCGTCATCTCGTCACCAAGCCCAGTCGTTACACCGTTTTGGAATGTAAGATGTCTCGTCACATATGCATTCGCATATAAGAAACCGCCTTTTTCCTCCACTTGCACATCCTGAATCGTATATTGGAACTGCTCGACCCAATCCCGCTGACCGAGGACGAGTCGAACGAGATCATCTTCGTGCGATAGTTTCGTTCGCTCGATATCTTCGAGCGGGGTATGTGCTTCAATTGCTACTCGTTGCGCGTCTAAGATGTCTTTGAAGTGATGTGTCGCAGCTTCCGTCGTCCATGCAGAGGATCCTGTCTTTGACTCTGTCGCATAATGGAAAAGAACAAATCCAATCAAGGTGAATAACGCCATGGCACTTACTCGTTTGAACTGTTTCATCGTCGTAGTCCCTCCACATGAATTGAAGTTCGTTCGTTACCAATCTCATAACGGGTACTATCGATTTATTCTACTGCTGGTCTATCGACCCGTGATTTGATCAAACCAACTTGCGACCAAGTCCGCGCTGCCATCTTGGAATATAAATATGGATACTCCGATCATCACAATCCCGATTAAGATCAATTCACGACGAGGATCATTCCCAATCCAAGCAAAAGAAAATACCAGAATCCCATGAATATTCCTCCTTTTTCTAATTATTCTCATTTTATTACGAATCGAACGGGCAGGCTCTACATACTTAGACTGATTTATTTTTTCGAAAAGACGGGTACATTACCTCTATGTGAACACTAAGGGGAGTGAGCTTTATGCGGAAAACGATTGTCATTGCGGGGGCGAGCGGCTATATCGGCTCGAATGTGATGGAACAGCTGAAAGAAGAGTACGATATCATCGCGTTGTCGCGATCGACGAAGAATAAAGAAGATGAAGCCCATATCACATGGCATGCCTGTGACTTATTTTCATATGAGGCAACCAGAGAAGCGTGTGAGGGAGCGGACTACGCCATGTTCCTCGTCCACTCGATGATTCCGGACGGTGGCTTGACGCAGGCGACGTTTGAAGATATGGATGCGCTCATTGCGGATAACTTCGCTCGGGCGACGAAGGCGAACGACATCGAGCAGATCGTCTATTTGAGCGGCATCATTCCGAAACAAGAGAAGACGTTGTCACGTCACTTGAAGAGCCGACTCGAGGTCGAACGCATCCTCGGCGGACAAGGCGTACCGGTAACGACGATTCGGGCGGGGCTCATTATCGGTCCGGAAGGCTCATCGTTCCCGATTTTAGTGAAACTCGTCAAACGGTTGCCGACGATGATCTTGCCACGTTGGACGAAGACGGAGACGCATCCGATCGACATCCGTGAAGCCGTTCAGGCACTCATCTCGGTCGTCGGTGCCGAGTCGCTTTATGACCGTCACATCGACATCGGCGGGCCCGAGGTGATGACGTATCGGAAGATGATTGAACAGACGGCCGAGGTTATGGACAAGCGTCGCGTTCTGCTCGACTTCCCATTCCCGACAATCAAACTGTCGCGCCTGTGGGTCATGGCCGTCACGGGTGAACCGAAGGCGACCGTCTATCCGCTCGTCGAGAGCATGGGGCATGCGATGGTGGCAGAAGATACCGTGGAAGGCATTGGACAGGGAGAGATCCCGTTTAAACAGGCTGTCGAACATGCGCTTGAAGAAGAAGAGAAGCAATCCTCAGGCGGCAAGAAGAAAAAGCAACCGAAATCGTATACCGTCCGTTCGATTCAGCGGTTCGGTCTGCCAGAGGAAAAGTCGGCGCTTTGGATGGCGGACACGTACTTCGAGTGGCTCGGTCGTTTTATGTATCCGCTCATTCAGACGACGAAAGAAGACGATGATTGGGAGATCGCACTGCTCGATCCGTCATTCGTCGCACTTCATCTATCACTTGAACAGGAAGCGACGGACGATATGGCATCCTTTGCGATTGACGGGGGGAAGTTCGTTAAATTGAGTGAAGAGGATCAGACGGGACGTCTCGAATTTAGACGATTACCGGAGTCGGATGAAGGACTCGTCGCCATCCATGAGTTCGTACCAGCACTTCCGTGGTGGTTCTATACGAAGACGCAGGCGAAAGCCCATCTCGTCGTCATGTGGTTGTTCGGTCGTCACGTGAAGTTGCTGGCGAAAGACGCGGAAGACGGCGATCAAGTCGTAGAGGCTCCGACGAATTAAATGTGATGAAGTAGTGGAAGACAGTGACCCTGTCTTCTTTTTTTATGCCCAATGGTCTCGATTTTCATCTGATTTTTAATGTTGATGTACCCATAAGACTCAAAAACAAAAATACATTGCATAACGAGGTATTAGCGTGGGAAAATTAGGTAAGTTGAATTAGGTGATGAATGGAGGGCACTATGGAAATCGATAAAGAAATGCTGAAAGGTCATATCGATACGATGATTCTGTCGTTACTCAACAATCAGGATATGTATGGTTATGAAATTGCCAAAGTCATACACACACGTACAGATGAAGCGTTCGAATTAAAAGAAGGGACACTCTACTTATCCTTAAAACGTCTTGAGAAGAAAGGGAGTGTGGAATCTTATTGGGGAGATGAGCAAGGGTCAGGGGGAAGGCGGAAGTATTATCGGATCACGACAGATGGACGAGCCGTCCTGGCACGAAAGAAAGTGGAATGGCGTCTTGTGAAACAATTGATGGACCTATTTTTGCATGAAGAAGGTGATTCGTTTGAAGCACGTGGATGAATACATTGACGAACTCTATCAAAACGCTGACCCGCGCCTTCAAGAAACCATTGAATTAAAAGAGGAGACGCGAACTCATTTAGAGCAGTCGATTCATGATTTGATGATTAAAGGTCACTCAGAGTCAGACGCCACTCGCATTGCATTCAATCGGTTTGGAGGGGCTGAGCAAGCGGAATCAATCATACATATGATGCAAATTCAACAAAATCGTTTTGCGAAACAACTGTTTCAAATCGGATTTAGCATCGCGATTGTATCGATGTTCCTATTCATCACGTCGATTGTCATTGGTGGGCGTTATGATTTGGTGTTTGCGGATGCCGTATACCTGAATATTGTTGAATCTTCAACAGATGAAGAAATGAGTCAAGCCATTCTCAAGACGAGTCGATTGATTCATGGTGTGACGATTTCAGATTACAGCAATTCTGAACAGGTCTTCTCAGATGCTAAGCGGTGGTCGGGTGCTGTGGGACTCATCTCGAATGAAATCTCATATTTGGAGAACGGATTGCTGGTTGTCATTGATGTCATTGATCCACGTAAAATCGGCAGCTTCCTTTTATTGATTGGATTGACGATTTATCTGGTCTTATCGATGGTATGGGGTGTGATCAATCTACATATAAACAGACGATTGAACGTGTGGAGTCTCGCGCTTTTATTGTTATTGAACGTGCTCGGTTATTGGATGGCCAATCAATTGGTCTCCACGGAAAAGGAGGACTAACGAATGAAGCAGCTTATTCGACGTGAATTCACTAATTTATGGACACCTCGTTCTCTCATGGTATACATCGGTATCATTTTCATCGTGCCGTTCGTGCAATTTATGACCATTCGGGATCGGTATGAGTTCTTTAGCCCAATCGAGGTGTTTGAAGAAAGTGTATCTACCATTCCTGCCATGCTGTTTCCGGTGCTAGCCATCTTAATCTTTTTGCCAAATATCTTGGCTGAATATCGGCACAATTTTTTGACGTATACACGAACACGTATTGATTTATCTGTGTATCTGGTTGCGAAAGGTTTGGTTAATGCGATTTTGAGCGGAATCGTACTATTCTCCATGATTTTCATGACGTTTTTATTTGTCATGTACGTGGAACCTCTATTCCATTTAGTTGAGTACACCGCTGTGACAGACGGAGTAGTGATCCCGACTACGACGTTTTCCTTTTTGCAAGATATTCATCCGATGCTCTATGGATTCTCTTATGCTGTTTGGATTGGTGTGAACGGGTCGTTGTATGCGACGATGGCGTATCTGTTGATTTTGACACTCGACAACTTATTTGTAGCCATCTCTATCCCATTTTTGGCATACCATATTCTTAATTTTGTGGCAGGGATTTTTCAGGTTCCGAAATTCTCGCCGCTTAGCACACTATTTCCGTTTAATATTACGGCACAACCGATTTGGACAATTTTCGTGCCATTCCTTCTTTTTCTCTCCATTGGTGTCGGCATCTATTTATTCCATCTACGGTCACGCCGGGAGTGGAGTTTTTGAGGAGGAGAAGTGATGGTCGTTGATCGATTGATGAATGAATTTACAAAAAGGAGCTGGCTCTTTGTTGGGGTCATCATCTTTCTCTATAGTTTGAGGGTAAAACGACAGATATTAGACATGGTACGTTTGAATCAGGTCGAAGTGAATGTATGGGACGGGTTTTATGCCCTTATGACGGATATGTATCTTCTGACGTACTTTGTCTTTCCTGTCATGTTATTTTTATCAGTTGGAATTTTGATTCGGGAGTATCGTCATGAGGTACTCATTCGAATGTTGACTCCACAAGCTTGGATTTACCGAACGCTAAAACTATTTTTTGTAGAGGCCGCACCGCTCTTTACCGTGTTGTTTATACTCAGTACGCTGATGATGATTGGACTGCCATATGAAGTCGGTTGGAGTGATTACACGAAGATGGTCACCGAGGTCAATGCGACGAGTGTATTGCAAAGTCGCTTCTCGCTTCCTTGGTACCCGTTACCCGTTCAACTTTGTTTATGGTTCCTTTTCCTGACGACAGTTCATTTTTCGTTAGCTGGGATTTTTCTTCTTCATGTTAAAAAAGGATGGTTGTACACACAGGCGATCTTCACATTTTTACTTGGGGTCGTTGGATTTAAACTATTTCCCGAGCAATTCTCATTTCTATCGCCGACAACATATTTATCTATTTCAATGACGTCCGTTTCGTATTCAAATTTGATTGTGGCCACGCTCATCCTGACAGGCATGATTTTGGGTCAGGGACTACTGTTCCGTCAACTTTCAACAATTCAACGAATAGAGTGGAAGCAATGGAGAGGGAACGGAGCATACCTTTTATATGCTGGGTTGGCCATCCTTCATATTTCTTACAACGGAATTTTGAATAGGAGAGAAGGGGCGACGGCTGATGAAGTGATCGTAGCAACCTTCATTGGAGTGGGGGCAGATTATTTTTCTTATTTGTCCTTTATGTCCTATGTGATTCTCTTTTTTGGTGCGACCTATATGAGTCAACTTCGCATGCAGCGAGAACTTTTGGAAATTAGTCATTACAAGTTGATTCGTTATAAGAGTCCGCATCGTTGGTTTCGCAATATTCTCCTTCAGGAGACTGTGTTCTTCTCAATCCTTACACTCAGTTTAATTGGACTGACCTTACTGATGGCATTTCTGTCGAATGTACCATTTGACGTCCATCAAACTTATCAGGGGTATACCTTCGCGAGCGTTTTAGGTTTTCTGTTTGTGAGTACTGTTTTGCAGTGTCTCGTGTATACGTTGCTCTGCTTCATGCTGTCTTGGATGATTCGAGAAGTATATGTTGTACCGACCGTTATCGGTCTGTTGTCTTTATTTTTATTTCCAAGTCTGCATGTCAACTGGTTACCAATCGGAATGAACGCGTTAATCGTTCTTGAGTCTACTTCGATGTGGACCGTTTTTATACAGTTGATTGGGGCACTTATTGTACTGATGCTCGGGATCACGTTGTTGTTAAGAAGAAGTTTGCATGTATGAGGAGGATGAATATGACTGCAGTGATCGAATTAAAAAATGTAACGAAATCCTACAAAGGCAATTTGTTATTTGATGCGGTGGATTTGACTGTTCCACAAGGGCGGATTGTCGGAATTGTCGGACCGAACGGATCTGGCAAATCCGTCTTGTTCAAAATGATGTGTGGATTTGTGTTCCCTGATCATGGAGAGGTTTACGTTGAGGAGAAACAAATTGGAAAAGAGCAACGGTTCCCGGAAGGTGTCGGTATGATTATCGATCGTCCAGGTTATATTGCCAATAAGACAGGATTTGAAAACTTAAAAGAACTGGCACAAATTCAAAATCAGATTGATGAAGAGAGAATTCGAAAGACAATGTTGATTTTGGGATTAAACCCAGACAATTCACAAAAAGTGAAAAACTATTCGCTTGGAATGAAGCAAAAACTTGCTATCGCTCAGGCGATTATGGAAAACCAACACATCTTGATTTTGGATGAAGCGTTCAATGCATTAGATCATGATAGTGTCGAATCGTTACGTGAACTATTACTTGCTTTCCGAGAAGAAGGGAAGACGATTGTAATGACGAGTCACAATCAAGAGGATATCGATTACTTATGTGAGGATGTCTATCGAATCAACCGTGGCAAGCTTGAGAAAATTGTATAAGTTGTACCGTGTAGATGTATCTAAGAGGTACGTCTTTCTGTATGTTTCAATCAAATTGATGATAGATGAGAAGAATTATTCACGTCGTATTCAACAAAAGCAATTTAAACTGATGATTAAAAGTTCTTTTGTACATTCTGTTAACGTTTTTCTCAACCCGTTTACAAGCCCTCTTTCCAGGCGTACACTAAACTCGTTTTTGAACTGATTGGAAAGAAGGAATGTATGATGCAAGACTCACTCTCCACACGTGAGATGTGGCAAAAAGACATCTCGGCCGGCATCACGGTCGGTGTCGTCGCCATCCCGCTCGCCATGGCATTCGCCATCGCCTCAGGGGTCCCGCCGGTGTATGGACTCTACACGTCCATCTTCGCAGGAATCCTCGTCAGCCTGTTCGGAGGTTCGACGTTCCAAATTGCTGGACCGACGGGAGCGTTCATCCCGATTGTCTCGGGTGTCGTTCTCGCATACGGATATGAGGGGTTGCTCGTCACGACCGTTCTTGCGGGGATCTTACTACTCCTCATGAGTGTGCTTCGGGTCGGACGGCTCATCCGCTTCATGCCCCGTGCCGTCACCATCGGCTTCACGGCCGGGATCGCCGTCGTCATCTTCGTCGACCAGCTCGATGAGTTGTTCGGGGTCACGTTTGAGAAGGCGCCACATTTTCACGAGAACTTGTTTCGTCTCGGTCAAGCGTTGCCTGAAGCGTCGAAATGGCCGATTGTCATTGCCGGAATCGGCTTTTTGACGCTTTGGCTCGTACCGAAGCTGCCGTTTCGATTACCGCTCTTACTCATGGCGATGCTCGTCCCGACGCTTGTCAGTCTCTTCATCCCGGGTGAGGTCGCGACCATCGGAAGTGCATACGGCGGCATCCCGAGCGGACTGCCGGAATTCAACTGGCTCGCGATCGACGTCGACTTGATCACCACGCTCCTTCCGTCTGCGTTCGCCATTGCCTTCCTCGGTGCGCTCGAGTCACTCTTATCGGGAACGGTCGCCGATGGGATGGCGGGGACGAAGATGAAGCCGGACAAGGAACTGTTCGGACAAGGGATCGCGAACGTGATCACGCCGTTCTTCGGCGGAATCCCTTCGACAGGTGCCATCGCTCGGACGGCGACAAACATTCAGGCGGGAGCGGTCAGCCGACGCGCCGGTGTCATTCACGGCATCACGGTCCTCGTTGCGGTGCTCATCCTCGCACCGTTCGCGAGTTACGTGCCGCTCGCCGCACTCGCTCCGATTTTGATGCGGGTCGCCTGGAACATGTCCGAGCGTCATCACGTGATGGCGATGTTACGACATCGTTCATCCGAATCGCTCGTCCTTCTCGTTACGCTACTATTGACGGTATTCGTTGATTTGGTCGTCGCCGTCGAGGTCGGGGTCATCTGTGCGCTCGCGCTCTTCGCGAAGCGGATGGCGGATACGATCGACGTGCGTGAACGGACAGAACGGTACGTCACGCGGGACGGACAAATCGTCTTCAGTGTAGAAGGCCCCCTCTTTTTCGGTGCGGTCGAGCTGTTCGAGCACGTCCTCCATCACATTCATCGGGAACCGAGCGTGTTCATCTTCAACTTCCACCGCTGCCCGGTCATCGATGTGACCGCGGTCGAGGAGTTGCGTCGTGTCGTCACCGAACTGAAAGCTGCCGACCGTCACGTCATCTTCGCGCATCTGTCACCGTCGGTCCATGCGACGCTTGCTCACTATGGGCTACTCGACGGGATGGAGACGTTCGAGACAACACAAGAGGCAATCGAGGCGTCTTAACGAACGGACAAGATGTCACCGAACGGGACGCGCCGTACTTCACCGTCGAACAGTTCGACTTCGCGCTCGGCATAATAGATGGCGTGGACGTAGCCGCGCATGCTTTTCGTCAAGCCGTCCACGAACAAGGTCACCTCGACCTGATCGCCTTCACGAATGGCGCGTTCGAGCTCGGTCTGCCAGAGATAGAGGAGCTGTTCGTCCAAATCGGGTAGCTCGATCTTTTGGATTTGGGCATAGTAACGTTTCAGTAGGGCGACGTGCTCGGGCATGAGAAATGGGATCCATTTCAATTCACCCCGGTCACGATAGCGGGTCTTGCTCATGAGGAATCGCCTCCTTGTTTATGTCCGCCAATTAAGCGTTGGCGCGTCCGAAGCGGACTGTCTTTCAGTAAGCTCGACGCCGGTCGGATCGTGCCGCGACCGAATCGGACGTTCAAACCGTCAATCAAATCGAGGAAGTCGAGCCGTTTCGCCTTCGCCCATTCGTCTTCGAAGAACGACAATTGGACGTGGTCGCTCCGTGGCTCGAGTTTGCCGAGGGCGACCGAGACGTAGCGGACGGCCTCCGTCTCTTCCCAGCCGTCTAAAAATAGTTGCAATAAGATGGGTAAAAACTCTTGCTCGTCCGCTGTGAAGCGGGGGAGCTTCTTTTGTTTACTGAACCCACCTCGGTCGCTCGTCCGCGTATAGCGTACCCCGAGATGAATCGTACCCCCGACGAGTCCCGCTTGCCGGGTCCGCATCCCGACTTCGACCGCGATTGCTTGTAGGACGAGACGGATCGAGGAGTACGTCGTGTAATCTTTCATGAGGGTGATCCCGTGTCCGATTGACTTCGGTCGTGTCCGTTTCGCCCCGAACAAGGAACTCGCCGGCAAGATGGTGGGGGACTCGTCGATGCCCCAGGCGTGATGCCAGAGTTCGGCACCGATGACGCCGAATTTTTCATGAAGTGACTCCAGGGGGTAACGGGCCAAATCACCAATCGTGAAAATGCCGAGCCGTTGCAAGTGAACCGCCATCTTCGTCCCGACGCCCCACATCTTCTCGATTGGGGCAGGGTGAATCAGTCGCTCGACGTCATGGAGGAAACATGTGGCGACCCCTTTCTTTTTCGCATGCAAGTCGAGGACGAGCTTGGCGAGGACGTTGTTCGGTCCGATGCCAATCGTCACAGGGATGCCCGTATAGCGAAAAATCGTCGCACGCATGAGGTGGGCGACGTGCTCGTCACTTCCGAATAGCCGCTCCGTCCCCGTCATGTCGACGAGCGTCTCGTCAATCGAGTAGACGCGAATCGCTTCGGGCGGAGCGAACTGATGAAGGATGTGGATGATTTGGATGGAGACGTTCAAGTAATGACTCATCCGCGCCTCGGCATACAAAACATCCCGCCGTTCGTGCCACGGAAGACGGTCGATGTGGAAGCGACGCGACCCGGTCTTGATGCCGAGCTGCTTCATCTTCGGGGTCGCCGCCAGGACGAGCGCCCCGCTATCCTGGAGGTTCGAGAGGACGACGAGCTTCGTGTGGTAAGGATTTTTGTTGTGCGCGGCACACTCGCAACTGGCATAGAACGAGACGCTGTCGATACAAAAGATTCGTCTGCGCATCGTCACCACTCCTTTTTACGAACAAATGTTCTGTTTTTCTCATCGTAACACGGTCTCACGCCGTCTCAAATAGTGAATTGAAAATATTTTTACAAAGACTTTTTGAAAATTAACCAAAATTTATAGGTTTTTAACATGACAAAAACCAACTTTTAGGAATTTTTCGTAAAAAAATCTCCGAATTCACTCGATTTTCGTTATAATAGACGAGTATGTAACAGATGAATTGACAGAAAGATGGAGGCTATTAGTGTGATCCAATTTGTAAAACAATTAACGAATGATCAAAGCCGGCGTTTGAAAGCGTACGAACGACGGGTCGCGCGAATCAACGAATTAGAGACAACGATGCAAGCACTCTCGGATGACGAGATGCGTACATATACGGAGACGCTCAAGGCACGTCTCCTAGATGGAAAGACAGTCGATGACATCGCCGAAGAAGGGTTCGCCCTCGTTCGCGAAGCATCGGTCCGCGTGCTCGGGATGCGTCATTACGACGTCCAGCTCATCGGTGGATTTGCCCTTCTCGAAGGGAACATCTCGGAGATGCCGACAGGGGAAGGAAAGACGCTCGTCGCCGCTTTGCCGAGTTACGTCAAGGCGCTTGAAGGAAAAGGGGTCCACGTCATCACCGTGAACGATTATTTGGCGAGACGTGACGCCGAACAAATCGGTAAAATCCATGACTTCCTCGGTTTGACGGTCGGCTTGAACGTGCCGGACATCGAACCGGATGAGAAGCGTGCCGCTTATCAGGCAGATATCACGTACGGGGTCGGGACCGAGTTCGGTTTCGACTATTTGCGTGACCACCTCGTCGGGAAGCCGGAAGAGCGCGTCCAGCGCCCGTTCCATTTCGCCCTCGTCGACGAAGTGGACAGCATCTTGATCGATGAGGCGAAGACGCCGCTCATCATCGCACAAAAGGACCGCTCGCACATCCGCTTGAAACAGCTCGCACAACAAGTCATCTCGAACTTTGAAGAGACGGACTATGAAGTCGATTTGGAGTCGAAGGCGGCCTCGTTCACAGAAGCGGGGATCACTAAGGTCGAAGAGTTGTTCGCCATCGACAACTTATTCAGTGCGTCGCATCAGGTGCTCTACCACTATCTCGTCCAGGCGCTCCGTGCGAACGTGTTGTTCGAACTCGATGTCGACTATATCGTCCGTGACGACAAGATCGAGCTGATCGACTTGTTCACGGGACGTATCATGGAAGGACGTAGCCTCTCGGAAGGATTGCATCAGGCGCTTGAGGCGAAAGAAGGCGTTACGATTACCGAGGAGAATAAGACGACGGCGGAGATCACGATCCAGCATTACTTCCGCATGTATCCGCTCGTCGGCGGGATGACGGGTACGGCACAGACGTCACGCCAAGAGTTCTTGAAGACGTACAACATGGACGTCGTGCAAGTGCCGACGAACCGTGAACGGAAACGAATCGACCATCCGGACCGCATCTTCATGACGATCGAACAGAAGTATGCGGCCGTGACGGAAAAAGTCGACGAATTGCATGCGATGGGACGTCCGGTCTTGATCGGAACGACATCGATCGCGCAATCCGAGGCGATCAGCAAACATTTGAAGAAGAAACGGATCAAACACGACGTGTTGAATGCGAAGACGGTCGCGCAAGAAGCCGACATCATCGCCGACGCCGGACAGTTCGGGAAAGTGACGATCGCGACGAACATGGCCGGACGCGGAACGGACATCATGCTCGATGCGAAATCGAAAGCAGCAGGTGGACTATTCGTCGTCGGGACGGAACGTCATGAGTCGCAACGTGTCGACAACCAGCTTCGTGGACGCTCTGGGCGCCAAGGTGACCCAGGGGAGACCGAGTTCTTCGTCTCGCTCGAAGATGAAATTGTGAAACGATATGCCGCACAAAAACTAGAGCGCGTCGAGAAGAAACTGAAACCGAATGCGACCGGTGAGATCTCGTCAAAAGAAGCGATCGATGTGGTGGAATACGCCCAGACGACGATTGAAGGAATCGGCGTATCGATCCGCGACTACTTGTTCAAGCTCGATGACGTCTTGAACGAACAACGGAACATCATCTATACGATTCGCGACCAGGCCGTCAATGCTGATGCGGATGCCATCACGAAAAACGTGCTCAGCATGATGCGTCTCGCCCTTGAGAACAGTATCGACATGCACGTCTCGGACGAACTTGTTCCGGAAGAATGGCCAGTCGCCGAATTGAAAGAAGACTTGCGCTATTTGACGATGCAAGAGCCGACTTGGTCGAATGACATCGCGGATACGTATGAATTGAAAGAAGCGTTGAAGGATTGGATGGAAGAAATCATCCAAAAAACAGAAGCGCGCCTTACGCGAGAAGACGTCGTCTTATTCACGAAAGAGTCGCTCCTTCGTGCCCTTGACACGAAATGGACGGACCACTTGACGATGATGAGCGGATTGAAAGAAGGAATCGGTCTACGGAGCTATGCCCAAGAAGATCCAAGTCGTCTCTTCAGCAAAGAAGGGTTGGACATCTTCGAACAGACGTATGTCAACATCGCCCGTGACGTGACGGTAGAACTATGCCAGCTCGACCTTTACTTCGTTGAGACGGCAGAGGAGGAAGTGTAATGTTAGGATTTCGTAAGCGAAAACAAATCGAGACAGGCAAAACGGAAGAAGGGCGTCAGTTGACGCTCGTCTTCGATGATGAGATGGGAATCCCGAAAGAAGATGAGTACGTCTTCCGTTATCATGCGAAACGACTCCCGGCACTTCTCGACAACCAGCTCTCAATCGAACTGTTGAGCGCCGAGTCGCTCGGTCAGGACTTGTCGATTGTCGCGTTGTTCCGCAACACGCTCCCGAGTTCGTTTGAAATCAACGAACTTCCGGTCTTATTGCTCGATGCGAACAACATGCCGCTCGGACGAAAAGTGTTGGAACGTTCGGCGCTGCCGAACTTCGAGCCGTGGACGAGTAAGCCCGTCTACCTCGATTTCCTTCAAGATGAATTGTTTGGAGAAATCGATTCGTCATCACCACTTCGTCTCGTCTTCCAAATGAACCCGATCGACGCGATCCAAGCCATCTCACGCGAGGCGATGGAACAGTTCTCGGCAGGGGCGTGGCAACAAGTGATGCGCACGAACGTTGCGACTCCACCGGTCGGAGAAGACGAGTTTAACATGATGCTCGTCGCCGTCGAACAAGATGAGATGCGTGTCACGACGACACTCCTTCTCCGAAACGGCTATGCCCACGATTTGAATGTGGAACAACTCCCACTCGAACTCATGAGTGGAGAAGAAGTTGTCGGTCTCACGACAATCCGTCTCGAGAACCCGGTCCACAGCAAACATGCCTACCCGATTTCCGTCACATTCGAGAACATGGAAGGGGACGGCCCGTTCACCGTACGGATTAAACGCTCATAAGACGAAAGACCTAATTTCTGTAAAGGAAATTGGGTCTTTTTTATACAAAATTTTAATAGAAGGTCAACGAGGCTGGTGTTATATTGAGTATGGTTAGACACTTATCAACCAGACAAAGGGGACAATCACATGAAAAGTGCATTGAAATGGTCGATCGCGACCGCGCTCGTATTACCAACCGTTTTACCGCTACAGGCACCGAACGTTTTGGCAGAGGTCGATGAGGATATCGTCAAGCTCCGTTTCTTGGAGACGACAGACCTACATACGAACATCACGAACTATGACTACTTCCAAGACAAGGTCGACAATACAATCGGGTTGACGAAAGTCGCGACACTCATCAATGAACATCGTACAGCCGCTGGGGAAGCGAACACGTTCTTGTTCGATAACGGCGATACGATTCAAGGGACACCGTTTGGCGACTACGTCCGTGAGCTTCAAGCGGGCAAGAATGAAGCGTTCGAACATCCGATGTATAAGGCGATGGCAGCACTAAACTATGACGCCGTCACACTCGGGAACCACGAGTTCAACTTCGGGCTCGAATTCTTGTACAACGCGATGGAAGGATCGAAAGGGAAGCTCCGTTTCGTCAACTCGAACGTTAAAGACTTAGAAGGCAACCCGATCGTCTCGAAGTTCAACGTGGATGGACAAGAGGTCCAAATCATCGAACGGACGGTCACGGACACAGACGGAGAAACACATACAATCAAAGTCGGTGTGTTCGGTGTCGTGCCGCCGAAAATCATGTCATGGGATTCAGGGAACCTACAAGGCCGCGTGACGGCAGAGGACATCATCCCATCGGCGCGTGAATCGGTTCAAAAGTTGAAAGACCAAGGAGCAGACGTCGTCGTCGCGCTCGCGCACTCAGGCATCGGCGAAAGTGCAGCACTTGCGGACGAACAACTCGACAGCGAAGAGAACGTCGGATATGCGCTCACGAAGATTGATGGGCTCGATATGGTTATGACGGGGCACCAGCACGGTCGCTTCCCGGATGCGAAAGGTACGTTCGCGTCGTTCCCGAACGTCGATATGGCAAAAGGGACGATCAATGGCAAACCGGTCGTCATGGCGAACAACCAAGGGAAGGACCTCGGCGTCATCGATTTCGAACTCGAACTCGTCGACGGCAAATGGCAGATTCTTGACGCATCAGCTGCGCTCGACACGGTGACAGCCGATACGGCGGTCGACCCGACA
This sequence comes from Exiguobacterium sp. NPDC077395, assembly GCF_050269125.1. Taxonomy (NCBI): domain Bacteria; kingdom Bacillati; phylum Bacillota; class Bacilli; order Caryophanales; genus Exiguobacterium; species Exiguobacterium sp. NPDC077395. Next base: position 716,784 of record NZ_JBNNHU010000001.1, read on the forward strand.
ATTCAGGCGTTGATCGAAGACGACCACTTGGCGACGATTGACTACATCAACCAGCCGGTCGGTCAAATTCAAGACGATATTCAAAGCTACTTCGCGCTCGTCCGTGACGATGCGTCGGTCCAGTTCGTGACGAACGCACAGAAATGGTACGTCGAGAAAGAACTCGAGACGAACCCTGAGCTTTCACCTTACAAAGGCCTGCCACTCTTGTCGGCAGGAGCGCCGTTCAAAGCGGGCGGTCGTGAGTTGACGGACGCGAGCTATTATACGAACATCCCGAAAGGTCAAATCGCCTTGAAGAACGTGGCTGACCTATATGTCTATCCGAACACGCTTGAAGTCGTCAAAGTGACAGGGAAAGATGTGATGGACTGGCTCGAGATGTCAGCGGGGGCATATGACCAAATCGAGACAGATGGGGAAAACCTCCTCAACCTCCAGTTCCGTAGCTATAACTTCGACGTCCTCGACGGCTTGACGTATGAGATCGATGTCACAGGTCCGGCGAAGTTTGATGTCGGCGGGAAGCTCGTCAACGAGAACGCAAACCGCGTGAAGAACGTCGAGTATAACGGTCAACCGATCACGATGGACCAAGAGTTCTTGGTCGCGACGAACAACTACCGTGCCGGTTCGTCTTCATTCCCGGGTCTCGGTGGCGGGAAGAACATCGTCTATCGCTCAGCGTATGAGACACGTAACGTCATCTCGGACTATATCGTGTCGAGCGGCAGCAACTTGGACTATAAAGCCGACAACAACTGGAAGATTGTCGCGGACGCGAAACGTTCTGTGACATTTGAGACAGCAGATGCCGGCAAGCAGTACTTGAACCTTTACGAAGGCATCGAAGCGACAGACGCGACTCGTGCGGATGCAGCGGGTCGACTCTTCCGAACATATACGCTCGGTCTCGAGCCGACAGCACCAGAGTTCGTATTAACCCTCACGGTGGATACGATCAAACCAGGTTCAAAACGCGTGACGGGTATGACAGCTCCTGGGGCTGACGTGACGCTTCGCGACGGCAATCGCGTATTGGCTGAGACGGTCGCAAATGAGAACGGGGAATATGTACTGTCTGTCAAACCGCTCAAGCTTCGCCAAACAGTCGAAGTCGTCAGTGAAAAAGACGGTCAGACGAAGTCAGAAATGAAAGTCGTCGGTGCCGGCCACGTCGGTGAACCAGCGCTTCGTTAATTGGAAATGAGCTTCCTGAATGGGGGCTCATTTTTTGTGGCAAAAATGTGAATGAAAACCCTTACATTACATAGAATCTTCTTGTATAATCAAACATGTAATCGGTTACATGACACATGTAAACCGAAGAGCTGACGGGGATCAGCTACATATGGACGGAAAAGGGGACTGACAGATGATTACATTCTTTGTCGCACTCGCACTACTTTTGGTCGGGTATTTGGTATATGGTCGTTACGTCGAGAAGACGTTCGGCATCAAGGAAGAGCGGACGACGCCCGCTTACGCTTCCCAGGACGGCATCGACTACGTGCCGATGGGTAAAAAGCGGAACTCGATGATTCAATTACTGAACATCGCCGGTGTCGGACCAATCTTTGGACCGATCATGGGGGCGCTCTACGGACCGGTCGCATTTCTTTGGATCGTCTTCGGATCGATTTTTGCCGGGGCGGTACACGACTATTTGACAGGAATGATTTCCCTTCGGAATAACGGGGCACACTTGCCACAACTAGCGGAGAAGTTCCTCGGACGCTCGCTCCGTCATATCGTCAACGGATTCGCACTTTTACTTCTGTTACTCGTCGGAACAGTGTTCGTCACGTCTCCGAGTAACATGATCAACAACTTGTTTGATGGGAACGCATCGACGCTCATGTTCGTCATCTTCGGCGTATTCGCCTACTATATCTTGGCGACGCTCCTTCCAGTCGATAAGATTATCGGACGCATCTACCCGTTCTTCGGGGCATTACTCGTCGTCAGTGCTATCGGGATCGCGGTCAGCTTGTTCGCACAAGGCTACCAAATCCCAGAAATGACATTGACGAACATGCATCCGGACGGCTTGCCGATTTGGCCGCTCCTCTTCTTCACGATTTCGTGTGGGGCGCTCTCAGGCTTCCATGCGACACAGTCCCCGATCATCTCGCGGACGACGATGAAAGAAAGCAACGGCCGTGAAATTTTCTACGGTATGATGATTGCCGAAGCCGTCATCGCCATGATTTGGGCTGGGGCTGCGATGGCCATCTTCGAGCCAGGTGAATTGCTCGGACTCATCAACTCAGGGACGCCGGCACTCGTCGTCCAAGAAGTGGCGACACTCATGCTCGGTAGCATCGGTGGGACACTCGCGATTCTCGGTGTCATCGTATTACCAATCACATCAGGCGACACGGCATTCCGTAGCGCCCGTATGATCATCGCGGACTACTTGTCGATCGCGCAGAAGAAGTTCTCATCACGTCTCTGGATCGCACTGCCACTCTTCGCGATCTCATATGTGCTCACGAACATGGACTTCCAGATGCTCTGGCAATACTTCAACTGGGCGAACCAGACGACGGCGGTCATCGCACTGTTCGTCGGGGCGATGTACCTCTACATTAAAGGGAAGAACCATTACATCGCGCTCCTTCCGGGGACGTTCATGTTGTATGCGGTCTGGTTCTATATTTTGACGGCACCAATCGGATTCAAGCTGGACGGGGTCCTACCGTATGTCATTTCGACACTCGGGACGTTGACGCTGCTCGTCTTGTTCCACAAACGGGCACGCGCGATGCGGGCTGCACAAATGGAATGTGACATTCCGGTGAAAGAAGTCGCATAATCTCGACACGGGCTAATCGGTAGCCCGTGTTTTTGATTGCGTTCAAATCGGGAAATGTCCATACTAGAGGGAACAGTTATGGAAGGTGGGAGCATATGAAACAAGAACAACTCAAAGAGATGCTCCATGCCGACACGCTCGGGGAAGAGATCGCGAGCGCGATCACGCACGGCTTAGGAGTCATCTTCAGCATCGTCGCCCTCGTCCTACTCGTCATGAGTGCGACGGAAAGTGGGAGCACGTGGAACGTCACGGCGGTCAGCGTGTTCGGGGCATCGATGATTTTACTCTACTTATTCTCGACGCTCATGCACGCCATCCCGCATCCACGAGCGAAGCGGGTGCTACAAGTGTTCGACCACGCGGGGATTTACTTACTCATCGCCGGAAGCTATACGCCGTTTGCCCTCGTGACGCTTCACGGGACGCTCGGCTGGACGTTGTTCGGGATCGTATGGGGTGTGGCGATTCTCGGAATCGTCTGGAAACTGTTTTCGACCGGGAAGTATATGTGGGTGTCGAATGTGACGTATCTCGCACTCGGCTGGATCTGCATCATCGCCATCCGTCCGTTATATGAATCACTCGGTCATCAAGGGTTCATGCTTCTCCTCGCAGGAGGGATTGCCTATTCGGTCGGCATCGTGTTTTATGTGTGGCAAAAACTGCCGTTCAACCATGCGATTTGGCACTTGTTCGTCCTAGCGGGAAGTGTGTTCATCTTCCTCAGTATTTTGCTCTATGTCGCACCTTCGACAAGCCTATAAGACAGCCGTCCTACGGGGCGTCTGTCTTTTTTGAAAAGTTGGGAAGAAAGTGCTGCAAACGGTTACAAAAATACAGACGAATTGACGTTTGTGTGTCATAATAATTGCAGACATCATCATAGAGATAGATGGGTGTAAAAGTAAGGGGGAAAATCAGATGGAAAAAGTGTTGCGCGATGGATTTATCTACATGTCACAAAACAAAACACTCAACAGTTTGGCGAAGAAATATGGCCTACGATTTGGTGCATCACGCTTTGTAGCAGGGGAAGACTTTAAGGCTTCCGTTCCGACGATTCGCGAACTCAACGCGAAAGGGTTGTCGGTCACGGTCGATCACCTCGGGGAATTTATTAAGACGGTGGAAGAAGCGAATACGAATCGTGACGAAATCATTCGTGCGATTGAAATTATGGCAGAAGAGCAATTAGACGCCTATATGTCCCTTAAATTGACGTCACTCGGATTCGACATCTCGGACGAGTTGATTGAAGACAACATGCGTCAAATTTTGACGGTCGCACAAAGAGTCGGGGTCTTTGTGGCCATCGATATGGAAGATGAGCAGCGTTGTGAGAAGACACTCGAGTTGTTCAAGAAGCTGAAAGCTGAATTTGACGGTCTCGGAACGGTCATCCAATCGTACTTGTATCGCTCGGAAGATGACATCAATCACCTCGCACCGCTCAAGCCGAACCTCCGGATTGTCAAAGGGGCATATAAAGAGCCGGCGACGGTCGCGTTCCCTGAAAAAGAGGACGTCGACCATAACTACGTGAAGCTCGTCAAACTCCATCTTGCGAACGGGAACTACGCATCCATCGCGACACACGATGACCATATGATTGACGCCGTCATCGAGCACGTCAAAGAAAACAACATCCCACTCGACCAGTTCGAATTCCAGATGTTATACGGCATCCGCGTCGAGCGTCAACTCGAGCTCGTACGCCAAGGCTATAAAGTCCGCGTCTACGTGCCATACGGCCGTGACTGGTACGGTTACTTCATGCGCCGCCTCGCGGAGCGTCCGGCGAACGTGGCGTTCGTATTAAAAGGAATGGTGAAGAAATAAAATAAGCACACGAGTTCACGTTGAACTTGTGTGCTTTTCTGTGTGGAGATGTTTTTCGAGTATCCGATCGATTTCACTTTGTTCGACTTCGGTAATCCCATCTTTCATTTTCGGGATAATCAAAGCTTCATCCTCTTCATAATAAAGGAAGCGATACGACTCGTCTTGATATACGCGAAGAATAGATGTCCAAGGAATTTGTGTCGTACGGTGGATACTACCGCGAACGGCTTGCATTTCGACATGAGTTTCAGAAAACTGAAGCTTAATGTCTTTTGGCCAAACGTTCTGTTTTTTGAGGGTGCGACGGATCTGCCAAAGGTAGAGTGGGGCATGTAAATCTTTTAACAGCGGTCTAAGTAATAGGGCGAACAACATCCCAATTCCGAATGTGATCAACAATTTGGTCATCGTCGATTCGAGATTAGGAAATAATAAGATTGTAGCAATGAACCCAAGCGCGAATAGCGGAATATTCATATATTTCAACCATACGCTGCGAATTCGTTTATGTTGATCAGAATGGTGAATCATGTCGTTTTGGAAAGCTGAAAAATCTTCAAGCGTCAGTTTGTACGTGGTGACCATAACATCTGCTCCTTTGTAGTTTGTCATATGCATGTATGTCTAGGGAGTATTGAACCTTGAATATAGTTGTTTAGAGAGTGATATTTAAGTATTTTTGTAACAAGTGATTGATGGTTGTTTGATTAGTCTCACGCAACTTTCGCTTCGGTATAATAATTGCTTCCGTCGCTTCGATGTATAGATAATAGTTGGTTTCGTCTTCACTTACTCTTTCAATTGCTTTCCATGAGACTCGAACCTGTTTATTGACGGCGTTGTGGAGAGAGTTGACTTCAATTCCGTTCTCATAAATTGATAATGTCAAGTCACGTGGCCATTTCGATTCCTGTCGAAATATGGAACGCAATAGTTTCAGCCTAATTGTAAAATGCACTTTCTTGAAGAATGGGAACAAGAGAAGCGGTGCTACAACAGCGGTACCGACAGCGAGTATGAGGATGATGGCGGCGGACATTGTTTCAGGTAACAAGGTGATTGCGAGGGCAAATCCATAAAAAGCTGTCAGCAACATGAGTACAATCGTGATAAGTAAAGATTTCCGTTTTTCCGAAACCGAGTTTTCAATAAAATTTTTTTGTAGCATGAAAAAATCATTTTTTGTCAATTGATAATGAATCATCTATCATTAACTCCTTCCTTTCATCTGATTAACGAAGTAATATCTGTTAACCACTGTATCATGTAGTGGATTAATTTCCCATAAAAACAGACTCAGTACATGATGACTGAGCCTGTTTCAAAATTATCCATTAATCACTGTACCACCATTGACGTGAATGACTTGACCACTGACGTACGTCGAGTCATCGCTTGCAAGATAGACGTATGCAGGTGCGAGTTCAGCCGGTTGCCCCGGACGTTTCATACCGGAAGAATCCCCGAACGATTTCACTTTCTCTGCGTCAAATGTCGACGGGATGAGCGGTGTCCAAATCGGTCCCGGGGCGACCCCGTTGACGCGAATCTTTTTGTCCGCCAAGTTTTTGGCGAGCGAGCGAGTGAAGGCGGTGATGGCACCTTTCGTCGACGCATAGTCGATTAGCTGATCGTTTCCTTCATATGCCGTGATCGAAGTTGTATTGATGATGCTCGCTCCTTCTTTTAAGTAGGGGAGCGCGGCTTTCGTTAAGTAGAACATGCTGAAGATGTTCGTGCGGAACGTCTTCTCGAGCTGTTCGTCCGAGATGTCGAGGAGTGATTCCTGCGGATGCTGCTCGGCGGCGTTATTGACGAGGATGTCGATGTGACCGAACGTCTCGAGCGTCTCCTCGACGATTCGTTGACAGAAGGAAGATTCCCCGAGGTCTCCCTGTAGCAAGAGACAGGCTTGGCCCAAGTCTTCAATCCGTTCTTTCGTCGCTTCCGCGTCCTCGAGCTCGTTTTGGTCCTTATAAACGATGACCGAGTTCGCACCTTCATGGGCGAAGAAGATGGCGACCGATTTCCCAATCCCGGAATCCCCACCGGTGATGATCGCGACCTTGTCTTTTAACTTGTCACTTCCCTTATAGTCTTCCCGTTCATAGATGGGGAAGGGCTCCATCTTCGAATCGATTCCTGGTTGATGCGCCTGTTCTTGTGCGTCCTTTTTAAACGACTCAAAATCCTTTCGACTACCTGCAGTGTTCAGACGATTATCGCGCATGCGTACATTCCCCTTTCTAAATTTGACTCTTTTTGTCTATACCACATCGATTGAAAACTAATCGTTCAATCAAAAAATGGAATGAAATTGAAAAATGAACGCTTGCGAATGAATGTTCATTCATTTATGATAGAAGAGTAAACACGATGGTGATTGCGATTTTTTTTACGCGTGAAATGAATCACTATTCATTCTCATTTTAGGGGGGAACACTATGACGAGTCACATCGAACAATCAACCGACCTCCGTTTGACGAACTCAATTCGTTTTGCGGTCGTCATCGGTTCAGGAGTAATGGGGGCGGGGATTGCGGCTCACTTGGCGAACGCGGGGATTCGTTCGCTCATGCTCGACATCGTACCACGTGAATTGACAGCAAAAGAGGAAGCGAAAGGGTTGACGCTCGAGTCACCAGAAGTACGAAATCGCATCGCCTCAGAAAACCGTCAGAAGCTATTGAAACAAAATCCGGCACCACTTGCGACAGCCGACCATCTCAACTTCATCGAAGTCGGGAACTTAGAAGATGATTTAGAGCGTTTGAAAGAAGCGGACTGGGTCATCGAAGTCGTCGTCGAGCGCCTCGATGTGAAGCAACAGCTCTTCGAGAAGATTGCACCTTACATCCGTGAAGATGCGATCCTCAGCTCGAACACGTCAGGGATCTCCATCGAAGCGATGGCAAGTGCCCTTCCGGAAGGATTGAAATCACGCTTCCTCGGAACGCACTTCTTCAACCCACCGCGCTACTTGAAGTTGCTCGAACTCATCCCGACGGAGAAGACAGCACGCCCGGTCATCGACTTCATGTCACGCTTCGCGGAAGACCGTCTCGGGAAAGGTGTCGTCGAAGCCAAGGACACGCCGAACTTCATCGGTAACCGCATCGGGACATACGGTCTCCTCGTCACGTTCGAAGAGATGCTCAAGCAAAACGCGTCAATCGGAGAGATGGATTCGATCACAGGTCCGCTCATCGGTCGTCCGAAATCAGCGACGTTCCGCACACTCGATGTCGTCGGAATCGACACATTCGTTCACGTGGCGGGTAACGTCTACGAGACGCTCGAAGCTGGGGAAGAGAAGGACACGTTCGACGTACCTTCAGAAATGAAGCAACTCGTGGAAAAAGGCTGGATCGGACAAAAGGCCGGTCAAGGCTTCTATAAAAAAGAAGGAAAGGTCATTCAGGAATTGAATCTTCAAACGTTCGAATACGAACAATTGAAAGCGATTACAGGTCCTGAACTTGATCAAATCAAATCACTTCCTGGTTCGAAAGCGAAGTTGAAAGGTGCCATCTTGAACAAAGGTCGCGTCGGACAACTGCTCTGGCCAATCACGGCGAAGACGCTCGCTTACTCGGGACGTCTTACTGGAGAGATCGCAGACACAATCGTTGCGATTGACGATGCGATGAAGTGGGGCTTCGGTTGGAAATTCGGACCGTTCGAAATGTGGGATGCCCTCGGTGTTGAAAAATCAGTCGAGCGTATGAAAGCGGAAGGCTACGAAGTCCCGGCATGGATCGATGAGATGCTTGCTGCAGGTAACACGTCATTCTATAAGGGAGACCAGTATTACGATAAAGCGTCGAAGGCGTATGTCGAGAAGACCGTCAACCCGAAAGAATTGAAACTCAAGCCACTCGCAAAATCAAACGGCATCATCTTAGAGAACGGTGGGGCACGCCTCGTCGATATCGGCGATGACGTCGTCGCACTCGAATTCACATCACCAAACAACGCAATCGGTGTCGACATCATGCAGATGATCGAACAGTCGATTGATCGTGTCGAGCAAGACTTCAAAGGAATGGTCCTCGCGAACGACGGCAAGAACTTCTGTGTCGGTGCGAACCTTGCGATGATGCTCATGGAAGCAGAAGACGAGAACTGGTTCGAACTCGATTGGATCATCAACAAGTTCCAACAAGTCGTTCAAAAGATTCGTTATTCAAGTCGTCCGGTCGTCGCCGCACCATACGGCATGACGCTCGGTGGCGGAACAGAAATCAGCTTACCGGCAGCACGTATGCAAGCCGCGCTTGAGACATACATGGGTCTCGTCGAAGTCGGTGTCGGTCTCATCCCGGGTGGAGGCGGAAACGTCAACACGTATCGTCGACTCCTTGAACAGACGCCAAAATCGATGCAAAACATTGAGAAGGCTGCGCAACAGACGTTCGAGAACATCGCGATGGCGAAAGTATCGAAATCGGCATTTGATGCGAAGACACTCGGTTACCACCGTGCGGTTGACGGGATCTCGATGAACCGTGATCATTTGACGTTCGATGCGAAACAGACGGTACTCGAACTTGCCGATGGATATACGGCACCGGTTCGTGAGAAACTGCCAGTCGTCGGTCAAACGGGTAAAGCGACGCTCGAACTCGCGGCGTACGAAATGTTCTACGGCGGTTATATTTCAGAGCATGATTTGAAGATTGCGAAGAAACTCGCACACGTCATCAGTGGTGGCGATTTGGCATACGGTACGCTCGTCGATGAACAGTACTTCCTCGATATCGAGCGTGAAGCCTTCTTGAGCCTCATCGGGGAGCCGAAGTCACAACAACGGATGCAACATATGCTCGTGAAAGGCAAACCACTACGGAACTGATAAAGGGGGACATAACAGATGAGGGAAGCAGTCATCGTAGCCGGCGCACGGACGCCGGTCGGAAAAGCAAAACGCGGTTCGTTCCGTAACGTTCGTTCGGACGAGCTCGCGGGATATGCCATCAAGGCAACGCTTGAGCGTTCAGGATATAAAGGCCCGATTGATGACGTCATCATGGGTTGTGCGATGCCAGAAGCGGAGCAAGGGATGAACATCGCTCGCTATGCGGCGGTCCGGGGGGGACTGTCGCACGAAGTTCCAGCGATCACCATCAACCGCTACTGCTCGTCAGGTCTTCAAGCCATCGCAGATGCGGCGGCGAAAATCATGATCGGTCAAGCGACGGCAATCATCGCCGGCGGTATGGAGTCGATGAGCCAAGTACCGATGGGTGGTCACGTCATCCGTCCAAACCCACACATCATGGAGACGGCACCAGAGTACTACATGAGCATGGGTCATACGGCAGAGCGTGTCGCGGCTGAATATAACATCTCGCGCGAAGACCAAGATGCGTTTGCCATCAACAGTCACCAAAAAGCCGCTGCAGCGATCGCAGGTGGAAAGTTCCAGGAAGAAATCGTTCCTGTGACGGTCATCGAGCACGTACTCGGTGAAGACGGGAAAGTCGCAGAAGTGGAGAAAGTCGTGAAGCATGACGAAGGTGTCCGTGCCGATTCGACAATCGAAGCGCTCGGTAAACTTCGCCCAGCTTTCAAAATCAAAGGCTCGGTCACGGCGGGTAACGCCTCACAAGTGTCAGACGGGGCGGCAGCAGTCCTCGTCATGGATCGTGAAGAAGCAGAACGCCAAGGGTTACAACCGATGGCTAAGTTCCTCTCGTTCGCAGTCGGCGGTGTCCGTCCGGAAGTGATGGGAATCGGTCCAGTCGTCGCCATTCCAAAAGCACTCGAAATGGCTGGCGTGAAGTTAGAAGAAGTCGGATTGTTCGAGTTGAACGAAGCGTTCGCGAGCCAATCACTCGGTGTCATCCGTGAACTCGGAATCGATCCATCGAAAGTGAATGTGAACGGTGGCGCTATCGCCCTCGGTCACCCACTTGGCTGTACAGGGGCAAAACTTTCTGTTTCGATTTTGCATGAGATGAAACGACGCAATGAGAAGTATGGGGTTGTCACGATGTGTATCGGCGGCGGAATGGGCGCGGCTGGTGTCTTCGAATTACTTTAAGGGGGAATCGGATATGGAACGTACAGAACATGAATTGATTAAAGGCGGTAGCTTTGTCATTGACGCACTCGACGCAGAGCGTCTCTTCACACCAGAGGATTTCTCAGATGAGCATAAGATGATTGGGGACACGACGGCGGGATTCGTCGATGACCGCGTCATGCCGGTTCTCGAGCGCATCGAGAAACACGAGTTCGACCTCTCTGTCGAATTGTTGAAAGAAGCAGGTGAGCTCGGTCTCCTCGGAGCAGACGTTCCAGAAGAGTACGGCGGCTACCAACTCGATAAAATCTCTTCTTCGATCATCACGGAGCGTTTCGCGAAAGCTCGTTCGTTCGCACTCAGCTACGGCGCACACGTCGGAATCGGGACACTCCCGATTGTCTTCTTCGGATCAGAAGAGCAAAAGCACAAGTACTTGCCGAAACTCGCGACAGGTGAATGGATCGCGGCTTACGCGCTCACAGAGCCAGGCTCAGGGTCAGACGCCCTCGGTGCGAAAACGACGGCTGTCTTGAACGAGGCGGGCACGCACTACGTCTTGAACGGTGAGAAACAATGGATCACAAACGCTGGCTTTGCGAACGTCTTCGTCGTCTACGCGAAAATCGATGGCGACAAGTTCAGTGCCTTCATCGTCGAGCGTGACTTCAAAGGAGTCTCAACTGGCGCAGAAGAGCAGAAGATGGGGATCAAGGGATCGTCGACACGTACGCTTATCCTTGAAGACGTCGAAGTACCAGTCGACAACCTTCTCGGTGAAATCGGAAAAGGTCACGTCATCGCCTTCAACATCTTGAACGTCGGTCGTTATAAACTTGCAGTCGGTGCGGTCGGTTCATCAAAACGTGCGTTCGACCTTTCGGTACAATATTCGAACGAGCGCAAGCAGTTCAAGACACCAATTAGCCAATTCCCACTCATCCAAGAGAAATTGGCAACGATGGCAGCCAACATCTATGCGATGGAAAGCTCAGTGTATCGCACGGGCGGCTTGTTCCAAGATAGCCTCGACGCACTTGGTGACGAGAACATGCGTGACGGATCAAAAGTCGCACAAGCGATTGCTGAATATGCGATCGAATGCTCACTCAACAAAGTATTCGCTTCTGAAACGTTTGACTACGTTGTTGATGAAGCGGTCCAAATCCATGGTGGATACGGATTCATGGCAGAGTATGAAGTCGAAAACCTCTATCGTGATTCACGCATCAACCGAATCTTCGAAGGAACGAACGAAATCAACCGTTTGATCGTTCCGGGTACGCTTCTTAAGAAAGCGATGAAAGGTGAATTGCCGCTCCTCGCCGAAGCACAAAAACTTCAAAAAGAGCTCATGAGCTACATGCCACAAGAATTGGACGGCTCACCGCTCGCACGCGAGAAGATGCTCCTTTCGAACATGAAGAAGATCAACTTGATGGTCGCAGGTACAGCGGTTCAGAAGTATCAACAAGACCTTCAAAATGAACAAGAAATCTTGGCGAAGATCGCAGACATGATCAGTGCCATCTACGCGCTTGAAGCAGCCATCGCTCGTACAGACAAAGCGATCGCACGCACAGGCGAAGAGAAGAACACGCTCAAAGTCCGCTACACAGAAATCTTTGCGGAACAAGTGTTCAAACAAGTCGAACTCATGGCGAAAGAAGTATTGTATGCAGCGGCGTCTGGTGACGAGCAGCGCATGCTTCTCTCGGCAATGAAGAAGTTCAGCCGCTACCAGCCGATCAATGTGATCGGGACGAAGCGTGAAGTTGCTGCGAGCCTCATCAAAGCGAACAAGTTTATCGTGTAATTCAATCGACAGAAAGGGTGGACCGGACGCGGTCGGCCCTTTCTTTTTGGTCTGTTCGCCACGTACAATAGAAACGAGGGGGAGAGACGATGAGAACACGCGATAGATTGCTTGAACGAATGGAACGAATCGGAGAATCGGTTGCCGCACACGAAGGGACGCTGATGCTGCTTGCATTAGGGTCGATCGGACAAGAGACGGAGCGGTTGGATGATTACTCGGACCTCGATTTCTTTTTGATTGTCGAGGACGGGCAGAAGGCACGCTTTATCGACCGACTTGACTGGCTTGAAGTCGAGCCGCTTCATTATCAATTCCAAAACACGAAAGATGGGCACAAGATCATGTATCATGACGGCATCTATGGTGAGTTCGCTGTCTTTGAAGTACATGAACTCGCGACGATCGCCTATACACCAGGACGGGTCGTCTGGCGACGGGATGAAGCACTCGACGTGTTCGCGTCACCACGTCTCGAGATCGCGCGTGAAGCGACGGCTTACTACTATGAAGAAGCGTTGACGAACCTATATGTCGGCTTGCTTCGGGAACGTCGGGGCGAGACGCTCGCCGGATTCGAACTTGTCCAAGTCGCGGCCGTTCAAAACGTCTTGAAGGCGCTCGGTGGGCAAGGGGACCCGTTCAATCCGACACGTCGGGTCGAGACGAGACATCCTGAGATGATTTCTTTCTTGTTGGGCGGGGTATTAGGATATGGCAGGTCAGCTGTTGCAGCGGCGGTCATCTTACGTTTTATCGAAGAGCGACATGCGGTTAATACGACGATGAAGCGAGAAATCGAACGGTTGCTTGAGACGTGAATTGATTTCTCTAGATGTGCTACATTGATGAGAGAGGTGATGAACAGATGGTGACACTATACGGCTATCCACCATGCAGTACGTGTAAAAAAGCAGAAAAATGGTTGAAAGAGCAAGGCGTCGAGTATACATACGTTCATATCGTCGAATCGACACCGACGAAAGAAGAACTCGCCGAGCTTTGGAAACAATCGGACTTGCCGCTTAAGAAATTCTTCAATACGAGCGGGCAAGTCTATCGGAACGAAGGCATCAAAGACAAGCTACCAAATCTATCAGAAGACGAACAACTCGAGCTATTATCAAGCAATGGTATGCTTTTGAAGCGTCCAATCGTCACAAATGGTGAAAAAACGACGGTCGGATTTTCAGAAAAGTCCTTTACGGACGTTTGGGGCTAAGTGCTATAATACAGATGTGAGTCTAATTTATTTGAGGGGGAAGTTAGGATGAGCAAAGTACCAGCAAATTTACGTTATTCAAAAGAACATGAGTGGGTAGAAGTGAACGGAACAAAAGCCCGCATCGGCATCACGGATTTCGCACAAAGCGAACTAGGGGATATCGTGTTTGTGGAACTCCCAGAAGTTGACGGTACGATTTTGCTCGACGAGCCATTCGGTTCAGTCGAATCAGTGAAGACAGTCTCTGAGTTGTATGCGCCAGTATCAGGACGCATCACAGCAGTAAACGAGGACCTTGCAGATTCTCCAGAACTCGTCAACGAGTCACCGTTTGAAAATGCATGGATGATCGAAGTTGAGTTGACGGAAGAGTCAGACCTCGACAAGCTCATGTCTGCAGAAGAATATGAAGCGATGATTCAAGGATAAGTAAAACCGGCCTCTCCTAATTGGAGAAGCCGGTTTTTAAATGTTTACTCGAAATCGAGTCGGTAGTGGTCCGATTTGACGAGCGTCGCCCGTTCGAACACACGATAGAAGAAAATTCCGAGTCCGACCGGGATAAGCCCGAACAAGACGATCACAAGAAGCACGTTGAACAAGGCGAATCCGCCCGGCATGAGATGTAACGCATTTACCGGTCCAATGAGTCCAGATACGCCAAACCCTGCACTGATTGGAGTTCCCTCGATTCTTAATATACCAGCGAGCGCACCGAGGATGGCCGCATTCGCCAAAATCGGAAGCATCATAATCGGGCGTCGGACGAAGTTTGCCATTTGAATCTTCGGTGACCCGAGGAAGTGGGCGATCGATGTCCCGGTCGCGTTCGCCTGCCACCCTGCGATGGCGAGACCGAATCCAGCGGCAACGACGCCGAGGTTTGCCGCACCGGCCGCAACGCCTGATAGGCTAATCGCGGTCGCGATCCCGACAGTCGAAATCGGCGAGACGATGATGAGCGAGAACGCCATCGCGATCAAGATGCCCATGAGAACCGGTTGAAGAGCCGTCATCGTCATGATGAGGTATCCGATGTATGTCGTGATCTGTGAGATATACGTCAATAAGAAGGCACCGATGCCCCCTGCGACGACAATGACTGTCATCGGCATGACGATGACCGTGTACGTCTTCAAGTGGGGAGCGAGCTTCATGACAAGAATCGTAGCGATCGCAGCGGTCACACCGGCTGTGATCACGTCACCGATTCCGGCCATCACGAACGCACCTTCATTAATTCGAACGGCGCCACTGCCGACATAGGTTGCGATGGCAATCGTTCCAGCCTCTAAAATCGATCGTCCGAACTGCATGGCGACGGCAAGACCGATAATGGCCGGGAGGAGGCGCATCGCAATCGTCGTCGCATCCAATATGAATTGAAGAGACGGAAAATAAGGGAGTATGGCTTTCGTTAATTCTCCGAGCAATGCGCTCGGGATGAGGGCGATCAGAATCGCCATACTGAGACCGTTTAAGACGTTCATCGTAAATTGCTTTGTCGTACCAGTTGCTTGTTCCGTCATCATTCATTCACCTGTCCTTCTTTTTTACTGTTATGTACAAAAGCGATAAAGTTAGAACCCATATTATTCCTATCAGACAGAAGAGTCAAGAGAATCATTGAAAAATTCTGAAATTTCACGAGAGCACGAATTTTGAATACATATTTATCGACCTTTATAATGACAGGAGAGGTGAGAAAAATGATTACAGACGGATTCTTATATATATACGCGCCGATGTGTGGTACATGCGCTGTCGCGGAGAAAATGTTGACGGTCGTCGAGGCGGTCGACCCTGAAATTCAGATTGAAAAGCGCGATGCGAACTATATCCCAAACGAGCTTGAAGCCTATCAGGTGATGAGTGTCCCAGCGCTGTTAAAGCTTGAAAATGGCGAGGTTCGGGATCGTCTTTACGCTTTTCAGAACGTTCAACACGTCCTCTCTTTCGTGAAGTGAGAGAGGAACATTAGAATAATCTGAAAATTTTAAATAATCAGTTGACACAGAAAGTTCACGAATGGTATATTCATTACAACATCTTACTTGAACACAAAATAGGACGCGATATTCCCGACATCAAGACGTTTTGGTGAAGCCGCTGCTACCTTTATACGAATACACGTCAGTCTTCCCTTCGATTGTCCCCCAAAAAAATCAAGCGAAGAAAGACGTTCCGTATAATCGCACGGTCCAAATCAAGATCGAGTGATGATTGGTGAATCTCCCCCATATAAGGATGTAAATCTTGAACGGGCAAAAGATTTTCATCTATGGGCTGTCCTTCCGTGACTCAAGGTGCTACGTTCTGTGTCGTCCTCGGACGACACCTTTTTTTGATTTTTTTGAAAAAATGATTTGACAGCAGAAAAAGCTGTCGCTATGATAAAGCTAATCGAATACACAACACTCTTATCAAGAGAGGCTGAGGGACTGGCCCTATGACGCCCAGCAACCGCGGAGCAATCCGAAATGGTGCTAATTCCAGCAAGGTGAGAAACCTTGAGAGATGAGAGCAATCGTTGTCCGTACGATAAAGTGCGCACGTTTGCTCAAACGTGCGCGCTTTTTTTGTTGTCAGGAGGGAAAGGAATTGATTCAATTACGAAACGTCGCCAAATGGTTCGATACGAAGAATGGTCGTGTCCAGGCGGTCGATGATGTGTCACTAACGATTGATCGCGGTGAAATTTTTGGAATAATCGGATATTCGGGGGCGGGGAAGTCGACGCTCATCCGATTGCTCAACCGTCTCGAATCACCGTCTAGCGGTGAAATCGAGGTCGCCGGGAGTGAGCTCACGAAGCTCAGTCCGAAAGAATTACGAGGAGTTCGCAAGAACGTCTCGATGGTCTTCCAGCACTTTAACCTTCTGTGGTCGCGCACGGTCGCAGAAAACATCAGCTTCCCACTCGAATTGATTGGGGTACCGGCAAGTGAGCGGAAGCGTCGGGTCCAGGAACTCGTCGAGCTCGTCGGACTATCAGGTCGCGAAGACAGCTATCCGTCACAATTATCCGGCGGTCAAAAACAGCGAGTCGGGATTGCCCGCGCGCTCGCTACAAATCCAGAGGTGCTCCTCTGTGACGAAGCGACAAGCGCGCTCGACCCGAAGACGACGGATTCGATTCTTGAACTGCTCGTCAGCATCAATAAGAAACTCGGATTGACAATCGTCCTCATCACACATGAGATGCACGTTATCCAAAAGATTTGTCATCGCGTCGCCGTGATGGAGGCAGGGAAAGTCGTTGAGACAGGTCAAGTCTCCGATGTGTTCCAACATCCGGAGCAGCCGATCACAAAAGAATTCGTGAAACAAATCGGGGCGGTCGACGATCTGTCGCTCACGTTCGAACATTTGAAAGCACGCTATCCGAGTGGACAAATCGTCAAATTGAAATTCTTGAACGAAACGGCAGAACAACCGATTTTGTCTGACGTCCTTAAGACGCACGACATCGGATTCAACATCATCGGCGGGAACGTGACTCAGTCACAAGTCGGTGCGCTCGGCACGCTATTCATCCAATTGATTGGGGAAGCACGAGAAATCGAACGCGCCATCGCGTCGATTCGTTCGCAATCAGTAGAAGTGGAGGTGGAAAGCGATGTTTCCTAACGTAGACTGGCAAATCATGATGGAACAGACATGGGAGACGTTATACATGACGCTCGTCGCGGGTGTCGCGACGTTTGTGATTGGACTCGCTTTAGGTTTGATTCTTTATATTACAAACGAATCGCTATTATTAAAGAATCGTCCAATTTACGTCTTCGTCAGCGCGATCGTCAACGTGTTCCGTTCGATCCCGTTCATCATCTTAATCATTTTACTCATCCCGTTCACGTTGTTCCTGCTTGGTACCATGCTCGGTTCGACGGCGGCGCTTCCGGCACTCATCATCGGAGCTGCACCGTTCTACGCCCGTATGGTCGAACTTGCCCTTCGTGAAGTCGACCGCGGTGTCATCGAGGCAGCGGAATCGATGGGCGCGACGAAATGGCAAATCATTTATAAAGTGTTGATTCCGGAAGCACTTCCGGCAATCGTTTCAGGACTCACGGTGACCATCGTTGCAATCGTCGGTTATACGGCGATGGCCGGTGTCGTCGGAGGAGGCGGACTCGGGAACTTGGCCTTCTTGGAAGGGTTCCAACGTTCACAAAACGACGTCACGTTCGTGGCGACGGTGCTCATCTTACTCATCGTGTTCGTCATCCAGTTCATTGGTGACCGACTCGTTACAAAAATTGATAAACGTTCAGCTTAATTACACATAAACCATTTGGAGGGATTTATAATGAAAACTTGGAAAACAGTACTCGGATTGACAGCTTTATCAGCATTCACAGTTCTCGCGGCTTGCGGCGGGGAAGATGCAGAAACAGGTTCTGGCGATGAAAAAACATTGATCGTCGGTGCGTCGAACGTACCGCACGCTGAGATTTTAGAGCACGTACAAGAAGAATATGAAGCAAAAGGCTACAAACTCGAAATCAAGAAGTTCCAAGACTACGTGCTTCCGAACAAGACGCTCGCAAGCGGTGAGCTCGATGCGAACTACTTCCAACATGAGCCGTACCTTGAGTCACAGATGGCTGAAAACAAAGACTACAAATTCGCATCTGCGGGTGGCGTTCACATTGAGCCAATCGGTGTGTACTCACAAAAATACAAATCGCTCGACGAACTTCCTGAAGGCGCAGAAATCATCATGAGTTCATCGGTCGCTGACCACGGACGAATTCTCACGATGCTCCAATCAGAAGGTCTCATCACACTTGCTGAAGGCAAGACGGTCGATGCGACAGTCTCTGACATCGTTGACAATCCGAAAGACTTGAAGTTCAAAACAGACGTTGAAGCAGCACTTCTTCCGACAGCTTACAACAACGGAGAAGGCGATGCGGTCCTCATCAACACGAACTATGCCATCGACGCAGGTCTTAACCCACTTGAAGATGCCATCGCACTTGAAGGCGAAGACTCACCATACGTCAACTTGATCGTCACACGTGAAGGAGACGAAGAAGATGAGCGTGTCAAAGCACTCCTCGAAGTATTGACTTCTGAAGAGACACAACAGTGGATCTTAGACGAATACAAAGGTGCGGTCGTACCGGTACAACAATAAGCAGTCTCGACTCAGGGGTCATCCCCTGAGTCTTTTTTTGTCTAGTGTTCTTTCATAAAGAGAAGTACACTACATATATGAAAGAAAAGGAGGGATTTGGATGAAGCTCAGACAGATTCATCCACTGACGTGGGGCGTCCTGTTCGGGACGTTTTTTGCACGACTGGCGACGTTTTTCGTCATGCCATTTTTTGCGATCTATCTGGCCACGCTCGGCTTTTCGGCGAGTGTGATTGGAACGATTTTTGCCGTGACGGCACTTTCGGGTCTGTTCATGAGCTTCTTTGGGGGGACGCTTTCTGACCGATATGGGCGAAAACAGCTCATGTTGATCGGCATCGTGCTCAATGCGGTCACGTTCGCTGGTCTCGCGCTCGCGACCGAGTTGTTTTGGTTTTATATGTTATCGATGTTGATGGGCATGTCGCGATCTTTCTTAGAACCGGCTTCGCGGGCACTCATCAGTGACACGACGCAGGCAGACCAACGGGTCATCGTCTATAACGTCCGTTACTTTATGATCAATATCGCCGCGGCCATCGGGCCACTCTTGGCAGTCGTCCTATCACTCACCGGTGTAAAGACCGCATTCTTTATCGTGACGGCAGTATACATATTGTATGGAATCATCATCTCAATCTTGTTTTATAAGTATCCGTTTGAAGAGGGAGACGGGGTCAAGGCACGGCCACGCTTGACTGAGACGTTCCGGGTCCTACGAGACGACCGGACATTCCGTGCGGTTATCATCGGAATGATCTTTGCAATTATCGGTTACAGTCAGTTCAATTCGACGCTCCCTCAATTCATCGCATTAAGCGACGGGTTGGAAGACGGTTCGAGATTGTTTGCATACTTATTGACGACGAACGCCATCACGGTGCTCATCGTCCAGTATCCGATTATGCGTTTCGGGATTCGTGTCTCTCCCATCAAGTCACTCTTTTTTGGAATCTCGACATTATCGTTCGGACTTCTGCTCATCGGATTTGCGACGGTGGAGTGGGTACTCTTTGTCGCGATGGCCATTTTCACGGTCGGCGAGGTGTTGATGTTCACGATGACGGACGTGTTGACGGATGAACTGGCGCCCGAACATTTACGGGGAACTTATTTTGGGGCGATGGGATTGACGTCGCTCGGTCAGACAATCGGTCCGATTATCGGTGGGGTGTTACTCGATACATTCGGGCAATCATCGCTTCCGGTGTTCGGAAGTTTGGCGCTCTTGACGGGGTGTGGTGCCTTCTTCTTCGCTGCCGCCGTACGAGAGCGGAAAGCCGTTCTCGCACTCGTCGAAGAAAATGCCGGATAATGTCTTGATTTCCTACTATTAGCATTCTCAACTTTTATCATTCTATTGAGAATGAATTCTAAGGTGAGTCGCTTGAAATAAAAAAATGACTAGTCTAAGATTAGAATATATCTAATCTACGCCATTCACTATGGTGAGAAAATACGGAAGGGGTATCCGAATGTCTAACGTACCACAAATGAAAATTGATGACCTCCGCGTCTCAATCGAAGGAAAAGAGATTGTCAAAGGTCTTAACCTAGAAATTAAAGGTGGCGAAATTCATGCCATCATGGGTCCAAACGGGACTGGTAAATCAACACTCGCATCAGCACTCATGGGTCATCCACTTTATGAGGTCACTGGGGGAAGCGTCGAATTAAACGGCGAAGATGTCCTCGAGATGGAAGTCGACGAGCGCGCACAAGCAGGAATGTTCCTTGCGATGCAGTACCCGGCTGAAATCAGCGGTGTGACAAACGCAGACTTCTTGCGTTCAGCAATCAACTCACGTCGTGAAGAAGGTCAAGAAATCTCACTCATGAAGTTCATCCGTGAACTCGATGCGAAGATGGAACTTCTCGAAATCCCTTCAGAAATGGCACACCGTTACTTAAACGAAGGATTCTCAGGCGGTGAGAAGAAACGTAACGAAATTCTTCAAATGATGATGATTCAACCGAACATCGCCATTTTGGATGAAATCGACTCAGGTCTTGATATCGATGCGCTCAAAGTTGTCGCAAAAGGCGTTAACGAAATGCGTTCAGAAGAGTTCGGCTGCTTGATCATCACGCACTACCAACGTCTCCTCAACTATATTGAGCCAGACTTCGTACACATCATGATGGACGGGAAAATCGTCATGTCTGGTGGCAAAGAGCTCGCACAGCGACTCGAAGCAGAAGGTTACGACTGGGTGAAGCAAGAACTCGGAATGACAGTAGACACAGAAGCGTAAGGAGGCTGTACGATGACCGTACAATTTGAATTGGATGCACAAGCGTTGTCGGCACGTGCAGAAGCGCTCGGCGGACCAGCATGGATGGTCAACCGTCGTAAAGAGGCAGCAGAACTTGCGCCGACACTTGCTTTGCCAAAAGTTGAAAAGATTAAGATTGATAAGTGGGACTTCGCAGCGGGTGATGTCAATCTCGAACCGAAAGACGGTTTGACAGCTGACATCGAATCACTTCTCGGAGACCACCGGACAAACGTGCTCGTTGAACGCAACGGTCATGTCGTCTATAACGAATTGTCGATGCCAGAAGGCGTCTTATTCATGGGAATCAAAGAAGCGATGGAGCAACATCCTGAGCTCGTTGAGAAATACTTCATGACAGAAGGCGTACGTGTCGATGAAGAACGTCTTTCGGCGTTGAACGCTGCTCTCACAAACGGTGGTGCGTTCATCTACGTACCGAAAAACACACAGTTGAAAGATCCGCTTCAAGCGATCTTTACGATGGAACAGGCGAACGGTGCCCTCTATCACCACACGATTCTCGTCGCTGACGAAGGTAGTGAAGTGACATACATCGAAAACTTCCTTTCTGGTACGAACGAACCGCACACGGTCAACGTCGTGACGGAAGTATTCGCTGGAGAGAACGCAAAAGTCGTCTTCGGTGGTGTCGATCAGCTCGCTGAATCTGCACTCACGTTCATGAACCGTCGCGGTGTCGTCTATGCGAACGGTCGCCTTGACTGGGCGCTCGGTCACATGAACGACGGGAACTCGGTCGTTGAGACGAAGACTCACCTCGTCGGAGACAACACGTATTCGGATACAAAAGCTGTGACAATCGGTCGCGGTGCACAAAAACAAAACTTCAACATCCGTACCGACCACTTCGGAAAAGCATCTGAAGGGTTCATCTTGATTCACGGTGTCCAAAAAGACGCAGCTACTGCGATCTTCAGCGGGACATCGATGATTCACCACGGTGCGTCAAAATCGAACGGTGTTCAAACAGAGCGCGTCTTGATGCTCTCTGAAAAAGCACGTGGAGATGCCAACCCGATTCTTCTCATCGATGAAGATGATGTTATGGCAGGTCACGCGGCATCAGTCGGCCGTGTCGATGATGTTCAATTGTACTACTTGATGAGCCGTGGATTGTCTCGCCAAGAGGCAGAGCGTTTAATCATCCACGGATTCTTGACGCCTGTCGTCGAAGAACTCGCAATCGATTCGGTCAAAGACCGTCTCCGCGAAGTCATCGAAGGGAAAGTACGTTAAGATGTTGAACGCCTCGATTCGTGAACAGTTTCCGATTTTAGATCAGGAAATCAATGGACACCCGCTCGTTTATCTTGATAGCGCGGCGAGCTCACAAAAGCCGCTCGCTGTCATCGAGGCGATCGAGGACTATTATCGTCGCAATCATTCGAACGTGCATCGTGGCGTCCATACGCTCGGGACGCAAGCGACGGATGCGTATGAAGGAGCACGCGAACGCGTCCGCTCGTTCATCCATGCGGCGGTTCCTGAAGAAATCATTTTCACACGTGGGACGACGACGGCCATCAACTTGGTCGCGTCGAGCTACGGAGATGCGAATGTCGGTGAAGGCGACGAAATCGTCCTCACCCCGATGGAACACCATGCGAACTTGATTCCGTGGCAACAACTCGCTAAGCGGAAAGGCGCGACGCTTCGTTACGTCGAACTCACGCCGGACGGACGTGTCACATTGGATGCCGTTCAAGCCGTCTTATCGGATCGGACGAAAATCGTCGCGATGAGCCACGTCTCAAACGTGCTCGGTACGATCAACCCGATTGCCGAAGTCGCTCGACTCGCGCATGAGAAAGGCGCCGTCATGGTCGTCGATGCCGCACAAAGTGCACCGCATCGTAAACTGGACGTCCAAGCGCTCGACTGTGACTTCCTTGCCTTTTCTGGACATAAGATGCTCGGACCGACTGGAATCGGTGTCTTATACGGGAAGAAACAACTTCTCAAAAACATGGAGCCGGTCGAGTTCGGTGGCGAGATGATCGACTACGTTGATTTGTATGAATCGACGTGGAAAGACATCCCGTACCGCTTCGAAGCGGGAACACCAATCATTGCTGGGGCGGTCGGACTTGCGGCAGCCATCGATTTCTTAGAAGAAATCGGGCTTGAGAACGTCGAAGCACACGAACGTGAACTCGCGTCTTACGCAATCGAGCAGATGAAAACGATTGAAGGGATCGAGATTTACGGTCCTGAAGATCGCGTCGGTCTCGTCACGTTCAACTTGAAGGACGTGCATGCACATGACCTCGCGACCGTTCTTGATATGCAAGGCATCGCGGTTCGTGCCGGTCACCACTGTGCACAACCACTCATGCGTCTTTTGAAGCAATCATCGACGGCACGGGCGAGCTTCTATTTGTACAACACAAAAGAAGAGGTCGACCGTTTCATCGAGGGATTACGTCAAACGAAGGAGTATTTCAATTATGAGTTTTAATAATCTCGACATGTTGTACCGTCAGGTCATCATGGATCACTATAAAAACCCAAGAAACCGTGGCGTCATCGAAGATGGCGTGACAGTGGACTTGAACAACCCGACATGTGGGGATTCGCTTCGTCTTCAACTACAAGTCGAAGACGACATCGTCAAAGATGCGAAGTTTGAAGGAGAAGGCTGCTCAATCAGTCTCGCCTCGGCATCGATGATGACCCAAATCGTCAAAGGAAAAACAGTAGAAGAGGCGCTTCAACTCGCTAACATCTTCTCTGAAATGGTTCAAGGCAAAGAGTACGACACGGATACGTTTGACCTCGGTGATATCGAGGCGCTCTCAGGCGTATCGAAATTCCCGGCTCGAATCAAGTGTGCCACGCTCGCGTGGAAAGCGCTTGAAAAAGGAGTAGACGAGGACGCGTAAGGAGAAGGAGGAGACCGATATGGCAAAGAATATGCCGGAAATTGGCGATTATAAATACGGCTTCCATGATCGGGACGTTTCGATTTTCCGTTCAGGCCGCGGCTTGACGACAGAAATCGTAGAGACGATCTCGCGCATGAAAGAAGAGCCACAATGGATGCTCGACTTCCGTTTGAAGTCGTTGGATCACTTCAACAAGATGGCGATGCCGACATGGGGCGGAGACCTCTCGGCACTTGATTTCGACGAAATCACTTACTATGTCAAACCATCTGAAAAGACAGAACGCTCATGGGATGAGGTACCAGAAGAAATCAAACGTACGTTTGACAAGCTTGGTATCCCAGAAGCAGAGCAAAAATACTTGGCAGGTGTCTCGGCTCAGTATGAGTCTGAGGTTGTCTACCACAGCATGCAAGAAGACTTCGAAGCCAAAGGTGTCATCTTCAAAGATACAGACACTGCACTCAAAGAAGACGAAGAAATCTTCAAAGAGTACTTCGGGAAGTTGATTCCGCCGACGGACAACAAGTTCGCGGCCCTCAACTCAGCTGTTTGGTCGGGTGGCTCGTTCATCTACGTACCAAAAGGTGTGAAACTCGAGCAACCGCTTCAAGCTTATTTCCGCATCAACTCGGAAAACATGGGTCAGTTCGAGCGTACGCTCATCATCGTCGACGAAGGCGCATCGGTTCATTACGTCGAAGGATGTACAGCACCGGTTTACACAACGAACTCGCTTCACTCAGCGGTCGTTGAGATTTTCGTCAACAAAGACGCATACTGCCGTTACACGACAATCCAGAACTGGGCGAACAACGTCTACAACTTGGTAACGAAACGTGCAGTCTGTGAAGCAGGTGGATCAATGGAGTGGATCGATGGAAACATCGGATCGAAGCTCACGATGAAATACCCGGCCGTCATTTTGAAAGGGGAAGGCGCACGTGGGATGACACTCTCGATTGCCCTCGCTGGTAAAGGACAGCACCAAGACGCTGGAGCGAAAATGATTCACCTCGCACCGAACACGTCGTCTTCAATCGTCTCGAAATCGATTTCGAAACAAGGCGGAAAAGTATCGTACCGTGGAATCGTTCACTTCGGCCGTAAGGCGAAGGGCGCGCGCTCGAACATCGAGTGTGACACGCTTATCATGGACAACGAGTCGACGTCAGATACAATCCCGTACAACGAAATCTTGAACGACCAAGTGTCGCTCGAGCACGAAGCAAAAGTCTCAAAAGTGTCAGAAGAGCAACTCTTCTACCTCATGAGCCGTGGAATCTCGGAAGAAGAAGCGACAGAAATGATCGTTATGGGCTTCATCGAGCCGTTCACAAAAGAATTGCCAATGGAATATGCGGTCGAAATGAACCGTCTCATCAAGTTCGAGATGGAAGGTTCGATTGGATAATCGTGACTTTGAAACCAGCGAAGCTTAGCTTCGCTGGTTTTTTGTATAATGAAATAAGGAGGCGATAATGTGACCCACCGATTTTTATTAGAGAGCCGAGACATTTATTCATTCATGGATTCCATGCTTGTCATTTGCCCGAGTTGCGGGGGACAGGCCGATGTGTGGGAGAAGAATGATGAAGTGCGCCTAAGTTGTCTTCATTGCGGTCATTTGCAAATGAAGGAGAGCGGTGCGAAGTACGTCGGAGAACCAATCGATGTTCATTTTGGTTTGCCGCT
The DNA here is from genome assembly GCF_050269125.1 of Exiguobacterium sp. NPDC077395. Classification (NCBI taxonomy): domain Bacteria; kingdom Bacillati; phylum Bacillota; class Bacilli; order Caryophanales; genus Exiguobacterium; species Exiguobacterium sp. NPDC077395. The sequence continues at coordinate 742,543 of NZ_JBNNHU010000001.1, forward strand.
ATTTTTACAAATAAGTTGCTATGGTCATGTGTTATGGGCTTACAACCGTGAACACCTCAACTATATCAAAAATTATATCGAGGCGAAGATTCGGACGAGCGAGGGAACGAACCGTAGTCTCGAAAGTCGATTACCCGCTTGGATGAAAAGCAAGCAGAACCGTAAAGAAGTGTTACGAACGATTGAAAAATTAGAGCTTATGATAGAAGGTTCAACAGCATGAACCGACGAGAAGAACTGCAATACATAGAGAGACACCAATTGACATCGGTGATGAACGAGACAAAATGGCAACGTCTCAATCGAGCTGTTTCTGAAGCGTTGACGCATGCGCCGTCGTATCAAATGAAATACTTAGGGGAGGATACGTTATTTCCAAGTGACTCGTTATCCGAGTATGAAATATTGTGGGGAGAGTGGGATGAGATTTGGCTGGAATCCCGTTTACGCTCCATCGAATGGATTCGTTTGCGACCAAGCGTACTGCTCTACAAGGGAGTGATTCTTGACCCAGATGTTTGTGATATGTCCACCGAACTCATTTCAATTTTAGAGAGAGAAAAAATTCCGTTCATTCTGGAAAGTGAGACGATTCAAATTTTTGGTTATGTTCGGAATACAGGAATCTTTGAATCGAAGTAGGATATTTAACGTAATCATGTATTTTTCATGCGGCTTTTGTCGTTAAAGATGGAAGAGTCGGGTATGCTAAATAAGAGAATGATTCATGGAAAGGAAGGATCTACATGACACGTATTCCACATAAAGATGATATTGACCCGAAAGACATCACTCGCATCGCCGTCATCGGTGCAGGCTGGGTCGGGGTCAGTTTTGCTTATCAATTGTCAACGGCAGCCCTTTGTGAAGAGCTCGTCTTAATCGACTCGAATCATGCCAAAGCAGAAGGGGAGGCAATGGACCTGAATCATGGCATCTCGTTCGCCCCGACACCGGTCCGAATTTGGGCAGGGGATTACTCGGATTGTAAAGACGCAGATATCGTCGTCATCACGGCAGGTGCGGCGCAAAAACTCGGTCAAACGCGGATGGACCTCGTTGAGCAAAACGCGAAAGTCGTCCGCACCGTGACACAAGACTTGATGAAGAGTGGATTTGACGGCATCTTAGTCGTCGCGACGAACCCGGTCGATGTCATGGCACACGTCGCTTGGAAAGCATCGGGTCTACCGAAAGAACGTGTCATCGGGTCAGGGACCGTCCTCGATACGGCGCGACTCCGTTACAAGCTCGGAGACTATTTCGAACTGTCGCCACGAAACTGCCACGCTTATTATATGGGGGAACATGGCGATACGGGATTTGTCGCATGGAACAACGCGCGCATCTATGGAAAGAGTATCGATGAACTGTTGGCAGAGAACGAAAAGTATCAGTTTGAGGACTTGGAATCCATCTATACAGATGTACGCGATGCTGCTTATCAGATTATCGAGTATAAGAGTGCCGCTTATTATGCGATTGGGGTCGGCTTGCTACGTATCATCCGGGCCATCGTTCGAAATGAAAATTCCGTCGTCACGATTGGGGCTCATTTAGAAGGCGAGTATGGGGCGAGTGACGTGCATATCGGTGTACCGGCCTTGATTGACCGGAGCGGCATTCGCAAGATCATCGAGATTGAATTGACGGACGAAGAACAACAGAAGTTTGATGCTTCGGTACAAGCCATCAAGGCTGGAATCGAGAAAGTCGAACCAGCATCCTAAAAAAAGATCCGACTGCGTGAGCAGTCGGATTGTTGGTTAAGACGCCTCTTCTTCGGCGATATCTTTCTTATAGTACTTCTCGGACGTGAAGAATTCGGTCGTTAGTCGCTTCACTTCGCTACTGAGTAACAATACGGCAATCATGTTCGGGATGAGAATCATCGCGAGCATCAAGTCGAGGAAGTTCCAAATCATTTGAGCGCCTCCGATCGAACCGATAACGATGGAGACGATATAGACGGCCTTCATGATTTTTCCTGCCGTCAAACCGAACAAATACTCCGCCTGACGCGAGCCGTAAAAGATGATGACGATGATCGTCGAAAGCACGAAGAAAATGAGGGAGATCGTGACGAGTAAACTTCCCGTATACCCAAAGTATTCACGGAAGGCGATTGTCGTCAACGCGGCTGGATCTTCCATTGCCCCATCAGCCGTCCAAACACCTGAAGACAAGACGACGAAGGCTGTCGTACTACAAATGATCAACGTATCGATGACGATTCCGATGACCGCCCAGAATCCTTGGCGTACAGGATGATCCGTCTGTGCAGCGGCATGAGCGATTGGTGCCGTCCCGAGACCCGCTTCATTCGAGTATAGTCCTCGGGCGAAGCCCCAACGAATCGTCTCAGCGACTGCGGCTCCGGCGAAACCACCGAACGCGGCCATCGGCTCGAACGCGTAAGAGAAAATAAGACTGAGCACGTTTGGAATCTCAGACAAGTTCATCAACACGATGATGAGTCCGGCTCCGACGTAGACGAGTGCCATCCCAGGAACGACGATCTCGGTCACTTTCGCAATCCGTTTCAAACCACCGAAGACGATGATGCCGACAAGAACGGCAACGACAATGCCGGTGATGAGCGTGTTTCCATTGAACGTCTCACGAACTGCGGAGCTGACAGCGTTCCCCTGTACCATGATACTCGGGATGAGTTCAATCATGAGGGCAAAGGCGAACCAAGTCGCAAGCCATTTCCAACGAAGTCCTTTTGATATGTAGTAAACAGGTCCACCGACAAATTCGCCGGCGTCATTCTTTTCACGATAGTGGACGGCCAGTACGCTCTCCGAAAACTTGATGGCCATGCCGATGATGGCAATGACCCACATCCAGAAGATGGCACCCGGTCCCCCGAACATGATCGCTGCAGGTACACCGATGATGTTCGCGGCCCCGACTGTTGAAGAAAGCGCTGACGTTAAGGCTTGTCTTGGGCTTATGTCGCCTTCACCTTTTGGTTTTTTAAAGATGCTGCCGAACGTTTGCTTAAATATGTAGATTGGATAACGAAACTGAAAGAAACCAAGTTTGATAGTAAGAAACACACCGGACAAGACGAGTAACGAGATGATAGGCACACCCCAAAGCCAATTTGAAAAACTCGTGACGATATCGATAACTGCATTCATATAACCACTCCAATTCCATTATTTTACTTAAATACTGTTTCCTAAAGTAAGGACCTCTAAACATCTTTGTCAAAATAAAGGAGGAATATAGAATGAGAGTCGCTAAACATTTGATTGTATCTGGACGTGTCCAAGGCGTCGGATTTCGATACTTTTCCCAAGAGACAGCTCGCCAATACGGAATTAAAGGATGGGTGCGAAACTTGAATGACGGAACGGTCGAACTTCATGTAGAAGGCACAAATGAAGACATCGAGTCATTTCAAAATGCTTTAAAAGACGGAAATCGTTTCGTCGGCGTCGAGCGAATTGACGAAGCGAAAACAGATGATCAAGGATTCCAGAAGTTTGACATTCGTTATTAAACGCTTACATTCTCCTTCGTGCTGAAGGGGGATTTTTTTGTGAAATCTACATTTCAAAAAATTAAACCTCGAATTTTGGAGATGGGGTGGTCAAACGATAGGAAGTGTGTATAATGAAATAGACCAAGCGATATATTGTCAGAAAATTTAGTTATTATTTTTTTGTTAAGTCGTTCGGAATATCAAGTGTATGGAGGTAGTTGTATGAAAAAATCGACATTGTTCCCGTTAGCGTTTACGATTTTTGCTTTATTCTTTGGGGCCGGGAACTTGCTGTTCCCACCAGAGCTCGGCGCCTTGGCGGGGGAAAACCTCGTACCGGCGATGATCGGGTTCGTCATTACGGGTGTCGGTTTACCGCTTCTTGCTTTGTTCGCAGTCGCTCGGGTAGGCGGCGGAACAGACCAAATTGCTCGTTATATTCCAAAACGTCTCGCGCTCGTCTTGACGGGATTGATGTATGTAGCCATCGGGCCATTCTTCGGAATCCCACGTACGGCTGCTGTCACGTATGAAATGGGACTTGTTCCGTTTCTCGATGCACCTTCAACTTTGACACTTGCGATGAGTTCGACCGTCTTTTTCGGGTTGACGTTCTTCTTGACGCTTCGTGCTCAAAAGTTGATTGAAGTCATCGGACGAATCATCACACCTATCCTCTTGTTCTTGCTCGCAGCGATTGGAATCACGAACCTTGTCGCTCCACTCGGAGAGCCAGGAGCTCCAGCAGAAGGGTTTGAGACATGGGTTGGCGCACTTGGCCAAGGTTTCCAACAAGGTTATTTGACGATGGATGTATTCGGGGCCCTCGTCTTTGGGGCAATCGTCCTCGTCACGTTGAAAGCCAATGGATTGAGTGACCAAAAAGAAGCGTCTTCACTCCTTCGCTCTGCAGGGATGCTCGCTGTTACCTGTTTGATGCTCGTCTACATCTCGCTCGGATCAATCGGTGCGAATATGACGGTCGCAGAAGGAACAACGAGTGGTGCAAGCCTTCTCCAAGCGTTCGCTGGTACGTCATACGGCCAAGTCGGAATGCTCGCTCTCGGGTTAGCGGTCTTCCTCGCTTGTTTGACGACAGCGGTCGGACTCATCTCAGAGTTCTCACGCTTCATCAGCAACCAGTTTGATTCACTCAAATACCACCATGTCGTCATCGCGACTACATTGTTCGGCTATTTGATCTCACTCGTCGGATTGGGCACGTTGATCCAAATCGCGGTCCCGCTTCTCACGCTTCTCTATCCGGTCATGATCGCGCTCGTGCTCGTGTCGGTGACAGAACGACTTCAACGCAACCCTGGTGTGGCGATGAAGGCTACGATTTACACGGCACTCGTTCTTTCGTTGTTTGAGACGTGGAATGGCATCCAGCCGTCTGCGGTCACTTCTTGGATCTCAAGCTTGCCAATGGCGGAAATCGGTCTTGCTTGGGCGGTTCCAACGATGATTGTCTATGCGATCACACTCCTTCTTCCGAAGGGTGCATCGCAAGAATCACTTGCTCAGTCACGCATCTCATAAGTCTAGCCCATCCTTTGGTCAAGGATGGGCTTTTTTCTGTCTTATTGTTTGCCCATATGTGAGCTCAAACAGTAAAATGGAAAGATGAAAAGGGAGTGACATGCGTTGACAACAAAACAAAAAAATCAATTGGCGATCCTCATGTTAAATATGTTTATCGCCGTCGCCGGCTTCGGGATCATCATCCCGATTATTCCGGATTACTTAAAGATGATTGGCGAAGGGGGAACCGCTGCCGGATTGATGATTTCCGTATTCGCGGGTGCTCAGCTCGTCATGTCACCGATTGCGGGGAAATGGGCAGACGTTTATGGTCGTCGCTTGATGATTATTTTAGGTCTCATCGGATTTACCATCTCGATGGGCGTCTTCTACCTATCGGATAATTTAACAATCCTGCTCGTGTCGCGTGCCATTGGGGGAGTCGGGGCCGCGTTATTGATTCCGGCCATCTTTGCCTATGTGGCGGATATCACAACGCTCGAACAGCGAGCGCGAGGAAACAGTTATATTTCCGCGGCAATGTCATTAGGAATTGTCGTCGGACCAGGGATTGGTGGATTTTTTGCCGAGTTCGGGCTAAAGACACCACTACTCGTCTCAGCAATCGTTTCGTTCATTGCTGTCATTTCATCCGTTCTTCTTTTAAAAGAACCGGACCGTGCTCCTTACGTGGCACCGAAAATAAAGGAATCATTACCGACACAATTGGTCATGTCGACACGTAAACCATACTTCTTTGTGTTATTGATCAACTTAGTCATGGCGTTCGGACTCATGGCGTATGAATCAGTGCTTGGATTATACGTCAGTGAAATGTTCAGCGCGACGCCTCAAGAGATTGCGATTATGGTGACGGGAACGGGCGTTGTCAGTGTCATCGTCCAACTGTTCGCGGTAGACCGTTTAGTCGAGTTGATGGGAGAGGTCAAAGTCGTTCTCGCCTTCATCGCGCTCGCGGCGTTTGGTTTCCTATTATCGCTCTTCGCGGGAACGTATATGTTGTTCTTTGCAGTGACACTCGTCATTTTCTTGTCAACGTCGATCTTGCGCCCAGTATTGAACACGCTCGTCTCAAAACTTGCCGGAAACGAGCAGGGACTCGCGATGGGGATGAACAACGCCTATATGAGCATCGGAAATATTTTAGGACCGACACTCGCGGGTATTGCGTTTGATATTGATATGCGCTATCCGTTCATCATGGGGCTGGTCTTGTTGCTCATTACGTATACAGGCACATGGAACTGGTCGAAACGGAAAGCGACCGTCATTTCGGAGTCATAAAGGAGGACGCTATGATTTACGTTGGTGTGACTGGATGGGGTGACCACGATTTGTTATACACGACCCCAGAGGAACGAAAACATAAACTATCGACGTACGCGGGTCATTTCCCGACCGTTGAAGTCGATTCGACATTTTATGCGATACAACCCGTGAAAAATTTCGAGAAGTGGGATGCCGAGACGCCGGACCATTTCCAATTCGTCGTCAAAGTTTCCCGGGAAATGAGCGGACATGACCGTGAACCGAAAACACCACTTATTGAATTGTTTGAGCGTTATCGTGTTTCGGTCGATCCATTGAAACAGGCAGGGAAATTGCGGGCAGTGCTCGTCCAGCTACCACCTTGGTTCGACGTATCGAAACCACATCTCGACTATTTACGAACACTCCGTGCCGAACTCTCTGATTATGAGATTGCCATCGAGTTTCGTAACCCGACTTGGTTCTCTGAAGCGTTCCGAGACCGTACGCTCCAATTTTTAAAGGAACAGCGATTCATCAATACGATTTGTGACGAGCCACAGACGAAAGAGAGCAGTATTCCGTTCGTGCCGGTCGTGACGCACCCTGAGGTAGCCGTCGTTCGATTACATGGACGCAATACGTCAGGTTGGCTCAAGAAACCGGGAATGACGAGTCAAGAATGGCGGCACGTCCGTTGTCTGTATCGCTATAGTGAGGAAGAACTTCAGGAACTCGCCGCCTCGCTCCGCGAGATTGACCGTGAAGCGAAAGATGTGTATGTATACTTTAACAACAACTCGGCCGGGGACGCGGCTCCGAACGCCAAACGTTTGATTGAAATTCTTGGGCTCGAATACGAGCTTGCACCTAGACAAATTAGTCTGTTTTAGAAGGAAGGGATGGCCGTGACGAAACTTACTATTTTTCATTACAATGATCTTCACTCAAAGTTCGACCAATGGCCGAAACTTGTTTCATTTCTAGAAGAACGTCGCACGGACGATACCCTCTACTTTGATTTAGGGGATCATGCCGATCGCACACATCCGGCGACTGAAGTGACGCGTGGGAAGTTGAACGTTCGCTTACTCGAGCGACTTCAACCGACGGCCGTCACGATTGGAAACAATGAAGGCATCACGTTTCCACACGATTGGTTAGCCGATCTATATGAAGAGGCGACGTTCCCGATTTTGCTTGGGAATGTGTATGAAGCAGACGGGTCGCGACCAGATTGGGTCGAAGAAACGCTTGTTCTTGAGCGTGATGGGTTGAAAATTGGCTTATTTGGTGTCACAGCCCCTTATGAAGAGTTGTATCCCGAACTTGGTTGGCAAATCGAATCGCCTTATGAAGCGACAAAGCGAGCGCTAGAGCGGTTGGCACAATGTGATGTCATCATCGCACTCAGTCATCTCGGTTTCTTCGGGGATGAACGATTAGCAGACATGTATCCTGACATTGACGTCATCCTCGGGGCCCATACGCATCACGTTTTAGATGAAGGCGTGACGACGAACGGAGTGCTCATTGCACAAGCCGGGAAATATGGGAAGTATGTCGGGGAAGTGACGCTGACGCTCGATGAGTCAGGAGTCGTTTCGAAAGAAGCTCGCCTCCACGAACTGTCACAACAATCAGATAGTCCAGATACGTTGGCTTTGTTAGATACAGAAGGGGCAGATGCCGAACGCCTCCTTGATATCACAATCGCAGAAACAGAAGGATATGCATCTGATTGGTTCGGGCATTCTCCGCTTAGTGAGTTGCTTGTAGAAGGGATGGTCGAATGGTGTGCAGCCGATGTCGGAATCATTCCGTCTGGAGTCGTCCTAGACGGTCTCGCTCCAGGAAAAGTCACGCTGAACATGTTGCATCGGATCTGCCCACATCCAATCAATCCATGTGTCCTGACGCTTGACGGTAAGACACTCGAACGATTTTTACATGACGTAAACGAGGAAACGTTCACGAATATGCACGTCAGAGGTCTAGGATTCAGAGGCACCGTACTCGGTGAGCCGAGTCTGTATCAAATCGAACAGCGGGACGGTCAGTACTACGTCATGGGAGAAAAGCTAGAACCGAATCGGACGTATCGCGTCGCGACGGTCGATATGTTGACGTTTGGACCGCTCCTTCCATACTTAGCAGACCAGCCGAAGCGATATTTCATGCCGGAATTACTAAGGGATGTGTTGCGAGAGACAATTGTCGCTCGTCATGAGGTCATTCGAAAAGGATAGAGCCGTCATAGCGGGACATGCTATGATAGTAGAGTGGAGGTGGGAGCGATGATTCGAGTGAATCGCCACGGATATACCGTTTTAGAAGAGAAGCGCGACGGATTTGATGAAGAAGCGTTTATCGCAAGGTATAGTGACGTGCTTGATAAATACGACTATATTGTCGGCGACTGGGGACACGGGCAGCTACGTTTGAAAGGGTTCTATGAACCACAATCAAAGTTAGCGACGTATGAGAACCGGATTGATCACGTGATGGACTATGTATACGAGTATTGCAATTTCGGATGTCCTTATTTCGTTCTGAAGAAAGAGACGGACATTAACGAAGAAGAGAGTGGTCCTGTCTTTGGTGGAACGAAGCAGAAACTGAAGTTGAAGCGGAAGTTCAACAAGACTGAAGAGACAAATGCGTAAAGTGCTGAGCAATCAGCACTTTTTATATTTCTATATTACAGTTAATTTCCAAATATTTCGTTTAGGTAAAAAGTCATGACTTCGAGTTTAAGGGTTGGAAAAATGTGATAAATTGTCATTAAGGATAGCTACGTAGTTTTGGTTTTTAGAGTGAGGTGATTGGATGCAACATGTACAAACGACCGTCGGGGATCGGGATGACGTCCATAATCGAATTCATAATCTCGGACTAGGGATACTGGCCATGTTCTTTTTTGGCTTTCACATCATGATGACCTTCTATTTTACGGCGGCAGTCATTCTTTTTGAACTCATTCATGTGTTGATCGTCCGTCGCTTTGAATACAGCCACTCTTTTTTACGGAGTCGCGTCTTCAAAGTTACGTCTCACCTTGCATTTTCGCTCGGAGTGCTCTTGTTGATCTTATCGATGTCTCAGTTCTTTTTAGGTAACGTAATGATTCGTTAAGCGGAAAGGAAAAAATCCTTTCCCTTTTTTTATGTTTTTTTGAAACGTCCTTCAACCTTTTCACGTACACTGTAGAGAAGACTATAAAAAAGGATGGGTTACAATGAGATCTGAATGGAAACAACATGCACGACAAGCGCTGAAAGGAAAATGGTGGCTCATGGCCGGATTGGCGCTTTTGTTTGTCATCGTCAACGGGATTCCACAGTGGTTCGCTCCTGAAATGGATCCCAACTCACCAGAAGCGTTCACATCGACAGACGCCACGTTAAGTTTCGTGTCGACAATTCTTCAAATCTTGATTGCGCCACTTGCCATCGGTTGGTCATGGCTCGCGCTTAACGTATCGCGCGGAAATGGCGCGTCACTCTCGACAATGTTCAAACCGTTCCAAACACGTTATGTGAAACATGTCATCACTTCATTTGTGATGAGCCTCTTTATCGTATTATGGACACTGTTATTGATTGTACCTGGAATCATCAAAGGATTCTCGTACTCGCTTACGCCGTATATCTTACGCGATCAGCCTGAGCTTTCGGCACTTGAATCGATCACGGAATCGCGTCGTCTCATGGACGGGCACAAGATGGAAGCATTCATGCTCTTCTTGTCGTTCTTCGGATGGTTCCTCGTCGGGATTTTGACGCTCGGGATTGGGTTCTTCTTTATCGGACCTTATTTCTCGACAACGTATGCGACGTTCTATGACTCGATTCGCGACAATCAAGTTGGTTCGGAAGAGCCGGTACACGGAACGGAACAAGGATTCTAATCAACAAAACGCCTCGCTCATTTTATTGAGCAAGGCGTTTTTTTTTAGGCGTTGACTTCAGTTTTTTGTAAGTATGGCTTCAATGACAAGTGATGTTCAGCCACGACTTTACGAATCGTGCGTGTCTTCGAGCGCATGACGAGTGACGTCGTCTCGACGATATCATCCGTCAAGAACTTGACGCCATCGAGCAACTCACCTGACGTGACACCTGTCGCAGCAAAGATGCAGTCGTCGCTCTTGACGAGGTCATCGAGCGTAAGAAGTTGAAGTGGATCTTCAATTCCCATTGAGATGACGCGAGCTGATTCCTCTTCGTTCATCGGATGTAGACGGGCCTGCATGTCTCCACCGAGCGCTTTGACAGCAGCGGCTGTGATGACTCCTTCAGGAGCTCCACCTGTACTGATGAAAATATCGATCGGGTTCGATTTGACGGCAGCGGCGATTCCGGCAGACACATCGCCATCTTCGAATAACTTGACGCGTGCGCCGACATTCATGACGGCTTGACGAAGGTGTTCGTGGCGGTCACGGTCTTGCATGATGACCGTTACTTCTTCGATGCGCTTGTTATTATATTTCGCAGCTTTTTCAATGATTGACTCGAGCGGTTCGTCGAGGGAGACTTTCCCTTTTAAGTTTGGACCGACGACAAGCTTGTCCATGTACATATCGGGTGCGTGGAGGAGGGCACCTTCATCAGCAACGGCGATGACGACCATCGCATCTCCAAGGCCTTTTGCGACAATGGATGTTCCTTCGAGTGGATCGACAGCGATGTCAACTTTCGGACCGAATGTCGTTCCGAGTTTTTCCCCGATGTAGAGCATTGGGGCCTCATCGAGTTCACCTTCTCCGATGACAACTGTCGCATCCATGTTGACCGTTCCGAGAACTTCTCGCATCGCTGAAGTTGCCGCATCATCGGCCTCGTTCTTTTGACCGCGTCCAATCCATTTGGATGATGCGAGTGCTGCTGCTTCTGTTGCCCGTACGATTTCTAATGCTAATTCACGTTCCATAGTGTTGTACCCTCCACGTTATCTCTATTCAATGTGTTATACTTTTTACGGCTTAAATCCGTTGATTAGTGTATCACAATGTTATAAATGATGTAAATAGGACAGATTCTTTTCTCCTGACCGAAAAAGCATTAGTATTAACAGCAGGGGGGGATCATCATGTATTTTGTGAATAGAGAGAAGATTAATCAGACACTGGAACAAATGGAGACGATGTTAGCGCACACCGATCAATTGACGGGGGATGCGTTCACGGTGGAACTTGCGAAACAGCGAATGGCCGTCCTTCTTATGGAAGGTGTTATCGATGTTGGGAACTCGATGATTGACGGGTTCATTATGCGAGATCCGGGCAGTTATGAAGACATTGTCGACATCTTACTGGATGAGCGCGTACTCGATGAGACGACGGCGAACGCGACGAAAGCGCTCGTCGGATTACGTGCCTATTACGTTCGTGAGTTTGTGCACGCCGACGCATCAAAATTTGATGAGTGGGTGAAGACGTCAAAACAAGACTTCACGGCATTCTCCACACAAGTTCGCCACTACTTAGAAGTCGAGCTTGGACCAGTGTCCGCATTCTTACCAGAAAGCGAGTGATTGGATGGAACCGATTAAAGGATATTTGTTTGATTTAGACGGCACGATGTATGCCGGTACAGAACCCGTTCAGGCAGCGGTTGATTTCGTCAACGAATTAGAAGCGACGGGCGTCCCGTATTTGTTCGTCACGAACAACGCTTCGATGACACAACAACAGATCGCGGATAAATTGATTGCGATGGGCGCAAACGTGAAGGCGGAGAACGTCTTGACGAGCGCGATGGCGACGGCTTTTTATATTGAGAAGATGTCGCCAGGAGCAACCGTCTATATGATTGGGGAAGACGGACTCCGTCTCGCTTTAGAGTCTCGTGGTTTTCATGTCACAGACGAACCGAAGGCGGACTACGTGGTCATCGGACTCGACCGACACATCACGTATGAGAAGTTGGCGCGAGGCGCAATCGCCATCCGCTCGGGGGCTCGATTCATCTCGACGAATGGGGATATCGCCATTCCGACCGAACGTGGATTTTTACCGGGGAATGGATCACTCACGTCCGTGTTGACCGTGACGACGGAGAAAGATCCTTTCTTCATCGGAAAGCCGGAACCGGTCATGATTGACATCGCACTCGACATGATTGGGTTGAATAAAGAAGATGTCGTCATGGTAGGGGATAACTATCACACAGATATTTTATTTGGAATCAATGGTGGCATTCGTACACTCCATGTGAATTCAGGTGTACATGGACCGGCATTTATCCAAGAACAAGAAAAACTCCCGACCTATATGGTCGAGAGCTTAGATGAATGGAAGCATGAAAAAAAGGGATGACGAATGTCTCCCTTTTTGCTTAGAATACTTGCTCTACTTCGACGATGCCTGGTACTTCTTCGATGAGCGCACGCTCAATACCGGCTTTTAGCGTGATTGTTGAAGACGGGCAGCTGCCGCAAGCACCCATCAAACGGAGCTTGACGATGCCTTCTTCGACATCTACGAGTTCGACGTCTCCGCCGTCACGAAGCAAGAACGGACGCAATTTATCGAGCACTTCTTGGACTTGATCAAACATTTCCATGGTATCTACCCCTTTCTCGTTCTACTTTATTCTAGCAAGTTTGAGAGTGTTTCTCAATCATTTACGCTGAGCGTTTCATCATCGAGTAAGGGAAGGATTTTGTATAATGGTTTTGAGGGGGAATGAAGATGAAAATTACGGTATATGGGGCTGAAGTTCAATGTGCGAGTTGTGTCGGTGCACCGAGTTCGACCGAGACGTATGAATGGTTGCAAAGTGCACTCGGACGAAAGTATCCAGAGCAATCCTTTTCGTTCGAATATATCGACTTCGAACAGAGTGAAGACGAGTTTTCACAGGCACTTAAAGAAGACGAATGGTTCTATCCGCTCGTCTTGTTAGACGGGGAAGTAATTGATGAAGGCGTCGTTCAGTTAAGAAAAGTATATGCGGCGATCGAAGCGAAGCAATCATAAATGAGTATTGACGACAGACGGACCATGCGAATGCAAGGTTCGTTATTTGTTTACCTATTCTTCCGAAAACGAAATATGAGGATTTGTTTTATCAGTTTTACAAAACTAGAGTACTTGTTGAACACTTTACCTGATGAATTGGAATCAAAAAAAGACGAACCAGGTCGTATGATGCGACGTGGTTCGTCAATCAGTGAAGTCGAGCGAAGCGCTCGATTTTTTTCGGTTAAAGAAGTTGGAACGAAGACGTCGCTGAACCAGCCGTGTAACCTGTAAGCGTCGCGTCAGACTTCACTTGATACGTACCGCGCTGTGACCAAGAGTTCGTAGAGAGTGTGAACGTGATCGCTCCTGAAGCATTCGTCTTGCCTGTACCGACGAGCGTCGCGCCGTTCGGTTGTGTGACCGTCACACGGACATCGGCGTTCGCGACCGCTTGGCCATTCGAATTACGAACTGTTGAAGAAATCGAGACGACTTCACCCGCGTAGTAGTATGTCTTCGAAGTCGATACTGTCGTCGTGAGTGCTTGCACCGGTTGTGTCGTACCACCAGAAGTAGGGGCTTGGACGAGTCCATTTCCGAACCAAGTGTCACGACCTGCCGTACCGAGGTCAATCGAATCTTGCGATAATTTCGTACGGAGTTGCGTGCTCGATAACGTTGGGAAGGCTTGCTTCATGAGCGCAAGGTTACCTGCAACGTAAGGCGTCGCCATCGATGTCCCACTCATTTGACCGTAGCCGCCATTTGAGAGGGTTGAATTGATGCTGACACCAGGTGCCGCGACTTCGACTGTGCCACCTGTCGCTGAGAACGAGGCACGGTTGTTGTTGATATCCGTCGCAGCGACGGCGATTGCCGAACTGTAACGTGCTGGGTAGTTGACGAGATCGCCTGACCCATCGGTACGTCCGTTGTTTCCGGCTGCCGCAACGACGAGGATACCTGCGTTATTCGCACGATCCACGACTTGTTGGAGTGTCGTCGAAGGGCTTGTCGTCCCAAGACTCAAGTTGATGATGTCCATGTCATTTGTGATCGACCAGTCAATGCCGGCGATGATGCTTGATAGACTACCACTACCGTTCGCCTCAAGTGCTTTGACGGCATAGATGCTTGCCTCGTGAGCGATTCCGACCGTACCAATGCTGTTGTTACGGGCTCCGATAATCCCGGCGACGTGCGTACCGTGACCGTTATCATCGGCGTAAGAACTCGTGACCGTACTAAACGAGGCACCACCAGCAATCGTTAAGTCAGGATGAGCGGAGATACCCGTATCGACGACGGATACTTTGACACCTTTCCCGGTGAACCCACTTTGCCAAGCGGAAGGAGCTTGAAGTTTAGGGATTCCCCAATCCTGGCTTTGGTTCTCGATATGTACCGTTTGATCGACTTCCACGTGTGCGACATGCGGGTTATTCTTCAGTCCGTTCAAGGCAGCTTTCGGAACTTCAAGTGCTGCTGCAGGAATATTCGAATACTGTTGTTTAACTTCCATGCCTTCAATCGAGAGCGGAATTTTCTTTGCCGATTCTTTGAAGACGACGAGGACGCGTTCTTTCTCCTTGTTCGGGGCGGCTTCCGCGCCTCCTGGGACGGTTGATAAGACGAGCAATGATGCAAGGACGGTGCTACAGATTTTTTTCAACTTGTTTCCTCCTTTAAGGTAGTAGGCAAGATGACAGGATGTCGTACTGCCGTGTTCATAGAGTAACAAGTATTTCCAACAGATAGAATATGTCGATGGCATTAAAAATCTGAATATTTAGATAAGGATACAGGGGATTCAGATACAAGACTTTTGACTCAAGAGGACGTAACGGTAACAGAAAATCGGTGATGCGATGCATGAAAAAAGCGAATCGACCCGTCAGGTCCATTCGCAATTGTTTACTTGATGACTTTATGTTTCCAAAGAATGCCGGACTTCAACAAGCGGGCGACTTTGCCGGTGAGTGATTGTTTCCCCATGAACACTCCAAAGCCTGCTTTCTTCCCAAGGGAACCGAGCGTCCCTTTCAATTTGATGTCTGGTAACTCTGGATAGGCAAGGCCTTTCCATTTACAGAGGAGCACTTGAACGATTTGTTCGGCCTGAGCTTCGGCGAGTTGTCCAGAAGGTGCGTACGGCAAGCTCGCGTTATCTCCGACGACGAATACGTCTGGTTGGCCAGGGACGAAATGATGCTCTGTCAGTTTGACACGTCCGCCTCCATCAAGCTCCCATCCTTGATTGCGTACGACAGCGACCGGTTGAATACCGGCTGTCCATACGGTCAAGTCGGAAGGGAACAAATCTTCATGGTTCCATAATCCATCGGCATCGACGCGCGTAATATTGGCGTTGTTGATGACTTCGACTCCGTGCTCTTCGAACCAAGATTGCACATACATGGAGACACGATTGGATAAGAATGATAATACGGAAGGTCCACGGTCAAACAATCGAACCGTCAAATCAGGACGACTCTCGCGTAGTTCGCTTGCGAGTTCGACGCCGGATAATCCGGCTCCAACGACCGAGACGACCGATCCGGGCCGTAACCCGTTGATCGCTTGCTGTGTTTTTCGTGATTCTTCAAGTGTTTGAATACTGTACGTGAACTCTGCTGCCCCCTGGACGTTGTGATACTTGTCTTCACAGCCTAATCCGATGACGAGGTCATCATAAGGTACTTTTTCTCCACTCGCGAGAAGAACCATCTTGTCTTCCGTATCGATATCCGTGACCTGTCCGTATATGTAGTCAATTTCTTCCGGAAAATCGATGCGAATATCGCGGTCCGAGACCGTTCCTGCAGCGAGCGCATAATACTCTGTTTTTAATCCATGATAAGGTAAGCGATCGACGAGCGTGACCGATACGTCCTTCAACTGATGTCCAAGAACTCTTTCGATGACACGCATACCCCCGTAACCGCCCCCTAAGACGACTAATTTGCGCATAATAATCCCCCTTTGTTACTCTTCAACTGTATCATGTTATAATCTGCCGTAGAAGAACCATTTTCCGATAATTCACGTAAAGAAAGACGGTGACATATATGATGAATCCAATCATCGAATTTTGCGCCTCGAATTTAGCGATGGGCTCACAAGTAGCCCGAGCGAAATTAGAGTCTGACCCTGATCTTGATGTGGTCGAATACGGCTGTACAGGCTACTGTGGCGTCTGTTCCCTCGACCTTTTTTGCCTCGTCGACGGGGAAGTTGTGACCGGTGAAACGCCGGATGAGTTGGTGACGAAGGTGTATGAAAAAATTGAAGAGATGGCATGGTGAAAAGTTTGAGGGATGACCTCAAACTTTTTTATTTCACCCGTTGCATTTTAAAAAGAGGGATGTTATATTCTAAGAGGTTCGAATGTAGGTTGTCTGACGTTTAACAACGAGAAAAAGAAAGCGTTTCAAACGGTAGGGCACATCTCTTTTCGGGTATGACACATATAATAGCTTTGTTTAATATGAAAGGAGCACAACATCAATGAAAATCATGAGTGTGGTTGGTATTTTGGCACTAATTGCAATCGCTTACATCTTCTCTACCAACCGTAAAGCCATCAAATGGCGCACGGTCTTGGCAGCGTTCGCTGTTCAATTCGCGTTTGCATTCCTTGTTCTGTACACGTCTTGGGGACGTGCAGCACTTGAATGGATCTCGAGCGGGGTTCAAGCAATCTTGAACACGGCAAATGACGGGATCGCGTTCGTATTCGGAACTGCGGTCGGCGGCGATAACTTCGTCTTCGCATTCCAAGTTCTTCCGATTATCGTTTTCATGTCATCATTAATCGCGTTACTCTACTACCTTGGCGTCATGCAGTGGGTCATCCGTATCCTCGGTACGGCACTCGCAAAAGCGTTAGGAACGTCACGTAAAGAGTCACTTTCAGCAACAGCAAACATCTTCGTCGGTCAAACGGAAGCACCGCTTGTCATCAAGCCTTACCTTCCTACGATGACACAGTCTGAACTCTTCGCAGTTATGGTCGGTGGTCTCGCATCAGTTGCCGGTTCTGTACTTGCTGGATACGCAGCACTCGGTGTACCACTCGAGTACTTGCTCGCAGCGAGCTTCATGGCAGCGCCGGCTGGTCTCTTGTTCGCGAAAATCATCGTTCCAGAAACAGAAGAATACGATGATGACATCGAGATTGTAGAGGAAGAAGAAGACAGAGCGGCGAACTTCGTCGATGCAGCGGCACGTGGTGCTTCTGACGGTCTCTTCCTTGCTTTGAACGTCGGTGCAATGCTTCTCGCGTTCGTTTCATTGATTGCGCTCGTCAACTTGATCCTCGGTTCAGTAGGCGGACTCTTCGGATTTGATAGCTTGTCACTCGAATTGATTCTTGGTTATGTGTTCGCGCCACTTGCATTCGTTATCGGTGTTCCGTGGGCAGATGCAGTACAATTTGGTAGCTTCCTCGGTCAAAAACTAGTCTTGAACGAATTCGTTGCCTTCTCTGAGTTTGCACCAATCATCGGTTCTGGTGATTTGTCAGCTCGTACAGAAGCAATGATTGCATTCGCACTTTGTGGTTTCGCCAACATTTCATCACTCGCGATCCTTCTCGGTGGTCTTGGTGGTATGGCACCAAACCGTCGTGGTGACATCGCGCGTATGGGTGTCCTCGCAATTCTCGCAGGTACGCTTGCAAACTTGATGTCAGCTACATTGGCTGGACTTCTTCTCTAATTAGTATAAGAAAACGCGATCACTTCGGTGGTCGCGTTTTTTAGTGTAGGGATGATGTATACAATTTGACGTTCGGCCATTGAGCTGGCCAATTTTTTTGAGCCATTCGTTTCAAGTAGATTGGATGTTTTGAGGTGCTTGTTTCAAAATATGGTGTAGGTCTAGCTTGTAGTGTGAGAAGGTCTTGAACGCCATAGGGTGCTGAGAGAATGAGCTCACCGTCTACATTGAGACGTACCCCGATTGCGGTCACCGTCTCGGGGAAGTGCGCTAGCGCATCGACCGATGACGTATATGGTGGCAAATGGTTCACATGATGCATCCTCGCTTGGTTTTTTACAGACCAAGGTACGCTCGGGTCGAGTTGATTCAACACCTGTTCTAATTCTTTTTCGATGGATTCTTCTGACTGAGTAGGGTCGAAATAAATCACATCGACGTCGTCCGTTTGGGTCGGTGCATCGTATCCATGAAGATGGTCCCATATTTTTGCGCGAATATAGCCCGCGCAAATCCACCAGTCGGGCAGATGAAGGGTAGCAACGGTGCGAAGAAGGTTCATAAGTTCTGCATCTTGTTGTAAGAAATCAATCAAATCCTGCTCGTGTTTCATCAATCAAACTCCTCCTGATCAATCAGATTGAAAAAAGCACCTAGGCAACGCCTAGATGCTCGTATATCGATTATGCTTGAAGTTGTACGCGCTGACGTTCGATCCACGGCTTCAATTTCAAGAAGAGTGGAACGAAGAGTGCGCTGATCAAGATCGCTTTAATCAAGTTGAACGGTAAGATCCCGTAAAGGACGAGGTCCGTCTTCACGGCCGGGTCGGCCATGTCTGCCATTCCGAAGAAGAAGGCATAGGCTGGCAAGATGACGAGATAGTTTAAAATGGCGAGGCTGAGTGCCATCGTGATTGTACCGGCGAGTAGTCCAGAAGCGAGTGCTTTGTTCGTCTTCCGTTTGTGGTAGAACCATGCAACCGGGTACATGAATGCGACACCTGCGAAGAAGTTTGCGACCTCTCCGACCGGGACACCGCCACCGTTAAAGACATAGTACAAGACGTTTTTCAATCCGACGACCACGACACCTGCGAGTGGAGAAAAGACGATCCCAGCAATGAGTGCAGGAATGTCACTGAAATCCACTTTGAGGAATGGCGGTAAAAATGGGAGCGGGAAGTTGAATAGCATGAGTACGAACGAAATCGTCCCGAGCATCGCCAAAGTCACCATAGTTGTCAATCGTTTGTTGCGCGTAGTTTTCATCAGAATCTCTCCTTTAGGTCGCTCCTCGATGAATGGCATCCGTCGCATATAAAAACCCGATTGCAATAAAGACAATCGGGAGAGTTTACGCGCATACGAAATAGATGTTTTCCGAGGTGGAAATGTCCACGTCAAAGAAAACATCCGGATATCGGTCGGATGCCGCCATCTTCTCCCATCCAGACTGTACTGTCGGCTTTCGAATCTCACGAAATCAGCAAGCAACGCCTTGCTCGCTCACGGGCTGAGAAGAATAAATTCTTCAATACCGCCGGTCGGGAATTTCACCCTGCCCCGAAGATGGAACGATTTAATTTTTTTTGTTACAGTTTAGTTATACAAGATAATGCACAAAACTACAAGTCAATTGACTTGAATTGAAGATAAAATGAGGAGGAGTTCAGATGATTCATTTGACAGAATCAGCAGCACTTCAAGTACAAGAGATGATGAAACAGACCGAACGCCCGGATGCACAATATTTGCGAGTGAAGGTCCAAGGTGGCGGATGTACAGGACTTTCATATGGAATGGGCTTTGATGAGGAAAAGACGGATAAAGATATTCAATTCGACCATCACGGCGTCCGCGTCATCGTTGCGGAAGTCGATCACGGGGTCGTCGATGGGCTCGAGATTGACTACAAGCAATCGATGCTCGGTGGAGGATTTACGATTAAAAACCCGAATGCCATCGCCACGTGTGGCTGCGGTTCAAGTTTCCGTACGGCAACGAACGCTGGGACACCAGGAGAATGTTAATTATTTTAGACTATGGAGCGCCATAGTCTTTTTTTTGTGCGATTCGACCAGTTACGGAACGTCGGGGAAAGGGAATGTAGGGAAGAGAATCGTATTGAAGGGGGCTAGGGTGATGAGGAAAGTATTGATTTTTGGAGGATCGCGCTATTTCGGGAAACGACTTGCCTTGCGACTCGCGGAGGCGGGGGACGATGTGACGATTGTGACAAGAGGCCAACTACAAGTACCAGAAGCCGAAGGGATACGGTCCATTAAAGGAGACCGACAATCGGTCGCGACGATGAAAGACTTGGCACGAGAACGCTATGACCTCGTCTACGACAATATTTGCTTTACCCCGTATCAGGCAAAAATCGCCTCGGATGCGTTCATGGACAAAGTCGGAAAGTATGTCCTGACGTCTACAATGTCGGTATACGCGCCGGGACCTGATTTAAAAGAGAGTGACTTTAATCCGCTCCATTATGAATATCATCTAGAAGCCGAGCATGACTACGGACAAGGGAAGCGAGAGGCAGAGTCGTTCTTCTTCCACCGGGCTTCGTTCCCAGTTGCGACCGTACGCTTACCGATTGTCCTCGGACCAGATGATTATACAGATCGACTCAAATTTTATGTGGACGCGATTCGCAACGAGGAACCGATTGTGTTGCATCGTCCAGAAGCGAAAATGGGCTTCATCTCGAGCGCGGAAGCAGCAGCATTTTTAGAATGGGTGGGACGTGCGAACGTGACTGGACCCTTCAACGCTGCGAGTGACGGTCTCATCTCCATGGGTGCTTTAATGGAACGAATCGGGCAACATGTCGGAAAACCTGTCCATATCATAAAAGATGGGGAGTCGTCCCCATATGATTCGGACGTCGACTATTACATGTCGATTGCTGAAGCGAAAAAGGCGGGCTTCGTGTTCACGCAACTCGATGACTGGATTGACCGGGTCATCATTCAAACGATGCGGAAATGAAAAAATCCTCTGTGGACACAGTCCACAGAGGATTGATCATTATTTCCCGGCAAATACAGATGTCGAGTGTTGCGGATGACGGGCAGTCGGATCCACAAGTTGCTTCACTTGGTTGATGGCAATCGGTGCTTCACCGAAACCTGTTGCGATCAGCTTCACTTTTCCTTCATATGTGGCGATATCACCGCAAGCGAAGATCCCGGCAACTGTTGTTTCCATGCGTGAGTCGACACGGATTGTGTTCTTCTCAAATTCCATTCCCCAATTCTTGATTGGACCAAGAGATGACACGAATCCATAGTTACAAATCAAATCATCAATCTCAACGATTTTTGACTCGCCGTCTTTATCCGTCAATTCAACAGATTCGATGTGTGTCTCACCTGAGAGTGACTCGATGTTGTACGGCGTAAGGACATTAATCGTCGATGCCTTCATTTGTTCGACCGTATGTTCGTGAGCGCGGAAACGGTCACGGCGGTGAACGATGTGTACTTCTTTTGCGATGCCTTCGAGCATGAGTGCCCAGTCGACAGCAGAGTCGCCACCACCGGCAATCATGACGCGGCGATCACGGAATTTCTCCATGTTATCGACAAAGTAATGAAGGTTTGCGTAATCTTCGCAACCGTCAAGACCGAGTGGACGAGCCGAAAAGGCACCGTTTCCGGCAGTGATAATGACCGCTTTCGTATGGTACTCTTCTTTATTCGTCGTCAAAACGAACGTGCCGTCCTCGAGACGTTCCACCGTTTCGACCGTTTCGCCAAGGCGGTAGTCTTGCTCGAATTGATCAGCCTGTGCTTTTAATTGATCGATCAAATCCTGTGCTTTCACTTTCGGGAAGCCAGCGATGTCATAAATATATTTTTCAGGATAGAGCGTTGACAATTGACCGCCGAGTTGCGGTAAACTTTCAATCAACGTCGTATCGAGTTGGCGCATGCCTGCATAAAATGCGGTGAACAGTCCAACCGGACCTCCACCGATGATGATTACATCTTTCGTCGTCTTCATCGAATTCCTCCTCAAAGCGTATACATTTATTATAGAGAGTTTATTGAATTAAATCCATTCAGTACAAACATGCAACACTTTCAAAAAAAATTCAAGAAGATAAGCTTTTCCATTGAGAATTCAAATTAAAGAGCGTACAATGAAACAGAAGCAATTGTGAACAGATGTTGAACAAGAATGGGCTTTATTGTGAACATCTATGTGAAGAAACACACAACATAGTTGTTCAAAAAAACAAAACTTTAAACAAGGTGGAAATGAACATGAAACGACCTAACATTGTTATTCTTGGCGCGGGCTTTGGCGGACTCATCACAGCCGTCAACCTTCAAAAGACACTCGCTGCAGGTGACGCGAATATCACGCTCATCAACAAGCATGATTATCACTACCAAACGACTTGGCTTCACGAACCAGCTGCTGGAACGATGAACCCAGACCAAGCACGCATTTACATTAACGATATTGTGAACCCATCACGTGTGAAACTTGTCAAAGGGATCGTCGATCGCGTCGATACTGCTGCGAAACAAGTTACGCTTGAAGATGGTTCCGTCGTCGAATACGACTACGTTGTCATCGGTCTCGGCGGTGTACCGGAAACATTCGGTATCCCAGGCTTGAAAGAAAACGCCATGACAATCAGCTCATTGAACAGCGTTCGTAAAATTAAAGAGCACATCGAGTACTCATTCGCTCAATATAAAACAAACGGTTCTTCTGATAGCTCGTTCGTAACGATCGTTGTCGGTGGTGCTGGATTCACAGGAATCGAATTCCTCGGTGAAATCGTCAACCGAATCCCAGAGCTTTGCAAACAATATGACGTTCCACGCGAAGCTGTTCGCATCGTCAACATTGAAGCAGCGCCAACGGTTCTTCCAGGTTTCGACCCTGAACTCACAACGTACGCACAGAAATGGTTGGAGCGTAACGGTGTCGAGATGAAACTCGGTAACGGAATCAAAGGTGTTGAGCCAGGTGTCGTTACGTTTGGTCCACTTCAAGGTGACACGACGGAAACGATCCACGCCAACACGATTATCTGGACAGGTGGCGTAAGTGGTAGCCCGATTATTGAAAAATCAGGATTTGAAGCGGTTCGTAACCGTGTCATGGTGGAAGCGGATAACCGTGCACCAGGTCACGACAACGTCTTCATCATCGGTGACTGCTCGGCAGTCATGGACCCTGCTTCGAACCGTCCATACCCACCGACGGCACAAATCGCAACACAACAAGCGCACAACGTTGCGAAAAACATCGCAGCACTTATCAATGGCAAATCGACTTCGAAGTTCACTTACGAGAGCAAAGGAACAGTCGCTTCGCTCGGTCATAACGATGGAATCGGAATCGTCATGGGCAAAAAAATCTTCGGTCGCAACGCTTCATTCATGAAGAAAGTCATCGACAACAAACACTTCATCGAATTGAAAAAATACGGACTCGTCCTCAAAAAAGGAAAGTTCTAATTTTCGATTAACGTACGGCTCGTTCTGATTCAGAACGAGCTGTTTTCTTTCGAAATTGTCATAGGAAGTTCTTTGACCACGTCGGTTGAAATTTTGTATAATGGAGAGCGGACAAGGGGGACATCACATGCATATTATCCAAGCAGTCATTGGGGCCGTCTTATATATGACGATTTTTTTCAGTATCGGCTTCATCTTGAATATGTTACTTAAAAAGACATGGACACTCGTGTTCATTTATCCGATTTTTGTCATCATGATGATTGATAATGTCAAACTTTCAAGTTACGTGACCGAGACGTCAACTGCACTCACGGGGATCTATGAAGGTCTCGTCGGATTGCAACTTCTCGATTTGTTCATGCTCGGTTTCGGGTTGCTCGGAGCAATCTTGGCTGGTGTGACGATTCGTTTCTTACGAAAGAGCGGTTATTCAATGTTTTAAATGGCGACAGAAATGTTCGCCTTTTTTGTTTTGTCCCTACTTTTTTAGGGCATGAACCGATATACTAGATAGCGAAACGATTTTAGTAAGGGATGCGATGCGAATGACATTACCGATGTATACGATCAAAAAAGTGTTGAATAATAGCGTTGTCATTTGTCAACATGATACGGATCCGGAAGTCATTCTACTCGGGAAGGGAATTGGCTTTGGTAAAAAACCAGGCGACCTCGTCGACCCGGCCAGCGTCCCGGAGAAAGTGTATCAACTGACAGATAAAGAAGAACAGTCGCAGTATCAAGAGCTCGTCAAACATGTCGATGAGGATTTTATTGCGTTCATGCAAGAGATCGTCGGCTTCATCGAGACGAGTACGGGTAAAAAAGTCGATGAGCACATTCATATCGGCTTGACCGACCATTTGTTCTTCACGATGAAACGAATCGAGCAAGGGATGGAAGTGACGAATCCGTTTTTACTTGAGACGGAATCACTTTATCCAAACGAATTTGCGCTCGCGGAACGAATTGTCGATATGTTTCACGAACGATTGAACGTACTCCTACCGGATGCGGAGACTGGATTCATTGCCCTCCACATTCACTCAGCGACGACGTTCAAAAATGTCCTGGAAGTAAATCGTCATAACCAAATCATCGGCCAAATCGTCCAGACGATTGAGAGTCGTTTGAACGTAAAATTGGACCGAACTTCACTCGATTATAAGCGCTTACTTCGGCACTTAAGGTACGCCGTTGAGCGGGTTGCGACGGGTGAGATGGTCGAGGCACCACAAAAAATTGAAAAGGTGTTGCGCGACGAATATCCGCTATGCTATAGTACTGCTTGGGAGCTGATGGGCATCATGGAACGCGAATTAAAGCGTCCCGTCCCACGAGGTGAAGCGACATATTTGACGATGCATCTCCAGCGCCTAACAAGTAGATAAATGATACCACGTGTCTTACGTGTTACTGATTCGATCAGGCATGAGTAAGGAGTGGAACGTTATGTGATTTCTCCGTTGGGAGAGGTCCACGTTCTATCCTTATTCATGCCTTTTCTGTTTTTATAAACGTGATTTATGAAAACGTTTAGATACGTCGGTTGTCTGACATCTACACCGCTATCATATTGTTTATACGTATTTAAAAAAAGGAGGAAATGTTGATGTTTAAGCAGATCTTTGGTGTTCTTCAAAAAGTCGGTAAAGCACTTATGCTTCCTGTTGCGATCTTGCCGGCAGCCGGTCTTCTTCTTGCATTCGGTAACGCAATGCAAAACCCACAACTTACATCACGCGCCGATTGGTTAACAAACGACGGTATCGTGAAATTCGCTCAATTGATGGAGCAAGCAGGTGGAATCATCTTCTCGAACTTGGCGCTCTTGTTCGCAGTCGGTGTTGCCATCGGTTTAGCAGGTGACGGGGTAGCCGGACTTGCAGCAATCGTTGGATTCTTGATCATGAACAAAGTGATGGGTGTTTGGCTCGAACTCACACCTGAAGTGTTAGCGCAAGGTGACCCAGCATACGCGAACGTACTCGGTATCCCAACACTCCAAACAGGGGTATTCGGAGGAATCATCATGGGTCTCATCGCCGCATGGGCCTATAATAAGTACTTCAATATCGAATTGCCACAGTTCCTCGGTTTCTTCGCTGGTAAACGTTTCGTTCCAATCGTAACAGCAGTTGCAGCAGTCGTTGCTGGTTTCGTCATGCTTTTGATCTGGCCACCAGTACAAGATGGTTTGAACGCATTCTCAAAAATCATGTTGGAAGAAAACCGTACATTCGCAGCGTTCGTCTTCGGTTTGATCGAACGTTCATTGATTCCATTCGGTCTTCACCACATCTTCTACTCACCGTTCTGGTTTGAATTCGGTTCATACACAGATGCAGCAGGTAACGTCGTTCGTGGTGACCAAGCGATCTTCTTCGCACAAATTCGTGACGGTGCTGAATTGACAGCAGGTACGTTCATGACTGGTAAATTCCCGTTCATGATGTTCGGTCTTCCTGCAGCAGCACTCGCAATGTACCATGAAGCACGTCCTGAGCGTAAAGCGGTTGTCGGTGGTCTCTTGGCTTCTGCTGCCCTTACATCGTTCTTGACTGGTATCACAGAACCAATCGAGTTCTCATTCTTGTTCGTAGCACCGCTTCTCTTCGCAGTACACGCAGTATTCGCAGGTCTTTCGTTCATGACGATGCATATCTTGAACGTTAAGATCGGGATGACGTTCTCAGGTGGTTTGATCGACTTCTTGCTCTTCGGAGTTCTTCCAGGTCGTACGGCTTGGTGGCTCGTCATTCCAGTCGGTCTCGTGTTCGCGGTTGTTTACTACTTCGGATTCCGCTTCGTTATCCGTAAGTTCAACCTTAAAACACCAGGTCGTGAAGATGAGGTTGTTGAACAATCAACAGCTACTGGTTCGGAACTTGCACAAGATATCCTCGTCGGTCTTGGTGGCTCACAAAACATCAAGCACCTCGATGCATGTATCACACGTCTTCGTGTAGAAGTTAAAGACAAAGCAAACGTAAACAAAGATGAGTTGAAACGCCTTGGCGCTTCTGGTGTCCTTGAAGTTGGTAACAACATTCAAGCAATCTTCGGACCACGTTCGGATGCATTGAAATCAGAGATTCAAGCGGTTATCGCTTCAGGTAACGAAAAGAAAGCAAACTAATCATCATCTAGACCAATCCTTCGGGGTTGGTCTTTTTCTTTTATATGAAACGGTTTCATCCAAACGTTAGAGGGAAAAAGTAAGTATTCTGACAAAGGAGGGAACCATGATGTGGAAGAAAGTGTTTGGCGTTTTACAACGGGTCGGGAAAGCACTCATGCTTCCGGTTGCGATCTTACCGGCAGCCGGTCTTCTCTTGGCGTTTGGTACCGCATTCCAAAACCCGGACCTCGTTGAATTGCTCCCGTTTCTGGCGAATGACTCACTTGTCCTGATTTGGCAAGTCATGACAGATGCCGGGGACATCGTCTTCGCGAACTTAGGGTTACTGTTTGCCGTCGGGGTCGCGATCGGCCTGGCGAACGGGGATGGAGTTGCTGGTCTAGCAGCCATTGTCGGTTATTTGATCATGAACAAAGTTATTAGCACGTGGAACGGGATTACCGCGGAAATCGCTCAAGGCGATCCGCAGTATGCGTCTGTTCTCGGTATCCCGACACTCCAAATGGGGGTATTCGGGGGTATCATCGCAGGTCTTGTTGCAGCTTATGCGTACAACAAGTATTTCAACATCAAGTTGCCAGATTTCTTAGGATTCTTTGCCGGGAAGCGGTTTGTCCCGATTGCGACGGCCGCATTCAGTTTGATTATCGGGATTGCGCTCGCGTATATATGGCCACCGATTGGGAATGCGATCAATACGTTCTCAAGTACGGTCATCGAGGCAAACGTTGCCTTATCAGCATTCATCTTTGGATTGGTAGAACGTTCCTTGATTCCGTTCGGTCTTCACCATATTTGGTATTCTCCGTTCTGGTTCCAATTTGGGGAATATACGAACCAAGCCGGTGATCTCGTACAAGGGGATCAACGGATTTTCTTCGCACAACTACGTGACGGCGTCGAGTTCACAGCCGGTACGTACATGACCGGGAAATTCCCGTTCATGATGTTCGGGTTACCTGCTGCCTGTCTCGCCATGTTCCACACGGTTCCGAAAGAACGTCGAAAAGACGTCGAAGGTCTCTATTTTTCAGCTGCCCTTACGTCATTCTTGACAGGGATCACAGAACCAGTCGAGTTCTCATTCGTCTTCGTCGCACCACTTCTCTTCGGGATTCACGCCGTCTTTGCGGGTCTTTCGTTCATGACGATGCATCTACTGAACGTCAAGATCGGGATGACATTCTCTGGCGGTCTCATTGACTACCTTCTCTTCGGCGTCTTGCCGAACCGAACCGCCTGGTGGCTCGTCATTCCGGTCGGACTCGTCTTTGCGGTCATCTATTACTTCGGATTCCGCTTTGCCATTACGAAATTCGACCTGAAAATCCCTGGACGTGACGTTCAGACCGGAGCGAAAGGGGACAAAGCAGGTATTGGGGACGACTTGCCATATGAAGTGCTCGTCGGACTCGGTGGTCCTGAAAACATTAAACATTTGGATGCTTGTATCACGCGACTTCGCGTCACCGTGAATGACGTCAAACAAGTCGACAAAGATCTCTTAAAAGACCTCGGTGCTGCCGGTGTCCTTGAAGTAGGGGATAACATTCAGGCCATCTTCGGACCGAAGTCGGACACGCTCAAATCACAAATCGCGACCATCATCGAAGGTGGCGAGTATAAACCGAAAGAAAAAGTTGAAAAAGCGGTGATTACACCGGAAGCGGCTGAACAAGCCGATCATCGCTTCCTCGCTCCAATGTCGGGTGTATTGTTATCACTCGATGATGTGCCAGATCAAGTCTTCTCTGGTCGCATGATGGGAGAAGGATTTGCAATCGAACCAAGCTCAGGTCAGGTCGTTTCGCCGGTGACAGGTCAAATCACGACATTCTTCCCAACGAAACATGCAATCGGCATCTTGGCTGACGATGGACGCGAACTATTGATTCATGTCGGTCTCGATACGGTTAATCTGAAAGGGGAAGGATTCACTTCGAAAGTAGAGGAAGGTGCCCGAGTCGAAGCGGGAGACGTACTTCTCGAAGTCGATCTCAATGCGATTCGAGATAAAGTACCTTCACTCATCACACCGATCATTTGGACGAACGGAGACGGAAAAGTCGTCGTCGTACCGTTCGGTGAGACGGTCGTCGCAGGAGAAGCGCTCGACTTTAGAGCCGATGATAGAGGTCCAGAATAACCAACTCTCACACGCCGCTCCAGTAATGGGGCGGCTCTTTTTGTATAGTTACTTCAATGTGCCTTATTCCGGAAAGTGAGAATCCCCTTTATAGTGAAGAAGAATTCTCACGAAAGAAGGGGTACAAATGAAACAATCTATAGAGTTGAATCACGGTCAGAAAGCCATTCCTACCATCGGACTTGGCGTCTTTAAAGTAGAGGACGGAGATACGGTCATCGATGCCGTCGTGGAAGCGATTCGTCAAGGATACCGCCACATCGATACGGCAGCTGTTTATGAGAACGAGGAAGGTGTCGGAATCGGAATTCGAAAAGGAATGGAGATGGCGAATATTTCCCGGGATGATTTGTTCATCACCTCAAAACTTTGGAATGCCGATCAAGGGTATGAATCAGCTATCGCTGCGTATGAAGCTTCACTCGAACGCCTCGGCTTAGAACAATTGGATTTGTATTTGATTCATTGGCCGGTGGAAGACAAAATCGTTGACTCTTGGCGCGCCCTTGAACAATTGTATCGCGAAGGACGTGTCGGAGCGGTCGGAGTGAGTAACTTCCAGATTCATCACCTTGAGACATTGGCTGCAAACAGTGAACTCGTTCCAGCCGTGAACCAAGTCGAGCGGCATCCGTTGCTTCGTCAACCCGAATTAGCATCGTATATGGCCGAGCATGGCATCGCATCGGTCGCTTGGGCACCGCTCATGCAAGGTGGATTGTTCGAAGATCCGACGTTAGTTACAATCGCGAAAGAAGTGGAACGTTCTGTCGCTCAAGTGATATTGCGCTGGCACCTTCAGACAGGGTGGGTCATCATTCCGAAGTCGGTTAAATCGCATCGAATCGAAGAAAACTTCAGCCTGCATGATTTTGAATTGAGTAAAGAACAAATGGAACGAATTGATGCACTCGACCAACATAAACGTGTAGGTCCAGACCCGGACGACTTCGATTTTTAAATAGTATGTAAAAAAAGTCCTTCTCTCGCTCGAGAGAAGGACTTTTGACGTTACTTTTTGATGTCAAACTTTTCGCTAAGGAAGTTCACGACTTCTTCAGCTGTGTCCATGTTGAGGACTTCGTTGACGATCGATTCTGTTTCTGTCTTCGTCAAGCGTTTCACGAGGCTACGTGCACGGAGGACGCTTGAAGCTGACATCGAGAATTCATCGAGTCCGAGACCGAGAAGGATTGGAATCGCGAGCTCTTCTCCGGCCATCTCTCCACACATACCGACCCATTTGCCAGCTTTGTGTGCTTCTGTGATGACATTGTGGAGAAGGTTCAAGATGGCAGGGTTGAACGGTTGGTACAAGTAAGATACTTTTTCGTTCATGCGGTCAGCCGCCATCGTGTATTGAATCAAGTCGTTTGTACCGACTGAGAAGAAGTCGACTTCTTTTGCGAATTGTTTAGCCATGACAGCTGTTGATGGAATTTCAACCATCATCCCTGTTTCGTATTGACCGACTTCGATTCCTTCTTCTTTCAACTTCGCTTCTTCTTCAAGAAGAATAGCTTTCGCTGCGCGGAACTCCTCAAGTGTCGCAATCATTGGGAACATGATCGCGAGGTTACCGTGAGCTGATGCGCGGAGAAGGGCACGAAGTTGTGTGCGGAACAAATCTGTTTCCTCGAGGCAAAGGCGAATCGCACGATAGCCGAGGAACGGGTTCATCTCTTTCGGGAGGTCGAGGTAAGACAATTCTTTGTCGCCACCGATATCGAGTGTACGGATGACAACTTGCTTGCCTTCCATACCTTCAAGAACCGTTTTGTATGCTGTGTACTGCTCTTCTTCTGTCGGGAATGTTTCAGAGTCCATGTACAAGAACTCTGTACGGTAAAGACCGATTGCATCTGAACCGTTTTTCAAGACGCCTTCTAAGTCGTTTGGCGTTCCGATGTTCGCTGCAAGCTTCACTTTATGACCGTCAGCAGTGACAGACTCTTCGTTGACGAGTTGCTTCAACTCTTCTTTGTAAGCTTCGAAATCAGCACGTTTGCCTTCGTACTCTTTGACGAGGTCTTCAGAAGGGTTGACGAACACGTCACCTTCCGTACCGTCGATGATGACGAGGTCACCGTTTTTGATTTCTTCAAGGGCCACTTTCGTACCAACGACCGCTGGAATTTCGAGTGAACGTGACATGATGGCAGAGTGTGATGTACGTCCACCGATGTTTGTCGCGAACCCTTTGACGTATTTACGGTTGAGTTGTGCCGTGTCTGAAGGCGTCAAGTCTTCAGCGATGATGATCACTTCTTCTGAGATCGATGCAGGTGTCACGAATGTCACCCCAAGAATGTGTGCCAAAACACGTTTTGTCACGTCACGAACGTCAGCTGCACGTTCGCGCATGTATTCGTTGTCCATCGATTCGAAAATCATGATCATTGTCTGTGCGACTTCATCAAGTGCTTTCGCCGCGTTCATGTTTTCGCTTTCAATTTTATCGTTCACTTGCGAAACGATTTCTGGGTCCTCAACGATTAAAAGGTGAGCTGAGAAAATCTCGGCTTTGTCTGGACCAAGTTCACGAAGCGTGTGCTCGCGGATTTCTTCAAGCTCCGTTTTAGATTGTGCGATTGCATCTTGGAAACGTGCCTTTTCTGCAGCGACATCTTCAATCTTGTGTGTTGGGATATCGAATGAAGGTGTCTCCATGACGAATGCTTTTGCAACTGCAATCCCTGCAGATGCACCAATACCTTTAATGTGTGACATAAGCGTAGTCCCTCTTTTCAAAGAAATAGTGTACTTTCCTGCCTCGTTACTTCATACCCGAAAAGAAAAAAGAATTAACGAGAACGAAGAAAGTTAAAGTAGCAACGGTCTACGACTAGGGGAAGCCTCGACCAGTCAAATTGGCCTCACTTCACGATGAAGAGAAGCCCGATTGCGTACTTTCTTATCCTATCATAAAATAAAACAACGTCACAACGAGGAGATAGCCCATGAATTCGAAGATTTCTTGACTCTTACGCATACTATTTCATTATTTTGGAGAAGTTCGCTATGCTTACCATATATAAAGAAGGGAAGTGGCAAGATGTATCAAATTGCTCAATTAAATTGGACAGATTCATATGACACGATGATCGTTGGAATCGGTGCGGCCGATTCAATCGACGAAGGGCTCGACACATTGTTCGGTGGACGAGTGAAAGCACTCATTCAATCAGGAGACCTTTCGACGAAAACAGGAGAAGTGACGTTATTGCCGACGTTCGCCGGGGAAACGGCACGCGTCTTGTTTGTCGGACTTGGTCAACGAAACGACATCACGACAGAGAATGTACGGAACTGGTTCGGAAAAGTGGCGAAGCTCGTCCACGCGCGTGGATTAAAGGACGTTGCAGTCGCACTCGACACGTTCACAAACGACGCGGCTCGCATTTTCGCAGAAGCATTTGAAATGGCGACGTATGCTCATCCTACATACAAGTCAGAGCCGAAACAAACGGTCGAAGAGCCAAACATCACACTTCTTGGGGATGTGTCACAAGAAGACATCGATGCAGGTGTCGCTTATGGGAAAGGGGTCAATGTCGCTCGAACGTTGACGATGATGCCGGCTAATATTTTGACAGCAGAGACGTTGGCGGATTATGCGGTAGAATTAGCGAAACGCCATGATTTCAAATACCGAGTGTTAGAAAAAGAAGAAATGGAAGGGCTCGGAATGGGTGCACTCCTC
Source organism: Exiguobacterium sp. NPDC077395 (assembly GCF_050269125.1). Classification (NCBI taxonomy): domain Bacteria; kingdom Bacillati; phylum Bacillota; class Bacilli; order Caryophanales; genus Exiguobacterium; species Exiguobacterium sp. NPDC077395. The sequence goes on from NZ_JBNNHU010000001.1 coordinate 775,006, forward strand.
GCCGTAAACCAAGGCTCGATGATCCCGCCGAAATTGATCGTGTTGGAATATCGTGGTGCAGAGGAAGAAGCTCCGATTGCGGTTGTCGGAAAAGGCGTCACGTTCGATACAGGTGGCTATTCAATCAAGCCGAAAGACGGCATCGTCGGAATGAAAGGCGATATGGGTGGTGCGGCTACTGTCCTTGGACTATTCGAGACACTCGGACGCACACGACCGAATAAAAACGTCATCGGAATCATCGGTGCAACAGACAACATGATTTCAGGCGATGCCTTCAAGCCGGATGATGTCATCACGGCGATGAACGGCAAAACGATCGAAGTACTCAACACAGATGCGGAAGGGCGCCTCGTTCTAGCGGATGCTGTCACGTTCGCGAAAACGTATGAGCCAACAGCAATCATCGATGTGGCTACACTTACAGGTGGTGTACTCGTCGCGCTCGGTACGGACGTGACGGGCTGTCTGACGAACGATGATACCCTCTATCGCTCACTCGAAGAAGCGAGTCGCGAGACGAATGAGCTCGTTTGGCAAATGCCATACTTTGATGTGTTCATCGACAAAGTGAGAAAATCAGAAGTAGCCGACTTGAACAACTCACCTGGTCGGTTCGGTCACATGATTTTCGGTGGCGCGTTTGTCGGCGAGTTTGTCGGCGATACACCGTGGCTTCACCTCGATATCGCAGGAACGAGCGAACGTGCGGCAGCGAACGACCTCGGCCCGAAAGGCCCGACTGGTGTCATGGTCCGAACGCTTGCCCGGATGATTGAAACGTGGGAGCGCTAAGAGCACTCCTCTTGATCGGTTTGGCGATTCTGTGTGGCTTTGCGTACACGGTTTGGCCGAACCGGATCTGGTTAGGATGTACAGTATTTTTCGCCGTGTTCGGCGTGTTGATGATGTTACAGGAGGTACGACATGGTAGGAGTAGGAATTGACGGCGCACGCGGAGGCTGGGTGCGCATCACATACGATAGCATTTCCTTATGTTTGACGATTTCGGAAACGCTAGAGGAGTTGCTCATTGACGGCGCGATGCATTTCGTGGATATGCCGAAAGATTTAGGGACGGTCGACCATCCGAGTCGAGCGTGTGACGCGTGGATGCGGAGCCAACTCGTCGAGCGGAAATCGTCCGTCTTCACCCCGCCGATTCAAGAAGTGCTTCATGAAGCGACATATGAGGAAGCGAACAAACGAAGTCGATTGTTGATCGATAAAGGGATTAGCAAACAGGCTTGGCATTTGGTTCCGCGTATCCGTGAGTTCCAGCAGGTGTTAGCGGAGGACGTTTACGAATCTCACCCAGAAGTATGCTTCTCGGTCATGATGGGGCATGAGGCAAGTCATTCGAAAAAGACAGTCGAAGGGCAGGATGAACGAATCGAGTTACTTCGAAAATACTCGAAAAGCACTCCGTGGAAATGGAAAATGTCGAACGTCCAAATCGATGACATTATCGATGCTTGCATCTTAGCAGTAGCCGCCTATGAAGCGGGGACGAGTGGTCTTTCGTTACACCCGGCTGAAGCGAATGAGCCGAAAGTAGCTGTACCTCAAATGAAAGAAGAGCGATGAAATGTTGATTTCATCGCTCTTTTGCTGTCGTAGCGGTCGGACCGACGACGAACCGCCACATATAGTGAAAGACTTTGGCGTTGTATAAAGCCTTCAGCAGAACGGCGAGTACGGGACCTAAGATGAAGCCGAATACACCGAATAGTTTTAGACCGACGAAAATCGAAATGAGTGCGGCAAGCGGATTCAACCCGATGTGGGAACCAACAATCTTCGGTTCAGCCAAGTTTCGTTGAACGATGACGATGATGTATAGGACAATCAATCCGATGGCGACGAACCAATCGCCCGATACTGCGGCATAGGCGGCCCATGGAATGAGTAGTGTACCGACACCTAAATAAGGTAAAAGGTCGAAGAACCCTGCGAGTAAAGCGAATGAGAGCGGATTGTCGACTCGGAGAATGAACATACCGACCAGTACGATTCCGAAGGTGATGGAAATGAGCGTCAGTTGTGCTCGAACGTAACCGAATAAAGCGGACTTCAGGTTGATCATGACTTCCTCGAACTCTTTAAATCCTTTGCGTTTATTCAGGCGATTTAGAGACGTCACGTAAGAGGGCCAGTCTTTTGTAATAAAGAACCAGGCGAGCACAATGACGACGACAAGCAGCAGGACGAGTGGGAGTGCTGCCAACATGCCTTGTAGGACACTTGCCACACTACGGGATAAAACACCGATTGCGGCCGCGAGTTGGACACCGAGCTCTGTGATGCCGCCTTCTAATGAAGTCGTCTGTCCAGGATTCAATTGTTGATAGCTCTCGTACGCATCGTTGACGAGTGGTGCAATCTTTTCGTTGAACAAGCGCTGGACATATTCAGTGAACGTTTGGATTTGTTCAGGAAGTCGCTCCGCTGCGATTGTCGCATAATGAATCAATTGGATGATGACGATGGTGATGATGCCGACGACGATACTGAGGACGATCAACAACGAGATCAGCGTCCCGAGTGCACGCGGCATGTTGGTTTTTCGTTCGAAAAAATTGACGAGTGGAACGGTCAAGAGTGATAAGAGTAGGGCAAACACGAAAGGATACGTATATTCGAAGAGGATGTTCAGTACCCATGTGATCAAAAATAAGCCGATTACGACAAGTACGAACCGAAGCAGTTGCCAAAGTCTTACCGAAGACATGAAAAACCCACCCTTTCCGGACAGTTAGATTGAGCATAGTATATCATGTAGACGGTAAATAAAGCAGAAAGATAGGTGAATGAACATGAGAGAGATTCAACAAAAAATTGATACGATGATTCTTCATTTGGGAGGCTACTGGAGACCGTTATCGGGGCTGGCACGATTGTTAGAAGAAGTAGGAGAAGTGGGAGGGGCGATGCGGAGAGGATCAGCGGAGGAGCTAAAAGAAGAACTGCTCGATGTGCTCGTCATCTCCACGTGTCTCGCGAACCAGTACGCCATTTCACTTCAACAACAAGAAGCGGATGTAAGAGAAGTGACGAAAGAACAGTTATATTTTCAAATCGTAGAAGAGGCCGGCGAAGTGGCGAGGATATTGAATGCTTACGAAGGAGATAAAAAGCTGAAGTCAAATCGCCAAGGAGAGTCGTTACAGCTTCATATCGAGCAACTGCAACGTGCTGTGATTTCTTTAGGGGAACAGTGCAACTATGAATTGTTTGACTCATTGTATGTATTGATTGATGAAAAATCGACACGTGACTTTGGGCGTTTCGATCATACACCGGATCCGATTACGGAAGCTTCCGTCAGAACCTATGTCACGTATCAGTCTGGACGCTATTGGGGTGGAATTGATCCTAAACCTTTTGAGCGATTTGACCGATATATGGAGAGAGAGAAACATGTAGAACGTTTTTTGAAAATTGCTCATATTGAGGGGCTTGATGGATTTGTGATTCAACAATCAAAAGATGGTCTTTTATATGAAGATGGTTATGAATATCGGATTCCTGAAACCTTTCATATTGTAGAAGAAACTTACGAAAATCATCAATTCTTAGTCATCAAACCCCAACAATAAAAACATTTACCTTTTTATCAAAAACATTCATCTTTTTTTCAAATATTTACTTTTTTTAAAAAAGCATTATGCTAATATGAAGTTGTTGTTAGTAGGAAATGCCGCTAGAAGAAAGGAATATTTTGGATGAAAATGAAGCTTGTAAAAATCGCACTCATCTTAACGGTTCTCTTATTTGGAATGCAACTTCCTTCAGTTGAAGCCGCAACGTACGATGGGGAGACGACTGTGAATTTGAATATTCGTTCAACACCAAGTTTGAGCGGGACAGTCGTCAAGACATTGCCGAAAGGCACGAAAGTGAAATACGGGACGTATAATCAGTCCTGGCATAAAGTGTATGTCGATAGTCGTACATATTATGCATCGGCTCAATACATCCGCAAACTTTCTTCTCCTTCGAGTTCGTTGACGACTCAGTCAGCAACTTCAACAGGTGTGACAACCGAAAACTTAAACATCCGTGTCACATCACATCGTGCAGCCAGCATTGTCACGACGTTGAAAAAAGGGACAGAAGTCAAGTATGCCGTTCATAACTCTTCGTGGGCGAAAGTCTATTTGAACGGAAAGACATACTATGCTGCGAAGATGTACATTGCACCAAAATTGACAGATGCAACAGTGAACCGAACGGAAGGTTACGCAAACCGTGAAATGAAATTGTTTGCGATGCGGAGTCAAAGTTCGGTTGTGCAGAAGGTGTTACCGAAACATACAGTCGTCACTTCTAGCAAATACAACTCGAGCTGGTCGACCGTGTATATTGGAAACGCGACATACTATACGCCGACAGCGTGGATTACGCCTGGATCGCTCAAACCACAGATTGTCAAAGAGAATGGATACGCAAACCGAGAGTTAAAACTTTTCGTGATGCGAAGCCAAAGTTCTAGCGTAGCGAAAGTATTGCCAATCAATACTGCAGTCGTTTCAAGTAAGTACAATTCAAGTTGGTCGACCGTATATATCGGGAATGCGACATATTATACACCGACAGCTTGGATCTCAACTTCTAAAACGGAAACACAACCACCTACAACAACGGAACCAAACGACGGATTGACTCAAGGATATGCTAACCGAAACGTCAACTTGTTCGGAAGAACGCACCAAAGTTCGCCAGTTCAACTTGTGCTTCCGAAATACACAGCTGTATCATACAAATCGTATAATGGAAGCTGGTCGACGGTTCACATTGGGTCGAAAGTCTACTACACGGCAAGCTCATGGTTGACTGCTGGGAAAGCTCCGGCTGAGCCTGAAGCGGCACCGAAAGGAACGGTATATATTAACACGCCAGGTGATGTGTTGAATGTTCGTTCTCAAGCGAGTCTTAACTCAAGCGTAGTAGGGAAACTCGATCATGGCACGGCTGTCCCTCATTATGGGACGGTAAATGGTTTCCACAAAATCAAATACAATGGAAAAGATGCTTACGTTTCTTCAGCTTTCGTCACAGCATCGAAACCGAGTGAATCTTCTGGAGCTGTCATCGTTCTTGATCCTGGACATGGCGGGAAAGACCCAGGGGCACTGAACGGTTCGCTTTACGAAAAGACGATTGTATTAGATGTATCACAACGTGTAGAAGCTTATCTTCGTTCGAAATACGGGTATACAGTTCGTCTAACACGTTCGACAGACGTTTACTTGACACTTGATCAACGTGTCGCTGCAGCGAAGTCGTTGCGTGGTGACTTGTTCGTCAGTATGCATGTCAACGCAGCAGGTTCATCAGCAGCAAAAGGATTGGAAACATTCTATTCGACACGTTCGGCTCACAGTGCACGTAGTAGCGTGTTGGCTTCGAACATTCAAAGTAACCTAGTCGGGAAGATGAGTGGGATGTCAAACCGAGGTGTGAAGACGGCAAACTATTACGTCATCACGTATAATACGATGCCATCGGCTCTCGTTGAGCTCGGATTCATTTCTTCTCCAACGGATTTGACGTATCTTCGCAGTGACGCATCTCGCCAGCGTATGGCAGAAGGTGTTGCAGAAGGAATCGCTAAATACGTACAGACTTATCATTAATCCTTAAACCTTAGACAAATTTTGTCTAAGGTTTTTTGATGCAATAAAAAACCGAACCATATGAAGGTTCGGTTGATCAAAAATCTTATAAGTCATCGAAACCGTTCGCGTCTGTCACTTTCGCATACGAACGCGATTTTTGTTCGAAGAAATCAGATTTTGTTGCGTTGAGCGAATCGTCTGAGTATGCACGGATCCAAGGCATGACATCTTCGTCATATCCTTCGTACAAGTCGTTCAGACCGATTACACGTAAACGTTTGTTTGCCAAGTATTTGACGTAGTCACGCATCTCACTGACGTCGAGTCCATCGAGATCGCGAAGGACGTATTCACACCACTCGATCTCAAGGTCGACGGCCTCTGCCATCGTATCGTATACGAATTGGCTGAACTGTCCGTCCGCATCAATCTTTGGATTTTCAGTCAATACGGCACGGAGCAACTGGCTGATGAAGTAAGAATGTTGCATCTCGTCACGCTGGATATAACTGATCATCGTTGACGTCCCGACCATTTTTTGATGACGGGCCAAGTTATAGAAGTAGGCGAAGCCAGAATAGAAGTTGATGCCTTCCAAAATGACCGAGGCCACAAGTGATTTTGCGAAATTCTCTGCATTTGGCGTGTCGCGGAACTCTTCATATAAGTCCAGGATGAATTGGTTACGTTTCATGACCATCTCGTCATCTTTCGCAATATCAAAAATACGATTTTGTTCAGCGAGTGGGACGAGGCTTGATAAAACGTAACTGTACGATTGATTGTGTACGACTTCCTGTTGCGCGATAACGGCAAGTACGGCGTGTACGGATGAATCTGACGAGAACATCGATGATTCAAGGATGTATCGTGTCTGGACAGAGTCGAGAATCGATAACAGCCCGATGATCCGTTTGAACGCATCTTGTTCACGTTCCGTTAACTGTGGCCATTGTTGCATGTCTTTCGACATCGAGATCTCATCTGGGATCCAAAAGTTTGAAAGCAACTGCTTATAAATCGTATAAAACTGAGGATATGCGATATCGTTCCAGTTCACGATTGAGCTTGTTTCGCCACCGATGATGGCGGTTGCCCGGTTAGGATGTTTGGGCGACAATAATTTGATTTTCTGAATCGACATGGTGCATGACTCCTTCTTCTACATTCTGAGCCATCCGTTCTGCCCAGTGCTGGACGTTGAACGGTTGGTTGCGAGGCGACTGCTCGATTTTAAGCAGTTCACCGGCTAGTGGGATTCCGTATTTTGAAAGGTGGTACGCCATCTCATCGACCGCTCGACAGAAATGAACAAACATTTTGTCACCCGTTCCGAATACGGCTGCCTGACGAATCGGTACATTCAATTCTTTTAGCACGAGACGGAACGTGTCTTTCATTTCATCCGGCAAGATGCCATCTGCCCATGTGTAAGACCCGAAATAGACGAGGTCACACGATGCGAGAGACTGGGCTTCCTGATATCCGACCCGATCCGCGTCGTAGCGGACAACGTGGTCACCACGATGATGGTGGGTCGACTCGATGAGCGTCGCCACTTCTTCTGTGTTTCCGCTCATCGAATGACAAATGATTGCAATGTTCATGTCGTTAACCACCTTTCATTAAAACGGACTAATGATGAATCGAACAAGTTATGAGGCACAAGACTCACATTCATCTACTTCAACGGTCGTTGAACGTGTGTAATAAATCGATTTCATACCGAGAGACCAAGCTTCTAAGTGCATCGCGAGAAGCTCTGTCGCTTTCACATCGTTCTTCACGTACAAGTTGAAGCTGATTGCTTGGTCGATGTGACGTTGGCGCGATGCGTTTTGACGGATGCTCCATAGTTGATCGACTTCGAAAGCTGATTTGTAGAACCAGTTCGTCTCAGGTGTCAAATCTGGCACCGTGACCGGAATCTTGTAGTTTTTCTTCTCTTCTGAGTAGACTTTCTTATAGACCGGGTCAATCGACGCGGTACTACCCGCGATGATAGCAGTCGACGAGTTCGGTGCAACAGCCATCATATAGGCGTTACGGACACCGTTTTGGTGGACGGCTTCTGCAAGACCATCCCAATCCAACTCGTCGTGCGAGCGATAGTTCCGGCGCTTGAAGTATTCACCTGTATGCCATTCTGATCCTTCGAAGACGCCGAACGCGCCTTTCTCCTTCGCGAGCTCCATCGAAGCTTGGATCGTGAGGTAGGCAATCTTCTCGTAGAGTTTCTCCGCGTATTGAACGGCGTCGACCGATTCCCAGCGGATTCCTTCGAGGGCGAGTAGATGATGCCATCCGAACGTGCCGAGACCGACCGCGCGATACTTCTGGTTCGTAATCATCGCTTGTGGCACTTCAATGGTGTTCAAGTCAATGACGTTGTCGAGCATACGCATTTGAATCGGGATGAGGCGTTCGAGCACGTCTGCTTTCACCGCACGGGCGAGTGCAATTGAGCTCAAGTTACAGACGACGAAATCACCTGGTGTTTTCGTGATGACGATTTTTCCGTCTTGTGTGTACTCTTCTTCAATCGTCGTTGCTGACATGTTTTGTGCAATCTCTGAACAGAGGTTCGAGCTATAAATCATACCGGCGTGTTTGTTTGGGTTTGCCCGGTTCACAGCGTCACGGAAGAACATGTACGGCGTACCTGTCTCAAGCTGTGAGCGCATGTAACGCTTCACGAGGTCGATAGCAGGTACAGTCACACGTGATAGCTCAGGTGTATTGACGCACTCCATGTATTTTTCGGTGAAGCTACCGCCGTTTTCCGTTTCGTCGAAGTAGTCCTCAAGGCTATATCCCATCACCGTGCGAATCTCATGCGGGTCGAATAAGTGCCATTCACCACGTGCCTCGACCGTACGCATGAAGAGGTCCGGTAAACAGACTCCTGTGAACAAGTCATGTGTCCGAAGACGCTCGTCCCCGTTGTTCAACTTCGCATCTAAGAATTCGAAGATATCTTTATGCCAGATGTCGAGATATACGGCGATTGAACCTTGGCGCATGCCGAGTTGGTCGACAGAGACGGCCGTGTTGTTCAATTGTTTCATCCAAGGAAGGGCACCGCTCGAGACGCCTTTGAATCCTTTGATGTCACTTCCGCGTGAGCGGATTTTACCGAGATAGACACCGATTCCGCCACCGCCTTTTGAAAGGGTCGCCACGTCGGTGTTAGAGTCGTAAATGCCGCGAAGTGAGTCGTCGACTGTATCGATGAAGCAAGAGCTAAGCTGACCGTATGACTTACCGGCGTTCGATAACGTCGGTGTCGCGACGGTCATATAAAGGTTTGAGAGCGCCCAGTACGCTTCTTCGACGAGTTTGAGGCGTGTTTTCTCATCCTCTTTTTGCATGAGGGTCATCGCGATGACCATGAAGCGCTCTTGCGGAAGCTCGTATAAATTCTTCACATGGTCGCGGCCGAGGTAACGGTCCGATAACGTGCGAAGTCCGATGTAGGTGAAGAGACGGTCGCGAGACGGGTCAATCAACGTCTCGAGGTGGTCCATATCTTCTTTTGAATACGTATCCATCAGTGCTGAAGTAAAGATGCGTTTTGATGTCAACGTCTCGATCAAGTGATGGAAGTTGCCGTAGCGCATCGACGCATCATAGCCACGATTGCGTGCCGCCTCGAGATAGAGACGGTTCAGATACATCTCTGTCGCCACGAACGTCCAGTCCGGTTCTTCGGCTTTCAACATATCGAGCGCATGCATCGTCAATAAGTCATATACTACATCTTGTGTCAGCGTCTTCGTCTCGAGCGCCCGAATCGCGCGTTCCTCGTAACGCTGTACACTTAAATGAGGATACCGTGTTTGGATAGATTGAATAAGAGAAGAGACATCAGCAAGCGTTGGTGCCGCTGGTAACATCGTCTCGTGGTGGATAGGGGATGTCAAAATCGATCACTCCTTTAATAGATGTAGACGTTATGAAAGTATAATAAGAACTTCCTAACCTGTCACAATAATGTGTCAACGACCAAAATAGCTGTTAACTATATATTGACACATTTTAATCTTTTTAATCATAAAACACCTATATTTAGTTTTTCAATCCTTGACATTCGCGAATGTGCGAGTCGCTCTTTTGCTTTTGTTCGAAAAGGGCTTTATGGCCCGATTTGAGACGAAGAAATGAGATGAAAAATTTTTATGGATTCTAATTGCGCGTTTCTTCACAAAAAATGTATTCGACTTCATCAGCAAAAAAAGGATATTTGAATGCTATATGTAGGCACGAATGTATTGTATTTGACGCCGCTTATCAAAATACCTGCTTGAATCGATTGATACTAGATATAGTGTTCCAAGAAATCGTGATGGGCGAATCCATTTGTCAAGGCTGGTATCCGAACAAAAAGTAAGGTAGATTGATGAGGTAGGACATGGATTTCAACGAAAAGAAGGGTTTAACAAGTGCGTACAGAAGACTTATTATTAACATGGGACCCGCTCGGTTATGGAACAGGTTCATACGGACCAGAGTTCGATGAGGTGATGGTGGCATTAACCTATGTCGAATCTTCAGAACAATTGACCGATGTGATTCGCCGTACGCTTCTTGAAGCGTTCGATGAGTGTCCCCCTGAAGAAGAAATCATAAAGATGGCGCAGCAACTATTCGCGTCGTCATCTTGCCAACTATAAGGAGGAAGAATTAATGTTACGAATTGATCCAACACCAAACCCGAATGCTATGAAAGTCACACTTCCAGAAAACGTATTCGGCGCAAAAAGCCAAAGTGTGAAAGCAGGAGAAGCGACAGATCAGCCGCTCCTTGCGAAACTTGTCGAGATTGAAGGTGTCGAGAGTGTATTCGCATACGGCGACTTCGTAACCGTTTCAAAAGAGAATGGCGTGAGTTGGGAAGCAATCCTTCCACACGTTGAGACGGCATATCGCGGATGACCCTGACTGTCTCAATCGTCATTCCAGCGTATAAGCGCGAAACGGAATTGACGGAGCTGCTTGAAAGCTTAACGGTCCAAACGTTTCAGCAGTTCGAAGTCTTGGTCATGAATAATGAAGGGCCGCCAAAACAGCATATTTTGGCGCCTTTTTTGAATCAATTGGATGTGCATGTCATTGAGGTCGGGGAGAACCATCACGTCCGTGCGCGGAATCGTGGCGTACTCGAAGCGAAAGGGGACGTCATCTTACTGTTAGACGATGATGATTTGCTCATGCCGACTCACATCGAGGACGGTTTGCACGATCTTCAAGAAGCGGACTTCGTCTATACGGATGCCGAGCTATTCCGTTTTACATGGGAAGGCGGTCGTCGGGTAGTGACGGACTGGGAACCGTTCGCATATGACTTCGACCGTGAGCGAATGCGAAAGGACTCGACGTTCATCCCGTCCGGTACGATGTATCGCAAATCAATCCATGACACAATCGGTCTCTTCGATGAAGACGTCTATAATTATTGGGACTGGGATTTCTTCTTGAGGGTCATGGAGACGTTCACCGTGTCCCACCCCGCTCGAGCAACGGTTCTCTACGCATTCAACGGGACGGACAACTTATCAGCGAAACAAGACGAAACGAGACGTCGTTACTTTGACCGCTTTTGTCAGAAGCATGGGCTGACAGACATGGGGATGAAGAATTTCCATATGGTCCAAGAGGAACGACGTCCATATGTGAGGCAGACAGAGAGAACGTTCACAGGCGTGTTACCTGGTCGGACGGAAGGAGAATAAGTATGTATTCATCAAAAGAACTTGAACTATTAGAGTTGTTAGAAGAAAAGGGCTATCTGGAGACGAAGATGTTGGCTGATTTGTTGGCGCTCGATGAAGAGACGATTGAGTCGATGCTCGAGAAGTTCAAACAAGATGGGATTTTGCTTGGTTTCCGGGCGATGGTCAATTGGCAAAAAATCAACCGGCATGATGTCACGGCGTTTATCGATGTCAAAGTTGCGCCGAAACGAGGACGTGGATTTGATGATGTGGCCGAGCGTATTTATCGCTTCCCGGAAGTGACGGCCCTTTATTTGATGTCAGGTGCCTACGATCTCCAAGTCGTCATTCAAGCGAGCTCGCTCCAAGACGTGGCCTCATTCGTCTCTGACAAGTTGTCACCGCTTGACTCGGTCTTATCGACGACGACACACTTCAAATTGAAGACGTACAAGCACGACGGGATTTTGTTCACCCCACAAACTGAAGACAAGCGGTTGAACATCACGCCATGAAGTCATTATCCAATCAAGTTGTCTCGATGAAGCCATCAGGCATCCGTCGTTTCTTTGATTTGGCGCAAACGATGGAAAACGTGGTCTCTCTCGGGGTGGGAGAACCGGATTTCATCACGCCTTGGAACGTTCGGGAAGCGAGCTATGTCGCACTCGAACAAGGATATACGGCGTATAGTGCCAATGCAGGACTCATCGAGTTACGCGAAGAGATTGCTACTTATATGAAAGAACGATTTTCAGTCAAATACGATCCGGCATCGGAATTAATTGTGACGACTGGTGCCTCTCAGGCGCTCGATATCGCATTCCGTGCCCTCCTGAACCCAGAAGATGAAGTCATCGTCGTCGAACCTGCTTTCGTATCTTACGGACCGCTCATCGAGATGGCGGGTGGGAAAGTTGTTCCTGTCGCCTGTCGTCCTGAAAAGGGTTTTCGCCTCGACCGTGATGATGTCGAGCGCGTCATCACCGAGCGGACGAAAGCAATTCTCCTCTGCTTCCCGTCCAACCCGACGGGAGCAACGATGAACGCCGACGAGCTCGCGCAAATCGCAGAACTCGCGACCAAGTATGACCTTTGGGTTGTCAGTGACGAGATTTATGCGGAACTTTGCTATGACGATCCGTTCACGAGTTTCGCGACACTTCACGATATGCGGGATCGGACAATCGTCATTAATGGTTTCTCAAAAGCGTTCGCGATGACGGGATGGCGCCTCGGTTTCACCTGTGCCCCTGAAGTCGTGACACGGGAAATGTTGAAGGTGCATCAATACGGTATGATGTGTGCCCCGACGCTCGTTCAATTCGGCGGACTCGAGGCACTTCGTTCACGTCATCAACACGTACCGAACATGGTGAAGAGCTATCGTCAACGTCGGAACTATTTCATTCAGGCGCTGAACGAGGCAGGTCTCCCGACACACGTGCCGGGTGGGGCTTTCTATGCTTTCCCGTCGATTCGACACACGGGGTTGACGAGTGAAGAATTTGCGGAACGTCTCTTGCTTGAAGAACGGGTAGCCGTCGTCCCGGGGAATGCCTTCGGTGAGAGTGGGGAAGGGTTCGTGCGAGCGAGCTATGCGACGTCGCTCGAACAGTTACAAGAAGCGATTCGACGCATCCATCGATTTATGCAGCAATTCGAAGTCACAGCGGTCAAGGACTCTCATTCGTGAGAGTCTTTTGCCGTTTTAGCGATATAATGAAAGGGAAAAGATGGGCGAGGTGAAGAAAATGAAACAAGTTGACTTTGTTGCAATCGGATGTGGTCCTTATAATCTTGGATTAATGATTCTCGCGGAAAAAACATCACTACGCGGGATTTGCTTTGAAAAGCGGAAGGAAATGATGTGGCATGAAGGGATGCTCATCGAAGGGATGACGATGCAAACACATTACTTACAAGATCTCGTCACGCTCGCGGATCCGACGAACCCATCGAGTTTCTTGAACTACTTGAGTGAGACGGGGCGTCTCCAGACGTTCATCACGCAAGAACAGGATAAGATTCCTCGGACGGAATACAATCGGTATTTGCGTTGGGTCGCCGAACAGCTGTCGACCATCCACTTCAATCATGAGGTGACGGATGTGTTGGTCGAGGAAAATGGTTTTCTCGTGACGGTCGAATCAAACGGTGAAACGACTCAAGTTCAAGCTAAACATGTCGTACTTGGAACTGGGGCAGAACCGTTTGTGCCAAAAGGTTTTGAACAAGTGATCCATACGAGCGAGTATTTGACCTATCGGGACGTCCTTCGAAATCGTTATCGCGTCGCGGTCGTCGGGAGTGGACAGAGTGCGGCAGAAGTGTTTCTTGATCTGTTTCGTGAAGCGACGGATGAACAACGTGTCGACTGGATCACACGTTCCGATCATTTCGAGTCACTAGAAGCAGGAAAGCTCGGGGACGAGATTTTTAGTGTGGACTACGTCGAATATTTTCATGGTTTGTCTTACGAAGCACGTCAAAAATTGCTTCAGTCATTTGAACGTTTCCGCCATGGCGTCAACCCTGAGACGATGACGGCGATTTATGAGGCGCTCTATCACAGGACTGCAGAAGGTGAGCCGAAGCGAGCAGAGATGCTGACGCAAGTCGAGGTGGAATCCATTTCATATGACTGGTTGAAACATCGCTTGAAAGGGACACAACAATATACAAACGAAGCGGTCGAAAAGGAGTATGACCTTGTTGTCGTGGCAACGGGATATCGTCCAGTCATTCCGGCGTGGGTCGAGAAGCTCCCGATTGTCTGGGAAGCAGAGAGTGAGTGGGCTGTTCATGATACGTACGAAGTGGTCATGAGCGAATCAATAAAAGGGAAACTATTCACGCACACGAATTTGGAGCATTCCCACGGACCCGCTGCGACGAATCTAGGGATGGCCGTCTATCGAAATGCGGTGATGTTGAACGAAATGGCTGGAGAAACGGTCTATCCGATTCGCCATCAAAAGCCGTTCACGACCTTTTGAACAAAAAAAGGGCTAGGCGAGTCGCCTAGCGGAATCAGGGGGGAATACTTGAAGTCTTGCTTGATTTGTATTTACCCCGCGCTTCGACTTTAAAACATATCAACACGTCAAAAATAATCTTTTTTACTAATTTGTACACTTTATCGAAAAAAGTATGTTATAGTAAGTTGATGAATTTAGCATAGGAGTTGTTTGTAATGGCAAAATACGAAAAAGATCAAGTATTAACAGGTAAAGTAACAGGAATTCAACCTTTCGGTGCTTTCGTAGCACTCGATGACGAGACTCAAGGTCTTGTACACATTTCAGAAATCTCACACGACTACGTAAAAGACGTAAACGATTACGTTCAAGTTGGTCAAGAAGTTGAAGTGAAAATCCTTGAAGTGGACGAAGCTTCTAAAAAGATCAAGCTTTCAATGAAAGCGACTCAAGAAGCTCCAAAACGCGAGAAGTCTGCGAAGCCAGCTCGTCGTGCGCCACGCCGCAACGAAGCATCTTCAAACTTCAAGCAAGAAGAAGCTCCAGGATTCACAGTCCTTAAAGACAAACTTGAAGACTGGATCAAAAACACAAACTTCAAGAAGTAAGTGTTCCAAGGTGACCCGTTCTAAACGGGTCACCTTTTTTGTGTTTTACAGGAATCGATGGGGCTTGTGACGAAACTGTATTTCGAATAGGGGGAGATTAGATGAAGATTGGCATCATTGGAACAGGCGGGATTGCAACGAGTGCTCACATTCCGAATTATGTAAAAGCAGGGGTGGATGTGGTAGCGGTCATGAATCGGACACGGGCGAACGGTGAACGTGTCGCACGACAGTTTAACATTCCGAACGTCTATGAAACGGTCGACGAGATGCTCACGCACGAACAGCTCGATGCGGTCAGCATCTGTACGCCGAACGCCTTACATAAAGAGCAAGTGCTTCTTGCACTAGAAGCGGGATGCCATGTGCTTTGTGAGAAGCCTCCGGGCATATCGGAAAATGAAGCGGTGGAGATGTTAGAAGCAGCGAAACGAGCGGGAAAGACGCTCCATTATGGATTTCATTATCGGCATCGTGCCGACACGGTTCTCCTAAAACGAATGATTGACGCAGGAGAGATGGGGGACATCTATGCGGCAACGGCACTTGCCCTTCGCCGACGCGGCATTCCTGGATGGGGCGTGTTTACGAACAAAGAGCTTCAGGGTGGAGGGGCACTACTCGATATCGGCGTCCATATGTTAGATCTCGCGCTTCACTTGATGGATTATCCGGAACCGAAAGAGGTTGTCGGTCACGTCGGGCAATATTTAGGGAACCGTCCGGGTGTAGGATTGATGGGCAAATGGGACCATGAATCGCTGTCTGTCGAAGACACGGCGAGAGCGATGATCACCTTCGATACGGGTGCTTCTTTGTTGCTCGACGTCAGTTACATGGCCAATGTCGAAGCAGAAGATACGATGCGTGTCGAGTGCCGAGGGACGAACGCTGGGGCAAGTCTATTCCCGCTCACACTCCATACTGAAAAACATGGGGCACTGTTTGACGAACGACCTGCCTATTTGACTGAATATGATCCGTATGAACGTCAAATTCAGCTGTTTCTCGAAGCGTGCCGAAAGGAACCGAACTATCGGCAAGCAGAGGAAGCGGTCATCCTACATCGCATCATCGATCGCATTTACGCATAAGCACGATACTTTTCATTCTTTGAAAACAGGGTATATAGTGTAGGTGTTACATATTTCTACGAGGAGGATGAATCATGCACAACTTTGAATACAAAAATCCGACGAAACTGATCTTCGGTACACATCAGGTCGAAACATTATCGAAAGAACTTGACGCGCTCGACGCGAAGAAAGTGATGCTCGTCTATGGTGGCGGAAGCATCAAAAAGAACGGAACGTACGATGAAGTCGTGGCTGAGCTTGAAAAGGCAGGCATCTCATACGTAGACTTCTCTGGCGTCGAACCGAACCCGCGTATTGAGACAGTACGTCGTGCGGTCAAATTTGCACGTGAAGAAAACATCGATGCGTTGCTCGCAGTCGGTGGAGGTTCCGTCATCGACTGTACGAAACTGATTTCAGCAGCGATTCCTTATGAAGGGGATGCATGGGACATCGTGCTCCGTGAACATATCCCGACAGAGGCGGTACCATTTGGGACGGTCCTCACACTCGCGGCAACAGGATCAGAAATGAACTCAGGCTCGGTCATCACAAACTGGGAAACACAAGAGAAGTTCGGTTGGGGTCATCCACTCGTCTTCCCAACATTCTCAATCCTTGACCCACGTTATACAGTCTCGGTTCCAAAAAACCAGACGATTTACGGTATTGTCGACATGATGAGCCACTGTTTCGAACAATACTTCCACCCGAACCATGCGCCGGTACAGGAACGCATGACAGAAGGTGTCTTGAAAGCAGTCGTTGAATCGGCACCGAAACTCGTGAACGATTTGGAAAACGTCGATTTACGTGCCATCATCTTGTTCTCAGGTACGATGGCGTTGAACGGCGTCCTTCAAATGGGTGCTGCTGGGGACTGGGCATCGCACAACATCGAGCACGCCGTATCGGCTGTCCACGATATCCCGCACGCTGGTGGTCTCGCGATCCTCTTCCCACGTTGGATGGAGCATGTATTGGATGAAGACAATGCTGCCCGTTTCGCGCGACTCGGTACGGAGGTATTCGATGTAGAGCCAGGTGAAAACGACTTGGAGACTGGAAAACGTACAATCGAAGCGATTCGTGCATTCTTCGACCAACTCGGTGCGCCAAACTCACTCCGTGACTACGATATCGATGAGTCGACATTCGATGCGATTCTCGATTCTGCGATGAAACGTGGCGCATTCGGTCGTTTCCGTACACTCGAACGCGAAGATGTCGCGCACATCCTCGAACTCAGCAAATAAGGCAATTTATTGCCTATTTTGCAATAATGATTGAACGAATCTAGCGTTTCCGTTTATGATGGGTCATGTATGGCTCTTTTACGAGCGATTTAAAGGAGGAAATGACATGTCAACTGTACGTTTCGATTATTCAAACGCGCTCTCATTCGTAGGGAAGCACGAAATCGACCAAATGCAAGAAACGGTAAAAACCCTTCACTCGGTGATTCACGAGCGGAGCGGTGCCGGAAGTGATTTTCTTGGGTGGGTCGATCTTCCGACCGAATACGATCAAGATGAGTTCGCACGAATCAAAGCTGCGGCGGAACGAATTCGCGAGAATTCAGACGTTCTCGTCGTCGTCGGAATCGGAGGATCTTACCTCGGTGCCCGTGCAGCGATCGAAATGCTTCAACATTCGTTCTTCAACGTATTGTCAAAAGAAGAGCGCAAGGCACCACAAGTATTCTATGCGGGCCACAATATCTCTTCAACGTATATGAGAGAGTTGCTTCAAGTACTTGAAGGCAAAGAGGTCTCAATCAACGTCATCTCAAAATCAGGAACGACGACAGAACCTGCGATTGCATTCCGTGTCCTCAAGCAGTTCATGGAAGACAAGTACGGTCAAGATGGAGCGCGTGAGCGGATCTATGCAACGACAGACCGTGCCCGTGGTGCACTCAAGACATTTGCGGACGCAGAAGGATACGAGACGTTCGTAATTCCAGATGATGTCGGTGGACGTTTCTCTGTCCTCACGCCAGTCGGACTTCTTCCGATTGCCGCTGCTGGAATTGATATCGATGCATTGATGGAAGGGGCACGTGACGCGCAAAACGCTTACAGCTCACCAGAATTGGCTGAAAACGAAGCGTATCAGTATGCAGTCGTACGTAACGCCCTTTACGCGAAAGGCAAATCGATTGAGATGCTCGTCAACTATGAGCCAGCTCTTCACTACGTGTCAGAATGGTGGAAACAACTTTACGGTGAGTCAGAAGGAAAAGACAACAAAGGAATCTTCCCAGCGGCTGTCGACTTCTCGACGGATCTCCACTCGATGGGGCAATACATCCAAGAAGGTCGTCGTGACTTGTTCGAGACGGTCATTCGTGTGAAAGAAGTCCGTCACTCGATGAACGTCCCAGAAGACGCTCAAGATTTGGACGGTTTGAACTTCCTCGCAGGCGAAACGATTCAGTTCGTGAACGACAAAGCGACAGAAGGAACACTTCTCGCACACACTGACGGCGATGTACCGAACTTGGTCGTCGAATTGCCAGAGATGACACCGTATCACCTCGGCTACTTGTTCTACTTCTTCGAAAAAGCATGTGCGATGAGCGGATACATCCTCGGGGTGAACCCGTTCAACCAGCCAGGCGTCGAAGCTTACAAAGCGAACATGTTCGCGTTACTCGGTAAACCAGGGTATGAAGAACAAAAAGCAGAGCTCGAAAAACGTTTGAATCAATAAGAAAACGAATCGGTCCGCGCGTCGGATCGATTTTTTTGTTTGAAACTGGGTGAAGACAAGGTAAAGTGAGAGTAGACAGGGGAAAGAAAGGGATGGACTATGAAGACATTCAAGGATTACTATCATAATCAAGTCGAGTTAAGCTTCACCCATTATCCGTTCTCAGACACGCCGCTCCACGTCTGGGTCGTCGCCCGATATGAAGACAAGTGGGTATTGACGAAGCATAAACAGCGCGGACTCGAGTTTCCAGGAGGGAAAGTCGAGCCAGGAGAACACGAGGACGATGCCGCTATCCGGGAAGTGTACGAAGAGACCGGTGGAGTCGTCAAAACGTTGCGCTATTTGGGACAGTACCGTGTGTTAGGTAGAGGTGATACGGTCATCAAAAACATTTATTATGCGGAGATTGAGCGATTCGAGGATCATCCTGCCATTGACGAGACAGATGGGGCTGTCCTGATCGATGCCTTGCCGGATAACTTATTGCGCAATCCACGCTACAGCTTCATGATGAAAGACCGTGTCCTACCAGAAACGATGAGGGTTCTCTATGATCAAAAACTGGTTTGACCGAATCGATGTGTTACCACCCTATGCGGGTTACCGAGTGACACGAGGATGGTACACGACGACAGATGGGGAAGAGGTCGTGGCGTATTCGATTGAGCCGAAACGATCAAATGGCCAAGTGTTGATGTACTTACGAGGAGGAACGGCGCGAATCGGGGATGTTCGTTTACCACGTCTCATGCAGTTTGCATCGCGGGGCTTTCATGTCGTCGCCCCGGTCTATCGTGGCAATCACGGCGGGACGGGAAAAGAAGACTTTGGAGGAGAAGACTTAGAGGATGTGCTCTCGCTATTCGACCGTGTCCACATGAGTGGACGACCGGTTCACGTCCTCGGCTTTTCAAGAGGGGGCATGATGGCCCTCTCGCTCGCTTCCGAACGACCGGTCACGACGGTTACTTCATGGGCTGGCGTGACAAACCTCGAGTGGACGTATGAAGAACAGCGTTCGATGCGGAAGATGTTACGTCGGATGACGGGTGGGGACCCCGAGTCTGCAGAATCTGCGTATGTCGACCGTTCTCCGCTTTACAAGGAATGGGTCGCCCCGACACTGCTCATCCACGGTACGGACGATGAACAAGTTCGCTTACGTCATGCGACAGCCGTCGCCGAGAAATTAGGAGAACAGGCAGAGTTTTGGGTGCTCCCGTTCGGTCACCAGCTCCCGTTTTGGGATAAATGGGAGACGACCGAACAAGCGATGGATTGGATGTTGCGACAGGAAAAAGCACTGACTCGATAAAAAATCGAGTCAGTGCTTTTGTGTTAGATGACGAGTGGTCCGGCTGCGATGACGGACTCACTTGCTTTCGTGAAGCGAGTGAAGTTTTCTTTAAATTTCATGGCGAGTGCTTTTGCTTCGACGTCGTAACGAGCTGGGTCGCTCCACGTATCTCGCGGATTGAGCACGTCGCTCGGTACACCATCGATGGCTACAGGAATCTCGACATTGAAAATGTCATGTTTCATCGTTTCGACATCACGGAGCTGGCCGTTGACGGCGGCATTGACCATCGCACGCGTATAGGCGAGTTTCATGCGTGAACCTTCGCCGTATGCTCCACCTGTCCAGCCCGTGTTGACGAGGTAGACATCTACATCGTGCTCTTCAATCAATTTACCGAGCATATCCGCATAACGCTCTGGAGCGAGCGGAAGGAACGGTGAACCAAAGCAAGTCGAGAACGTCGCTTGTGGTTCTGTGACACCACGCTCTGTACCGGCAAGCTTAGACGTATAACCAGACAAGAAGTGGTACATCGCCTGTTCTTTCGTCAGTTTGCTGATTGGTGGCAAGACACCATATGCATCGGCCGTCAAAAAGACGATCGTATTCGGATGACCGGCACGTGATGGGAGCATCGCGTTGTCGATGAATTCGATCGGATATGCTGCACGCGTATTTTCAGTCAAGGAAATGTTCTTGTAGTCCGGCGTACGATCTTCATTCAATACGACGTTTTCAATCAATGAACCGAAACGGATTGCATCATAGATTTGTGGTTCGTTCTCACGCGACAAGTTGATCGTCTTCGCGTAGCAACCGCCTTCGATGTTGAAGACCCCATCCGGTGACCATCCGTGCTCATCGTCTCCGATTAAGTGGCGCTGTGGATCAGCTGAAAGTGTCGTCTTCCCAGTTCCCGACAACCCGAAGAAGAGTGCCGTTTCGTTTGCATCGTTGACGTTTGCCGAACAATGCATCGATAAGACGTTTTGCTCAGGTAACAAGAAGTTCATGACGGAGAAAATTGATTTTTTAATTTCGCCACCGTATTCTGTTCCCCCGATCAGAATCGTGCGCTTGGCGAATGAAACGAGAATGAATGTCTCTGAGTTCGTGCCATCTACTGCAGGGTCTGCTTTATAACTTGGTGCATAAATCACAGTGAACGGGTCGAACGCACCTTTCGTTGGCCATTCGCGTAAAAACAGCTGTTTTGCGAACAGACTATGCCATGCATATTCTGTAATGGCACGGACCGGTAACGTATAGTGCTCATCGGCACCAGCAGACGCTTCGAGGTAATAAAGTTTGTCTTTCTTTTCTAAATGGTTCAGTACTTTGTCGAGAAGTGCTGAAAACTTCTCTTCCGCGATCGGTTGGTTCACTTTTCCCCAATCGACAAGGTTGTTGCTGACTTCATCTTGGACGACGAATTTGTCTTTCGGTGACCGTCCGGTAAAAGCACCGGTGCTGACAGATAAAGCCCCGTCTTTTGTCAGTACACCTTCCCCATTTTGAATGGCTTCTTCCACCAGTTCTGGAACCGTCAAGTTCCGTTTCATGTCGGCACCATTAATTAATTCTTCGATTTTCAGGAGCGTTGTCGCCATCCTGAATCCCACCTTTCCCCTAAATAGATGTGGATGAAATCCGCATACTTCCGCGATTACGATTAATCAGTATGACATTTTTAATTATATGTGACACACTAATTAAACACAAGCGTTTCTTCTCTCTAAGTAAGCGCTTTCTTACAAAGACAGTTTATCACATTCTCTTATCACAAGGTGTTAAAAAACAGAAACGAATTTAAAAAATGTTTGACGATTCACAAACAGAAATGTTTTGCAAGTCAGTGAAAACTTTAACGAATTCGTCCGATTCCCTTGACATAATCGAGCGTCATTTATATGATGGTTTTCGTAACGGATACTCTTATTCTGAGCGGTGGAGGGAACAAGGCCCTACGAAGCCCAGCAACCGTCCGACATGAAGTCTTGTGCGGAAAAGGTGCTATCCTGAAGCGAAGCCATTAGCTTCGAACGATAAGAGGGTAAGGAAGAACGATTCAACCTTTCCCCATGTATGTCATCGGGGGAGGTTTTTTTCATTACCGTCCCAAAGCAACGCGTAAGGGGAACGAGTACCGTCCACATATCACCCTTATTATAGGAGGTTTTTTGAATGTCAAAATTGAACCGTCGACTTTTTACTTCAGAGTCGGTTACTGAAGGACATCCAGATAAAATTTGTGATCAGATCTCTGACTCGATTTTGGATGCCATTTTAGCGGAAGACCCGAATGCCCGTGTTGCGGCAGAAACGTCTGTCACAACGGGTCTTGTACTCGTAGCTGGTGAAATCACAACGTCAACTTACGTGGATATCCCGAAAGTTGTCCGTGAAACAATCCGTGAAATCGGATACACACGCGCGAAATATGGTTTCGATGCAGAAACATGTGCAGTCTTGACGTCGATTGACGAGCAATCAGTAGACATCGCACAAGGTGTTGACCAAGCTCTTGAAGCACGTGAAGGTCAGATGACTGAAGAGGAACTCGATGCAATCGGAGCAGGTGACCAAGGTCTCATGTTCGGATACGCGACAAACGAGACACCTGAACTCATGCCGCTTCCAATCTCATTGGCGCACAAATTATCACGTCGTCTTGCTGAAGTTCGTAAGAACGGTACGCTTGATTACCTCCGTCCGGATGGTAAGACGCAAGTAACGGTTGAGTACGATGAGGACAACAACCCTGTTCGCATCGACACGATTGTTATCTCGACACAACACGCAGAAGAGATCACACTCGAGCAAATTCAAGAAGACTTGAAAAAGTATGTCATCGAAGCAGTCATCCCGGCTGAACTCATCGATGCTGAAACAAAATACTTCATCAACCCGACTGGTCGCTTCGTAATCGGTGGACCACAAGGAGATGCAGGTCTTACAGGACGTAAAATCATCGTCGATACGTACGGTGGATACGCTCGTCACGGCGGTGGCGCATTCTCTGGTAAAGATCCTACAAAAGTTGACCGTTCAGCAGCATACGCAGCTCGTTATGTAGCGAAAAACATCGTTGCAGCAGGACTTGCGGATAAAGCAGAAGTTCAACTCGCTTACGCGATTGGGGTAGCACATCCAGTATCAATCGCTGTCGACACGTTCGGCACTGGTAAATTGAGCGAAACAGAGCTCGTTGAACTCGTTCGTGAGAACTTCGACCTCCGTCCAGCAGGCATCATCAAGATGCTTGACCTTCGTCGTCCAATCTACAAGCAAACAGCAGCTTACGGTCACTTCGGTCGTACAGATATCGAACTCCCATGGGAGCAAACAGATAAAGCAGCAGTTCTTGAAGAAGGCGCGAAGCGTTTCGCGTAATCAACAAAAACGACCTTTCCGCGGAAAGGTCGTTTTTTTATGTTCAAGTCGTTGGTGGTGTCTGTTTATTGTCATTCGATGACGAATCAGTTGAAGTGGTTTCTTGTCCAAGCGCGGTATCCTTCGCTTCGACGACTTTTTCACCGATGTCTTGTAAATCTGATTTGGCTTCTTGAGCCGTCTCGACGATTTTATTGACGTCTTCTTTGACCGTATCGACTTCTCCGACGACTTTTTCATATACGTTTTGGACGTCTGTGGAGACTTCCTGTATCTTGCCGGAAGCGGTCTTTACTTGTTCAATGACTTGAGATGCTTTCCCGGCTGGATCTTGCTTGACTTCATTCACGATGCCACCGACCGAAGATTTTGCATTCGTAAGCGATTGTTTCGTCTGCTCCCGATTCGAGGAGCTAAGTAAGGCGAGGAGACCACCGACGAGGGCACCGAGTAGCATCCCGGTCACAACGCTGATTTTTGGACCCCCTGCATCCAATTGATCAAATTGACGGTTCGGATTCTCTGTTTGTTCGATTTTCGGGTCATGCTCTAATTTTGGTTCCATGTTGTTCCACTCCTTCATGTGATTGGCATTGCTAGTCTTATACCCTAGTCGATTGCGGACATAACGTTTTCTTATGAATCGTCACGAAAAAGAAACGAATGGCAGGATAAAAACGTGACGATAGGGAATGATACAAATAGATTGGCCAAAAGGGGGAAGCTGTCATGAACATGAGGGAAGCAGTTCCAGAAGATGCAGCATTAATTCGAACGATTGCACTTGCGACGATTTCAGAGGATGATTTGAATCGTTTGAAAGCGATGGAGCGCGCCTATCGACAAGAAGAGATTGTTCGAGCGATCAGTTCGAGTGAAGAAGCACGAGAGCAATACTTTATCGTCGGCGAGTTCGAAGAAAATGTCATCGGATTTTGTCATGCCATCGATCGCGGTGACATGTGGGAGATGCTTCGTCTTTATCTTCACCCTGATTATCACCGAAACGGATATGGAGCAGCTTTTTTAAACTATCTCCAATCGAAAAAAGAACAACCGATGGAAGTGTACGTTGAAAATTCAAATGACCAAGCGATTGCGTTCCTTTTGCATCAATCGTTTAAAGAAGTGAATCGGGTCCAAGAAGAGGTATACGACCAGCCGATGGAACTCATTCATTTACGATATCATCCGAGCTAAGCCTCCAGACGGATTTTCTTCAAACATCAGTTGCGGCTGATGTTTTTTTGATACAATACATATAGTCTAAAAATGAGGTGACGGCAGCATGACATATGAAGAAGCACGAAAAGGGGTCATCGTCATCGTGTACCCGCTACAGTTCACGTCTCGGATTAGTGAGAACTTTATTCGCCGACTCCAAGACGAGTACGAAGTAATTGTCGTCCGTGACCAATCGGTCGGATTGACGGCAGATGACCATAAACAGCTCATCAAGCGAGCGTTGCGTGAGGCAGGGGAATACAAACTACCGATCCACGTCGTGGCATTCAGTCTCGGGGCACTTTTCACGAACCGACTCTTGCAAGAGTATGATGTGCCGCTTGGGAGTTTGACGTATATCTCTCCTTTATTTGATTGGCATGCCACTCGTCAAATCGGCGGATTGAAACAAGTCGTCGCGAGTGCTGTCGACCGTTTCCGCCCAGACATGCCGCTCGGGATGATGACATTCACTGGTGGAGGCGAGGAATCGTCACGCTTCGGTGAGATCACCTATGCGCAATATCGTGAGATTGAAGAAGAAATCGTGGAACATCAAGAAGAGAAGAAGCACTTACCACGACTTCCGCTTGCTTGTTTCTATGCACCAGACGATCAATTTGCGGACGTGAAGTTGACGTTAAACGTTTGCCGGAAGATTGGTGGGGATCAAGTCTACATCCGTCGGTTGGAAGGATTCCCGCATTTTGGATATGAACGTTTGAACACCAAGTTTGCGGAGACATTGATGACGTTTTATGAATTGATTCAAGAATGACAGAAGGCGACTCGAATGAGTCGCCTTTTGCTTATGTGCGTTTTTCAATCGCCACGATGAATGGTGGATGATTGATTTGGTTGATGAAACCGTAGCGGAGGACGCCAGCCTGTTTTTGGTCAAGCGACTCCACGTAATGAAGCACTTCATCCCGTTCGACTTTTCCGCTCTCATGTCCGTGATAGATGACGATGACGATGACGCCACCGACGGTCATGACCTCTAATAATTGAGATAATGCGGCAATCGTCGTATTCCCGTGAGTCGTGATTGATTTATCGCTTCCTGGTAAATAACCTAAATTGAAGACGGCAGCGGAGATGGGGCGCGTCTCGTTCGTGACGACCGCTTGAACCGTGTCGTGACTGTCATGAATGACGGACACCCGTTCATCGAGACCGGCTTCCTGTATACGTGCGCGTGTGGACGCGACCGCTTCTGACTGGATATCAAATGCATACACATGACCCGTTTCGCCAACTGCATTCGCCAAAAATAGCGTATCGTGTCCGTTTCCGGCGGTCATGTCGATGGCGACATGTCCTTCTTCGAGGTGGTCATGTAGTAATTGTTTTGCAAACGGTAGTACTCTCATTAATCCCATGCATCTCATCCTTCTTTTTTCCTTGGAAAGAATCTCGTCGTTCCAATTCTGCACGGATCTTGTTTAACACCTGCATCTTGTGACGACTCCATAACGGACCAATCAATAAGTCAGGTGGGCCGTCCCCGGTCAAACGATGAACGATGACCTCGGGAGGTATACATTCGAGCTGATCGCAGACGAGGGAGACATAGTCGTCTTCCTCCATCAATTCGAGTAGGCCTTTTTCGTATTGACGGGCGAGCGGTGTATGTTTCAAGACGTGAAGTAAATGGATCTTGATTCCTTGTATGTCCATTTTAGCAACTTCTCGGGCTGTGTCGAGCATCATCTCTAGTGTCTCACCTGGTAAACCATTAATGATATGAACACAGACACGGATGTTGTGGCGCCGAAGTTTTGCAAGACCGCTCAAAAATGTCTCGTAGTCATGTCCACGATTGATTTTTTTCGCCGTCGTGTCATGGATGGTCTGAAGGCCGAGCTCCACCCAAAGCGATGTCCGTTCCTTCAATTCTGCTAAATAAGCGACGACGTCGTCTGGCAAGCAGTCCGGACGTGTCGCAATCGAGAGACCGACGACGCCTTCTTCTAGAAGTGCAGGTTCGTACAACTCACGTAACCGTTCGACCGGCGCGTACGTGTTACTGAATGCTTGGAAATAAGCGATGTATTTGGCGTTCTTCCACTTTTGGTGAAGACGAGCCTTCACTTCGGCAAATTGAACGGGAATCGGATCGCAAGCATTTCCTGCAAAATCACCACTCCCATCGTCTGAACAGAACGTACATCCTCCTTTTGAGACGCGTCCGTCACGGTTCGGACAGGTGAAGCCGCCATCAAGCGGGACCTTGAAAACCTTTCCTCCATATTCTCGGCGATACGCTTCATTCAACGTATGATATCGGTTTTGACCAAATGGATTCATTCAACATCTCTCCTTCCTTGCTCATGCTATCACAAATGAAAAATGACAAAACTTCATAATAAGTAATTTTTCTTGACACTTCTTTGGCATTCGTTTAGGTTTGATAAGGAAATCTTGTCGATTCGGCCATTTGTGCCGATTTTTTTTGATGTGAAAGAGGAATGAAAGGAGGACTTGGTGTGAACAATAAAATGCCAATTTCGGTATGGATTCTAGTCATTGCGATGGCGCTCAATACAACGGCGGCGTCTTTTTTATGGCCATTTAACACACTGTATATTCATGATTTTTTAGGTGAGTCGATGACACTTGCTGGGGTGGCACTTCTTGTGAACTCCGCACTCGCGATCGTCGGAAACTACATCGGAGGGACATTATTTGACCGAATCGGTGGAAAGATGACGCTCATGATTTCTGTCGGTTTGTTGCTTGCGAGCTCACTCGGGTTTTTACTGTTCCACGCCACGTTCTTCGGCTATTTGGTGTGGCTCGGTATGATTGGGTTCTCAGGTGGACTCGTCTTTCCGACCGTTTACGCGTTTGCGGGACTCATCTGGCCAGAAGGTGGACGCCGTTCGTTCAACGCGATTTACGTTGCGCAAAACGTAGGTGTCGCCCTCGGTACGGCCATGAGTGGTCAAATCGCGCGTTTTAACATCGAGTGGATCTTTTATGCGAACTTCTTCTTGTCGGTCTTATTTGTCGTGGTCCTTTTATTTGGACTTCGCTACTTGAAAAACCCGGCACGTCCTGTCGTTCAATCACAGTTAGAGGCAGCCGCCACGACCCTCTCGAGCGCAACGATGAAGTCGATGTGGTATGTCGCCGTCGGTTACGCCGTGCTTTGGTTCGTGTACGTTCAGTGGCAAGGGACGATTGCCGTTCATTCGAAAGACCTTGGTGTCACAATTAGCCAATATTCACTGCTTTGGACGGTGAACGGGGCGATGATCGTATTCGCACAGCCGTTACTCAACCGTGTCTTACGACAGTTTGAGGACGACTTAAAACGTCAATTGATTATCGGGGCCTCTATTTTCCTGGGTGCCTTCTTGATCGTGCCGTTCGCTGGCGGATTTGGCATGTTTATGGTCGCAATGGTCGTCATGACAATCGGGGAAATGTTCGTCTGGCCAGCAGTCCCGACGATTGCAGCAAAACTTGCCCCTCCTGGTAAGGCGGGACAATATCAAGGGCTCGTCAATATCGCAGCATCAGTCGGCCGGATGATTGGGCCGACATTGTCCGGATTTGTATATGACATGTTCGGCATTACTGCGGTCTTCGGCATGCTTCTTCTACTCGCTACGTTCGCCCTTACTCTATTCGTCATTATGAAAGACATTCGCGTCGCTGAAAAATCAAGTTGACGTTGAATTTCAGAATGGGCTAAAATAGACTACGATGAATAGCAAGCGATGAAGAGGATTAGTAGCGAACGTTCCGTTTCAAAGAGAGTCGATGGTTGGTGTGAATCGATAAATGGAGGTCGTGAACTCGCCTTGGAGCTGTTTTCCTGAACCGAGTAGGGAAAACCGGGGTTACGCCTCGTTATCGGCGTCTCAAGTGGCAGCAATGCAACATGGGTGGTACCGCGGAGAGCTTTCAAGCCTTTCGTCCCATTTTCGGGGACGGAAGGCTTTTTATTATGCAGAGGAGGAAGAATGTTGAGCTATTTTAAACATCAAGAAATCGAGCCGAAATGGCAAAAGCGTTGGGAAGAGAAAGACGCATTCAAAACGACAGAAGACCCGGAGAAGGATTGTTTTTACGTCCTTGATATGTTCCCGTACCCATCAGGTGCCGGCCTTCACGTTGGTCACCCGGAAGGTTACACGGCGACGGATATCATCGCTCGTATGAAGCGGATGCAAGGATATAACGTCCTTCACCCGATCGGCTGGGATGCGTTCGGTCTTCCTGCCGAGCAGTACGCGCTCGACACAGGGAACGACCCACGCGAATTCACAGCTCGTAACATCGAGACGTTCCGCCGTCAGTTGAAAGAACTCGGTTTCTCGTATGACTGGGCCCGTGAAATCAGCACGACGGACCCGAAATACTATAAATGGACACAATGGATCTTCACGCAATTGTTCGAGCGTGACCTCGCATACGTCGACGAAGTTGCCGTTAACTGGTGCCCTGCACTTGGCACGGTCCTTGCGAACGAAGAAGTCATCGACGGCTTGTCAGAGCGTGGGAACCACCCGGTATACCGTGTTCCGATGAAACAGTGGGTGCTTCGCATTACAGAATACGCGGAGCGTTTGCTTGAAGACTTGGAAGGTCTCGACTGGCCAGAGAGCGTCAAAGAGATGCAACGCAACTGGATCGGGAAATCGGTCGGTGCCGAGGTCGACTTCAAAGTCGACGGTCACGACAAGATTGTCACGGTCTTCACGACACGTCCGGACACACTTCACGGAGCGACCTATGTGACGCTCGCACCAGAGCATCCGTTTACGAAAGTGATCACAACGCCTGAACAATCAACGGCAGTAGAAGCATACATCGAGGAAGTTTCGAAGAAGACGGACCTCGAGCGTACAGACCTTGCGAAAGAGAAGACAGGTGTCTTCACGGGCGCTTATGCGATCAACCCGATGAACGGTGAGAAACTTCCGATTTGGACAGCAGACTATGTTCTCTCGACATACGGGACAGGTGCAGTCATGGCCGTTCCTGGACACGACGAGCGTGATTATGAGTTTGCAAAAACGTTCGACCTCCCGATTCGTGAAGTCGTCAAAGGTGGAAACTTGGAAGAGGCGGCTTACGTCGAAGACGGAGAGCACGTCAACTCAGGTAGCTTGAACGGTCTTAATAAAGCCGATGCAATCAAGACGATCATTGAAGAACTCGAAGCTGCTGGTACAGGTCGTGCGAAGACGACATACCGTCTTCGTGACTGGTTGTTCAGCCGTCAACGTTACTGGGGAGAACCGATTCCGGTCGTCCACATGGAAGACGGAACGATGAAGACGGTACCGGTCGAAGAGCTTCCGCTCGAACTTCCGATCATCGATGAAATCAAACCGTCTGGTACGGGTGAGTCGCCACTTGCGAACGCAGAAGAGTGGTTGACGTACACAGATCCTGTCACGGGGGAAAAAGGTCGTCGCGAGACGAACACGATGCCACAATGGGCAGGTAGCTGCTGGTACTACATCCGTTACATCGATCCAGATAACGAAGAAATGATTGCGGACCCTGAAAAACTCAAACGTTGGCTTCCAGTCGACTTGTATATCGGTGGTACAGAACATGCCGTTCTTCACTTGCTCTATGCACGTTTCTGGCATAAAGTCCTTTATGATATCGGTGTCGTTCCGACGAACGAGCCGTTCCAAAAATTGTACAACCAAGGCATGATCCTCGGTGAGAACAACGAGAAGATGTCGAAATCTCGTGGGAACGTCGTCAACCCAGATGATATCGTGAAATCACACGGCGCGGATACACTCCGTCTTTATGAAATGTTCATGGGCCCACTTGACGCAGCAATCGCATGGTCAACGAATGGTCTTGACGGGGCACGTCGCTTCCTCGACCGCGTATGGCGTTTGTTCAATCAAACGAACTTTGCGGACGTGGCACCGACTGCCGACTTTGAACGTACGTATCATCAGACGGTGAAAAAAGTCACTGAAGACTATGAAGCACTTCGCTTCAACACAGCAATCTCTCAGTTGATGGTCTTCGTCAATGAAGCGAACAAACAAGAGACGTTGCCAAAATCGCAAATGGTCGACTTCATCAAGATGCTTTCACCTGTTGCTCCGCATTTGTCTGAAGAGTTGTGGGAGAAGATGGGCATGACGGAAGAGTTGACGTATGCGGCTTGGCCGACGTACGATGAGTCAAAACTTGTGAGTGACACGATTGAAGTCGTCATCCAAGTGAACGGGAAACTTCGTGCGAAAATGCACGTTTCGCGTGACGCATCAAAAGAAGCGCTTGAAGCGGAGGCGCTCGACAACGAGCGTGTCCAAGAGTTCACAGAAGGCAAGACGGTTCGTAAAGTCATTGTCGTCCCTGGAAAACTCGTCAATATTGTAGTGGGGTAATCGAAAGAATGTGTGACATTGTCGCACATTCTTTTCTTTTTGGTGAGGTCATTTTCTTTTACGGTCGGTTTTGATACACTAAAGGGCGATACTGAAGTAGAAGGGGACGACATGTCCATGAAACGTTCTTATGTGCTATACACGACACTATGTGCTGTCGTGGTCGGCGTGATCCTTTGCTATGTCTTTGTCTTCTCTGATGAAGAGATTCAGCGACAGGTCGCCTCGACATTTGAAAAAATCGACATTCAAACGAGTCATCAAACGGCATCCCTCCCGCCTGTGGAGGCAGCGCAAGATGACGAAGATATTGATACGACCGATGCGCTCGAGCAAATCAACCAGATCGATGAAGTGTACTATAGCGATACGATCGGGGCCTATCTCGTGCTTACCGAGCAGGCTGAATTTTTCGAAGTGAGCGGGAACGGCACACGCGTCAACTCAGTGCTTCAACTGGAAAATACGGGACAGGCGCGACTCGATGATTTTATCGGGATGCGCATGGTCGAAGAAGATCTTGTGTATGCGGTGACAGCGAACGGGACGCTCATCACGATTGAGCGAGAAGAAGGACGCTGGGTCGAGAGACCACGTAAACAAATCAAAGGTCTCGTATCGGAAGACCGAATCTTTGGTCTCGGCTATGACCGAGAATCGAATCGTCTCTTCATGATGAATCGATTAGCAGACACGCCGGACCTTGAGCTCCTTTATATCGAAGAGCGTGAAATCGAACCGGAAGTGCCTGCGGAAAACGAGTCAGAAGAATCGACAGAATCGGATGATAATGTTGAAGGTACTGAACAATCAACAGAAGAAGCGACGACAGAAAATGTCTCGACGAATGACGATGTCTCTAGTGAGACGGCCGCTGCGGAAGAAGAGGCACCTGAGAATGAGCAGGATACGCCAGATGAGGCAGTCGAGGAAAAAGAACCGGAAACGGAATGGATGCTCGATTCGCGTCAAGCGTTATCGGCTGACGGGATGAGCGCCTCAATCCAGCAAAAGTTTGAGCGATTCGAAGGCGTTGGGCTTGTCGAGCGACAAGGCCGAATATACGTGCTCGACTCGGAAGAACTCGTCCTCTATACGGTCAACCCGGAAGAAGGTACCATCAACGGTCAGATGGTGACACCTCGCGTGTATGACTCGACCGGCATGTTTTTACAAGACAATGAAATCTTTGCAATCGTCCACCCGGAAGTATTCGATTTGGATGCCTTCGTCTCCGTGGACTGACAATGGGGGAAGAACAGATGAGCAAACGTTACTTTTTTGAAGAAGTGAAACAATTCCATGAGACTTTCGGACATCCAGGAGCAAAATCTCCGCAACCGTTGACACTTGATCGTGCGACAAAACGATCGGTTTGGACGGCAGAGGAAGCGGTCGTTGAGTTTTTACACCAATCGTCACAGACAGAAGAAGAGTTCTTACAGGCCATCGAGCAATTCCAAGAAGGCTTCCAAAAAGCGGTCCAAAAATCATTACAAGACGCACCGCCGTCAGATGATGTGGAACGCCTCGTCGGTCAAGGGGATGCGTTAACGGACGCGTTATATTTTGTGATGGGCAGTTTCGTTGAACTCGGACTTGATCCCGTTCCGTTGTTTGAAATCGTCCAGCGTGCCAACATGGCGAAGCTTGGACCGGACGGGAAACCGATCTTACGCGAATCGGACAATAAAGTCATGAAACCTGAAGGTTGGATGCCACCGGAGCCGGAGCTCGAAAAAGAAGTGCGTCGTCAAATCGCAGGGAAAGAATAATCACAAACGGCTTGAGCCCTCATTAGAAAGGGTTTGAGTCGTTTTTTTGTTGTGGTCGTGACGACATCATGGAATTAGATGGGATTAGGAAGGTCATGAGAGTAATTAATGGTATAATTTAACATAATTAAGCGAGCGAAGAATATTGATCATTGAGATGGAGGTCATTCAGCTGAAAAAATTATTCGGTATTCTATGTTGTAGTTCAGTACTTCTGTTAGCATCATGTAGCAATGATGAAAAAACGTCAGAATCTAAAACGTCTGAGCCTGACGTTTCAATCGAAACGATAAAAATCAACGAAGAGAATGAATTGACAATCGTTCCACTTTACACCCAATACCAACAATATTTGAATGCATCTCTTGAAACAACCGATGCGGAGGAGAACAAACAGAACTTCAAGAAATATGTATTAGATTACATAGGAGAGGTCGGAGAGGAAGAAAAAATCGATACATCCATATTGAAAACTGATTTTTCACTAAAGCCGACTCCTCATAAGCAACAATTGCTAAAGCAACTGGATACGTTGATCAATCAGCATGATGAGATTAAAGAGATTATTGCATCAACATACGCAGATTCAAATCAAATCCTTCCTAAAGAGAAAGGTACGGTGTTTATTGCACCGTATAATCCTGAATTTTTCTACGATAGTGAACCGTTGAAAGGTGTAGCAGGAGCGGCGTACAAGGACGCATTCATCTTGTTTCTCGATACAGATTTTGATAAAGGTGTGCTAGCCTATACGACGGCTCACGAGTATCATCATCTGATTGTTCAGAATCACCCTGGGTTCCGTCTTAAAACAATTCTCGATTCTGTCATCATTGAAGGAAAAGCCGATACGTTTGCTGACCAGATCGTCAAAGATGTGACTCCCCCGTGGAATGTAGAGATTGATGAAGCGACCATGGAACACATCGCGAGCCGAGTGAATGATTATGAAACAACCTATACCGATTTTGCGGTTGGTAATTATCAAAAAGATATGCCACGTTGGAGTAACTATATTCTAGGGAGGGATGTGCTTCATGACTATTTGACGGCGCACCCAGAGCTGTCGATTCCCGAATGGACCTTCAAAGAAGATCATGAGCTTTTAGAAAAATACAAGTATCGAGATGTGATGGAATTGGAAAATTAAGTTGAAAAAGAATGTTAAAAGGCTTGACCCTGAATGAGACAGGATCAAGCCTTTTGATTGTACATATATGCTTTAGTAATCACGATAGAACGCAGACGATGCGTTGGGCCGAACCCTTTACCGCTCTGTCGCCAGTTCAGCTGCGTGTGAACCGGCACAATGTCCAGTTGTGAAGGCGGCCGTGATGTTGTAGCCGCCTGTGTATCCATGAATGTCGAGCACTTCACCGGCAAAGAAGAGACCTGGTGCTTTCTTTGACATCATCGTCTGTGGCGCAACTTCCTTAACCGAAACGCCACCACCCGTGACGAATGCCTTGTCAAAGTCGAGTGTCCCGACGGCGTGCATCTCAAACATTTTCAAACGCGTTGCGAAATCAATGACGGATTGCTTCTTCAACTGACTGGCGTCTTCTTCTCCAAATGCGAGCTCTTCTAACAACAAGTCAAGAAGTCGCTCGGGGATGTAGCCTTTCCATACGTTTTTAACGGCACGCTTCGGTTGGCTCTGCACTTGATTCCACAATTCCTGGACGAGTTCATCTCGTGACGTGTCCGGGAAGAAGTCGAGTGACAAGAGGACGACTTGTTCTTTGCTGCGCTTCCGCTCTTTGATTGTGTACTGACTGCAACGGAGCGCGATTGGACCTGAGATCCCGAAATGGGTAAAGATCATGTCACCTTGGTGCGTCTTGATCGCTTTTCCTTTTTTGCCATGCACCGTCAACGCGACGTCACGTAACGATAATCCTTGAAGTTGTTTCGTTCCGATGAATGAATCATTCAATTTGATTGGCACTTCTGTCGGGAATAGCTCCGTAATCGTATGCCCAGCTTTTTGTGCCCACGGATAACCGTCACCTGTCGACCCGGTATGAGGGACGGATTGTCCGCCGACCGCGACGACACAAGCTTTCGCTTCAATCATTTCACCGTCCATCAACTCGACCGCATGAAACTCATTTTCTTCATTAAAATGTAGTGTTTTGACTTCTGCTTTTTTTCGAATCTCGACACCGAGGTCTTCAATCGCACGAAGCAACGTGTTGACCACGTCTTGTGCCTTATCGGTCACTGGGAACATGCGCCCGTTGTCTTCTTCTTTCAGCGGGATGCCGAATCCTGTGAACAGGTCGATGATCGATTGGTTGTCGAACTGAGCGAGGGCGCTATATAAAAAGCGGCCATTCCCAGGGATGAACTGAATCAATTCATCGATTGGTTTTCGGTTCGTGACGTTACAACGTCCTCCACCTGAAATCGCTAATTTCCGACCGAGTTTAGACCCTTTATCAATCAACAAGGTCGATGCGCCGCTCTTTGCAGCTGCATACGTGGCCATAAGTCCGCTTGGACCTCCGCCGATGACGATGACATCTTTCATGTATAATCTCCTCATTTCTTCATCTATATGATTAGTAAAATTATCGTAACTTTATTATCCGTAACAGTAAGAGTATAATGAGAAGCGGTTGTTTTGTAAAACCGAATTCATATGAATAGTTGATTTATAGATGGAGGTGCCTCATGTCATCAAGCGCCAAACAAGATTCTGGAAGAGCCTCCTTCGTCAAAGGAACGCTTCTTTTATCGGCGGGAAACTTGATTTCCCGGATGTTAGGGCTGTTGTACACATTCCCGTTCCAAGCGATGGTCGGGATTGCCGGAGTGACGTTGTATCAAGCAGCATATACGTATTACGCAATCATGATCTCCATATCGACGGCAGGGATCCCTGTTGCCGTCTCGAAATTTATCGCCAAATATAATGCGCTAGGGGAATATGGAACGAGTCAACGATTGTTCCGACAAGGAATGAAGCTGATGCTTGCGACCGGTGTCGTCGCTTTTTTATTACTCTTTTTTGCGGCACCATGGCTATCCGAGCTGATGGTCCGAAATTCGGAGAACAATCAGCAATACATTGACTCGCTCACACTCGTGACGAGAAGCGTCAGTTTTGCGTTACTGCTCATCCCGGCGATGAGTATGGTTCGTGGTTATTTCCAAGGACATCAAGACATGGCTCCGACGGCAATCTCACAAGTCGTCGAACAAATCGTGCGCATTCTATTCCTTCTCAGCGGGACGATGCTCGTCTTGTTCGTCTTTGCGGACTCTGACTTCATTCGACCAATCGCGAATGCTCTTGGAGGAACGCAATCCGTCGAGACGACTGAACTGAATGGATTGAAAGTCATTGCCGTCACGATTGCGACGTTCAGTGCTTTTGTTGGGGCAATCGGTAGTTTTGTCGTACTCATGATGTACTGGAAGCGTCGAAAAGACATCCATCGTCAGACGGATAATCCAGCGGGCACACCTGTCCGTTCGATGAAGTCGTTGTTACTCGAGTTGCTCAGCTACTCAATCCCAATCGTGATGGTCGGGGT
This sequence comes from Exiguobacterium sp. NPDC077395, assembly GCF_050269125.1. NCBI lineage: Bacteria > Bacillati > Bacillota > Bacilli > Caryophanales > Exiguobacterium > Exiguobacterium sp. NPDC077395. The sequence continues at coordinate 811,338 of NZ_JBNNHU010000001.1, forward strand.
ATCGACCCCTCTCTATCAGCTGATTGATCAGTTGACGATGGTCAATACGTTACTCAGTTCGGGTGCGACCGTATCCGAAGCGACATCGGCTTATGGATTCTTGACCGGAAACGCACATAAGATTGTATTGATCCCTGTGTCGATTGCGGCGAGTGTCTCGATGGCGACCATCCCGCTCGTGACCCGTTCATTTACGACAGGAGATATGCTGAAAGTACGAAATCAAGTCAATCATATTTTCCAAGTCTCGTTCTTTGTGACGATTCCTGCTGTCATCGGACTCGTAGCTCTCGCGGAACCATTGTTTGGGACGTTGTTCCCGGGAGACCGTGAAGGATGGGTGTATTTACTTCATTATGCACCGAGTGCTTTCTTCTTAGCCTATTACTCGGTTGCGGCTGCGATTCTCCAAGGGATTAACCGTCAGTACTTCACCATCTTTGCTACATCGATGGGTCTGTTGGCAAAACTCGCCCTGAACGTGCCGTTCGTCTATTGGCTCGGTGGTATCGGTGCGGGTTATGCGACGATTGCTGGATACATTGTGGCGATCGTGCTCATGGTATGGATGATTCAGCGGTCTCTACATTTCCCATACAAGCAGTTGCTTCGTCGGACCATCTTAATGTTCTTGATGGGGGCGGCGATGTTTGCGGCTGTTTACCTTTCTCTTCTCGTCACGTTGCAAGAAGAAGCGAGTTGGGGAAATGACATCTTTGCGACAATCGTCGGTGTCATCGTCGGGATTCTCGTATACGGATATCTCGGCTGGCGCAGCCATCTTGCAGGGAAATTATTAGGGAAACGCTTTGAATATCGGAGGAACGGATAATGCGAATTGATAAATTGCTATCGAACATGGGATATGGATCACGAAAAGATGTAAAAATCCTATTAAAACAAGGGGCAGTACGAGTCGATGATGCACCTGTAAAAGATGCGAAACGACACGTTAACCCAGAATCAGAGCGAGTCACGGTGTTCGGGGAAGTCGTTGAATATCGTCCATTCATCTATTTCATGATGAACAAGCCTGAAGGGGTCATCAGTGCGACGGAAGATCAAGTCGAGACGACAGTCATCGAGTTAATTGATCCGGAGTATGCCCATTACGACCTTTTCCCGGTCGGACGGCTCGATAAAGATACGACGGGACTTCTCCTCATTACAAACGACGGCGCGTTTAACCATGCGCTCATGTCACCACGTAAACATGTCGACAAGGTATATATCGCTGAAGTCGATGGGGAGATGACCGTGGACGACATCAAGGCGTTTGCAAACGGCGTCGAATTAGAAGATGGATATACGACGAAGCCGGCCCGACTCGAGATTTTGAGTCGGAGCGGACGTCGCTCTGTCATCCGTCTCACATTATCTGAGGGGAAATATCATCAAGTGAAACGAATGGTCGCGGCGGTAGGCAAACACGTCGAGCGATTAGAGCGTGTACAAATCGGGGAGCTTGAACTCGATGAGACGCTCGAGCTCGGGGCATATCGTGAGTTGACGGAAGAAGAAGTTCAATTGTTTCTTCAATAATTAAAGAGGTGAGAGGGAATCTGTCCAATTGGGCGGATTCTCTTTTTGTATAAAAAGCTCTAATTTTCGATCATATCTTTTTGAAAATTACATCAAAATCAGCACGCCAATAGTTAACTAACCAGTCGTTGTATTTATGATATAAAGGGACTAATGGTTCAACTTCATTTGAACTTATGGTACAACCTCGATCATCATACATATGAAAAACGATGTTCTTTTCAGTGCTTATAAAGTATACCGTTTGTCCAATCGAAGGTTCTCTTCCTTGCTCGTAATTTCCTATACCTCTAAGGATTTTCTCGTAAGAGATTGACTTTATCTGCGAGGATACAAATTTCGCTTTATATTCATGTTTGATTTCTATAATTTCCCCTGTTTTTTCGTCTATATCTTCATCTAATTCGAATAACGTTTCTTCTTCAATCTGTTGCTTCATGAATAAAGCATACAAATATTCGGGAGTGGTATTCCCGAACATGATGTCCTCTGTTTCGTTCCAATCCTTGATAAAGACATGGATGTAATCATCAGATTGAAACACTTCCTCGAACAATGTCGTCACTCTTTTTACCACCTGCTCTATTCTCTCATCCGTTCCGTTTTTATACGGTTCGCCGAGTTCGAATCTTAGATGGACTTCTCCAGATAGGTTTGGAAAATGATTATCTATGTACTTCATTATTTCTTCTTTCACATCATCACCTCATCTTGAACATTTGATACAATCCAAAACCACAAGACCTTCTTTCATAAAAAAGAGACCTGAACATCAGGTCTCTTGAATCTACATATACGTTTCAATTTGCCGTCTTGAGTGAACGTTTCGATGAAGTCCACGTGCCACGGCTAGGGCTCTCCACAAGATTATTGTACTCAAGCACGTTCAAATCACGTTGCACAGTGCGCGACGTAATGCCGAACTCTTCTACTAGTTCTGAAGTGGTAACTGTCTCCCTTTCATTGATGAACAAATAAATGGACTTGATGCGCGTTAACATCCGATCTGTTGAGCCTTTCATTGGATAACCTCCCAATGTGTAGAATAATGATAAACCATACCTACAGACGACAAAATGAAATATAAAATTGTTATTTTCTAAAATTACACCTTTAGTATACCGCTCCTGTACAAAAATGCAAGCAGAAAGCACGAACAATCTGTTTGTAAAGATTTGATTATGAACGTAAATATCGAATGAAGATTGTTTTTTTGTATTTAAAACGAGGTCAAACACGAACGAAAAAAACTTTTCTAAATGAATGTTCGTCTTTCATTCATTTGGATATACTAGTAAGGGAGAGAACATTCGCAAAAGGGGAGATGAACATGAATTGGAGACAAGAAGTCGACAATCGTAAAGATGCATTTTTAGAAGATTTAAAAGGATTACTACAAATCCCTAGCGTGCTCGATGAATCAAAAGCCGCACCGAACATGCCATTCGGGCCAGAGGTTCGAAAAGCGCTCGATTACATGTTTGAGCTTGGTGAGCGAGATGGCTTTAAAACGAAGGACGTCGGTGGATATGCGGGACACTTGGAGTATGGGGATGGTGAGGATATCGTCGGAATCTTATGTCACCTTGATGTCGTCCCTGCAGGTGAAGGATGGACGTATGGTGCGTTCAATCCGACGATTACATCGGACGGAAAAATCGTCGCTCGCGGAAGCAATGATGATAAAGGGCCATCGATGGCTGCTTACTATGGCTTACGTATCGTTAAAGAACTCGGATTACCGCTCTCGAAACGTGTCCGCCTGATTGCAGGTTGTGACGAGGAGAGCGAGTGGCGCTGTGTCCGCGAATACTTTAAACAAGAACAGATGCCGACATACGGCTTTGCACCAGACGCGGACTTCCCAATCATTAACGCGGAGAAAGGGCTATATGACGGTGTATTGACACAACTTCCGATTCAACGCGCACCAGAGTCTGCGTATCACCTTCTCTCATTCACGAGTGGAGAGCGTCCGAACATGGTGCCGGACTTCGCGAAAGCTGAATTGAAAACAGACGAGGTACTCGAAGACAAGTTCGAGGCTTATCTTGAAAAGTATGAAGCGGACGGGACGTGCGTGTATGATCGCGGCACATATACGTTCACGATGAAAGGAAAAGCGGCACACGCGATGGAACCGGATAACGGGATCAACGCGGCCTACGTCCTCGCTGGATTCTTGTTGCACCTTCCGCTCGATATTCAAGGGGAACGCTATATTGAACTCGTTCGTCATGTGTTTGCCGATTCTCGCGGGATTTCGCTTGGGATTGAGGCGAGTGACGAGACAGGTGATTTGACGATCAACGGTGGTGTGTTCCGCTATCACGAAGATGAGCGCACGGCTACGGTCAATATTCGCTACCCTTATACGGCGAAGTTTGAAGAGCGGTTGCAAAACCTACGTGAAATCGCGTTGTCGCTCGGTTTCGAATTGAAGACGCGTCAACATATGCCACCGCATCACGTGGCTGAAGATCATCCGCTCGTGAAGACGCTCGCTAGTGTGTACGAACGTCAGACGGGGGAGCATGCGAACTTGATGGCAATCGGTGGGGGAACTTACGCCCGTTCACTCGAGGCAGGTGTCGCATTCGGTGCATTGTTCCCAGGCGCTAAAGATGTGGCGCATCAGGTCGATGAATACATGGAGATAGAAGATTTATTACGCGCTGCAGCGATTTATGCTGAAGCGATTTACGAGCTCGCTAAATAAGAACCGTGGAGAGCTGACTGATGTAGTCGGCTCTCTGTCCTTTAGGAAGGAAGTTATCATTGAATTCGCAAAAAAGATTGTTTCAATCTGTATATGTCGCCATTTTCTTCGCACAAGGGGCATTGATCCCTTACATGGCTTTATATTTTTCACAAGATCAATTCGGACTGAGTCCTAGTCAGGTCGGAAATATCGTGGCCATTCTTCCCATTCTTTCGATTGGTGTACAACCACTTTGGGGAATGTTGACCGACCGCACCGGGCGGGTGAAGGCGTGGCTCATGTTAGCGATGTTAAGCGCAGCCCTCATTTCGTTTACTTTTTTAGTGGCGACTTCATATGTATGGATTGTGATGCTCATGGTGATTTGGTCTGTATTCCAATGTGCACACATTCCGCTCGTCGATATGATGACACTCGATTATACGACACGTTCAAAAGTGGATTATGGAGCGATTCGTTTGTATGGGTCGGCAGGTTTTGCCATCGCGGTGTTTGCGATGGGGTGGATTTCCGATACGACGTGGGGCCTTGCTAGTACGTTCGTATTAAGTGCCGTCCTACTGATCCTCGGAAGTGTGTTCGTCCGAATGATTCCGGAAAAGAGCTCGATTCGTGACGTCACGTTAGCTCCGATCTCATGGACAGCTGTATGGAATAAGTCCTTCTTATTCTTTCTGCTCGGGGGCATGCTCGTCTTCGGACCAATTTATGCGAACAACTATTATTTTGGATTGTACGTGACAAGTAGCGGGGGATCGACGACGCTCGTCGGAACACTATTCCTCGTCGCGGTTTTGTTTGAAATTCCCTTCATGAAAGTGGCATCACAATTTGTAGAACGCTTCGGTAGTGTCCCGGTACTCGTCGGGGCGGCACTCATCTCGGCCATACGAAATGGAATCCTTGCATTAGAGCCGCCCATTTGGGTTGTTTGGCTTCTGGCGATCGCACAAGGTCTCGTCGTCGGACTTTTAATCCCGGTCGCGCTTCAGTTCGTCCGGAAACTTGTCGACCGTCAAGTCTCTTCAACGGCAATCGGTGTTTACATGGCGTTGACTTCAGGACTTGCGACAGCGGGATTCAACAAGTTGAGTGGTACAATCATCGAACTCGATGACATCATCGGCGTATTTTGGATGTATACGATCGTCACGGCAATCGGGGCAGTGATTTGGATTGGACTGTCACGTCGCGCACTGAAAGGATGAATCAGATGAGCACGCATTATTTTATTGCGATTCCAATCGAAGCGGCCGAACTCGCCGCTGTGCAACAAGCCATCTTACCGTATTACTCGTATCGGCGAATTTATCGACCGGACGAGTTTCATTTGACGATACAATTTTTAGGGGGGATCGATGGTGAAGAGCTGGATGAAGTGAAAGAAATCACTAGAAGAATCAGTCAAGAAACCCTTCCGTTCACGTTGACGTTTCATGCCATCGACCATTTCGGGAGAGCGGACCGTCCACGCGTGTTGACGATCGTACCTGATGCGTCAGATGCTCTTCAGCGATTTGCGACGGCGCTGCGTCAAGAGCTCGTCGCATTGATTCCAAATTTAGACCGAAAAACGTTCGTCCCTCATGTCACTCTCGCAAAAAAGTGGGACAAAGGGGAACGGATTGCTTACGTCCCACCCGAGTTCAACGTGACCGAGTCGGTGGAAGAAGTGATCCTGTATGAAGTGCAGCCGAATCATACTCCGTCCTATAGGGCGATTGAAGTATTTCCGTTAAGACGGCCAGAGGAGGACATATGGCAATCCCGGTTAAAATTTTTGACGTAATCTCAAAATATGAACGTGATGTATTAGATCAATACAATCGCTATTTAGAATATGTAGAATCCGATACGGCCCGATTGCAGCGTCTTCATGAAAACAATCGACTGAGTCCGGTCGAAGTGCTTGAAATTGATCGGCCGTGGTGGAAATTTTGGGCGAAGTCGGAACGGATTGAACTAGAACCGAAACCACTCGCCGAATCACAGTATCAGAAATTACTTCGAGAGCGCCGACACATTCAAAAACTGCAATTTGCTTGTAAAGGGGTACTTGAGGCAGATTTACCACATTTGGCATTCACGAGAGATTTTGCATATCGCGTGATGCGTTCCGAATGGAATGAACGACACTTCTTCTTTTATCGTCCCGTCATTGAGTGGAACGGTGCGACCGTTGAATTAAGTCATGTCCTTGTCGGTCCGACGCATCTCTATATCATAGAGTGGCTCGAGGGAGACAGAAGCATCTATCACATATCGAAAGAGAAGACGTGGGTTCATCAACCGTTGAAAGGGGAAAATACTCGTGTAGTGAACCCGCTCATTGCGTTGACACGCACCGAAGAACTTGTTCGACAAATTGTACCGAACTATGCGGGTGTCCTTCAAAAGGTCGTCATTGCAGCAGATAGTTATTTTGATAACGTTCCGAGCGTTCGAACGACGCATTATGTGGGACGAAATGAGTATAAAGAATGGATGAAACAAGTGAATGGGCGCGCACCGATTGTAAAAGCGCAACAAGTTCGCGATGTCGCTACATTGTTAGAAGTGACAGCCAAGATGCCGTTTCGTCAATTTATGGATCAGTGATTGAGAGGAAGGGACGCATATGCATCATACACCAGATCAAAAGACTGCCTCGCATGTAACGATTGAGAGCGCGTCTTTCGTATCATTTGAGACCATACAACTTGAGATTGTTCGCGAATATGAATCCGTTCCAGTACAAATTGAACAGAATGGACGCCCGATCGACTACATGGTCGAACAACAACATGTGAACGAATCAGGGATGATTGAACAAATTCTGCGACTATATGAACCCATTTCTTTAGACATGATGTATACAGTGTTTCATCCGGGACAAAAGACGACGGTCATCGTCCCACGAGAAATTGTGCGCTCCGAAGAGTTCGAGCGTCGTTTCTCATATGATGGGCCACTCGGTTTGTCATTTACGCCACACGGGATGGAAGTGACCGTTTGGTCGCCTGTCGCACTCTCGATGTGGATTACCGTCCATGACGACACGAACCACCGTGAACTCGAACGCTTCCATATGAATCGTGGTACACGTGGGGAATGGAATGGAGAAGTGCCTAAAGCGTTCGAAGGGATGCTATATCGTTTAGAAGTAAAGACGCCCGTCGATACGAGGCAAGTCGTCGACCCTTATGCAAGAGCCGTCAGTTTGAACGGTGAGTATGGTGTATTGATGGACGTGGAACGATTTGTGAATGAACAAGTCGAACAAGCTCCACGTCCACCTCTTTGGAAAGCGACCGATGCCGTCATCTATGAACTGCACATCCGAGACTTCACAAGCCACCCCTCATCGTTGAGCCAACTGAAAGGTCTGTACGGAGGGGTGTCTGAAAAAGGAGTTCAGACGAAAGACGGTCACAGTGCCGGACTCGACTATTTAAAAGAACTTGGCGTGACCCATGTCCAATTGTTACCCGTTCATGATTTCGGAAGTGTCGATGAATCGACACGCATGCCGTATAACTGGGGTTACGACCCGATTCATTGGTTCAGCCTTGAAGGAAGTTACGCCTCTAGCCCGGATGTTCCGATGAGTCGAGTATTCGAGTACGCGTCACTTGTCGCGGATCTTCACCGGTCAGGTCTCCGTGTCGTTACAGACGTTGTGATGAATCACATCTATATTCGTGAACATTCACCGCTCGAGGCCCTCGTCCCTTATTATTATTTTCGGTATGAGCATGACGGGACGGTCGCAAACGGGACCGGTGTCGGAAACGATACGGCATCGGAACGTTATATGATGCGGCGAATGATTGTCGACTTCGTCTCATACTTTGCGACAACTTATCGAGTGGACGGATTCCGTTTCGACTTGATGGGAATCCATGACGTCGAGACGATGAATCAGGTACGAGCCGCCCTTGATAAAGTTGACCCGTCCATCCTTGTGTATGGAGAAGGGTGGGACTTGGCGACACCGCTCGGGCAGTCCTTAAAGGCGACTTCGCAAAATGCAGCCCGAATGCCTCGTATCGGACACTTTAACGATATGATTCGAGATGCCCTAAAAGGTTCGACCTTCAATGACCGAGAACGTGGATTCATTTCAGGAAATGAGTGGCGAGAATGGGAGCTCCGTGAATGTCTGACCGGGGCCGTCCATATCCCGAACGTGACGGTCGGACGTTTCCCGAGTCCGACGTATTCAATCAACTATGCCGAAGCCCATGACAATTATACGATTTATGACAAATTACAGTTGTCGTGTGAAGGGGTTGATGAAGCGACTCGCCTCGCAATGCAGCGGCTCGCCAATGCGGTCGTCATCACGTCTCAAGGGATTCCGTTTATCCATGCGGGTCAAGAGTTCGGTCGAACGAAGCATGGCGTAGAGAATAGCTATAATTCACCAGACCACATCAATCACTTCGATTGGGACTTACGCGATGCACGAATCAGTGAGATCGAGTATGTGAAGACGCTATTGAAATTGCGACGACTGCATACATGCTTCCGTTACGATTCACGTCAGGAAGTCATCGATCATTTCACATTCCTGCCGTCGCCGCCGGGCGTCATCATTTATGAACTGACGGCGAGCCACTCGTATGACGCTTGGCAGCGGGTACGCGTATATATTAATGGAACGTTCGAAAAACTGTCATTCGAGAGCGATGCGAAATGGAACGTCTATGTTCAGGGGGAGACTGCTAGCCTCATCCCAATCGAAAGAAACCCGTCACACATTCAAGTCGAGTCGTTGTCAATGACGATTCTCGCGTGTTAAGATGTTGATTGTATCTCTTTAATTTCAAGTAAGATTTGAGCGTGATGAATATGTATTCAGATATAGTCGGTGCGCTCGGTAAAGAGTGGACAGTCGCTTCTGCCGGAGGTATTACGGGCGAAGCGTATGTAGCGACGACGCGCCAACAGAAGATTTTTGTGAAACGGAACTCTTCTCCATTCTTGGCGATTCTTTCAGCGGAAGGAATTGTTCCGAAACTTCTTTGGACAAAGCGGATGTTTAACGGGGACGTATTAAGTGCCCAACAATTCATTGAGAGCCGCGAACTTTCACCAGAAGATATGAAGCGACCAGATGTCGCGGCACAACTCGGAAAGATTCATGATTCGAAAGAGCTATTATTCATGTTACAACAATTAAATCACACACCGGTGACGCCGCACTTGTTGCTTCGTCAGTGTGAGGCATATGAACAGGATGAGACGGATCCTACGATTGGAGAGGCGATTCAATGGCTTAAACACCATTTGCCGAAGGTTGATGAGCAAGAGTTCGTCGTATGCCACTCTGATTTAAATCACAACAATTGGATTGAAGATGAAAACGGTCTTCTCTATTTGACGGATTGGGACGATGCGATCATCGCGGACCGTGCCTTTGATTTGGCGATGGTAGTCTATAGCTATGTCGAAGAGGCGGAATGGGAGCATTGGTTCACGCATTATGGGGTCGAGGTTTCGAGTGAACTTCATAATCGAATGCATTGGTATGCGATTGCCCAAACGATTTTAACGATTTATGGGGAACGAAACGATGCAGCACGAACAGAAGGTTTTCATGTACTGCGCGAATTAATCGATGAGGCGTATGAACGAATCAATTAAAAGGGATGGCTGTGCGCCACCCCTTTTTGAATGTGTTTAGATGTCGTCCGGATTCATGAAGTAAGCCCAAACGAACGTTGCGATAACGCCTGCGAAAAACGTAAGTGGAGCGGCATAAAAAATTAAGAATTGATCTAATGTACTCATCGTATCTAACCTCCTTGTGAAGGATGATTCACGTTCATTAAACTATGATTTCGTGTATAATCGCAAGAGGACTGCTCGTACGGAACGTGCATATTCCCATTAAACTTGAACATTTGATGAACGAAAGGTAGGATTTTCATGCGTTTACGACATAAGCCTTGGGCAAAAGAATATATGGAAGCTCAAGAACACGTATTTATTCAACATCCTGAACAATTAAAAGGGAAGTGGGACGCCGAGTTCGGCAATGACCACCCACTCTTTATCGAGGTCGGTTCAGGGAAAGGACAATTCATTTTAGGGATGGCGAAACAGCACCCGGACGTGAACTTTATCGCAATCGAACTATTTGAAAGCGTAGCTGTCTCAATCGTTCAAAAGCTCGTTGAGACGCCGATGCCGAACGTGAGAGTACTGACGGTTGATGCGAAGCGACTCGTCGAATACTTCGAAGCTGGAGAAGTCGACCGCGTCTACTTAAACTTCTCAGACCCGTGGCCGAAAACACGCCATGCGAAACGTCGCTTGACGTACAAGACATTTTTAGCGACATATGAAGCGATTCTTCCGAAAGCAGGGGAGATTCATTTCAAGACAGACAACCGCGGACTCTTTGAATATTCTCTTCAAAGCATGAGTCAATACGGGATGTTCTTCACAGAAATTTCACTTGATTTGCATGTAAATGAACCGGAAGATAATATTCGAACAGAGTATGAAGAGCGCTTCAGTGCGCTCGGTCAGCCGATTTATCGAATGGAAGCTGTATTCCGTCCGAAAAATTGACACGCTTTTTTCTTATTTTAATAGTATTTTCTTCACACTTTTTTCTTTCTTCTTGGTACAATAGGAATGACGCTAAACTGGAATAAGAGAAGGGGGAACATGGGGATGTTGAAAAAAGCATGGGCAAGCCTGCTTGCAGTAATCTTCATTCTAACAATCGCACCAATGAATACCTCAGCGAACGAAGCGTTCTTAGACGCACTCGAAGAGGATTTGAAAGCGACGCATTACGATTATAAAGAAGGAACAGCTGAAATCATCAAAGAAGAGACGCTTCGCCATTCAAATGGTAACGAAGTGATCGCGGCTGTCGTAGAACTCGATACGATTCGTGATGGGATCTTCATCACACGTAAAACCGAGTACCATTACTTTGATGCGACAGACAACAAAATCCTTTCATCAGCAGACCTCGTAGAAGTTGAAGGAGCAGCCGAATTCGCAGATGCGAACATCGATATGCTCGGTCATGAAATTGTCTACTGGTTGCCGGTATTGGTATTGCTTCTATTGATTGCGATTCCAGCACTCATTTTGTTCTTGGTCGTACCACGTTTCTATTCAACAAGCTCATATATGAATGCCGTATATGAAAAGAATGACAACCCACGTTAAGACATAAAAGCACCCCGTTCTTCTGAACGGGGTGCTTTTTCAATGTTGCTTCAACTGTTCGACGATATCTGTGAGAGACATGTCGTTTCCTGAGGAAACCGAAGCGATGAATGCACTTTCGACAATCGGACCGTCGAAAAAAGCGACCTCTTTACTTCCTTCGTACATGTCGATGGCGAGTTCGGCGTTCATCGTGGCTGAACCGATATCACTGAGAAGAAGCGCTTCCCCTTCGACTTGGTCGAGTGCCTCCAAGATGCGGGTGACGTCTGTTCCAATCGAACCGTCTTCAAGACCGCCGGCTAGATGGATGGGAACGGATGGTGCCATCTCTTTCATGAGGTCTCGGATCCCTTCCGCAATTTTTGCACTGTGCGAGACGATAATCAATTCAACGATGTCAATCGACCTCCTTCATAATCGCGGCTAACAGAATCGAACTAGAGAGAGCACCCGGGTCGACCGTCCCACGCGAATTTTCACCGAAGTAGGAAGCTCGACCTTTCGTCGCCACCATATCTTCCGTTTTTTGTACAAGTTCGTCTAACTGTTGTTTGTAGTCGTCCCCTTGTTTCACATGTTCGAGGAACGGGTCCCAAACGTCGACCATCGTTTTCTGACCGACTTCTGACTTTCCTCGCGCTTTAATCGAATTTGAACCTTCTTGGAGTGCTTCTTTAAGAAGGTCAAAGTCAGCTTCGGTCGCATCCCCGAACTTGGTCGCCATCTTGACGAAAGCAGAACCATATAATGGACCAGCCGCACCGCCTACTTTAGACATCAGAGTCATGCCTACTTTTTTACTGAGCGCACCGAGAGAGTCATACTCCTCATCTAAAATGGAAGAGACCGCGTCGAAACCACGGGACATGTTAATCCCGTGATCTCCGTCCCCGATGGCACGGTCTAAATCTGTCAGTGTGTCTTTTTGGTCTTCAATTCCGACTTGTGTGTCGCGTAACGCTTGCTTCATCCGATCAATCGTCAACATAAAACAAACACCTCATTCATCAAAGTTTAAATCCAAGTGCTTCCGATGGAGCATCTAGATAAGTGGTCATCTCATCATCAAGCGGTAACAGGGTAATCGAGAATCCGTGCATCTCGAGTGACGTCATGTAGTTGCCGACATATTTACGTTTCAGCGTATATCCAGCAGCTTCGAGTTTTTGCGCGACGAAATGATACGTCACATATAGTTCGGACAATGGAGTCCCACCCATTCCATTTACCATGACGGCGACTTCGCCAGGCTCAACTTCTTTTTTCAAATGGCCGAGAAGGTCATCGACGATTTGGTCGACATCGCTCGTTGGTTTACGTTCGACACCGCGCTCCCCGTGAATCCCAATCCCGATTTCCATCTCTTCCTCGTTCAAGTCAAAACCAGGCTTTCCACTCACTGGCATGTAGCAAGGTTCTACCGCCATCCCCATTGAGCGGACGTGTGATGCGACTTTTTCCGCAATCGATTTAACTTCCTCGAGTGATTTACCGCTTGCTGCAGCGGCACCTGCGATTTTATGAACGAAGACGGTACCGGCAACACCACGACGGTCTTCCTTGTTTGAAATCGCGACGTCATCAGCGACGACAACATGGTCGACTTTAATCCCGTCTCCTTCAGCCAATTCGGCGGCGAGTTCGAAGTTCATGACATCCCCCGAATAATTTTTGACGATCAACAAGACACCGTTGCCACCGTCAGCTGCTTTGATTCCTTCAAGCACCATGTCCGGAGTAGGGGATGTAAAGACTTCCCCGCAAACTGCCGCATCGAGCATGCCGTCTCCGACATAACCGGCGTGTGCCGGTTCGTGTCCGCTACCACCACCCGAGACGAGCCCGACCTTACCGGATTTTGCACCGTTCGCCCGACAGATGACATTGAATCCTTCGACACGACCGTACAGTTCAGGATGGGCATGGACCATTCCTTCTACCATTTGCGATACGAGTTCACTTGCTTCACCGATTAGCTTTTTCACGCGAGATCACTCCTTTTTTAAATTGAAAACTACCAATTTCAATTTTCCACTCTTTCGCTGTAACTAAACAAAAAAACCGACGAATCATTCGTCGGTTTCGTGTCATGCATATTCGAGTAAAGCGCCAGTCTCAGAGTCGACTGTGAACTCATACGTTTTTTCTTCGTCGTTCTCAAGAACCGAGATTCCACCTTTGTAGACATCGTATTCACGACCGTCGTATGTGTAAATCTCAGGTGATGCAGAGATCCATGCCCCTTGGACATGACCTTTCGCTGAGAAAGCACGTTTTGTGTATTCCAACGCGTTTTCTGCAGATAAGCTACGTTCATCTAAAGCCTTTTTCGTCATAAGTGCGGCAATGACGGCAACCCCGATTCCAATAAACCAATACCTTTTTTTCATATGACTACCTCCCCTTGAACTATGGCTATCATGTACATCGTACCAAAACCTGTACCCGAATGGAATGAAAAGCATTCGCATCCTATCAAAACTTTTGTATATAATGAGACAAGAACGGTTAAGAAGGGATGATAAAAGATGGATCAAAAGACGAGAGACTTATTCAAGACGTTAACAGAACTACCGGGAGCTCCGGGGTTCGAGTCAGAAGTTCGTCAGTTCGTACGTGAACGAATTGAACCGCACTCAGATGAAATCGTCACGGATGGCATCGGATCAATTTTTGGGAAACGTGTCGGGGACGAAGCGGGACCTAAAGTAATGGTAGCCGGTCACATGGATGAGGTTGCCTTCATGGTGACACGCATTACGGAGAATGGCATGTTATACATACAACCGCTTGGCGGATGGTGGAGCCAAGTGCTCATGGCACAACGTTTTGACATCATCACTTCGAACGGGAAAATCCCAGGTGTCGTCGCTTCGACACCGCCTCACTTACTTGGACCAGATGCGATGAGTAAACCGATGGACATCAAACAAATGTTCATCGATATCGGTGCGGATTCAAAAGAAGAAGCAGAATCATGGGGAGTGCGTCCGGGTGTTCCTGCAGTACCATCGAGCGCATTTACACCACTTCATCACCCGAAAAAAATTATGGCGAAAGCATGGGACAACCGTTACGGTGTCGGTCTTGCTGTCGAATTGTTAGAAGAGACGACAAAAGCAGATCACCCGAACATCTTGTTCTCGGGTGCTACCGTACAAGAAGAAGTTGGATTACGTGGAGCGCAGACGGCATCTGAATTGATTCAGCCAGACGTGGCACTCGTACTCGATGCCTCACCGGCGAACGATGCATCTGGAAGTAAAACGGAGTTTGGACAACTCGGTGAAGGTGCCTTGATTCGAATTTTAGACCGGGTTATGGTTATGTCGCCTGAAATGCGGGACTTCTTGCTCGACACGGCTTCTGATGAAAATATTAAGACGCAGTATTTCGTCTCGCCAGGCGGTACGGATGCTGGACGCGTGCATATGAGTGGCGAAGGTGTGCCGACAGCCGTCATCGGTGTCGCATCACGCTACATCCATACACATGCTTCGATTCTTCATACAGACGACTACGATGCGGCGAAAGCGTTACTAAAAGCGTTGGTCAAACGACTTGACCGTTCGACGCTTGAAACACTCCGTCCGTCTCGCTAAACGTACATGCCGTTCACTCATATTTTTGAGTGGACGGTTTTTTTATGTAGATGTTCTTGCTATTTTAAGAAAACGCCTTATACTGATAGAGGTGTTTATACATATTGTTTACTTGTGTAAAGACATCTGTATGATTGTAAGGAGGATCTCATATGTTCAAGAAAAAAGGAATCTCACTTAGCCCGTCTGTTTATTTTGTGACGGCACTTAGTTATATGGCATTAGGGTTGTTCAGTACATTGATTATCGGTTTGATTATGAAGACGATTGGTGGTCAGCTTGAAGGGACCGCACTTGCGGGAACAAGCACGACGCTCGTTCAAATTGGTGACGTGGCGATGAGCCTGACGGGTCCAGCCATTGGGATTGCGATTGCTTATGCCCTTGAGGCGCCGCCTCTTATTCTATTTTCTGCACTCGTTGTCGGGACGTTCGGATATGAGTTTGGACCTGCCGGTAGTTACGTCGCCACGCTTTTAGCCGTTGAGGTGTCAAAACTTGTATCGAAATCGACGAAACTTGATATTTTGGTGACGCCATTTACGACAATCGCAGTCGGTTTCTTCACAGCGACATATATCGGAAAATATGTTGGGATGTTCATGACGCAGCTCGGTAGTTGGATCGAGTGGGGGACTGAGCAACAACCATTGTTCATGGGAGTCGTCGTAGCGACACTCATGGGATTGGCACTGACTGCGCCGATTTCGAGTGCAGCCATCGCTTTGATGCTTGGGTTGAATGGTATTGCGGCTGGTGCCGCAACGGTCGGATGTGCAGCTCAAATGATTGGGTTTGCGATTACGAGTTATCGTGATAACGGAGTCGGCGGAGCGATTGCGCAAGGAATTGGAACGTCGATGCTTCAAGTCGGGAATATCGTGAAAAATCCATGGATTCTTTTACCCCCTACATTAGCTGGGGCTGTCCTCGCACCAATTGCGATTCTATTGTTTGAATTAGAAAGTGTGGCAGCCGGGGCAGGGATGGGGACGAGTGGACTCGTCGGACCGATTGTCATGCTTGAAACGATGGGCTTCAGTTGGTACACATTCATCATTGTCCTCGGCTTCCTAGTCATCGGACCTGCTCTATTAAGTTATGCGGTCTATGCTGTATTGAGAAGGACTGGACGCATTCAGCCGAACGATATGAAAATTGACTATTAAAAAAAGCGCCGTTTGAAGCAAACGGCGTCTTTTCGTGTCATCCGATTCCGAATAAGACTTTGACAGAATCCACCGTCTCGCGAGGGACGCGGAAGCTGATGAGGAACAGCAAAAGGACGATCACATAAATCGGGATCAAATATCGTTTTCGTACAATCGGTAAATGACGGGCGAGTTGCTTGAGCCACTTTTCAAGGACATAAATGACGGCAAAGCCCACAACAAGCCAAATCAAGATCTCGAGTCTCGTTTTATCGGTATCAATAAATAAATATCCATATCGCAAAATGGCGAGCATCCCAAAGACACCGACCATCTGTTCGAGCGGATGTTTCATTTCAGGATTCAATTTTTCTCGTGTCAATTTCATATGGTTTCACCTGTTTCAACTAGTTTCGGCTTTGATTATAACAAACAGCAGAGCAGAATGTGTGACAGGACTTATGCTATTATAAGTGAGGAAAAAGCGAACAGGAGTGGTTAATCATGAAACAACTATCAACAATGGCAGAATATACAGAAGCAAAAGAATCAAAAAGTATTTTCATGTTTTCGGCAACATGGTGTGGAGATTGCCGTTTCCTCGACCCGTTCATGCCTGAAATCGAACAGAAATTTGAAGACTGGACGTTTTATTACGTCGACCGTGATGAGTTTATGGAACTCGCGCAAGAGCTCGATATTTTTGGTATCCCAAGCTTTGTCGCCTTTGAAAATGGTAAGGAAATCGATCGCTATGTCGGTCGCGAACGGAAGACACCGGAACAGGTCGAAGCATTTTTGAATGGATTAGGGTGACCCTATATGGAACGGAATGAGTTAAGACGCTATTTAGAAGCGAATTTCAAAGAGGACTATCGCACATCTTATGACCGCGAGAATGAGGTGTTGCGCGTCGAACGGAAAGCTGATCGCTTTGGTGTGAATATTCGACTCGCACCAATCGTCGCGAAAGCGAAAACGCGGGGCAAAGTGGCAGTCGATGAAGTCATCGAATATATCGAGTCGGCAATGAAGGCGGATGATCAGATCTCACTCGCTGGAAAATTAGATGCCATCTATCCGGTCATTCGTTCGAACTCGTTTGCAAAGACGACGAAAAGTGGGGAGCCGCTTATTTTCAGTCCGCATACGGCGGAGACTGCCATCTTTTACGCGCTCGATCGCGGGAATGGCTATCGTTTGATCGAGGAGAAGCATGTGTCCGGTGATGTGACGCTTGAAACGATTGAGCGCATCGCCCGGGAAAATGTCAAAAAACTTCCGACCGAGATGAAACAAGATGAAGTTGCCGGCAACCCATTCTACTTTTTATCGACACGAGACGGCTACGAGGCATCGCGCATTTTAAACGATGATTTTCTTCGAATGATGGAGCGCCGAGTTGAAGGGGATATGCTCGTCGGTGTACCGCATCAAGATGTGATGATCATCGCCGATATCCGAAACGACCAAGGGTATGATGCGATGCAACAATTGATGTTTGACTTCTTTACGAATGGTCGTGTCCCAGTGACTGCACTCGCCTTTCATTATGAGGCAGGGCAACTTGAACCGATTTTTATTGTCGGAAAAAAGACCCCGCCATCGAACACATAATCTGATAAAATAAGTGAGATGAGTTTGAAAGAAGGGACGTAGGAACGTATGCAAATGAATGTGTTTTATAACCGAGAAGGAATCGGCGATGTACTCATGGTGTTACTAAAAGAGGGAGAACGTCACCATCAATCTGTAGAACGTACAGGTGACGTTGCCATCGTCAAATCTGAAGATGGAACCGTTAACGGATACAATTTGTTTCAAGCAAGTAAGCACTTTGACGTCACAGGTTGGAACGGTCCGGTTGATTTGACGACGGAATTGGTTGAACAGGTACAAGCTGTCTTGAAGGAACATGGAATTGACGAAGACTTCTCATGGGTAGATGTGACACCGAAGTTTGTTGTCGGTTATGTGGAAAGTGCGGAAAAACATCCGGATGCGGATAAGTTATCCGTTTGCCAAGTTCAAATCGATCAAGGCACTGTGCAAATCGTATGTGGCGCACCAAACGTCGCGACTGGCCAAAAGGTAGTCGTAGCCAAACTAGGAGCGGTCATGCCGACCGGTTTGATTATTCGACCATCGGCACTTCGCGGAGAGAGCTCGCATGGTATGATTTGCTCGGCGCGTGAATTAAATCTTCCGAATGCCCCGCAAGAAAAAGGGATTTTAGTATTAGATAACGAATATGAAGTAGGTACAGCATTTGAAATCGGTCGCTAAACTCGACCGATTTTTTGTTAAATATGGATTGAGTGAAAAAGCGAGGAATCAAGTATGGATGCATATGAACGTTCATTGAAACAACAAGCAGATCGAATCAAGCGAGAGCTGTCGAGAGAAGGACAGCCGGTCTCACCACCTCCGAAGGTAGATATCACCGATGAATTCATTCCGACTGATGTTCCTTCACCGATTTATGGATATGCCCGTCCGAAACCGAAGATTGTTCTACCGGTCGAGCATTCTCCTGAAACGAGAGAACCGTTCGAAATGAGCACAGCGTCTGAAGTGGTTCTGCCAGAAGAGTCACTTCAAGATGAAGAGACCACTAATACGATTAGTCCTGAAATAGACGCAGAACATGTTGAAGACATTTCCGGGGAAACAACCGAAGAAGAAAAATCGATTCTCGGTCAGGTTTCGATTCTAGATAACGGTTTCTCGTCCGTCTTTATGCAATCGACGGATTTATCCCGTTCGAAAAAAGAAGAGGTCGTGGAAGTTCATCAACATGCAGCGCCAGATGAAAGTTTAGACTTCGACGGTTCTGTGGAACAAATCGGAGAGTCGATTGAGCAGATTGCAGAAAAATTACAAACACCATCTGAACAAGAAGAATTACCGGCTGACACCGAATTGACACCGGCTGTTCAAGTTTCGTTTAAAGCCGACCAACCGCCTGTAAATGTGATGATGACGCCAAAAGATCGCATGGCGATGTACCGTAGCCGACGACTTGCACAAAAAAACAATAATCTGTAATAGCACGACTCAGTGAGTTTTGCTATAATGACAAAGGTTTGTCGCATTTTGACGAGCCGCAATGAATTAGGGGGGCTATTTACAGATGAACCGTTATCACTTCGTCGGAATTAAAGGAACGGGCATGAGTCCTTTAGCTCAAATTTTATTTGATATGAATAATGAGGTCCGTGGATCGGACGTTGAAAAAGCATTTTTTACAGAAGAAGCATTGAAACGAAAAGGGATTGAAATTTTGCCATTCGACCCTGAAAATATTTCTGAAGATCAAATCGTCGTACAAGGAAATGCGTTCAGCGACGATCATCCAGAAATCGTACGCGCGCGTGAACTCGGATTGACGATTTATAAGTACTACGAGTTTTTAGGTGAGCTCGCGAATCATTACACAAGTGTCGCCATCACAGGGTCACACGGTAAAACATCGACTACAGGTTTGCTTGCCCACGTCATGCGTGGAATCGAACCGACATCATTCTTGATTGGTGATGGAACAGGTGAAGGTGTTGCCGATTCGAAGAACTTTGTCTTCGAGGCTTGCGAATATAAGCGTCACTTCTTATATTACCGTCCAGACTATGCCATCATGACAAATATCGACTTTGACCATTCGGATTACTTCTCTGGTTTAGACGATGTCATCGATGCATTCCAGGAGATGGCGAAACAAGTGAAGAAAGGAATCATTGCCTGTGGTGATGATGAGAACCTTCAGCACATTCAAGCGAACGTTCCACTCGTTTATTACGGGTTTGGGACGCATAACGACTTCCGTGCAGAAAACGTTACGTCGACAGAGAACGGAACGACGTTCGATGTCTTTTTACGTGATGATTTCTACGGAACGTTCCGCATTCCTGGATACGGCGACCATAGCGTATTGAACGCTCTTGCTGTCATCGCTACATGTGATTACGAGAACTTACCTAAAGAGTTGGTGAAAGAGCGTCTTGCATCATTCAACGGGGTGAAGCGTCGTTTTAGTGAATCAACGCTTAACAATCAAATACTCGTTGACGATTACGCACACCACCCACGTGAGATTAGTGCAACGGTCGAAGCAGCTCGGAAGAAGTATGGAGAACGGGAAGTCGTTGCGATTTTCCAACCACATACGTACACACGTCTTAAATCATTCATGGATGACTTTGCAACAGCATTGGCTGAAGCAGATACGGTCTATCTTTGTGATATCTTCGGTTCAGCCCGTGAACAAGAAGGGACTGTCACGATCGAGGACCTTCAATCACGCATCGACGGTGCGCATATTTTGAAACGTGGTGGTACGAGCGTCTTACGCAATCATGACAAGGCAGTACTGTTGTTCATGGGTGCAGGTGACATCCAAACGTATCAACGTGAATATGAAGAAATCGTAAAACTTGAAGCATAAGACGGAGGAGAGGCATTTGTCTCTCCTTTTTTTATGTTTAGCCAACCAAAATCTCGGTAATAGTAGTATCGATGAATAAGACAAAGGAGATGTTTGGAATGGCTAGTCAAGGTGCACTCGATACGTTAAACAAGGAAGTTGCAAACTATGGGTTACTGTTTGTGAAACTGCATAATTATCATTGGTACATTAGCGGTCCTCACTTCTTTACGTATCATGAGAAACTCGAAGAGCTCTATAACTTAGTGGCAGAACTCTACGATGACGTAGCGGAAAGACTTCTTATGAATGACGGTGAACCGTTTGCGACGATGAAAGAGTATTTGGAGCACTCGACGCTGACAGAAGGTGATCGTCATGCGGAAACGGATCAGATGATTAAAGATATCATCAACGACTTCAAACAAATTCGCCAAGAGATGCAAGATGCGATGGAAAACTTTGAAGACGGGGATGAAGCGATTGAAGATACATTCGTCTCTCATATCGAGCGACTCGAAAAAGAGATTTGGATGATGTCTGCCGCACTCGGTAAAAAAACAAAATTGTAACCACGAAAATGGTGCGCCTTCGACAGGCGCACCATTTTATTTTATTTCAAGTTTTCCGGATTGAGTGGAAGCAACGCATCGATGACGAAACGTCCGTCTTTACGAATGAGGACATCATCGAACCAGATCTCACCACCGCCATAGTCCGGGCGTTGGATGTTGACGAGGTCCCAGTGAACTGACGAATTATTGCCATTATAGGCATCGTCATACGCTTGACCTGGCGTGAAGTGGAAGCTGCCGTCAATTTTCTCATCGAAGAGGATATCTTTCATCGGATGTTGAATGTATGGGTTCACACCGATTGCGAACTCACCGACGTAACGAGCTCCTTCATCTGTATTGAACACTTCATTGATTCGTTCTGTATCATTGGCCGTCGCATCCACGATTTTGCCGTCTTTGAACGTCAACTTCACATTCTCGAACGTGAATCCTTGGTATGGAGATGGAGTGTTGTACGTGATTACGCCATTGACCGAGTCTTTTACCGGTGCCGTGAACACTTCACCGTCTGGAATGTTCATTTGACCAGAGCACTTGATTGCCGGAATATCTTTAATGGAGAACGAGAGGTCTGTTCCTGGTCCTTTCAATGTGACGCGGTCCGTCTTGTTCATCAATTCGACCAATCCGTCCATTGCACGGTCCATTTTTCCGTAGTCGAGTGTACATACATTGAAGTAGAAGTCTTCGAACGCTTCGGTTGATTTACCAGCGAGTTGTGCCATTGATGGAGAAGGGTAACGAAGTACGACCCATTTCGTCCCTTTGACACGGTCTTCCGTATGCATTTTACCGAGTGTGGCACCGACGAGTTTTTGTTGCTCACTCGGCACATCAGAGAGTTCGTTAATGTTATCACCGGCACGTAAGCCGATGTACGCATCCATTGCCTGCATCTGTTTCCGTTCGATGTCAGCCATGAGTTCGAGTTGCTCACGACTTGCTCCCGTATACAATTTACGTAAGATGCGGCTTTCTTTCAACAAGACGAATGGGTGTCCGCCGGCCTCATATGCTTTTTCGACGAGTGCCTCGACGAGCGATTCCTCTACGCCAAAATTCTCAATCAGTACTTTTTCCCCCGGTTGTAACTTGACGGAATAATTGATTAAACCGTCTGCTAATTGTGTAATTCTTGGATCTCTCACACGACCACCCCTAATTATTTTTATGAATTTCTATTTTAGTGTAATCGAAAACATAAAAACGGGTAAAGGAATAATCAGACCGAATGGCGAAAACGGTTGTAGCAAATCTTTTCAGTCATAATGGTGCTATAATGAAACAAGAAACGATTGAATAGGAGGAATGGATTGAATGGAGATCACATTAGGAGGCATCGCCGGCCTGATTGCGGCCCTCGCGTTTGTCGTACTCGTCATCTTCTTGGCACGTGTCTTATCGAAAGTAAACCGTACACTCGGTAGCGTCGCCAATACGACAGAAAACTTAGAACGCCAGCTCGACGGAATCACAATGGAAGTGACGGCGCTCTTACATAAGACGAACCGTCTCGTCGACAACGTGGAAGAAAAAACAGAGTTGCTCGCACCTGTTGCTCATGCACTCGACGAATTAGGTACATCACTGAACGAGGTAACCGAATCGGTCCGAACCGTCTCAACTTCTGTCCACTCGGCAGCGGATGAAAACAAAGAACAGATTGCTCAAGCGGTTCGATGGGGATCGGTCGCGGTAGAATTGTTCAAGAAAAACAAACCAGAATCTTCAACTACGAAAGAACGTCCACGTCGTCGAACGCGACGTGAAAAGAAAGAGGAAGCACCTGTATCGCCCGACATGATTAACACGGAAGATACGATCAAATAACGATACATCGGGGAGGAACTCACACATGACAGACCAAAAACAACCAACAGACAAGAATCAATCAAGTAGTGGATTTTTGACGGGTGTCATTCTTGGAGGGATCGTCGGAGCGGCTGTCGCACTATTGACATCACCGAAAAGCGGACGGGAAGTAAGAACATACCTAGACGAAAAGACATCTACATCGCGTGAACGATTGACTGTCAAATCGAAGGAAATGCGTGAGAAGGCAGAGCCAGTCGTCGGCGAGTGGATTAAAGTGGCGAGCGATAAAGCGGCACCGGTCCTCAATATCGTGAAAGATAAGGCGCGTGAAGCGGCCGAATTGAAACAACAGATGGACGAGGATGACCTCTCAATCGAAGAAGCGATGGAGAAAGCGGATCAACTCGTCGCGGAAGCGGAATCCGAAGTGAAAGAACAGATGGACCGCGCGGCTGAAGAAGAGACGACGGACTCATCACTTGAATCTGAGTCGGACGATACACTCGAAGCACCTGTCAATGAGATGCTCGATGATGAGTCGAAAGAAGAACTCAATGATTTGAAGAAAGACCTTAAAAAAGAAGAATGATGTAAAAGGACCGTGAACTGAACCCTGAATGATCGTCACTTAATAAAAAGTGCTCATTCAGGGTTTTTGAATGTGATCGAATCGATATAATGAATCTATTTATTCAGACGAGAGTCTCGAAACGTAAATCACTCCACTATGAAACACGAAATTAAAGACTAATCAGTATTGACGAAATTGAGAAAGATAGATAATGAATCGTGAGAAAAGTGTATAAAGACGGTTATAATATTTTTTTGTTTGCAGGAGGATATATGATTATTGAAATAGACGGCTATTATAAGCAATCTTTCCTAAGGGGAAATGAATGTACTTTAAGTGAACTCAAAGAAATCTATGAAGCAATTTTAGGAGTTACAGATTCTGCTTTTGAAGTAGGTTCAATATTATGTAGTAATTATAATTTTAATGAAATCTCTATAAATGAAGTTGTGAATGTACGATATGTAATTGATACAGACACACAAATTGTCTATGAACCATCAAAATAAAATTTCATATTTGTAATTTGATGGTAGATAAAATTATTAGATGTCTAGATAGCTATCACAACACACACGCTATTCGAGGCATTCGTTATTAAATTTCCCTAAATTAGGTTTCAGTTCAGAACGCGTTCGGTCCTTTTTTGGTGATTTTGTGACGTAGAAGGTTTCCTTATGACAAAGCGCACAAAGTTCGATATAATTAGGTTTCTGGAAAGAACGGCTTAAGAATGTGAGGGAAACGAATGAGTCCACAAGATCAATTGAATCGATTACGTCGAGAAATGGATGAATTGAACCATGAAATGCTCGACTTGCTGAGTCGGCGTGGTGCACTTGCCGTCGAAATTGGAAAAATCAAACGTCTTCAAGGCGTCGAACGATACGACCCGGTCCGGGAACGAGAGATGCTCGATTTCATCGCAGCTTCGAATCAAGGACCGTTCGAAACGTCACGTCTTCAACATATTTTTAAAGAAGTATTCAAAGCGTCTGCTGAACTGCAAGGCGAAGACCGGGATAAGACGTTACTCGTTTCGCGTAAACGTCAACCGGAAGATACGTTGGTCCATGTGAAGGACGTGACGATTGGGAATGGACGTCCGCAGCTGATTGCGGGGCCATGTGCCGTCGAATCGTTCGAACAAGTGAACGCGGTCGCAGAGAAGCTCGCCTTGTCTGGAGTGAAAGTGATGCGAGGCGGGGCATACAAACCACGTACATCGCCGTATGACTTCCAAGGCTTAGGTTTTGAAGGGTTGAAAATGCTGAAGGCAGCAGCGGACCGTCATGATTTACGCGTCATCACGGAGATCATGACGCCAGGAGCAGTCGAGTCGGCCTTGCCATATGTCGATATCATTCAAGTTGGTGCCCGGAATATGCAAAACTTTGATTTGTTGAAAGAAGTCGGTAAGACAGACAAACCGGTCTTGTTGAAGCGTGGATTATCCGCTACAATCGAAGAGTTCATTTATGCGGCAGAGTACATTATGGCGAGTGGGAACAGCCAAGTCATCTTGTGCGAAAGAGGGATTCGGACGTATGAGCGTGCGACACGCAATACGTTAGATATCACGGCGGTGCCGATCTTGAAACAAGAGACGCATTTACCGGTTATGGTAGATGTGACCCATTCGACAGGTCGTCGTGACTTGTTGTTGCCGGCTGCGAAAGCGGCACTTGCCATTGGGGCAGACGGTGTCATGGTCGAAGTACACCCGAATCCTGCCATTGCATTATCGGATGCGCAACAACAATTGGATTTCGATCAATTCGATCAATTTGTGGAAGGACTAACGGTCCAGTTTCCTCAACTTGATTTGGTGAAAAAGTAAGCTTTCCAAATGGAAACGTTTTATATCGCATGAAGACAGGGTAAATGGATGACAGATACCTGTCTTCCTTTTTTAAAACGTTTTATGAAAACTTTTTGAAAATCATGACTTGTAGGAGGAGTAGTTTATGAATAGTAACAACGTAACGATTTACGATGTCGCACGAGAAGCCGGGGTGTCTATGGCAACCGTCTCTCGTGTCGTCAACGGAAACCCGAACGTCAAACCAACGACACGTAAGAAAGTACAAGATGCGATTGACCGTCTCGGTTATCGTCCGAACGCCGTCGCACGTGGACTAGCAAGTAAGAAAACGACGACGGTCGGTGTCATCGTACCGGACATCTCAAACATTTTCTTCGCCGATTTGGCACGAGGCATTGAAGATGTGGCGACGATGTACAAATACAACATCATCCTTGGAAACTCGGATTCAAGTCGTGACAAAGAAATCCATTTATTGAACACGCTATTAGGGAAACAAGTAGACGGCATCATCTTTATGGGTGGACGCTTGCATGAAGATCTCGTCGAAGAGTTCAAAAAATCACCGGTTCCAATCGTTCTCGCAGCGACGTTGAACCAAGGATATGACCTCCCGGCCGTCAACATCGATTATGAGCAAGCAGCATATGACGCGACTCAGATGTTAATCAACCACGGACATGACCGTGTTGGATTCATCACTGGACCACTCGAGCAACAGATCAATGGCGAGAAGAAATTCGCAGGATACCGTCGCGCCCTTGAAGATGCAGGTCTTCCATTCCACGACAACGATATGATTCTCGGGAATTACACATACGCATCAGGTCTTGAAGCGATGCAAAAAATGTTGCAGCGAGACGATTGCCCGAAAGCAATCTTTGCTGGGACTGATGAGATGGCCCTCGGTGTCATCCATGCCATTCAAGATGCCGGCTACTCGGTTCCGAACGACTTTGAAGTAGTCGGTCACGATAACACGCGTCTTGCGACGATGATTCGTCCGAAGTTGACGACTGTCGTTCAACCGATGTACGATATCGGAGCCGTCGCGATGCGTCTCTTGACAAAGATCTTGAACGCAGAAGAAATCGAAGAGAAAAACGTCGTGCTTCCTCACCGGATTGAGCGTCGTGATTCGCTTCGCCAAGACTAACGAAAAGCCTCCCCATCCGTCACGTCATGTGAGGGAAGGGGAGGCTTATTTTTATAGGTATATTGACTTTCGGTCATTTGAAATAAACGGCCAAAAGGCTCGTTTCGTGACTTCCCAATTTTTTTCTTCGATTTGTTGACGTCGCGGGATATGGTCAAACGAATATAGAGAGTCGTCCCACCGAGTAGGCAACGGTTGATCAGCGATACCTGACCACTTCTCAATCCACTCGCGCGGGATATCTCCAGAGTAGGGCGCCTCTCTCGTCAACCCTGCCCACACTTGAGCCCAAGCGCGTGGTACGGCACGATACCAGTCATACCCACCGCCACCAAGGGCGACGAGACGGCCATCTGTATATTCATCGGCCAGGCGTGAGGCAATCTGTGGAATTTGTTCGAACGTCCGAATTGTTGATGCCAAATGGGTGAGCGGATCAAAGACATGTGCGTCTGCACCGTTTTGGGTCAAGATGATATCGGGTTTGAACCATTCGCACGCCTCGCGTAAGACAGTTTCATAGCATTTTAAGAAAGAATCATCTTGGGTGAACGCATCGACCGGTACGTTCCAGCTGTAGCCATATCCTTTGCCGTTTCCTCGTTCTGTCACCATTCCGGTACCTGGGAACAAATAACGTCCCGTCTCATGAATCGACAGTGTCATCACATCATCATCGTCATAGAAGAGCCATTGGACGCCGTCCCCATGATGCGCATCGGTATCGACATAAAGGACGCGCGACCCGTATTGTTTTCTGACATGTGCAATCGCGACGGCTGCGTCGTTATAGACGCAAAATCCGGATGCTTTGCGTCGCATGCCATGATGTAAACCGCCGCCCACATGAAAGGCGCGCTCCGCTTTCCCGCTCGCGACCAGATCGAGTGCATGAATCGTCCCACCGACAAGACGAGCGGCTCCCTCATGAATCGTCGGAAAGATAGGTGTGTCTTCCGTACCGAGACCAAACTTATTCGCTTTCAGCGTAGAAAGTTCTCCTGCAGCCGCAGCTTGGACGGCTTCGATATAATCGAGATCGTGAACGAGCGCTAAATCTTCAACCGAGGCGAGTGGAGGAGACACACATTTCGATTTGGAAAGTTTTCCGGCTGCAATCAAAAGCGATGTCGTCAATTCCAGCCGTAGCGGATTGAACGGATGATCCTCATGAAAACGATAAGACGTCTCGTCTTCGCCAAATATGTAAATCGGTCTCATCGTGACATCTCCGGACCGAGGACATCATAGCCTTCACGTTTCAACCGTTCGATGATTCGGAGCGGGTTCATCGTCTGGACGCGGAACGAGATGATGCGCTTATACGGATCGCTCGTCGGATGAACGAAGACGTTGATGATATTGACGTTCGTTTTGGCGAGGAGTCGGGTCACTTTTTCGAGTGTACCAGTCGTATTTTCGACGAGGATCTCAATTTGTGAACTTGGTTCGAGTGCCCCGGTCAATTGTACGAAGTAACGTAATAAATCAGTCTCTGTTAATACACCGACGAGTTTCCCTTGTTCGACGATGGGAAGACAGGTTAGCCGGTTTTCATAAAACAAAGCAGCAGCATCTTCAAAGAAGTCGAAGGGATGCGCTGTCGGTACCTCAGATCGCATGATGCTCGATACAGGGTTTTGAAAGTCTGCATTTTCACTTTCGGGATGAAAGACGCTCGTCGCACCACTCATCTCGAATTGTCCGACGATCCCGACGACTTGGCGGGCCGGATTTGTCACAATCAAATGTCGGACACGATGCTCGCGCATCAATTTAGCGGCATGAGCGATCGTATTGGTCGGTTGAATCGTCACGACATGTCGATTCATCATCTGTTCGATTAGCATGAAATCCCCTCCTTAGTCGTACATAAATCGCCGGCGAAGCCGTAGCGAATCAAAATGGTCGATGGATTCTTGGCGCACGTTTTTGCCGATGCGAGCCATCAAACAGTTGGCAGGGTGAGAGGCGATTTCAGGATCGTCTGTCGGGAAGAAGACAAGTCCACCATGATTCATCATCTTCTCCATGACTTTTCGATAATCCCAAATCGAGAGTCCGCTGCCTTTCAAATCCCAGTGCCAATAATATTCAGTCGTCAAAATTAAAAAATCATCCATATGTGGGTCCATCATCGATACCTCGAGTAATTGTTTCCCGATTCGTTGACCACGGAAGCGGGGACTCACTTCGATTGCCCCAAGTTCAAGGATGTATGGGTCATTCCCTTCACTCCAACGCTCATATGGGTCAGGATAGAGGAATGTCACGTAACCGATCACGAGATCATCCTGTCTGGCGACGATGATTCTTCCCTCTTTCAACCCAGCAATATCGACAAGAGCCTCGTGCTGATCTTCTGGTTCACGAAAAGCCGTCAATCCTTCATCAAGACGATACGTATGCAGCACGTCGGGCGCAACCGGACCGTCAATCGTGACGTCACCTTGTGAGGTCTGCCACACTTTTGAATGATATTGTTTTTCCATTGGGTCACCACCTTTTCCACCTCTTATTATAGCGCTTTCATCAAGTAGGAATCATCCTGTTTTGATGAAATTGGAAATTCGTTGATTTGTCATAATTTTAACACTATACTGAAAGTGGTTATACCAATCTGTACAGGGGAGGCGAATCTTTAACGATGGAAAAATTGAAAGCGTTAACAGGGGAACATCAATTAGCGTCGTATGAAGAGGCTTGTCAGTCGTTTGAATGGACACAAGCAGAAGCTTTATTTTCTTGGAACTTAACGGGGAAGGTCAATTTGGCATACGAAGCAATCGATCGCCATGCGGAAAGTGAATTGGCGACGAAAGTGGCATTGCTCTATTTCGATGGGGATCGGGAAGAGCGCTACACGTATGCGGATATGAAGCAAGAAAGTAATCGTTCTGGAAATGTTCTGAAGTCGATTGGTGTGGAGAAAGGCGACCGCGTCTTTATCTTTATGCCACGTCAACCAGAACTTTATTTTATTTTACTCGGTGCCATCAAACTCGGTGCCATCGTAGGACCGTTGTTTGAGGCGTTCATGGAACAGGCAGTACACGATCGATTGCTCGACTCTGAAGCAAAAGTGATCGTGACGACGAAAGAACTGTTGCCACGTGTACCGGTCGACCAATTGCCGCACCTCGAGACGATTCTGCTCGTCGGTGACGATGTCGAAGAGTCAGAGAAAGTGCTCGACTATCGGAAATTGGCGAACGAGGCGACGACAGAACTCGGGTTAACATGGGTCGATCGAGAAGACGGTCTGATTTTACACTATACATCGGGATCAACAGGGAAGCCAAAAGGGGTCCTTCACGTTCATAACGCCATGATTCAACATATGATGACCGGTAAATGGGTGCTTGATCTTCAGCCAGACGATATTTACTGGTGCACCGCTGACCCAGGCTGGGTAACCGGGACGAGCTACGGGATTTTTGCACCGTTCTTGAACGGGGCGACGAACGTCATCGTCGGCGGCCGATTCAACCCTGAGTTCTGGTATTCGGTCATCGAACGATTCGGTGTGACGGTCTGGTATAGTGCACCGACGGCGTTCCGGATGCTCATGGGTGCGGGCGATGAGGCGTTTGAAAAGTATGACTTATCGTCACTAAGACACATTTTATCGGTCGGTGAGCCGTTGAATCCTGAAGTCATTCGTTGGGGGCACGAAGCGTTCGACCTCCGGATCCACGATACGTGGTGGATGACAGAAACCGGCGCGATGATGATTTGTAACTATCCGACGATGGACATCAAACCTGGTTCAATGGGGAAACCGATCCCAGGATGTGAAGCTGCCATTTTGGATGACCGGGGTCAACCACTTCCGCCACACCGAATGGGGAACTTGGCACTCAAGACGCCTTGGCCATCGATGATGCGGAAGATTTGGAAGAACGATGCGAAGTATGAGAGCTATTTCTGGGGAGATTGGTACGTATCGGGCGACTCGGCTTACATGGATGAAGATGGATACTTCTGGTTCCAAGGACGTGTGGATGACGTCATTATGACGGCTGGAGAGCGTGTCGGTCCTTTTGAAGTCGAAAGCCGACTCGTAGAGCACCCGGCTGTCGCTGAGGCAGGTGTCATCGGGAAACCGGACCCGATCCGCGGCGAAATCATCAAAGCGTTCATCGCGCTTCGGAAAGGCTATGAGCCGTCAGATGAATTAAAACAAGAAATCCAGCAATTCGTCAAAGAGGGATTAGCTGCGCATGCGGCACCACGTGAAATTGAATTCAAAGACAAGTTGCCGAAAACGCGAAGCGGTAAGATCATGCGTCGTGTCTTGAAAGCTTGGGAGTTGAATCTGGAGACAGGTGACCTCTCGACGATGGAAGATTAAGATATACAAAACGGTCGACACGCGATGTGTCGACCGTTTGTTTATGCACCGTCCGAATCGGCATTCTCTTCAGCTGGTTGCTCAGTTTCTTGTTGAGCCTCTTCTTCAGCTTTCTTCTTCGCTTCTTCCTCGGCTTTCTTCTTTGCCTCGGCTTCAGCTTTTGCTCTAGCTTCTTCTTCAGCTTTTTTCTTAGCGGCAGCATCGGCAGCGGCTTCTTGTTTCTTCTCTTCAGCCTCTTCCTTCGCTTCCTCCGCCTCTCGTTTCTTCTCTTCTTCTTCCTTCTTCTTCTCTTCCTCTTCTTTTTCTTTCTCTTCTACTTTCTTCTTCTCAGAGAATGAACCAGAGTCTTTGAAGTCTTTCGCAGTTACGCTAGAAGGTTGCTTGAAGCGGGCGTTGACATTGAAGGCATCGGCATTGGCTGCATACGCGAGGTTCATCGTTTCTGACCAGATCCGTTGCGTCCGTTGATAGTATTGACCATACCCATTACCATTTTGCATGGTTGCCAATTGTGTGTCGTAGCCAGACCATACTGCTAAAGTCACTTCAGGATTAGAACCAATTAAATATGAATCTTTTCGATCGTTGTTTGTACCCGTTTTCCCAATCCAGTCGCCAGGCACATTGAATAGAGAGTTTGCATAAGTTGCAGTTCCGGATGTGAAGACATCACGAAGCATATCAACTACAAGATATGATGTGCGATCAGAGTATATCCGTGTTTTCTTTGGATTTGCCTCATAAATCGTTTCACCTTGATAGTCAATGCGTTCGACGAGATATGGATCAACATGTTCTCCGTAGTTAGCTAACATTGCATACGCAGAGGCTAATTTAACTGGTGTGACTTCGCCTACCCCTAGTGCCATCGATGAGGCATTGCGGTTAACTTCCGAAACGGGAATGCCCATATCAACTAATTTTTTGGTGTCCGCGTATTTTTGGTTGTGTTCTTCATAAATTTTAACAGCTGGTACGTTTAAAGAAAGTTTTAACGCTTCGCGTACCGTGACAGGGCCTCGGAAATTCCCTCCTTCATTGGAGACAGGCTTTTCATCTTGGCCAGGACCAGTGAGTTGGTAAGAATATTTTTCGTCTACCACAACTGTAGCTGGAGTGATAAGTCCGGCTTCAATAGCGTTCGGATAGACTAGAATTGGTTTTGCAGTGGAAGCGATTTGTCGGTTTGCATAAAATGCTCTGTTCAAATCATCCGGCTTACCATTCACATAACGACCACCCACAAATCCGAGAACTTTTCCGGTTTTGTTTTCAATCATGATAGAAGATGTTTGTTCAGGATACGTTTTATCATTTTCCTTAACATACTGATTTGGACCGAAGTTCCCTGCATTTTTGGCGGGTTGTTGCATCGCTTCATGAATCTTTTTATCAAGTGTTAGATGAATATTAAATCCGCCCTGACGTAGCATATTGTGAGCGCGCTTTGCGTAGCTAGATTCAATTTCTTTCAGTTCTTTTGGTTCAAGGTCGTTCACATTGATTCCGTCTTGTTTAATCAAATAGTCTGTAACGATTTGTCGTGTTTGAAGCTCGGCTTCATCAATAACGTACGGATATTTATCCCGTGGTTTCGACTGCGTCTTCATGAAGTCTTGCGTAATATCATAGTTATACGCTGCGTCATACTCTTCTTGTGTAATCTTCCCAGCGACATACATCCGGTTCAAGACGGTCTTCATTCGGTTGACCGCACCTGACACATCTTCTTTAATGACCCCACCTTGATAGTAAGGTGTATAGAAGAATGGGTTTTTCGGAATACCTGCTAAAAATGCTGCTTGTGGAAGCGTCAATTTCTCGGCAGATGTGTTGAAGACGCCGTTTGCAGCGGCTTCGATTCCTGAAATGTTACGTCCCATCGAGTTACGACCGAATGAGACGACGTTTAGGTAGGCATTTAAAATCTCATCCTTATCCATTGCTTTTTCAAGACGAAGGGCAAGTAGGATTTCTTTTGCTTTCCGTTCGAACGATACTTCATTCGTCAGCATTTGGTTTTTAATCAATTGTTGCGTCAAGGTCGAACCACCTGTGCGATCCTCTGACCCTGTCGCTTCTTGTAAGATGGCACGAAGCGTCGCTTTTGGCACGACACCATCATGTTCATAAAACTCGACATCCTCTGTCGCAAGAAGCGCATCGACCACATAGGGTGATACTTTTTCTACGGGGATTGGAATGCGTACTTCATCGGTCGTGTAGTTCCCGATACGTTCTCCGCTCCCGAAATAAATATTTGACGTCGACGTGTACGTATTGATTTGTGACGTCATCGTCTTATAGGCAGGGGTCGGCATATCTTTGACAAGGGATGCGAAATATCCGACACCGATTCCGGCACCTAAAAATCCGATTAGTACAACAGAAATGATGGTGAGGAGTAAGACATTCCAAGACACATCATAGATCACATTGGCATAGCGACGTGCTTTCATGGACGTCGGATTATTCCATAAGTCTCGAATCTTCTGCAGCATGACAGCCTCCTTAATATGGTGTAAAACTATTTTAGACAGTAATATATTCGATTATAGCACAATTCAACCTACACCTTACCTTGAAACCGAAGTCTCGTGCAAGTTTCATTATGGGAGTTGACAAGTTGAAAACGATGCTTATAAAATGAATAGCATAGTCAACAATATCATGACGCAATGAAGAAAGCGAAGTAGTCGGTGGGCCTCTTGTCCAGAAAGCTAGTGGTTGCTGTGAACTAGCCAATGCCAAACGATGAATTACACTTTCAGAGCGTGCCTTTTAGGCCGGTTCGAGACCGTTATCTCTCGCTCAAGCGGTCGCAAATTGCGACAAGTAGGGTGGTACCGCGGAATCTCCGTCCCTTCTCATATGAGAAGGGACGTTTTTTTTATGTCAATTGAAGGAGTGGAACAGATGGAACTATTAAAAGACTTAGAGTTTCGAGGGCTTGTCAACCAAATGACAGATGAAGAAGGATTGAAAGAACAACTGAAACAACCAACGACGTTGTACACAGGATTTGACCCGACAGCTGACTCGCTTCATATCGGGCACTTGCTCCCGATTTTGACGCTGAAACGTTTCCAACAAGCAGGCCATCAGGTCATCGCGCTCGTCGGTGGGGCGACAGGTATGATTGGAGACCCGTCTGGTCGTTCGGATGAACGTTCATTGAACACATTGGATACGGTTAAACTCTTCTCGGACCGCATCAAAGATCAGTTGAGCCGATTCCTTCCACTTGAAGGGGAGAACCCGATCACGATTCGCAACAACTACGAATGGACGGAAGAGATGTCAATCATCGACTTCCTTCGCGACATCGGGAAGCACTTCCCAATCAGTTACATGCTTGCGAAAGATTCTGTCGATTCACGTATGGAGAACGGGATCTCGTACACAGAATTCTCATACATGCTGCTTCAATCTTACGACTTCTTGAAACTATACGAGACAGAGAAATGTCGTCTTCAAGTCGGTGGAAGTGACCAATGGGGGAACATCACGGCAGGTCTTGAATTGATTCGTCGCTTCGGCCATTCAGAAAAAGCATACGGACTTACGGTTCCGCTCGTCACAAAGTCGGACGGACAGAAGTTCGGGAAGACAGCGGGCGGTGCGGTCTGGTTAGACGCTGACAAGACGTCACCATACGAGTTCTACCAGTTCTGGATCAACGTCGACGATGCAGATGTCATCAAGTTCATCAAATACTTCACGTTCATGTCACATGAAGAGATTGAAGCACTTGCGACTGAAGTGGCAGAAGCACCTGAGAAGCGTGTGGCGCAGCGCCGTCTCGCAGAAGAGATGACGAAGCTCGTTCATGGTGAAGCAGGTCTTGAACAAGCGGAACGCATCACGACAGCATTCTTTAGCGGAGATTTGACGTCGCTTCAACCAGAAGACATGGAAGATGCTTTCAAAGGAATGCCGCAATTCGAGCTTGACGGCGAGCGCAACATCGTCGATCTCCTCGTCGAGGCGAAGATCTCACCATCGAAACGTCAGGCACGTGAAGATGTGACGAACGGAGCGATTTACTTGAACGGCGAACGCGAACAAGCGCTTGATAAAGTCGTCACGCGCGAAGACACACTCGGTGAATTTACAATCATTCGTCGCGGTAAGAAAAAGTACTTTGTGATTCGTCACGTATAATCATCACGTCCATTCTTCATTTGTTGAGGAATGGACGTTTTTTGTACATTCTATGTTATTCGGATTTGATAAAATGAGGAGATAGGAGGGATGACGATGGAGATTGAAGAATTTTTCGGCGACCAGTTCCATCAATGGCGCGAACACTTTCGATATTATGAAATGGCGATCACGGAGCTCGAGAGCGATCTCGGAATCATTGACTTGGATTGGCAGACGCGACTCGGTTATTCACCGATTGAACACGTGAAGACGAGAATGAAGACGTTACCGTCCATCGTGCGCAAAATGAAGCGGAAAGACTTACCTCTAGAGGTGTCTGCACTTTGGGAACACGTCCATGATGTGGCGGGGATTCGGATTGTCACGAGCTTCCGTGATGACATTTATGAGATCTTGCGTCATTTAGAGGCACGGGATGATTTGGACATCATCGAAATCAAAGATTACATCGAACATCCGAAGCCGAGCGGGTATCGGAGTTTACATCTGATCGTGAAGACAAAAGTCTATTTGGCCGAGCGGATCATCTGGGTACCGGCTGAAATTCAAATTCGTACGCTTGCCATGGATTTTTGGGCGGCGACGGAACATAAACTTCAATATAAATATCAGCACGAGGTACCGGAGTCGTCGAAAGAAGAACTCATTGAGGCGTCACGGATGGCCGATGCCCTCGATACGCAGATGGGACGCATTCGACAAGAAATTCTGAAGAAATAGAAAAATCCCCTTCGTAAAGAAGGGGATTAAAAGCATTAACGTGAGTAGTACTCGACGATAAGTTGCTCTTTGATTTGGTCGTTGAGTTCAGCGCGTTCTGGGAGACGTACGAATGTACCTTCGAGTTTCTCAGCGTCAAACGATACAAAGTCTTTTGTAGCTGGTGCTACTTCAAGAGCTTCAGCGATTGCTTTCACGTTTTTCGACTTTTCGCGAACTGCGATAACTTGACCTGGTTTTACGCGGTAAGACGCGATGTCTACGCGTGATCCGTCAACTGTGATGTGACCGTGGTTGACGAGTTGGCGTGCTCCACGACGTGTGCGAGCGAGGCCGAAACGGTAAACGAGGTTGTCAAGGCGTGATTCGAGCAAGAACATGAAGTTCTCACCGTGGATGCCTGGCATTTTACCAGCATCGTTGAAGATGCGGCGGAATTGCTTCTCGTTCACTCCGTACATGTGACGAAGTGCTTGCTTCGCTTGAAGCTGAAGACCGTATTCTGAGATTTTCTTACGACCATTTCCGTGTTGACCTGGTGCGTAAGGACGTTTTACTAATTCTTTACCCGTTTCGCTAAGCGAGATGCCTAAGCGACGCGAGAGTTTCCAAGCTGGACCTGTGTAACGAGCCATGATTGGACTCCTCCTTGTTGTTCATGTATTTTGCACAAAAGAACAACGGTGTCAAAGACTAGTAACGCCCCTTTCAAGGTGCAAGCACCTTCACTTGATAGCGAAGCTACGAGATGCCCCTCCGACTAAGTCGAGGCCCGAAAGGTGGATACGTTTGTCTATGACTGCTATCGTCATTTCATGCACAAAGATGAGTATACGATGAAAGTAAAGGCTTGTCAATCAAATAAAGCGAAGTAGCGTCTCACAAAAACGTTCGAGTCCAACACGATCGACTTCGGAAAAACGATCGAATTCTGGACTGTCGATATCGAGGACACCGATTGTCTTCCCATCCCGTACGAGTGGGACAACGATTTCAGAGTTTGAAGCCGCGTCACACGCAATATGTCCTGGGAATTGATGAACATCAGCGACGAGCTGCGTTTCCTGTGTAGACGCCGCTGTTCCACAAACGCCTTTTCCGAACGCGATATGCACACAAGCTGGAAGACCTTGGAAAGGACCGAGAATGAGGCTATCCTCAGAGTCTGTCACATAAAAGCCGACCCAGTTGATTCGATCTAAAAATTGGTTCAGTAAAGCACTTGCGTTGGCAAGGTTGGCGACCGCATTTGTTTCGCCTTCTAATAGAGCAGCGAGTTGTTTATTTAATAGATCGTAACCGGCAGCTAAATCACCTGAATAGGATGTTGTTTGGAACATATTGAATCCCCTCCATCTTTCTTGTTTTTAGAATTTAGCATTATGGTACACGCTAATTTCGGATTTGTCTTGCGTGAAAGTTCAGAAAAAATGAACAATCTCCACTGAAACCATTGGAAAACCTATGCAAATCATTGGTTCTATAATATGATTAGGTATATCTATTCTTATAAAATACTTCTTTTTTATATAAGGTACATAAGTCCACGAAAGCGGCTTGGAGGTTGTGACAAAGATGGATTACGGAATTTATGGGTTAATCATTGGAATCATCGTCGTCGTATTAGGCGGCATGTTGGGGAGTATGCTCATTCGAAGGAATTTTTACCAAAAAATCGATGACTTGGATATGAGGAAACAGAGTGTGCTCAGCGCGAGCATCCCGGTTGAACTTCAGAAGTTCAAGCAATGGCCAATGGAAGGGGAAACGAAAGAAAAGTTCGATCGTTGGCATCAATCTTGGGATGAGTTGGTCAGTGTGCATGCAGGTCAAATCGATGAAGCGCTATACCGAGCCGAGGAAGACTTGGACAAATATCGCTTTATGAAAGTGAAGGCGGACTTGAATGCGACAGAACAACTTATCGAAGAACTCGAGACGATGGTACACGCCATGCTCGATGAGATGGATGAGTTCACGACACACCACACTTCGCTCATGGACATCGTGAAGCAAGACGAGAAAGAATTGTATCAGTTCCGCAAAACATTGAATTCACAAAATCATGCGTTCGGCCCGACGTATGCGCTTGTCGAGCAAGAGATTGCTGCCGCTGAGGCGAAGCGCAGTGAAATGATCAACTTGAAACAAGTCGGTCAAGTCTCTGAGGCGTTCGAGACTGGACAAGCCTTATCGAACCAAGTCGGTCATATCCGTGAATTGATTCGAATCATCCCGCAATTCGTACGTACAGTCCAAGTAGAGTTGAAACAACAACTTCAACAGTTACGGGCTGGACATAAAGAAATGCAAATGGACGGGTATGCGCTCGAACCGCTCGGATTAATGGAAGAAATCGATCAAGCGGAAGAACGTCGTGAGGAACTGATGGCTCGCATCGAACGATTGGAATTTGATCATTTCGAAGAGGACATGCAACAGTTGAGTTCCGATATCGACCAGCTGTTTGAGGCGTTCCGAACGGAAGTCGATGCACGCCAATATGTGAAGAAGGAATTTGCGACGATTCAGGAACGTGAACGCCAGTCTTCCGAAATCATGGGCAACCTGCAAACAGAAATGTCTCGACTCGTCAGTAATTATGAGATCAACGCTCGTGTCGGCGAGGAGTTTGAACAGTTAGAACGCGAACGGACGACGCTCACGGCGAATGTACTTGATATCGAGCAAGCGCTCGTCGCCCAAATGTTGCCGTATAGCATGATTAAATCGAAAGTCCAAGAAGCGAAACGTTCGCTCGATCAATTCAATGCCATGCATGAGCGATTCATCGAGGACACGAATTCGTTACGTAAGGAAGAACTCGAAGTACGACATAAGCTCGAAACGTGGAAGAAAGAATTGTCTGCGCACCGCCGCCTCTTGGCGAAAAGCGCGATGCCTGTCGTCCCGAACGATTTATCCAACGACTTACGTCAACTTCAAAAAGGCGTCCAGTCTCTAGATGAACAGTTCGATAAAGCGCCATTCAATATGACTTATATCGTCGGACTCAGTCATGATGTAGAGGAAATGATGGATCACTTCCGCGACCGTGTCCATGCGCTGATTCGTCAAGTGACATATGCTGAACAGTTGTTACAATACGCCAACCGATTCCGTCGTCGTGACAACGAAGTGCACATCGCTTTGACACTCGCAGAAAACAAGTTTTTGCACGGAGAGTATGGTACTGCCGTTGAAATCGGTGAGCGTGTGCTCGGCCGCTTCGAAGAAGATGGGGCGCATGAGATTCGTCGACGCGTCGATCAAGGGTTAGAACAGCAAGAACTGCTAAAAAAATAAACGATGCATGAAGATTGACGGAAACGGGAAAAACGTAGACGTCAATCTTTTTTCAATCAAGGAGGAATCGTCAGATGGGTACGTTATGGGTTAATGGGAACATCTATACGTTGAATAAACCGGGTGAAATGATGCGGGCCATGTTTGTGGAGCATGGACGAATCTTAAAAATGGGCGAAGAGGGTCATCTCCGTCGTACATACGCCGGTCGGATTGAAGAGATTGTGAACTTAGAAGGAA
Source organism: Exiguobacterium sp. NPDC077395 (assembly GCF_050269125.1). Classification (NCBI taxonomy): domain Bacteria; kingdom Bacillati; phylum Bacillota; class Bacilli; order Caryophanales; genus Exiguobacterium; species Exiguobacterium sp. NPDC077395. Next base: position 850,686 of record NZ_JBNNHU010000001.1, read on the forward strand.
AGAGTGTCTATCCTGCTTTCACAGACTCGCACATTCACCTTGTCGGTTACGGGGAAGCGCTAGACCGTGTCGATGCAAGCGAGGCGATCAACCTTCGAGAATTACTTGAGACGATGAAACAACAAGGTTCAGATGATGAATGGGTGGTCGCAGAAGGATTTGATGATCGATTACTCGGTGAAATGCCGACGCGAGACATGATTGATGAAGTGATCTCGGATCGTCCCGTCGTCTTGAAGCGTGTCTGCCGTCATGTTGCGGTCGTGAACTCGAAAGGACTCGAGCGCCTTGGCTTGATTCATCACACGGTCATCGAAGGCGGAAAGCTCGGCCGGGACGAGGAAGGGAAGTTGAACGGTGTCTTATATGATGCCGCGCTCGACCTCTTATATAAAGAACTGAGTGGGAATCGGAAGAAAAATGCTGCCTCACTCCGACGTGCCATCGACTCGTTGTTCGCACACGGGATCGTTGGTGCCCACACCGAGGACTTGTTTTATCATGGTGACCCGTTAGAGACGATTCAAGCGTATGAGGACGTGCTAGATGAATTACCGTTCCAAGCGCATCTTCTCGTTCATGAACAAGTTGTGGACCGTGTCATTCAACATGATGCGATGACAAAACGAAAACGGTTTGACTTTGGGGCGATGAAACTGTTCGTAGACGGCTCGTTCGGGGGGCGGACAGCACTGCTCTCAGCACCGTATGCTGATGACCTGGCTCAGCGAGGGATCGAAGTGCACCGACCGGATCATTTGGAAGCACTCGTGAAAAAGGCGCGTACGTACGGAATGAACGTCGCGGCTCACGTGATTGGGGATGCGGCCGTCGAACAGTTTGTCAGTCTGCTTGAGAAATATCCAGCTAAAAAAGGAACGCGGGACCGCATTATCCACGCTTCCTTGTTAAACGATTCACTGATCAAGCGCATCAAATCCTTGCCTGTTCTAATCGATGCGCAACCGGTCTTTCTTTCTGACGACTTAGATATGTTGTTTGAACGATTAGGAAATGAACGCGTTCATGATGTGTATCGCTTCAAGTCACTTCTTGATACGGGAGCGTTGTTGCTTGGGGGAAGTGATGCCCCGATCTCATCCGTTGATGTTCGGAAAGGGTTGTTCGGAGCGATAGCGAGACAGTCGTTTAAGGGTTCGAGCACGTTAAATCCGAGTGAGCGTCTATCGATGTACGAGGCGCTTCGCAGCTTTACGTATTCACCGCATGTCGCCACCGGTACACACGGAAGAAACGGGTTATTGATCCAAAGTTACAACGCGAACTTCACCGTGTGGGACGAGGACTTCTTCCTATTACAAGGGGAGGACATTCTTCACAATCGTTTAGCCATGACGGTCGTCGAAGGAAAACCGGTATATGAGGCGGAAGTCGTCACATCGTAAATAAAAGAGGAGCCGATTGATCCCAATTAGGGTCAACCGGCTCCTCTTCTTGATTAGAAGAATGAACGTTGTACTTTATGCCAGAACGAGTTCGTGCGAAGTTTGACGGTCTTGATGACTTTGTCAGAAAGTTCGATGTCGATCCGGTCTGTGTACTTCAAACTGAGTGCTTCATTATCCATACCGATGATCGGGTAATCGTTTCCGTCTTCAACGATGCGAAGTGATAGCTTGCGCGATTCGTGTACGATAAACGAAGAGCCGAGTGTGCGGTAACGGTTGTTGTTGACCGAAGCGATCTCGCTGACTTGCATACATGGGATGAGTGGGTCGACGACCGCGCCGCTCAACGATTTGTTATAAGCAGTCGAACCGGTCGGAGTCGACACGACCATTCCGTCCCCACGGAATGTCTCAAAGTGCAAATCGTCGATATAAACCTCGATTGCGAGTGATTTGATGATGCTCGATTTAATGGAAGCTTCATTTAAACAAAGAAGCGGTGTCGATTCGTTAATCGATGCGGAGAGAAGTGGATATTTGCGTACTTCGAGACCTTCTTCGATTCGCGTCGAGTTGTCCGAGAAGAGGCGGTCGACTTCATCGAGTTTATGTATGTCAAAGTCACAATAAAACTCGTTCAATCCGCGTCCGAATCCGACATAGATGGCATCCTGACGAAAACCTGTATAGCGGACAGCCTGTAAAAAGGCACCGTCTCCACCAACCGCAGCGATAATATTCGCATCTTCTGGTTGATTGACGATGTTAAACCCATGTTTTTCCCCGATTTCTTTTAGCTTCTTCACTTCTTTAGTGAATTCGTTGACGTTACGATGGTACAAATAGACGTTATTTCTCATCTGAGTCATCCCCTTTGTCAATGGTGTCCCCCTTATTATAACGTGTTTCCTTCAACCAATATAGGGAAAACTGAAACAGAGCCAAAAGCAGGAAGTTTGTCAAAGGCTCAATTTCATCGATATGATGAGAAGGTAACTACAACAAAGGGGATGAGTTCATGCCAACATTTAAAGGGAACAACGTGACATTACAAGGAAATCCAGTGAAAGTGGGAGACCAAGCACCTGACTTCCGAGTGTTGACGACAGCTTTAGAAGAAGTGACATTAGCAAGCTATCCGGGGAAAAAATTGATCAGTGTCATTCCTTCAATTGATACAGGCGTATGTGACGCACAAACGCGTGAATTCAATGAGAAAGCATCATCACTTGGCGGAACGGTCTTGACTGTGTCGAACGACCTCCCATTCGCACAACGTCGTTGGTGCTCGGCTTCAGGTCTTGACAACGTGGTCACGCTCTCTGATCACCGTGATCTATCATTTGCGAAAGCGTACGGCGTATTAATTGAAGAAATGCGTCTCCTCGCTCGTTCTGTGTTCGTCGTCGATTCAAACGGCGTCGTCCAGTACGTTCAATATATGGATGAAATGACAGACGAAGTTGATTTTGAAGCAGCGCTTCAGGCATTCGAACAAGCGAATTGATTCGTTTGGCGAAATTGATTAAAATAGCTTACACTAGTACGTGAACCGACCGGTCCTCTTATGGGGGCCGGTTTTGTATGGAAAGGATGAACGAAAATGGAACGTTTTGAACAACTGTATCGTGATTGGAAGAAAGAAGCGAAAAAACTTGTCAACGACCTTGATGTATTACCGATTGAGGCACTCGTGCAAGTGTTTGACCATGTCGACATCGAAAATGAGAAGATGGATGACGTGCGGAAAGCTATCAGTCTACTTGTGCTTGAAGAAACGACGCAACTCCCACCGAACAACCAACCGACTCCGGATGCGGTCAGTTTGTTCATGGGCTACTTGGCAACGAAGCTCCTCAAAGATGGTGCGACGATTCTCGATCTTGGGAGCGGCACAGGCACGTTGACACATGCGGTCCTCTCGCAATTGAAAGAAGCGACGGCACAAGCGGTCGAAGTCGATGAATTGTTGCTTCGTCTCTCTTATTCGATTAGCAATTTATTAGGAGAGCCGGTTTCATATTTCCATCAAGACGCGCTCGCCCCGTTGTTTGTCGAACCGAGTGATTTGTCACTTGCGGATCTACCGATCGGTTACTACCCAAATGATGAAGTCGCGGCCGAATACGACATGAAACGTAATGAAGGGCATGCCTATTCTCATTTCTTGATGATGGAACAGGCGATCCGTCATACGAAACCGGGTGGACACGGATTGTTCGTCATTCCGAACAATTTGTTTGAACAGGATGATGAAGGGAAATTAAAACAATGGATGGACCGTGAAGCGGTTGTCAAAGGTGTGATCCAACTTCCGACGACAATGTTTAAAGACGAACGTTATGCGAAAAGTTTGTTGCTCCTGCAAAAAGTGGGGGAAGGCGTCACACGCCCGAAACAAGTCTTATTCGTTGAGCTTCCGTCATTCACAGACGTCCGAGCGGTTGCCAATGTAGTGAAACAGATTGATGATTGGTTCAAAACAACGCAAAAATAATAGACAAAATACTTGAAAAAGGTATTCAAAATCAAGTATCTTCATTATGATACAGTTATCAGTTTTAAATTGAACAGATAAAGAAACGCGTTTAAAACGAAAGGTAAGAGGTGTATGACATGACGAAAATTATGGCAGTCAATGCTGGTAGTTCATCGCTCAAGTTCCAGTTACTCGAGATGCCAACGGAAGAGTTGCTCGCAGTCGGATTGGTTGAGCGTGTAGGGAAAGAAGATGCAATTTTTACAATCAAGTACGGTGAAGGACAGAAGTTCAACGTGGTCACGCCACTTCACACGCACAAAGAAGCGGTTGAATTGACGCTAGAGAAACTGATCGAACTTGATATCATTCAATCGTTCGATGAGATTTCTGGCGTAGGTCACCGTGTGTTACACGGGAAAGAGTTGTATGCGGATTCGGTTGTGATCGATGACGAAGTCATGAAGAACATCGAGTCTTTCACAGAGCTCGGACCACTTCACATCCCACCAAACTTGACTGGGATTCGTGCTTTCCAAGCAATCTTGCCAAACGTTCCACAAGTTGCGGTATTCGACACGGCATTCCACCAATCGATGCCAGAAGAGAACTTCTTGTACAGTCTCCCGTACGAATACTATACAGAGCACGGTGTACGTAAATATGGTTTCCACGGGACTAGCCACAAGTATGTGACACAACGTGCAGCAGAACTTCTCGGTCGTCCGCTCGAAGACTTGCGTTTAATCTCATGTCACCTCGGTAGCGGTGCGTCAATCGCAGCCGTTGCAGGTGGTCGTTCAATCGATACAACAATGGGCTTCACACCGCTTGAAGGAATCACGATGGGAACTCGCTCAGGTTCGCTTGACCCGGCCCTCATCCCATTCTTGATGCAAAAAACAGGGAAGTCTGCTGAAGACGTCTTGAACGTCATGAACAAAGAGTCAGGTGTTTACGGTCTCTCTGGTATTTCAAGTGACTTACGTGACATCGAGCAAGCGGCTGCAGAAGGAAACCACCGTGCAGAAGTATCTCTCAAAATCTTCTCAAACCGTATTCACGGTTACATCGGTCAATATGCCGCTGAAATGAATGGTGTCGATGCCATCATCTTCACAGCGGGTGTCGGTGAAAACTCGGATGTCATCCGTGAGCGTATCCTTCGTGGCCTCGAATTCATGGGCGTCTACTGGGATCCTTCACTTAACAATGGTGCACGAGGCAAAGAGTTATTCATCAACTACCCACACTCACCAGTTAAGGTCATCATCATCCCGACGAACGAAGAATTGGTCATCGCGCGCGACACGGTTCGCATTGCAAACCTCGTTGAAGAGCACGCATAAGATCACTCAAACCCACGTTACCTCGCGTAACGTGGGTTTTTTTGAGGCTTTTTTCCTAACATACTGGAGGAGTGATAGGACAAATGATTCTTCACTTTGTAACATTAGATGCATGTAATATATCATTTTGTAACATTTGAGTCATGAAATAACCATATATTGGATGATTATTTATATTAATATCTCTACTTCGTTTCAGAAATGCGATTTAAAGCAAAGAATCGACTATTTTGACATCAAGTTGTAACGTTCGTGACATTTAAATGAACCGTAAGTGTAACGGCACTGCTACATATTTCATCATATAGTTATCTGGACGAAACATTCGATGTACAGATCATCGATGACACGATCTGAATTAAGGGAGGAACGATTGCATGCTTAAAAAGTTAGGATGGATGATGCTAATTACGATTTTAGTTTCAACGCTTTTCCTGCCACAATCGCAAGTGCAAGCTGCCTCTTCAAATAAAGTTTATGTCGTCAGTAAAGTAAACGATTTAAATATCCGTTCAGATGCACGAATGGGTACAAAAATCTTAGGCAAGTTAAACAAAGGTCAAAAGTTACAACGTTTAGGTTCAAAAGGAGCCTGGACACAAGTTTATTATAAAAAGAAAAAAGCATGGGTTGCGACAAGTTATGTCACGACAACAGGAGCGAAGAAACAGTCTGTCGGCAAAACGTACACGATGAAAGCATCTGCGTATACACCTTATTGCAAAGGCTGTTCTGGGAAGACGGCTCTCGGTTGGAACGTTCGTACACAAAAACGTAATGTGATCGCGGTCGACCCGCGTGTCATTCCACTTGGCACGAAAGTTCAAGTATACGTAGGGAGCAAGTTGTTAGGAACGTATACGGCTGCAGATACTGGCGGCGCCATCAAAGGAAACAAAATCGATATCTTAATGTACTCGCACAGTGCGGCGATTCAATTCGGTCGTAAAACGGTTACGGTCAAGGTGTTGTAATAAAGAAAAGGGGTCTTGCGATTGCGCAAGACCCCTTCTTTTAGGATAAACGATTATTGACGGACGATGAGCACGTCGCACTTCGCATAGCGGACGATGCTTTCTGAAACACTTCCGATAAAGAAGCGTTCGACAGCGTTCAACCCAGTCGCGCCACAAATAATAAGATCAATATCATGGTTAGGAGCAATCTTTTTAGCGATTGTCACTTTTGGAGAACCGTATTCGATCACGGTCTCGACTTCTTTCACGCCACGTTCTTTGGCACGGTTCACATAGTCTTCGAGTAACTCTTTAGCATACGTTTCTGCGCGTTCGGTAATCGTCCGATCGTAGGCTTCAACTGTCGCGAATGTACGCGTGTCAATCACGTGACCTACATACAGTTTCCCTTCGTTACGAATGGCGACATCGATTGCGGTCTCAAATGCACGTTCCGCCTCTTTAGAGCCGTCAACGGCAGATAAAATGTGTTTGTATACAATTGCCATGTAAATCCCAACCTTTCGCTCGAATTATACGTTCGGCTTACATATATAGTATACCACTTCTTTCAGATTTCACGCTTTTTCGTCATGAAAAGGAGTGAATTTTTTCATAGAATTGTTCACGACATGTCCAAGTTTGGAATTCACGTGAAAGAACGGGTAAAATAAGGCGGAGGAGGTTGGACGATGAAACATGTAATGATTACTTCTGGTGCGAAAGGGATTGGGCGTGTCGTGACAGAGCGTCTGTTGCAAGATGGCTGGCACGTCAGTATTCTGCAGCGGAATCCGATTGATTGGGAACATGAGCGGATACATATGATCGAGGCAGGGTTGACTGACCGTAAACAGCTGCTCTCGGCCTATGAGGAAGCAGTCGAGCGGTTTGGTGAACCGAATGCCTTAATTCTAAATGCGGGTCCATACATTTTTGAACGGAAACCGCTCGTCGAATTGACGGATGAGGAGTGGGATGAAGTGGTGACAGGTAACCTGTCTGCCTCGTTTTGGTTGATGCGTCGCGCGATTCCTGCGATGCGCTCTAATCGTTTCGGGCGCATCATCTCATACGGGTTTCCGGAGAGTGCATCGGCTCCCGGATGGATTCACCGTTCAGCGTTTGCGGCAGCGAAAACGGCACTCGTCAGTTTGACGAAATCGGTCGCTCTTGAGGAAGCGCCTTTTGGGATCACGGCAAATATGGTCAATCCAGGAAACATCGTCGGATCTCAAAAAGAGATGCGTATCGAGGAGGCGGAAATCGATGAAGGGACTCCAGTCGGACGACACGGAACTGGAGAGGATATCGCACGACTCATTTCCTTCCTATTACATGAGGAATCAGATATGATCACGGGTGCCGTCATCGATGTGACCGGCGGGGTCAACGTGGTGCATCAGTATCGAAAGTGAGGGGGAGAGCGATGAAGATTGGGGTTGTGACTGACGTTCACGGAAATCTAGAGGCGCTAGAGGCAGTCCTTCATGCGTTAGATACAGAGCAGGTCGACATCATCTGGTCACTCGGTGATATGATTGCGATGGGGCCGGACTCAAACGCGGTCATGGAGAGATTGATTGACCGCGGGGCACACATGATTTCCGGTAATCACGATGAAGCAGTCGTCTCGCTTTTAGCCGGACAGGGCCATCCAGAAAGTTATGCGCATACGCGACCGCATCACGAGTGGGTCGCGCGTCATCTTCAATCTAGATATGTGGATGTTCTTGAGTCTCTTCCACGGACAATCACGGGTGAGTTGGCTAGTCAAAAGGCATTCGGCATTCATTACCATATCCCGAGCGAAAAGCGTCAAGCTACCATCGTCGAAGAACCATTCCATGATATTCTAGAGCCGACACTTGAAAACATGCAACGGTTGTATGGAGAGTACGATGGGGATGTCATCTTATTTGGTCATCACCACCCGGTTCACTTATTCCAAGACGAGAAGAAGCGGTACGTCAATCCAGGTGCGCTCGGTGTCGCCCGAGATGAACTTGCGCGGTTCGCGATTTTATCAGATGGAGAAGATGGGATGCAGATTGATCTGCGGGCTGTCCCTTATGATAAACGAACATTTCTAGAAAAAATGGAACGTTATGAAGTTCCGCAACGAGATGTCATGTTTCGATTGTTCTATTGAAGAGTGCGTAAAAAGGTGAGGTCCTTGGACCCCACCTTTTTCTTATTGAATCTCTTGAAGTGTTTTCGGATAGCTCGTCAATGTAATCGGACCGCTCTCTGTCATGACGAGGTCATCTTCGATGCGGACACCACCTACGCCCGGTAGATAAATACCTGGTTCGACGGTAAACGTCATCCCGACTTGAGCTGTCATGTCATTGTTCGCCGCCATCGATGGATGTTCATGAACTTCGATTCCGATTCCATGACCGATACGGTGCGTGAAGTACTCACCGTATCCAGCGGACGTGATGACTTGACGGGCTGCGATATCGATCGCTCCGAGCGTCGTGCCAACGTTCGCCATCTCGATCGCTGCTTCTTCTGCTTGTAATACCGTTTCGTAAATTTCACGTTGTTTCGTACTCGCTTCACCGAAGACGACCGTTCGAGTGATATCTGAGCAATACCCTTGCCAGACGACACCGAGGTCGAACAAGGCGAAATCGCCTTTCTTCAAACGGTTGTTGCCTGGTACACCGTGAGGGTCAGCGCTGTTTTCACCGAACAATACGAGTGTGTCGAATGACATTTCACGAACGCCTTGTTGTTTCATCGCATATTCAATGTCCGCGATGACTTCGAGCTCGGTCACGCCTTCACGAAGTGACCGAATTCCTGCTTCGATTGCCATATCTGCAAGTTCAGCGGCACGTTTCATTGTACGTACTTCATCCGGTGATTTGATCATGCGTAACGTTTGGAGTTCGTCTGTCAAATCGATAATCGACAATCCGGCAAAACCAGCGCGGAGGTGCTCGACACGATTGAATGTCAAATGCTCGCCTTCAATCCCGATACGCTCAGGAACGATTTGGTTATCAAGGAACAACTTGACGATTTTATCCCACGGATTCTCATGGTCCATGTACGTCACGATTTCACCTGACCAGTCACTCGCTTCGACAATTCCTTTTTCAAGGGCAGGACAAATGATGGCAGTTGTCCCATTCTTTAGGACGAGGATGGCGATCAGCCGCTCGTGGGCTTCTGCGTATACTCCCGAAAAGTAAAATACAGATGCCTTTGACGTGACGAATGCCGCGTCTAATCCTTTCGTCGCTAAAGATTGTGCAATTTGATTGGTGCGTTGATTCAAGATGAATCCCTTCCCTTCTCACTCTTACGTTGACTACTCGTCTATTATAGCTGTTTCGAAAACAGAAAGGAAATGTTGCAATTTGATTAGTACAGTTTGAACAAGTTTGACTGATACAGTATACTAAAAAGAGTAGAAAATGTATTGAGAGAAGGGACTCCGCGTATGACCACAAAACATGAACAGATCATAGCACATATCGAGTCACTCGATGTTGGGTCAAAAATTTCGGTCCGCCAAATTGCCAAAGAGTTAGCTGTTTCAGAAGGGACGGCTTATCGGGCCATCAAAGAAGCTGAGAACCTGGGCTTCGTCTCTACCATCGAACGTGTAGGGACGATTCGGATCAAGCGTAAACAGAAAGAGAATATTGAGAAGCTGACATTTGCCGAAGTCGTCAATATTGTCGATGGACAAGTGTTAGGTGGACGAAATGGTCTGCATAAGACATTATCTAAATTTGTCATCGGAGCCATGAAATTGGAAGCGATGATGCGTTATATCGATGTCGATTCACTCGTCATCATCGGAAACCGAGAGAAGGCGCATGAACTCGTCTTGCAGTCCGGCGGGGCCGTGTTGATCACAGGGGGATTTGATACGACGGATGAAGTGAAACGAATGGCGGATAAGTATGATATGCCCGTCATCTCGACTTCTTACGACAGCTTTACCGTCGCAACGATGATTAACCGGGCTATTTATGATCGACTCATCAAGAAAGAGATTCTTCTTGTGTCAGATATCGTCATTCCGCTTCACGACACGTTTTATTTGAAATCGGATGACACGGTGAAACGTTGGCACGAATTGAATGAGCGGACGAAGCATAATCGTTATCCGGTCATCGATGAGCAGATGAAGGTGGTCGGGGTGATTACTGCGAAAGATGTCATCGACAAATCGCACGACTATGACATCGAGAAAGTCATGACAAAGAGCCCGATTACGGTCGGCGTCCAGACGAGCGTGACCAACGCTGCGCACCAGATGGTATGGGAAGGGATTGAGATGCTCCCTGTCGTCGATAACTATGGTCGCTTGCTCGGAATCATCAGTCGTCAAGATGTGTTGAAGGCGTTGCAACTTGCGAATCGTCAGCCGCAAGTCGGTGAAACGTTCGACAACATGATCACGAACCAATTGAAAGAAGATCCCGCGTCGAACGGTACGGCGTTCACTGTCGAGGTCGCACCGCAAATGACGAGCCATATGGGGACCGCGTCATCAGGGGTGTTGACGACTTTGTTAGTCGAAGGGGCGACGCGCAGTCTGCGTCATATGAAAAAAGGTGATTTGGTGGTCGAGAACATCACCGTCTACTTCATGAAACCGATTCAGATTGAGAGTCAGATTCGAGTGTCGGCAAACGTCTTCGATCTTGGGCGGAAGTTCGGGAAAGTAGACGTAGAAATGACACAAGGTACACAACTTGTCGCCAAGGCGCTTGTCACGGCACAGTTGATTGATCGGTAACTTAAAAGAGCACCGGCTACACGAGTAGCGGGTGCTCTCTTTTTATGAAGGCGTATTCGTCGGTTCTTCTGCGGCGAGCGGATAGATTTTCCGGTAACGGATAAATCCAACGACCGCATTGCCTAAGCCGACGACCAACATGACGATACTGACAATCCAACCGACCGATGAATTCAAACCGAATCCACCAACCATTTGGTTCGCGGCGAATAGCGCGAGGAATAAACTTAACCAGATTAAAGCTTGTGTATTGAACAAGGCTTTACGGTTTGGCGTCTTTGTCAAAAAAGCACGACGCTTGAAGACAAGGTACGCTCCGAGCGCGAACAAAATGAGTCCAATCATGACAAGTTGCAAGTGAAGGAACCCCTTTCTTTCTCGTAATCTGTTATCATCATACCATAATAGTGTGTAGGAAAGTGAGGAATCATCATGTGGGCATGGGCGAAAGCGGATTCAATCAAAACAGAAATCGAGGCGGCTGACACCATTTTTATTCATCGACATGTCAGACCAGACCCAGATGCATTGGGGAGCCAGCTCGGGCTCCAACGTATTTTGAAGTCGGTTCATCCGGATAAAAAGATCTATGTAGTCGGCGGTATGGTGCCCGACCTTGAATTTTTAGGAAAGATGGAACACGTTGAGGAAGAAATGTATAAGGATGCGCTCGTTTTGATTCTAGATACAGCGAATCAGGAACGAATCGATGGACCATATGCGTTAAAAGGAAAAACAATCATTAAAATCGACCATCACCCTGATGAAGACCCGTATGCGATGACACAAATCGTGGACACCACGGTCAGTTCGACGTCCGAGATGATTGTGGAGTTGGCGAACATTTGGGATTATCCGATCGATCAAGAAGCGGCCTTCTTATTATATGCCGGTATCGTAGGTGACACGGGGCGCTTCCAGTTCCGGAATGCCACGGCACGTACGTTTGAGATTGCTTCGAGATTGATTGACAAAGGCATCGATACGAACAAACTGTACCGACACATGTATAAGACCAACTTAGCGACGCTACAGTTACAAGGGTACGTGTTACAGCACGTCAATGTCACAGAAGAAGGCGTCGGGTATGTGAAGATTGATAAAGATGTGCTCCGGACGTTCCATGCGTCCCCGGAAGCGGCATCGCAACTCGTCAATAGCTTCTCTGGCCTCGAAGGATTGAAATGTTGGGTCATGTTTGTCGAAAACAAAGAAGAGATTCGTGTCCGGATTCGGTCGAAAGGACCTGTCATCAATGAAGTGGCGAAGCGTTACCGTGGTGGTGGCCATCCGATGGCGTCAGGTGCCACGATTGATACGTGGGATGAAATGGATGACGTCATTGCTGCTTTGAATGAAGTGGCAGGAGAGTTCACGTTTGAAGAAAATGAAGAGAGCTGACCACGGTCAGCTCTCTTCATTTGTCTCCGTTTTCTTGTGGGATAAACCACGTGCCGCGGTCGGTCACATCTTCGACGACATCGAGTTGATATTCTGCAATATACTTTCGAAGTCGGTCGATGATTTCAGGACTGTCCGCAAAGACGGTTTGACCGTTCTGTAATTTTTCTAACTTATCGCGCGCAATTTGTCCCCGATTGATAATCATACGCTTTTGCCCCCTTTTGTCGTGAGTTTTGTCTATAATTATTGTATCAGAGAAGTGGAGAATTGAGTTTGACAATATCATTAAATAGAGAGGAGGACGAAGATGATTCATCTTAATGTCAGAACTGCTTATAGCTTACTACAAAGCACGATTCGACTAGAACAATATGTGATGCAGATGACAGAGCGAGGGAGTCGCGCGGTCGCCATCGCAGACGATGCCTTTTATGGTGTGCCGTCGTTTCTATCCTACTGCAAACGCTATGGGGTGAAGCCGCTCATCGGACTGAGAACCGTCCTTCGACTAGACGGGCTTGATGTGTCGGTACTTGCTTATGCATCGAACGAAGCAGAACTACAAGAGCAATACCGAATCATCAAGAAAGGCGGGATCGATGAACGTACGACGATGCCCCTCATTGTCCTACCGGAAAACTGGAAAGCGAGCGACCCGGTCCATCGACGTCGTCTTTATCATCAACTGCTATCTTTTGTAGACGAGAACAGACTATGGCTCGGTCTCCCGGCACCGCAGACGACAGAACAGGTACAACTGTTAAAGCAACTTCGCATGATGAAAGAAGAACTCGCCGTCCAATTGATTCCGGTCCCTGAAACAAGATATATGCGACCTGAAGATGTGGAGGGTTTCCGGGCAATCTCTGCCATTCGAGAAGGCGAAGTGATGTCAGAGGAGGATGTACGTCAAAAAGGTCTGCATGTCCGGCTACCAAGCGAGATGAACGACTGGTTCACTTCAGAAGAATTGGGCGAGCTTGAGCGTTTTGAAGCACTGATTCAACTCGAGCATCTTCCACAAGCGGAAGGCGCGATTCCAGAGTTACCGGACGCTGATCAAAAGTTGAAGCGGCTCGTCGGTGAACGGTTAAAAGCGATGGAACTGATGAAAGAGCCGTATATCGGACGAGCGAAGTTTGAGCTTGACGTCATTGCCAAGACCGGGTTTTCTTCGTATTTCCTGATTGTCGAAGATATCATCCGATTCGCCCGTGAGTCCGGGATCGAGGTCGGTCCAGGTCGGGGGTCGGCGGCCGGCTCGCTCATCAGTTTTGCACTGCACATTACAGAAGTCGACCCAGTTCTCTATGGCCTCCTATTTGAACGGTTCCTCAATCCGGAACGCGTCTCGATGCCGGATATTGACTTAGATTTTGAAGATGAGCGTCGGGAAGAAGTCGTTTCATACGTGCTATCGAAATATGGGGATGCTCATGCGGCGCAAATCGGGACACTCGCAACCTTTGGGGCAAAGGCGGCCATCCGTGACGTCGCGAGGGCGCTCGGCATGACGTTAGAAGAGGGGCAGGCTGCAAGTAAACAAGTGAAATCAGGTGGGTTGGACGAATTGATGGCGAATCCAAAACAGATGAAATGGTTCGCAGGTAGCCAGAAGCGTCAACAGTTGATTCGGATTGCGAAACAGCTAGAAGGGTTGCCACGTCAATCATCTGTACACGCCGCTGGGGTTGTACTCAGTCGTCAACCGATTGAAGACGTGACACCGCTCCAACCCGAACTTGATGAGCATGTGACCCAATATAATATGAAGGATTTGGAAGAAATCGGGCTACTCAAAATTGATTTGCTCGGGCTCCGAAATTTGAGTCGCCTTCGTCAAATGGAGGAAATGGTCCGCGAGAGTGACGCGATGTTCTCCTTGAAGACCATTCCCTTACATGACGCCCGGACGTACCGATTATTAGCAAGAGGAGAGACGGACGGGATCTTCCAGTTTGAGTCGTCGGGTATGAAACAGGCGTTGCGCCAAGTCAAACCGACAGAGTTTGAGGATATCGTCGTGACGATGTCGCTCTATCGACCAGGACCGATGCAGTTTATTGAAACGTATGCAAAACGAAAACATGGTATGCCATATCAACCGATTCACCCGGACGTCGAAGAAATCATGAAGTCGACATATGGCGTGCTCGTTTATCAAGAACAGGTCATGCGACTTCTTCGAAAACTCGGTGGATATTCATATGCCGAGGCGGATTTGGTCAGACGAGCGATTGCCAAAAAAGATACCGGTACGATTGAACGAGAACGAGAGCGGTTTTTACGTCAATCTGAAGGAAAGAACCGAGATGTCTTGTCACAAATCTTCTCTTGGATTGAAAAGTTTGCAGGGTATGGGTTTAACCGTTCCCATGCGGTCGCCTACAGTTTGATCAGTTATCGATTGGCTTACGTCAAAGCGCATTATCCACGTGTTTTCCATGTCGTGACGTCGGAGAAGACAAGTCAACTCGTGAGACTATTGCGTAAAGACAAAATCCCTGTGTATCCGCCCGATGTATTGCACGGACATGCCGAAGCGACACTTGAAGGTCCTGGCGTCCGTCTTGGGCTTAAAGCGATTCAAGGACTGACGAAACGAGACGTCGAACGACTCATCGAGCTGAATGGACAGCTAAAAGATGTCCGAACTCTTCAGGAAGCGATGGAATGGAAGAGTAAAGATCAATTGAAGTTGAGACGTTTGCTAGGAGCTGGGGCGCTTGACCGCATGTATCACGGTGACCGGACGAGTGCGTTTGAAGCAGTCGAACGTTTACGTGAAGAGGCCGGTACGCACTTCTTACCAGATGAACTGTCATCACTCGGGCTTAAGCAGAAAAAAGCGAAAGAGCCAAACTGGTCTGAAGAAGAGCGGGAAGCACTCGGAACATGGGTTGTGCACTCTCCACTTACGACGATTCCTGACGTGGGCATCGAGCCTTCTACGATTGAAGACGTTGTGCACGGGACGAACGGGTATCTAGTCGTGTATGTGGATGACGTGCGTACGTTCATGACGAAAAAGCAAGAACGAATGGGTGTCATAATGGTAGATGACGGGATGACGCAAGAAGAAGTCGTCGTCTTTCCTAGAACCTTCGCTCAATTCAGTCGCTCCCTCTACGTGGGTAACATTTTGTTGCTTGAAGTTCATTCGAATGAACGGGATGGACGTAAACAATTGATTGTCGAACGTGTGCGTCCATTACATGGTCAAGCTTTGTTCGTAAGGCTCACGTTAGATCGATTCTCTGAACTAGAAGATTGGATTCAGCGTGCGCAAGGAGATGTTCCGGTCGTCTGTCGGTTCACGGATTCGAAAGAAGTGAAACAACTGGCATCCGCTTTTTCAATCAACCCGAACGAGGAGTATGTCGCAGAGGCGAAGAGACGATTCGGAGAAGAGAATGTTGTGTTAAAACGAATCGATCTAAAAATGGTTGGTCCAGAAACTAGTGCCAAGTCCTAAAAAGTGATATAATCGCACTAATTGGTCTGACCACTTAAGATTGATAAGTGATCCAAATAAGGGAGTTGAACGGTCAGATGCATGAAAAACACGCATCCACATTTCACGAGAATATTTCAAAGATACGAAAATTAATTGTCCAATCGTCGTTGGTCCCGGGAGACCGACTTCCATCCGAACGTGAACTTGCGGAGACGCTAGCCATTAGTCGAGCCTCCGTTCGAGAAGCGTTACGCGCATTGAGCTTTTTAGGGATTGTCGAGACAAGGCGCGGCGGGGGTACTTTCCTATGTGAACAGGACCGACATCGCTATATCGAGATTTTGTCGGAGTTCATCGTCACGAAACAGACGAAAGCGACCGATATCATCGAAATGCTTAGACTGTTAGAGCGAATGGCGTTTTCGGAAGTCGAGCCGACGAAGGAGCGACTGACTCAATTAGAGGCAGTGATCGAAGAGGATCGAACGTTTCGTCAGCAACTCATTTTTCAGTTGAAGAATGAGTTGTTCATCAGGATTTGGAGCGAAGTGAACCGATTTTTCGAGGGACTAGATGTTGGGGAGTTATATACGCTCGAAGAACGTAAGCGTTTTGTCGAGACGTGGCGTGGAATGGGGATGCCGGAATGAACGAGGGGGAAGCGATGACTGCTTTTTTCAAGAAACCGAAACGATATATGCCGTTGCGTCAACGAGAACCAAAAATTGACGCTCCACAGGGATTAATGACGAAGTGTCCATCTTGTAAATATATGCATTATACGAAACAGTTAAACGAAAACCATAAGGTATGTGACTGTGGCTACCATTTTCCGCTTCATGCACAGGAACGAATTGACATGCTCGTCGATGAGGGTTCATTCGAACGGTTTGCGGGACCTTCCGTCAAAGCGAATCCACTTGATTTTCCTGACTATGAAGAAAAGTTGAATAAAGACCGTGAACGGACCGGGATTGAAGAAGCGGTCGTTTGCGGAAAAGCGACGATCGATGGACTACCTCTCGTCGTTTGCGTGATGGATGCCCGATTCCGAATGGGGTCGATGGGTGCTTACGTAGGAGAAGCGATTGCTTCTGCTGTTCGCCAAGCGACATCACTACGTCTTCCGGTCGTCTTATTCACAGCGTCAGGTGGCGCACGCATGCAAGAAGGGATGGTCAGCTTGATGCAGATGGCGAACACGTCCATCGCTTTAAAAGAACATGATGAAGCGGGCCTTCTTTACATCGCCTATTTGACACATCCGACGACAGGTGGGGTTTCAGCAAGTTTTGCGATGCTTGGCGACCTAAACGTCGCAGAGCCCGGTGCGCTTATTGGATTTGCAGGAAGAAGAATCATCGAACAGACGATTCGGGAAAAACTTCCGGAAAACTTCCAGACGGCAGAGTTCTTACTCGAGTCTGGACAATTGGATGCGGTCATCCATCGTGAACAGATGCGTTCGTTCTTGAAGAAAATGATCGGATTACACGATGGGGGTGTTCGACATGTTTGACCCAATCAAAGAAGTGACCGAACAGTTAAATAAATTGCGTGAGACAGCCGAAACGAAAGGGATTGACCTATCACGTGAGATTCGTCACCTGGAGTTGAAGCTCGACCGATTAGAAAAAGATATTTATGGGAATATGAAACCGTGGGACCGCGTACAATTGGCGCGAAACCCGAAACGCCCGACAACACTCGATTACATCCATCACATGTTCCCTGATTTCATGGAACTCCATGGCGATCGTCACGGGTATGATGATGCGGCAATCGTATCGGGACTTGCGACATTCGAAGGTGTTCCGGTGACCATCATCGGACATCAGCGTGGTCGAAATACGAAAGAAAACATGAAGCGGAATTTTGGGATGCCACACCCTGAGGGATACCGAAAAGCACTACGTTTCATGAAGCAAGCCGAGAAGTTCAACCGTCCGATTTTGACATTCATTGACACGAAGGGGGCTTATCCAGGGAAAGCCGCTGAAGAGAGAGGTCAAAGTGAAGCGATTGCTCGAAACTTGTTTGAAATGGCGACGTTGAAAGTACCGATCGTTTCCGTTGTAATCGGAGAAGGCGGTTCTGGTGGTGCGCTTGGAATTGGTGTTTGCGACCGATTGTTGATGCTTGAGAATAGTACGTACTCGGTCATCTCGCCAGAAGGTGCAGCGGCACTATTATGGAAAGATGCCAAACAAGCAGAACGTGCAGCAGAAACGATGAAGATTACAGCACAAGATTTGTTCAACCTAGGGATCGTGGATGAAGTTGTAGGGGAAGTGTATGGGGGCGCGCATGTCGATGTGTCATTACAGTCATCACTCTTGAAGCCTGTATTATTACAGCACATGAACGAGTTGCTCGATCTGTCGACTTCTCAGCTCATTCAAGGACGTGCGACCAAATATCATCAAATTGGCACAATTAGTGATTGAAAACGGTAACAATGGCTTTGAATATAGAGTTATTCATTCATCAAGTGACTGCTTTGTAACATACCCTATGCATTTTTTTCACATACTTGTGTTGTAAAACAAAGGTCAGACATGGTATTTTATTTTCAGATTTCGTTAAAACACATAAGAGGTGAGTGACGTGAATTTAAAACGTATTGCGGTATTAACGAGCGGAGGAGACGCTCCTGGAATGAACGCTGCTGTCCGTGCCGTGACCCGAAAAGCGATTTTCGAAGGTCTTGAAGTGTACGGTGTGTATAACGGCTACCAAGGATTAATCGAAGGTGATTTAGTCGAATTAAACCTTGGATCAGTCGGCGACATCATTCAACGTGGAGGTACGTTCCTTCGCTCTGCACGCTGTCCTGAATTCAGAACTGAAGAAGGACGTGCAAAAGCAGTAGAACAGTTGAAGAAGTTCAATATCGATGCCCTCGTGGTCATCGGTGGAGACGGCTCTTATCGCGGAGCTCAGAAATTAACGGAACTCGGATTCCCAACAATCGGCCTTCCTGGTACGATTGATAACGATATTCCGGGAACAGATGCGACAATCGGTTTCGATACAGCGCTCAATACAGCGCTTGACGCAATCGACAAAATTCGCGACACAGCTTCATCTCATGAACGTACGTATGTGATTGAAGTAATGGGTCGCGATGCTGGTGATATCGCACTTTATTCTGGTCTCGCTGGTGGTGCGGAGTCGATTCTTGTCCCAGAACGTCCAGAAGAGTTGAATGCAATCGTGGAACGGATCAATCACGGTATTGCCCGCGGTAAGAAGCACTCGATCGTCATTGTCGCTGAAGGTGCCGGAAGTGCTGAAGAAATCGGCAAATTGATTGCTGAGAAAACGAACTCAGAGACACGTGTTACGATTCTCGGACACATTCAACGTGGTGGTTCCCCAACTGCTGCAGACCGTGTACTTGCAAGTCGTATGGGTGCATACGCTGTTGAGATTCTTCTTGAAGGGAAAGCGGGCCGCGTCGTCGGGATCCGCAATAACCAGATGATGGATCTTGATATCGATGAGGCGCTCGACCACAACAAGCACACAATCGATATGCAATTGATTGACCTCGTCAACCAATTGTCGATCTAAACGATTTTAGAAGTTGCAGAGACGGGATCAGGTCTATGGCCCCCCGTTTTCTGTATGTAAGTTGCACTATATCCCCTAGGAGGTTTTTATATTATGCGTAGAACGAAAATTGTATGTACGATTGGACCGGCTTCTGAGAAGCGTCTTCCTGAAATGATTGAAGCTGGAATGAACGTTGCCCGTCTCAACTTCTCACACGGTGACTATGAGGAGCACGGTGCACGTATCCGTGACATCCGTGAAGCGGCGAAAGCAGCTGGGAAAGTGGTCACAGTCCTTCTTGACACGAAAGGTCCAGAAATCCGTACACATACGTTTGAAGATGGAAAAGCTCTTCTTGAAAAAGGGAAAGAAGTCACAATCGTTTCAAGTGAAGAAATCGTCGGAACGAAAGATCGTTTCTCTGTAACGTATGAAGGTCTTTACGATGATGTAGAAGTCGGTTCACACATCATGCTCGACGACGGTCTCATCGGACTCCGTGTCGTTGAAAAACTTCCGAACCGCGACCTCCGTTGTGTAATCGAAAACGAAGGAATCATCAAGACGAAGAAAGGTGTTAACTTGCCAAACGTCAAGGTAAACCTTCCTGCCCTCACAGACAAAGATATCTCGGACATCGAGTTCGGTATCTCACAAGACATCGACGTCATCGCAGCATCGTTCGTACGTCGTGCGTCTGACGTGGTAGAAATTCGTCAACTTCTTGAAAAACACAACGCGTCACACATCAAGATCTACCCGAAAATCGAGAACCAAGAAGGTGTGGATAACATCGAAGAAATCTTGGCAATCTCTGACGGCTTGATGGTTGCTCGTGGTGACCTCGGTATCGAAATCCCGACAGAAGAAGTAACACCTGTTCAAAAAGAACTCATCAAGAAGTGTAACGACCTCGGTAAGCCGGTCATCACTGCAACGCAAATGCTCGACTCGATGCAACGTAACCCACGTCCGACACGTGCGGAAGCATCTGACGTAGCAAACGCGATCTTGGACGGAACAGATGCAGTCATGCTTTCTGGTGAAACAGCTGCAGGGGACTACCCAATCGAGTCAGTTCAAATGCAAGCTGCAATCGCAGAGCGCACTGAGCGCATGCTCGACTACAAAAACTTGTTGAAAGATCGTCAGAAGCGCAGTGAGCATACGGTAACGGATGCGATCTCACAAGCGGTTGCTCACACAGCAATCAACTTGAACGCGAAAGCGATCTTGACGCCAACACAATCAGGATACACGGCTGCTCGTACGGCGAAATATCGTCCGGAAGCGAACATCATCGCAGTCACTGAATCAGAGCGCGTTGCTCGTCAATTGAACCTTGTTTGGGGCGTATACCCGATCGTTGCTGAGACGATGCCAAACAACACGGATGAAATGTTGGTTCAAGCATCAGAAGCAGCACGTCACGCTGGATTCGTCACTGACGGTGACCTCGTTGTCATCTCAGCTGGTATTCCTGCAGCGACAGCTGGTACGACGAACATGATGAAAGTTCACATCGTCGGTCATGCTCTCGCAGACGGACGTGGAATCGGTGAGCGCGGTGTCGTTGGAGAAGTCGTTGTCGCGAAAAATGCGGAAGAAGCAAACGCGAAAGCGAAAGACGGCATGATTCTCGTCGCGCCATTCACAGATAAAGAAATGATGCCTGCCATCGAAAAAGCGGCTGGAATTATCACGGAAGACGGCGGATTGACGAGCCATGCTGGTATCGTTGGACCATCACTCCGTAAGCCAGTCATCGTAGGTGTGGATACAGCCACAACTTCACTTCGTGACGGTCAGATGATTTCAATCGACCCACTCACAGGTAAAATCTACAACGCATAATTGAACGACAATCGAACCGGCCTTCTACAAAGGTCGGTTCTTTTTCCGTTCGAAGAAAGGAATACGTATGAGTGCATATTTATTTTTATTGATGCTCGTCTTAATCGGTGTCATTTCAAACAATCAGTCAGTTATTATCGCAAGCAGTGTTTTGCTAATCATTAAAGCGATTGGTTTCGGTGATCAATTATTTCCGACACTCGCAGCAAAAGGAATCAGCTGGGGTGTGACGATTATTACTATCGCCGTTCTCGTTCCGATTGCGACTGGTGATATCGGTTTTAAAGAATTGTGGAATAGTATTAAAGGACCTGTCGGGATTGTGGCATTTGCTTCAGGGATGTTCGTGGCAATCGCTGCTGGACAAGGCGTGCAATTGATGCGCGTCGACCCGGTCGTCACGACGGCGCTTCTCGCAGGCACGATTCTAGCGGTCGGATTCATGAAAGGCATCCCGGTAGGACCACTTGTAGGAGCTGGAATTGCAGCCTTGATTCTAGGTGGATATCAAGTCATTGAAAAATGGTTTTGATATTTTCTGACAACTGAAGCCGCTTACATTTCTTTTTTGCAATAAATTGTTTATACTATATAAAGGACAGGGTAAACGGAGACTGGGTGAATGCAGGGGAGAAGCCCGTCCCGTATCCTTATTCCCTATACACAGACTGTTTTTACGGTCGACTACTTTCAAACAAGACTGAGGGGGAGTTATGAATGTCAACGACAAAAGGGTTAGAAGGTATTGTGGCAGCAGCCTCAAAAGTCAGCTCAATTATTGACGGACAATTGACTTATGGAGGGTACACCATTGATGATTTAGCGGACAACGCCACATTTGAAGAAGTTGTATTCTTATTGTGGAATGATCGCTTACCAAATGCAGAGGAATTGACAGCGCTCTCAGAGGCACTCGTGAAAGAAGCGACGTTGCCAGATGAGGTGATTGATACGTTAGCCCGTGCACCGAAAACAGCCAATGCAATGGCGACGATTCGTACGGCGCTCTCACAACTTGCTCTATATGATGAAGAATCTGAAGACATGAGTGACGAGGCAAACATGCGTAAAGCGATTCGTCTTCAAGCTCAAGTCGCTACAATCGTGACGGCATTCGCACGTCTACGTAAAGGCGAGCAACCTGTCGCTCCGAAGGAAGGTCTCTCATATGCAGCGAACTTCTTATACATGTTGAATGGAGAAGAACCAAGCGAAGTCGCAGAGAAGACAATCGACAAAGCACTCATTCTTCATGCAGACCATGAATTGAACGCTTCGACGTTCACGGCCCGTGTCTGTGTGGCGACGCTTTCTGATATGTATTCTGGTGTGACGGCGGCAATGGGAGCACTCAAAGGACCGCTTCACGGTGGTGCAAACGAAGCAGTTATGAAAATGCTTCATGAGATTGACTCGGTCGACCGTGTTGAAGAATATGTACGTGGTAAATTTGAACGCAAAGAAAAAATTATGGGCTTCGGTCACCGTGTCTACAAAGACGGCGACCCACGTGCGAAGCACTTGAAAGAAATGAGCCGCCAGTTGACTGCTCAAATCGGCGAGCCGAAGTGGTATGAGATGTCTGAGAAAATCGATCATCTCGTTGAATCCGAAAAAGGATTGAAACCAAACGTCGACTTCTACTCGGCATCAACATACTATGCGCTCGGTCTTGAAGAAGACTTATTCACACCAATCTTCGCCGTATCACGGATGTCAGGTTGGATTGCGCATATTCTCGAGCAATATGCGGATAACCGCTTGATTCGTCCACGTGCGGAATATGTCGGTGAAACAAGCCGTAAATATGTTCCTGTGAATGAACGTTAATTCGAGACACATTTTAGACAAAAGTTTGGTAAACTAACAAGTGACGTAGGTCGGCGTACGCGTCGACCTACAGTAATGTACTTAGGGGGATTCATTATGTTGACACAAGGACAAAAAATTACAGTTGAAAACGGTGTATTGAACGTACCAAACGTTCCGACAGTACCATTCATTATCGGTGACGGAACAGGTCCTGATATTTGGAACGCGGCTGTTCGTGTATTCGATGCTGCAGTTGAAAAAGCATACGGCGGCGACAAGAAAATCGAATGGATGGAAGTATACGCTGGGGAGAAAGCTTATAACGAAAAAGGTGAGTGGCTCCCGACAGAAACACTCGATCAAATTCGCGAGTACTTGATTGCGATCAAAGGACCACTTACGACACCGGTCGGTGGTGGAATTCGTTCATTGAACGTTGCGCTTCGTCAAGAGCTCGACTTATACACATGCCTTCGTCCAGTTCGTTACTTCACAGGTGTTCCTTCACCAGTAAAACGTCCTGAAGATACAGACATGGTCATCTTCCGTGAAAATACAGAAGATATCTACGCAGGAATCGAGTACGCGTCAGGAAGCGACGAAGTGAAAAAACTTATCAAATTCTTGCAAGATGAAATGAACGTGAACAAGATCCGTTTCCCAGAGACATCAGGGATCGGCATCAAGCCTGTTTCTTCTGAAGGGACAGAGCGTCTCGTCCGTGCTGCAATTGAGTACGCAATTGATAACAACCGTAAATCGGTCACGCTCGTACACAAAGGGAATATCATGAAATATACAGAAGGTGCATTCAAAAACTGGGGTTATGCACTCGCTGAAGCTGAATACGGTGACAAAGTGTTCACATGGGCACAGTATGACCGCATCAAAGAAGAGTCTGGCGAAGCAGCTGCGAACGAAGCTCAGTCGAAAGCAGAAGCTGAAGGGAAAATCATCGTTAAAGATTCGATCGCTGATATCTTCCTCCAGCAAATCTTGACACGCCCACGTGAGTTCGATGTCGTTGCGACGATGAACTTGAACGGAGACTACATCTCAGACGCACTTGCTGCACAAGTAGGTGGAATCGGGATTGCACCTGGTGCAAACATCAACTACATCACAGGACATGCAATCTTCGAAGCGACACACGGTACAGCTCCGAAATACGCAGGTCTTGATAAAGTAAACCCATCTTCAGTCATCCTTTCAGGTGAGATGATGCTCCGCCACATGAACTGGAACGAAGCGGCTGACCTCATCATCAACTCAATGGAGAAAACAATCGCTTCGAAAGTTGTCACATATGACTTCGCACGTCTCATGGACGGCGCGACAGAAGTGAAGTGTTCTGAATTTGCGGATGAATTGATCAAAAACATGTAATTCAAACGAATAAGTCGCCAATTGAGGGGGAGAGCTCATGATTCGTCGTAACAAAATTTCTGTAATTGGAAGTGGCTTCACCGGTGCAACCACTGCACTATATCTGGCTCAACGTGAGTTAGGGGATGTCGTTCTACTCGATATGGAAGAAAAAGTTGGACCGACGAAAGGAAAAGCGCTCGACATGCAAGAAACGGCTCCGATTCAAGGGTTTGACGCTTGGGTCACAGGAACATCAGATTATGCAGATACGGCTGATTCGGACATCGTCGTCATCACGGCGGGCATCGCGCGTAAGCCAGGGATGAGCCGTGATGATCTCGTTGCAACGAATGCAAACGTCATGCGTTCTGTCGTCAAAGAGATTGCTCGCTATTCTCCGGAAGCGATTTTGATTGTCTTGACTAATCCGGTGGATGCAATGACCTATGCGGCGTTCAAAGAATCGGGTTTCCCGAAAGAACGCGTCATCGGACAATCTGGTGTGCTGGATACGGCTCGTTTCCGGACGTTTGTCGCTCAAGAATTAAACGTTTCCGTCAAAGATGTATCCGGGTTTGTTCTCGGAGGACATGGTGACGATATGGTGCCTCTCGTGCGTTACTCGTACGCCGGGGGAATCCCGCTTGAAAAACTCATACCACATGAGCGGATCGAGCAAATCGTCGAACGGACACGTAAAGGTGGCGGTGAGATTGTCCAACTGCTAGGTGACGGTTCGGCGTATTATGCGCCAGCTGCCGCAATTGTAGAGATGGTCGAGGCGATTTTAAAAGATCAGCGTCGAATCTTACCTGCCATTGCTTATCTAGAAGGCGAGTACGGATTTAGCGATTTGTATCTTGGCGTCCCGACGGTTCTTGGAAAACGTGGCATCGAGCAAGTACTTGAGCTCGACTTGACGGATGAGGAGAGAGCAGCACTTTCGCGTTCTGCCGACTCGGTCCGCTCCGTATTAGGCGTCTTATAAGTCAAAAGTGCTTCCTGCAATTTTGTGGGAAGCACTTTTTTTGCGGTTTCCATCATGTGGGGCATGCTACACTAAAAGTGGATTTGTTTTGTTTTTGTAAAGATTTGCTTTGAGGTTGGTCGTTGCAAGCTTTGATTTGTAAAATAGAGAGTGACATTTGATGGATTAAGAGGAGGAAGTAGTGTGGCTGATAAAGTAATTGTTGTCGACGATGAAGTATCGATTGCGACGTTATTAAAATTCAATTTAGAACAAGCTGGTTTCGAGGTGGAGACCGCGCATGACGGGAAAACGGGATTGGAACTGGCTGAAAAGAAAGATGCCGTCTTAATCGTGCTCGATTTAATGCTTCCGGAAATGGACGGACTTGAAGTGTGTAAGCGACTCCGTCAACAAAAAGTCAACACACCGATTTTGATGCTCACGGCGAAAGATGATGAGTTTGATAAAGTTCTCGGACTCGAGCTCGGTGCAGATGACTATTTGACGAAACCGTTCAGTCCCCGGGAAGTCGTGGCCCGTGTCAAAGCGATTCTAAGACGCTCGGCGCCACAAGAAACCGCGGTTGAAGAGGATGTCATTCAAATCGGTGACGTAAAAATTGTCGCTTCGAACTACGAAGTGTTCAAACAAGGAGAACGTCTCGAATTGACTCCGAAAGAATTTGAACTGTTAGCTTATTTAGCCAAAAACAAAGGACGTGTGCTGACACGAGACCAATTATTATCCGCTATTTGGAATTACGATTTCGTCGGTGACACGCGAATCGTCGATGTCCATATCAGTCATCTCCGTGAAAAAATCGAACCGGTCACGAAGAAGCCGACGTATATTAAAACGATTCGTGGACTCGGTTATAAAATGGAGGAGCCGACTTCGGAATGAAGACGTATCGCTCTAGATTCATGACGACGCTCATCCTTCTCGTCACGGGCGTACTTTTGACGCTTGGCATCGTGCTCGGCCAACTGTTTAAAGATTTCTATTTGGATTCTGAACGTGACCGCTTGAAAGAGGATGCTCAGCTCGCCGCTTTGTACCTTGAAGGGGGAGAGCTAGACGAAATTCGAGAATATGTCGGTCAAATCGATGACGGGAGTAGCTTTGACATTTTGCTACTCAATAGCAGGAATGAAGTCATCGCCGGGACACCGTTTCGTGTCGGCTCAATCGATTATAAGATTGAGCCAAGTCTAGTGCCCGAAGACGGGACGTTTGGTGAAGCGGACGAAGATGAGTTGATCCAGTTCACAAAACCGATTGAACTTGCGACAGGGGAGACGGTCTATTTAACGTTCATCCGTTACGTGTCAGACCTTGAAGGCGTGTATGATCGAATTTGGTTAACGATTGCGCTCGCGCTCTTCTTTTCATTTTTCATCATCCTATTCGTCCTTCAGCATCTGACGAACCAATTTATACGACCAATCGATGAGGCGACCATCGTCTTACGGGAACTCGCCGATGGTAATTATCGGGCTCGCGTTTACGAACTGCGAAATGACGAGGAAACCGGAAGCCTCGCTGGATCAATCAACGTCCTCGCCCGAAATTTGGAGTCAATTTCACTCGGAGAATCGGTTCAGCGAGCACGACTCGAATCACTCATCGAATATATGGGGGCAGGGCTCCTTCTCGTGGACGAGCGAGGCATCGTCACATTAGTCAACCGTTCGTATCGCGAGATGTTCCAATACGATGATTTATCGATTGGACAATTTTATCACGGGATGTTACCGAGCCCTGATGTTGAGACTCTGATCGAAGACGTCTATTTGACGGAAGAAGTTCATCGTCGTCAGCTGTCGATTCGAACTGGCTTCAATCAGAAGACGTATATGGTGTCTGCCGCACCGATTTTCAGTGATACGGGAATGCTTCGTGGGACGACATTATTATTTAACGACATCACGGAGCTGAAGCGACTCGAGAAGATGCGGAAAGACTTTGTCGCGAACGTCAGTCATGAACTCAAGACCCCGCTCACCTCCATTCGTGGATTTAGTGAGACATTACTCGACGGGGCTAAAGAAGTGCCTGAACTCCGCGACCAGTTCTTAGACATCATTCAAAAAGAGGCGACGCGGATGCAGATGCTTGTTGAAGATTTGCTTGAGCTGTCGAGATTAGAACGTGATGATTTCCAGATGGAACTGGTATCCGTCGACTTGAACCAGCTCGTCGATGAGGTATGTCTCTTGCTCAGTCAGAAAGCGGACAAGAAGTCGATTCATTTAGAGGCGAAGCATCATGGGACGGCCGTCTTACAGGCCGATTTGAATCGGATGAAACAGGTCATCATGAACCTCGTCGCGAACGCCATCAACTATTCTCCGGAAGGAAGTCGTGTCGAAATTTCTGTCGAGGCGAATGAGGATGCGTATAAATTACGCGTCAAGGACAATGGAATCGGGATTGCTGAAAAAGAAGTGAGTCGAATCTTTGAGCGTTTCTATCGTGTCGACAAAGCAAGAAGTCGAAATTCAGGTGGCACGGGTCTAGGTCTTGCTATCGTGAAACACATCATCGATCTCCATCATGCGACAATCGATGTCGATAGCGTTGAGGGCAAAGGGACGACGTTCACCATCACGTTCCCGCGGGTTTGAATCCCACTTGACCGCTGATTCTTAGTCACTTTACAAAACCTTGCTATTCCATTCATATTTACTTTACAAAACCTTGCTATTCTTATGAATGAGACCTCTTCATCATCTCGTGACTCGATCGGTGCTCATCTCCACACGGTCGAGAATTTGGCCCTTTTCTATTCGTAGAAAAGGGTCTTTTTTTTCGAACGCATGTACCCGTATGGTATGATGAATGAAGAGAAGAATGGAGGTCGATTGAATGAATAAACTACTAGTCCTAGATGGGAACTCCTTAACATATCGTGCGTTTTTTGCACTGCCTCCGATGTCGGACGCGTCAGGTCGAAATACGAACGCGGTGTACGGCTTTACGATGATGTTGTTGAAATTGATGGAAGATGAGCAACCGACGCACTTCGCCGTTGCGTTTGATGCGTCGAAGAAGACGTTCCGTCACGATACGTTTGCTGACTATAAAGGAGGGCGTCAAAAGACTCCTGGGGAATTACGCGAACAGTTCCCGCTCGTGCGAGACGTCTGTCGTGCGTTTGGTATCGCTGTCTTAGAACTTGATCAATATGAGGCGGATGATATCATCGGCACGCTCTCCAAGGATACATCATATGATCAAGTGACGATTGTGACGGGAGATAAAGATTTACTCCAACTGATCGATGATCGCGTGACCGTCTACTTGACGAAGCGAGGCATCACAGATGTCGAGACAATGGACCAAACGGCGTTCCAGGAACGTTATGAGGGACTACAACCGATTCAGATGATTGACCTAAAAGGGTTGATGGGGGATAAATCGGATAACATTCCAGGTATCCCGGGTGTCGGGGAAAAGACGGCGCTCAAGCTGATTTCAACATATGGAACCGTCGAGTCCCTTTACGAACATACGGATGAACTAAAGGGGAAACAGAAAGAAAAAGTGGAAGCCAACGAGCGAGAGGCGAAGATGTCAAAACAGTTGGCGACGATTTATACGGACGTGCCACTTAATGTGACCGTTGATGATCTCGTTTTTAAACCTTATGATGCTTCGGTCGTGAAGCCTTTGTTCATGGAACTTCAATTCAAGTCGTTGATCGGTAAATTAGCGGACAGCTCTACAGAAGAAACGGTCGAAAAAGAAGTCAGACCGACAATCGACCTTTCTGAACAAGATTTGTCTCGAGCGGTCCTGTTTCTTGAGCAACTACACGATGACTATTTCGAAGAAGACATCGTTGGGGTTGCAATCGTGTCAGATCGTGGCGTGACCGTCGGCGATGTGACACTCTTACAAGATGCGCGAGTCAAGGAATGGATTGAAGACGAATCGAAGACGACGATTTGTCTCGATGCTAAACAGACAATCATTCAGTTGAAGCGACATCACTTATCCCTTCGCGGTTATGAAGATTTACTCGTTGCCGGATATTTGTTGAATTTATCTGGTGGAACGTCACTCAGCTCGATTGCTTCTCATTTCGCATACCCTCTTGAAGAAGATGAAGCGGTATATGGGAAAGGCGCAAAAGTGAAAGTGCCAGATGAGGAAGTTTTCCATTCTCATCTCGCGGAGAAAGCACATGCGATTTTGACGTTGTTTGAACGTGTCGCTTCAGAACTGAAAGACAACGAACAGACGGAATTATATGAGGCGCTTGAAAAACCGCTCGTCTCGGTGTTAGCCGAGATGGAATGGGCAGGCATTCACGTAAACGTTGAAACACTTCAACACATGGAGACAGATCTTCGTGAGCGCCTCTCTGCGCTTGAAGTAACGATTCATGAATTGGCCGGCGAACCGTTCAACATCAACTCGCCGAAACAGCTAGGGGTCGTCCTGTTTGAGAAATTAGCACTTCCCCCTGTGAAAAAGACAAAGACGGGTTACTCGACTGCAGCGGACGTCCTTGAGAAGTTGGCGCCGCTTCATCCGATCATCGAGAAGATCATGCATTATCGTGAACTTGGGAAACTACAGTCGACCTATGTAGAAGGATTGCAGAAAGTAGTGAAGGAAGATGGCAAGATTCATACTCGGTACACGCAGACGTTGACGCAAACGGGACGACTCTCATCGGTCAACCCGAACTTACAAAACATCCCGATCCGATTAGAGGAGGGGCGTCGTATCCGTAAGGCATTTACCGCAAGCGAGCCGGGCTGGGTGCTCTATGCGGTCGACTATTCACAGATCGAACTTCGGATCATGGCGCATATGTCACAAGATGATAAAATGATGGCGGCCTTTTTGCATGATGAAGATATTCATACATCGACGGCGGCAAACGTGTTCAAAGTCGCAAATGAGGAAGTCACTTCACTCATGCGTCGTCAGGCGAAAGCCGTCAACTTCGGAATCATATATGGAATCAGTGATTATGGGCTCTCGCAAAATCTAGGTATCACACGAAAAGAAGCACAAACGTTTATCGATACGTACTTTGAACAGTTCCCGGGAGTGAAGACGTTCATGGATGCTGCGATTGAACGGGCTCGTGAGCATGGGTTCGTCGAGACGATGTTAAAACGACGCCGGAACATCCCAGACATTCATTCTCGTAATTTCAACTTGCGTGGATTCGCTGAACGTACGGCAATCAATACACCGATTCAAGGAACGGCAGCCGACATCATCAAAAAAGCGATGATTGACGTCGATCACGCTCTTCAATCGTCGCAACTTCAATCTAAGTTGTTATTACAAGTACACGATGAATTGATTTTTGAAGGTCCGGCTGAAGAAATGGAAGCATTAGAAAAATTGGTGACGGAAGCGATGGAGCATACGGTGACACTCGACGTTCCGTTACGTGCGGATGGGGCCGTTGGAACGACATGGTTCGATACGAAATAAGAAGATAGAAAGGAAATCAGTATGCCAGAATTACCAGAAGTCGAAACGGTTTGTCGCAGATTACGACCTGCCGTTTCCGGAAAGACGATTCAGTCTGTCGATGTGCACGACCCTAAAATCATTCGAGGACTCGAGCCAGAAGAATGGGTGCACCATTTGGTTGGAGAGACCATTACAGATGTGGAACGTCGAGGAAAATTTATTTTATTCAAACTAACGAACGGATATCTCGTCTCCCATCTCCGAATGGAAGGGAAGTTCTTCCCTTATGAGACAATCACAGCACCGGCTAAACATACGCATGTCGTCATCAACTTCACGGACCAATCGACCTTGCATTATAACGATGTGCGGAAGTTTGGAACGATGGAGTTGCGGACGAATGAGGCGGTTCATACGACACCACCACTGTCACTACTTGCATACGAACCGTTTGATGAGCGTGTGACAACTGATGCGTTGCATAAGCGTCTAGAGCGGATGAAGACGCGCGCTATCAAGACGGCGCTTCTCGATCAGTCCATCTTCGTCGGATTAGGGAATATCTATGTAGATGAAACTTTGTTTCGTGCCGGTGTGCACCCGACACGACCAGCTGCTAGTTTGACGCACGAAGAAGTGGAGCGTGTACGCATTGAAGCGGTAGCCGTGCTAAATGAAGCCATTGAACGTGGAGGAAGTACCATTCGGAGTTATACGAATCCAGACGGAGCCGCGGGAACGTTCCAAGAACGACTTTATGTATACGGACAAGCCGGTGAACCATGTCGCCGTTGCGGACAAGAAATTGAAAAGATGAAACTAGGCGGTCGTGGCACGCATTATTGTCCACGCTGTCAACAACGTTAAGGAGTGGGCGTTATGTTGAAAATTGGATTGACGGGTGGGATTGCAACCGGGAAGTCCACGGTGTCTCGACTATTTCGGAAAAAGGGGATTCCGATCATCGATGCCGATTTGATTGCGAGGACGGTCGTCGAACCTGGAGGGAAGGCGATTGAGGGTGTAAAAGCGGCATTTCCAAAATGTTTTGACGGCGATGTCTTAAACCGTCCCGCGCTAGGGCGTGAAATCTTTCATGATGAGACGAAACGACAACACCTCAATCAACTGATGCATCCAGCGATTCGTGAAGAGATGAAGGAACAGATGCGTGATTATGAAGCATCCGGCGAGTCTGTCGTTATTTTTGATATTCCTCTCCTATTTGAGGGGACAATGCTCGACCTCGTCGATTATTCTGTCGTCGTCTATTGTCGCGAAGAGATTCAACTGATGCGTCTCATGGAGCGGAATGGATTGACGAAAGAAGAGGCACTCGCTCGCATTCATTCTCAAATCCCGATTGAAGAGAAAAAGCATCAGGCCGATTTTCTCGTCAATAACAACGGTTCACTCGGTGACTTACCACCGCAAATTGACCGTTTGGTCGAACAATTTAAGACGATTGAAAAAGAAGGCGAATGATGATTCGCCTTCTTTTCGTTTGGTTAGTTTAATGGATCGGATTCGGGTGATCCTTTCTTCCACGTATCATAAATGGCACGTCCATCACTTGGGTGACCGTTCGAATAATAGATGGGATACAGTGAAAAGAAAATATAGTAAAACGAAAAGTAGGCGAACTGATACGTATACAACGTCGGTTCAATCTCTCGTCTCAAAATAAACGCATTGACAATTAAGATACTCGCCAGATTAAAAATGGCTCCACCGCCATATACAAGCGTGCGGGTGACCTTGTTGCTCCATTTTAAATCTGTAAACTGGCACCACGCATCATAAAAATAGACGCGGTTCACTTGAAGACGTCCTACTTTAAATAGTTTTTTTCCTGTGCCGATTTGCATGTCGAGCGAGCCTCCAAACAACTTTGCGAAAAAGAAGTGTCCGAACTCATGAATCAACGTCACAATCGGTAAGATGATGAAAAACGAAATGAAGAACTTATCGATATCTCCCCAATCAAACATGGTGACGCCTCCTTTCTGTTGTGCTTCACGACAAGAAATTTCCCTCATTTTCAAAAAATAAACAAAGAAAAATGAAAAAAATGTGACGAATCATAGTGAAAACGCTTACAGCTATCCGTTATAATGAAACCGTAATGTAGAAAAAGGGGGATTTAGCATGGGGACAAAAGTTGCGATTAACGGATTCGGTCGAATCGGGAGAATGGTATTCCGAAAATTGATGCTTGAGGGACGTCATGAAGTCGTGGCGATCAATGCGAGTTATCCTGCGGAAACGCTCGCTCATCTCATCAAACATGATTCCATTCACGGTCCATTCGGATTGACGGTTCGAGCGCAAGGGGATGCGCTTGAAGTCGATGGAAAGCGAATCGAACTCATTTCAGAACGTGATCCATCACGTTTACCGTGGGCAGACCTTGGCATCGACATCGTGGTCGAGGCGACAGGGAAGTTTAACTCGGATATCGGGGCGAAACTTCATCTAGATGCAGGCGCAAAAAAAGTAATTTTGACTGCACCAGGGAAAGGGGATGTACGTACGATTGTGATGGGGGTCAACGATCGAGACTATCGCCCGGAAGAAGACCACATCATTTCAAATGCATCGTGTACGACAAACTGTCTAGGACCGGTCGTGAAGGTGTTACACTCGACATTCGGTATTGAAACTGGTTTAGTGACAACTGTTCATGCGTACACGAACGACCAAAATAACATTGATAACCCGCATAAGGACTTACGCCGGGCGCGTGCTTGTGGCAGTTCGATCATCCCGACTTCGACAGGAGCGGCTAAAGCGATCGGGCTTGTCATGCCAGAGCTTCAAGGGAAATTAAACGGAATGGCACTCCGCGTCCCGACACCGAACGTATCACTCGTCGACTTAGTCGTCGAGCTTCATCGTGACGTCACCGTCGATGAAGTGAATGAAGCGTTTGAACGTGCGGCGTTTGGAGAGATGACGGGCGTGTTAGGTGTCTCCCATGAACCGCTCGTATCGATTGATTTTAACGGAGACGATCGCTCGTCAATTATCGATATGGATTCGACGATGGTACTCGGCGGAAATCATGTAAAAGTTCTCGCATGGTATGACAATGAATGGGGCTATTCGTGCCGTGTCGTCGACTTGTTGGACATGGTGGCGAGTTACCTTCAAATCGGGCAACAAGAAACTCACGCCTAAAAAAATATTACGGTCTAAAAAATATTTTTGATTTTTTTAAACAAATGTCTTGTAACGACGTCCCAAACACGTTACACTCAGTTTCGTGAACTTCAATTGGTCTGACAAACGCAACTTAAAGGGTTAGGACCTCTTAGGACTAACTTGCCCCCGTGGTTGTGGGCGATTCAGGCACAAAGTGAGTGATCATCAACTACTTTGAGACCATTGATGTAAAGGGGGATCCACTAATATGGATACTATGGGACGTCACATTATTACAGAACTTTGGGAGTGCAATCCCGACAAATTAAATGATATCGACTACATCGAGCGTTTGTTCGTCGATGCAGCTCTTCGTTCGGGCGCTGAAGTCCGCGAAGTCGCTTTCCACAAATTTGCGCCGCACGGTGTGAGTGGAGTCGTCATCATTTCAGAATCACACTTAACGATTCACAGTTTCCCAGAGCATGGCTACGCGTCGGTTGACGTGTTCACATGTGGAGATCGAATCGATCCAGCTACGGCATCGCAATACATCGCCGAAGGATTGGATGCAAAAGTACGTGAAGATGTGAAACTTGAACGTGGAATGGGACCAATTCGTGTTCCAGAAGCACAAGTTGCACTAACTAAATAATTCTGAAGAACCTTTTGAGGCTGGCCGTTTGACGGTCAGCCCTTTTAATTGTTTTGTTGTTGCCTTAATTTTGATATGCTTAACGTATATAACTCAGGCGTTGAGGTGGATTATGGGACTGTTAGATAAGTTACAAACACATATTGAAACGAAAGATACACATAAAAATGAATCGCTTCGGACACGTTACTATGCGGCATCTCCGAATGCAATCTTACAATGGTTAGAAAGTCAGATTCAGTCAAATGGTCAGACGGTCCGTCGAATCGACTCGAACCGTGGCGAACTCTCATTCATTGGTGAAGGATGGGACGGACTCATTACGATCGTGCAAGTAGACGGAGGTCGTACAGCAGTCGATTTTACATTGAACCGCGAACAGCGACTCGGGACAGACCTCGCACAAATCGTTACTCACTATTACGAGGCGCTCACACAACAATTCCCGCTTCGTGCTATCGGAAATAAATCTGTCGAACGATAAGGAGGCTTGAGCATGCGTTGTCCGAAATGTGATCACAATGGAACGAGAGTGCTCGATTCCCGACCGGTGCAAGACCATTATTCGATTCGACGTCGTCGTGAATGTGAAAAATGTGGGTATCGGTTCACAACGTTTGAGACGGTGGAACAGACACCCCTCATCATTGTGAAGAAAGATGGAAACCGTGAAGAATTCAGTCGCGAAAAAGTGCTCCGTGGAATCATTCGTGCGTGTGAAAAGCGACCGGTCACGCTTGAACAGCTTGAAGGGGTCGTGACAAAAGTCGAACAACAACTTCGCGCCCTCGCGCAGTCGGAAATTCCGAGTGAGCAAGTGGGTGAGTTGGTGATGAATGAACTCGCACGTGTCGATGAAGTCGCATACGTCCGCTTTGCATCTGTTTATCGCCAATTCAAAGATATCACTGTGTTCTTTAAAGAACTTGAAGATTTAATGAAGCAAGAAAATTCGACCAACTAAAGGGCGGCCTGCTGGTCGCCCTTTTTCAGGGGAGAGAGCTATGGAGAAAGAACGTACAATCTTTGGGACGGACGAACTGCTCATTATGAGTACAGGTCTTGTTGACCGCGAATCGTATCAGTCCCTTTACCACTTATATCAGCCTGTCATCGGTGTCAAAGCGCTCGCGCTGTATCAGACGCTGTGGAGTGAATTGAAACCAGGCAAAATGAAATCGAACTATATGTCTCATAGTGCCTTGTGTGAGATGTTGGAGTACTCCATCAATGAATTGACGGATAATCTATTTCGCCTCGAAGCCATCGGATTGGTACGGACGTACAAAACGAAAGATGCCCGATTGACGCAATACGTCTATCAGTTGCGTGTGCCGCTCGCGCCGCATACGTTTTTAAACGATGGACTGTTATCGAGCTTTCTCTTCTATAAAGTAGGGGAAGTGCGCTTTAAACAACTTCAGGGGCGTTTCACAATCGACCCTTTGCCAGCGGGAATCGTCGAGGTGACGAAAGACTTTAATGAAGTGTTTGATGTCAAAGGTGTCAATCATCGAGCGTTCACGCAAAAGAACTACGAAAAACCAGATCGTGCGAAGATTGAAATCAACTATTCGTTCGATATGGATATTGTGAAGAAACTGACGAATTTCCCAGTCGGGTTTTTCACAAAGAAATTAGACGAAACCATCACAAAACTGGCCTATGTCTCTCAACTCGACGAAGAGACGATGGCGGAGATGTTGAAAGAATATTTCGTTCACGAAGCCTATCTTCCGCTCAGTGAGCAGGAGAAGCGGGACGGATGCCGTCAGATGGTATTACAGTTGAAGAAAAAGCAGACACGGCATCGAAAAGAGAAGACGGTGGAGCTCGAAGAGACCAAGCTGGGAGACTTACATGATCCAGCGGTAATGGAAGCGGCCCACCCCCATCAATACGTATCGACACTTCGGAAGACGCCTCAGCTGTCGAAAAGTGATGAACAGTTGGTTATCGAACTCGTCGATACGCTCGGGCTCGCACCGGGCGTGATCAACGCACTCTTCTATTATTGTATTGAAGTGAAGAAACAGACTCGTCTGAACGAGAATTATGTCCTTCGTATCGCAACGAGTTGGAAGACGGCAGGTTATACGAACGCGAAAGAAGCGTTGGAGCAAGAAGCGTCACAAGATGCGCTCATTGAGAAGAAGCAACAAAAACGTGAAAATGTACAGCGGACGACTGTCGGTTCGCGTCGGAAATCTCAACAAGGCGAGATGCCGAAATGGCTCGAAGATGAAGCGAAACAACAGCGATCGTATGATCAGGCGAGAAAGAAAGAATTGGAGTCTTCCGTTCCGGATGACGCGGAGCTCGTAAAACTATTAAATGAATTGAAAGAGAAGGGGTGAGGGGATGGAACGAATCAACCAGTCGTTATCGCAGTTGATGAATCGAAAAGAAGTCCGCGAAGCGTATGAGTCGATTCGCAGACGAACGCTCAATCATCCAGGAGTAATCGCCTTTTTGAACGCTCATCCTGAGTTAGAAGAGAAAGCGATTGAAATTGGATTCACGAAGCTGAGTGAGTATGCCGAGCAGATGGATGGGAAGACGTTCATGGAAGAACAAGCCGTCATCCCGGGTCATCAACCGGTGCTCTATGTCGATCTCGGACAGATCGCCATTCGCTATGAAGAGACGGTAGCTCATCGACAAGCTAGACGCCAAAAAGAGATGGACCGTAAGTTTAAGAGCTTGTTCTTACCGGAAGAAGTTCGTGAGGCGAGCTTTGAGTCATTTGACTGGGCGGACGATGCACGCAAGATCGCACTTCGGGAAGCGATGCGTTTCGTAACGGGGA
The DNA here is from genome assembly GCF_050269125.1 of Exiguobacterium sp. NPDC077395. Lineage (NCBI taxonomy): Bacteria > Bacillati > Bacillota > Bacilli > Caryophanales > Exiguobacterium > Exiguobacterium sp. NPDC077395. The sequence continues at coordinate 888,123 of NZ_JBNNHU010000001.1, forward strand.
TGAAGTCCAAACAAAAAGTAAACGGACTCTATTTACACGGGAGTTTCGGTGTCGGGAAAACGTATCTACTCGCCGCCATTGCCAATGAATTGAAAGTGGCGGATATCGAAACGATTTTAGTTCATGCGCCTGGATTCGTCTCGGAAGCAAAACGCAAAATTCGCACCGAATCGTTTGATTCATTTTTAACTTCGTTTCAACATGTACCTGTCTTGTTGATTGATGACATTGGTGCTGAGGCGATCAGCCCGTGGGTGCGCGACGAACTGTTCGGCATCATTCTCCAATATCGGATGATGCATCGATTGCCGACGTTATATAGTTCGAACTTTAGCGGAGAAGAGCTTGAGACTCACTTTTCAATCGATGGGTCCGCGCAAAATAAAATGAAGGCACAGCGTCTCATGCAACGAATTTCAACGACGACGACACAAATCGAACTGAAGGGTGAAAATCGACGTCGGTAAAGGATTGTTTTTCTCGGATGAGTTGACTATACTAATAACCATATAAGTGATGCATAGAAGAGGATATGAATCATCGAGACGAGTTTTAGCGAGGGAAGGGCGGTGGAAGCTTCCTAACGACGACGATGCATTTACTCCCTCAGAGCACCGTACGGGTCAATCGTGCGGCGATTCACACTCGTTATCGTGTGTTCGAGCCAAGCGTGATGCTTGGGAACGAGGGTGGTACCACGAGAATCAAAGCTCGTCCCTTTTTGAGGGATGGGCTTTTTTTATATTCATTTTTTGAGAGGGGACAGATGTACATGATTCAATTGACATTTCCAGATGGCGCGGTAAAAGAATTTGATGCCGGCGTCACGGCAGAAGACGTCGCAGGCTCAATCAGCCCGGGACTTCGCAAAAAAGCAATCGCAGCAAAACTAGACGGAGAACTCATCGACTACCGTCGTCCGATTGAACAGGACGGCAAAATCGAGCTCGTCATGCCAGATTCAGAGGACGGTCTCGACCTGATGCGTCACTCGTCAGCGCACTTGATGGCACAGGCAATCAAGCGTTTGTATGGAGAAGAGAACAACATCTATCTCGGGATTGGACCGACGATCGAGAACGGATTCTATTACGACATCGAAATGGATCGCCGAATCAATGAGGAAGATCTTCCTGAGATTGAGAAAATGATGAAACGCATCGTCGATGAAAACTTAGAAATCACTCGTGAAGTCGTTTCACGTGACGAAGCGCTCGCTCGTTATAAAGAGTTGGGAGACCCGCTCAAGATCGAGTTGATTGAAGACATTCCTGCCGATCAGACACTTACAATCTATCATCAAGGGGAATTCTTCGACCTTTGCCGAGGACCACACGTCCCATCGACTTCGAAGTTGAAAATCTTTAAATTGATGAGCGTGGCTGGAGCATACTGGCGTGGCGACTCTGACAACAAGATGTTACAGCGTATTTACGGGACGGCTTGGGCGACGAAAGAACAACTCGCTGAGCACTTGCGACTTCTTGAAGAAGCAAAAGAACGCGATCATCGTAAACTCGGAAAAGAACTCGACCTCTTCTTCGTCTCACAAGAAGTCGGTCAAGGACTTCCGATGTGGCTGCCAAAAGGTGCATCGATTCGTCGTACGGTCGAACGCTATATCGTCGACAAAGAGCTCGAACTCGGATACCAACACGTCTATACACCGGTGCTTGGGTCGGTCGACTTGTACAAGACATCTGGACACTGGGACCACTATCAAGATGACATGTTCCCGAAAATGGAGATGGACAATGAGGAACTCGTCCTTCGTCCGATGAACTGTCCGCACCACATGACAATCTATAAACATGAGCCACGCTCATACCGTGAGCTTCCACTCCGGATCGCTGAGCTTGGTGGGATGCACCGCTATGAGATGTCAGGCGCGCTCACAGGACTTCAACGTGTCCGCTACATGGTCTTGAACGACGGGCATACGTTCGTGACACCTGAACAGATGAAACAAGAGTTCAAAGACATCGTTCACTTGATTCAAGAAGTGTATGCTGACTTTGGCATCAAAGATTATCGTTTCCGTCTCTCGTATCGCGATCCTGCCGATAAAGAGAAGTACTTCGATAATGATGCGATTTGGGAAATGGCACAGAGCCAGTTGAAAGAAACGATGGACGAGCTCGAACTTCCATACTTTGAAGCAGAAGGAGAGGCGGCATTCTACGGACCGAAACTCGACGTGCAAGTACGTACGGCGCTCGGGAAAGAAGAGACGCTCTCGACTGTTCAACTTGACTTCTTACTCCCAGAACGTTTCGATTTGACGTACACAGGGCCGGACGGAAAAGACCATCGTCCAATCGTCTTGCACCGTGGTGTCGTCTCGACGATGGAACGATTTGTTGCGTATTTGATCGAAGAATACAAAGGCGCATTCCCAACATGGCTCGCACCGGTACAAGTGAAATTGATTCCGGTATCACATGTCCATGATGAGTATGTCGCTGAAGTCAAAGCGGAACTCGTCAAGCGTGGTGTCCGCGTCGAAACGGACCTCCGTGACGAGAAACTTGGCTATAAGATTCGTGAAGCGCAAATGAAGAAGATTCCGATGACGCTCGTACTTGGGGACAAGGAACGTGATGAGCGCGCGGTCAACATTCGCCGTTACGGTCAACAAGAACAAGTATCAGCATCACTTGACGAATTCATCGCATCCCTCACAGAAGAGATTGCGAACCGTTCACGCTAAGCAAGGAGCCACCTTTCCATCGAGAAAGGTGGTTTTTTTCGGTCTAAAGACGGATGTGTAATTCGTCGTCTGCACGTATCGTAAACAATAAGGAGTGATGATTCATGAATTATATGAAGCCAGTATTGGCACTTACTATTGGAGCAGTCGCATTTACAGGAGCACTTCCGAAAGTCGGGGCAGAGGCAATCGTCAATGACACGATTGTGACGCTCGGGGAGTCGCTCTCTTCAGAACAACAAAAATGGGTACTTGAACGGATGGACGCGCCAGAAGGAATCGAACCGATTATCACGACGGCAGCGGATGAAGAAAAATATTTAGGAGATTCTGTCCCACAGGCGCAACGTGGGGGAGGTATGTATTCGTCCGCACGAATCAAATTGACGGACGGGACAGGTCTTGATATTCAAACTGAAAATGTGACGTGGGTCACGAAAGATATGTATGCGAACGCATTGGTCACGGCAGGTGTGACGGATGCGGACATTTATATCACGTCGCCAATCAACGTGACGGGTACGTCCGCTTTGACAGGGATCATGAAGGCGTATGATCAAACGGCGGCCGAAACCGGGATTGAACTGTCGGATGAACGAAAAGAACTTGCGCAGGAAGAGTTGGCAGTGACGTCTGAAATCGGAAAGACAGTTGGTCAAGAGGATGTTGCAGGTCTCATGAACGAAATCAAAGCGGAAATCGCGAATCAAATGCCTGAGACGAATATTGAGATTCGCGACATTGTCATTCAAGTGTTGAATCAAAATAACGTCCAGCTGTCTGAAGGACAACTCGACCAATTGACGACATTATTTGAAAACATGCAACAAGCGAATCTAGATTGGTCTGCAATCAGTAACGGATTAAAAGATGCAGGTCAGGACGTACAGGCTTTTCTTGAACAAGAGGAAGTCCAAGGATTCTTTGCGAGACTATTTGAAGCAATTAGCAACTTCTTCAAGTCGCTCACGAATTAAATGTGTGTCATTGTGAAAAGAAGGAAAACTGGGTAAAAAAATCGTCTAACGGGGTAAATAACTTTCATCCATTATTTTAATCTTAGGGAGGAATCGTTATGCTCGGTGGTGTTCCGCTACATCCATTGCTCGTGCATGCTCCGATTGGTCTTCTACTGTTTGGGACGCTTTTGATTTTGATTAGCTTCAAATGGACAAGTTTTCGACTGTTTGCACTCGTCACGCTCGTTGCTGGATTAATATCGGGCGGAGTGGCATTTCTATCGGGTGACAGTGCCGAGGAGTATGCGGAAGCAAACCTTCCTTCGGTCACAGAGGCGATGATTGAAAACCATGAACATTTTGCCTTGTACAGCTTGATCGCGTTTGGCATCACTGTTGTCTTGCTTGCCATTGGATATCGTGCGAAAGGGAAGCTATGGATCACGCTTAGTTTTGTGATTGCACTCGTGGGAGCGGGACTTCTTGCATACGCCGGGCATCTCGGTGGACAGATGATTTACGCACAGTAAACATGAATAAACGTCCAATTCCATAGATTTGGAACTGGACGTTTTTATATGGTACATAAGCAGGACAGGTTTTTTTACACTTCAATACCATCGTTTATGAATATAGTTTTGAGCTGACTCGTGATCATCGACAATCTTTAATGTGATACGATTCATCTCTTCTAATAAGTCCGTTAATACTGCCTGTAACTTTTCATCTTCTAAGCCATGCGCCTGCATCGTTTTACTGACGATCTGCTGAACCTGGTCGTGATAGTCATGTTCGCGCGAGACGTCTTTTCGCCAGTTCATGTAAATCCCTCCTTTGTTATTTCATTATTCCCTTTGAAAAGGTATTGCGAAACGAGAGAATGACTGGTATCATCATAAAAGTGTGAGCTACCAATTATTCATGCGCGATATCTTGACATCTTTTCCTGCTAGTGCTAAGATGACATAGTGATTAAAAACAACAAAGCAGAAGCACCCGCTTTTCACCTCGTCTGAGAGTCATCAGGCAGGTCCATCAAGTTCTTGGTTCAATCGGCATCGTCTGCCGTTTTATGACCTCAACTGATGTGTGGGTGGGAAACTGCCGACGCTTTTTTTATTGCCATGTTGTCTTGTCAATCTAAATCTCGTGCAATCGCACGATGGAGGTGCTAACCATTAGCAAAGAGCTCTTTATCAACGAAAACATTCGTGCCCGTGAAGTACGTCTCATTGGCGCAGACGGCGCACAACTCGGTGTGAAATCGCGTAACGATGCGTTACGTTTAGCTGAAGAAGCAGAACTAGACTTAGTCTTGGTCGCGGACAAAGCGAATCCACCGGTCGCTAAAATTATGGATTATGGGAAGTACCGTTTCGAACTCCAGAAAAAGGAGAAAGAAGCGCGTAAAAACCAAAAAGTCATCCAAATGAAAGAAGTACGTCTCAGTCCAACAATCGAGGACAACGATTTCCAAACAAAATTGCGTAACGCACGCAAGTTCCTTGAAAAAGGAAACAAAGTGAAGGCTTCGATTCGTTTCCGCGGACGTGCCATCACACACTCGGAAATCGGGAAACGTGTTTTGGACAAAATGGCAGCGGAATGTGCCGATTTGGCAACAGTTGAACAAAAGCCGAAGATGGAAGGACGCAGCATGTTCTTAGTGCTGGCTCCGAACAAAGAAGATTAATCATCGATTCTCAGTGGGGAGGAAATACTCATGCCGAAAATGAAATCGCACCGCGGTGCTTCGAAACGTTTCAAACGTACAGCATCAGGTAAACTCAAGCGTTCACACGCTTACACAAGTCACTTGTTCGCAAACAAATCGACTAAAGCGAAACGTAAGCTCCGTAAAGGCGCTATCGTATCAGCTGGAGACTTCAAACGCATTCGCAACATGATCGCGAAGTAATACAGAAACAATTAGGAGGGAATCCATATGCCACGCGTAAAAGGCGGTTATACGACTCGTCAACGTCGTAAAAAGCAAATTAAACTTGCCAAAGGATACTTTGGTTCGAAACACATTCTATTTAAAGTAGCAAAACAACAGGTCATGAAGTCACTCATGTACGCTTACCGTGACCGTCGTCAGAAGAAACGTGATTTCCGTCGTCTTTGGATCACACGTATCAATGCGGCAGCACGTACAAACGGTCTCTCATACAGCCGTATGATGCACGGCCTCAAGCTTGCAGGAATCGACATCAACCGTAAGATGCTTGCTGAGCTTGCTGTGACAGATGCACAGGCATTCGCGTCACTCGCTGAAACAGCTAAATCAAAATTGAACGCGTAATCGTTCAATCGACAGCGCCGAGACATTCTCTCGGCGCTTTCTTTTTTCTTCAGAATTTCTTAGAATTAAGAGAAGGAGGAAAGCGTATGAATCAATCAGTTGTCGCCATCGTTGCCCTTGCGCTGATCGTCTTGAACGTATATACCTATATCCAGGCAAAACGTTATACGCATGGCCAAGGTGATTTCAACGTGCTATACGCCTATGCAGGAGGAGCCATCGGTGCCTTGTTCGGTCTCCATTTGACGCGCAAAAAGACCGTTCATGCCCCAAAACTGCTCCAATTACAAGTATTGATTTTAGCGGTAGGCTGGTCTTTAATGATTTTAGTACTGCTATAAGTGGAGATAGAGGAGGAACATCCGGTGAACTGGACAACATTGTTTGATCGGCAGCGCGAATTAGACGAGCGGATCAAAGCACAACATGGATTATCCGGCAATCAATTCGATGAACGGTTACTGGCGCTGCTTGTCGAACTCGGTGAACTGGCTAACGAAACACGTAGCTTTAAGTTTTGGTCGAAGAAAGGACCGTCGCCTCAAGATGTGATCTTAGAAGAATATGTAGACGGCATTCATTTCTTACTGTCACTCGGCCTTGCACTTGGATATGAACGAGACGCGTTTCCTGCGGGGAGCTCATATCTTGATGCGACTGATGCTTTTTTAGATATTTATCGAAAAGTGACGAACTTTGGTCTTTCGAAAACAGAAGCGATGTACGAGACGCTGATGGCAGCGTATCTTGAACTTGGCTATACGCTCGGGTTCAATGAACAACTCATTTTCATGGCGTATATGAACAAAAATGAAGTGAACCATGAGCGACAACAATTAGGCTATTAAAGAAAAGGAGCGGATTGGTATGAATGAATCGTTACATATGTTAAAACGTCTGACAGACGCAACTGGCGTCCCGGGAAATGAAGGGGAAGTCCGTCAGTTAATGCGTGAATACCTTGAACCACATGTCGAATCATTTGAACAAGACGGTCTCGGAAGTTTATTTGGTCGAGTGACTGGAAATGAAGAGGGTCCTCGTGTCATGATTGCAGGCCACATGGATGAAGTCGGTTTCATGGTCACGCGTGTGGAAGAAAGTGGGTTCCTACGTTTCCAAGCGCTTGGTGGATGGTGGAACCAAGTCCTATTGGCACAACGGATGGATGTCGTGACGCGTTCTGGTGAAAAAATCCCGGGCGTGATTGGTGCGAAACCACCACATGTCCTTCCCCTTGAAGCACGTAAAAAACCGGTTGAAATCAAAGATATGTTCTTAGATATCGGAGCGACATCAAAAGACGAAGTCGCCGAATGGGGAATTCGTCCGGGTGATACGGTCGTCCCGCATTGTGAATTCACGGTCATGAAAAATGAGAACTTCTTGATGGCGAAAGCTTGGGATAACCGAATCGGTTGTGCCATTGCCATTGAAGCTGCAAAACGCCTGAAGGAAGAAACATTCCCAGGTGTCATCTATACAGGTGCGACGGTACAAGAAGAAGTTGGTTTACGTGGAGCGGTCACAGCAGCTAACTTGGTTCGACCAGATGTGGCGATTGCTGTCGATACAGGAATTCCAAGTGATACGCCCGGAATGACACCAGCAGAAGGGTTGTCAAAACTTGGTGATGGCGTTCAAGTCATCTTCTTTGATGCAACGACTGTGACGAATCCACGTCTCGTCGACCTCATTGTTGAGGTAGCAAAAGAAAACGACATCAAATATCAGCTTGATTTGACACCAGGTGGCGGAACAGACGCAGGACGATTCCATTTGTCTGGGATTGGAATGCCGGCGATTGCGTTGACAGTACCTGTTCGTTATTTACACACGAACGTGTCAATCATCCATAAAGACGACTACGAAGCAGCGGTTGAACTCGTTGTCGCATTAACGAAACGCTTAGACCACGAGACGGTCCAATGGTTGAAAGAGGGATAATATGACGAAGATAACGTCTACGAAGAGCGAGACGATTAAACGATTAAAACGATTGATGACGAAAAAAGGACGCCAAGAAACCGGGCAATTCCTTGTAGAGGGAGAGCATTTGGTGGATGAGGCAATCCGAGCAGGTCGTCTCGTACAACTTATCATGGCAGAGTCGTACGTACCGAAAAAGACGTGGCGCATCGAGGACATGCCGGTGCTCGAGTTATCTGATCATGTCGCTGACCTGTTATCTGAGACAGAAAAGACACAAGGTGTGTTTGCTGTCGTGAAGATGACGCCGGTAGAGCGTAAGATGAAGAAAGTTCTCGTGTTAGACCGAGTACAGGACCCAGGTAACCTAGGTACGATGATTCGGACGGCAGATGCAGCCGGATTTGATACGGTGCTCCTCGGGAAAGGGACGGTCGATCCGTTCAATGCCAAAGTCGTTCGTGCGACTCAAGGTTCCCTGTTTCACGTGAACGTGACTTCGGTTGACTTGCTTGAAAAACTACCTGAACTGAAAGAAGATGGTTTCCATGTGTATGGAACAGCCCTTTCGAAAGCGACATCGTATGAGCAGGTAGCATTTGAAGACAAAGTAGCCTTGGTCATCGGAAATGAAGCACAAGGTGTACATGCCGATGTGTTGGCACTGTGCGACACACGTGTCCATATTCCAGTACTCGGTGAGGCAGAATCGCTCAATGCGGCGGTCGCTGCCGGTATTTTAATGTATCGGATCGCTTTACAATAATCTTGTCAGCACGTGAAAAACGTGATAGGTTAAACACATCGATGAATATGATATGACGTTGAAAGAACATAGTAAGCGAATGACCGATTCCGTTCAGGGAGCATAGGCCGTGACTGAGAGCCTAAGCCGGAATCGTCGCTGAATTCACTCTGGAGTCGTGTTGGAGACAACACCGGTTTGGCATCTCGATAACGATGCTCTCAAGTGGGCCAACTATTGGCCAAGTAGGGTGGTACCGCGATGATTCGTCCCTTCAGTCAACGACTGAAGGGACTTTTTTATGTAGAGGAGGAAGTGAACATATGAAAGAGCAATTAGAACAGTTACAAATGGAAGCACTTGAAGAAATCAAACAGGCATCCACACAAAAATCATTAAATGACGTCCGCATCAAATATTTAGGGAAAAAAGGTCCGATGACCGAGGTACTTCGTGGGATGGGTAAGTTATCCGCGGAGGAACGTCCAGTCATTGGTGAATTGGCGAATACGGTCCGCACGTCGATTCAAACGACGCTCGATGCTCGAATCGAAGAAGTGAAGGCAATCGAGCTAGAAGAGAAGTTAAAAGCGGAAACGCTTGACGTGACGCTCCCGGGACGTACATCGGCTCCAGGGCACAGTCATCTCTTGCAACAGATCATCGACGAGATGGAAGATTTATTCGTCGGACTTGGATACACGATCGCAGAAGGTCCTGAAGTCGAAACGGACTTGTACAACTTTGAGATGCTCAACTTGCCAAAAGACCACCCAGCACGTGATATGCAAGACTCGTTCTATATTACCGAGGAGACGTTGCTCCGTACACATACGTCACCGGTACAAGCACGGACGATGCTAGAGGCGAACGGGAAACCGATTCGCATCATTTGCCCAGGAAAAGTATATCGTCGTGATGAAGATGACGCGACGCACTCGCATCAATTCATGCAAATCGAAGGGTTAGTCGTCGATGAGTCGATTTCGATGGCAGACTTAAAAGGAACGCTTGAAGTGTTCGTGAAGCAATTATTTGGTGAGGCACGTGAAATTCGTCTTCGCCCAAGCTTCTTCCCATTCACGGAGCCATCCGTTGAAGTTGATATTTCGTGCTTCAAGTGTGGAGGAAAAGGTTGTAACGTCTGTAAGGGAACCGGCTGGATTGAAATTCTCGGAGGCGGGATGGTACATCCACATGTGTTAGAGATGGCAGGCTATGACTCGTCAAAAGTGTCAGGATTCGCATTCGGAATCGGTGTTGAGCGTATGGCGATGCTCAAACACGGTGTCGATGACATCCGCCACTTCTACACAAACGACTTACGCTTCATCGAGCAATTCTAAGGAGGAAGACAGATGTTACTATCAAAAAAATGGTTGAATCAATATATTGATGTGTCAGATTTGAGCGGAGAAGCACTTGGCGACTTGATCACAAAAAACGGGATTGAAGTGGAAAGTGTCACAAACCGTGCAGAAGGACTTTCTGGGATTGTCGTCGGTCGTGTCCTTTCATGTGAGAAGCATCCAGAAGCGGATAAATTGAACGTGACAAAAGTAGACATCGGCGAATGTGATCCCGTTCAAATCGTCTGTGGCGCACCGAACGTACGCGAAGGTCAACACGTCATCGTGGCGAAAGTTGGCGCACGTTTACCAGGACTAAAGATTAAAAAAGCAAAACTTCGCGGTGTCGAATCTCAAGGAATGATCTGTTCGCTCGAGGAACTCGGATTCGAGAAGAAGCAAATTCGAGAAGATGAGCAAGACGGAATTCACACGTTCCGTGAAGATGTCCAAGTTGGAGCGGACGTACTCGACTTACTCGACTTGAACGATGAGGTCATCGAGCTTGGCCTGACACCGAACCGTTCGGACTGTTTGAGCCTTTATGGAATCATTCATGAAGTGGCGGCAATTCTAGAACGTCCGTACACGTTGCCAGAAGCAGAGGTCACTTCCTCTTCTACGTCTGAAGTGTCGATTGAACTCGCTACACCGAACTGCCCGTACTATGCGGCGCGTGAAGTACGAGGAGTCACAATCGCAGAATCTCCACAATGGCTTAAAAACATCTTGATTGCAGAGGGCGTTCGCCCAATCAATAACATTGTTGATGTGACGAACTACGTGATGCTTGAAATCGGTCAACCGCTCCATGCATTCGATGCGAAAAAACTCGGTCAATCGATTGTGGTCCGCCAGGCTGAGAACGGAGAAGAAATGGTTACGCTAGATGATGTGACACGTACGCTCGACGCTTCAATGATGGTCATCACAGATGGTCAGACACCGGTAGCAATCGCAGGTGTCATGGGTGGTGCGAACACAGAAGTGGACGCCTCTACGACAGATATCGTCTTAGAATCAGCATACTTTGATCCGGCTTCAGTTCGTAAGACGAGCCGTACGCTCGGTCTTCGTTCTGACTCAAGCGCTCGTTTTGAAAAAGGTGTGGACCCGGAACGTGTCATGCTTGCGCTCGACCGTGCTGCTCGATTGATTGTGGAGCTCGGTGGAGGCGAGATTCGGGAAGCGACTGTTTCTGGTGAAAAAGAGTCACGCGCTCGTCAAATCGAAGTCTCGGTCGATTACATTAATAAACGTCTAGGAATGACACTTGATCGTCAAACGATTGAACGTATTCTAGAACGTCTCGGTCTAGCTACAGAAGGCGATGATGTATTGAGTGTCCATATCCCTTCTCGTCGTCCGGACTTAGAGCTGCCAGCTGACATCACGGAAGAAGTTGCTCGTCTATACGGATATGACAGCCTCCCGTCGACGTTACCTGCATCTCAGTCGAAAGGCTATCTACCAGCAATCAACGTGTTGCGCAGAAAAACACGCCGCATGTTACAAGGTGTCGGATTATCACAAGCGATCACCTATTCATTAACGAGTGAGGCACATGCGACACGTTTTGGTGGTCAAGCCGATCAACTCGTCCGTCTAGCGATGCCAATGAGTGAAGAGCGTTCTGTACTTCGCACATCACTCATCCCTGGACTGTTAGAGGCGGCACGTTACAACACGGCGCGTCAACAGTCAAACGTCGCACTCTACGAAACAGGGCGTGTCTATACGGAGCAAGGAGATACGTTACCACGTGAAAAAGAACGGGTGGCGGGAGTTGTCACAGGTCTTTGGATGGATCATCGTTCACAAGGCACTCGGATTCCGGTCGACTACTTTGTTGCGAAAGGGATTGTCGACACGTTGGTTCAAACACTTCGTCTTGATGTCACGTATGAAGCGGTATCGATGCCGGATATGCATCCAGGTCGTACGGCGAACATTTTGATGAACGGTGACGTCATCGGTTATGTTGGACAAGTGCATCCAGGAACGTCAAAAGAAGTCTACGGGATGAAAGAAGTGTATGTGTTTGAACTCGACCTATTGGCACTTAATGGGGAAGAGATGCTTCTGTATCAAGACGTGCCACGTTATCCATCGATTTCACGAGATTTGGCACTCGTCTTGCCACGTTCGATTCCGGCTGGCACAGTGGAGCAAACAATTCGTGAAGCGGCAGGTCCACTCTTGATCGACCTCGTCTTGTTTGACGTATATACAGGGGAGAATATTGGACCAGAAGAGAAGTCGATTGCCTTCTCACTCAAGTTCCAAGACCCGTCACGAACGTTACAAGATGAAGAAGTAACAGCAGCATATGAAACAATCGTCGAAGCGGTCCGTGTAGCACACGGCGCTGAAGTACGAGCGTAAAAATAAGGAGCGTTGTCCGATTTGGACAGCGCTCCTTATTTCATTGGATTTCAAGGGCAAGGTCACCGAACTTCGTCCAACCGACGAGGCTCGTGACACGATAAAGTGCCCAGGTAATGAGTGCAGGAAGAACGACACCTGTCATCGTGAAGATGAGAAACGCATCCATTCCTTGTACCGCTAAAATTTGAAGCGGGGCAATGAGAGAGTTAAGTCCGAGACCGGCGATTTCATACGGCACTTGTAGTGAGAATAGTAACGTGGCAATCGGTGCTGAGATCATCGCTGCAATGAATGGTGGAACGACGATTCGCGGATTTTTGATGATGTTCGGGAACTGAACTTTCGGCGTGACAAAGAAGGAAGCGACCAAACCACCTGGATCGGTTTGACGATACGCCATTAATGTAAATCCGACAAATTGAGCAGAACAACCAATCAATGCGGCAGCACTGGCGACAGGGTCTAATTGAAGAGCGATGGCGAGTGCGGCCGATGAAGCAGGTGACATGAGCATGACACTGAAGACAAGGGCGATGACGAGAGATGTCGCGATTGGTGACGTTTCAACGGACGCTGTGATTCCTTGACTAATGGAGTTGATGAGAGGAGTCGTGACTGCCGCTGCGGCAACACCGACGATTCCACCTCCGAGAACGGCTGTTACGGGTACGACCATCATGTCGAACTTTGTTTTTCCGAGAACGCGTTTGCCGAGCCATACTGCTGCTGCGGCTGCAATCAATGCACTAATCGGTTGACCTGGAACGAGGACGAGCCCACTTTCGGTCGCTTTTAAAGCAGCACCACCAATCGTTGCGGCAATCATTGCGCTAAACAAGATGAGCGTGTTCCCACCGAGTTGAAAGGCAACACCGGCTCCCAGTGCTGGTGCCAACAAGGATTTCGCAACTTGCCCGATTTGAACGAGCATCGCGATCCCGGTCAAATTACCAATCGTCTCAATCAATAGACCAACACCGAGCGTGACGAGTACGGCGTTTGCCATCCCTGCTGAAATTTTTACCATTCGATCCATCATATACTGCTTCACTTCCATCATCTCCTCTTTGTCTATGTGCCAATAAAAAAACCTATCCAATTAGGATAGGCGCGGGTTACATGTGCAGGCGCCTGTCCGATTACCACGGGAACAAGGGCCTGAAAAGTCGTTTTTCAAAAACAAAACGATTTCAGTCCCTCAGTCGAATAATAATCAGCAGGCTGTTCATATGTACGGGTTTGAACATCTCAAGCATCTCCTCTTTGTTGGATTTGCTAAAGAATACCATCTATTTTTGTAATAATCAATATTTTCTGAAAATAAACTGAAAAAAATTCAGGATGTATGGTGGCATCCTGAATCAGCTCATTTGTAGAGAGCGTGCTTGAATTTGATCGTCGATGAATTTCATCGACAACGAATTGAATTGCTCGGGTTGATCCACATTCACGACGTGACCAGAGTCTGCAACGATTTCAACATTGGCAGTTGGTTGGTGTTTTGCGGTCCGTTCCACAGCTTCAAGGAACATATAATCTTCATCGCCCATGATATATAAAATCGGGACGTTCGTTTGAATCGAAGTGATTTGATTTAGTAATGGATTGATGTTCTCGGTCATCTTAAACCAGCGTATAAATTCGCGTTGACACAAGTTCGCAGCGTCACGAACAAACATCATCCGTGATTTTTTATGCCGTTTTTTCGGCAATAAGATCCATGCGAACAATTTGTATAACCACATATAGGGAACGAAATTTTGAACAAGGCTACCGAGTCGAATGAGAAGCGTCGAACGAACGTTGAACTTGACGATGGCGCCTCCAAGGACGACCGATGCGATCCGGTCCGGATAATGTTCAAACATCGCCTGAATCACAATCGTACCTAAAGAAAGTCCGACCATATGACCTTTTTCGATGCCTAAGTGATCCATGACCTCAATGACATCTTTCGCGACGACATCGAACGTATAGGCGTTCAACGGTTGTTTAAGCGATTGTTCAGCATCGTATGAACCACCATGTCCACGTAAATCGACGAGCAACACATTATATTTCTTACGGAATGGGCGAAGTTGACGATACCAATGTGACAAACTTCCACCAGCTCCGTGAATGAAGACGACCCAAGGATGGTCATCGCTGATTGTGTAGGTTTTATAATGCAACATGAACGCTATCCTCCAAAAATTTTAAGTTCATTTAACCATAAAATGAGTATATCATATTTGAAATCGAACCTCTACAGACGACGTTCGTTTAAGTTTATTGCTTTTTTTGTGTTGGCAAAATGGACTTTAGCAATCTTTTGTAAATATTCCTGTCCATGACGTTGGATGATCTGAGCGGCCACTTGGTCGACTTTTGCCCCTGCCCCTTTCGGAAGGGTCAATCCTGCTTGTTTACTTAGTTTATCCATCTCTTTTAAGAAAAAGGCGCGGGCTAAGATGGAAGCAGCGGCGACTGCGACGTGTAGTCCTTCCGCTTTTGTTGAAAAGTAGACGTCATCACGGACGACATCTCGCTCTGCCCGTAGATGTTGATAGTAGACCGACTTTTCGGCAAACTGATCGATCAGGATGGCGTCAGGTTTCTGTTCCAGTTTTTCAAGCAAGGCATGAAGTGCAGCGTTATGTGCGATGGCGGTCATTTTGCCTTGTGTCATCGTGCGTTGCATCTTATTATACGTCGGGTTGTGTAGTGTCGCCTTTTGATATGGAATGGTTGCGTGTAAATCTCTAGCGATTCGGATGATTTCAGGATCAGATAGTTGTTTTGAGTCTTTGACACCGAGCTCTTTGACGAGTGCGATCTGGTCACGTGATACAAAAGCGGACACGACGACGAGTGGTCCGAAATAATCCCCTTTTCCGACTTCATCGCTCCCGATGACAGACCAATTCGAAAAGCCTTCAGGTAATGTCGTCTTCGGTGGAGACGCTTGTTTTTTCTTGGCAGGGGTTCCCCATTTCACTGCCTCGGAATCTGCATTTTTACCTTGGAACATCACTTTACCCGATTGATAAATCGTGACGACAAATCCAGGGGTTTTTGCACTGAAAGTCGCGTAAGGAGGCGGGGTGACTGCATACTTGTGATACATGTTTTTGAGTTTTTCTTGATCAGCTGTTGATAGCTTGATGACTTGGTTGCCCAAAATGAGCACTTCCTTTCTGTCTGGCAAATTCATTTTACATTTTTTTATGATTTTTTGAAACCGATGATGAGGTTTTATCGTATATGAAAGTGATTAGAGTAAAGTGAGGTGAGATGGACGTGTGGTGGCGCGATGACACGAATCAAGATGAGGTAGAGGAATTGTACAAGCACATTCTCGAACTCGAAGCGAGAATTGCAAAGTTAGTGGCTCATCAAGTGAGAGTGCGTCGGCTGCTGATGCAAGATTCTTCTGAGGACGTGACGAATCAAGTGGTTCAGGTTCAAAAAGAAGTTGAATATTTTTTAAACAGGATGCGACTCGAACGTCAAGAACTCGTCGATGTATATAATCGACGGCGCATTGAACAATCGATTGGTCGAGTTCGGGAAGCGAACGAT
This sequence comes from Exiguobacterium sp. NPDC077395, assembly GCF_050269125.1. Classification (NCBI taxonomy): domain Bacteria; kingdom Bacillati; phylum Bacillota; class Bacilli; order Caryophanales; genus Exiguobacterium; species Exiguobacterium sp. NPDC077395. The sequence goes on from NZ_JBNNHU010000001.1 coordinate 904,069, forward strand.
CTATCCACGTCGTCCCTATCCGAATGGGATAAGATTGAAGATCAGCTCGCCCTTGAAGTCGAGCAACTTCGACGTATGTTATTTATGGAACAGCAACGTCGACAGGAGGAGGGGTGGTAATGGAGGCAATCGATCAACTGTACTGGTGGGTGTTGATCATCGCTGGTTTTGGAACCTTCATCTATATGATGTTCTCTGATGCATTTGACATGTTTGAAGGCTGGTTTAACCCTGCAGTTATTTTATCGTTTTTAGCACTCGGTGCTGGAATCGGACTCATTTTAAACGCATTGGCGCACGTGTCACCGGTGATTGGACTTGCTGTCGCATTGGTCGGGTCGCTCGCTCTGACAACACTTCTCTATTTGTTCGTGTTGTTACCATTATCCAATGCTGAAGAGTCAATCGGATTGACAGATGAAGCGTTGGTAGGACAAGTCGGACGGTTAACAGTACCGATCCCAGAAGGCGGATACGGTGAAGTCATGATTGAGACAGTGACCGGGTCCCTTTTGAAGACAGCTCAAAGTTTAGATGGGACATCGATTTCCACTGACCATCGCGTCATTATTATTGAAGTGAAAAGTAATATCGCCATCGTCATGACATATGACGAACCTACGATTCGAGAGGAGAAATAACTTATGAATACGGCTATTTTAGTCAGCATCATCGTCGGGGTCATCATCCTCGCACTCGTGTTTGTATTCGTTTTGAAATACCGCACGGTCGGACCTGACGAAGCGTTGATTGTAACAGGTAGTTATTTAGGCAAGAAAAATGTACATAGCGACACCTCGGGTAACCGTGTCAAAATCATTCGTGGTGGAGGAACGTTCGTCCTCCCAGTGTTCCAACAAGCAGAACCACTCAGTTTACTCTCTAGCAAGCTAGAGGTCACAACGCCTGAAGTGTATACCGAACAAGGTGTACCGGTCATGGCGGACGGAACGGCCATCATTAAAATCGGCGGGTCCATCAGTGAAATTGCGACAGCCGCAGAACAGTTCCTCGGAAAACCAAAAGTTGAACGAGAAAACGAGGCAAAAGAAGTATTAGAGGGTCATTTGCGATCTATTCTTGGTTCGATGACGGTTGAAGAAATTTACAAAAACCGAGACAAGTTTTCTCAAGAAGTCCAACGCGTCGCCTCTCAAGACTTAGCGAAGATGGGACTTGTCATCGTCTCCTTCACGATCAAAGATGTTCGAGATAAAAATGGTTATTTAGAATCACTCGGTAAACCTCGTATCGCGCAAGTGAAGCGTGATGCCGATATCGCCACAGCGGAAGCGGATAAAGAAACGCGCATCAAACAGGCGGAAGCGATGAAAGATGCGAAAAAAGCAGAGTTAGAACGAGCATCAGAAATCGCAGAAGCAGAGAAAGAGAATCAGCTCCGGATTGCGGCATACCGTCGCGAGCAAGACGTTGCCAAAGCCCGGGCTGACCAAGCGTACGAGCTCGAGGAAGCACGTGCGAAACAAGAAGTTACAGAACAACAAATGCAAGTTCAAATCATCGAGCGTCAAAAGCAAATCGAGCTCGAAGAGAAAGAAATCATGCGTCGTGAGAAACAGTATGATTCAGAAGTGAAGAAAAAAGCCGATGCGGACCGTTACTCGATCGAACAATCGGCCGCTGCGGATAAAGCACGTCAAATCGCAAGCGCAGATGCCGAGAAATATCGCATCGAAGCACAAGCGAAAGCGGATGCGGAACGAGTTCGTTTGGCTGGTCTTGCTGAAGCCGATTCTGAACGTGCGAAAGGTGAAGCGGAAGCTGAAATCATCCGCTTGACGGGTCTCGCGGAAGCGGAAGCGAAAGAGAAAATCGCCGAGGCGTTCGCTCAATATGGGCAGGCAGCGATTCTCGATATGGTCGTCAAAATGCTTCCGGATTATGCGAAGGAAATTGCGGCACCACTTGGCAACATCGATCAAATCACGGTCGTCGACACAGGCGGTGGTCAAAACGGTGGAGCAGGGAAAGTGACGGGATATGCAACGGACCTTATGGCTTCATTGCAACAAACGTTGAAAGCCTCTTCGGGTATCGATATGAAAGACTTGCTCGAGAACTTTGCCGGTAAAGGGAACGTCGCGAAGGCGCCTGCACCGGAGCGAGAGTTAGCGGATACGACGGTCGCTGCATCAAAAGAATAAACGACACGAGCCATAGACATCGTCTATGGCTCTGATTTTTGTACATGATTGACTAGTATGAAATGACTTCAAATGCTTTTAGGACGGAAATAAAATAATACAATGTCGGCACGAACGTGATGAATAGACCAAACCATTTCGTTCGCGGTTTGAACTGTAAAACAAAACCGACCGTCCATAGTACAAACCAAAGCATGAAATACCAACGATATTGTGGGGTATCTGTCTCTGCTATACCAGGACCGCTCAACCAAAGTGACAATAAGAGAACAAATAATCCTGATATGACGTTCCAACTATGTCGAATGATCTTTTCTATCATTTCCTTCATCTTCCCTTCGGATTTGTCATCAAAGTCATTCATATGTGTATTCAACAATTAGAAAAAATTCCCTTTTGAAACATCTGACGTTCTCAGATATCCCGATATTTTATTCCCACAACTTTTAAAAATAATGATGGAGAACCGTGTCTTCTCTGTCGATAAAAGAGTTGTCAGACCAATAGAGAGAGGGAGTATGGAATACATGAAGAAAAGCATAATCATCAGTACAATCACAGCTTGTTCACTGTGGTTGTCTGGTTGTCAGTCGGTCATCGATGACCCGACTGCCGCTGTTGAAGAACGTCAGACGATGGGCGTCGTCCTATCGGATGTTGGTCTCGGGGACCAATCGTTCAGTGATGCGGCGATGCGTGGCATGGGGGAGTTACGTGAGACGGGCGAATGGTTCGTCGACTATCGTGAGTTATCCGAGACAGAAACATATCAGGCAGGGTTTGAAGAGTTGGTCAAAGAGGGGCACGATGTGATCGTCGGTCTCGGTTTTGCCTGTCAGGAAGATCTTGAGACGGTAGCGGCAGAACATCCGGATCAACAATTTGCCCTCATCGATGGCGTGTCAGCCTTACCGAACGTTTTAAATGTCACATTTGAAGAAGGAGAAGGCAGTGCGCTCGCGGGTGCGGTAGCCGGTCTTGAGACAGAGACGGATAAAATCGGTTTCATCGGCGGGATGGATATTGAACTCATTCAGAAGTTCGAGGCAGGATTTGAGCGCGGAGCGAAATCCGTAAACGAGGATATCGAGATGCTCGTTGATTTTTCGAACGACTTCGCCTCACCCGAGCTTGGACGCGAACTAGCGGAGAAACAAATCAAAGAGGGTGCAGACGTCCTCTATGCAGCGGCGGGCCTGACAGGAGTCGGGGTATTGGAGACTGCTGAAAAGTATGGGATTAAGGCAATCGGAGTCGATAGCGATCAATCGATGATTGCACCTGATGCGGTCGTGACTTCGATGTTGAAACAAGTCGATTTGGCGATCGTTGAAATCGCAGGTCGTGTGACAAAGCAGCCGTTCAATGATCATGTCATCCTCGGGATTGAAGAAGGTGGCGTCGGTCTAGCGCCGCTTCGTCGCATTCAGTGGGAAGAGCAAGAGACGACTCAGTATGAATCGGTCGAACGTCAACTGAAAGAGGGGACACTAAAATGAGTTTACGTAAACGGTTTATCTTCTCAACGGTGTTCACCGTCGTCTTGATCGTTCTCATGATGAGTTATGTCTTGTCGACCTTGAACCGTCTGCAGACTTACAATGAACAGTATGGGAGTCAAATGATTGAATTGTCTCAGCTCGAGACGTCACTCTTACAAGAACAGTCGCTCTGGACGTCGCTTGGCGAACAGTCGAATCAGTCTACACTCGTTCAACTTGAGCGCATCCGTGTATTGAACACGGAAACGTTCGATGAATTAAAACAGTCTTACTTGATTCCAGAGTTTTCGAATCATCTAGATCGTGCCACGATGAAGTATGAGCAGGTGAACGAGGACGTCGAGTCTGCATTAGAAGGTGGGATTGGAGCTCGGATTCAAGCTGCTAAGCTCGAAGGATTGTTAAATGATATCAACACACTGATTGCAAAGAACGGTTCATTCTACGAGGCGCTTCAAGTAGAGGCGGCAAATGAAACAGAGCGTTTATTATTCATCTCAATCTTGTTGACGATTCTCGTCGTCCTAGCGCTCGGCATTTACAACTTCTTCTTCGCGCGTTCCATCACACGCCCGCTCGAGCGCAACGTGAAAGTCGCAGAAGCCATCGCTTCAGGACGTCTTGTCACATTGCCAGAATCGACTCGCAATGATGAAATCGGACGACTAGAACGCGCAATGCGCGAGATGACGGCATCTCTGCAAACGGTCATCGGTTCGATTCGTGTGACATCGATGAAAGTGAATGGGATGACGGAAACGGCAGCAGCTGAAAATGAAGCGGTTGTCAGCACGACGTCAAACATCACGAACGCAGTGGATGAAATGGCACATGGCGCGCAGTCCATCGCTAATGAATTGCAAGAGACGCTCAGCTCGGTCCATACGATGGCAACGTCGTTCGAGACGAGCTTGAATCAAACGAAACAGACGACAGAAGAAACGACTGAGATGACACGAGAAGTGGCAGCCGGGATTGAGACGTTGACGGATCAGGAACACATCCTTGATCGCTCGAGCGAAAGAAATGAAGTCCTTGTCACGAGAATGGAACATTTTGCTAGACAAACGGCGGAGATCGAATCGATGGCGAAGCTCGTGGAAGACGTGGCGGCTCAGACGAATTTACTTGCCTTGAACGCAGCGATTGAAGCGGCTCGTGCAGGTGAAGCAGGACGTGGGTTCGCGGTCGTGGCGAGCGAGGTTAAAAAGTTGGCCGAAGAGAGCAATAAGGCAACCCGCTCGATTTTCCATGTCGTGGAGACGATTCAACAAGAAGTCGTACGATTGACAGAAACGGTGAACGAATCAAAACGCGAACAAGAAGCACAGCTTGAAGCATTCGGTTTGACGAAGGAAGCGTTCAACCGCATCCATGAACGTACAGACCATGTCGCCTCGTTCGTCCATACAATTGAGCAAGAAATGCGCACATCTAGTAGTGAAGTGAACAACGTGTTGCGTCGTGTCGAGGAAGTATCGGGCGTGACAGAAGAATTGGCAGCTGGAAATGAAGAAGTGGCGGCCTCGATGAAAGAACAACAAGCAAGCTTTGATCAAATCTTTACGTTGATGCAAGAACTAGAAGGACAGGCTGCGGCACTCGCTGACCAAGTCCAGCATTTCGAGGAAGAGTAATGATCCTCATACAGAAAGACCGAAGACCACCCATTGGTTTTCGGTTTTTTTGCTGTTTCGAATGTTGGGCCCCTTTTTCTGTTGTCGCAAGGAAATGAGCGATTATCTTTCCTATTGTATGAAGGTTGGGTACGTAGCAGGCAAGCAAACGACTCCGTTGAGAATGAATTAAGACCTGGAACGGGACAAGTGTAGTTACGCTGGATTCGGCATACTAGATATAATAGTCGAAACAGGGGGAGAATCGTCTTGGAAAAGTGGAAGCAGGTCATCATCGGTGTTGTCGTCGTCCTGTTTTTAGGTATTGGTTATTTATTTTATAGTAAAGAGCCAGAAGAACGTGTCGTCGATGAGTTTGTCGTAGAATCAGAAGAAGAAATTCCGGCTGAGACAGTAGAGCGATTAGAAATCGTCGTCTATGTCACAGGCGCGGTCGAGTCTCCGAACGTCTATACCGTACCAGAAGGTGCTAGAGTCGGGGATGTTCTCTCATTGGCCGTATTAACAGATGAAGCCGACCCGGAACAATTGAACTTGGCACAACTACTCGTGGACGGTGTAAAAATCATCGTACCGAAAAAAGGAGAAGCGCCGATTGCACAAGAGGTACCTAGCACAGAGTTAGAACCAAATGGGGTACACGTGAATAGTGCCACGAAAGACGAGTTGATGTCGGTCCCTGGCATCGGTCCTGCTAAGGCAGACGCGATTTTGAACCACCTGAAAGAGAATGGTCCCTTTAAAACATACGAGGATTTAGGTGATGTGAAAGGATTTGGGGAGAAAACATTAGAAAGTATGAAACCTTACTTATTGGTACCATGAGATGCCGTTATTTCCACTATTTGCGATCGTGATGGTGACCGGATTGACTGAAGGAATCTACCTCGTCACAATCGTTTCCGGTGTGTTATATGTCGCGTCTCGAGGCGGACAACATCTATATGCGAAACTCGGTGTCATTCTCCTCATCCTGATCGCATGGCTACATGCCAATCCGGCAGAATGGACACCGACAGACACAATCGTGTTCTCGATTGAGAGTCGTAAAGAGAACGGGAAGACGGCCCGATTATATGGGAACGTGGGGACTCATCAAGGTGTGTTGCGAGGGAGGGAGCTCTCGATTGGTAGACCTGGTGAGACGTGTCTCGTAGAAATGGAACAAGAACTGTTTCAGCCGTTACGGAACATCGGGGGATTTGACGAACAGAAATGGGCGGCTAGCGCGGACTTATCCTTTAAAGGAAAGGTCAAGCGAATCGACGAGTGCCGTCCGACAACAGGGATGGACGGTTGGATGTTGAGGTGGAAAGAGAGACGTCTCCAACAGATTGAACAACAATATCGCGCCGATGTCGCGCTATACATAGAGGCCTTATTGTTCGGTGAGAGCCGGATGCTCGACGAACAGACTTCTTTCTCATATCAAGTGACGGGTCTCCTGCATCTTCTCGTCATCTCAGGTTCGCATATCGCCATGCTGATCGTCGCGCTTCGAGCAATGTTTCGACCGATCCCGATTCGACGAGAGACGAAGACGGTATTGATTCTATTGACGATTACGGCGTTCGGATGGCTGACTGGTTTTTCACCACCGGTCGCACGAGCTGTCCTCGTGGCAGATGTGTTGCTCATCCTTTCTTTATTTGGTGTATCGGTAAGGGACCCGATTCGTCTCTTAAGTTGGTGCGCAGCTGCCATGCTTGCCTTTCAACCACACCTTCTCTCAAACTTAGGGTTTCAGTTAACGGTCGGGATGACGTTCTTCTTGTTGGTCACGAGACAGATGTGGACCGGGTTGTTGGAGTTGTCCGTGTTTGCCCAACTATTTGGATTATTCGTCCTTTGGCAAGTTCAACCGATTCTATCCGTCGCTGCACCCCTTTTCAATATGATCATGGCGTTTTGCATATCATGGGTGATGATGCCGCTCGCACTAATTGTTTGGGTCGTTCCAGAAGTTACACCAATATTCATGGTGATCTTAGATGCCATCAACGGAATGTTCTCCATGCATGATATGAATCGACCCTGGCTACCGATGCATGAACTGACATTTCCGCAGCAAATCGCTTTGTGGATTGGGATTTGGGGAAGTTTACTTCTTGTCCAACGGAAGCGATGGTTCGGATGGTGTATGGCCATAATGACGTGTATCCTCGTTGCCGGTTGGGCCGAATGGGCAGAGGCTCCACGGGTGACATTTTTAGATGTCGGTCAAGGCGATGCGATTGTTGTAGAGTCAGGAGAAACAATTGGTGTGATTGATGTCGGCGGCGTCTTTCAGGATCCCAACGAGCAAAAACGGACAGTGTATGACCCGGGAGCGGACGTTGTGGCACCGTATATATGGAAGCGGGGGGAGCGTGCACTTGATTTTGTCCTCTTGACGCATGCGGACCATGACCACATCGGTGGCTTAGAAGGATTGTTGAAGCTCGTGCATGTAAAGGAGATTTGGTTATCGAAAGAAGTGGCGAATGCAGAGAAGCGTGAGGAGATTCTTCAGTTGACGCTAAAATACGGGGCATCCGTTCGCTATCTCGAGGCAGGAGATCGACCGATGTCTTGGATATGGATTGTCGCACCGACTAAAGTGCATGAAGATGAAAATGACCATTCAATCAGCCTCTATATGAACGTAGGTGGCATGCGGTATTTATTGACAGGGGATTTGCCTATAGAAGAAGAGACTAACTTACCGACGGTTGATGTCGACGTGTTCAAGTTAGGGCATCATGGATCGAATACGTCGTCAGGGGAAGAGTTGCTCGAGCGAATCGATCCGGAATGGGTGATTGCGAGCGTCGGAGCGAACAATCGTTATGGCCATCCACATCAGGAGACGTTAGACCGGATTGTCGGACGTCGCTTGTTGCGAACCGATCTCGATGGGATGATCATCTGTGAAAAAAGAATGTGTCGGGGGATCATCGACTAGTGCGTGAGTAAATATGATACACTAAAAAACGATTGCTCCCCCGGGGCAATCGTTTGAAAACTTATAGGCTTAAGAACTTGATGATGACACCGATGAAGAAAATCGTGAAGAAAAAGCCAAATGGGACGATGAAGCCGATCGCAGAGTCGATCGCGTCATTACGTTTGCATTGAACATCATTTTCAAACGGGTTTTCACTCGGTGGGCGTACAGAGTTAATTTGCATATTAGGTCCCTCCTTATCATACTTCCTTTATAAGTATAGCGAATCATGCGAAGATAATCTATGTTTAGATGAGAATAAATTGTGAAAGTGGTGTGTGTTTTGAATGAACCGTGGTTACATAATGGTAAACTAGCGAGCGTCTATGTTCTCCATGGAACTGAAAAGTATTTATTAGAAAATTGGGAACGTGGAATCGTGAAGGCGGCCAACCCATCCGGTGATCAATTTGATGTCATGCAACTCGATCTCCAAGAGACGTCATTAGATACTGCGCTCGATGAAGCGGAAACGGTCCCTTTTTTCAGTGAATTTCGGACGGTCATCGTCAAGAATGCCCAATTTTTGACGGGAGCGAAAGAAAAGCAAAAGTATAACGTCGACCGTCTCGCCGAATATGTCGTTCAGCCCGCGACTTACTCGGTCCTCGTCCTCATTGTGGAGTCGGAAAAACTCGATGAACGTAAAAAAATCGTGAAACGGTTGAAAGAACGGGCCATCGTACTCGAAGCGAAAAAGCCAAGCCAAGCAGAATTGATGCGATATGTGAATGATACGCTTAGTCAGGAACAACAAAAAATGGAACGGGCGACCATGGAGCGACTGTTGTTCTTATGCCAGGATGACTGGGGAAAATTAGTCCGAGAATTAGAAAAACTACAGTTATATGCAGGAACAGGCGCGATGATTCCGATTGAGATCGTGAATGATTTGGTGCCACGTACGCTAGAAGATAATGTGTTTCAGCTGTCCGAGCTCCTCGTCAAACGACGCGCAGATGCGGCGCTTCGGTTAGTACGTGACTTAGAGAAGCAAGGACAAGAACTGATTGGACTTCTTGGTTTGTTAGCAAGGCAATACCGAAACATGTATCTATCAAAGCAGTTGACAGAAGCGGGGTACGGAGAAAAACAAATCGCTTCAAAAATTGGTGCTCATCCATATACCGTCAAACTAGCAACACAAGCGAGTCGTAATTTTTCAGAAGCGCAGCTCGCGCAAGCGTTGACGTTGATTGCAGATGCGGATGAAGCGATGAAAACAGGTCGTGGCGATAAACAAATCGTATTCGATACACTCGTTTGCCAACTGGCCTTATTGTGAGGTGAGAACATGGGATTGAAACAAGTATCACTACAAGATGTGATTCCACTTCGACATATTGTACTCAGACCAGGTAAAGGGATTGAGACTTGTTATTTTGAAGGGGATGAGTCGTCGACGACTCGTCATTTTGCTTGGGTCGAAAGAGAGCACGTGCAATCGGTCGCGACTGTCATGTTGTCATCAAGAGAAATTGAAGGCGAGTCGGTCCCGTATCAACTTCGGGGAATGGCGACGGACCCGGATCTAGCCGGACAAGGAATCGGGTCGCATTTCTTACAAGCGTTACATGAAGAGTTAGATAGCTCGTGGTGGTGTAACGCCCGAGAAGTGGCCGTTCGCTTCTACGAACGGAACGGTCTCGAACGAATTGGTGAACCGTTCGATATTCCTGGAATCGGTCCTCACTATGTCATGGTATACAAAAAAACAGCCGGCTCCGAGTAGGAGGCGGCTGTTTCGTTTGGTCTCTAATTAGAGAGCAGCGATACGAGCTGCGAGGCGTGATTTATCACGACCTGCTTTGTTTTTGTGGATAAGGCCTTTTGATGCAGCCTTGTCGAGCTTCTTCGTAGCGAGGACGAAAGCTTCTTGAGCAGCTTCTTTGTTTCCTTCGAGTACGAGAGCATCAACACGTTTTACTGCTGTACGCATTGCCGCTTTCTCTTGAGAGTTCGCAACACGACGTTTTTCAGAAGTTTTTGCACGTTTGATTGCTGATTTGATGTTTGCCATTGTTTGTCACCTCCTGAAACAAGAAAGTGTATGTTCTTATTACTTCAAGTAATCATTCAACAGAACAAGCACAATTGTAGCAAACGGTTATATGAAAAGCAACCACTTGATGATTATTCTGAAAACTATATGTGGTATTGTTGTAGTAGGTCGTACACATTACTTTAGGATTTTGATATAATGACACGGTATGCATGAGAAGGATAGGTGAACCCATATATGAATAAACAAGAATTAGAGAATCGTCAGAAGAAGATTCGTAACTTTTCGATTATCGCTCACATCGATCATGGAAAGTCGACACTCGCTGACCGGATTCTTGAGAAAACTGGTGCACTCACGGCTCGTGAGATGAAAGAGCAGACGCTTGACGCGATGGATTTAGAGCGTGAGCGTGGGATTACAATTAAATTGAACGCTGTTAAATTGAACTACACGGCAAAAGACGGAGAAGAGTATATTCTTCACTTGATTGACACGCCAGGACACGTCGACTTCACGTATGAAGTGTCGCGTTCGCTTGCGGCATGTGAAGGTGCAATTCTCGTCGTCGATGCGGCACAAGGAATTGAAGCGCAAACTCTTGCGAACGTTTACTTAGCACTCGATAACGACCTCGAAATCATTCCGGTCATCAATAAAATCGACTTGCCGTCAGCGGATGTCGATCGCGTGCGTCAAGAGATTGAAGACGTCATCGGTCTCGACGCGAGCGATGCGGTCCCGACTTCTGCCAAGGCAGGGATTGGAATCGAAGAGATTCTCGAGCAAATCGTCGAACTCGTACCACCTCCGACAGGTGATCCGTCAGAACCGTTACAAGCCTTGATTTTCGACTCGTACTATGATGCCTACCGTGGTGTCGTCGCATCGATTCGAATCGTCAACGGTTCGGTCAAAGTAGGAGATAAAGTTCAGATGATGGCTACCGGGAAGACGTTCGAAGTAACGGACCTCGGTGTATCGACACCGAAGCCTGTCTCGGTCAAAGAATTGAACGTCGGTGATGTAGGAACACTTTCTGCGTCAATCAAAACAGTCGGAGATGTTCGTGTCGGGGATACAATCACACTTGCGAAAAATCCTGCCACGTCTCAGCTTCCGGGTTACCGTAAAATGAACCCGATGGTGTACTGTGGATTGTATCCAATCGATGCAGCCAACTACAACGACCTTCGTGAGGCACTCGAAAAGCTTCAACTTTCTGATGCCGCGCTCGAGTTTGAACCTGAGACGTCACAAGCACTCGGATTCGGTTTCCGTTGTGGATTCCTAGGGATGCTTCACATGGAAATCATCCAAGAACGGATTGAGCGTGAGTTCGGGATCGACTTGATCACGACGGCACCATCGGTTATCTATCACGTGACGACAACTTCAGGAGAAGTCGTCCACGTTGATAACCCATCGAAGATGCCGGAACAACAAAAAGTGGAATCGATTGAAGAGCCTTATGTCAAAGCGGCCGTCATGACACCGAACGATTATGTCGGGGCCATCATGGAACTTTGCCAGAAGAAACGTGGGACGTTCATCGATATGCAGTATATCGACACGACACGCGTCAAAATCACGTATGAGATTCCATTGAGTGAAATCGTCTATGACTTCTTCGATCAATTGAAGTCGAGCACGAAAGGGTATGCGTCTCTCGATTATGAGTTGATCGGTTATCGACAATCACGTCTCGTGAAGATGGACATCTTGCTCAACAACGAAGTGGTCGATGCCCTCAGCTTCATCGTTCACCGCGACTTTGCGTATGAGCGCGGAAAAGTGATTGTCGAGAAGTTGAAAGCACTCATCCCACGGATGCAGTTCGAAGTCCCTGTACAAGCTGCCGTCGGAACAAAAATTGTCGCACGTTCGACAATCAAAGCACTTCGTAAAAACGTTTTGGCTAAATGTTATGGGGGAGACATCTCGCGTAAGCGGAAACTCCTTGAGAAACAAAAAGAAGGTAAGAAGCGCATGAAGATGGTCGGGTCTGTCGAAGTCCCGCAAGAAGCGTTCATGTCCGTTCTATCGATGGACGAAGAATAATTGGATTGAATCACCCTGATGTTCGAATCGGGTGATTTTTTTGTTTAGGCAGGAAATGGCACTTCTTTTAAGGAAGAGTACACCCTTAGACAGACAAAAGAGGAGGAAACACCGTGTCGACGTATACATACTCTGCGGGTCCCGGCATGCTACCAAAAGAAGTGATGCAAGAGATTCAACAACATCTGCTGACATTCGAATATGAAGGGGTCTCGATCATCGAAACGAGTCATCGTTCAGAGTCATTCCAACAAGTGGTCGACTCGCTCGAGGCAAGACTCAGAAGACTCATGCATATTCCTGAGAACTATGCCGTTCTTTGGTTGCAAGGTGGGGCGACACTACAATTTTCCATGATCCCGATGAATTTACGGAAACGAAATCGTTTCGCCTATGTCGATACAGGGATTTGGTCTAAAAAAGCGATGGAAGATGCCAGGCACTTCGGACAGGTCGACGTCATCCATTCGCTCATAGATGAGGCAGGTGGGATGTCATTTGAACCGAGACTCGCTCAAGATGTCGACTATCTACATGTGACGTTAAACAATACGATTGAAGGAACCCGATTCACGACTATACCCGAAACGGATGTCCCACTCATTGCGGATGCCTCTTCGAATATTCTTGCCGAGCAGATCGACGTTGAGCGCTTCGGTGTAATTTATGCGGGGGCGCAGAAAAATATTGGACCAGCAGGACTGACGGTCGTCATCATACGTCGCGACTTGATTCAGTCGATCGAGCTACCAAGTTATCTTCATTACGGGTTTCATGTCGATACATTATTCAATACGCCATCGACGTTCAGTATGTATGCGGCAGAACGTGTCCTCAAGTGGGTCGAAGATCAAGGGGGCGTCGAGGCGATGGAGCGACTGAATCGTGGAAAAAGCGATACGGTCTACTCGTTCCTTGAACATTCAAATCTATTTTCTCCTCTCGTGTCGGGAGAACGCCGTTCCTTAACGAACATCCCATTCACAACGGGTGATCAAAATCGAGACAAGGACTTTCAACAATTTGCCCTTGAACGCGGATTACTCGAACTCGGCGGTCATCGTTCCGTCGGTGGTCTAAGGGCGAGTCTTTATAACGCGATGCCAAAAGAAGGTGCTGTGCGCCTTGTCGACGTCATGAGAGCATTTGAGGAGGAGAACCATGTATCACATCAAAACATTTAACCAAATCGCTGCAGCGGGTCTGAAGCGATTTGAGCCGAATGAATATATCATCAATTCATCAGATCAAGCTGACGCCTGGGTACTCAGAAGTCATAACGTGCACGATGAAGCGATCCCACCCCATCTGCTCGCCATTGCAAGGGCAGGTGCCGGGGTCAACAATCTACCGCTGGATCAACTGGCAAAACAAGGAATCGTAGCGTTTCATACTCCTGGCGCGAATGCGAATGCGGTGAAAGAACTCGTCCTGGCCAGTATGATCCTCTCGGTCAGACCGATCGTCAAAGGATTAAACTGGGTAAATGAACAGGCGACCGAGTCACAATCTCAGTTAGAAGAAGCGATGGAGCAACAGAAACGGCAGTTCCTCGGGGCCGAGTTACGGGGGAAGAAAGTAGGAATCATCGGGCTTGGGGCCATTGGGGCTTCACTTGCCAATGACCTTCTCCAACTTGGGGTCGATGTCATCGGATATGATCCCCATCTCTCGGTCGATGCCGCTTGGAATATTTCAAAACACGTCACACGCGCCAAGCATTTGAGTGAGGTTTTAGGGTCCGTTGATCTCTTGTCGATTCATATGCCGCTGACGAAAGAGACGCGCTTCAGTATCGACCGGAGTTGGTTCGAACGGATGAAGCCTGGTATGACCGTTTTGAATTTCGCACGCGGAGAGCTCGTGAAAGATACTGATTTAGTTGAAGCATTCCATCATCACGTCGGGCTATACATCACCGATTTCCCTCGACACTCGCTCATCGGACATCCTCAAGTGATGGCATTGCCTCATCTCGGTGCCTCGACAAAGGAATCAGAAGTCAACTGTGCCATCCAAGCCGTCGAGACACTCAAATTATATCTGGAGACTGGTAACATCCGTTCGTCCGCCAACTTCCCAAATGCGGAACTTCCGTATACCGGCAAACGTCGCCTCGCGATTTTGCATCAAAATGTGCCGAACATGGTCGGACAAATTACGGGAGAGCTCGCCTCACATGGACTGAACATCGATAACATGATCAACCGTAGCCGAGGCGAGATGGCCTATACATTGATTGATTTAGACAACAACGAACATGAACCGTTATCAATTCATGCACTGTATGACATCAAGGGCGTCATTCGCGTCCGAGAATTTTAAGGAGGATCCTATGGTCGTATTTAAACCGTTCAGCCCATACATGCCCGTACACGCTAAAGAAGTTGCCGCAGATCCGTATGACGTCGTTTCTGTAGAAGAAGCGAAGGCGGTCATCGCTGAGCAACCGAACTCATTTTTGAAGGTAGATAAGCCAGAAGCTCTTCAAGCAAACCTCTCACTCGAAGACTGGGGAAAGCGTGCTCGTCAGGAGCTAGAACGTCTATACGAAGACGAGCTGACGGTTCGCCCGAGTGGATTTTACGTATATCGATTGACCCGGAACGAACGTCAGCAAACGGGCTTAGTCGCCACATTTTCAGTTGCGGACTATGAAGCCGGGCGAATCAAAATTCACGAACATACCCGTGAAACGAAGGAACGGGAACGGGTCGAACATGTCCAAGCGACGGGGGCGCATACCGGTCCGATTTTACTTAGCCACCCGCCACATGCGAGTCTGAAACAGATTTTAAACAGTGCGACGGAAGAAGAGGCACTGTTCTCGTTTACGGATGATCGTGGCGTGTTACATGAAGGATTCATGATTCCGAGCCGAGAACTTGCGCGCGTCATGATGATTGGTGCGACGATTCCGTCTATCTATATCGCGGATGGTCATCATCGCGCAAAAGCGGCAGCGGTCGTTTCTGAGATGGGTGGGGGACATTCTCAAAAGAATGAACGAACACACTTTTTAGGTGTCCTCTTCCCGAGCGACGAGTTGACGATTTTGCCATATCATCGTCTGTTGACCACTATCGCCCCTGAAGAAGTGGAACATATGTTGGAAGGACTTTCGTTCTCGTATGAAGTGACAGAAGAAGATGAACTCGTCTTACCTGAAAGTCATGGCGTGTTCGGCGCTGCGTATCGAGGAAATTATTACAAGTTATCGAAACGAAAAGATGAAACCGATCTCGATGTCGCCGTGTTACAGCGTGATATCCTTGCTCCGTACTTCAACGTCGAAGATATTCGTACGGATGCCAGAGTCGATTTTGTTGGAGGGAACCGGTCAATCGAAGAATTGCAACAACTCGCGCAAGTCCCTGACCAATTACTGTTTACGTGCCATGAAACGACGATGCCACAGTTGATGCGAGTAGCTGATGGGGGTGGGCAAATGCCACCGAAATCGACATGGTTCGAACCAAAGTTAAAGAGCGGTCTGTTTATTCATCGGTTCGATTGATGGCGCAGGCTGGAAAGAACGGACGAAAAGCGTTATAAATGGAATGAGAAGAAAGGGGTGGCCGAAATTGGCTAAAGCCGTATATCTTCACATTCCATTTTGTGAACATATTTGTTATTACTGTGATTTCAACAAGGTGTTTTTAAAAAACCAACCTGTTGATGAATATTTAGATGCATTAGAACGAGAGATGGTATTGACGCTCGAAGCGTTTCAGACAGAACGGATTGAGACCATCTTTATTGGAGGGGGCACACCGACGGCGCTCAATGAAGCGCAGATGGGTCGCCTGATGGACATGGTCCGTCGACACCTCCTCCCGCTCGCTTCAGACGACCTAGAGTATTCTGTCGAAGCGAACCCGAACTTTGTAAGTACGGAAAAACTCGACACGATGAAAGCCGGCGGCGTCAATCGACTCAGCTTCGGTGTCCAAACATTCGACGATGGTGGGCTCGAACGGATCGGAAGAACGCATCGCGCTGACGACGTATTTGAAACGGTGAATGAAGCGGCGAAGCGCTTTGATAATATCTCGATTGACCTCATGTTCGGGCTACCAGAACAGACGCTCGAGCAGATTGACCGAGACTTGAAGCTAGCGCTCGAGCTGCCGATTCAACACGTCTCATCCTATTCCTTAATTCTTGAGCCGCATACCGTGTTTGCGATTCAAGACCGAAAAGGTAAGCTCCGTTTACCGGGAGAGGATGTCGAGGTCGAGATGTATCTCAAAGTGATGGAGACACTTGAACGACATGGACTGAAGCAATACGAAATCTCGAACTATGGGTTGCCGGGTCGAGAAAGTCGTCACAACCAAGTGTACTGGCGGAACGAAGAGTATTATGGATTCGGGGCAGGTGCGCACAGCTATTTAAATGGCACACGTCGTGCAAATATCGCACCGATCCCTCACTATATTAAAGCGGAAGGTATCCCGGTGAAACGGGTGACTGAGCTCGAAGAAGTAGAAAAAATGGAAGAAGAGCTGTTCCTCGGATTACGCATGCGTTCAGGGGTCTCCCTTCAGACATTTGAACAGAAGTATGGCGTGGCACTCGATCATGTGTTCGGTCACGTCATCGACGATTTGGTGAAGAAGTCGTTGATTGAACGGACAGACTCCCATATCCGATTGACGGCGTCTGGTCTACCACTCGCGAACGAAGCGTTCGCGGCATTTATCGGAGAGGCAAAACTCGAGCATACCAAGTCATGAAAAATGGACAAGTCCCTTATTTGGGATTTGTCCATTTTTTAGCATTATAAGACGAGATCACGATAGAGCGGCGTGAGCCGAGCGAACGTGTCTTCGACCAAAGCGAGAAAAGCGTCTTCGTTTTGAAGAATCGATGCATCGGCAGGCAGTTGTCGTCCGATTAAGAAATCAGCCTTTTTGACAGTGCCGAAGCGCTCGAGCAACGCCTGGATGTCTTCGTTTGATGTCTCTTCAATTAGGAACGCATCTTTTTTCATATGGTCGCCCGCAATATGGAAATCAGTAAACGTTGATTTAAAATCGATTTGTTGCAAATGTTTCGCGATTGCATCTTTGTTCGGCATCTCATAGATGAATGCGAGCCAGATGAAAACGTGGTCGTCGAAAAGCCCGACTTGTAAGTGTGGATGTTTTTTATACCCACGCTTATCGTGACAGATGGCCATCCATGTGTCTTTCGGAGGGTTTACCGTGCGGCGTGCATGTTTTGCGACATGCAGGTAGAGAGGGATTCCGACATCTGCCTCGAGCTGTGGGCCGACCTCGTCATAAATCCGATGAAAGAGCGGTTGAATATCCGAACGGATGCCAGACATGCGTTCGTCGAGTCCGTCCTGTTTGAATACGTTAAATTGTTTTGTTGTAAACATTTCATCACCTCACGTTCTATCATAACGAAACGCTGCTTCTTTTTCAGGTTTGCCGTCTGCAAAAAAGGTGAAAAAATCCGAGTGTATGAATTGACAAATAGTGAGAACATGATAATATTTGAAGTGTGATTAGCACTCGTTAAATATGAGTGCTAATAAAGCGAGGTAACTTTTTCAGAGAGGAGTGATGTTGTGCTGACAGATCGACAATTGCTCATTCTTCGAGCCATCATTGACGATTATATTCAGACGGCTCAACCGGTCGGTTCGCGTACGTTATCGAAACGAGACGATTTGACGTTTAGTTCGGCAACGATTCGGAACGATATGGCCGATTTGGAAGACATGGGGTTGATTGAAAAACCACATACTTCCGCGGGTCGAATCCCGTCAGAGGTCGGATACCGATATTACGTAGACCATCTCGTCGAGAAGCAAATCATCGACGAGCGGGAAACGGGTCGCTTAGAAGAGCGTTTAAAGCAATCTTCAAAAGAGTCTGAGATCCTGATTCGACAAGCTGCAGATCTCCTTTCTGATTTGACCAATTATACGACGGTCGCCCTCGGTCCCAATAGCCAATCCGAAAGATTGGCACGTGTGGACTTTATGCCATTAGATGAGCGACGAGGTGTCGTTCTCATCGTCACGGATCAAGGTCATGTCGAGCATCGTACGGTCATGTTCGAATCTCGTGTAGCTCCTGAAGTCATCGAGGAGACGATTCGATTGTTAAATGATCGTCTCGTCGGAACAGCGATCGGACAACTTAAAGTCCGGATCGGAGAAGAGGTTGCAAAATTGCAACTCGCGCAGCGACAGCAATATGAAAATATGATGCAACTGATTCAATCGACGGTTGGCATTCAAACGCCGTCTTCGCTTTATCTCGGGGGCAAGAAGAATATCTTCAACCAACCTGAGTTTCAGACGTTAGACACGCTCAGACCGTTCCTAGAATGGATTGATGAGCAAGAACGATTGACGCACTGGCTCGAATCGTTGCCAAATCGCGAGATTTATGTGAGCATTGGGAGCGAGAACGGAATTGTCGCCCTTCAAAATTGTAGTGTCATCACTTCGGATTATACACTAGATGGAAAAACGTTCGGAACGATTGCCATGATTGGTCCGACTCGAATGAATTACCGTCACGGTGTCCAAATGATGGGACAAATTATCGAAGCGTTGCGACGAACGAAACTAGATGAGTGACGGAAAGGAGTTTTACTATGACAGCAGATCATCAAAACGGGCATGAACAAGAAGACGTGCTTGAAGAAAAATCTGTAGACTCGGCACAGACAGAAGAGAACGAGTCAACCGAATCAAATGAAGATGAGGTTTTAAATGCTGAGATTGTGGAAGAAAGTTCTGAGGGGACGGACTTACAAAAAGAAATCGAAGCGTTGAAAGCGAGCGAACTTCGCATTCGTGCCGACTTTGACAACTTCCGTCGTCGGACGAATGAAGAGAATGCAAAACGCGTCAAGTTTGCTTCACAGTCTGTCATTGAAAAATTGATTCCGCTCATTGATAACTTTGAGCGTGCACTTCAAGTGCAAGCAACTTCAGAGGATGCAAAGCAAATTCAATCAGGCGTCGACATGATTCATCGTCAACTGCTTGACGTATTGAATGCTGAGCAAGTCGAAGTAATTGAAGCAGTCGGACAGCCGTTCGACCCGAATTTCCATCAAGCAGTCATGCAAGAACCGAGCGACGAGTTCGAATCGGGCATCGTGACGATGGAGCTTCAAAAAGGATATACGATGCATGGTCGAGTCATTCGTCCAAGCATGGTAAAAGTTGCAGAATAATACTACTTAACGAGACGGAGGAATAAACGATGGGTAAAATTATCGGTATTGACTTAGGGACTACAAACTCATGTGTGGCAGTAATGGAAGGTGGCGAAGCAGTCGTCATCTCAAACGCAGAAGGTAACCGTACGACTCCTTCGGTTGTTGCATTCAAAGGAGAAGAGCGTCAAGTAGGTGAGGTCGCAAAACGTCAGGCCATCACGAACCCGAACACGATCCAATCAATCAAACGTCACATGGGAACGTCGCATACAGTTGACGTAGACGGTAAGAAATTCACACCACAAGAAATCTCGGCAATCATTTTGCAGAAGTTGAAGAAAGATGCTGAAGACTACCTCGGTGAAACAGTCACGGAAGCAGTCATCACAGTTCCTGCATACTTCAACGACGCTGAGCGTCAAGCGACTAAAGATGCTGGTAAAATCGCTGGTCTTGATGTCAAACGAATCATCAACGAGCCAACAGCTGCGGCACTCGCTTACGGTTTAGATAAAGGTGAAGACCACACGATTTTGATCTATGACCTTGGTGGTGGTACATTCGACGTTTCAATCCTTGAGCTTGGTGATGGCGTATTCGAAGTTGTCGCTACAGCTGGTGACAACCGTCTCGGTGGAGATGACTTCGACCAAAAAATCATCGACTACCTCGTTGCAGAATTCAAAAAAGAGAACGGCATCGACCTCGGGAAAGACAAGATGGCACTTCAACGTTTGAAAGATGCGGCTGAAAAAGCGAAGAAAGACCTTTCAGGCGTCACAAGCGCACACATCAGCCTTCCGTTCATCACAGCAGGTGAAGCAGGTCCACTCCACTTGGAGATGACACTCACGCGTGCGAAGTTTGAAGAATTGACGGCTGACCTTGTCGAACGCACAATGGAACCAACTCGTCGTGCCTTGAAAGATGCAGGACTTACACCATCTGACCTCGATAAGATCATTCTCGTCGGTGGTTCGACACGTATCCCTGCCGTCCAAAAAGCAATCCACGACTTCACGAAGAAAGAGCCATTCAAAGGGGTAAACCCGGATGAAGTTGTTGCACTCGGTGCAGCAATCCAAGGTGGAGTTCTCGCTGGAGACGTAAAAGACGTCGTCCTTCTCGACGTTACTCCACTCTCACTCGGTATCGAGACAATGGGTGGCGTGATGACGAAACTGATCGATCGCAACACGACGATCCCGACATCGAAATCACAAGTGTTCTCAACTGCTGCAGATAACCAGCCTGCTGTTGACATCCACGTCCTTCAAGGGGAACGCCCGATGGCACCAGACAACAAGACACTTGGTCGCTTCCAATTGACTGACATTCCGCCTGCACCACGTGGAGTGCCACAAATCGAAGTTAAATTCGATATCGATGCAAACGGAATTGTTCACGTATCAGCGAAAGATCTTGGTACGAACAAAGAACAATCGATCACAATCCAATCTTCTTCAGGTATCGATGAGGCAGAAATCGAGCGTATGGTGAAAGAAGCTGAAGCGAACGCAGACGCAGATAACAAACGTAAAGAAGAAGCGGAACTTCGCAACGAAACAGACCAACTCGTCTTCGCGACAGACAAGGCAATCAAAGACCTTGGTGAGCAAGTGGAAGAGGCGGACAAAGAAAAAGCAGAAGCTGCGAAAGAAAAAGCGAAAACTGCTCTCGAAGGTTCAGACCTTGAGGCGATCCGTACAGCCAAAGACGAATTGTCAGCTGTCGTTCAAGAGTTGACGCAAAAAGTATATGCTAAAATGGCTGAACAGCAAGGTGCTGAAGGCGCAGAACCACAAACAGAAGCGAAACAGGACGATGATGTCGTGGACGCAGAGTTTGAGGATCTCGACGACCGTAAATAAACAGCCGTTGTAAAGGAGAGCGCCAAAGCAGGTTTCTGCTTTGGCTCTTTCCATGTTAAGGTAGAATCGGTAAAATCGATACGTAGATTGTAAGGATAGGAGCGAGAATAGTGGCGAAACGAGATTATTATGAAGTGCTCGGGCTCGATAAGTCGGCCTCGGCACAAGAAATCAAGCGGGCATACCGGAAATTGGCCCGTCAATATCACCCGGACATCAACCAAGAGGCAGATGCGGCGGATAAGTTCAAAGAGATTGGTGAAGCCTACGAAGTGCTTTCTGACGAACAAAAACGTGCCCAGTATGACCGATTCGGTTTTGAGGGAGCGAACCAGTTCGGAGGCGGCGGTGACTTCCAAGGTGGATTCGGTGATATCTTTGACATGTTCTTCGGTGGCGGCGGACGCCGTCAAGACCCGAACGCACCGCGTCGTGGGGAAGATTATCAATATGTAGTCGACCTTGACTTTATGGAGAGTGTGACAGGCAAGACGGAAACAATCGAGCTCGAAATTGAAGTCGAGTGTGACACGTGCATGGGGAATGGTGCGAAACCCGGAACAAAACCAGAAACATGTAACCAGTGTGGCGGCAGTGGCGTCGAGACGGTTGAGCAAAACACAATTCTCGGTCGTATGGTCAACCAACGTCCTTGTAGCAAGTGTCACGGTAGCGGTAAGACGATCAAAGAAAAATGTCCGACTTGTCACGGCTCAGGTCATGTGAAGAAGAAACAGACCGTCGAAGTGAAAATCCCAGCCGGTATCGATAACGGGCAACAGATCCGTCTATCTGGAAAAGGCGGTCCTGGCGTGAACGGAGGACCAGCCGGAGACTTATACGTCGTCGTCCGCGTGAAAGCTCATGAGATCTTTGAACGTGTCGACCAACACATTGCGATGGAAATGCCGGTCACGTTCGCTCAAGCGGCACTCGGTGCAGAAATCGAAGTTCCGACGGTTCACGGGAACGTGAGTTTGAAAGTGCCAGCCGGAACACAAACTGGCTCGAAGTTCCGTTTACGCGGAAAAGGGATGCCAAGTGTTCGTGGTGGCGCGAATGGCGACCAGTACGTGAGCGTCATTGTCATGACACCGAAAAATATGACAGACCGCCAAAAAGAATTGCTTCGCGAATTCGAAGAAATCAGTGGCGAATCGGGTGTCGAAGAGGAACACGGCATGTTCCAAAAAATGAAAAAGTTCTTTAGTCACTAAAAGGAGTGTGTACAAACGATGAAATGGTCTGAAATTTGTGTCCACACGACACAGCTTGCGGTGGAAGCCGTATCGAACTTATTACACGAAGTGGGGGCACAAGGTGTCGTCATCGAGGACGTCGAAGACTTCGACCGAATGATGGCGGAAGACCATTTCGGAGAGATTTGGGACGTTTCGGATCGTGAAACGTATCCGACTTCTGGAGTACACGTCAAAGCGTACGTGCCGGCTTCAGGTGATTTCCAAGATGTGCTCGCAAACTTGAAAAAAGAAATCGAGCGACTCCGGAACATGCTTGATATCGGATCAGGCGAGGTCACGGTCGCAGAGATTGATGAGGAAGATTGGGCGCATTCTTGGAAGCAGTATTACAAGCCGGTCAAAATCTCACAACAGCTGACGATTGTCCCTTTGTGGGAAGAGTACACACCACAACCGGAAGAGAATGTCATCTTGCTTGACCCGGGCATGGCGTTCGGTACAGGTACACACCCAACGACGATGCTCTGTATTCAAGCGATTGAGAACTACATCCAGGAAGGTGACCGCGTCATTGATGTCGGTACAGGATCGGGCGTATTGTCGATCGCCGCTGCGAAACTTGGAGCGACGAGCGTAAAAGCGCTAGACTTGGATTCGGTTGCTGTTGAAGCTGCTCGTCAAAACGTAGAGACGAATGGTGTTGAATCACTTGTTCAAGTGGATACGGGAGATTTATTAAAAGGTGTAGATGGAGAATATGACTTAGTCGTGGCAAACATCCTTGCCGATGTCATTCTTCTCTTCATCGAAGACGCATATGCTCGTACAAAAACAGGTGGTCGCTTCATCACATCCGGGATCATTGGAGAGAAACGAGCGGAAGTCACGAACGCTCTAATGGCTGCAGGCTTTGAAATTGAAGAGACACGTGTGATGGAAGACTGGGTCGCGATCATCGCCAAGAAGGGGTAAGCTATGCAACGTTATTTTCTGACACCAGAAGCTTTCACAGGCGACGTTGTGACACTTCCTTCAGATGTCGCTCATCATATCGGAACGGTCCTGCGACAAGGGGCGGGATATGAAATGGTTCTTCTCGACGGGACGGGCAATGAGTACGCATGTGTCGTGACGTCGCTTGAGAAGAAAAGTGGAGTGGCTAAAGTATTGTCGACTCGTCAATCAGAGACCGAACTGCCGATTGACGTGACGCTCGCTTATGCGTTGCCAAAAGGAGACAAGGTCGAACTTGTCGCTCAAAAAGCGACCGAGCTCGGCGTTCATCATCTTCTATTGTTCGAATCTTCCCGATCAATCGCCAAATGGGACTCGAAAAAAGTGCCGAAAAAAGTAGAACGTATTCAAAAAATCATGCAAGAGGCGGCTGAGCAATCGTATAGGGCCGTCGTCCCGTCATGTACGTTCCTCACTTCGAAGCAACTGTCACAGCAATTCGAACAATACGACGAAGTCATCATCGCATATGAAGAATCGGCGAAAGAAGGCGAACAGTCGGCACTTGCCAACACATTGAATCGACTTCAATCAAAACAACGTCTCCTCGTCATCACGGGACCGGAAGGTGGATTTGACACAGCAGAAGTCACGCAATGGATAGAGTCGGGTGCGATCGCTTGCGCGTTCGGACCTCGTATCCTTCGTTCGGAGACGGCTCCTCTTTATGCGCTGTCTGCCATCTCATACGCGCTTGAATTGGCGAAAGGATAAGAAAACGGCTGACCCTTGTGGGCAGCCGTTTTTTCGTGATTTCATTATTTTTTATTGATCGTGATGACTTTCTTCGTCACGTTTCCACCGAGGTCAGTCACTTCAAATGTGAAGGTGTTTTGACCTTTCTTCACAGGAAGTGAGATGGTATCGGTACGCGAGAACGCACGCATCGCATAAGGTTCTTTCAACGTGTGACTCCATTTCAAATCACCGTTGACACGAAGCTTAATATCGTCAAAGTTATCCTTCACGTGAACTTTCACGTTCACAGTGTCTTGCTTCGCCGAAACGTTCTTCGGCACGTTACTGATTGAGAGCGTCGCCTCCGTAGAATCGACAAAGATTGGACGGACGAAATTCGTCACGTTACCAGACGTGTCTTCCGCGATGAAACGAATCTTGTGGAATCCATCTTCATACGAACGTGTCGTATTGAACGTGTATTGTTTTGCAGCTGCGTCATACGTGAGCGGTACGTCCACATCGTCGACGGTGAACGATACAACGTCAGAGGCATCTTTGATTTGACCGATGATTGGTACAATCGATGAACCGTATGGCGATAAGGCGAGCGGTGCATCGACAAAAACTCCTGGTTTATCTGCGTCATTTTCTGTAGATACGTCGCGTGTGATCACGTTACCCGCATTATCTGAAACGCGAACCGATAGTTGGTCCGTTGATTCAAGTGGTGCATCGAGTGTGAAGTTTGCTGTATCTTTTGCTTCTTTCGCAACGACTTTCCCATTAAGAAGGAATTCGATACCGTTGATTCCTGCAAAGTCGTCGGATGCTTTGACACTAGCCACACCTTCGTTCCAACGAATCGTGAAGCGAGGATCCGTGTAATCCACCTTCACTGGAATCCGTAGCGTCTGGGCTTGTTTTTTCATGTAGTCGATGCTCGCTTCAATTTCGTAGTAGTACGTTCCTTTCGGCGCCATCTCTCCGTTCAGTTTTCCGTCCCAAGCGTTATCTGACGTGTAGTAGTATGGGTCACCACTTCCGCCATCAAAGTAGTTCTTTCTCAATTCCTCTTCGATTTTAAGGGTACGAAGGACGTTTCCTTTTTCATCGACGATCCGATACTTGACGTCTTTCGCATTTCGTAAGAGCGAGTAGACCGGGGTAGCCGTGTCTTTTGAACCGTCCCCGTCAGGCGAAATCGCTACCGCTTCTTCAGTTACAGACTCATCAAGTTTCTCTCCTAAATAGTTCCCGGCCGCATCGACCAATCCAGAGATTCCATAGAATGAACCATCTTCATAAATCGTTTCGTCAAAGATTGGTGCTTTGCCCCAATCGCCTTCGAATCCGACGAATGGGACAACGAGTGACGGGTTGCCGTCTGTCCCACGTGGGTCAGTCAAGCGTAGGAATCCATCGACGAAGTAACCATTCTCAAAGACTGATTTTGCAGATACCGTTCCTTCTAAAGTTTCAGGATTAAGTACTTGTGCCTTCGAGACGTCAATCGAGACTGTGATTTCTTTCTTTTGTTTTGCCTTCAACGTGACTTTACTTGTGTTTTTTCCATTGATCTTAATGATTGCTTGTTGAAGCGCCTGAGCTTCCATCGCATTCTGAATGACGCCATCCTTATTAGTGACGGCAAGGTCTGTCTGGAGGGAAGCGGCCACATCGTATGTGAGTGATTCGTCAGACATGTTTTCAACGACAATCGTGAACTTCGCCTTACTCTTCGACAATTCTTTTAAAGCGACTTTCGCTTCTTTCGTCTTCTTCTCATACGCGACTGCCGGAGATGTGACGGCCGCATGGAGTTGCATGAGACCAGCTCCCGCCCGACGTGGTGAATATGGAAGAGACTGCTTCAATTCTTGGTTATACGGTCCGATGTCTGTGACGGGCTTCGACGTATTGAGTAGCAAGTTCTTTGCCATCGTCACACGAGCCGCTCCGCTCAAGTCGAAATCACGATCGACGCGTTCAAGAACAAGAGCTGCACCGCCGGCAACGTGAGGTGCGGCCATCGATGTTCCGCTCATCAAACCGTATTGGTTGTCGTTGAACGTTGAGAAGATTTGACCGCCTGGGGCTGAAAGTTCCGGCTTGAAGTCAAGGTTCGGTGTGACACCCCAAGATGTGAAATCAGACATTGCGCCTGCCGAACGGTTGTTGACGCTGATTCGGTCACCAGCAAACGTGAGTTGGAGCGGTCCATCCGCTAATTTCTCTTTTAATTCGTTCCCGTCTTGGATGCTGAGTGATGCCATCGGGATGAGTGGTTGATCGAGAGCCATCGACACATAGTCTCCGTGTGAGACGGCGCCTCGTACGATGACACCGGCTGCCCCTTGTGCCTCAGCCGTTTTTTGAATCTTCGAGTAGAAGTATCCTCCATCGCGAACGGCGAGGACGAGCTTTCCTTTCACGTCTTTCCCGGCATAGTTTTCTGGTTGCCCATCTCCGACGTAAACGACGTCATATGTACCTTCCGAGAATGCAGGTCCATCTTGTTTCTTCCATCCGATTTTTTCGTCACCGACGCGGAAAGCATCCAATTGAATTTGATCGTTCTCGAGTGAAGCGACCGATGTCGATGCTTGACTGACACTAGGCGCCCCGACGACACCCGTATCAGGGTTTGAAGCCGTTGGTAAGTCAAATCCATGTCCGAAGTATGCTGAGTTTCCAGCAGAGATGGACATGAAGACACCGTTGTCTACAGCGCGTTGAACGGCTTGTTGCTCAGGTGAGTCGGCATCGACAAAACCTGCTGTTGAACCAAGACTCATGTTGATGACGTCAGCTCCAAGCTTGATCGCATCGTCAATCGCTTTAATATAAATATCTCCGTATGTAGATGCGTAGTTCGGGTCGTTACTGAATACTTTAAGGCCAAGGATTTGAGCTTCAGGTGCGACCCCTTTAATTCCACCGTTTTCGAGATCACCGTTTGCAGCGACTGTCCCTGAGACGTGCTGACCGTGCATAGAAGCGCCTGGGGAATCATCTTTAATATCATCATTTTCGTCGTAGTAATTATAGGCGTATGGGACTTTCTCATTCACATATTCACCAGGTAGACCGAACGAAGTGATGGCCTGATCGACTTCTGATTTCGTCAATTCTGCCGTTTTCGAATCTGTGATTCGGTAATCTCGGTGGTCGGCATCAATGCCCGAGTCGATGACAGCGACGACGGTACCTTCTCCGGCAAATCCGTAATCCCCCCATGTTTGTTCGGCTTGTACCATTCCGTTGCTTGTAACCATATCTGGTTTCACTTCAGGACGTTCATATTCATTTACGACATGGACAGTCGCTACTTCAGGTAGCGCTTCAACTTTAGCGATTTCACTTGTTGAGAGGAAAGTGGAGAAGCCATTAAAGACGGTCGTGAACTCTTCGATCGGTGTAGCAGTCACACCTTGTTTTTTCAAAGCGGATTTTGCGCGTTTCTGTTCAGACTGAACAGAATGTTGCGCCTTGTTTTGTTCTGATTTCGTCAACTCATTAAATTTTTTCCCTTTTTGCGCTGCTTCTGCGATTGCAGGTGCACCGACGAGTTCGACAACGACCCGAACTTTTTTCTGTTTCTTTTCGAGCTCAATTTTTGGTTTGATGGAAGCTTCTGCTGAAACAGATGACGTACCTGCTTGAATCAACACAGGTGTCAAAGCAATACATGTAGCAAGTGAAGCGTTTAAGTAGACTTTTCTTCTTGACAACGTGTTTACCCCCTAATATTTGTTATTACTTGTAAAAAATAAAGATTTCTCTTGCATTGTGAACTATCATATCGTTGTTCAGACAAAAAAGAGTGGATTTTTTTGTAAATCAGGGGGGTGTTTTTGCACAAATTTTAATGTTCAGACAATTACTAAAGACCTAAAACATAAGACCTATATCAAATTTTGGTAATCGGAAGAATCATGCGAATGACTTGAAATGTCCAAAAAAACCTGTTAATGTAACGTTAATGTTAAATACCAATAAAACATATCAATTTAGTCAGAATTAAGGATGGGGTGGCGCTATGAATTTACCATTCATGGATATCTTCAAGGATTGGGCGAAAGATTACGATACGGCAGTCGGGGGACATGACGAGCAATATCATGAAGTATTTGCCGGATATGATCAAATGCTCGATGACGTTGCGTTACACGTTGAAGGAACGGTCTTGGAATTTGGTGTCGGCACAGGCAACTTGAGTGCCCGAATTTTAAAGGGACATCCTTTAATTGCAATCGAACCTTCTCCAGAAATGAGGCAGATTGCAATTGAGAAGTTGGGCATCTCGGTCGAACATGGAGATTTTATCCGTTATCCAACGTTCTCACATGTCGATACGGTCGTGTCTTCTTACGCTTTCCATCACTTGACGGATTCTGAAAAAGAAACAGCGATTGGTCAATATGTTCGCGATTGGGGACATCCGAAATTCGTATTGCTTGATACGATGTTCGAATCCCCACACGCACGCCAAGAAATTATTGACTGGGCTACGGCAAAAGGCTATTCAGACTTGGTCGAGGATTTAAATCGTGAATACTATCCATATACGACAACCATTCGTACGATGCTAGAGGCGAATGGATACAACGTGACAATGACACAGAAAAATAAATTTGTTTGGCTTGTCGTCGCTACAAAATAATTTAGGAGGAATTACTCATGAAAACATATAACGTTGAAAGCTTTAACTTGGATCATACGAAAGTGCAGGCTCCATTTGTCCGTCTTGCCGGTGTAAAAGAAGGAACGGCTGATACGATTTACAAGTATGATATTCGCTTTATCCAACCGAACGAAGGCCTCATGCCGATGCGTGCTGTCCACTCTCTCGAACATTTAATTGCCGAAAACAGCCGTAATCATTCAGAAGACATCGTGGATATTTCTCCGATGGGATGCCAAACAGGTTTCTATTGGACGATGTTGAATGATGGAGACTATGAACGCATGCTCGACCTCGTAGAAGCGACATTACGCGATGCGATGAACGCAGAAGAGTTGCCAGCACAAAACCCGGTACAGTGCGGGAATGCGAATCATCATGATTTTGAGGGAGCAAAAAAATTAGCAGCTGACATGCTTGCAAAACGTGACGAGTGGCATATCATCTTCAAGGAAGAAGCGTAAGATGATTGTCCGTGACGTCTATGAACTCATCGGGGACACACCGCTCATCGAGCTCCGTTCGTTACCGGTTCCAGCTACGGTAAAAGTATACGGGAAGATGGAGATGGTGAATCCAGGAGGAAGTGTCAAAGACCGGCTCGGCATGAATTTGATTGAGCGGGCGATGAAACGTGGAGACGTGGCACCAGGTGGTACGGTGATTGAGCCGACAGCTGGGAATACGGGAATCGGACTCGCACTCGCTTGCCAGCGGTACGACATTCGTCTGATTACCGTCACCCCTGAAAAGTTTAGTCAAGAGAAACAGGCATTGATGCGTCTTCTTGGAGCGACTGTCGTCAACACACCGACCGAGCTCGGAATGAAAGGTGCGATCAGTCACGCGATTGAGTTGGCTGAAGAACATGACGCATACGTGCCGGAACAGTTTTCAAGTCCGGACAACCCGGACGCCTATGTCGACATCCTTTCGCAAGAGTTGTTGAAGGACGTGCCACAAATCGACGTATTTGTAGCGGGGGCGGGTTCAGGAGGTACGTTCACCGGTGTCGCCAAAACGTTAAAACCACAAGGGACGAAAACCGTTGTCGTGGAGCCGGTCGGTTCGATTTTGAACGGCGGTGAGCCAGGTCCACATAAAACTGAAGGAATCGGCGTCGAGAAATGGCCACCATTTTTGGAAAAGGCTTATGTCGATGCGATTCATACCATCACAGATGAGGAAGCCTTCTATTACGTGGCGCATCTTGCGAAACAGGAAGGATTGCTCATCGGAAGTTCTTCTGGTGCTGCCATCGCAGCATGTGTAAAGGAAGCAAATCAAATGACTGAAGGCACGATTGTGACGATCTTGCCAGACAGTGCAGAACGATATTTAAGTCAAGGAATTGTCAAGGAGGCAGAACATGCGTACAAAGACAGCACTCATTCACGGCGGTAAAACGACCGACCCGTTAACAGGGGCGGTCACACCACCGATTTATCAAACGAGCACATATAAGCAAGACGGAATCGGTAACTTACGGGAAGGATATGAGTATTCTCGATCTGCGAACCCGACACGTACCGCACTTGAGACACTCATAGCGGATATCGAAGGCGGTGTGCAAGGTTTCGCATTCGGTTCTGGGATGGCTGCCATCTCGACCGTACTCATGTTGTTGAAATCTGGAGACCACGTCATCGTCGGGTCTGATGTATATGGAGGAACGTACCGTGTATTCAATCGAGTATTTCAGTCACGAGGCTTGGAGGCAACTTTTGTCGATACATCCGATGAAACAGCGGTTCGTGATGCGCTACAAGCGAACACGAAAATGATTTATGTGGAGACACCGACAAATCCACTCTTGAACGTGACGGATATCCGAGCGATGCGCACGATTGCGGATGAGGCAGATGTCTTGCTCGTCGTGGATAACACGTTCATGACACCTTACTTCCAAAATCCGATCGACCTTGGTGCTGACTATGTCTTACACAGTGCCACAAAATATTTAGGCGGTCATAGTGACGTCGTGGCAGGTTTAGTCGTCGCACGTACGGAAGAACAAGGAGAAGCGTTGGCATTCCTCCAAAATTCGGTCGGTGCAGTCCTCGGACCTCAAGACAGCTTCCTCGTCGTACGTGGGATTAAGACACTTGCCGTTCGAATGGAAGAGATTGAATCGAACGCACGGGCGTTGGTTGAATTCTTACAATCAAACGAGAACGTGTCACGTGTCCTTCACCCGAGTGTCTCTAGTGAAGAAGCGAAACGCGTCCACTTGTCGCAAGCGCGTGGGTTCGGTGGCATGATTGCGTTTGACGTCGGTTCGGCCGAAGCGGCTGAAATGATGGTCGCGAAGACAAAGTATTTCACGCTCGCAGAGAGTCTAGGTGCAGTTGAAAGCTTGATCAGTGTTCCTGCTCGCATGACACATGCGTCGATTCCGGCTGAGCGACGTGCAGAACTCGGGATCACGGACGGCCTCGTTCGAATCTCGGTTGGATTAGAAGATATCGATGATTTAGTTGAAGATTTAGCACAAGCTCTGTCTGCCATCGAACAGATAAAGCAATAAACAGTAGGGGACGCGATTTCGCGTCCTTTTTTCATGAAACAAAAGCCTTGTATCGGAAGTCATTCATCGACTAAACTATTTTTAACTTGAAAGAGAGCGGGTGAACGTGTGAACAAGGGAATATGGACGACAATCGGGGCCTACGTGATGTGGGGCGTCCTCCCAATCTATTGGAAGTTTTTGCAGGAAGTGCCGAGTGGACAAATTTTGGCACATCGTATCGTTTGGTCCTTTTTATTTATATTACTCGTCTTAAGATGGACGAATCAGTGGAAAGAGTTCGGTTACGCTCTTCGCCACCCTGCCACACGAAACGCGTTCATGTTGAACGGATTCATCGTCAGTGCAAACTGGTTCGTGTACATATGGGCTGTCAATCACGGTTATATCATCGAGGCATCCCTCGGCTATTACATTAATCCGCTTGTCAGTATGGTGTTAGGGGTGCTCGTCTTTCGGGAATCATTAAACCGAGTCCAATGGATGGCGGTCGGGATCGCGTCAATCGGCGTCCTCGTCTTGACGCTTGGGTATGGCTCGTTTCCATGGATCTCGTTCGTGTTAGCGAGTACGTTTGGTTTTTACGGGATGGTGAAGAAACGGCGACCTCTCGCTTCAACAGTCAGTCTTGGGATTGAGACGTTAGCTGTCGTGCCTGTCGCGCTCATCTTTCTCAGCAATCAGGTCGTCACGGACCAGATTGCCTTCGACATGTCACCGATGATTTGGGTCGCATTGCTAGGAACAGGTGTGGTGACGGCGCTTCCGCTTCTTTTGTTTGGTTACGGGGCACAACATATCCCATTCACACTCGTCGGATTCCTTCAATTCATCGCACCGACACTTAGTCTGATTATTGGTGTTGTCATGTATCATGAACCGTTCACAGCGTATCATGTCTTCGCATTTACTTGCATTTGGCTGGCTATCTTCTTTTTCAGTTGGAACAGTTGGATCGTCGCTCGTAAACGTCGTCAACTCATTTGAATTTGAAAGCTGTTACATCTCGAAAAAACGTGGTAATATGTTAGATGTCAGACTTATTTGTCAGAGGAGGAAATGAATAATGGAATTAGCCCGTTATATCGACCACACAGCTTTAAAAGCTGAAACAACAAAAGATCAAATTACAAAACTTTGTACAGAGGCGCTCGAATATAAGTTCGCAAGCGTCTGTGTCAACCCGACATGGGTCAAATATGCTGCGGAGCAACTTAAGTCGGATGACGACGTCAAAGTATGTACAGTCATCGGGTTCCCACTCGGAGCGAACACGCCTGAAGTGAAAGCATTCGAAACAAAAGACGCAATCGCTAACGGTGCGGATGAAGTCGACATGGTCATCAACATCGCAGCACTCAAAGACGGCGACTACGACCTCGTAGAACGTGACATTCGTGCGGTTGTCGAAGCGGCAAACGGTACACTCGTCAAAGTCATCTTCGAGACATGCATGCTTACAAAAGAAGAAATCAAGAAAGCTGCTGAACTTTCAGTGAAAGCTGGAGCAGATTTCGTCAAAACATCAACTGGTTTCTCTACTGGTGGCGCAACGGTCGAAGACATTCGCCTCATGCGTGAAACAGTCGGACCAGACCTCGGCGTAAAAGCTTCAGGCGGTGTTCGTGACTTCGAAGGTGCGAAAGCGATGATCGATGCTGGTGCGACACGTATCGGTGCTTCAGCTGGTATCGCGATCGTCACTGGTGGACGTTCAGACAGCGACTATTAATAAGTGGTTGACCACACGACTTAATTTCACTATAATATGATATGACGTGTGAAACACGTTTCCTTAGTCGTGTAATTCGGAGGGAGGGAAAACTAGTGGAAACTCGTGTCCGTAAAAACGAATCGCTTGAAGACGCTCTTCGTCGTTTCAAACGCGGTGTTTCGAAAGATGGCACACTTGCCGAAGTTCGTAAACGTCGTCACTACGAAAAGCCAAGCGTAAAACGTAAATTGAAATCAGAAGCTGCGCGTAAGCGTAAGAAATTCTGATTCCAGTTTCATTGTGTAGAGAGGGTGTTGGCTCATGAGTCTTCAAGAACGCTTGACGGACGACATGAAGCAAGCCATGCGCGCTAAACAAAAAGATCGTCTCACAACGATCCGGATGGTAAAAGCGTCGCTCCAAAATGAGGCTATCAAACTAGGTCGTCAAGATCTTACCGAGGAAGAGGAACTCACGGTGCTCAACCGAGAGATGAAACAGCGCAGAGACTCCCTCCGAGAATTCGAAAGCGCTGGTCGTGAAGACCTTGCTTCCAAAGTAGCAGAAGAGATTGTCGTCCTAGAAGCCTATATGCCTGAACAACTTTCAGAAGATGAAGTGACTGCGATCGTCCAAGCAGCAATTGCTCAAACGAACGCATCCGCTCCATCTGATATGGGTAAGGTGATGGGCGTCGTCATGCCGCAAGTCAAAGGCAAGGCAGACGGTGGTCTTGTGAACCGAATCGTCAAACAACAATTGACGAATTGATGAGAAAGCAGAACTTTTCGGGAAACCGAAAGTTTCTGCTTTTTTTTGCGTATTCTGAAACCACATTCATTCTTGTTTCGTATACACTAGAGATAGGAGATAGCTTTGAATTTGGAAGGGGGTAGCAAGACGATGACATTTGGTCTCGGAGTGATTCTGACAGTCTTTTTTGTCGGAGTCGTCCTTCTTGGAATTGAAGTGTTCGTTGCAGGGTTTGGATTGTTCGGTTTGCTTGGGATCGGAGCGGTCGTGGCCAGTTTGATCATGGCGGGTGCGACAATCGGTCAGCTATGGCTCTCCATCGGTTTGGCAGCAGCGGTGCTCACTGGACTTGGATTCTGGGCATACCGCCGATTAAGTACGAATCGCCCGCTCATTTATAAAGGGTTGATTTTGACGGATTCGACATCGACCGAAAAAGGTTACTTGTCCCATGATGACCGTAAACAACTTCTCGGGAAAGTCGGTGTGACGTTAACACCACTTCGCCCGGCCGGTACTGCCGAAATCGACGGAGAACGTATTGACGTCGTGACAGAGGGTGGCTATCTCGATCAGCAGACAAAAATTCAGGTATATAAAGTGGATTCAGGGCGGATTGTCGTTCGGACCTTTATAGAACCGAAGGAGGATGTAACAGAATGACACCAGAACTATTGACGACGTTACTCATCACAGGTGGAGGATTGATTGCGCTTGCCGTCTTCTTCACGTTTGTGCCAATCGGATTATGGATCAGCTCATTCGCAGCGGGTGTACACGTCTCGATTTTCACATTGGTCGGGATGCGCCTTCGCCGCGTCGTACCATCAAAAATTGTTAACCCATTGATTAAAGCAGTCAAGGCCGGTCTCGGTTTAAACACGAACCAACTCGAAAGTCACTTCTTGGCGGGTGGTAATGTTGACCGTGTCGTAAACGCATTGATTGCGGCACACCGCGCAAACATCGAATTATCGTTCGAACGTGCCGCTGCCATTGACTTGGCAGGACGTAACGTACTTGAAGCCGTACAAATGTCGGTTAACCCGAAAGTCATTGAGACACCATTTATCGCCGGTGTGGCAATGGACGGGATTGAAGTGAAGGCGAAAGCGCGTATTACGGTGCGTGCTAATATTGATCGTCTCGTCGGTGGTGCGGGAGAAGAAACGATTATCGCCCGTGTCGGGGAAGGTGTCGTATCGACAATCGGATCTCAAAACAATCATAAGCACGTACTTGAGAACCCAGATATGATTTCACGTACCGTGCTCACAAAAGGTTTGGATTCAGGTACGGCGTTTGAAATTCTCTCTATTGATATTGCAGATATCGATATCGGTAAGAACATCGGGGCGGTCCTTCAGACTGACCAAGCCGAAGCAGATAAAAAGATTGCCCAAGCGAAGGCGGAAGAACGCCGAGCGATGGCGATTGCTCGCGAACAGGAAATGAAGTCTTCTGTAGAGGAAATGCGCGCGAAAGTTGTCGGCGCCGAAGCGGAAGTCCCGCTCGCGATGGCCGAAGCGTTGCGTAACGGTAAACTCGGCGTCATGGATTACGTGAATTACTTGAACGTTCAAGCAGATACGGAAATGCGAAAAGCGATCGGGTCCCCTATCGATTCTGAATCAGATAGTGAGTGATAAATATGGAAGGACTATGGGTACTTTTGTTAGCAGCCTTCGGGATCGCCTCGGCGGTGATGAAGCGGCTTGAGAAGTCATCGTCTTCAGGCGACCGTCCTCAGAGCAGTGAACTGAAACGCTACTTGGATTCGGTCGGAGATGTGATGAAAGAAATTGAATCGGCGTTTGACGACTCCGAATCAGAACAAAAGCCAGCACCACAAAAGGTGAGACGACGGGTAGCGCGAACCGAAGAGCGACCAGCTCCTCGGGAACGTCAAGTCGAGATGCCGAAAGTGAGTGCACAGTTTGAACAAGCGGTGAAAATCCCTCCGATTCATGAGGAAATCAAACCGCGACAACTGAAAGTTTCGAAAAAACAAATGCGGGAAGCTGTCATTTGGAGCGAGGTATTACAACCTCCGGTCTCGAAACGAAAGAAGTAAGGCAAAGGCAGTAACCTCGCGTTACTGCCTTTTGCATGGGGAAAATACACGGTCTTTCTTTCACGATAGGCGTGATAGTGCTAAAGTAAAAGAGGAATAACCGATATTTAGAGGGGGCAACGTATCCATTGATTATGACCGATAAAATACCTTTCGTCATGGAACATGCGAATGAAGCACAAGCTTTACTCGGACCGAAAGATGAAGTGTTCCAAGCGATTGAGACAGAATTGAAAGTGGCACTCATTCCAAGAGGCGAGGAATTGATTATCCAAGCCGATACCGGAGAAGCGCTGGAATTGACAAAACAAGTCATCCTCACGTTACAGACGTTAGTGAAAAAAGGTGCACGTCTTAACGAAAGCGACGCCATCAGCGTCATTCAACATATCCAAGTCGGAAAGGGTGACGAACTGCTCGAACATTATGAGCGTGTCGTCTTCACGACAAACAAGGGGAAACCGATTCGTGCTAAAACAGTTGGGCAGAGTCGCTATGTTCGCGCAATCGAACGACGAGACCTTGTCTTTGGAATCGGTCCGGCTGGAACGGGTAAAACGTATTTGGCAGTCGTGCTAGCGGCGCGAGCACTAAAAGAAGGTCAGGTGAAACGGATTATCTTGACGCGACCTGCCGTTGAAGCAGGGGAGAATCTTGGGTTTTTACCAGGTGATCTGAAAGAAAAGGTAGATCCTTATCTTCGACCGTTATATGATGCCTTGTTCGACGTCTACGGCGTGGAACAGACGAATCGCTTATTAGAACGAGGGACAATCGAAGTGGCTCCACTCGCCTATATGCGTGGACGTACGTTAGAAGATGCGTTTGTCATATTAGATGAGGCACAAAACACGACGAAAGAACAAATGAAGATGTTTTTGACGCGACTCGGTTTCGGATCGAAGATGGTGGTCACGGGGGATTTGACACAAGTCGATTTACCGAAAGGCAAGGCGTCAGGTTTACAAGAGGCGTTACGCTTATTAGAGGGTGTGGATGGGATTCACTTTGAACACTTCAGCGCGTCTGACGTCGTCCGCCATCCACTCGTTAAGAAAATTATCAACGCCTATAGTACAGACCTCACATAAGGACGATAGTGAGGTCAACGATTGTGAAAGGGGGGCACACGAATGCAGCAAGCCAAACATTGGACAGTCGCGACGATTTCGCTGATTTTCTTTCTCTTACTAGGTGCCATTCTATACTTCACCGTGCGCCCATCCATTATTAGTGTGGAACCGTTAGGGATTGCCGAGCAGGACATCCGGTCTCCGATTACGGTCGAGGACCGAGTGGCGACTGAACGGTTGAAACAAGAAGTCACGAACGGCGTCGGCAGTCAGTTTTCGCTTCGTCGAGAATTTGCCGATCAACAGATTGCTAAAGTCGAGCAATTGTTCGCGGCGTTCGACCAAACGGATGAAGAGACGGAACTGGCAGATATCAAGAGCCGTCTGAACTCGACGGAAGCGAGCGGGGTACTCGCAGACGAAGAGCTGAACTCACTCCTCGAGGCGACGGAAGATACGCGCCAAACCGTTGAAGACGTGACGGTGACGGCTTTGCAACAAGTGATGGATGATCGAATTGAAACGAGTAATGAAGCGGTCGCAGCGGCCAGAGACCGCGCGGCTGCAATCGTTGATCAATCACCACTCTCGTTTGAATTCCGTGCAATCGCAAAAACATTAAGCGATGAACTCATCGTTCCGAACTATGTGTTTGACTCTGAAGCGACTCGTCAAAAAGAACAAGAAGCCGTCGATGCCGTCGATCCTGTCATCATCCAAGAAGGGCAACTTCTTGTCAGTCAAGGGGAAGTCGTCACGCGTGAGATTTATCGGAAGCTAGAACTCACTGGAGCGATCGATCCGAACCGGTCACTCGCTCCACTGTTCGGATCATTCTTATTGAGCGGATTATTGACGGGCGGTTTCTTATTCATGCTTATCCGCTCGAAAATCAAAGATCTATTACTAAGTCCGAAAATATTAGTGACCGTCTATGGGTTGCTTCTGTTGCAACTCGGTATCTTCTTTGGCGTCGGATACATCGGCGTCGACTACACGACGTATGCTTATCTTTTGGCACCGACTGCCTTCGTCGTATTATTACTACGTATCTTGATTGACGAGCGTGTCGCCCTCGCATCGGCGTTCATTACCATGATTGCGGGAAGTATCGTCGTCACATTCGGACAAAGCACAAACTTCATGACGTTGGTATATGTCGCGACCGGAAGTTTCTTAGCCGTCTTTTTAGTCGAGCCAAAAATTCAGCGGAAGCGCTTGTTCTTGTCGGGCGTCTTACTCGGCATCGTGAATATCATCATGGTCATTGCGTTGCTCTTATTACGAAACGTTCAAGTGACTTGGGAAATGGCGATGTACCTTTCTGGGTTTGCTGTCATCAGCGCCTTGCTATCCATCGTGTTGACATTTGGATTCTTGCCTTTCCTAGAACCTTGGTTTGGCGTCCTGTCGTCTGGTCGACTCGTCGAATTGATGAGTCCGACACATCCGTTGCTCCGAAAGCTCTTAATGGAGGCGCCAGGCACGTATCATCATAGTATGATGGTGGCAAACTTGGCGGAATCGGCATGTGAAGCCATTGGGGCGGACGGGTTGCTCGCGAGGGTGGCGAGTTATTACCACGACCTCGGGAAAACGGAACGTCCTCTTCACTTCATTGAAAATCAGCAAGGTGGAGGGAATCCGCACGATCGTCTGACACCAGAAGAGTCCGCTGACATCATCATGGCTCACCCTTATGATGGGGCCGATCTATTGCGACGCTATAAACTACCAAAGGAAATCATCGATATTGCTGAGCAACATCATGGGACATCTTTATTGAAATACTTCTTTGTCAAAGCGAAAGAAGATCAAGAGAAAGACGTGGTGGAGTCCCGATATCGTTATCCTGGTCCGAAGCCTCAAACGCGTGAAGCGGCGGTCGTCATGATTGTCGACTCAATCGAAGCGGCCGTTCGTTCGCAAAAGCAACCGACACCGGAGAAAATCCGGATGCTCGTTCGTGCCATCATTCGAGACAAGTTAGCAGATGGGCAGTTTGAAGACTGCGACTTGACGACAAAAGAAATTTGGCGCGTCGGTGAGAGCGCATGCGAGACGTTGACGGGCTTGTTCCACGAGCGAATTGAATATCCAGAACTAAAGAAAGAGGGAGAACTACATGCAAATCATCTCGAACGATGAACATGAATTGTTGACAGTGTCTCAAATCGAGCTTGTCGAGTCGATTCTAAAACATGCCGCACAATTAGAAGAAGTTGAAGAGCCGAGTGAGTTGTCGGTCACGTATTTAACGAATGAAGAAATCCATGAGGTGAATCGGGAGTGGAGAGGCAAAGATGCCCCGACCGATGTGATCAGCTTTGCCTTTGATGAGATGGGCGAAGACGAAATGGACTTCACACTCGATGAGGACGAACCGCATCTCCTCGGAGATTTGGTCATCTCGGTGGAACGATGCCGCGAACAAGCAGCGGACTACGGACATTCCTTTGAGCGAGAACTCGGTTTCTTGGCCATCCATGGATTCCTTCATCTGTTAGGATATGACCACATGACACCAGAGGAAGAGGCGGAAATGACAGCAAGACAAGAGGAAGTTCTCACTCATTTCGAGTTGAAGCGAGGCAACGTGTGAGACCGTTTCGTGTGGCATGTGAGGGAATCTTCCATGCCATTCGGACAGAACGGAATATGCGTGTCCATCTCATATCCGCCTTACTCGTATTTGCTGTCGCGATTTGGCTACAAACGACAAGGATAGAAAACCTTATCCTGCTCGGATGGGTGACGCTAGTCCTGAGTTTAGAGCTCATGAACACGGCCATCGAACGGGCGGTCGACCTTGTCACAAAAGATGTCCATCCGCTCGCGAAGCAGGCGAAAGACGTGGCCGCGGGTGCCGTCCTCGTCGCTTCAATCGGAGCGGCTGTGACAGCACTCATTATATTCGGTCCAAGGCTATGGAACGTGCTATACTAAGAGTTCTGAAATTGAGAAAGCAGGTGCATTATGTATCAAGAAGATTTTAAATCTGGTTTCGTGTCGATCATTGGTCGACCGAACGTCGGAAAATCAACATTCCTCAACCGCGTGATTGGTCAAAAGATTGCCATCATGTCGGATAAACCACAAACGACACGAAATAAAGTACAGGGTGTGTATACGACGGATGATTCCCAAATCATTTTCATCGAT
This sequence comes from Exiguobacterium sp. NPDC077395, assembly GCF_050269125.1. Taxonomy (NCBI): domain Bacteria; kingdom Bacillati; phylum Bacillota; class Bacilli; order Caryophanales; genus Exiguobacterium; species Exiguobacterium sp. NPDC077395. The sequence goes on from NZ_JBNNHU010000001.1 coordinate 944,371, forward strand.
ACACCGGGAATCCATAAACCAAAACACCGCCTCGGCGACTTTATGATGAAAGTGGCGACGAACGCCCTTCGCGAAGTCGATGCAATTCTTTTCATGGTGAACGTGACGGAACCTCGTGGTGCTGGCGATGACTTCATCATTGAAAAATTGAAAGGACTCGACACACCTATCATTTTGGTAATGAATAAAATCGACTTGATTCACCCGGATGAACTGCCGAAAGTGATCGAGCAATATACAAATGAATTGGACTTTGCAGCGTACGTCCCAATCTCGGCTTTACAAGGCAATAACGTCGAACCGCTCTTAGGAGAAATCAAGAAATTGTTACCTGAAGGACCGATGTACTACCCGGCCGATCAAGTGACAGACCACCCGGAACGATTTATCATCTCAGAGATGATTCGCGAAAAAGTGTTGCATAAGACGCGAGACGAAGTCCCGCATTCGATCGCTGTGGCAATCGAATCAATCAAGAAACGTGATAACTCGGAGATGATCGATGTCGAAGCCGTCATCATGGTGGAACGTGATTCACAAAAAGGAATCATCATCGGGAAAAAAGGGACGATGCTCCGTGAAATCGGGACAGATGCCCGTCAAGACATCGAGGCACTTCTCGGCACGAAAGTGTACTTGAACCTTTGGGTCAAAGTCCAGAAAGACTGGCGTAACAAGATGGGTCAGCTTCGTGACCTCGGTTTCCGCGACGACGAGTATTAAGCCATGTTACAAAAAGTCACGGGAATCGTCATTCGTACCGTCAATTATGGTGAATCGAATAAAGTCGTGACATTGTTTTCAGAAGAGCTTGGCAAAGTTGCGATTATGGCACGAGGCGCAAAAAAACCGGGGAGCCGGTTTCATGCCTCGAGCCAACCGTTTGTAGAAGGTGTGTATATTTTCCCCTCTAGCCGTGGGCTCGCTCAGTTAAAATCATCCGATGTCATAACGTCCTATCCGGAAATCCGGAAAGATGTCGACCGGATGGCGTACGCCATGTATTGGTTGGAGCTCGTCGACCGGTCTGTCGAGGATCGGGTACAAAATCGTCCACTCTTTCGGATTTTACAGGATGCGCTTCAAGCATTGAATGCGGGGATGGACGCAGATGTGATCACCCATCATCTCGAACTGCGTATCTTGCATCTTCTAGGTGTTTCCCCTGTGCTGACAGGGTGCGTCCGCTGTGGGGACGTGACGGATCCGATGTATTTCTCGGTCGCCTCTGGCGGTTTTTTATGTGGGCGGCATCGAGAAGAGGGAGCGGTTCGATTATCAGAACGTCTCGCCAAATTGCTTTACTTGATGAGCAAACATGAACTGTCAGAATTTCGGAACGTACCGTTATCGAACGACTCTAGACTCCTCTTGCGTCAACTCTTTGATGCATACATGGAGTCATATAGTGGGTTGCGATTGAAGACGAAGCGAGTGCTCGATCAAATGATTCGACTTCATCTGAATGAGGATTGACTTTTTAAAGTGAATTCGATACGATGAGTTACGATTAGACAATGAAATAGCGTGCGCGATGAAGGAAATAAGTAACTCTTCATGTCATGAATGAAGCGAGTTCGGGGTGGTGTGAGCCGAGCGTCATGAGAAGAGTGAATGGCGATTCCAGAGCGCCCACATCTTGTTAAGAGTGGTCCCAATCATTGGGGCAAGTAGGGTGGAACCGCGGGAATCAATCCCGTCCCTATGTGCTAGGCACATAGGGGCGTTTTTTGTCGTTTCAATACTATTGGAGGTGTCATCTATGAAGCATATGACTATGCAAGAAATCATTCTCACGCTACAAAACTTTTGGGCATCGAAAGGTTGTTTGACGATGCAAGCGTATGATGTGGAAAAAGGGGCAGGTACGTTAAACCCAATGACTACATTAAGAACGTTAGGACCAGAGCCTTGGAATGTCTGTTACACAGAACCGTCGCGCCGCCCGGCTGACGGACGTTACGGGGAGAACCCGAACCGCCTGTATCAACATCATCAGTTCCAAGTCATCATGAAGCCTTCTCCGAGCAACATCCAAGAGTTGTACTTAGAAAGTCTCGAGTTGATCGGAATTAACCCGCTCGAACATGATATCCGCTTCGTTGAGGATAACTGGGAGAACCCGACATTCGGAGCAGCCGGTCTCGGTTGGGAAGTATGGTTAAACGGGATGGAAATCACGCAATTCACGTATTTCCAACAAGTCGGTGGCATCGAGTGTGATCCGATTGCCGTTGAAATCACATACGGTCTCGAACGTCTCGCTTCGTACATTCAAGAAGTCGAGAGCGTTTTCGACCTCGTTTGGACAGACGGATTCAAGTATGGAGATATCTTTTATCAGCCTGAGTTCGAACACTCAAAATATACGTTCGAGTTATCAGATGTCGATATGCTCTTTACGCTATTTGACACATATGAGAAGGAAGCAAAACGTGCTCTTGAAGAAAATCTTGTCTTCCCTGCGTACGACTACATTTTGAAATGTTCACATACGTTCAACTTGTTAGACGCAAAAGGCGCGATTTCTGTGACAGAGCGGACTGGATTTATTCAACGCGTCCGTAATATGTCACGTGCATGTGCCTCTAAATTTATTGAAGAACGGGAGCGTCTCGGTTTCCCACTTTTGAAACAAGAGAAAGCAGGTGACTTGAATGCGTGACCTTTTACTAGAGATTGGATTGGAAGAGCTTCCGGCTCAATACGTCTTGCGTTCAGAAAAACAGTTAGGAGAACGAATCGACTCGTTCTTGAAAGAAGCGCGAGTTGAGTTTGGATCAATCGAAGTATATTCGACACCTCGTCGTTTAGCTGTAATCGTTCGTGATGTGGCGGAAACACAACAAGATTTGACGGAAACACTTCGCGGACCTGCGAAGAAGATTGCTCAAGACGCAGAAGGGAACTGGTCGAAAGCGGCAGAAGGATTTGCCCGTGGTCGTGGATTGTCAGTGGAAGACCTATACTTTGCGGAAGAAAAGGGAGTCGAGTATGTCTTCGCGAAGCGTCATGAAAAAGGACAAGCAACAGGTTCTTTGCTAAGTGGCCTTGAAGACGTTGTTCGAAGCTTGACGTTCCCGAAAAACATGAAGTGGGGAACGAGCAGTTTACGCTACATGCGTCCGATTCGTTGGTTAATCGCCCTCTTCGGTCAAGACGTCATCGACTTTACGATTGAAGGCGTGAAAACAGGGAATGTGACTCGAGGTCACCGTTTCCTCAGTAAAGGAGACGTCGTCGTCGAGTCACCTGCTGAATATGTGAAAGCGCTAGAGGCTGCATTTGTCATGGCAAGCTACGAGACACGTAAAGCTGAAATCGAACGTCAAATTCAAACGCTCGCGACAAATCAAGGGTGGACGATTCCGCTTGATGCCGATTTGTTAGAAGAAGTCACGAACTTAGTCGAGTGGCCGACTGCACTCTTTGGTGAATTTGATGAGACGTATCTTGACTTACCGGAAGAAGTTCTCATTACAACGATGAAAGAGCACCAGCGCTATTTCCCGGTATATGTTGATGGAACGTTGAAAAACTATTTCGTGACCGTTCGAAACGGGAACGCCGATCATCTTGAAAACGTCGCACGCGGGAACGAAAAGGTCATCCGTGCGCGCCTTGCGGATGCGGTCTTCTTCTATGAAGAAGACAAGAAGACAAAAATCGATGACCAGCTTGCACGTCTCGACCGAATCGTTTTCCACGAAAAATTAGGAACGACTGGAGCGAAAGCACGACGTGTGACCGAAATCGCACAAGCCCTTGCTCCTTTGTTTGATGCAGATCTTGAAAAAGTAAATCGTGCTGGTGCGATTCATAAGTTTGATCTTGTCAGCCAGATGGTTTACGAGTTCACAGAGCTTCAAGGAATCATGGGTGAGAAGTATGCCCTACAACAAGGTGAGGACAAGGAAGTAGCTGCGGCGATTCGTGAGCACTACATGCCACGTTTCGCGGGTGATTCGTCTCCGGAGACGGCGACAGGTGCCGTGCTTGCTCTCGCAGATAAGCTCGATTCGATTGCTGCGTTCTTTGGTATCGGCATGATCCCGAGTGGTTCACAAGATCCGTTCGCACTTCGTCGGCAAGCACAAGGGGTCGTACAAATCCTTGGGGATTGGAAGATTGACCTCTCAATCGACAAACTTCTTTCGAAAGTTGTCGAATTACAACTGGAGGCAGGACTCTATGAAGCCGATAAAGAACAAGTCAAGGCACAGCTCGTGGAGTTCTTTACACTTCGCTTGAAATATCGCTTGCAAGAACAGCAAGTTCGCTATGACGTGATTGATGCCGTGTTGACAACTACGCTTACGGTCGACCGTCTGGATGCTCGTGCACATGCGATTCAACAATTCGTCTCGACGGACGCGAAATCATTGATCGAGCAATTGTCACGCGTCGTCAATATCTCGAAAAAAGGTGAGCCAGGAGACGTCGATCCGTCATTGTTTGAAAACGACCAAGAGGTTGCATTACATGAAGCGATTGAACAGACTGCTCCTGATGCGATGAATGCCGTTCAAACAGGAGACTACAACAAAGCGCTTCAACTTCTTCAGACGCTTGAATCACCAATTATGATGTATTTCGAACATACAATGGTTATGAGTGATGACGAGGCGGTACGCCAAAACCGACTCCACGAAATGAACCGACTTGCTACGACGATTAAGAGTGTCGCAGACTTCAACGCGCTCGTACTCTAACAAACTAGAGGGGGTTGGCTATGCAACTGAATGAACGCCAACAAAAAATCGTCGAGATTGTAAAAGAAAATGGACCGATTACAGGGGAGCAAATCGCGCAGGAATTATCGCTGACGCGTGCGACCTTGCGTCCAGATCTTGCGATTTTGACGATGACAGGAATACTTGAAGCAAGACCTCGCGTCGGCTACACGTTCGTTGGCAAACGGAATTCGTCGATGCTCCGAGAAAAGCTAGATTCCTTGACTGTCGGGGATTTCATGTCCTCTGCGAAAGTCGTTCGGGATGAGATGACGGTATATGATGCGATTGTCACGCTGTTCTTAGAAGATGTGGGCTCGCTGTTCGTTGTCGGACGTGACAGAGAACTTGTAGGGGTATTGTCACGTAAAGACCTCCTCCGCGCCGCCATTGGGAATCAAGATTTGGATCAATTGCCGGTCAATGTCATCATGACACGCATGCCGAATATCACGGTTTGCGAGAAAAGCGAGACATTGATTCGTGCGGGAATGAAATTGATTGAGAAACAAATCGATGCCATGCCGGTCGTTGAAGAGAAGGATGGCAAATTGATTGTTCTCGGTCGGATGACGAAAACGAACATGACGAAGGTGCTCATTGCGTTAGCGAACGATGAGTCGATTTGAGGAGGAAACCGATTTGACTACGAAACAACTCGTTTTTGTGGTAAGTGACTCGGTCGGGGAGACGTGTGAGCTCGTCGTCCGAGCAGCGAGTATCCAATTCCATGAGAATGCGATTGATACGCTTCGCATCCCATTCGTTGAGGATGAGCAGACGATTATCGATGTAGTCACACAAGCGAAGGCGCAACACGCAATCATTGCATTCACGCTCGTCAATGAAGAGCATCGCGCGCTTCTCATGAAACTCGGGGAAGAACACCAGGTCAAGACGGTTGACTTGCTCGGTGATTTGCTCGATGTATTAGCGGGACAACTAAAAGAAGCTCCGCGTGAAAAACCGGGACTCATCTATCGCTTAGACGATGATTACTTCCGTAAAATCGAAGCGATGGAATTTGCCGTCAAATATGACGATGGTCGAGACCCGCGTGGTCTGAAAAAAGCCGACATCGTACTCGTCGGCGTCTCGCGAACATCGAAGACACCACTGTCTCAGTATTTGGCATTGAAACGATATAAAGTCGCGAACGTCCCACTCGTACCAGAATCACGACCTCCAGAGGAGTTATTCGACTTACCGGCAGAACGGTGTGTCGGGTTAATCATCTCTCCAGAGAAGTTGATTTCGATCCGAATGGAGCGCCTCAAATCACTCGGTTTGAAGCCGGAAGCAGACTATGCACAACTTGAACGAATCAATCGAGAGCTCGAATATGCTCGCGGGATTTATGAACGAATCGGTTGTGATGTGATCGATGTGACGAACAAGGCGGTCGAAGAGACGGCGGGTATTATCTTACGTCATCTCGAGCAATCAAAAGACGACTAATCTGCATAAGTGTTTCGATTAGTAATCGTTGCTTTGAGAGGGTATAATAGAGTATTGACAGTACAGTGAAACGGAACGTGATGAGCGTTCCGTTTCGTTGCGAGATTGGAAACAGGGAGTGGTCAAGATGCCACGGATACCAGATGAAGTCATCGCAGAAGTGAAGCAAGCGACCGATATCGTCGAATTGATCGGCGAGCGTGTCGAATTAAAGAAACAAGGGCATCGGCTTGTCGGGTTATGTCCATTTCATTCCGAAAACTCACCGTCTTTTTCCGTTTCACCTGAAAAAGGGATGTATCACTGTTTCGGTTGTGGTGCCGGAGGGAACGTATTCACGTTCGTGATGGAGACGGAAGGGTTGTCTTTTCCTGAGACAGTGGAGCGTTTAGCAACGCGCGCGAATATTTCAGTAGAGGGTATACAAGGGGACGAAGAACTCACACGTGAACAAGTATGGCGTAAACAGATGCGTGATGCACATCGGCTCGTCGCGGACTTGTACCATGAAGTCTTGATGAAAACGGAAGCTGGCGAAGTGGGATTGTCGTATTTGCGCAACCGTGATTTAACGGAAGAAACGATTGCGCAATACAAGATTGGATTTGCCCCAGACCAACGACGCTTTACTGTCGAGTTGTTGGAGCGGCGAGGGTTCGATTTAGAAGTGATGGTTGAGGCAGGTTTAATCTCGAAGTCCAAATCCGGTGAATATTTTGACCGATTTGAAGGACGGGTCGTCTTTCCGATTGCGGATCGAGACGGCACCATCGTTGGCTTCAGTGGACGTGCGATTGATGACCGTCAACCAAAATACGTGAATACGGCTGAAACACCGCTATTCAACAAGAGTGAATTGCTATTTGGCTTCTCTCAAGCCCGGGCATTGATGCGTAAGAAAAAGCGAGTCTTTCTCGTAGAAGGAAACGTAGACGTCTTACAAGTCGCGCAAGCGGGTACACAAGAAGTTGTGGCATCACTTGGGACTGCCTTCTCTCCACAACATGCAAGAGCATTGTCTCGAATCGTGGAGGAAGTCATCATCTGTTATGACGGAGACCATGCGGGACAAGAGGCGACTCAAAAAGTCATTCGCTTATTGGAGTCATCCCCGCTCGATGTACAAGTTTTACCGTTACCCGAAAAGACAGACCCGGATGATTATATACGTCAACACGGGGCGTCGCATTGGCAACAGTTTGTCGAGACGGAACAGTTGAGCGTGCTTGATTTTATGAATCGTATGCTCAGACGAGGAAAAAACTTGAACCGAGAAGGAGAACGGATTCGCTTTATTGAATCTATGCTTGAAGAGATCGGTAAGACGAATGATTCGATTCGAAGAGATTTATATGTGAAAAAGCTGTCGGATGAGTTTGAGATTCCGCTCGAGACGCTTCGTTCGAGAATTCCTCGTCCGACGTCAAGCGAATCGACACCCGTCCGTACGATGGAGCCTGTGGAACCCGTTCGAAAACGTTCGAGTAAAACGGGCGAACCACGCTGGATGAAAGCAGAGAAGTATTTGTTACGTGCCATGTTGACTGGACCGGAACAAGTCCGCTTTGTACGCGATCGTCTAGGGCTACGTTATCAGGATGAGACACATCGTATGCTAGGTTCGGCATTGTATGAAATCGTCTCTGAGACGATGACACAAGATGAGTTCGATCAAGTGACGTTGCCGTTTATGGAGCGTTACTGCGACCAACGTCCCGATTATGCGATGCGTTTTGCGGAGATCCGACTGATGGCTGGACCGGATGAACTGTCTGAAGAGGTTTTAGACGAATACATTCGGGTCATAAACAGTTATGAGGAGCAACGTCAAATCGAGCGTGCAAAAAGGGAAATCGCTCAAGACGCCGAAAGTATTGTTGACCAGGCGTCCAAGCTACAAGAATTGATTGCCCGTAGTCGTCGTCTACGAGAACGATGAACGTGGATGAAGTTTGGAAGGAGTTGAACTGCTAAATGGCAGAGAAGAAGAAAGAGGATTTATTTAACGCCATAGAAGAGCTCGAAAAGTTAGGAAAGAAAAAAGGCGTTGTCTCAATGCAAGCAATTCAAGACCGCCTCAGTCATTTTGAGGTGGACTCGGATTTCATTGATAACTTCATCGAAGATTTAGAAGCGAAAGATATCCGTGTCACAGAGGACGCAGCTGACGCAGAAGAAACACCTGCGAAAAAAGAAGATGAAGAAGTCGACTTAAACGACTTATCGGTACCACCTGGAATTAAAATCAACGACCCGGTCCGAATGTATTTGAAAGAAATCGGCCGTGTCGACCTTCTCAGTGCGAAAGATGAGACGGAGCTTGCGAAACGAATCGAGCAAGGAGACGAAGAAGCGAAAAAACGTCTTGCGGAAGCGAACCTTCGTCTCGTCGTTTCGATTGCGAAACGTTACGTCGGTCGTGGGATGCTCTTCCTTGATTTGATTCAAGAAGGAAACATGGGCCTCATCAAAGCAGTCGAAAAATTCGACTACATGAAAGGGTTCAAATTCTCGACTTATGCGACATGGTGGATTCGTCAGGCCATCACTCGTGCGATTGCTGACCAAGCGCGTACAATCCGGATCCCAGTTCACATGGTCGAAACGATTAACAAATTGATTCGCGTTCAACGTCAATTGCTCCAAGACCTCGGTCGTGAACCTTCTCCAGAAGAGATTGCGAAAGAGATGGAACTCACACCTGAAAAAGTGCGTGAGATTCTAAAAATCGCGCAAGAGCCGGTGTCACTTGAAACACCGATTGGGGAAGAAGACGATTCACATCTCGGTGACTTCATTGAAGACCAAGATGCAATGGCCCCACAAGATGCGGCAGCCTATGAATTGTTGAAAGAACAGTTAGAAGACGTTCTTGATACGTTGACGGACCGTGAAGAAAACGTCCTTCGTCTTCGTTTCGGTCTAGACGATGGTCGTACGCGTACACTTGAAGAAGTCGGGAAAGTGTTCGGCGTCACACGTGAGCGGATTCGTCAGATCGAAGCGAAAGCTCTTCGTAAATTACGTCACCCAAGTCGTTCCAAACGCTTGAAAGACTTCCTCGATTAAGTTCATATTTGAATAAAGTGTGAAGTTTTAGAAGAAAGGAAGGAAAATGAGTGATTTTCCTTCCTTCTTTATTATTTTTTGAGTAAAATAGTGTTGGATAGAAATTTGGAATGAACATGAGGGGGAACTACAATGCGTAATCCATTGTTACCGTTTGCGGCAATCGCAATCGTCGCAATTATTGCCATGGTATCATTATCGTATTTTGGTGTGAATCAGGCGCAACAAGCGGCTGAAGGTCCAGCAGTCACTGAAATGAACCCAGAAGAGTTATATGCAGCGAAGGGTTGCACAGGTTGCCACGGCGGAAACCTTGAAGGTGGCGTTGGTCCAGCACTTACTGGTGTTGGCGATCGTCTTTCACCAGAAGAAATCGCAAACATCATTGTCAACGGACAAGGTGCGATGCCTGCAGGTCTTGCATCAGCTGAAGAAGCAGAAGTGCTTGCGAACTGGTTGATCGAACAATAAGAAGTGGCGCACTCCGTAGCGGGGTGCGTTTTTTGTTGTCGAAGTGTAAAGAATTCGATACGCTAGGGAAGAAGTAGAACAAAGGAGTTGTCTTACATGCAAGAACGTGTCATCTTAGATCGCCGCTTGAAGCAAGTTGTCGATTATATCCCGAAAGGAAGCGTGCTCGCTGATATTGGGTCGGATCACGCATATGTGCCATGCTACGCCCTTCAACAAGGAATCATTTCAAAGGGGATTGCAGGCGAAGTAAATGTTGGTCCGATGGAGGCCGCAAAAGCACAAGTAGACTTGATTGGAGCGCGAGAAGTCATTGATGTACGTCTCGGTGATGGTCTGGCTGTATTACATGAAGACGAAGCGACATGTATCTCGATTTGTGGGATGGGTGGCAGTTTGATTCGTTCGATTCTAGAATCCGGGAAAGAGAAGCTCGGTGCAGTCGAGCGTCTGATTCTTCAACCGAATGTCGACGGACAACACGTTCGGAGTTGGTTGCTTGAGAATGGATATGTTCTCGTCGAAGAAGCGATTGTCGAAGAGAATGATAAGGTATATGAGATTCTCGTCGGCGAAAAAGGGACTGAAACGATGTATAGTGACGATCTCACAGAACGGACTTGGCAACTATTATTCGGTCCATATTTGATTCAGGAACGCCCTGAGGCGTTTAAACTGAAGTGGAGTCGTGAAGCGGATAAACTCGAATATGTACTCGGTCAAATGGCAGATGGCATTCAGTCAGAGGCGTTGGTTCAAAAACAAATCGAATTCAAACGGATGCGTGACAAAATGAGAGAGGTGAGTCAGTAATGGCGAACGGCAATCAAGTGATCCAGTTGTTTGAAGAGTTTGCGCCAAAACACTTAGCAGTCGAAGGAGATAAAATCGGCTTGCAGATCGGATCACTCAATAAAGATGTCAAACGGGTCATGGTAACGCTCGATGTGCTTGAATCGGTCGTGGATGAAGCGATTGAGAAAAAGGTGGATTTGATCATTGCCCATCATCCGCCTATCTTTAGTCCGTTATCTCAAGTTAATGATCGTTCTACGGCAGGGAAAATCACGATGAAATGTATTCAGCATGACATCGCGGTCTACGTGGCACATACAAATTTAGATGTTTGTGTTGGCGGTGTGAACGATTGGATGAGTGAAGCAATCGGGTTGCACGACACAAAAGTACTTGTACCAACGTATGAAGAGCCAGTCTATAAATTAACGGTGTTCGTGCCGGAATCACACGCAGAAGACGTGTCACGTGCATTAGGCAGAGCAGGTGCCGGACATATCGGAGACTATGCGGATTGTCAGTTCCGAGTTTCTGGAAAAGGACAATTCACTCCTCTTGAAGGGACGACACCATTCATTGGTAGAGTTCACGAGACAGAACAAGTCGATGAGGTTCGAATCGAGACGGTCGTCCGCGAAAGCCAGAAGAAGCGAGTCTTGAAAGCGATGAAAGATGCTCATCCGTATGAAGAAGTAGCATACGATTTGATTCGAGACGAGATTGAAGGACACGTATACGGGTTAGGACGCATCGGTAGACTTGAACGTCCTGTAACACTTGAAGCGTTCGCCGACCATGTGAAGACGAGCTTTGGAGTGGAAGGTGTCCGTTTCGTCGGGGACCCGAAACGATTGATTGAGAAAGTGGCTGTACTTGGAGGGGACGGAAACAAATATGTTTCCGCTGCACATTTCAAAGGTGCAGATGCCTATGTAACAGGTGATTTATACTTCCACGTGGCGCATGATGCGATGGCACTAGGGCTTGCGGTCGTCGACCCAGGACACCATGTCGAAAGTGTCATGAAGCGTGGCGTGGTCGGGATTCTCACAGAGAAGTTTCAGAAAGGGAAAATCGATGTCGAGTTGATGATCTCCGAAGCGAACACGAACCCGTTCCAATTCAGATGACATAAAAAATCCCCCATTTTCTCGTTGAGAATGGGGGATTCGTTCACTTACGCAATGCCTTTACTTTCGGTAAGATACTGCGAAGTTCGAGATATGGTGTTTTATCATGTGTACTCAAATCTTCTGGATCGTACTGTGACAAGAAATCGATGACCTTTTTCGTGATTGGTGTCGGTGTAGATGCGCCAGACGTCACGGCGACGGTCTCGACACCCTCGAGCCAGTTCAAATCAAGTTCGCTCAAATCGCCGATGCGATACGCATTTGTGCCGGCAATCTCTTTAGAGACTTGCGCCAAACGATTCGAGTTATTTGATTTTGGATCGCCGACGACGATTAATAATTCGCAGTCTCCGGCTTGTTCGGCTACGGCTTCTTGACGAACTTGAGTCGCATTACAAATTTCGTTATGCACTTCAACGTGTGGATAGCGGGACTGAATCGTCTCAATCAGTGCAGAGACATCCCATTGACTCATCGTCGTCTGGTTCGTCACGAGAATTTTCCGGTCGAATAACCGACTCGGTAACTGATCGATTTCATGTTCATATTGAATCAAATGAACATGGTTCGGTGCGACTCCAATCGCGCCCTCTGGTTCTGGGTGGCCATGTTTCCCGATATAGATGACATCATATCCTTCAGCCGTTTTTTCCCGAATCAAATCATGTGTGACGAGGACGTCAGGACAAGAGGCATCGACAATCGTCAATCCTTTTTCAATGGTACGTTTCCGAACGAGTGGGGAAATCCCGTGCGCCGTGAAGACGACCGTTCCGCGGTCGATTGTTTCAAGCGCCTGCATCCGGTCCTCACCGTCAACCGTTTTGACACCGAGGTCCTCGAACGCCTGTGTGACGTGACGATTATGGACAATCATTCCGAGTATATGAATCGGGCGTGGCAAATCTGGATTTGCAACCGCCTCATTTGCGAGTTTCATGGCATCGACGACACCATAGCAATATCCGCGTGGACTAATTTTTTTAACTTTCATATGAAGACGAAGGCTCCTTTCGAAGTGCTTTCATACGTATTAGTCTAACATTGTTTCGAAAATACGAAAAGATTTGCGTGTATTCATGCTATAATTTTTAGGTTAGAAAGGAGGGACATCGTGAATCGAATGAAACAGTTGCGTGAACTTAAAAAATCATACTTTTTCCAAATTACGTTTATCATCATCATTATTTTAGCACTTGTTATCTCGTCGCTTGCATTCTCTGCTGATCGCGTCACGGTGTCTCGTGCAGAAGAGCTGGCGAAAGAGCAATTTGACTATGCGATTGACGATAGTATTGAAAATGTCGAGTCCCGACTCGGTAAATTGTATGAGGACCTGGTTTATCTTGGAGCATACGTCGGAAACGAACCGTGGATTGAAGAACGTATCCGGACAGGGTATTTAAATCAACGAACGAGTTTTACATCGATTTTCTATTATGATGTCAGCAAGAATTCGTTTAAATGGTATTCTGAGCGTCAAGTTTCCTCTTCTGTGATCAAACGTGACCCCAAGTTCGCAGAAGTATTGACTGCGAGTGGAAAAGAACTATATATGAGTGACCCTATCATGATTAGTGGGGACATGGGAACGTTCTTATATGTTCCTGTCATTGAAGACAACCGACCAATCGGTATTTTTGGTGGAAGCATCAGTGTGCTCAACTCTGACTTGTACCGACGGTCGCTTGAGTCAGCGAATGATGATATGATTCTTTATCTGTTAGATGAACAAGGAGAAGTGTTGACGACTTCATTCAACTTGGTCACAGATGCAGAACGTCGCGTATCACGTGAAGTCATTGACGACGTACTAGGACGGAGTACACGTACGATTTTAAGTACGGAAGAAGACACGATGATGTACGAACCGGATGCACGAGTCAGTGGCTGGAGTATGCTTGCAAAACATCAGAACGACTCTGTATATGAGACGGTCTACGATACGCGTTGGCAGTACTTGATGATTGCACTTGTGACGTTCTTCTTGAGCATCCTTGTCGGATTGTTGCTCTCGCGAACGTTGACGAATCCGCTCGTCGAACTTGTCAATCAGATCAAGAAGCAGCAGTCACTCGGTGCCATCACGCTCGAGAGGACCGGTTCAAAAGAAGTCGAGACATTACTGGATACGTACAACGATTACGCCCAGCGGATGGAAACATCAAGGCGTGAACAGTTGAGCCAGCAACAATTGATTTTGCATCAAGAAAAGCTAGCGTCACTTGGACAATTGGCAGCCGGGATTGCCCATGAGATTCGAAACCCGCTCACACCGGTCCATATCACCTTACAGTTGGCACGAGAAGGACAAAGCAATAAAGACATGGTAGACGTCGCCATCAAAGAATTGGAGCGGGCGAATGATTTAATCTCAACGATGCTGACACTTGCCAAACCTGATCAGGCAGGAAGAGACGAAGAATGGATTGATATGTTAGACTTTGCGAAGCGACTCGAATTTTTGATGGATGCTGAATGTTACAAGCGTCCGACCAAGTGGGAATTACTCGTTCCGAATGACATGCCTCCTTTCTATGCCTCGTTCGACATGCTCGTTCAAATCATTTATAACCTGTTCAAAAACGCGGTCGAGGCTGTTGAGTCGAAAGGTGCAGAGGGAAGTGTTGTCGTAACCGTTCTCTTTACGGAGCAGGAATATCGGTTCTTAATTGAAGATAACGGGATTGGTATGACAGAAGAACAACTCAAGACAGTCGGTTCGGCATTCAACACGACGAAAGACAGCGGAAACGGTCTTGGGATTTACATGATTCAAGAATACTTGAAGAGTGTGAACGGAGTGATGGAGATTGATAGCGTCGTCGACAAAGGAACGGCGATGTTGATCAAAATTCCAAGGAGAGATCCATCATGAAAACCCTCAAACATTATTGGCTCTGGTTACCAATCGTTTGGGCCATGACAATCCTTCTGATCACATCGATTCAAATACCGGAGCAAAAAACAGATGAAAAAGAAGTGGGATTCGTGTTCGTCAGCGATAAACATGAGCATGCGAACAAGCTGTTAGACTCGTTCGTTCATACGGCCAACCAAAAAGGATTTATCCCAATTCCTACGACGAGTGAAGATTCGCGCGTGTTAGAAAAAGAAAAATTGGACTCCTTGATTGATCGGGGGGTCGAGGCCATCTTCTTGACGACGCTCGATGACACGTTCATCCAACCGTCGTTAGAACGTGCAAAACGAGAAAATATCCCGATTATTGCGATTGACCGGATGATTGATCATCCGAGTATCTTGACTTCGGTCGTCTCCGACAATGTCGATATCGGGCGGATGGCAGCGGAACAAATTGCCGCGAAATATAGCGACCTGGATCGACCGATTCGTGTCGTCGAAGTGAGGGGTACGCCGAAGGTACGCTCCACGATGGACCGCAGTCTTGGGATTCGGGAATATGAAAAAGCGAATGCCGACCAATTCGAGATCATTGCCTCCATCACAGGGAACTATGATACGTTCCAAGCAGAGATTGAGATGTCACGTTGGTTAGAAGAAGAAATTCCGTTTGATGCTGTCTTTTCGCACAATGACGATAATACGTTCGGCGTCGTTCGAGCTTTAGAAAGTCATGACTTAACGGACAAGACGATCGTATCGGTAGACGGCATTTCTGATATTTATCCACTCATTCAAAATGGGAAAGTCAATGCGACTGTCGTACAGTCGCCAAACGAGATGATGGAAGTCGGCTTCAAAGCGCTCGAACAACATTTAAATGGAAAGAAAATTGCCAAGCATTATTATTCATCGAGTTATTTATATGAAGGCGTGGCAAAAGATTGATTGACAAATGATTTGATTCCGCTATGCTAGGAAAAGTGGAAAGAAACAGGAGGTGTATCGATTGAACAGCTTCCAACAGTTCAAATTGCTACCGTTTATGATCGATGCGTTAACAGAAAAACGCATCACGAAACCGACCGATATACAAGCACGGATTATTCCGGCTGCACTAAATGGTCGAGATATTATTGGGAAATCACAAACAGGAACGGGGAAAACACTTGCGTTCCTATTACCGATCGTAGAAGCGATCAACCCAGAAGAGGAATCTGTCCAAGCGATCGTTGTCGCACCGACACGTGAACTCGCATGGCAGATTCATGAAGAATTAAAATCAATCCTCATTAAGAATCCGGATTACATCAAATCAAGTTTGATTGTCGGAGGAACAGACCGCGAACGTCAAATCGATAAGATGAAAAATCCACCACAACTCATTATCGGGACACCGGGACGAATCCTTGACTTGATGAAAGCACAAGCCTTGTTCCCGCATAAAGTGACGCATTTCGTTGTCGATGAAGCTGACCAAATGCTCGATATGGGATTCTTGCCGGAAGTTGACCGCATCGCGCAATCACTTCCAGAAAAACTTCAAACAATGGTTTTCTCAGCGACAATTCCTGAGAAGCTCGAGCCGTTCTTGAAGCGTTACTTGCACGACCCACGTTTCGCTGAAGCGAGCCCGGAACATCGTGTCGCACCAAAAATCAAGCACCACGTCATCCCGGTACGTCACCGTGACCGTAAGGAATTGACCGTCGAAATTGCAAAAGCAATCAATCCGTTCGTCTGTCTCGTATTCACAAATACGAAACAAGAAGCGGATGAATTGGAGACATCATTCCGTGAAGCGGGACTGAATGTCGGTACGTTACACGGGGACATGCAGGCACGTCGCCGTAAACAAGCCATCAAGGACATTAACGACGCGAAGTATCAATACGTGATCGCTACAGACTTGGCAGCTCGAGGAATCGACATCTCAGGCGTTTCTCACGTCATCAACCATGGGATTCCGAAAGACCTTGACTTTTACACGCACCGTGTCGGTCGTACAGGTCGTGCGGGGGCTTCTGGTGAGGCGTATACGTTGTATGAAGACCATGAAAATGGACCAATCAACCGACTCGAAGAACGAGGGTTCGAATTCACACACGTGGACTTGCGCAATGGTTCGATTCAGCCAATCAAAACACGTCGCCGTCGCCAAACAGACCGGAAGATGAAAGTCTCGCATACGGCACATAGTCGTATGGCCGGTGAAATCAAGAAGGCGAAGAAGAAAGTGAAACCTGGCTATAAGAAGAAATTTAAGTATAAGTTAAAAGAGACGGCTTCACGTGAGCACATGCAACAACAGCGCTCGGATCGTCGTGCCGCTCGTAAGAAAAACAAGCGTTAATCGTTTGAAGAATCGACTTCTTGGAGTCGGTTCTTCTTTTTGTGTAAACTGAAGATAGAAGCTTATGAAGGGAAGATGATGATGTTAAAAATAGGTTCACACGTTTCGGTATCAGGTAAAAAAATGCTACTTGCAGGTAGCGAAGAGGCTGTTTCATATGGAGCGAATACGATGATGGTGTATACGGGAGCTCCTCAAAATACACGTCGAAAGCCGATTGAGGATTTGAATATCGAGGCGGCACTCACACATATGGCTGCTCACGACATCGAAGAGATTGTCGTCCATGCACCTTATATCATTAACCTCGGAAATACGACAAAACCTGAGACGTTCGAATTGGCCGTTTCATTTTTGACACAAGAGTTGAAGCGTGCTGAAGCACTCCAAGTTGCTCGCCATGTCGTTCTTCACCCAGGGGCTCATGTTGGTGCCGGAGAAGACATTGGTCTTGCCCGGATTATTGAAGGACTGAATGAAGTGTTGACTGGTGACGAACAGGTTAAGATTGCGCTTGAGACGATGGCAGGGAAGGGAAGCGAGCTCGGAAAGACGTTTGAAGAATTGGCAACAATCATAGACGGCGTCACACACAATGACCGTCTCTCTGTCTGTTTCGATACGTGTCACGTACATGATGCAGGCTACGACTTAGTCGGTGATTTGGACGGAGTGATTGAAGAATTCGATCGAATCGTCGGTCTCGACCGTCTCGGTGTGATTCATGTGAATGATTCAAAAAACGTGCGCGGTGCGAGAAAAGACCGGCACGAAAATATCGGGTATGGTGAGATTGGATTCGATACATTAAATCGAATCATTCATCATGAGGCATTTGCACATCTCCCAAAAATTTTAGAGACGCCATATATTCCAGTTAGTGAAAAAACGAAAGTGGCACCATATAAACAAGAGATCGAGATGTTCCGTGCGAATCAATTTGATCCTGAATGGCGTGAACGCTTCACGCTTTCTTATCAATAAACGATGGCAATCCTTCAGGTCGACCCAACTCAATATGATGTGTGGCACGCTTTCCCGACCTATTTTCTTGAACAAAGTCCCGTGTATGTAAAAGGGTCCGTGGCGACCCCGACAGCGTTCATCGAAGTGATCGGGCATGGGATCGTGGCAGAGGCAGAGGTATTGTTAGAGGAATTGATCGAGCAACCTGACGATCCATACTGGCTTGGCGCTAAAAAGGAAGAAGTGGCGACGTACAGTTTGGTCGATTTAATCCAACTTCATTTTCACCACCCGCTTTTGAAGATAGGGATGTATGAAGCGGACGAACCGTACGAGTCGATTCATCAGAAATGGATGGATGGGTACCATGTCCCCTCATCAAAATGGACAAAAGAGAATTATGAAGCGCATTTGTTTCGGGAGAAGCTTGTCGCCCCGTACGCTCCGGTGACAACATGCTCAGTTTGTGAGATCAATCTTTTCGAACGATACGGAAACGATGCATCAAAACTGATGGAATATCATCTGCAAGATGACCACGGAATTTGGGTGTGTCCAACCTGTCATAAAGCGATTCATACGTTAGACTAAAAAAACGATGCCTGAGAGGCATCGTTTTTTTAGAATGGCCAGTTTGCCACGACGAATTGATATACTTTCATCCCGAGGAAAACCCCGAAGATTCCGACGACACCTGGTAACACAGGCGGGGCTGGCAATGGCAATTTGAGTGCTGTGAAGATAGCACCACAGATTAAGCCAGCGAGTAGTGAAAGCAGAATTTCTTGCATGTATGATTCCTCCGTCTCTTCTAATGAAAGCGCTTTATAATGACTGAACCGCATTCATTATACAATGACTTTCTCAATTTGAGAAGTCTAACATCAGTCATCCGTCATTTTCTCATTTTCAGCTCGGAGTCGTAAAACTTCGCGCTCAGCCCAGTTTGAAGGTTCTCGCTCGAACACGCTAGGGATGTTGTTCCAGCGTCCTCCCGTATATTGGTGAATGATGATTTGAGACTGAATTTCTTCCTCTTTATTCTCTTGTTTCACATATACGTAACGACCATCGGAACGTTGTTTTCTTGCTTTCACGTTATCAACAAGTTGGAGTGCCATCATATCTTTGATGTACGTTTTATGCGATGCATTGAGGATTGGAAAGAGAATTTCAATCCGCTTCTTCATGTTGCGTGTCATCCAATCTGCAGAAGAACAATACAAGTCTTCTTTACCATTTTGATAAAAATAAAAGATACGTGAATGTTCGAGATAGCGATCAATGATGGAGATGACTCGAATGTTTTCAGAGACACCTTTAATTCCGGGGCGTAAACAACAGATTCCTCGAACAATCAAGTCGATTTTTACACCTGCAGACGAAGCATCATATAATTTTGTGATGATGGCCCGGTCTGTAATCGAATTCATCTTCGCAACGATTCTACCGTTCCCATACTTCTCGTGTAGTTTGATTTCATCTTCAATTTTGTTGAGGAAGAAGTCTTTCATATCATCAGGTGACGTCTCGAATTGGTGCCAAGATGGTCGCTCTCCATAACCGGAGAGCCAGTTGAAGAAGTTCGTGGCATCCTCGGCAAGTTCCTCGTTTGTCGTCAAGAGCCCAATATCTGTGTACAGTTTTGCTGTAGAGTCATTATAGTTGCCCGTTCCGAGGTGAATGAATCGTTGCAACACACCACCTTCTAAAATACGTACGACGAGTGTGATTTTTGAATGCGTCTTAAGTTCTTTATAACCGTAAATGACGTGGGCGCCCGCTTTTTCAAGTTGTTTGGCCCATTGAATATTTTTCTCTTCGTCAAATCGTGCTTTCAATTCGACGAGGACGGTCACTTGTTTACCGCTCTCGGCCGCATCGGTCAAGGCCTTGATAATCGGAGAGTCACCGGAGACCCGATACAGCGTTTGTTTAATCGCCAGTACGTTCGGATCTTTAGCGGCTTGGACGATGAATCGTACGATTGGATCGAACGAGTGGTACGGGTGGTGAAGAAGATAATCTTGTTTGGCGATACTTTGGAATAAATCTTTTCCGGATTCGAGACCTTCCGGGATAAATGGGATCAACGTCTCATTGATCATGTCGTCATATTCTATCCCGATTTGACTATATATACCGAACAGGAAGGTCAAATCAATCGGACCATCCACAATGAAAATATCACGGTCGTGCAAATCAAGCACATCTTGAAGCATGAATAACAGTTCTTTTCGTAATGAGCGTTGCTGCACTTCGAGCCGGATGGCGACCCCATAGCGACGTTTTTTCAGCTCTTTTTCAATTTGTTTCAACACATCGCGACTCCCTTCCTCATGGAAAGGCATATCCGCGTTACGGGTAATCCGGAACGGCATCGTCGATTCGACGACAAACCCTTTAAATAAGGAATCGATAAATTGAATGATCAAATCTTCGAGGAGAATCAAATCGGTATGTTCCTCGTCGTCCGTAGGCAGTTCAAGATAACGGGGTAGGACGGAAGGTACTTGAACGAGGGCGAGTCGCTTTTTCCCTTCGCCATTCGAAGCGATTTCGACGGCAATATTTAATGATTTTGATAACAGCATCGGGAAAGGACGGTAGGCGTCGACGGCAATCGGTGTGAGAACCGGGAAGACGTGTGTACGGAAATACTCTTTCACGAATTCTTGTTGTGTCTTGTTCAGATGTTTCGTGCGCAAAAAGCGTACGTTTTGATTGGATAATTGTTTCGTGATTTTCTTATACGTCGCATATTGTGTCTCGACAAGTTCTTGAGCACGCATCGAGATGGCTTTAATCTGTTGCTTCGGAGTGAGTCCTGTCTTGTCTTCCGGACGGTTAAACCCTGCGAGCACCTCATCTTTTAAACCTCCGACACGAACCATATAAAACTCATCTAAGTTTGAACTGAAGATTGCTAGAAACTTCAGCCGTTCCATGAGCGGATTACGATCGTCCACCGCTTCCTCGAGGACACGCTCGTTGAAATCGAGCCAGCTAAGTTCCCGATTGTTGAAATGTTCGTACGTATAGTCGGGCATGTTTATTCCTCCTCGTTCAAGACAATCTCAATCGATTGGTCGATTGCGCGTTCTAAGTGTTTTTTGTGTCGAGTGCTTCGTTGTAACTCAAAGCGGGCAGACCCGTTCGTATCAAGTGAGAGTGTAAGACCATCTTTTGAGCTAGAGACGTGGATGTCCGTGACGATTTGGCGCTCTGTCAAATCAAGTGCGTCGACAAGTTTGACAATTGAACCGAGCAATTCAAGACTCTTCAACAATTTGTGGTCAAACCACTTCGGAAAGGCCTCGATATGTTGTTCTAACACGCGTTTTGATTTAAATGATGTAACGAGCGCGAGTGCGAGCCGGTCTTCATTATTCAACCCTTTGAAATCATTCGTCGTGATCAAATGGAACGTGTGGTCGCTCTTATTGTTATGGTCGATATATTCGCCGACATAAGCGAGACGACAAGCACCCTCGAGTAGACCTGGTTCGAACGGTTTCGGTTTGATGGCCTTCTCTTCAATCAGTCCGGTATACAGCTGACGAGCCAATCGAATCAAGTGTTGGTGGCGGGTCGGGTTCACATCATATTGTTTTTCAAAATGTCGGAAACTTTCTTCTTTCACATCGGCAAACCGCACTTTGTCATGCTCATGTAAATAGTTCTCATAAAACAATCCTTCTCGAAGTCCGTTATTGCTCATCGTGAACTCCGGAACTTTCAAATATTTCGCCAGTTCGCCGATGGCTGTGACAGCCGGGGCGATGATGTCGACCCGATCTTTTGACAGTCCATCCATTCGCCCGAGTTGCTTACTCGACATGCCGACGAGCTCATCCACGACTTCTTCGAGTTGATCGGATGAAATCGTATATTGATGGATTCCTTCAAGTGGGAAATTCGACATGGTCTGTTCGACGCGAACTAAGTTACGGGCTGTCCCTCCGACGCCGACAAGCGGGACGCCATGAGGTTCTAACCATTCGATTTCCTTAAATGCTTTCTTTAAGTATGAGGTCAACGCTTTGCGTTCGTCTTTTGTCATCGTATCGTCTTTCATGAACTCTTTCGTCAAGGTGACAGCACCAAACGGGAAGCTATGATAAAAGACAAGCTCACGATTCTGGAAATAGGTGACCTCCATTGATCCCCCACCGATGTCGACAGAGTAACCGTCTTCAACATACGTCGAATTGACAATGGCAGAGTACCCGTAGAATGCTTCTTCATAATCACTTAGCAAGCGAATCGTCATACCGGTGGCGGTTTTCACTTGCTGTAAGATATCATCCGAATTGTTTGCATTTCGGATGGCCGCGGTCGCGACAGGAAGAACATCAGTAACGATATGATAATCGTTCAATTCTTTAAAATGCCGAAGCGTATCGATCAAAGCAGCGATTCCGTCCTCTGTCATTTCATTCGAGTCACTAATATGACTAGATAAACGAGCTACTTCTTTCACGTTTAGGCGCTCGAAATATTGTCCTTCCTCGTTGACTTCAAAGATGACATTCCGAATCGAGTTGGATCCGATATCGATGACTGCAAGTTTCTTTTCCATAAAACCATCCCCTTCATATCTTTAGTGTAATCGACAAGGTTTTGGACGAACATATGATTTACGTGAATTTAAAACATTTTGATTGGCGAGAACGGTCTCGCTTGAAGGCGTGCCGGATATTCTGTATAATACAAACGCTTAGAAAGTAGAAATGATTACGATTTATCAAATGAGAGAAGGGATTAGATGACAGCATCCGTCGTCAAATTAAACGATGTGTCTTATTACTATGATGGGACACCGGCCTTACAACAAGTTTCGATTGATATTCGACAAGGGGACTTCGTCGCAATCGTTGGAGAAAACGGTTCTGGGAAGTCGACATTGATTCGAACGATTCTTGGTTTACTACAACCACAACAAGGATCCGTTGAACTGTTCGGAAAGCCAATTTCGCAGTTTAAAGATAAGTCTCGTATCAGTTACGTTTCCCAAAAAGCGGCTTCATTTAACTCGGGATTCCCGGTTACTGTTGAAGAAGTTGTGGCGATGGGGAGATATGGCCGCCTCGGTTTATTTAAGCGTCTAAAAATGGAGGACCAGGCAGCGATTCAAAATGCGCTTGAGACGGTCAACATGTGGCAGTTCCGCCATCGTAAAATTGGGGACTTGTCAGGAGGTCAACAACAACGCGTCTTTATCGCGCGGGCAATGGTCAATCAGCCTGACTTATTGATTCTAGACGAGCCTACGGTTGGTGTGGACCAGAAACACTTACAAGACTTTTATGAAGTGCTGCATATGCTCAGGGAACATACGACGTGTACGTTCGTCCTCGTCACCCATGATTTAAACGTCGTGACGGACCTCGTCACGAAAGTCGTCCATCTCGACCGTGGGCGTTTGGCATGTAATTGTGGTCTTCGAGAATATAGCGAGCTCGGTGAACTGGCGTCATCCATTAAACCATATCCTGTGAAAGTGCTTGTCCATGAGGGTACAACATGATTGCAGACCTTTGGACATACAGTTTTTTACGTTATGCGTTCATTGCAGCGCTCGTCATTGGTTTCACAGCACCGCTCATCGGCTCGTTTATCGTCGTTAGACGAATGAGTTTGATTGCCGATGCCCTGTCACATATGACGCTTGCCGGTATTTCATTCAGCTTATTTCTCGGGCAATACATCGCCTTATTCGCTGATCTCAATCCTCTCTATATGGGAACGTTGATTTCGGTATTGGCGGCGCTCGGACTCAACTGGTTACGAAGTAAATATGTTCACTTTCAAGAATTATCGATTCCCATCATGATGTCAGCTGGGATGGGACTGAGTGCTATTTTCATCTCGCTCTCAAGAGGATTCTCCGTGGATTTGTCGACGTTATTATTCGGATCAATCTCCGCAGTGAGTCAGTCAGATATCACATTGATTGTCAGTGTGGCGATTTTAACGGTCCTTGTAATCTTTATCTTCTATAAACAGTTATTGTTCTTGTCATTTGATGAAGAACAAGCGAAAGTCTCGGGACTTCCGAGCACATTGCTCCATCTATTGTTCATGTTCATCGTAGCACTTGTCATCGCTGTCAGTATGCGAATCGTCGGGACGCTTCTCGTATCAAGTTTGATTACGCTACCTGTCGCAGCGGCGTTACGTTTCACTTCAAGTTTCAAACAGACAATCCTTTGGTCCATCATCTTTGGTGAAGTTGCGACAATCGGTGGACTTGTCCTTGCTTACGACCTTGATGTCGCACCAGGTGGGGTCATCGTGTTAATCGCGGTCGGTATCTTGGCGGGTGTCATGATTCTTGAGAAAGTGATGAGTTTCAGGAAAAAGGAGGTACAACATGAATGAGACTGAACAATTGAATCGTCTTCGTGCATCTTCTTTAAAAGTTACGCCGAAACGTCTTGAGATGTATGCCTTTCTCTCTGAAGAAGATCGCTACGTCAGTGCTAAAGACGTACTGGAATATATGCGCGATAAGCATCCGACGATGAGTTTTGATACAGTTTATCGAAACCTCAAGTCTTTTGCTGAGGAAGGGCTACTCGAAGCGACAGAGCTTGAAGGCGAAAAGTCGTTTCGCGTCACATGTAGCGCATCACATCATCATCACCATTTGATTTGTCGAAGTTGCGGAAAGACAAAACTACTTGATTTGTGTCCGATGCGTTTTGTAGAAACAGTGGATCCTGAATTTGAAGTGGTCGATCATAAATTTGAGATATATGGGTATTGTAAAGAATGTAAGCAAAAGGGATTGAATTGATTCAATCCCTTTTTTGTATCGAAAGGGGGAAGTCAGATGATTTACACAGCGAAAGAAATCAAACAGATCGATCAAACCGCCAGTCAAAACGGGATGCCTGAGGCAGTATTGATGGAACGAGCGGCTTCGGCAATCGTGCCGAAGATGCAGATAGATTCCTCTTCAACAATTCTAGTGATTTGTGGGAAAGGCAATAACGGCGGAGACGGATGGGTTGTCGCGAGAGAACTTGCGGTGAAAGGTCACAACGTGAGCGTTTGGTCACCACTAGGTGAAAGTAAATCGGAGGCGGCATCGACACACGCGACTTATGCGGCATCATTCGTTCACATCATTGAGCAACCGATTACTACGGACGTCATCATTGATGCGTTGTTCGGTGTCGGACTCTCAGGACCCGTTTCAGGAAAAGCGAGAGACGTCATTGAATGGATCAATGAACAATCGGCAGAGGTGTTGTCGATTGACATTCCTTCCGGTATACCGAGTGACCACGCTCGTGAGTTTGATGGCCTGGCTGTTCAGGCGACCCATACTTATTCTTTACATGGCTATAAGCGGACAGCTTTTTTAAACCGCACTGCACTTTATTATGGGCAGCTCGAACGAATCGATATCGGGCTCCCGCATACATCGGACTGGAACGTATTGACCGAATCTGATTTTGATCAATCGCTTTTAGAGAGAGACCGATTCAGTCACAAAACGGATTATGGGCACGGCATATTGATTGGGGGAAGTCGTCATCTCCTCGGAGCCCCATTTATGGCGGGCCGCGCAGCACTTCGCTCCGGGATTGGCTTGTTAAACCTCTCGATCCCAAGGGAGGCGAGTCCTCTCATTCCGACGTTACCTGAAGCGATGTACGACCAGCATACGGATCTCTTAGAAAAAACATACGACGCGATTGCAATCGGTCCTGGAATGGTGGAAGGTGAGGGTTTGGACTTGATTTGGCAACAAGTGACTCGGCAATCATGCCCCGTCATCGTTGACGCGGGTGCACTATCGACGAAGCGACTTGAAGCACGAGGACCGCTCATCCTCACGCCGCACCCTGGTGAATTTTCAAAATTGACAGGTCGATCAGTTGAAGAAATTGAAAGTGACCGCTTCACCATTGCTACCGAATTTGCAAAACAGCACCGTGTCCATTTGATTCTAAAAGGCACATATACCCTCATCGTGGCACCTGACGGAACAGGCGCGGTCAATATAGTGGAAGCCTCTGCCTTAGCCAAAGGAGGGAGCGGCGACGTGTTGACAGGAATTTTGCTCGCATTATGGGCGAGAGAAGGTGGGGCATGGTCACCAAATGAACAAGCAGTCCTTTGGCACGCGCTCGCAGCTAAATCGATCAGTCAAACGATTCATCCAGCAAGTGTACTCGCAAGTGACGTGATTGAAGAACTTGGCCGCATCTAATTAAAAAAGGCACTCCCGTTAGCTGAACGGGAGTGCCTTTTAGCGTTGGTTAAGAACCATTTGTTTTTCGATATGCGCAATCTGATGATGTGCTTCACGCCATGTTGAGATGCGTGTCACACCTTCAGGTAGCACTTTCCGATTGTAAGGTGCATCGAACAATAGGACGGGGATAGACGTTTCTTCGTGGATCGATACCGCATTCTCATAACGGTCCTCCATGAATAATTCGAGTGACAAGTCTTTGACGACATTGATTTTATCGTGTGATCCGGTCATCACGAGCGAATCGAGTGGAAGTCGGTGACTCGTAATCCATTCTTCTGTGACAGGTCGAACCGCCTCGCTTCTTGCAGTGACGTAGTGAAGGTGATGTTGTTGTTTCAACTTCCATAATACGTCCAATACATCGGAATGGGGAAGGGAACGACGATAGATTGCTTCCTCATGTCCTTCTTCAATCATAAACTTCCAAAACTCATGCTGTTCCATCGTGGTATACGTATGCAGTTCATACTCTGTCGCACGATGATAGTCAATGGAGTAACCAAGTGATTCATTCATATATATAAAGCAACTTCTAGGGTCTGTTACGGTCCCATCTAAATCAATACCGATTCGCATCTCATCACTCCTCCTCACATGCCCTCTATTCTATCAAAAACCCGCACGGTTGCAACCGTGCGGGTAAAGTGATTCATTAATTTGATTGATTAGCAAGCTCTTGTTCTTCACGCTCGCGTTCAGCCATCTTCTCAGCAGCAATCGCATCGATTTCTTTTTTCAATTCCTCAACCATCGTGGCTTCAGGAACTTTACGGATAATCTTACCGTGG
Organism: Exiguobacterium sp. NPDC077395; assembly: GCF_050269125.1. Lineage (NCBI taxonomy): Bacteria > Bacillati > Bacillota > Bacilli > Caryophanales > Exiguobacterium > Exiguobacterium sp. NPDC077395. Next base: position 971,277 of record NZ_JBNNHU010000001.1, read on the forward strand.
CGGAAAAGAAGACCTTCATTGCGGGCACCGGCGATACCGATGTCAGCCTCACGTGCTTCACCAGGACCGTTTACCGCGCAACCGAGAACAGCAACTTTAATGTTGACGTTAATGTTTTGAATATATTCTTCTACTTCTTTCGCGATCGAGATCAAATCGATTTCGATTCGACCACACGTCGGACAAGAGATTAATGTTGCGGCATTTGCTGCAAGACCAAATGACTTGAGCACTTCTTTCGCAACTTTTACCTCTTCGACTGGGTCATCTGAAAGAGAGACACGAACCGTTGAACCGATTCCGAGTGAGAGGATCGCGCCAAGCCCAGCTGCTGATTTAAGTGAACCAGAGAAAAGTGGACCTGATTCTGTGATCCCGACATGGAGCGGGTAATCAAACGTCTTCGCAGCGAGCGTATACGCTTCGAGTGCCAAGTTCACGTCAGAAGCTTTGAGTGAAATGATTGTGTTGTAGAATCCGAGGTCTTCGAGAATCTTCACGTGGTGCATCGCACTCTCGACCATTCCTTGAGCAGTCGGGTAACCATACTTTTCAAGGAATTGTTTCTCGAGTGACCCGGCATTGACACCGATTCGAATTGGGATTCCTTTTGCCTTCGCGGCGTTTACGACAGCTTCTACTTTTTCACGGCGCCCGATGTTACCTGGGTTGATTCGAATTTTATCGACACCACTTTCGATGGCTTTTAGGGCAAGCTTGTAGTCGAAGTGAATATCGACAACGAGCGGGATGTTAATACGGCTCTTGATTTCAGCGAGTGCGTCAGCTGCACGTTCGTCTGGACATGCCACGCGAACAACTTGACACCCAGCCTCTTCTAGACGCTTAATCTCGGCGACTGTCGCCTCGACGTCGTGAGTTTTTGTTGTAGTCATAGATTGAATGACGACTTCGTTCGATCCTCCGATAATCAAGTTACCGACACGAATCGGACGAGTTAATGAACGATGCAAAATTTCTGACATATACGTAATCTCCTTCTTTTGGAAAGATTCCAATCGATTTAAGAAAATAAGGTTTCTTCATTATCATAACGAAAAGAATGTGAAAAAGCATCTAGGATGCGTAACGGATGTGTGCTCTTTACAAACTCTAACGTTATCTTAACATCTACTTCATAATTTTCCACCGTCTCAAGACCGATATAAAGGCGAGAATAGAAAAAGAGGTGGCAACATATGAAATGGGGCTTCAAACGGAATCAAATGAAGGAAATGAGAGAAAACAATCGACCGAATCGGCATTTTAAAATGGCACACCGCCTCCAATGGACGCTCATGCCGATTATTTTACTAGTCTTTATCGTGACGTTTGGTTGGTTCGCATTAAAGTCTGAACAATTGTTGTCCGCAGAAATCGAGCAACGTCTCGTACGGGAAGTCACGGTCATGCGAGAATCGGTGAAGACGTCCTACAGTGCATACGTTGCAAACGAGAAGCAGCTAAATCGTTCATTGAAATCTACATATATGCAACAAGCTTCTATTCTATCGGGGGATGAATTCGAAGCCGCACAATTTTTAGTGCGTGGACAGTCTATTGAGCAATTGAGTGGACCAAAAGGGATGGAGAAAACAGAAACCTTGGAGAAAGTCGCATCGAAGACGAAACCGGAAGTGACAGAAACGGAACGATACTTAATGGCATCTATCTCCATTCCTGAGTTGAAAGCGGATTATGTTCTCGTCGTAACGAAAGAATCGACACTTGGTCCGATGAATGAGCTACGACGATTGATCATTTATATCTTATTGATTTCGATGATTGGGATGGCAATCCTATTTACACGATTGATTCAGCGCGAAGTCAGACCGTTGAGTATACTTGCCAATTCATTGCGTTATGCCGTAGAATCGCGCCGATTCGATGATGTGTCACTCGGAGCAAAATCAAAGGAAATTCATATTCTCGAAACCGAGTTCAATACATTCATTCATTTATGGAATCAATCAATGGATATGATGGGAAAGACGGCAAGTGCGTTCCATCAAAGTCTTCCTGTCTTTAAACGAGAATTGATGAACAGTCATCACCAAGTGGAACAGTTTCAAGAAGTCGCAACCACTGTAGAACATACGAGTGATTCGTATCAGATGGTAACGAGCGACTCTACATCAAAAATGAAGGAAGTGACCGAACAAATCGAAATGCTCGGACGTCAAATGGAAAGTGTCGATGAGCGGGGGAATCGCTTGAAGTCCATTTTACATGAAGAACTTGAAACCTTTTCATCTGTCAAAAACGCAAGTGAGTATGTTGAACACCAAGTAGGGAGTATTCAGCAAAGACTAATCGAAAGCGAAGCCAACTCGTCAAAAGCGGATGAAGCACTGAAGAGTATCCTCTCTGTGTCGGCAGCCACAAAGATGTTATCGCTTAATGCATCGATTGAAGCGGCAAGGGCGGGTGAGCATGGGAAAGGATTTGCTGTTGTTGCCAGTGAGGTGGGGAACTTAGCGAAAATGACAAATGAAGCGACACTGCTCGCGGTACATGCAATCGAAGCGCTGAACGAGGAGCGAAAGGATTTGTTAGTGGAAGTCCATGACTTCATCAATCAAGTACATGGATTAAAAGATGCCGTTTCACGAGTAGAGAGTGGAATTGGAACGATCGATCACGAGATCAAAGTTCAGCTAGGCGAGTTTCAATCCATCACGGATCATACCTCACACACAGGTAGACAGCTTTTACAATTAATCGAATCAAATGAGCAACTACGAGAAATCAGTTCGTTACTTGAACAAAAATTAGGAGAGCTGAGCGAGGGAGTCGATCGCTGGTCCCACGTTCAATCTGCCTTACGATCTGCGGGCGCAGACTTAGAAGGTCAAAGTGAAGCGTTAAATCGAACGCTTGAGGATCTTTCACCAAAATAAAAAACAACGACGAGCGTTCACGAAGACGCTCGTCGTTGTTTTTTTTGAGGTACTTTTGTTAATGGATAGGTGATATATCCAAGTCCAATCACAAAGCCAATCGAAATCAATGAAGAGTTCATGTGATACAAAATCACTAATAAAATTGTTGGTACAAGTGTCATCGACACTGCGTATGGCCAAGCTTGGCGGTAAGCCCACATGTTTTTGGAATAGACTCTTGTAAATAATTGAACATATAAAGCCATGAAAGCGACCCAGATTAAATAGAAAAAGAAGATGGCGAATCCGTGTAAGAAGAGCCACATTGGAATGAAAAAGTCAGGACGAATCACAATAAAGTCCAAGACGGTAATGAGTAACGTCAACACAAAAGTGGCTCCCATATAGGCGTGAAGTGGAGCGAGGCGGAGACGGAGGGCTCGTTTTGACGGCACTACGCTCGTTCGAATAAATGTAAAAATGGTGGACAACATGCTAAAAACTCCAATCTGTTATATTACAACATTCATAAAATCATTAAAATTAGTACAGTGTTTTAATAAAACTTTTACATAAAACGTGTTTACATGAAGATGCCGATGAAGGCATAATGAGTAGGGCATTAAAAACCAAGCAAATCCAACCAATTCTTAATTAAAAGGAGTACAAAAATCGTGGAATACAATTTGCAAGAAATGTTATTCATGTTTTTTGGAGGTCTAGGGATCTTCCTCTTCGGAATCAAATCGATGGGAGACGGACTCCAAAAGTCTGCAGGGAATCGCCTGCGCGACATCCTAGATAAGTATACAACGAATCCATTCCTTGGTGTACTCGCCGGGATTATCGTTACTGTATTGATTCAATCTTCTTCAGGTACAACCGTTATTACGGTCGGACTTGTTAGCGCCGGCTTCATGACACTCCGTCAAGCAATCGGGGTCATCATGGGGGCAAACATCGGTACAACGGTGACGGCATTTATCATCGGATTCGATGTCGGTGAGTATTCACTCCCGATGATTGCAATCGGTGCAGTCTTACTCTTCTTCTTTAAGAAAGAGCGTTACCAACATCTTGGACAAGTCATCTTTGGACTTGGTGCATTGTTCTACGGTCTTGAGTTGATGGGAGACGGCATGCGTCCGCTCCGCTCAAGTGAGTATTTCATCGACTTGACGCAATCAATGAGTGACAATCCGTTCCTCGGTGTCATCGTCGGTACAGTATTTACAGTTATCGTCCAGTCATCTTCTGCAACAATCGGAATTTTACAAGAACTCTATGCAGGTGGTTCAATCGACTTGGATGCCGCTCTTCCAGTATTGTTTGGTGACAACATTGGTACGACAATCACTGCCATTTTAGCATCAATCGGTGCATCGGTTGCCGCACGTCGCGCAGCTGCAGCACACGTTATCTTTAACTTAATCGGAACGACAATCTTCATGATCTTGTTGATTCCGTTCACAAACTATATTTATTGGATTACAGACTTCTTGGCAATTGAAGACAAGATGCAAATTGCATTTGCTCACGGAACGTTTAACGTCGTCAACACATTCGTCCAATTCTGGTTCATTGGAACGATTGCTTGGATCGTGACGAAATTGGTTCCTGGTGAGGATTCAATCGTCGATACGAAAGCACAGCACTTGGACCCAATCTTCATTCAGCAATCTCCTTCGATTGCAGTAGAACAAGCGAAGTACGAAGTCATCCGCATGGGAGATTTCGCAAAACTTGGTCTCGACGAAGCGCGCAACTATTTGACAACAGGAGATAAGAAGCACTCTGAAAAGTCTGCGCATATCGAAGAAGCGTTAAACTCGTTGAATGCGAAAATTACAGATTACCTCGTTAAATTGGCTGCGGTTGATTTGACTGAGCAAGAATCACAAGAGCACAAGACGCTCATGCATGCAATCAACGACATCGAACGTATCGGTGACCACGTTGAAAACATCATTGAGTTGATTGACTATAAGACTGCTACGAAAGTGACACTTTCAGCAGATGCTCAAAAAGAATTGACTGAAATGTATGACCTCACACGCGAAACGTTAGAGAAATCACTTCAGACGTTAGCGAGCGGTGACATGGTCGAAGCACGTAAAGTCATCGAAATGGAAGCGAAACTCGACATGCTCGAGCGTCAATTCCGTAAAAACCACGTTGTTCGTTTGAACACGGGTGCTTGTGATGGACAAGCAGGTATGTTCTTCGTCGACATGCTCTCAAACCTTGAGCGCATCGGTGACCATGCTATGAACATCACGGAAATCACACTCGAAGATGCAAACGAAGTGACGGTATAAAGATGAGGCACTCCAACTACGTGTTGGAGTGCTTTTCTTTTCAATGGAAAGGAATTTCCCTTGACAGTATGGAGCATATTCAGTATATTATTACTGTATAACAACATGGCGGTGTAGCTCAGCTGGCTAGAGCGTACGGTTCATACCCGTGAGGTCGTGGGTTCGACTCCCTCCGCCGCTACTTATAAGGACCCTTAGCTCAGCTGGTTAGAGCAGACGGCTCATAACCGTCCGGTCGTAGGTTCAAGTCCTACAGGGTCCATTTTAAACAACTTTCATTTTGTGAAAGTTGTTTTTTTGTTTTCAATCTAAAATTCGTGGGTAAATAGTCGTTAGCATTTTGTTTTTTGAAAAATATGAAATGAGGCGGACAAAATGGAACGAAATCACACCATGATGCAGTTTTTTGAATGGCATGTCGAAGCGGATCAAAAACATTGGAAGCGGTTAAAAGAGAGAGCGGAAGATTTAAATAAAGCTGGGATTACGGCGCTTTGGTTACCACCTGTTACAAAAGGTCAAAGTGGTGAGGATACGGGTTACGGGATTTATGATTTATATGATTTAGGTGAGTTCGATCAAAAAGGGTCGATTGCCACGAAATACGGAACGAAAAAAGAGCTTCTTGAAGCGACAGCCTATTGTCAGCAAGAACTCGGGATGCAGATTTATATGGATGTCGTCATGAATCATAAAGCAGGAGCAGATGCGACCGAGAAGTTCGAGGTGCTCGAAGTGGACCCGAACGATCGTACGAAAGTTCTTTCAGAAGAACCTTTTGAAATCGAAGGATGGACTAAGTTTGATTATGAAGCTCGTGATGGAAAGTATTCTACATTCAAATGGGACTTCACACATTTTAATGGAACGGATTATGATGCGGCGACAGACCGTTCTGGCATCTTCTTTATAGTTGGAGAGAATAAAAGATGGAACGACAATGTTGACGATGAATTTGGTGTCTATGACTATTTGATGTTCGCAAACATCGATTATCATCACCCTGAAGTTCGGGAAGAAGTGTTGAACTGGGGTAAATGGTTCATTGAGGAAACGAAATGTGACGGCTTCCGATTGGATGCAATCAAACATATCAACTATGATTTCGTGAAAGAGTTCAGTCAAACGATGCGGGAAGAGAAAGGCGATCAATTCTATTTCGTCGGAGAGTTTTGGAAGTCTGATTTGGACGCATGCCGTGAATTCCTCGATAACATCGATTACCACGTCGATTTATTCGATGTTCCGCTCCACTATAAATTACATCAGGCGTCAGAAGAAGGGGCCGCATTCGATATGCGTACCATTTTTGATGATACGCTCGTTCAGTCACACCCGCTCCATTCAGTGACGTTTGTAGACAATCACGATTCGCAACCGGAAGAGGCACTCGAGTCGTGGGTAAAAGATTGGTTCAAGCAAATCGCATACGGTCTCGTCTTGCTTCGTAAAGATGGCTATCCATGTGTCTTCTACGGGGATTACTACGGCATCGACGGACCTCACCCGACTGATGGGATGAAGCTCGCCATTGACACGCTTCTTTATGCTCGTCGGGAAAAGGCTTATGGGGAACAGGATGATTACTTTGATGATGCAAACGTTATCGGCTGGGTACGCAAAGGTGTGGAGGAGATCGAGCGTTCAGGATGTGCCGTTCTCATCTCAACTTCAGATGAAGCTGAAAAGAAAATGTTTGTCGGGGAAGAGCGAGCTGGCGAAACATGGGTCGACTTGACGAATACACGTGAAGATAAAATTGAGATTGATGATGAAGGATTTGGGGTATTTAAAGTGGCGGCGGGATCTATTTCAGTCTGGGCGTTACCAGAAGAAGATGTAGAGTGAAGCATTACAATTGAGTCGACCGTCACAAATCTGTTACATTTATAACGAACGTTGTTCAAAACACTTTTTAAGGGGGATTTTAGTAATGGCTAAATTTGAATTACCACAACTTGATTACGCATATGATGCACTCGAACCACACATTGACGCACGCACGATGGAAATCCACCACACGAAACACCACAACACTTACGTCACAAACGTAAACAATGCACTCGAAGGAAAAGACGTGGAGTACTCTTCACTCGAAGACTTGCTTCAAAAAATCGATTCGCTTCCTGCTGACATTCAAACTGCTGTCCGTAACAATGGTGGCGGCCACTGGAACCACTCGTTCTTCTGGAAACTCTTGAAGAAAAACGAGAACGGGACTCCTTCAGGCGATCTCGCTGCTGCAATCGACGAGTCGTTCGGTAGCTTTGATGCATTCAAAGACGAGTTTACAAAAGCTGCAACTACTCGTTTCGGTTCAGGATGGGCATGGCTCGTCGTGAAGAACGGCAAACTCGAAGTGACATCTACACCAAACCAAGATTCACCGATCATGGAAGGCGTTACGCCAATCCTCGGACTTGACGTTTGGGAGCACGCTTACTACTTGAACTATCAAAACCGTCGTCCTGACTACATCAATGCATTCTTCCACGTCATCGACTGGGATTATGTTGCGAAATTGTACGCTGACGCAAAATAAGTCGTTTGTCCCGAGATTCTTCATAGAGTCTCGGGTTTTTTTGTGTCTTTCATTAATTTGTAAACAAATTATGATATAGTGAAAAACGGACAAAATAGTAGATGACCGTGTACGCTATACTATAGAAGGAATCGATTGTGGAAGGAGATAACGGACTTGGCAAAAAATCGTGTGAAAGTGCCGAAGAAACGGCGAAACCACTTACCGTTACGTTTAAATTTGTTATTTTTCATCGTCTTCGTTCTATTTGCGACCTTAATCTTTCGATTAGGCGTCGTTCAAATCGTGAATGGGGAATTGATTGCACGTGAAGTACAAAAAACTGAGTCAAGTAAGATTAAATACGAGGTACCGCGAGGGAAGATTTATGACCGTAACGGTCAAGTGCTCGCGGATACGATTTCAAACTACTCGATCATGTACCGTCGTTCGCAGGTGACGAAAGCGGATGAACGCTTAGATGTCGCCAAAAAGTTGTCGGAAATCGTCGATATTCCGAAAGAAGATCGCAAAATGACGGAACGTGACCGTAAAGATTACTGGATTGCAACAAATCCAGAACTCGCACAAGAACGTACACAAGCATTGTTGGAGGAGTTACCGGAAGATGAGCGGGCTGCCTTGTCCAACCAAGATGTAGACCGGCTCCTACTCGACTCCATCACAGAAGAAGAGATCACGTTCGATGATGCGACAGAAGAAATCATCGCAATCAAACATAATATGGAGAGCGGCTATGCGCTCGACCCACAAGTCATCAAAATCGGCGCAAGCCCGAAAGAGATGGCGGTCATTGAAGAAAACTTAGAAATGTTGCCAGGCGTGAGCGTCGAACCATACTATCAACGGGACTATCCGTTCGATGAGACGTTCAAGAGTTTCCTAGGAAGCTATCGTCAAATCCCGGCCGAACAACGAGCTTCTTATCAGGCGAAAGGGTATGGATTGAACGACCGTGTCGGGACGTCCTACTTGGAGCAACAATATGAAGATGTCCTTCGCGGGACGCCTGCATACGATGTCTTCACGACGTATAAAGGTGAACCGGTCGGGGAACCGACTCGCGTGAGCGGGAACCCGGGTAAAGATATTGTGTTGTCGACTGACATCGAATTCCAAAAAGAAGTCGACGAGATTTTGAAAAAAGCGATTCGTGCAGGACGTTCGGGAAGTCCTCATTTCGACCGAGCGTTTGCTGTTGTCATGAACCCGCAGACGGGTGAACTCCTCGCCTTGTCAGGTCAGGAGCTTGATTTAGAGACAAACGAATTCAAAGATGTCTCGACAGGTACTGTGCTCCGTGCCAGCCAAATCGGTTCAACCATCAAAGGGGCGACGGTCGCTTATGGATTCGAAGAAGGTGTCGTCGAGCCAGGAGAATATATTTATGACGCACCGATTCGAATCGGATCGTCGACCAAAGCCTCTTACCGTAATATGGGGAACATTAACGATTTAGATGCACTTGCGATGTCATCAAACATTTATATGTTCCAAATCGCGTTACGTTTGGCTGACTATTATTCGACCGGACAAATTGTCGGGGAAAACGTCACACAGGCATTTGAAACGATGGAACATTACTATAAACAGTTCGGACTCGGAATCGAGACGGGAATTGATTTACCGTTCGAGTCGATCGGATTCCGTAGCGTTCCCGACCGTGTCACGCTCCTCATGGATATGTCGATCGGACAGTATATCTCGTACACGCCGATTCAATTGGCACAATATACGTCTACCTTAGCGAATGGCGGTTATCGCATTCAGCCACATTTACTAAAAGAAATTATTGAGCCAGGTTCGCTCGATGAAAATAAGAAACAAGTCGTCAGCACGTTCCAACCGAACGCGTTAAATAAAGTCGATATTCAAGACGAGTATATTGAGCGGGTTCGTGAAGGATATCGTCAAGGGGTTGAATCTTCATCTGGTTCATCTCGGATTTTGCAACAGACCGGGATGACTGCGGCCGGTAAGACAGGAACGGCACAGGCAATTGCTGAAGGTGCAGACGGTCAGGCGAAACGTAATGCAAAAGGGGAACCAATAAAGACGCTTAACTCGAACCACGTAGGTTGGGCGCCATTTGATGATCCTGAAATCGCATGGGCAATTATCATGCCTGGACTTGAGGCGGAAGGAATCAACACGCGGGTCGCGCACGATATTATGAAAGCTTACTTTAACTTAGAAGATGTGAATGCAATGCTTCAATGAAAGGAGTCACTTCGGTGGCTTCTTTTTTTGTCTTTACAATTCTTTTACGTTCCGTTTATTTCTCGTTAATAGAAGTTCATTAGGATATTAATTGTAGGACAGAACAACAGATCCACAACAAAAATCAAAGCAAACTCAAGGAGGACGTCACAAATGTCTTGGATGAAAAAATCAGCTTTACTCGCTTCAATCACTTCGGTCGCACTCGTAGGTGCAGCCTGTGGGAACAATGAAGAAGGTGGCGCTGCTGAAAGCGATGCGCTCTCAGGAAAAGTCGTCATGGACGGATCATCAACTGTATTCCCAATCATGGAAGCAGTCGCAGAAGAGTATTCAGCTGAACAACCAGAAGTTGAAGTGACAGTCGGTGTCTCTGGTACGGGTGGTGGCTTCAAACGCTTCGTGACGGGAGAGACAGACTTCTCGAACGCATCACGTGAAATCAAAGAAGAAGAAGCAGCTGAAGCTGAGAAAAATGGTGTGGAATTTACACAACTCTCAGTCGCACTTGATGGTCTTTCACTCGTTGTGAACCCAGCGAACGATTGGGCTCAAGATATCACGATTGAAGAATTGAATAAAATGTGGACAGATACAAGCGTGAAAACGTGGAAGGATGTTCGTTCGGACTGGCCAGATGAAGAAATCTCATTCTTCGCACCAGGAAAAGATTCAGGTACGTACGATTTCTTCGACGAGAAAGTTCTTGATGAGACAGATATTCGTCAAGACGCACAATTGTCTGAAGATGACAACGTACTCGTAACAGGTGTAGCTGGGACAGAGGGTGCAATCGGATTCTTCGGATTCGCTTACTACCTCGAGAACCAAGACACACTTCGTGCCTTGAATGTTGAAGGAGTAGAGCCAACACATGACACAATCAACGATTTGTCTTACCCGCTCTCACGTGAAATTTATACGTATGTCAACAACGCTTCGTTGAAAGACAAAGAGCAAGTAGCTGACTTCGCACGCTTCATGAACGAAAATGCAGCTGACCTTTCTGAAGAGGTTGGTTACGTAAAAATGGAGCAAGCGCGTTACGATGAAAACATGAAGATGATCGATGAGATCGCTGGAGAATAAAATGATACGTGGCAGAAGGTGAGGGTAACTCTCACCTTCTCGCCATGCTTTCTAGTATGAAGAGGTAGGGAGCGATACACGAGATGAATGAACCAAACAAAGAGCTCTCGATTCGAGAGATGATTCAACAAAATAAACAAAAAAAATATAGTACGACGAACGTGTTTGATAAAATCATGCCGTTCTTATTATTCTTGAGCGCATTCGTATCGGTCGTCACGACAATCGGTATTGCGTTCACACTTGGCTTTGAGCTATTTAAGTTCTTTGAACGAGTGCCTGTCGCTGAATTTTTAGGAACGACAGAATGGTACCCGCTTAGTGCAGACCAGCGCTTCGGGGTATGGGCCCTTGTGATGGGAACACTCCAAATTACTGTGATTGCGATGATCGTTGCCGTACCGCTTGGATTGGCGTCTGCGATTTATTTGAGTGAGTATGCTTCGGAGCGCGCGCGTCGTGTATTAAAGCCGATCTTAGAAGTGTTGGCAGGTGTACCGACCATCGTATTCGGGTTCTTCGCATTGTCATTCATCACTCCGATTTTGCAAGCGTTGATTCCAGGACTTCAAATTTACAATGCGCTTAGTCCTGGTATTGTCGTCGGGATCATGATTATTCCGATGATTGCTTCGATTTCTGAGGATGCGATGAGTGCGGTGCCGAAGAAAATTCGAGATGGTGCGCTCGGTCTAGGTGCAACGCGTCTTGAAGTGGCGACGAAGGTCGTTATGCCGGCAGCGACGTCTGGAATCATTGCTTCAATCGTTCTCGGGATGAGCCGTGCGATTGGGGAGACGATGATTGTAACGATTGCGGGTGGGTCGCAACCGAACTTCGAGTTCAATCCGCTTAATGCGATTCAGACGATGACAGCATACATCGTTCAAATCGCAAAAGGTGATGCAGGTTACGGCACAATCGAATATTACAGTATCTATGCGGTTGGTGCGTTATTGTTCGTCTTCACTCTATTGATGAACTTGTTCGCAAACTGGGTGACGCGCCGCTTCAGAGAGGAGTACTAATATGGCTTTACCGAACAGTGAGTTCAAGAATACGAAGAACCTGATGGATCGTGAAACGGTGTCTGAACGAATCAAACGCCGTTTACAACTGAATGAAATTTTCAAATATGTCTTTTTGGCGGGACTCGTCTTTGCATTAGTCGTCTTGTCGACATTGATTTATGACATCGTCTCAAAAGGGGCGGGCTGGGTCGATCTCGATTTCTTACGTAACTTCCCGTCACGTCGTCCCGAGCAGGCAGGATTATATCCTGCGCTAATCGGATCGTTATGGTTGATGTTTCTAATCGTGCCAATGGTGTTCGTCATCGGTGTCGGTGCAGCCATCTACCTAGAAGAGTACGCACCGAAGAATCGCATGACTTCATTTATCGAAGTCAATATTTCGAACTTAGCCGGTGTTCCTTCAATCGTTTTCGGATTGCTCGGATTAACGATATTCGTCCGCGTGATGGAATTAGGCAACTCGGTTATGGCAGGTGCGTTAACGCTCGGACTCATGAGTTTACCGATTGTCATCGTAGCCTCACAAGAAGCATTACGGGCAGTCAAAATGGAGTTACGACACGCTTCTTTAGCGCTAGGTGCTTCAAAATGGCAGACCACGTTCAATGTCGTCTTACCGTCAGCGATTCCTGGGATTATCACAGGAATCATTCTAGCCGTGTCTCGTGCAATTGGTGAAACAGCACCGTTGATCATGGTCGGCGCAGCAACATTTATTTCAACAACACCAAGCAGTATTTTCTCTGACTTTACGGCGCTCCCAATCCAGATTTATAACTGGACGAGCCGACCGCAAGCAGAATTCCAAAACTTGGCCGCGGCAGGAATCATCGTACTCATGACGATGCTCATTGCGATGAACTCTGTAGCAATTTATATCCGAAACAAATATACGAACCGACATTGAGTCGTTTTTGCAGATGAATGAGGAGGAAGCTCGAGATGATGAAACAACAAGAGCTCAATAAAGGAGATCAAAACGTGAACACAACAACGACAGAACCGACAACTACTGAGATGAAAAAAGATAGCGCTTATGTCGTCAACAATTTGAACCTATGGTACGGCGAAGATCAAGCTTTGATTGACGTCAACCTCGATATTAAAAAGAATGAAGTTACTGCCATCATCGGACCATCAGGGTGCGGGAAATCAACATTCATTAAAACGTTGAATCGTATGGTAGAACTCGTTCCATCTGTTCGGACGAATGGTGAAATCTTGTATCATGGTCGGAACATCTTCGATCGTGGATATAAAGTAGAAGATTTACGTACATCGGTCGGAATGGTATTCCAACAACCAAACCCGTTCCCGAAATCAGTATATGATAACGTAGCGTACGGCCCTCGTACGCATGGCATCAAAAATAAAAAAGTACTCGATGAGATTGTCGAGCGCTCACTTCGTGGCGCTGCCATTTGGGATGAAGTGAAAGATCGTCTGAACGAAAACGCGTACGGACTTTCTGGTGGACAGCAACAACGTCTCTGTATCGCTCGTACGCTAGCAATCGAACCTGACGTCATCTTGATGGATGAACCGACATCTGCCCTTGACCCGATTTCAACGCTGAAAGTGGAAGAACTCGTTCAAGAGTTGAAAGAGCAATACTCGATCATCATCGTCACGCATAACATGCAACAAGCTGCCCGTGTTTCGGATAAAACGGCCTTCTTCTTAAATGGAGAAGTTGTCGAGTTCGATGTAACAGATAAGATTTTCTCGAATCCATCTGACAAACGGACGGAAGACTATATTTCTGGCCGTTTCGGTTAAGGAGGAGACTAGATTGATGGCACAAAATCGCACATTTTTTGATACGAAATTAACTGAATTAGAAGATAAAGTAGTCCGTTTAGCAAACTTGACGATGCGACAAACGGCGACGGCAATCGAAGTGTTAGAAAAACATGATCTTGAATTAGCAAAAACGGTAATCGACAACGATAACGAACTTGATGATTTAGAGTTAGCAATCAACGACGAAGCGATTTTATTGATTGCAAAGCAACAGCCAGTTGCGACTGACTTACGTCGTCTGATTGTGACGATGAAATCGGCGACAGACTTAGAACGCATTGCGGATTACGCGACGAACATCGCCAAAGCTGTGACGCGAATTGAACATGTTCCTTATTTACATGACATTCAACCACTCAAGCAGATGGCTGAACAGTTGATTGACATGCTCGAGTTGGCGACACGTGCGTATCGTAAAGGAGAAGTGAGTCGTGTCCGTGAACTCAATGAAATGGACCGTGTAATTGATGAAATCAATCTAACGGTGATTAAACAATACATCGGTTCCCTTCCGGCAATGACGGTCGGAACGAACGATGTATACGAGTTCTCAAACATCGCTAGATATCTCGAGCGGATGGGCGATCACGTGACAAACTTCGGAGAACATTTAATTTTCCTTGAAAAAGGGAAACATTATGATTTGAATCAATAAGATTAGTGGTAAAGAACAACAGTGCTGTTGTTCTTTATTTTTTTGGGCAGGAATTCATAAAGAATGAGCGAATACTAGTCTACATGGATTTTTACATGAAGGGAGCCATACAGAGATGGAAGAGAAAATCGTATCCTTGAAGCAACAAGGACTTACGTTGAAACAGATTGCGGCAGAACTAGACGTCCCGATTGGCAAAGTCCAATACGCATGGCGCAAATGGAGAAATCAGCAACAAGAGTTGGAGGAAGTTGTCCCTGTGAAACAAAAGAGCAATAAGAAAGCTAAAGCGAAAGCACCAGGAGCCACTTCGCGTAAACAAGTTGCCACAGCGAAAGAAACGAGTGATGTGAACGTATCGCCACTTCTTGCGAAAGGACCAGAAGGATACTGGCAGTTGCCAGACCGATACAACGTAGACTTTTTACATGCAGTCGTACAATCACCGAACTCGGTTTATGTGTGCTGGGAAGTGTCTGATTTGGTCAAAGAGACGTTAGAGCTTCAGTTTATGAGACGATGGGAAGAGCTACCGAAAGCATTCCGTATTTTAGACGTAACCTTATTGGATTATGCGAGCGGTCATGCAAATCGTTCATATACGTTCGACCTACCTGAAATGACGAATAGTTGGTTCGTTCGTCCTCTCGATCCGAATACGACATATGTGTTCGAATTCGGGATACGCACGATGGAGGGAGAATTTTTACCAATCGTGGCATCAGCACCGCTTGATACACCGCGTGCAGAACCAGCCGGCATCGGACGTTTTGCGGAACCGGTGAGACGTTGGCAGTACGGGGAAGTAGATTCTCCTGAGTTGTTAGATACATTACCAAAATATGCGGCATACCGTCACGTACGTTAAGGAGGACATTTTTACATGAAACCAGGATACTTTTCACTCGTCCTTCATGCTCATTTACCGTACGTTAGGCATGAAGAGAAGCACCGATTAGAAGAAAGATGGGTGTATGAAGCCATCTCAGAAACGTATATTCCAATCCTTTGGCAAGTTGACTGCTTGAAGCGGCCATTGCATTGGACAGTCAGTATTTCGCCACCAGTGGTAGAAATGCTCGCTGACCCGCTCATCCAAGACCGATATGTCGAGCACATCGATGAGATGCTCGAATTGATTGCGTTAGAACTCTCAGAGGGAAGAACGGATGAGGAGACGTCGACGCTACATTTCTATGAACAGCGTTATCACGACTTGAAAAATACGTTCCTTCATTGGAATAAAAACTTGAATGAAGCGTTTCGTACATATCGTGAAGCGGGATATATTGACATGGTGACTTGTACGGCGACCCACGGCTTCAACCCACATCTCTTCACGGAGCAGGCGGCACGGGCTGAAATTCGGACAGGTCTCAACTGTTTCGAACGTCACTACGGGTTCCGTCCGACAGGGATTTGGTTGCCAGAGTGTGCGTATACACCAGGCGTGGACCGAATTCTCTACGAGGAAGGAATCCGATACACCTTTGTCGATGAACATGCATTGCTCGATGCGGACCCGACTCCTGAAAAAGGCATTGGTGCTCCGGTCTATTCTCCACACGGTGTCGCATTGTTCCCACGAGACCAAATCATCTCGGGTAAAATCTGGAGTTCGATGATTGGATATCCAGGTCACCCTGACTATCGAGAGTTTTATCGAGATTTGGCCTACGACCGAGATTGGGACTACATTCAATCGTTCATGCATCCGGAAGGCATTCGATTCGACACAGGATTAAAAATGCACCGCATCACAGGTGACACCGATCAAAAAGACTTTTATGTACGTGAGTGGGCTGAACATCAAATCGAGAACCATGCGACAGACTTCGCTCAAACGTTAGAAGGGCACCTGGAGGCACATGGCGGACAAACATTCCCACCGTTCTTGGTCACAGCACCGTTTGACGCGGAATTGTTTGGCCACTGGTGGTTTGAAGGTCCTGAATTTCTTGGGAAAGTCGCAGAGCGGCTCGAAGAATTTGGAATCGAAACGATCACGCCAGCAATCTTCCTTGAGCGTCACTTCAAAGATTTACAAACCGTCCATGTTTCCATGAACACATGGGGACGAAAAGGCTACGGTGAAGTTTGGATCAATGAACGAAATGAATGGATGCTCCGTCACCTGCACATGATGGAGATGCAACTTGTCAAAGACATAGCAGATTATCGTGATCAATCGGATTTGACGAATCGTGCCTTAAAACAATTGATTCGCCATTATGTGTTGGCTGTATCGAGTGACTGGGCGTTTATCTTAGATGGGCAAACGACAGCACAGTATGCGGCTGAACGCTTCAGGGAGCATACACGTCTCTTCGCAGAACTTGAAACGGCGCTTTATCAAGGCACTGTCTCGAACAAGTTGCTCGATGATCATTATGCGGCGTATCCATTCCTACAAGACGAAGACCTTGATGTCGATTCATTCCTCTCCCCGCACGACTATTACGTGACGACTGAACGAGATGCAGAAGAGTCAGCAATTCTTATGCTGACACCCGAATATCACGGTCATATCGTCGGTGGACTTGGTCATCGTGTCGTCGAGGAAGTGGAGGCGAGAGCAAATGAGGGAGAAACCGTCTATGTGCTGACGCCGTATCACGATGAGTTGCCGGAATACGAACGACACGGAAACGTTCATGTGTATCGAGTTCGTCCGACTAGTCCATTTTTAGAGCACGTCATGAATCAGGTTGCCACGCAAAATATTGCGTATGTCAAACTCGTTCATGAACTTTCGAAACGGGTATCATTCAAAGTGATTCATCATTTTGATTGGATGACGATTCCTGCTGCAAGAGAACTTGCGCAATCACTTGCGCTTCCGTTATACTCAACTATGTTGTCCTTTGAAGCGACACGGAACCCGCACGGGCACGGTGGTTTATTCGATGCAATCCATCGTATTGAAAACAGTGTGTTCTCGTCAGCGGAGTACGTCTATGTCGGCGAAGAGCTCTCGATGAACGACCTGAAACAATGGTATAAAGTAAGCGAGAATGTCAACACATGCCTACCTCTTGAATCTTCTCCATACGGACAGGAATCAATGAAAAAGAACGTGAAATAACCTTGCTTTTTCATAAGAAACTTGGTAGGATAATTGAGTATGCTTAGACTGTAAAGCAAAAGCACTTGATACAACATCATTAAGATGGGAGTGAAAGAAATGCGCGTTAAAATTACATTAGCTTGCACAGAAACAGGCGATCGCACGTACATCACGAAGAAAAACAAACGTAACAACCCAGAGCGCCTTGAGTTGCGCAAATACAACCCACGTCTCCGTCGTCACACGCTTTACCGCGAAGTGAAGTAATGAGGGACCGGCCGTCACATATGTGGCGGCTTTTTTTGTAAGGAGGAATGCGTTGTGGAAGACAAAGCAGCGTTAAGACGAACTGTCCATCAGTACATTAAACAAATGAACAATCGCCGACAAGTTGACCGAGTCATCCATCAGCGGTTGTTCGCAACAGAGATATGGAAAGAAAGCCAGACGATTGCCGTGACCTCTTCACTTCCGCTTGAAATCGATACGTCGCCAATCATACATGAAGCGTTTGAAGCAGGAAAAACGGTGTGCGTCCCGAAAGTAACGGAGCAGGGGTTAACGTTTCATATTATTCATTCAGTAGATGACCTTGAGACGGGCGTCATGAATATTTTGGAGCCGACGACCCCGCCGACGACGACAAGTATCGACCTCTGTCTTGTGCCGGGAAGAGTATTTGACCGGTCGGGATATCGAGTTGGTTGGGGCGGAGGATACTATGATCGTTTTTTACGTACATATGAAGGGGAGACGGTTTCATTAGCGTACTCCGTTCAATTGGTCGATCAAGTGCCGACTGAACCACATGATCTACCTGTTCAGTGGATTGTGACAGAAAAGGAGATGATTCAATGTTTGCCATATTTGTTGTAACTTGTATCGTCGCCTTTCTCGGGTATCGGTTACGCTCCTTGACAATCTCGGGAGCCTTCTTGACAGTGGTGACGGGGGTATTGATCGGGTTATCGTTTGGTTGGTTCGGCCTCTATTTACTCGGCGTATTCTTCTCGACATCTTCACTTGCTTCGAAATATCGATCTCGTGATAAACAAAATGTAGATGACATTGTCGAAAAAACGGGAGCGCGCGACGCCATTCAAGTGTTAGCAAACGGTGGGGTAGGGATCCTTTGTGCCCTCGGTTACTTACTGACAGATGACCTCGTCTATCTTTATATGTACATCGTGTCCATTGCGGCAGCGACGAGTGACACGTGGGGATCTGAATTCGGTGTCCTCGCAAAACGTAAACCGCGCTTCATGTTCACGTTTAGAGAAGTTGAGCCGGGAACGAGCGGTGCCGTTTCAACATTTGGGACGGTCATGTCGATTGTAGGCGCATTCGTGATTGTTTGCTCTTCTCTCCTGTTTGTCGAATTGGATATGGCATTACTAGTAGCGCTTTGGGGAATCGGACTGAGTGGGAGTGTCATCGATACGTTGCTCGGGGCGACGGTTCAACGGAAGTTTCGTTGTACGGTTTGTGGAAAGCTGACGGAAAAGAAAGTTCATCATCAAGTTTCTACAACATATGTGTCAGGGTGGCGTGTGCTAGGGAATGATGCAGTCAATTTCTTATCCGTTCTTGGAGCGGCGTCTATTTGTTTTTTGGTGTTCGGATGAGGGTAGTACAGAAAATGAATATGTTTCAAATGAATGTGAATGTTGTCACAATATCGCCAAAGTGAAAACGGTTTCCACTGCAGTTAGAGTTTGTGAATGATGTTACAATCTTGTTGTAACAGAGATAACAAAAACATGAAACAGATTGATCGAAGGGTGGAGAATCAATATGGAAACATTAAATCATGCTAAAGTAACGCGCGTCGCACTTGTAGGGGCAGGGGCAGTTGGAGCGAGCTTTGCGTACCAGTTAACGACAGCAAGCCTTTGTGAAGAACTCGTCATCATTGACATCAACAAGGCTAAAGCAGAAGGGGAAGCGATGGACTTGAACCACGGCGTCTCGTTCGCGTCTTCACCGATGCGTGTATGGGCAGGGGATTACGCAGACTGTGGTGTAGCAGACATCGTCGTCATTACCGCAGGTGCACCGCAACGTCCAGGGGAGACTCGTCTTGACCTTGTTGAAAAAAATGCGAAGATCATGAAGTCGATGATTTCAGATATTATGGATTCTGGTTTTGATGGCATCATCATTATCGCCTCAAACCCTGTCGACATTATGACGCATTTGGCATGGAAGTATTCAGGACTTCCGAAACATCGCGTCTTCGGCTCAGGTACTGTTCTCGACACGTCGCGTTTACGTTACATGCTTGGCGACTATTTCAATGTCGACCCACGTAACTGTCATGCCTATATCATGGGTGAGCACGGTGACACTGAGTTTGCTGCTTGGAGTAATGCTCGTATCTACGGAAAATCTGTTGAACAGTTGCTTGAAGAGCATGATGAATATAACTGGCAAGACCTTGAAGACATATATGTGAACGTACGTGATGCGGCTTATCACATCATCGAACGTAAAGGGGCGACATACTATGCCATTGGACTCGGATTACTCCGTTTGGTCAAAGCGGTCCTTCGTAATGAGAACACGTTGCTGACAGTCGGTGCTCATCTTGATGGGGAATACGGTTTACACGATATTCATATCGGGGTACCGGCCATCATCAACCGTCAGGGCGTGCGTGAGGTCGTTGAGATTGAGTTGTCAGAAGAAGAACATCAAAAAATGCAACATTCTGCGAACGTCCTTATGAAAACGATGGAACCTGTCTTGTAATTGTGATATATGAGTGACCCGTAGCCGTAAAGGTTGCGGGTTTTTTGTACGTTTGAGGCAAGCCACGACTTTGTCGTGAGGTACAACGTGATTTACAATAGAATGAGAGAGGAGGGATTTTGTTGGCGACTTGCTTCTGGGAAGACATTTATCAAGCGGTCGAGAACGGTGGACGAATCGAAGGGATATTAGAACCGTCCCGTGCAGTCATCTTGTTTGATACAAAAGCAGGTGATCGCTATGACTTATACGTTCAAACTGAAAAAGCATGGGCGAATCATGTCGGTACTGACATTAACGCAATCTTGAACGCCTTTCGTCTGTCTCGTATTGGACGAAATCGTTTGACGATTCACATATATGGTGACCGTCTCGTTGATGAAGAGCGGGTCGACTCCATGACGTTCCCGATTCCAGCGAGAGTGACATTATCTCGCTCGATTTGTACACCTACGATGGAGGACGACCGTTTTCGACTGCTCGCGGTCGCAATGGATCGAAAGAAGAAAGCGGAGTTAAAGAAACGATTCTCCTTTGGTAAACCGCAAGTAGTTTACGGCTTGATGTTCATCACGTTTTTAGTCATGTGGCTAGCTGAATCGGTCGGTTCGACATTCGACCCGAACACGTTGATCGCATTCGGTGCGAAAGTGAACCCGCTCATCGAAGAAGGGGAATGGTGGCGGTTAATTACGCCAATGTTTCTGCATATCGGATGGTTCCATTTTGCCATCAACATGTTTGCGCTCTGGTCACTTGGTCCGCTCGTTGAACGAATGTACGGCTCTCTCCGCTTTCTCATCATCTACGTGATCGGTGGGATTTTAGCGACGACAGCATCGTACGCGTTCAGTGAATCCATTTCAGCGGGGGCATCAGGAGCCTTATTTGGTCTGGTCGGTGCCTTACTCTATTTTGGACTGCGGGATCGTTCGCTCTTTATGAAGACACTCGGACCTCCGCTCTTTATTATGTTAGGATTAAATGTAGGACTCGCGTTCGTATTGGGTGCGAACTTGGATCATTTTGCACACGCGGGTGGTTTACTAGGTGGATTCGTCGTCTCTGGTGTCGTCGGATTGCCTGATGAGGAAAATCGAACACAACGCATCTTATTTTCTGTGCTCACGGCCACGTTATTTGGTCTACTGTACGGGTATGGATCTTGGTAAGGGGAGAATATGATGATAGAAACACTGAAAACATTAGTTGAAATCCCGAGTCCGTCTGGTATGACGGAGGAGGCGATCGGATTTGCAGAAAATGAACTCCAAACACTCGGTGTCAAGACGTCTCGTTTACATAAAGGAGCGTTGCTTGCGACGTTCCCAGGACGTTCGGACGAGGCGCGTCTTTTGACGGCGCACGTCGATACCCTTGGGGCGATGGTCAAGGACATCTTGCCGAGCGGACGCTTACGACTCACGCAAGTGGGTGGATACGCTTGGACGGCGATCGAAGGAGAAAACTGTCTCATTCATCGCGAGAAGGGGGAGGCGATCGAAGGAACCATCCTCATCCATCAGTCGAGCGTTCATGTGTATAAAGACACGAACTCTGCAGAACGCTCTGCTTCAAACATTGAAGTTCGATTGGATGAGAAAGTCCATTCTCGTGAAGATGTGACGGCACTTGGAATTGAAATCGGTGACTTTGTGTCATTTGATCCACGATTTAAGGTGACGTCTTCCGGATACATCAAATCTCGTCATTTGGACGACAAGGCTTCTGTAGCCATCTTGTTAGACCTAGCTAAAGATTTGGTTAATGATGAGTTGCCACATACAGTCCACTTCTTGATCTCGAATTATGAAGAAGTCGGATTCGGGGGAAATGCCGGCATTCCTGAAAATGTTGTGGAATACATTGCCGTCGATATGGGGGCTCTCGGAGATGGCCAACATTCAGATGAATATACGGTTTCGATTTGTGCCAAAGATTCATCTGGACCATATGATATTAGCTTGCGCCGTAAGTTTACTTCATTATGTAAGGCACATGACATCGCATATAAAGTGGATATCTATCCTTATTATGGCTCGGATGCGTCGGCTGCGATCCGTGCAGGCTACGATGTGAAGCATGCCTTGATCGGTCCTGGAATTGAGTCAAGCCATAGTTATGAACGGACACATGTGACGTCTATGGAAGCGACAAGAGAATTGTTAAATCGTTATGTCTTGTCAACGATGGAGGAAGAAGCATGAAAAACTTTTATGATGTCCAACAGTTTTTAAAGTCGTTCGGTACCATTATTTACATCGGGGAGCGGGATGCTGAAATCTCACTGATGATGATGGAACTCGACGAGTTGTATGAAGGGGGCATCATCGAGCAACGTGTATACGATACAGCGAAAATCATTTTGACCCACGAATTGAAAAATTCAACAGATTGACAGAAATCCCCTTAGTGCAAAGGGTTGCACTGAGGGGATAATAGTGTACACTATTCAATGAAAGCGATTTAGTTGAGATGAGGAGTGAACGGTATGAAATGGTTATTAGGGATCGACATCGGTGGTACAACGGTGAAGATGGCTGTTTTAGACATGAATGGCATCATTTCTGATAAGTGGGAAGTTAAAACGGATATTCGAGAAAACGGTGTACATATTCCAAAAGACATCGCAGCCTCATTTGAAACGTATTTAGAGACGTCAGGTAAGAAGAAAGAAGACTTCGCAGGTGCAGGTATCGGAGCCCCAGGATTCATCAATTTCTCTGAAGGTGTTGTCGAGTATTCACCGAACATCGGATGGAAAGACTTCGCTCTTGTGAGTGAGTTCGAAAAAGCGGTCGGACTCCCCGCTGTCCTCGAAAACGATGCGAATGCCGCTGCCCTCGGTGAGATGTGGAAAGGTGCAGGTGAAGGTGCATCCGAATTACTTGCCATCACGCTCGGTACAGGCGTCGGTGGTGGTGTCATCACGAACGGAAACATCGTTCATGGTACGGCTGGTATGGCAGGAGAAATCGGTCATATCACCGTCGAACGAGATGAGGCGAAAGCTGTAAAATGTGGCTGTGGCCGATTAGGGTGTATCGAGACGATTGCCTCTGCGACAGGTATTTCACGTTTAGCGTTGCAAAAACGAAAAAATCAAGATACTTCGTTGAACGACTTGAAAGAAGTGACGGCACGTGACGTATTCGAAGCCTATAAAGACGGGGACACAATCGCGACAGAAGTGATTGATGAGATGACAGAATATCTCGGATTGACGATTTCGAATATCGCCAACACACTCAACCCGAAAATGATCGTCATCGGTGGCGGCGTCTCAAAAGCAGGGACAGCATTGCTTGAACCGCTCGATGCTCAATTTAAGCGTTTTGCACTCGAACGTGTCTATGAGTCGACGACGTTTAAAATCGCTGAACTTGAGAATGATGCCGGAGTCATCGGTTGTGGCTGGTTAGCACGCAAACATTTCCTTCCGACACGCGTATAAAACTGACACGTCTGCACATTGCAGGCGTGTTTTCTTATGGGAAAGGGTATGGGATATTGTAAAATTTGTAACGTCACAGTTGATTTTTTATTAAAAAAGGGGTAAGATTTGGACTTGATACTGGACGTGTACTATTCAAATCGAATTGTACAATGTATGAACAAATATAAAAAATAATGGCTAAAAACATGCCGAAAACTGAAAAGAGGAGGAGACCGTCAGATGAATTCATCTCAACGCTTCTCGAAGCTATCGACGAGACTGAACGATACGGTCCGCGCTTCGTTTCAAGAATATCGTCTATTTTGGATATTTACGTTATTGCTTTGGACGAAGACGTATATCGTCTATCAATTTTTCTTCAACATTCCGATTGAAAACACCGCACAAGCTTTTATCTTACTGATCAGCCCAATCAGTTCGACATTATTCTTGTTTGCCTTCCATTTCTTCTTTAAAGGAAACAAACAAAAATGGGTGCTCTACACGCTTTACGCGTTGGCATCTTTCATCTTGTTTGCGGATGCCGTATATTATCGGGAATTTACGGACTATTTAACAATGCCGGTCATTATGCAACCATCGAACATGGAGACGCTGTCGACATCGTTCACATCACTACTTGAATGGAAAGACTTGATCATTCTTGGTGACGTATTCGTCTTACCGTTTATCTTATGGCGGATGAATATGAAAGAGAATGCCGCTTCACATCGTCGCGCGCTCGTGACATTCGTTGCAGCTGTATCGGTATTCTTGTTCAACCTTTCGTTGGCGGAGACAGAACGTCCTGAATTGTTGACTCGTTCATTCGACCGTGAGCTATTAGTGAAAAACATCGGAACGTTTAACTTCCATGTGTATGACGCGATGCTTCAAACGAAAACATCTGCTCAAAAAGCAATGGCTGACGAATCTGAGCTTGCAACGATTGAACAATTCACTCGTCAAAACTATGCTGCACCGAACCCTGATTTGTTCGGTAAGTATAAAGGGAAAAACGTGATTGTTGTGTCGTTCGAATCTGCACAAAACTTCACGCATAACATGAAAGCGCCGAACGGTGAATATATCACACCAAACTTGAACAAGCTGATTGAAGAGTCTCATTATTGGCCAAACTACTACCATACAGTAGGTCAAGGGAAGACATCGGATGCGGAGTTTGCGCTCGATAACTCGCTATATGGCTTACCGCGTGGTGCCGTGTACTTTACGAACGCGGACAACGAATATCAAGCACTTCCAGAGTTGATTAAAGAAGATAACTATTATTCAGCCGTCTTCCATGCGAATAATAAATCGTTCTGGAACCGCGACCAAATGTATAAAAATATCGGTGTCGATCAATTCTTCGATGAGAAGAGCTACGATCTCGGAAACCCAGAAGACATGACAGAATGGGGTCTCTTAGATGATAGTTTCTTCGAACAATCGATCCCGATGCTTCAAGAGTTGCCTGAGCCGTACTATGCGAAGTTCATCACATTAACGAACCACTTCCCATATACGATGCCAAGTGAAGACTATGAGCTCGTACCGAAGTTCGAGACAAGTTCAACGACGTTAAACAACTTCCCGCAGGCACTTGCATATCAAGACTATGCACTCGGTCTCTTCATCGATCAATTAAAAGAGAACGGAATGTGGGAGGATACGATTTTCGTTGTTTATGGTGACCACTACGGTATCTCGACGAACCACAACAATGCGATGGCAGAGTTGCTCGGTAAAGAAGAGTTGACACCATATGATGTGGCGAAATTACAACAGGTGCCGTTTGCGATTCACTTGCCGGATCAAGAAAAAGGTGAAGTGCATGAAACGATCGGAAGTCACGTCGACATGAAACCGACAATCTTGCACTTACTTGGGATTGATACATCGGAAACAATCGGATTCGGGAATGACTTGTTCTCTGAAAACCGAAATAGTCGTGCAATCTTCCGAGATGGTACGGTTGTGACGGATGAATATGTGTGGACGCAATCAACTTGTTACAATGCTACTACTGGAGAAGTAGTTGAGGACACAACGCTTTGTGGTCCAATGACGGAAGAAGCAGAAAAAATCTTACAAATGAACGATGATTTGATCTATTCCGACCTTCTCCGCTTTAAAGAACAAACGAATGAATAACCTAAAAACGAACCAAACCACAATGTGATTTGGTTCGTTTTTTTTTAATTGAGGAATGATGGTACAAAAAAAGCGACCGAAGTCGCTTGATGATTGCTTGATACGAATCCATTAACCTGGAATACCGCCGTAGATCAACGTGGCAACACCAAAGAATCCGAATACGAGTACAGTTAAGCCTGCAACTGCGAGTGGAAAGAATTGGCGTTTTTTGAATGAACGAATCATTCCCCATACAGCCACAATCGCGACGATGACAGAAATCCATCCGAACGGTTCATACAAATGCATGACGAGTTCCCCCTTTAATTATACGTCATGAAATTCATAAAAATTTCACTGAAATATCATTATTATTTTATCCGATTATTGAGGCGCTGTCGAGTAAAGGTTGACATCGATACAATTTTGCCACAATATTGTTTTGAATGAGAGGGGGATGAATCATATGCAAGTGAAGAAGATTACGTCAGGCTTAGCGCAGGAGAATGGATACGTCCTTGAAAAAGAAGGCAGTGTCGTCATCATCGACCCAGGAACGGATGACCCAAGATTTTTCGAGGTGATCGATCGTCTTGGTATACCCGCTGCGATTTTGTTGACTCACGCCCATTTCGATCACATTGGAGGAGTGGATATACTCCGTGAACGCTATAAAGTTCCTGTGTATGTCCACCGTCTTGAAAGTGACTGGTTGACGAATGGAGAAAAGAACGGAGCGCAAGCTTTCAATCTTCCTGTACCGGCGATGAAACCGGCTGAGAAGGTATATGAAGGCGATACATTGACTGTTGGTAATTTTACATTCCATCTTTATCACACCCCGGGTCATTCCCCAGGCAGCGTCGTCTTGTACATGGCGGATGAAGAGATTGCGTTTTGTGGTGACTTGATTTTTAAACAATCAGTCGGTCGTACCGATTTATTTGGAGGCGATCAGGCAACGTTGATGGGATCTATTGAACGTATGAAGCACTTAATTCCGGGTGCGACGCTTCTTTATCCGGGTCACGGACCAAAAACAACGCTTGAAGAAGAGAAGCAAACGAATCCATTCTTCAAGCAATAAAAAAGATTGTCTCCGACGAGACAATCTTTTTTACATTTGGAAGTTGCTCCAATACGTAAAGACAACGAAGAAAATTGTCAAATACGCGCCGAAGACGTATACATATGTTTTTTCAGTAAGCTTTAAGTAGCCAAGTGCGACGAAGAAAATCGTTTGTGCTAAGAAGACAAGTCCCATAACGATAAAGTCACCAGTATGTTCACTACTACTTTGGTCGCCGCCTAGTGCGCCTACGAAAGCAAGTGCCGCCACTAGCCCAGTCCAGAAGCCTAGGACACGAAACATTCTTGCCATGTTAATCCCCCCATACGTGCATTATTCCATTCTCATTCACTATTTTACCAACACATTCGAAAAAATGCTATGGAAACGTGAGAATTGAGCAAAATAATCGTGAAAAATATGTGAAATCAATACGGAAAATAAAGTTGTACAAAATTTATAAAAAAGTTGTACAAAATATGTACAAACAGGGTATAAGAGATGTATAATCAACTTATACAAAATGAGCGAAGTGAAAAGTTGAAATGAGGAGGAACATAAAATGGCATCAGAATTAATGTTTTACACGTACCCGAGCTGTACTTCTTGCCGGAAGACGAAAGCGTTTTTACAGGAACAAGAACTTCAAGTGAGTGAACGTCACATTTTCAGAGATGCACCGACTGTCGACGAATTACTACAACTCCTTGCGATTAGTGAAGAAGGTGTAGATTCTCTTCTTGCTACTAGAAGCCAAGCCTTCAAACAACTCGACGTTGATGTTGAAGATTTGAAGTTGAGCGAACTACTCAAACTGATGAGTGAAAATCCAAAATTGTTAAAACGTCCGATTTTAACAGACGGAAAAGAAGTCATTGTCGGTTATGACAAGGTTTCAATCGAAACATATGCACGTCGTCATCATGTCGTTTCGACACAAGTTTCATAAGACAAGTCCACTTTCAACAGGGTGGGCTTTTTTTTATGCTGTTCTCGAGGTGAGCGGAATGAAGGAGCTTATTGAACAACTGATGATTGTGGCGAGAGAGGCGGAGGCAAGCGATCTTCATTTTATACCGAGTACACATGAAGTGAAGATTCAAATCCGATCAGATATGAAACTGCTTGATCTTCAGTCGATGGATATCGATCAATATGACCGTCTCACACTTCATATGCGATATTGGTGTTCGTTACCGGACACGAATCAACGTGTGCCCCAGTCGGGCGTGTACGAACTTGATCGAGAAGTCATCCGCGTAACATTTCTCCCATCATTTGCGCAAACATTGATGTCCTGGAGGGTACCGAATCAAGCGTTTGAGCTTCATCACTTGTTGAGACAAGGGGACGTTGAACGTTTTCAAGAAATGTCTGCATTGCGACATGGTCTCCTATTGATCGGAGGGGCTACTGGTGCGGGCAAGACGACAATATTGTATGCGCTGCTTAATCACTTAAAGCGCGAGCGGATTGTCACGATTGAAAATCCTCCAGAACAAAAGATTGATGGGGTGATTCAACTCGAGGTGAATGCAAAAGCAGGGTTAAATCATCGGCAGTTATTAAAAGAAACGTTACGTGCCGACCCAGACATCATTGTAATCGGAGAGGTACGGACAGAGGAAGAGTTGAACGTCGCCTACGATGCTGCACTCAGTGGGCATTTGACGATTACTACGTTTCATACAGCGACGATTCAGGATGGGGAGAAACGGCTTGAACAATTGCTCGGAAAATCGTCAGTAACAAGACATTGGTGTGTACTAACGCGTGATCAGGAGGTGACGTGTGAATGGGCAACGCTTCAGTAAAACCACCGATTCAATTGATTCACCGTTTTCTGCGTCTTCAATCCCGAGGTGTATCGTTGAAAGCCACAATGGAAACACTTGAATATCATGAAAAAGGAAACAGAAAAGCGGATGTTCAGGAGATGAGGGCACAACTTGAATCTGGTACTTCCTTAGCGGAAGTGTTCGCGCTAATCATCACAAATCGCCAAATGCAAGAGATATTGATGACAGCCGAGCGGAACGGACGGTTTATGGATGGGTTATCTCAAGTCGTTTTAGTTTTAGAAATGCGGATGCGGTTGAAGGAAGAATTGAAGCGACTCATTCGATATCCTTTAATCATTTTCTTTATCTTGCTCAGTCTTGGGATGGTCTATGCATTGTACATTTTCCCGAAGCTGATGGGGATGGTTGATGTCTCCACGTATGATGGAGCAGGTTCAATTTTACTATCGAAATGGTTCTTTCCAGCTCTGTTTTCTGTATTTGTGATGCTTGGGATCACGGTCTACATGCTGCATCGACGAGGTGTAGAACTACCGTTTTACATATGGAACCGTGGTAAAACTCTGTACCTGACTTATTTGTTTGTCAGCGAATTGTCGTTGTTACAACAGACGGAAACGAACATCAGACAAATTATCAGTCGTCTTGCCAATGAAAAGGGGGAGATGGCTGAAATGGCAAATCGGATTCACAAACGGTTGTCTGCCGGTGAAGGAATCGAAATGGCTGTCAAACAGGAACGGTTTATTGACTATGAAGTGGTTAGTTTGTTAGGGGTGGGGTCGATGAGTGGAGAACTCGGTGAATTGATGTCACTTCATCGAGAACTAGTATTCGAAGAAATGGAACAATATAGTCGTCAATTGATCGAAAAAGTAGAGCCGGCACTTTATGGAGTGCTCAGCGTCATGGTTGGCACCTTATTCTATACGCTTTATTTGCCTGTAAAACTTATCATGGCTCAATTATGAAAGGGGACATTCACATGAAGGAAGAACAAGGATTCACACTCGTTGAGATGGCTGCAGTCTTACTCATTATTTCAATCTTACTGTTATTGCTCGTACCGACGCTGACAGAAGGGAAGTCACGGGCGGACCAAGTGAGTTGTGAGGGAAGTGTCCGAATCGTCGAGTCAGAAATCAATTTACACTATGCCGAACATAAATCATACCCTGCCACATTAGAAGTAATTGGGCGTGCTTCTGAAACGGATCCACTAGTGTATAGTTGTCAATCGTCAGCCTACACGTATTCTCCACTTGATGGTTCGCTGAAGAAACAATGAAAGGCTATACGTTTGTCGAGATGGCGTGGGTACTCGTGATCATTTCCTTCCTCATACTGATCAGTAGTCCTGTAGTGAAGCCTTTTGAGCGACTTGAACTTTATGACTTTACAGATACGTTAGTGGCGAATATTCAAGAAGCGGGACAATACCCGTACATTTCGGAAAATGGAAGTTGCGTGCCAAAGTTGATTTGGGTGGCTAAACAGCGAAGGTATTTAATCATGTGTGGAATGACGTTAGTGCGAAGGGTGGACGTACCGGAAGGAATCATTGTTTATCTTCCGACCTACAATACCATCACCTTCTCCCAGGCAACAGCTTCCTATGCAGGACAGTGGAAATTTGTCAGTGGGAAAACATCCGTCACGTTTAAGTTTCGACTTGGGACGTATGAACCGGAGGTGATCATCCATGAAGGGGGATGAGAAAGGATTCTCGTTATGGGAAGTGAGTGTGAGCCTAGCGGTCGTGATGGGCTGGGTACTCATTTTGACGTCGTTTGTGACGGAAGGGAATGACCAAGTCACAAGGTTGCGTGACACGTTGTTCATTTATGAACGATTACAAGGAGAGGTGCTGCTTGAAGCCGCTGAACCGACTGGGCGTGAAGAAGTGTGTGAAAAGGGTTTTTGCTTACCGACGCTTTGATCCGGGGTTTACCATGTTAGAAATGACGGCAGTATTGTTGATTCTTCCCATCTTTTTAATATTGTTGGTCGAATTGCTCACCCTTGGTCAACGCCTTTACGAACAACCGAAGTGGGACCACCATACGACTCCCCAACTCATCGTGCGTCGTTTGCAGAACAGCAAAAATTGTCGCGTCGATGGGGGACGATTAAGAGGTGACTTCCTTAAGTCAGATGAAGAAGTGTGGTCATGGACGATCAAACAGCTGAATAGAAACTTGGTCATGGTCGGGGATGGAGGGGGGAACTTGTTATTTTTAAGAGGAATCGATCAGTATCGCGTCGAAACGGTCGGTATGGGATTTCGAATCTCTTGGAAAGATTCAACTTTCGAGAGGGAGCGGTACGTCATGTGTATGAAAGAGGATTCTTTCTGATCACCACGTTGACAATCGTCGTGTGGTTACTTGGTACTGCATTATTTTGGTATACTGATGTAGAACGAACGACGAGACGAATCTCAGATGAGATATTGGCCATACGTTTTGAATCCCACTTGTTGTTGGCAAAAGAACGTTGTGGCAATCAACCAGTAACACTCACCAAACCGACGGGGACGGTGACATGTCGTCCGATTGCACCGAATCGAACGGAAGTGGAAATGGTGTTGACATCTGGTGAACGTCATAAAGAGGTGATTGCTTATGAATAAGAAACCGTTTTATATCGTGGGATTTATGGGTACAGGTAAGTCTACCTTGTTCACTTTTATGCAAGAACATGGAGACGTCGTGGACCTCGATGAAGAAATCGAAACCTGGATTGGAACCGACATCGCTACATATTTTGACCGATACGGGGAGTCAGCGTTTCGCGAAGTGGAAACAAAAGTGCTTCAGCAAATCGATGCTGACTTTGTTCTCACGGGTGGTGGAATTGTCGAACGCTCTGAAAATATTCGTTGGATGCGCGAACACGGTAAAATCATTCATTTAGATTTACCATTTGAGGAATGCTGGGCACGGATCAAAGATTCGGATCGACCGCTTGTGAAAAAAGGAGAGGCGGAAGTTCGGACATTGTACAACCGACGGACCACTCTTTATCAAGAAGCGGACGAGACGATTAATGCGTCCCGGACACCGCGATGTATTGCAGAGCAAATTATCCGTATGAAGGAGGAAAAAGTATGATTTGGATTAACCTTGCAATTCTTTTATTCGCCATCATTGGACTTGGTGTATATGGATATTTGTTATTTAAAAAACAGATGAAGCCGACGTTTGGAAGATTAAACCGTTTGACGGAACGATTTAAGATTCGTGCTGACGTCATCAACCAACAAGTCACTGAAATCAAAGGGCATGTGGACGCGGTCAACCGTTCCGTTACGCAAATCAAAGATTTCGGTATCAAAGCTAAAGACGAATCGATTGAATTGAAACAGGCGGCAGTCGGGCTGACACATGAAATCAAACGTACGGCGGGAATCGAACGCTCTGACGTTTCCACCGAGACAAAAATATGAAATAATGAGGATGAAAACGTTTTCGTTTTTCATCCTTTTTCTTTTTCGCTTTTTTAACTATGCAGAAAGAATAAAAATTGTTAAAGTGGAATGGAAAACGAAAGATTTCAAAAACAAAAGCATTTTATGTTCGGGATTGGGGGATATTATGGAAAAGGTTACTTTGAAACGTACGCCTTTGTTCGATTTGATTGAACCGAAGGCGAAGATGGTTGATTTTGCGGGGTTCGAAATGCCGATAATGTTTTCTTCGATCAAAGAAGAACATCAGGCTGTACGTCAAAACGTGGGGATGTTTGATGTATCTCACATGGGAGAAATTCGGGTTGAAGGACCGGACGCTCTAGAACAAGTGCAGAATCTTGTGACGAACGATGTCTCAAAGATTAAAGTCGGTCAAGCGCAGTACAACCTTCTCTGTCTCGAGAATGGTGGCGTAGTGGATGACTTACTCGTTTACCGGCTAGATGAAGATGCTTATTGGCTCGTCGTCAATGCCTCGAATATCGAAAAAGACGAGGCGCACATTCGTCAATTTGTTAGTGGCGACGTCACGGTGACGAATGAGTCTGATGAATATGGTCAAATTGCCATCCAAGGTCCAAATGCGGAAGCTGTTCTTCAAACGATTACGAATGTAGCGCTTGACGAAGTTGGTTTCTTTAAATTTATAAACGGCGATGTGGCCGGTGTTGCTTCGATCATTTCGCGAAGTGGTTATACGGGAGAAGACGGATTCGAGATTTATGCGCGGGCAGAAGGGATCTCAGCAATCTGGGAAGCGCTTGAAGCAGAGGGTGTTACACCTTGCGGGTTAGGTTCACGAGATACACTACGGTTTGAAGCGTGCCTTCCGCTCTATGGGCATGAACTAGATGAGTCGGTTACGCCGTTCGAAGCGAACCTTAATTTTGCGGTTAAATTAGATACTGACTTTATTGGGAAAGAGGCGCTCGCCACACAAAAAGAAAACATCCCGAACCGGATGGTGGGCTTGAGATTGCTTGGTCGCGGAATCGCACGTCAAGGCGCGCAAGTAGAAGTCGATGGGAACGTCGTTGGAGTCGTTACTACTGGTACGATGCCTCCGACAGTCAATGAGTCGATTGCCTGGGCACGTGTGGATGCACGCTATAAAGATGAAGAGCGATTTGTCATCGACATTCGTGGCAAAAAGATTGAAGCCGAACGCGTACCGACACCTTTCTATAAACGAACGAAATGAAACAGGGGGATTCAGAATGAATAGAATGGAATTTCGTTATTTACCGATGACCGAACAAGATGAGCGAGACATGCTTCAAACGATTGGAGTGGATTCCATCGAATCGTTGCTCGCGGATATTCCAGAGTCGCTTCGCGAAAAAGCGTCGCTTGCAGCAATCGGTTCACCACTTCCGGAAGTGGATCTCGTTCGTCATATGACGAAACTAGCGGATAAGAACAAACATACAAAGTCATATCCAAGTTTCCTCGGAGCCGGGATGTATGATCATCTTTCACCGACCGTGATGAACCATATGCTTTTACGTTCTGAATTTTATACGGCGTATACGCCATATCAACCTGAAATCTCACAAGGTGAGCTTCAGGCGATGTTCGAGTTCCAAACGATGATTTGTGAGTTGACCGGGATGGATGTCGCAAACTCGTCGATGTATGACGGAATTACGGCTCTTGCTGAAGCGACTTACCTAGCGAGTGCGCAGACGAAGAAAAAACGCGTTGTCGTTTCTGGAGCGGTACATCCTGAAGCGAAAGATGTCATTCGCACATATGCGGATGGTCCAGGACTTTCTGTTGAATATACAAACGTCACAAATGGGGTGACGGATGTAACTGACCTCGATTTAACAGATGCTTCATGTCTAGTCGTACAATACCCGAACTTCTACGGTCGTATTGAAGATTTGGAGCAATTGGCGAAACAAGCGCATGATGCAGGTGCACTGTTCGTCGTATCAAGTAACCCGCTTGCATTAGGCATTTTGGAATCACCAGGTGCGCTTGGAGCGGATATTACGGTCGGGGATGCTCAACCGTTCGGGATTCCACAAAGCTTTGGTGGTCCGTCTTGTGGATATTTTGCAGTGAAGAAGTCGTTGATGCGTAAACTACCTGGTCGACTCGTAGGACAAACGGTAGATGAGGATGGAAAACGTGGATTCGTCTTGACGTTACAGGCGCGTGAACAACACATTCGTCGTGACAAGGCAACCTCAAACATCTGTTCGAACCAGGCGCTCAACGCATTGGCTGCCTCAATCACGATGTCCGCTTTAGGGAAATATGGCATTCGAGACATGGCTGTCCGGAATATCCAAACAGCTCATTACATGAAAGAAGCATTGAAAGCAGCAGGATTTACAATCGTTGACGAGGGACCAATGTTTAATGAATTCGTTGTTGATTTCGGACGCGATGCAGAAGAAGTGTCTCGTCACTTGCTTGAACATGGAATGATTGGTGGACTTCCGCTCGGAACGTATGAAGAAGAGCGCCAGTCACAGATGCTAGTCTGTGCGACAGAGTTACGTACAAAAGAAGAGATTGATCAGTTTGTCGAAGTGGTCGGGGGGATGAAATGATGCAACACGAACAAACGCTAATTTTTGAAGTATCACGTGAAGGACGAACAGGATATAACTTACCGACGCCAACGGTTCCGGAAGTTGACCTCGAGTTATTATTGCCGGCGACGATGATTCGAAAAGAAGTGGCTGAACTTCCTGAAGTATCTGAGCTTGATGTCGTTCGTCATTACACGGCGCTCTCTACACGAAACCATGGAGTAGATTCAGGATTTTATCCGCTTGGTTCTTGTACGATGAAATATAATCCGAAAGTGAACGAAGATATGGCACGCCTTCCTGGATTCGCGCACATTCACCCATTGCAGCCTGTTGAAACGATTCAAGGTGCGCTTGAACTCATGGTCGACTTACAAGAGCAACTTGCGGAAATCACAGGGATGGATGAAGTGACGTTGCAACCAGCAGCAGGGGCGCATGGCGAATGGACGGGGCTCATGTTAATCAAAGCGTTCCACGAGCGCAATGGGGATACGGCTCGTACGAAAGTACTCGTTCCAGACTCGGCACACGGAACGAACCCGGCTTCTGCCGTTGTCGCTGGATTTGAGACGGTGACTGTCAAGTCGGATGAGCGTGGCCTTGTTGACTTGGAAGATTTAAAATCAAAAGTTGGTGCAGATACGGCTGCCCTCATGCTGACGAACCCGAATACGCTCGGATTGTTTGAGGCAGATATCCTCGAAATTTCAAAAGTCGTTCATGAGGCTGGTGGGAAGCTCTATTATGACGGTGCGAACTCGAACGCGATTCTTGGGATCGCACGTCCGGGAGACATGGGCTTTGACGTCGTTCACTTGAACTTGCATAAGACGTTCACGGGTCCTCACGGTGGCGGTGGTCCAGGTTCTGGTCCAGTAGGGGTAAAACGTGATCTGATTCAGTTCTTACCAACGCCGATCGTCACAAAGACAGATAAAGGGTTCGGCTTAGACTATGATCGTCCACACTCGATTGGTCGAATCAAGCCGTTCTATGGAAACTTCGGGATCAATGTTCGCGCGTATAGCTACATTAAAACGATGGGAGCAGAAGGATTGACGCGTGTATCGCGTGAAGCCGTGCTCAACGCGAACTATATGTTTGCTCGATTGAAAGATGCCTTCGACGTACCATACGATACGTATTGCAAGCATGAATTCGTCTTGTCAGGGAAGCGACAAAAGGCACTCGGTGTCCGTACGCTTGATATCGCGAAACGATTGCTCGACTTCGGGTACCACCCACCGACAATCTATTTCCCATTAAATGTGGAAGAGTGTATTATGGTGGAACCGACTGAAACCGAATCAAAAGAAACGCTTGATGCGTTCTGCGATGCGATGCTTCAAATTGCAAAAGAAGCGGAAGAAAATCCAGAAATCGTACAGACGGCCCCGCATACGACGGTCGTTAAGCGTATGGATGAGACGCTCGCTGCTCGGAAGCCTGTTTTAAAATATGAACGTCGTGAGGCGTCATCCGTGAAATAAAAGGAGCGGGTCGATTCAATCGACCCGCCCATTTTTATGCTTTTTTAATTTTGCCTTTCCAGTTCTTGAAGCCGCCTTCAAGCATGTAGATATTGTTATATCCATTTTTCATGAGTAGTTTGGCCGCTTGGTTAGAACGTGAGCTTCCTTGGCAATAAATTAAGATCGGTTGGTCTTTACGTAATTCTTTCATACGCATCTTGAGTTGACCGACCGGGATGTTTCGAGCACCGACGATGTGACCACCTTTATATTCATTCGGTTCACGTACGTCAATCAATTGTCCTTTGCGGAGTGAAGCACGGAATTCTTCTTGTTTCATTTTTTTCAACCCGCGAGCTGGCATGAAGCGCCATACGATGTAGGCGATCAAGGCAACCCATAGGAGGATGACGAGGATTGTTTCAATTCCCATAGATGTTCTTCCCTTCTCTTTCAAAGTTACCATATCTCATTATAATGAATTTAAGGTCACGAGACAATGATTGACTGAATGAATCGGGGCTTTCCCTTTCGATTTCAGCTTCGTTAGGATAAAATATAAAGTGGAAACCGGAACATTAGGGGAGGTCGTGCCCATGCCGACACCGAGTATGGAAGATTATTTAGAACGGATTTATTTACTCATGTCAGAAAAAGGATATGCGCGTGTTTCTGACATTGCCGAACATTTAGGAGTTCATCCCTCCTCTGTCACCAAAATGGTTCAAAAGTTGGACCGTGAAGAATATCTGGTGTACGAAAAATACCGCGGCCTCATGCTTACGAAGAAAGGTCAAAAAGTAGGGAAACGACTCGTCGAGCGCCATGCGATGCTCGAGTCTTTTTTACGTCTGATTGGAGTCGACGAAGCGGATGTATACGAGGATGTGGAAGGAATCGAACATCACCTCAGTTCAAATACGCTCGATTGCATGACGCAGTTTGTGGAATTTTTTGAAGACAAACCTGAACTAATGGATCAATTTAGAGAATTTCGTGAGCAAGAGCGAGCAGCAGAAGAATAATGTATCGAAAAAACGTCAATTTCTTGCGGTTGACGTTTTTTTGTAGGGTGAACAGGACTTAAATACGAACGAAAACATCTAATTTATCTGCTAATGTATATTTTTAAGTCGATAATATGATAAGATGAAACGTGGATTCACTAAATAGGGGGTGACGGCGAACATTCGCCGAGCTGATGGACATTCAAATTAAAGGAAAACTATTTGATGAGCAGCAAATTCGAAATCGGGTACAAGAATTAGCAGAAGAAATTGAGAAAGACGCAAATGGAACGCCGATTGTCATTGTTGCGGTCTTAAAAGGGTCGATGGTGTTTGCTGCTGACTTGATGCGTTATATGAAAGGGAGTGTACAACTCGACACAGTCGCGACGTCTTCTTATGGGAAAAAGACCGTTTCGAGTGGGAGTGTACAACTACGTAAAGACCTCGACTTGGATGTGGAAGGAAAGTATGTCGTCATCATCGAGGACATCATCGATACAGGGCAGACGTTGAAGTTCTTGTGCAAGCATATGGAACTGCATCAACCGAAACAGCTGAAAATCTGTACGCTTCTCGATAAACCGGCTCGACGTCTCGTGCAATTAGATGCAGACTATGTCGGCTTTGAGATCCCGGATGAGTTTGTCATCGGGTATGGCATCGACTATGCCGAGCAGTATCGCAACTTACCATACATCGGATATGTAGAGACAATGTAAAAAGGAGCGCCGCGGCGCTCCTTTTTACATGTTGGCTTTCTTTTTCTTCTTCCCTTTTTTTCCTTCGATCACGGTGAGGTGCGGGGGATTGCTTCGATGTCCGTTCGATCGTTTGGACAACTTCGTGACATTTGATCCCGGCTTCTTGTGTTTCTTATTCTTCACGGATGCGGAAGGTTTGACTTGAGGTCCACGGTTCCCTTGCATCCGTTTCTTAGAGGCTTGAGCGGTTTTACGATAGCGCATATCCTCTGGGGACATACGTCGTCCGATGAAAACGCGGTAGATCACATAAAAGACTAACCCGAATATCCCGATGAACAACAATTGTCTAAATAATCGACCGGGATCGGTGGCGAGCATATGGCCGACCCCGATGAAGCCTAAGATAAACACGATTGTTGCAGCAGTCGAACCAATTCTTTGTCTGATCATGGTGCTTCCTCCTCTTATCCCTCTCTATGAATGACCGATTCTCCTAACTCTTTACGTTCCCATGTCTCGAATGCTTCGATTGCGACTTGAATCTGTTCATCGCTCGGCTCTCGAGTCGTCAATAGTTGGAGTGACAGACCCGGTTTTCCAAGGAATGAAAGGAAACGATGTTCACGGAAACGATTGGTGAATTGTAGGACTTCAAATGAGATTCCGATGACGACAGGTAAGAGCGCGATTCGGCTGACGAGTCGTAGCCAAAGTGGATCGATTGGGACGATCATATACACGCCAATCCCGACGAAAACGGTGAACAAAATGAAGCTCGACCCACAACGGTAATGAAGACGTGAGCTCTTTCGAACTTGTTCGACCGTAATCGGACGTCCGGACTCATAACAGTTGATGACCTTGTGTTCAGCCCCATGATACTGGAAGACGCGTTTAATGAGTGGCGTCAACGATATCAGATAGAGGTAACTGAGCAACAATACTAATTTTATTCCCCCTTCAAGAAGATTTTGAACCACGTGTCCGGAAAATAACGGCACGTCTTGAAACATCGAGGCGAGAAGAGCTGGAGTCACGTTAAAAATCAACTTCCCAAAGACATAGGAAATCACACCGATGATGGCAATGAAAGCAATCATCCACATGCTCTGCTTCTGTTCCTCGTTCGTATTGACATCTTCACTCGGGTCGACGTCATAACGATCGCTTGCAAAATTCATATGCGCTGATCCGTTCTTCAAGGATTCATATAATGCGACAATCCCTCTCAAAAACGGTACCTTTTTCAACGATTGGACCCACGGGACGAGGATGCGCGCTTGCTCGAACGTTTCGATGGAACCGTCTTTTCGCCGAATGGCGGATGCGCTCTCGGAGCGGCCTTGGAACATGACGCCTTCCACGAGTGCCTGTCCTCCGACAGGAATGTTTGGTTTAGAATTCATTCACTTTCCTCGATTCTTACAGAGTTGTACTTGAATTATACCGCGATTTATAAAAAAAACGAAAGGGCGGAAGGCTCGATTCACGTTCTTTCGATAAATTTGTTACAATAGATAAGACTTGACGAACGAGGGGGAAGAAGATTGCGGATTCTAGTGTTGAATGGTCCGAATTTAAATTTATTGGGTCGCCGTGAACCGGACGTGTATGGGGACGTGTCGTTAAAAGGTTTAGCTGCCGAATTGATGCTTGCTGCACCGGATGACGTCGAACTCACTTTCATTCAATCCAATCACGAAGGAGCGTTGATTGATGCGCT
Organism: Exiguobacterium sp. NPDC077395; assembly: GCF_050269125.1. NCBI lineage: Bacteria > Bacillati > Bacillota > Bacilli > Caryophanales > Exiguobacterium > Exiguobacterium sp. NPDC077395. The sequence goes on from NZ_JBNNHU010000001.1 coordinate 1,011,014, forward strand.
ACATGATGCCTACGACTATGAAGGTGTCATTTTGAACGCGGGTGCTTATACGCATACATCGATCGCGATTCGCGATGCCATATCTGCAATCGCTGCCCCGGTCGTTGAAGTACATATCTCGAACGTGCATGCCAGAGAAACGTTTCGCCACGAGTCAAAACTCGCAGGCGTTTGTTTAGGTGTCATTACCGGCTTCGGACTGACGAGTTACACGTTGGCACTGCATGCATTAATCGAACATTGGAGGAATCGACATGATTGAACGCGTAAACAAACTGCAAGCACAGTTAGAGGCAAACGAGATTGACGCATTGCTCGTCACAAAACGGGAGAACATCCGTTACTTATCAGGCTTCACTGGATCAAGTGGTGTGATCGTTATCAAGGCGAAATCTGCAAGCTTTATCACAGACTTCCGTTACACGGAACAGGCGAACGATCAAGTAAAAGGGTATGACATCATTGAACTTGATACGTCACTCATCAAATCGGTAGCAGATGTTGTGTCACGTGAGTCAATCGCACGCCTTGGAATCGAGCAAGACGCGATGACAGTCGGTCAATATCGCGCTTATGAAAAAGAAGTGGATGCAAATCTGATCGAGACGTCTGGAATCGTTGAAAAACTGCGCTTGATTAAGGATGAATCAGAGATTAAGATTATGAAGGAAGCTGCGGCAATCGCTGATGCAGCGTATGCACATATCCAGACATTCATTCGTCCGGGTCGTACCGAGAGAGAAGTCGCAAACGAACTCGAAATGTTCATGCGCTCAAAAGGTGCTGATTCGTCATCGTTCGATATGATCGTTGCCTCTGGTCTCCGCTCGGCACTTCCGCACGGCGTTGCGAGCGATAAGGTCATCGAATCTGGCGAACTTGTCACACTTGATTTTGGTGCTTACTATAAAGGGTACTGCTCAGATATTACGCGTACACTCGCAGTAGGACCGATTTCGGACGAGTTGCGTCAAATCTATGACACAGTGCTTCGTGCCCAACTCGCTGGTGTGGAAGGTACACGTGCTGGCATCACAGGGATTGAAGCTGACGCATTGACACGAGACATTATCAAAGAAGCAGGATATGGTGAATACTTCGGCCACTCGACAGGTCATGGTCTTGGCATGGAAGTGCACGAGGCACCTGGATTATCATTCCGCTCGGAAACAGTACTCGAGCCAGGGATGGTCGTCACGATTGAACCGGGTATTTACATTAACGGTGTCGGCGGTTGCCGAATTGAGGACGATGTCGTCGTTACGGAAGACGGATGTTACCGTCTGACGCAGTCGCCAAAAGAGTTAATTACGATTGAGGCTTGAGTCTCGTCTGAATTTAGGAGGAAATCAACATGGTATCAGTTAACGATTTAAAAACAGGATTGACAGTCAAAACATCTGACGGTTCGATTTGGCAAGTCATCGAATTCCAACACGTAAAACCAGGTAAAGGTGCAGCATTCGTTCGTACAAAAATGCGTAACTTGCGCAACGGAGCGATCCAAGAAACAACGTTCCGCGGTGGAGAAAAAATCGAACGTGCACACATCGAGCGTAAGCGTATGCAATACCTTTATCCAATGGGTGACACGTATGTCTTCATGGACAATGAATCATACGAGCAACTTGAGTTGACGAGCGAACAAGTGAAAGCAGCGCTTCCTTACATGCTTGAAAACATGGAAGTCAGCATCGCGGACTACAATGGCGAGATTCTTGGAATCGAGCTTCCGACAAGCGTCGTATTGACAATCATCGAAGCAGACCCAGGCGTCAAAGGGGACACAGCATCGAACGTGAAGAAAAACGCGACAGTTGAAACAGGTCATGTGATTCAAGTACCACTTTTCATCGAGCCAGGTGAAAAAGTGACGGTTGATACACGTACTGGAGAGTTCATGGGTCGTTACAACGGTTAATCTGACAGAGTGTTCATTCGAATGAATGGGCACTCTTTTTTTCTCATTGCATTCATTGGTCTGACCAGTTATAGTGAAGAGGAGATTAGTACCAGGTATAAACAGGGGGTAAGAAAGATGCAAATCGATCAAATCAAAGAGCTCATTCAATTATTGGACCAGTCAACGGTTCATGAGATGGAGCTTGAAACATCTGATTTCAAACTGTCATTAAAGAAAGAAGCGCAAGCGGTCATGAGCGCGCCTGTGATGCAGACACAAGCAATCACGCCACCTGCGCCTGCTCCTCAAGCAGAAGAACATAAAGAACAATCGACGCCAGAACAAGCGTCTTACCGTACAATCACCTCTCCAATGGTCGGAACGTTTTATTCCCGTCCAGCTCCGGATAAAGAAGCCTTCGTCAACGTAGGTGATCGAGTGGAGTCAAGACAAATTGTCTGTATTCTAGAGGCGATGAAACTGTTTAACGATGTCGAAGCGGAAATCAGTGGCGAAATCGTAGAAGTGCTCGTCGCAGATGGCGATCTCGTCGAATTCGGTCAACCGCTCTTCAGCGTGAAGTGAGGTCGTTATGAAATTATTAATCGCTAACCGTGGAGAAATCGCGGTTCGAATCATACGTGCTGCAAAAGAATTGAATATTCCGACGGTCGCTGTTTTTTCAGAAGCAGACCGTGAAGCGTTACATGTTCATTTGGCCGACGAAGCATACTGTATCGGACCAAACCCGTCAAAAGACTCGTATTTGAATATTCCGAACATCTTGTCGGTCGCATGTGCCGTGGACGCGACGATGGTACACCCTGGATACGGATTTTTAGCTGAAAATGCTGAATTTGCCGAGATGTGTGAGGCGTGTGGCATCCAATTTGTCGGGCCGAGTAGCTATGCCATCCGCAAGATGGGAATCAAGGATGAGGCCAAACGAACGATGATTGAGTCAGGTGTGCCGGTCGTCCCGGGTTCTAGCGGTGTCGTCACGGATGAAGAGGCCGTAGAACTCGCGCGCGAGATGGGCTATCCGGTCATCATCAAGGCGACGGCAGGTGGTGGGGGACGCGGTATTCGGGTCGCCCAAAACGAAGACGAACTCATCCAAGGGTTGGTCGCTACACGCAAAGAGGCGAAGCAGGCGTTCGGTAACGGAGACGTGTATCTTGAGAAATTTATAGAGTCGTTCCGTCACGTAGAAGTGCAAGTTCTCGCTGACCAATTCGGGAATGTGATTCATTTAGGCGAGCGTGATTGCACGATTCAACGACGGATGCAGAAGCTCGTTGAAGAAGCGCCATCACCTGCAATTGACGAAGCAACACGTCAAATGATGGGAGATGCGGCAGTCAAAGCGGCGAAAGCGATTCAATATTCTGGAGCGGGGACAATCGAGTTCATCTATGTTCCAGAATCCAATGAGTTCTATTTCATGGAAATGAATACGCGGATTCAAGTCGAGCACCCGGTCACGGAGATGATCACCGGATTCGATCTCGTGCAAGCACAATTAGAAGTGGCACTCGGGCATCCGCTCGCCATCTCTCAAGAAGACATCACGTTCTCTGGACATTCGATTGAATGCCGGATCAACGCAGAAGACCCGTTCATGGACTTCCGTCCGATGGCGGGGAAAATCGATCAATACATCGTCCCAGGTGGTATGGGCGTTCGAGTGGACAGCGGTCTATATGCAGGAGCGATGATTCCTCCGTTCTACGACTCGATGGTCGCCAAATTGATCGTACATGCGCCGACGCGCGACGAGGCGATTTTAAAGATGTTACGCGCTTTAGACGAGTTTACGGTTTCGGGAATCAAAACGACGATTTCGTTCCATCAACAAGTGATGGCACATGAACAGTTCCGAATCGGTACATTCGACACGAAATTTGTCGAAAAAGAAATGTCATTGGCGAAATAACAACAACCAGGAAGCCCGAACATTATTTCGGCTTCCTGGTTTTTTGTACTGAATTTATGAGTGCTTTATGCTAAACTATCACAATGAAAGCATGTAAAAGGAGAGTAACTGAATGAAACGTCATGAAGCACGAGAGAAAGCGATTCAAACGCTTTTTCAAATCGAAGTATCTAAATTAGAGGTGGACGAAGCCATCGAATTCGCATTGGACGGGCAAGAGTCTGATCCGTTTTACGAACAACTCGTCACAGGAACGCTAGAGCATCAAGAGGATATTGACGCTTTGCTCGTCGAAAACTTGAAAAACTGGCGCTTGGATCGTCTAGGGAATGTCGAACGTACGATTTTACGTATGGCGACGTTTGAATTGCTATACGTCGAAACGATCCCAGAGAACGTTACGATCAACGAGGCGGTCGAACTCGCGAAATCGTTCGGAGACGAAGAAGCCGGTAAGCTCGTGAATGGCGTACTCGGCAACATTATTAAAGAAGACTAAAAAATAGAGATAAGACACCAGACCAACTACAGAAAAACCTAAAGACAACGGGGGATGAGAGAGATGGCAGTAGTGATCGACGGGAAACAAGTGGCAGCATCATATCGAGAAACGTTAAAAGAGCGTGTGACAGCACTTCGTGCACGCAACATCGTACCGAAATTGAAAGTAGTATTGATTGGGGATGACCCAGCAAGTCATAGCTATGTACGCGGGAAAGAACGGGCAGCACAAGAAATCGGAATCGATTCACAAGTGCTCCGTTTTGATGAAACGATTAGCGAGAAAGAATTGCTCGACTTGATTGACTTGATGAATGAGGATGAGGAAGTACACGGGATTCTCGTGCAACTCCCACTACCAAAACACATTGACGAATCACGAGTCATCATGCGTATCTCTCCTGAGAAGGATGTAGACGGCTTCCATCCTGAAAACGTCGGAAAGATGATGCTCGGTCTTGATACGTTGCTTCCATGTACACCACACGGCATTTTGCATCTCGCAAAGACACAAACTGAGATTGCTGGGAAACACGTCGTGGTCGTCGGTCGCAGTCAAATCGTCGGAAAACCAGTCGGCATGTTGTTCTTGAATGAATCTGCTACGGTCACGTACTGTCACTCGAAAACGAAAGACCTTGGAGAAATGACGCGACAGGCAGACATCTTAATTGTCGCAGTTGGGCGTGCAAGTCTCGTTACTGCGGACATGGTCAAACCTGGTGCGATCGTCATCGACGTCGGCGTCAACCGTGTCGAAGGTCGTCTCGTTGGCGACGTCGACTATGAGGCCGTTAAAGAGAAGGCGAGTGCGATTACACCGGTTCCTGGCGGTGTCGGTCCAATGACGATCACGATGCTTATGCACAACACGGTCGAGGTAGCGTCACGTGGCTAATCCACTTCCGGTCTCCGAAGTTGTTCGATATGTGAAGCGACAACTCGATGATGATGTCTTGCTTCGACAAGTCGCGGTCATCGGTGAGATCTCGAATTTTAAACGCTATTCATCTGGTCATTGTTATTTCACCTTGAAAGATGATGCGTCCCGCATGAAAGCCGTCATGTTCTCTCGAGATGCGAAACAGCTTCAATTCGAACCGAAAGATGGAATGAAGGTCATCGCCGTCTCAAGAGTGACTATGTATGAAGCGACCGGTGACGTTCAATTGTACGTCGAACTGATGCGTCAAGACGGAATCGGTTTATTATACGAACAGTATGAGGCGAGAAAACGTGAACTTGAGGAGAAGGGTTGGTTTGATGTAGACCGAAAACAACTCCTTCCGACGTTTCCTGAGCGGATCGGAATTGTTACATCTCCGAAAGGGGCAGCGTTACATGATATCGCGACCACACTTCGGCGTCGTGCGCCCCACGTTGCCATCACATTCGCCCCTGTGGCCGTACAGGGCGAAATGGCTGCCCCACAAGTGGCATCTGCCATTCGTTGGATGAATGAACGGACCGACTGTGATGTACTCATCGTCGGCCGTGGTGGCGGCTCGATTGAGGAATTGTGGGCGTTTAATGAGGATGTCGTGGTCGAAGCCATCTATGCGTCGACCATCCCGATCATCTCTGCTGTCGGTCACGAGACAGATTATACGCTCGCTGATTTTGTCGCAGATGTTCGGGCCGCAACTCCGACAGCGGCAGCCGAACTCGCCACAGCGATGATTGACGCCCAACGGAAAGATGTAGAGCGTCTAGACAACCATCTGCATAAAGCCGTCAGGATTCAACTCGATGATTCTCGGAACCGTGTAGACCGGATGATTAATAGTTATGGCTTGAAATCACCACGTTATACGATTTCTCAAAAACGAGAACGTTTTGCACAATCGGAGATTCGCCTTGAGCAAGGGATGAAGCGACATCTTTCCGAAGCGACTCATCAACTCCGTCAGTTGTCACAACAGCTTGATGTGAAACGGTTCTCAAGAACCTTGTCGCAACAAGGAGAACAGGTCAATCAAATGGTCGATCGACTTCGTCGGACGAAACCATTAGAACAATCAAAACGACAATTTACACAACAGGTAGGAAGATTGCATGCGGTCAGTCCGCTCGCCGTCCTATCACGGGGCTACACCTTCATTGAACAAGATGGAGCATATGTGCAAAATGTGAAAGAATTACGCGATGGGAACATCTCGATTCGTTTTCGGGACGGTCATGCTGTCGCTGAAGTGAAGGAGAGGATTGTTGGTGACGAAACAAGAACAGACATTTGAAGCGGCACTTGAACGACTCGAACAGATTGTCGCGCAACTCGAAACCGGTGACGTACCGTTAGAGGAAGCGATGACTTTATATGAAGAAGGTGTCCGGTTATCTGCTTTGTGCCAGACAAAACTCTCGGCCGCTGAAAAGAAAATGGACGAAATACTCGAGTTAGACGGTACCCTTCGTGAAAAAGGAGGGTCTGCATGAACCGCACGGATGATTTAAACAAGTGGAAGCGAACTGTCGAGGAATCGATGCGTTCGCTCATTGAGGCGAGTGACATGCCGACGCGACTTCGCGATGCGATGGTCTATTCTCTAGAAGCGGGCGGAAAACGAATCCGTCCCGCGCTTGTCTATGCTGTTCTAGAAACGTACGGTGTTCCACTCGAGCGAGGCAGTGAGGTTGCGGCGACGCTCGAGATGGTCCATACATATTCGCTCATTCACGATGACTTGCCGGCGATGGATGATGATGATCTTCGCCGGGGTCGACCGACGAGTCACCGACAGTTTGATGAGGCGACTGCTATTTTAGCAGGAGATGCGCTTTTGACGGATGCGTTTCGCATTCTCACACAAATGTCTCTCCCTGCTGAAGAAATCGTCGAAATCATTCGCGTTTTCGGTCTAGCAGCTGGTAGCTCTGGCATGGTCGGCGGTCAGTTGGACGATATGCTCGCTGAGAAACGGAGTGACGTCACGTTACAGGAACTCCAGTCAATTCATGAACGAAAGACAGGTGCACTGCTCGTCTATGCGCTTGAAGCGGGTGGGATTCTGGCCGGTGTGTCGGAGGAAGATCGGACCCAATTAAAACAATTCGGTCGACATCTTGGTATCGCGTTCCAGATACAAGACGATATTTTGGATGTCGTCGGAGACGAGCAGACAATCGGGAAACGTGTCGGTTCGGATGAAGAGAATGAAAAAACGACGTATCCGAAACTGCTCGGATTAGACGGGGCTAAGCGTGCGCTCGATGCAGAAGTAGAGGCAGCGACCTTTGCCATCGAGTCACTTTCGATTCAAGCTCCGCTATTATTAGACTTGTTGGCGTTTGTGGTGAAACGAAATCATTGACCCCGGTGACACGATGAGCACATCGTGTCACCTTTGTTTTGGGGAATGTGTGGCATCTACCGTCACATTCTTGTAAAATGTAAGGTACGAATCAGTAAACTGTGAGGAGAAAGGATGGTCATTATGGACTTGACATCCATTCAAGACCCGTCATTCCTGAAAAGGATGTCTGTCACCGAACTCGAATCACTCGGCTCAGACATTAGACGATTCTTGATTGAAAAATTGGCAGTGACGGGAGGGCATTTAGCGCCAAACCTAGGAGTTGTGGAGTTGACGCTAGCCCTTCACCGTGTATTTGACAGTCCGAAAGACCAACTTGTATGGGACGTCGGTCATCAGGCGTACGTTCATAAAATTTTGACAGGACGTACGAGCCAGTTTGATACCCTTCGACAATACAACGGATTATGTGGTTTTCCTAAACGATGTGAGAGTGAACATGATGTATGGGAGACTGGCCACAGTTCGACGTCGCTTTCAGCAGCAATGGGGATTGCGATCGCAAATGAGTTAAAGGGACGTGCGAATGATCGTGCCATTGCCATCATCGGCGATGGAGCATTAACTGGAGGAATGGCCCTCGAGGCGTTGAACCATATTGGTGCCGAGAAGCAGAATGTCATTGTCATCTTGAATGACAATGAGATGTCCATCGCGCCGAACGTTGGGGCGATGCATAATATGCTCGGTCGAATCCGTGCGTCACGCAAATTGAAACATGCACGTGAAGAGATGGAATCAATCATCAAGCATATTCCACTCGTCGGCAATTCACTCGAACGAAGTGGGGAGCGAGTAAAAGATTTGTTGAAGTCTGCACTCATTCCAGGCACATTCTTTGAAGAACTCGGTTTCACTTACTTTGGACCGACAGACGGTCACGATTTGAAAGACTTGCTTGAGACACTCGAATATGCGAAAAAAATCGATGGACCGGTTCTCGTTCACGTCATCACGAAAAAAGGGAAGGGTTACCGTCCCGCTGAGTTAGACGGTGTTGGAACGTGGCACGGTTTAGGACCTTACAAGATTGAGTCAGGCGAAGTGATCAAGGGAAAACCGAAAGGACCTAGCTATTCGAAAGTCGTCGCAGAGACGATCACGAGAGTGGCAGAGTCGGATGAGCGGGTGACGTTGATCACGCCTGCAATGAGTGTCGGTTCAAAACTCGACTGCTTCACGAAAAAATTCCCGGAACGCATGTTTGATGTCGGGATTGCCGAGCAGCATGCGGTAACGTTAGCGGGAGGTCAGGCAACACAAGGTTTGAAACCGGTCGTCTCGATTTACTCTACATTCTTCCAGCGCGCGTACGACCAACTTGTCCATGACATTTGTCGTCAAAACTTGAACGTTGTATTCACGATTGACCGTTCAGGACTTGTCGGGGCAGATGGAGAGACGCACCAAGGGGTATTCGATATCGCCTTCATGCGTCACGTACCGAACATTCGAATTTTGATGGCGAAAGATGAAGAAGAGTTACAACAACTCGTTTACTCAGCGCTTCGTTATGATGATGGACCGATCGCAATCCGCTTCCCTCGTGGCGAAGGGATTGGCGTGCCGATGAGTGATACGCTCCAAGAAATCTCGCTCGATGATTGGGAAGTCGAGGCGGAAGGAACGGATGTCGCCATTTTGACGTTTGGACCACAAGTTCAAGATGCTTTGGAAGTACGTTCATTATTAGAAGGTAAGCTCAGTGTGCGTGTCATCAATTGTCGTACGATCAAACCGCTCGATGATGCAATGCTCACTTCTTTATATGCAGAAGGCATTCCGCTCGTGACACTTGAAGAAGCGGCACTCGCAGGTGGCTTTGGAAGCAGTGTGTTAGAACATGCGAATGAAACAGGAGCGTTCCCGCGGATTCAACGCCTCGGGATTCCAGACCGATATATCGAGCACGGCGGTGTCAACCAACTTTTAGAAGAGATTGGTCTCCGACCAGCCCAAATGGCGGAATCGATTGAACGGTTCGTGATGGAGACAAATCGACAGAATGTGTGAGGGATTATGGAAAAAAGAACGAAAACAAGATTAGATGTACTACTCGTCGAACGCGGTCTCGCTGAAACACGAGAGAAGGCGAAACGGGCCGTCATGGCCGGTCTTGTCTACAGCGGGACCGAACGTCTGGATAAAGCAGGCGATAAAGTGTTTGACGATATCCCTCTTGAAGTGAAAGGTCAAGTTCTACCGTACGTCGGACGAGGCGGACTGAAGCTTGAGAAAGCTCTGCAAGTATTTCCGCTCGACGTACAAGGTCGTGTAGGGATTGATATCGGTTCCTCTACGGGAGGCTTTACAGACTGTGCGCTTCAAAACGGGGCCACACAAATGTATGCGGTCGATGTCGGTTACAACCAGCTCGCCTGGAAGCTTCGCAGCGATGATCGCGTCATCGTTATGGAACGGATGAACTTCCGTCATGCGACAGCCGATCAATTCCCCGTCAAACCGGATTTTGCGACGATCGATGTTTCTTTCATCTCACTTCGTCTCATGGTGCCACCTCTTAAAGCGATTTTAAAGCAAGAAGGGGTCGTCATGGCGCTCGTTAAACCTCAATTCGAAGCCGGTAAAGCCGACGTCGGAAAGAAAGGGATTGTGCGAGACCGTGACGTACATGAGCGTGTGGCGAGTGATATGGTTCGCTATTTTGCATCGGAAGGATTCTTCGTCGAAGGATTGGATTACTCCCCGATCACGGGTGGAGACGGAAATATTGAATTCCTCTTATTCGCCCGTTATACGGGAGTAGGCGGGATCGAACCATCGCTACGAATCGAAGACGTGGTAGATGCGGCACATGCCAAACTAAAGGGATAAGCAATGGCTACAGACAGATTTGTCTGTAGCTTTTTCTTATCGACGAAGAAGAGATGGGGAATGGTGGAAATACCCACTGGAATGCTAGACCTTTTTTCGACAATACTTTAGAATGATAATGTGTATGTGAAACGAAGAATGAGGTGTCAGCGCTTATGAATAAAGGACAGCGATTGATTAAAATTCGAGACATCGTGACGAATCGTGAAATCGAAACGCAAGATGAATTAGTAGACGAACTTCGTCGCCTAGGATATCCCGTCACACAGGCGACTGTATCTCGGGATATTAAAGAGTTACATTTAGTAAAAGTTCCTTTGAATGACGGACGATACAAATACAGCTTGCCTGCGGATCAGCGTTTTAACCCATACGGAAAAATGAAGCGCATCCTTGGTGACAGCTTCGTCTCGGTCGACTCAGCTCAAAACTTGGTTGTCATGAAAGTACTACCAGGTAACGCGGATGCAATCGGCGTCTTGATTGACCATCTGTCATGGGATGAATTAATTGGAACAGTTTGTGGGGATGACACGATTCTCATGATTGCTCGCGATGAGGAGAAAGCGAAGCAAATCATCGAGCGACTACTCGGAATGTTATGAGGTGAAAGTACGTATGTTGGCAGAACTATCAATCAAACAGTTTGCGATTATCGACGAATTAAACATTCCGTTTAATCGGGGCATGACCGTTCTCACAGGTGAGACAGGTGCCGGTAAATCGATTTTGTTAGATGCGATTGGGTTGCTTGTTGGAGGACGTGGATCGAGCGAGTTCGTTCGTTATGGTCAGGATAAGGCCGAAATCGAAGGAATGTTCATGGTTGAATCGGATCATCCGGTCATTGAGGCGGCCGAACAATATGGCATTGAAATCGAGGACGGGACAGTCATTTTGCGCCGAGACTTACATAGTAGCGGGAAAAGCGTCTGCCGTGTGAATGGGAAGATGATGCCACTCTCCACGCTACGTGAATTCGGTCGCTTGCTTGTCGATATCCATGGTCAGCATGAACATCAACACTTGATGGACTCAGAATTTCACTTGGGCATTCTCGATCATTATGCCGAAAAGGAAATCGGACCACTATTAGAGGAGTATCAGACAGCGTACGCATCCTGGAAAAAAGTCGCGGATGAACTGAAGCGACTCAGTCAAAGCGAACAAGAGCTTGCACAACGCATGGATTTGCTATCGTTTCAAACAAAAGAGATTGAGGCGGCTGAACTAAAGGCAGGTGAGGAACAGGCGTTAATGGAAGAACGGGATGAATTAGCGAACTTTGAACGCATTCATCAACACATTCGCCTGTCTTATGAGGCGGTCGCGGAAGATTCGAACGGACTTGACCAAATCGGGGTCGCAATGCGCGAGATGGAAGAAGCTTCTCAATTGTCCTCTTCCCTCGCATCCGTGTCAGAAACAATCTCGAATGCTTATTATTTGCTCGAAGATGCGAAGTTTCAATTGCGGGATCAACTCGACTCACTTGAGTTCGATCCGATTCGGTTGGATGAAATTGAGTCACGTCTAGCGTTGTTCCAACAGCTTAAGCGGAAATATGGCACGACAATCGAAGAAGTCATCGCTTACGGGGAACAAGTATCCGATGAATTAAAATCGATGACGAATCGTGAGGAGTTGCTGCAAACACTGTCAGAAGACCTTGTCCGACTAGAGAAGGTTGCAAAAGAGGCAGGTGCACGACTGTCAGCGTCACGTAAAGCGGCGGCCGAGTCCCTTCAGCACGACATCCATCGAGAACTAAAAGAATTGTATATGGAGAAAACAGCGTTTGAAGTTCGATTCCGAACGACGCCATTAAAACAAGACGGTCTTGAAGATGTCGAATTTTATATGATGACGAACGTCGGGGAACCGTTCAAGCCACTTGCGAAAGTGGCTTCAGGTGGTGAACTTTCTCGTGTCATGTTAGCCCTTAAATCAATCTTTTCCCGAACGGTGGGAGTCGCATCGATTATCTTTGATGAAGTTGATACAGGAGTATCAGGGCGTGTCGCACAAGCAATGGGAGAAAAAATCTTCCGTCTGTCTGTCGGTTCGCAAGTACTGTGTATCACGCATTTAGCGCAAGTTGCTGCAATGGCAGATCAACACCTTTACATCACGAAGACGGAAACAAACGACCGGACGAAGACGAACGTTGCCACTCTTGACCGTGAGAGCCGGATTGACGAGCTAGGTCGAATGATTGCGGGTATTCAAATGACAGACTTGACGAAGCAACATGTTGAAGAGTTGCTCGAAATGTCACAGCAAGTAAAACAGAAGTTCATCAAAGGAGTGTCATAAGTGATTACATTATGTATTGCGGACGACAATCGAGAAATCGTCGATTTGTTGAGCCGACAACTAGAATCTGAGCCTGATCTCCGTGTCGTTGGAACAGCGCACGATGGTGAAGCATGCTTAGAGGTCGTCAAGACACACCAACCGGATGTACTCTTACTCGATATTATCATGCCTCATTTGGATGGAATCGGAGTATTGCAACGTTTACATGAAGAGCTCGGAGATGCTAAGCCAGAAGTGATCATGTTGAGTGCGTTCGGAAAAGATGAAGTGACGAAACAAGCGGTTCAATTGGGTGCCTCTTACTTTCTCGTCAAACCTTTCAATATTCAACAACTGTTGACGAAAATTCGTGAGTTGTCGGATGGTGCGAATCGCGAATTCGAAGGAATGTCTCCAGACGAAATTGAAATTTCGCTCTTGCTCCAACAGCTTGGGATTTCTCCTCGAATCAAAGGGTTCAAGTATATCCGCCAAGCCGTCATTTACGTACGCGAGCGTCAAGATTTGCTTGGATTGATTACGAAAGAATTGTATCCGATGGTCGCAAAAGAGCATGATACGACTTCGTCACGTGTAGAGCGGGCGATGCGTCACGCCATCAAGACGGCGTGGGAGAATGGCATGCGCGACCATGAGATGTTTGAAGGGCGACCTGAGCGTGAACGGAGTCCGAAGAACTCGGAGTTCATTTCGTATTTCGTCACCTACTTGTCGTTTAAAAGTAATTGAATCGTTCAGAAGGACTAAGCCGTTTGATGGCTTAGTCCTTTTTGTAAAATAATCATTAAAAAATTTATTTACTTTATGAAAGAAAGCGCTTGCAAAACGAGAGTGTTTTGTTATAATAAAGGTGTACCAAGTTACTTGGACAAGCGTCAGATGAACGCTTTTCAAACTTGTTCCGGAGCAATGTTTGAAGAAACAAAATCATCTCGGTTCGCTATCCGACAATAGCTCAGAGGTGGGAACGACATCTCAAGTCGTTAATGTCCCGACGTGAGGTCGCGACAGTCGCTCATTCGCGAGACGATTCTATCATCAACTCGAAGCTAGGGGTTGGTATAGGAAAAACAAATCGTTCAGTTAACCAAAAGGAGTGTTGTCAACCGTTGAACAGTTTATGGCAAGCGTTCGACTTCACGATGGATGGTTGGACATGATCCGATAACTAAAAAAGTTAGTAACTCGAATGGAAACGTTCCGTTCACGCAAGACGGCAGTTACTAAAGTTCTTTCATACTTCTTCATTAAGAAGACGTTGGATCTCATGTCAAAGGAAGTAAAGCAGTTGGAAAGGAGATCATCCGTAGTGATCACAATTCAATACGAATAAAAGGTTCCGCACTTGAAATGAAGTCAAGTTAGGGAACCTTTTTTTGTGCGCTTATGAGTCGAGTCGTTGTACTTTACCTGTTTTTTTGTCGCGGTTAAATATATAGCCAGCTACAAATCCGATCCCGCCCATGGCGAGCAGAAGTCCGAATGTCCCCTGCAACATGGAGGCGGCAGCGAGTGAATCAATCCATGTGAACGGTCCACTCGTCTTCAAAAAGAAGCTATCACGAAGTAATTTGATTCCGTAAACACCGAGTAAACCAGGGACGATTAAGATTAGAAGCGCGATGAAACGCATGCAATCTCCTCCTTTACCATACATTATTTTAACAGAAATTCAGTCATTCCACACTGTCTATTTTTAGTCGGCTTGCGCATCATGTTTGGATTCAGTAGCATGAAGATGAGAAGAGAGAAAGATGGGGGAATTCGTATGAATAAACGATTGATGATTGTCGGGGCAGGAAAAGGGGGGACGGAAGTCCTGAACATGTTGATGGACTCTCCGCTCGCGACAATCGTTGCGGTAGTCGACTCCGATGCATCAGCAGAAGGGATCGCACTTGCCAAAAGTTATGGCATCGCCGTGACGGATAATTGGACGAAATATGCGGATGCAACATTAGACTTTGTCATTGAGACGACAGGGCAGCATCAGACGTTTGAAGAGTTGAAGGATCATTATCAAGACGCAGTTGTGTTGCCGGGAGAGTTTATTCGGATCGTTGTCGAGCGATTGAAGCAGAATCAACAGATGCTTGAGGCAATCATCGAATGTACGAGTGAGGCGATTTCGGTAGCCGATCATCACGGTAACACCATATTAATTAATCCGTCTTACACACGGTTGACGGGATTCAAGAAGGAGGATGTCGTCGATAAGCCTGCCACTGCCGACATCGGGATGCAGGAGAGTGTACATTTGAAAGTACTATCGACGGGGAAGGGGGTCCGAGACATTCGGATGCAAATCGGTGCCACACGCCGTGACATCCTTGTGAATGCCGAACCGATCATCGTTGAGGGGAAATTGCGTGGTTCGGTCGGCGTCATCCGCGACGTGTCTCAAATTCGTGCGCTGCGTGATGAATTACAAGAAGCGAAAACACGCATTCGAAATCTAGAGGCGAAATATCAGTTTGCCGATATCATCGCGACAAGTGATACGATGCGATTCGTCATTGATCAAGCGAAATTGGCAGCAGTGACACCGGTGACAGTATTGATTCGCGGAGAATCGGGAACAGGAAAAGAACTGTTCGCCCATGCCATTCATGGGGAGTCCCCACGGAAATTCAAAAAGTTCATCCGGGTAAACTGTGCAGCCATTTCACCCACGCTTCTCGAAAGTGAACTGTTCGGCTATGAAGATGGTGCGTTCAGTGGTGCGAAGCGTGGCGGAAAGACGGGCTATTTCGAGGAGGCCGACGGTGGATCGCTTTTCTTAGACGAAATCGGAGAACTGCCTCTCGATGTCCAAGTGAAGCTTCTGCGAGTCCTTCAAGAAAATGAGATTGTCAGAGTCGGAGGGACGACTGCGATTCCGATTGATGTCCGCATCATCGCTGCGACGAATGCCGATCTTGAACAGAAAGTGGCAGATGGGACGTTCCGTGAAGATTTGTACTATCGCATCAATCGCATGCCCATCCATATCCCTCCCCTTCGTGAACGGTTGAATGAACTCGAGGCACTTTGTGACCGGATCATTCGGAAGTTGAACCAAGAGTATGGTCGGAGTGTTCAAGGGGTGGATGAAGATGCCCTTATACTCCTGAAAAGTCAGCATTGGAAAGGGAACGTCCGGGAACTTGAGAATGTGATTGGTCGGGCGATGATTTATATGGCGAGCACGGAACAATGGATTGCTCCACATCACCTGCAATTATCACCTCGAACGCCGAGTCAGAAAGTCATTGAGTCCCGAACGCTCCATGAAGCGGTAGCGAAATATGAGCGCGATTTGATTGAACGAACAATCGAAGAAACTGGTGGGAATAAGTCAGAAGCTGCTCGTCGTTTAAAAATTTCGATTCGGACTTTATATAATAAATTAGAAACCATGCAATAAAATGCATGAACTTTTATGCATGGTAAGCATTTATTTGCATGGTCATCCGCATAATAAAGCGCTTACAATTTAGGAAACAAACTTGCTTATGTTATAGTGTAGAGAGCAAGGGGGGACAATGATGAATTTTGAACGGATGCTGACGAACGCAAAACAACTAGAGGGTTGTACGGTATCCATTGCGGGGGCAGCGGATGAAGAAGTGATCCGAGCCGTAAAACTTGCCACGGATCATGGATTGTCACGTTTCATTTTATTTGGTGAAGCCCGGGAAATCCGAAAGTTATGTGAACAGTATGGAATCGATGAGTCAGACGTCGATATTTTACATGCAAAAGGTGATGTAGAGATTGCCAGACGTGCTGCACTGGCCGTGAAAAACAAAGAGGCGGATGTGCTCATGAAAGGGATGGTGTCGACATCGACATTCATGAAAGCCGTCCTCAATCGAGAGGCCGGTCTTCGGACGAACCGTACACTGAGTCATATCGCACTCTTTCAAATTCCGAATCGGGAAAAATTGATTGGTGTGACCGATGCTGCAATCCATATCGCACCAACGCTCGAAGAAAAGGTCGAAATCATTCATAATGCGGTAGAAGCGATGCATGACATCGGTTACGAATCGCCAAAAGTCGCAGCGATTGGAGCTGTTGAGGTTGTCAACCCTCAGATGAACGCGACGCTCGATGCCGCGTTGCTCAGTCAGATGAATCGTCGGGGACAAATCAAAGGCTGTATCGTAGATGGACCGCTCGCTCTTGATAACGCGGTCGATCTGGTCGCAGCGAAACAAAAAGGAATCAATAGTGAAGTGGCGGGGCAAGCAGATTTATTAGTCGTACCATACATAGAGGTCGGCAACGTCCTTTATAAATCAATCATGTATTTCGCAGAGGCGAGCGTTGCGGCGATTGTCGTTGGCGCATCTGCCCCTGTCGTATTGACGAGTCGTGCCGATACAGCGGAGGCGAAACTTTATTCCCTCGCATTCGCTTTGTTACATGCCAAAAACTAATCGTACTTAACAGGAGGAATTGATCATGATGGAAACAAACACAGAACCACGCTTCCGTATTTTTGATGTCTTACAATCTGAGGATTACGAACAAATCGTATTTTGCCAAGACCAAGCGTCTGGTCTAAAAGCAATCATTGCGATTCACGATACGACACTCGGTCCAGCACTCGGCGGACTTCGTATGTGGAATTATGAGTCAGAGCAAGAAGCACTCACAGACGTATTGCGTCTCGCAAAAGGAATGACTTATAAAAATGCTGCAGCCGGTCTCAATCTCGGTGGCGGGAAGGCTGTCATCATTGGAAATGCCAAGACGGACAAGTCAGAAGCTCTTTTCCGTGCATTCGGTCGTTACGTACAATCACTCAGCGGACGTTATATCACTGCTGAAGATGTGAATACGACGGTTGCTGACATGGACTTCATCCATATGGAGACAGATTACGTCACAGGAGTCAGCCCTGCGTTCGGTTCAAGTGGTAACCCATCGCCAGTAACGGCGTATGGTGTCTACCGCGGTATGAAAGCAGCTGCGAAATGGAAGTTCGGAACAGACTCACTCGCAGGGAAGACGGTTGCCGTGCAAGGTGTCGGTAACGTAGCCTACAACCTATGTCGTCACCTCCACGAAGAAGGCGCGCATTTGATTGTGACAGACATCAACGAAGAAGCGCTCAAACGTGCAGAAGCAGACTTTGGTGCGACGGTCGTCAAACCAGATGAGATTTACGGGGTCGAGTGTGACATTTTCGCTCCATGTGCACTCGGTGCAGTCATCAACGACCAAACGATTCCACAATTGAAAGCTCAAATCGTTGCGGGTGCCGCAAACAACCAATTGGCTGAAGATCGTCACGGGGATGTGCTTGACGAGAACGGGATCCTCTACGCGCCAGACTTTGTTATCAACGCCGGTGGTGTCATCAACGTCGCGGACGAACTTGAAGGTTACAACCGTGAACGGGCAATGAAGAAAGTCGAACTCATCTATGACAACATGATGCGTGTCTTTGAAATCGCGGAGCGTGATGGAGTACCGACGCACGTGGCGGCTGACAAGATGGCCGAAGAACGGATTCACATGATGGCACGTTCACGTAGTCAGTTCCTTAAAGTTGAAAAAAGTATTCTAGGGAGACGCTAAGATGACAAAACGGCTAATTCTTGCGATCAACCCAGGGTCGACCTCGACAAAAGTTGGATTGTTTGATGGGAAGGAAGAAGTGATGACACGTACGGTCCGCCATGAGATTGACGTGACCGGTCTCAGCCTTCCTGAGCAGTTACCTCATCGTGAGCAAGAAGTGCGTGCTTTGTTAGAAGAGACTGGCATCGCGGTCAACGATTTGACCGCGATTGTCGGTCGTGGTGGTTTGCTTGCACCGATGACATCAGGAACGTATACCGTCAATGATTTGATGCGAGAGGACTTGACGAGCGGAAGATTCGGAATGCATGCGTCTAACCTCGGTGGATTGATTGCATCCAAAATAGGCGAGAATGAAGGAATTCCAAGTTTCATCGTTGACCCTGTCGTTGTCGATGAGATGCATGAGTTGGCAAGAAAGACCGGAATGGCCGACATCAATCGCCGTAGTATTTTTCATGCCCTAAATCAAAAAGCCGTCGCCAAACGCTTTGCGACTGAAAATGGAAGCGATTACAATGAGCTGAATTTGATTGTCGCTCACTTGGGCGGAGGGATTACGGTCGGTGCGCATCAGCATGGCCGCGTCATCGATGTGAACAACGGACTAGACGGTGATGGACCACTTGCTCCAGAACGGGCAGGCTCAATTCCTGTTGGACAGGTAGTAGAACTATGTTATAGTACCAGGTATAAAGAATCGGAAATGAAAAAGAAAATTGTCGGTCAAGGTGGGTTGTTCGCACACCTCGGTACATTCGATGCGATTGAGATTGAGCAACGGATGGAATCGGGAGATGATGAGGCGAGACTCCTTTATGAGACGATGGCTTATCGTGTCGCACAAGAAATTTCAAAACATGGTGCGACGCTCAGTGGTCGAGTGGATGCCATCTTATTGACAGGTGGAATCGCTTATTCTGACTGGCTGACTGACAAGATTAAAGAGCGTGTCGCATTCCTCGCGCCGGTATACGTTTATCCAGGTGAAGATGAATTGAAAGCCTTGGCAGAAGGTGCACTTCGCGTCATCGAGAAGGAAGAGACCGCAAGAGAATATGAGGGGGATACACATGGCACGAGAATTTGATGTTGTCGTCATTGGTGGAGGACCAGGAGGATATGTGGCTGCGATCAAGGCTGCACAGGCTGGTAAATCTGTCGCAATCGTCGAGGCGAGAAAATTAGGCGGCACCTGCTTACATAGAGGTTGCATCCCTACGAAAGCTCTTCTAAAAGCTGCCCATGTCTATCAAACGGCGAAACAGGGGGCAACGTACGGCGTAGAAACGGGAAGTGTGACGTTCAACATGGAACGAGCCCAAACGTATAAACGCGATCTTGTGGCTGGTCTTGAAAAAGGAATCGAGCACTTGATGAAACAAGGGAAAATTGAAGTGTTTCACGGAAAAGCCTCGATCCTTGGACCAAGTATCTTCTCGCCACAACCTGGGACCGTATCCGTTGAAGATGAAAGCGGTGAGTCAGAACTCATCTTGCCAAACCAATTGATTATCGCAACAGGTTCGATTCCGCGTGAACTTCCTGGATTGCCGTTCGATCACGAACGTATCTTAAACTCGGACGACCTCCTCAATTTTGAGACACTACCTGAATCGATTGCGATTGTCGGTGGTGGTGTCATCGGAGTCGAATGGGCGTCCATGCTCGTTGATTTAGATGTGAACGTGACGTTGATCGAAGTAGGAGATCGATTACTTCCACTTGAGGACAAGGCGGTCTCTCGCGAAGTAGAACGTCTACTGAAAAAACGTGGCGTACGTGTGAAGAAGAGCGTGACGGTCGACGCTGAACGAACATTGATTCACGAAAATGCAGTGGAGCTTGCTGTCGGGGAAGAGATGTTACAAGTAGACTGTGTCCTCGTTTCGGTTGGCCGAGTTGCCAACACGGAAGACTTAGGACTTCAAAACACTTCCATCGTCGTAGAGAACGGGATCATTCAAGTCGATAGTCAGTATCGGACGAAAGAACGTCATATCTTCGCAATCGGGGATTGTATCGGAAAATTACAACTCGCTCACGTCGCGTCTGCAGAAGGCGTGAAGGCGGTCGAAACGATTCTTGGACTTGAACCAACACCACTTGATTACGCGCTCATCCCACGTTGTGTATATAGCGTTCCTGAAGTCGCTTCGGTCGGCTTGACGGAAGAGGCGGCAAAAGATGCCGGACATGATGTGAAGACGGGGACATATCGATTCAACGGACTCGGGAAAGCGCGAATTGAAGGACAAGCAGACGGATTCGTCAAACTCGTTTCGGACAAAGAAACAGATGACCTTCTCGGTGTTCATATCGTCGGACCGAAAGCGACTGAACTCATCACAGAAGGTGGACTCGCGCTCGTCTTGAACGCGACGGCTTGGGAGATGGGACAACTTGTGCACCCACACCCTGCATTGAGCGAAGCCTTCCAGGAAGCGGCACTTGCCGTCGATGGATTACCGATTCACGCCTAAGGAGGAACAAGGATGGAACAGATGACTGTAAACTCATATGAAGAGCTTGGTTTAACCAAACAAGATTTATTGGCGATGTATGAAACGATGGTACGCGCCCGTAAGATTGATGAACGGATGTGGAAGTTGAACCGCGCCGGGAAAATCCCGTTCGTCGTTTCATGTCAAGGACAAGAAGCTGCGCAGGTCGGTGCGGCGTTCGCGCTCGAGAAAGGAATCGACTACGTCTTGCCTTACTATCGTGATGTGGCGGTTGTCCTTCACTTCGGTCAAACATCAAGAGACTTGATGTTATCGGCATTTGCGAAAGCGGAAGACCCGAACTCGGGTGGTCGTCAGATGCCTGGTCACTTCGGCTCGAAAGAACATCGCATCGTGACGGGTTCATCTCCGGTTACGACACAAGTCCCTCATGCGGTCGGGATTGCACTTGCGGCGAAGATGAAAAAAGAAGAACTCGTGACATTTGTCTCGTTCGGAGAAGGCTCTTCGAACCAAGGTGACTTCCACGAAGGGGCAAACTTTGCTGGTGTCCATAAATTACCGGTCATCTTGTTCTGTGAGAACAACAAGTATGCGATTTCGGTACCACTTACAAAACAGTTGGCATGCGAGCGCGTATCAGACCGTGCAAAAGGTTACGGCATGCCAGGTGTGACAGTCGACGGGACAGACCCGATTGCTGTATATGCGGTCGTGAAGGAAGCGCGCGAACGTGCACTTCGCGGAGAAGGACCGACGCTAATCGAAGCAGAAGTCGAACGTCTTGTACCACACTCATCAGATGATGATGACAAAGCATACCGTTCAGCTGAAGAATTGGCTGGATTAAAAGAGCGGGATGGCATTCAATTGTTCCGTCAACGACTTGTGAACGACGGTATTGCAACGGCGGAGACACTTGCTGAAATCGATGCACAAATCGATGCTGAAGTGAATGAAGCGACGACATATGCGGACAAAGCACCGTATGCATCGCCTGAATCTGCACTAGATTACGTCTATGAGGAGGAAAAATGATGAAAACGTTTATCGAAGCGATCAATGAAGCGATTCATGAGGAAATGGAGCGCGACGAAAACGTCTTCGTCGTCGGGGAAGACGTCGGCGTACGTGGTGGTGTATTCCGTGCCACGCAAGGGCTGATTGAGAAGTATGGTGAAGACCGTGTCATCGACGCACCGCTCGCTGAAAGTGCGATTGCCGGTGTAGGAGTCGGGGCTGCCATGTACGGTATGCGTCCGATTGCAGAAATGCAATTCGCAGACTTTATCATGCCAGCAGTGAACCAAATCGTATCGGAAGCGGCAAAAATTCGATACCGTTCAAATAATGACTGGACTTGTCCGATGGTCATCCGGGCTCCGTTCGGGGGTGGCATTCATGGTGCACTCTATCACTCGCAATCGGTCGAGGCGATGTTCAGTTCGACGCCAGGACTCAAAGTCGTCATTCCATCAGACCCAGTCGATGCGAAGGGATTGTTGAAAGCAGCAATCCGTTCGAACGACCCTGTCCTTTTCTTCGAACATAAGCGTGCCTATCGTCTTTTGAAGGCGGACTTGCCAACGGATGAATACACGGTTGAAATCGGTAAGGCTGCTGTCAAACGTGAAGGTGACGATATCACAATCATCACGTACGGCCTTTGTGTCCATATGGCACAAGAAGCTGCGAAAACACTCGAAGAGGAAGGAATCAGCACGCATATTCTTGATCTTCGTACCGTCTATCCGCTCGACCAGGATGCAATCATCGAGTCGGTCAAGAAGACGGGTAAAGTGTTACTCGTGACAGAGGACAACAAAGAAGGAAGCATCATCGGAGAAGTAGCGGCGATTATCGCAGAGAAGGCGCTCTTTGAACTCGATGCGCCGATTGAACGCTTAGCGGGTCCTGATGTTCCGGCTATGCCATATGCACCACCTATGGAAAAATTCTTTATCGTATCCCCAGAAAAAATTGCCGAGCGGGCGCGTCAGCTCGCCGCGTTTTAAGGAGGCGGCTCCATGGAACAAACGATTACAATGCCCCAACTTGGTGAGAGTGTGACGGAAGGCACGATTACGACATATCTCGTCAAACCGGGCGACCGTGTGGAAGAGTATGAACCACTCGCCGAAGTGATGACAGATAAAGTTACGGCCGAAATTCCGGCAACAAGTGCAGGAATCGTAAAAGAATTTCTCATTCCAGAAGGTGAGACGGTCAGTGTCGGGACACCTGTCCTAACGATGGAAGTCGAGAGCGCAGAGGAAACTGTGACTGAGACGAAGACTGAACCGGTCGCCGAAGCGGAACCAGCAGTACCGACAGCAGCGAAGCAAGCTGTCGCGACGGCTCCGAAAAAACAGAGTGGGAACGGTCGATATTCTCCTGCCGTCATCCGACTCGCCAATGAGAACAACATCGATTTGAATGAATTGAGCGGAAGCGGTCTAGGCGGTCGGATCACACGGAAAGACATTCTTCGTTACTTATCAGAAGGACGTCCGGCATCGACTCCTGAGAAAGCGACACAAGCACCTGTCCAAGAGACGATGGTACAAACAAAGATGGACGTTCCGACTGAAGCGCCACGTCCTGTCGTTGAACCGTCACAACCGGTAGCATCATCATCGACGTCATCTGGACGTTATGAATCGATTCCGACAGCCGGGGTACGTCAAGCGATTGCGAACAATATGGTCCGCTCGAAGCATGAGGCGCCACACGCATGGCTCATGATTGAAGTGGATGTGACGAACCTCGTTGAAGCCCGTGCGAAATTGAAAGACGAGTTCATGAAACGGGAAGGCGTCAAATTGACGTTCATGCCGTTCTTCATGAAGGCTGCCATCGAAGCATTGAAGAAGTATCCGATGATGAACTCGGAGTGGGCAGGAGATCACATCAAAGTTCACCAAGACATCCATCTCTCGGTAGCCGTCGCGGCAAACGACGCCCTTTACGTACCGGTCATTCGCCAAGCGGATGAGAAGAACATCAAAGGTCTCGCCGTGGCCCTTCAAGACGTGGCAACGCGAGCGCGTGAGAACCGTTTGAAGGCAGAAGAGATGCGTGGTGGGACGTTCACCATCAACAACACAGGTGCATTTGGTTCGATCCAATCGGCACCGATTTTGAACTACCCACAAGCGGCAATCCTCTCAGTCGAGTCAATCGTGAAGCGTCCGGTATGGATGAATGGAATGTTTGCGGCACGCGATATGGTCAACCTTTGTATGTCGGTCGACCACCGTGTCCTCGACGGTCTCGTCGCAGGTCAGTTCTTGCAAGCAATCAAGCAGTCGCTCGAGTCGATCGACCCGGACACATATACCGTATATTGATTAAAAAATGGAGGCGCTCCCAGCGGGGTGCCTCCATTTTTCATGAGTTATAGCCAAGGAATACCGTGAAGACGAAGCTTGCGGCTGAGATCAGTAAGAGAAGGAACGACAAGGACATGCCTATTGTGACGAGTCCTTTGGAGAGTCGTTGTTTGGATTTATAGAGTGAAAATGCAAACACGAGACTGAATAGGCCGAGCGTCGCGAATAGTGTAAGCGGGATTGCTCGGTCTTGGAGTAACTGAAGTAAATCCAACGTTGAATCATCCTTTCTAATCAAGCGCCTTCTGAAATCGTCGTTGATAGGCAAGATACGTCAATCTGCTGATCACGACGAACAGGAGCAGGAACATCCAGTATATGAAGACATAGTTTAATGAAAATGCAGAGACCCCATCATGTCTGACCGAAGAAATCCAAAGCAAAAGGAGTGAGGCAGGGAAATGAATCAATAGTACAAGATAGGGCATGAACTTCATGAAGGATAAGGCGTTTGACGACGGATTACGCATTAAACTCATAGCAATCAAACCGATCAGCACTTCGAGCCCACCGAGCGTGAAGAAAGCGAGTGAGTCAGAGAAGCTGGTTTCTAGAATCGGTGAGGCAAGCGTCGCAAGACCCAGACTCCCGATGATTATTAAAGCGAACAAGATGTAGTCACCTCCAAAAAAGAGTTGATTCTATGTGTTTATTGTAAAATAATGGATGTTAAAATTCAACATCTCAGAAAAACACGCCATTCATAGAAATGGCGTGTCGGTAAGTTCATTATATCGATTGTTCAATTATCGATTCGATGTCGCGACGAACTTCAGCTGGTGACAAACGTGCGACATCATAGCGGACACGATGTGTCGATTCGTCCGTTCCTGTCAAATCAGCGAAAAGACTACCGAAATCGTGGACACTGCGGTCGACTTGTATGAGTAATTCAATCGAATCCTCTTCTTGTAAGATGACGACTTCGACTTCATCTAACTGACGCCCAAAACGTGAGCCGTTCGCTGAATATTCGAGTTCTTGTGCAATCGGGAGACGACCTGAACGATGGCGTGCCGGGAGCATCTCTGTGTCGGCTTTCTTCAGGCGAAAACCGAGTTCGTCCATCGCATCTAAAATGATTTGTTGTGCCGCGTTCGGTTGTACGGTAATCGCATCTTCATCTTTTGGATCGACGGCTTGGGCGATATCGAGCCCGGTCTCAATCCATGATTTTGATTGGCTGACAGAGAGTGGGGTATTGAACGGGACGTTGACCGTGAACGGAATCTCTTTCACTTCTCCAGGTCCGATCATAAATGGAGCCTCATTCAATAAAATCTTTTCAATCGTAAACGTCGAGTATGTCGACTTGTCGTTGACTTCGTGTTTATACAGCGTGTTGAAGAAAAGATAGATGCTGTCGACCGACTGTTCGACTGAACCTCCTTCTACATGGACTACTCCATTGAGTTCACCACCGGGTGTACAATGGCTTTCATTCAAACGTGTGTCGACTTTTGCGGCACCGATTCCGATTGATGATAAAATCTTTTTAAACATATGTGTATCCTCCTTTGACGTAACGTCGTCTTCGTGTAATAGTATGTACGGACAGGTGAAACAATATGTTTCAAAATTTCTAAAAAAGGATTGAATCCATTGGAATATAAAGCGTTACAAGAACGTCTCGAAGACGTGATCCAATCAAATCATCTCGTGTCGGCGACAATCAGTCAACCTCGTCAAAAATCAAGTGATCTCAGACGCGTCAAATTGAAACCGGTCATGCTTCGGAATGCATACCACATCCAGTTCGAATATCAGTACGAACGGGTGATGAACCATAAAAACTTACCACCGGATGAGGCTGTAGAAGAATTGTTCGACCTTCTTGAAACGTTCAGACAGGGGCAATTTCAATTAAAAGAGTCTGACCTTCAATTTCAGTTATCCAAAAAATTTAAAGTGACCTTTAAAGAGAGACAGACAGCTCAAAAAGAAATTCAGTTGAGCCACAATCGGGAAAAACAATATGTGCTACCACTTGACGAACCAGTCCCATTCTTAATTCGACTCGGCATTCAGTCGAGTGATGGGAAAGTGAAGCGTCAAAAGTATGACAAGTTTAAACAAATCAACCGCTTCCTTGAGTTCATTGAGGACTCGCTTAAACACTTGCCGACAGACCGTACCGTCCGAATCTTGGATTTCGGTTCAGGGAAGTCGTATTTGACGTTCGCGCTCTATCACTTTTTACACGAGATGAAAGGATATGATGTTCATATCACAGGTCTCGATTTGAAAAAAGAAGTCATCGAAGAATGTGCATCGATTGCGAAAGACTTAGGATATGAGCGACTTGAGTTCTTAGTTGGAGACATCAATGAATATGAAGGGGAGACAGCTGTCGATATGGTCGTGACGCTTCATGCATGTGACGTGGCGACCGACATGGCATTGGCCCGTGCCGTCCGTTGGGGGGCGAAAGTCATTTTGAGCGTCCCTTGCTGTCAGAAGGAGTTAAATCGTCAACTTCAAGCACCGAATCTAGACGTGATGCTCCAGCACGGATTGATCAAAGAAAGGTTCGCCTCGCTCGCGACAGATTCGATTCGGGCTGAACTTCTTGGACTTGTCGGTTATGAAGCTCAGTTACTGGAGTTCATCGACCTCGAGCATACGCCAAAAAACATCATGATTCGTGCCTATTTGACGAATCGTGTAGCGAGTGATGAGACGAAGGCTCGTTACCTCGCTTTTAAACAAATGTTACAGGCAGATCCGTTCTTAGAACGTGAATTGAGCGATAGACTTGTCCTCGAGGTAGAACAAGACGTAAAATAAGGGAGTATAGACGAAATGTCGAAAGGGGAAACAACATGGATTTTCAATTATATTTTCAAGATGTAGTCGAACAAGCGCGTAACGAAGTGCGTGCTGCAGGATACACAGAGCTCACGACACCGGAAGAAGTAGACGGGGCACTGAAAAAAGAAGGGAAGACACTTGTACTCGTTAACTCGGTTTGTGGTTGTGCAGGCGGAATCGCTCGTCCGGCCGCGGCTTACGTAAACAAGATGGAAGGCGTCAAACCTGACCATTTCGTGACCGTGTTTGCAGGTCAAGACCGTGAAGCGACAGATCGTGCACGTGAGTATTTCGAAGGATATGCACCGTCTTCACCATCGATTGCCCTCCTCGAGGATGGAAACATCGTGACGATGGTAGAGCGTAGTGAGATCGAGTCGTCAACTGCTGAAGAACTTGTCGACCAATTACAAACATTGTTCGATATCTACTTCGCATAATCAAGCATCGGCGCAAAGGCAATGCCTTTGCGCTTTTGTGAAAAGGGGCAGTGTATATGGAACCAGTCATCAAAATTATGACGGAGGCAGAGTATATGATTGCCCTGTCACGCGGTGAGATCAATGAACCGTCGCTTCAATCGGAAGGGACGATTAAATGTTGTACGCCGCAACAGATCGGAAAGGTCGTCAAAGCGTCGTATCCGGGAGAAGCGGTCGTGCTCGTCTCCCTTTACGTCAATCGTCTTGGACAACTGTTACATTATGAGTTAGATGAGGACGGGGAACGTTATCCGCACGTGTATAGTGCCATCCCGATGTCATCCGTCAAACAAGTCCAACCATATGGGTCTCGCGACAATGGAACGGTCACATATTTCGCTTTCGAGCGAATGTGACCTTCTTTTTTTGCATAAAATGCATGAATATACTTTACAAGTAATAATTATGTGTATATAGTGGTTGAAGACACAAGTCGGACAACTGATGTGTCCTAGAACAGTTGAGCTACGTTCACACATATGTCATAATTTTGTTAAAGTTCTGATAATTATCATTCAACTACGAAAGGGAGATGAAGATGAAAAAAGGTTTTCTAGCATTATGTTTAGCAGGACTGGCCGCGTTCTCAGTCGCATGTGGGGCAGACGTGAACGAAGGAGGATCGACATCGACCGATGGTGAGGATGACAAAGTCATCGTCATGGGTACGAGTGCCGATTACTTCCCGTATGAATTCGTCGACACAGCAAACGGCGACGAAATCGTCGGATTTGATATCGACATCGCCAAAAAAGTGGCGGAAAACATGGGATATGAATTGAAAATTGAAGATATGGACTTCGGAAGCTTGCTTGGAGCCCTTAACGCGGGTCGTGTCGACTTCGTCATGGCTGGTATGACACCGACAGAGGAGCGTAAAGAAAATGCCGATTTCTCGGATATCTATTTCACAGCGGTGAACTTGATCTTGTCAAAAGATGACTCACTTCAATCACTTGAAGATTTGAAAGGCAAAAAGATTGGTGTCCAGCTCGGTTCGATTCAAGAAGGAATCGCAAAGGATCAAATCGCGGATGCTGAAATCGTCTCATTGAACAAGATCCCTGAAATCATCCAGGAAATTAAGACAGGGCGTATTGACGCGATGGTCATCGAAGATACGGTCGCGAAGAAATACCTTGAGCAAGACAGCGAATTGACAACTTTTGAAATCGTGGACGAAGAAGAAGCGGGCTCTGCTGCTGCCTTCCGTAAAGACGATGAACTCCGTGATCAATTCAACGAAGAGTTGAAGAAGATGATCGACAGTGGAGAAATCGAAGAGTTAGCACAAAAATGGTTTGAAGAAGAGGCTGCACCAGCAGAATAATGAATCGTACGAGGCTGACTGAAGATGAATCGGTCAGCCTTTTTTTAGGAGGAACTTACAATGGATTTTAGCCGGATTTATGATTCTATCCCTTACATACTTGAAGGGATTCCAGTCATGTTCCAGGTGGTCATCGTCTCGGCATTGATCGGGATCTCACTTGGTATTGTCGTTGCAACACTGAAAATCGTACCGAATCGTCTCATCAACTTTATTGGACATGCATACACGGCTGTATTCCGTGGGACACCACTCATCTTGCAACTCGCCATCATTCACTTCGGGTTGCCACAACTGACTGGCTATATCACGACGCCATATCAATCGGCAGTCATCGCCTTCTCATTAAACTCAGGGGCGTATATTTCAGAGATTATTCGTGCTGGTATTCAAGCGGTCGATAAAGGTCAATGGGAAGCATCTGATGCTTTAGGTGTCCCATACGTCAAACAATTACGTTCAATCATCTTGCCGCAGGCGTTCAAGAACATCTTGCCCGCCCTCGTCAACGAGATGATTACATTGACGAAAGAGTCGGCTCTCGTCTCGACGGTCGGTGTACTCGACATCATGCGCCGGGCACAGATTGTCGGTGGGCAGAAGGCAATCTACTTCGAACCGCTTCTATTCGCCGGTGTGATATACTTTACGATAGTGATGATCTTGACGTATCTTGGACAACGTCTAGAAAAACGGTTAAGAAAGAGTGATGGAAGATGATCGAAGTTAAAGACCTACACAAACAATTTGGTGACTTAGAAGTATTGAAGGGAATCACGACGACGATTGAACGTGGTGAAGTGGTCGCCGTCATCGGACCGTCTGGGTCTGGTAAATCGACATTTCTGCGTTGCTTGAACATGCTAGAAATCCCGACGAGCGGGACGGTCAGTGTGGATGGATTCGAACTCACGAAAAAAGGGGCGAACGTCGCGAAGGCTCGCCAAAATATCGGGATGGTGTTCCAACAGTTCAACCTCTTCCCGCATATGAGCGTATTGGACAATTTGACGTATGCACCGGTCAATGTCTTGAAAGTCAGTAAAGCTGAAGCGCTCGAACGTGCGAAAAAATTGCTCGAACGTGTCGGTCTCTCTGAGAAAATCGACGCCTACCCTAGCCAATTATCGGGTGGACAAAAACAACGTGTCGCAATCGCGCGTGCTTTGGCGATGGAACCGAACGTCATGTTATTCGATGAACCGACATCGGCACTTGACCCTGAGATGGTCAACGAAGTACTCGATGTCATGAAAGGGTTGGCTGAGACAGGGATGACGATGGTCGTCGTCACACACGAAATGGGCTTTGCTCGTGAAGTGGCAGACCGTGTCCTCTTCCTTGACGAGGGAATTCTGATGGAAGAAGGAAAGCCGGCCGACTTGTTGTTGAACCCGCAGACAGACCGTGCGAAACGTTTCTTAGAAAAAGTGTTGTAATCTGAACTTATGAAGGAAGGATGAATGCACATGAAAATCACTTATTATGGACACGCGACAGTAGGATTTGAGATCGATGGCGTTAACGTGTTGATTGATCCATTTTTGACGAGTAACCCTCATACGGAAGTAGACCCTTCCACGTTACGCCCAGACTATTTGTTGCTTACCCATGCTCACTTTGATCATATCGAAGATGTCGAATTGATCGCGAAAGAGACGGGTGCGACGATTGTGGCGACGCATGAGCTCGCGACCTATTATGAGAAGAAAGGATTTTCTGTACACGGAATGAACATCGGTGGCGGACACGCTTTCCCGTTCGGACGTGTCACGATGACACAAGCCTTCCATAGTTCGAGTTTCGATATGGGCGACACACCGATCTATATGGGGATGCCAGCCGGATTCATCATTGAGACGAATGAGCTGACGCTCTATCACGCAGGAGATACGAGTCTGTTCTCGGATATGAAAATGTACGGAGAACGTT
Organism: Exiguobacterium sp. NPDC077395; assembly: GCF_050269125.1. Taxonomy (NCBI): domain Bacteria; kingdom Bacillati; phylum Bacillota; class Bacilli; order Caryophanales; genus Exiguobacterium; species Exiguobacterium sp. NPDC077395. The sequence continues at coordinate 1,041,808 of NZ_JBNNHU010000001.1, forward strand.
TCGAAATTGATGTCGCCTTCCTTCCGATTGGAGACAACTTCACGATGGGACCTGCAGATGCATTAGATGCGGCGCAGTGGCTCCAAGCCAAACGGGTCGTCCCAATCCACTTTGATACGTTCCCGCCGATCAAGCAGGACGCTCAGGCATTCTGTGACCAGTTACATCGTCGTGGTCTTTTGATTGAACCGAATACGACGATCGAGATTTAAGCGTGGATGTGATACAAGCGACGAAAGCGTTCGTCGAACAGATTCATGCAGAGGACCATACAGGGCATGACACCGCTCATATTGAGCGCGTCGTTCGACTGGTGGAGCGCTTGATGGAGAATGAGCCTGTCGACGAGACAGTGCTCCTCCTTGCTGCGTATCTACATGACGTGGAAGACCATAAGCTTGGTCGACCGAAAGGGCTCGTCAAACATCATCTGACTGCTCTCGGCATCACTGAAGAGCAAGCAAACCTGGTGCTGACTATAATCGATGAAGTATCTTTCTCAAAAGGGATTCAGCCTACGACACGCGAAAGTGAAATTTTGCAGGACGCCGATCGTCTTGATGCCATCGGGGCCATCGGGATTGCGCGAACATTCCAATACGCTGGTTCTCGGGGAACACCGCTCGATTTGTCAGATCAGAGTGCCATTCAACATTTTCAAGATAAACTGTTGAATCTGGCGTCTGGGATGCATACCGCTAAAGCGAAACAATTGGCGATGTCACGACATGCTTTTATGGAGCGCTTTTTAGTGCAGTTTCACGAAGAGTGGGATGGAGAAGACATATAAAAGGACGACCGAGACATCTAACTCGGTCGTCCTTTTGATTAGATTAGAATGGATGTTTGTTTAGCCAATGGCCGCCGTCAAGAGAGATACAATCCCCGTTCAAATAACGCATCTCGTCAGAGGCTATCCAGTAAGCCAAGTCAGCGATTTCTTCCGGTGTCCCAAAGCGTCCGAGCGGGACGTTCCGGCGAATCCGCTCTACTTCTTTCACATGGGACACGAGTTTTTCGGCACCGCCTGTCCGTTCAATCGGTCCTGGGCTGATGGCATTGACACGGGCGCCGAACTGATAGCCCCATTCGACTGCGAGCGTTCTCGTCAAATTGAGGACGCCCGCTTTTGCTGCAGCACTCGGTGCGACACCAGGACCTGCCTGCCATGCATACGAGGCGACCATGTTAATGATTGACCCGCCTCGCAATTCTTCTGCTTCCCAATGTTTCCCGAGAACATGGGTACAGTTAAATGTGCCGTTCAAGACGATGTCAATGACGCTTGCCCAACCGTTCGGAGACAAATCGAGTGTCGGACAGACGAAATTACCTGCCGCGTTGTTGACGAGTGCGTGAACCGGGCCGTAAGCGGATACGATGTCAGCGAGTGCTTGAGCGCATCCTTCATAATCACGAACATCATGTTGCACACTCATCGCTTGACCTGCTTCAATAGCGTTCAGTTCGTTCATCGCTTCTAGCAATCGTTCCTCGTTTCGACCACTGATGGCGACATTCCATCCTTCTTGTTTAAATTTTAATGCCATGGCTTTCCCCATACCAGACGATCCCCCGGTAATCCAAATCGTTTTCATATTGATTCCCCCTTGAAAATGAATGGTCGTTCATTCTATGTATTCGTCTTCTGATTTGAAATTCCTTCAATCAGATGTCATTTGGTGTTGAATCATTTCTTCGACAAGAAGCGTATATAAAATATGATACGATTGAAGTAAGTGAGATGATGTCAATCATATGGAGGAAGCTGCTAAGCCATGAAGCGACTGTTAGGAATAACACTTTTCACTATATTTGTTTTGATAGCGCTCGTTTTTACGAATATGAGAGATGATAATTTGTCCGCACCGATTGAAAAGATGACGAATTCTCAAGTGGAAACAAAGACCGCTCCTGAGATGACTGTGGGCGAACTAAAAGGTATCTTAACTGATTTCCAACGCGATGTGGCCCCGCAAATCAAGAATGATTTCGAACGGAAGTTGGCGGAACGAATGTACGTGGAGATGAGTATATTTGATGAAAGCATTGATGTGAACAAACTCATATCGCGCGCTACAGAGCAAGCTGATTTTGAACGTGCTTGGTTGACTCATGCGAAAGACGAGTATGGGGTCGTCGTAACAGATGAAGAAGTCGATGGTTGGATTGAACGAGGACCTGATGCGGAGGTAGTCGAGTCACAAAGACGGTATGCCGAGGCAAAAGAAATGAGTGTATATGAGCTGAATCATAATTATGATCGCGATCAATATGTGAAATGGGTTGTTTGGGAAAAACTAATCCCACTCATCACGAAACGATACGAAGAGTCAAGTGAGCAAGTGCTTGACAACAATCGACTCATCGAGCTTTACGAAAAAGAAGTGAAGGATACTCTATGAATCAATGATATATCAATCAGCCCGACTCATTTGAGCCGGGCTACTGTTCATTTCATTTGTTTCAATTGTTCTAAGCCAAGTTCACGATCGATTGCATACATCGTACCGGCGACTTTCTCACCCCAATACGGGTCTGAGGCGTAGAAGATGTTAATTCCTTCTTGTTTGTTACCAGGGTAATCTCCGCGTGCGTATTGACCTTTTACATATTTTGTGGCGAACAGTTCGGCAGCCGCGTCAACGCTCGCTTCAACCGTCTCAAAGGTTGTGGCGTTGCCGCTCGGGTCGTCATCTGTTGCTCGGAATCCGAACAAGTTACGTTTTTCCCGTGCGATGTCGGACGTCCCAAAACTCGACTCATGACCGGCTACAGCGAGTAGGAATAAGGCATTGACTCCATACGTTTCTTCCGCACGTTTGAAGGCGTCGCCCTCTCCAGCGAGAGGCGAGTCGATGGATTGTAAATACTGATCGAACGCTTTGGCGGAATACGGTGACGATGATCGGATTGAAGCGAATTGATAGGGAGAGTCGAAGACGTCTCGGACACGTTCCGTATAAAAACGATCTTCTGAGCGCTTCTCTGTCGGTCCGACAAGAAACGTGCCGGCGAGATTCGCATTCGCCTCGACGGAATGATACACATCACCATCTCGAATCTCGTAATATCCACGTCTTTCCACGACGGCTTCTGGGAACAATGCCATCTGATCAGGTTTTACATAGACGTCTGCGCCTGATATGCGTACTTTCAAATGGTCTTCGCCTCGTTCAAGGAGTTGAAGTCTTGTACCACCAGCGACATAAGACTGACGTTTTTTAAACGATTGATCTTCGTAAAGGTTCGTGATGGCATCGCTTGGAGTAACGACCACACCGGTGCCTGTGAAGTCGAGAACTTCTCCAGAAGGGGAGAATAAGGTGCGGTTGTTTCCGGCTGCCATGTAGCGTTTTGCCTCGGCAAGAGATTCGAACGACCGTGTGACACGGTCTCCGTTCGTGACGGTTTCGACAGTATACGTGTCTTCACGGGCGGACTGAATCCATAAAAATGCGGCGATGGCGAGACTAAGCGTCGCAATCATCGGCCAAATCGTACGTTTTTTCTTTCGTTTCAATCAGATCACTTCCAAACTTTTGAATTGCCAAACGAGTTGATTTAGTCAACAATTTGATGGAGAAGGGGGAAATCAGTATGAAAATTGGAACGCGGACGTTAAAAACCGCGGTCGCAGCGGGTATCGCAATGCTCATTTCCGAGACGATTCATCTTGATTATTTTGTATTTGCTGCTATTATCGCCATTTTGAGTATTCAAGAGACACGCAAGAAATCCATTCGCGCCTCGTATGAGCGTGTCATGGCGAGTCTTCTCGCCATCGGGATGGGCGCCGCGATGTTTACGTTACTCGGCTATTCACCGGTGACGCTCACACTTTATTTTGTCATCTTCATTCCGCTCGTACAACAACTGAAACTGCAAGATGGACTCATTACGAGTGTCGTGATCTTGACGCATCTCTATACCGAGGCGCAGTTCTCGCTTGAATTGTTCATCAACGAGTTATTGCTCATCGCGATTGGTGTCGGGGTCGGACTCGTCGTCAACATGTATATGCCGACGCTAGACCGTGAAATCGAGCGAATCAAAGATAGTATCGATCGATCGCTTGCCGTACTCTTTTACGATGTGGCAGCCTGTGTCGAGACCGGTGTGTATAACAACCATTCGATGATGCTGATCAAGACACGGGACTATTTGAAAGAAGGGAAAGATTTGGCCCTTCGTCGTATGGGTAACTCCATCGGGAAACGGAATGAAGACATGGACTATCTCTACTTCCGGATGCGGGAGCGACAATACGATATTTTGAAACGGGTTGCTGATAACGCAAGAGAAATCACCATGGTCGTCAATGAAGCAAAACCTGTTGCAACATTTTTGCGCCGCGTAGGGGACCACGTGAATGAACAAGCGGATGCTTCGGTCTTTCTGCAAGAGCTTGAAGAGATGATTGAGCATTATCGAAAAAACGTACCTCTCCCCACGACACGTGAAGAATTTGAGGTACGCTCATCCTTGTTAAACATTTTATCGGATGTGAAAAGTTATTTGATCTTGAAAGAGCGTTATATTTTGCTCTTAAAAGAACATGGTCATACTCGAGAGAAACGTGCTGATCAAAAAGATTGAGACGATGACGATGACGCCAATTTGAATGATGCGTTGTCGTCTTTTTTGCTTTTTCTTCATAACTTGCCTCCATGTACGTGTTTGCCATCATTGTACAGAATGGAAAAGATTCGTGCAATCTAAGGGAGTTTGTTATAATGGTCAAGAAATGTTTGGATGGAGGGATGTTGTTTATGGTAAACGAGACACGTGTGCTCGACACATTTTTAGGATTGGTCGGCATCGATTCAGAAACGAAGGAAGAAGCTGTCATTTGTGAACACTTGAAAGCGGTATTCACAGAACTTGGATGTGATGTGTATGAAGACGATGCATCAACGAAGACAGCACATTCTGGTAACAACTTAATCATCACGTTACCTGCAACGAAAGAGAATGTTGATCCGATTTATTTCACAGCTCACATGGATACGGTGACACCTGGGAAGGGAATCAAGACGAGCATCAAAGATGGTTATGTCGTCACGGATGGCACAACAATCCTCGGTGCAGATGATAAGACAGGTCTCACAGCGATGATCGAGCTTGTTCGCGTGTTGAACGAAAAACAGATTCCACACGGTCAGATTCAATTCGTGATTACGGTCGGGGAAGAATCAGGACTCGTCGGGGCGAAAGTCTTGGATTTATCAAAAATCGACGCGAAGTTCGGTTTTGCGCTTGACTCGGACGGTCCAGTCGGCGACATCATCGTCGCGGCACCGACACAAGCGAAAGTGAACGCGAAGATTTATGGCAAGACGGCTCATGCGGGTGTCGCTCCTGAGAAAGGGATTTCAGCGATTCAAATCGCAGCAAAAGCCATCGCGAAGATGCCACTCGGTCGAATCGATGAAGAGACGACGGCGAACATCGGACGCTTCGAAGGGGGACGTGCCACAAACATCGTTTGTGACTATGTCGAAGTACTAGCTGAGGCTCGTTCGCTCATTCATGAGAAAATGGAGAAACAGGCGGAAACGATGAAGCAAGCCTATATCGAAGTGGCGGAGTCATTCGGTGGTCGTGCTGAAGTCGATATCGACATCATGTACCCGGGATTCAAGTTTGAAGAAGGCGATGAAGTTGTCGAGGTCGCAAAACGTGCGGCGGCGACAATCGGACGTCCGACACGAATCTTGCACTCAGGCGGCGGTTCAGATGCGAACGTCATCGCCGGTGGCGGGATTCCGACAGTCAACTTAGCGGTCGGTTATGAAGAAATTCATACGACGAACGAGCGGATGCCACTTGAAGAGTTATACAAACTCGTCGAGTATGTCGTCACAATCGTCGAAGAAGTCGCATCACCCAAGCAATAAAAAAGAGCCGACCATTCGTCGGCTCTTCGTATGTGTTCGTACTTGTTATGCTGCGAACTCCAAAGACTCCAAAATCAACTCGTCTGTGCAATGAAGTTCGATCGCTATGTCGTGAATGCGGATAGAGGTGCCTTGTTCCTGTTGGTGCAAGCGATTTATCAAAGCCGCACGGTCTCGAATCGTCTCGTAAATGGATTCGGGTTGTTCTGCCTTGGTCATCACAAATCACATCCTTTTCAGCGATTACCACAAGTATAGCATGGAACGGACTTGAAGAAAGGACTAATTTATTTATGAAGTTACAGTTTTTAGGAACTGGTTCGGGTATGCCATCGAAACAACGCAACGTGTCAGGTCTTGCGCTCGTTCTACCGAAAGTCACCTGGTTGGTCGACTGTGGGGAAGGGACGCAACATCAGATGCTCTACACGAAAGTCAAACCACGTAAAGTGACAGCGGTATGGGTGACACATTTGCACGGTGACCATGTGTTCGGATTACCTGGATTTTTATCGACCCGCTCTGCGCTAGACGGAACGGATCCCCTCACGGTTTATGGTCCGAAAGGATTGAAAAAATGGCTCGAAGCGACACTTCGCGTCACAGGTTCTCATCTCGGTTATGAGTTGAACGTCATTGAATTCACGGACGGAGACACATTTGAGCAAGACGGTCATACGATCACTGTGCGAAAATTAGAGCATCGGTTCCCTTCTTATGGGTTTCGTGTCACAGGCCCGGAAAAACCGGGAACGTTGCGCGTCGATCGGGTAAGAGAGCTTGGAATCCCAAGTGGACCCATCTATAAAACAATTAAAGAACAAGAACGGTTCGAATATGAAGGAAAATGGTACGATTCTAAAGAATACGTCACTGAACCGACTCCGGGCAAAGTCGTTGCGATTCTTGGGGACACGACGCCATGCGAGAACGCGCGATTGTTAGCAGAAGGGGCCGACCTCCTCGTTCATGAGGCGACATTCATGGAAAGTGAACAACCGCTCGCCCGAAAATATGGTCACTCGACGACGCTTGAAGCGACTACTCTTGCGAAAGCGTCTGCAGTAGGCCAATTGATTGTCACGCATATTTCCGCTCGATATGTCGGACGAGAGGAAGAATTTGAACAAGAGGTCGTTTCGGATTTTCCATCTAGTTTAGTTGCGACCGACTTTTTAGAATATACAGTGGGGGATTGATGTGACCATTCAACTCTATGTTTGGGCCGCGTTTTTAGTGATCAGCGTCCTGTTAGGTGTCCGCTTGAACCAATTGAAAGAACCGGAAGCCAATTTCTTTCCGAAGTTTTTATTTTATTCACTGCTCGGCATCGTTTCGTTTCCGATCGGTGGATTTCATATCCCAATCGGGTTTTTATTGTCTTTTTTATTCTTCCCGAAACAGAACAGCCGCTATAAATGGTATGGAGCACTTTTAGGATTTTTCTTTTTTATCGTCTTATTGTTCGTACCATTGTTTGACCAATCTGGGTTTCGTGCGGAATCGCAACAAATCGGCGCCGTTTCTGTCACGGATGAATCTTTCGATGAGATGACAGAGAAAATCTTACAACGAGTCAACAGTGACTCCATCAAGCTAGACCGAAGTAAACTTCAAATTCATCGGGATGGGGACGTCCAAACGATTGAGTATTTGCTGATGGTCGAACGAGCTGAATCGTTCCAACAGATTCGCGTGACGTACGCAGACGGACAATTATCTTATGAACAGGTCGATGAATTACGAAAAGAATCAGGTCAGGCATTCTTTGAAAAGCTCGTCGAATTTGACCATATGTTGTCTACTTTAAGGGAACCTTCATGGGAAGAATATACAGATGTCATAGCCGCCCCAATCCTACAACTTTCTTACGATGGGCTGTATGATATGTATACGTTCGAGAATGAGTCGATGCTCATGATCAACCGTGACAATGAGCTCGTTAAGTTCTGGCTACAACGTGAACCCGTCCTTGCTAACAGTATCCAGCTCGTCGGACTGACGCAAGAGGGTCGTAGTACAGGTGAACGCTATGCGATTCTTTACAATTATTCGATACACCAACGAGAGGATTTGACAGACCAATGAAATCATATGTAACGATTGCTCTACTAGCGACCGCACTACTTGCCGGATGTGGCGGGGAAGAGGCGCAACAAGAATCGTGCGGAGTGAGTCCGACTATCTCGGTCTATAACGCAGCGACTGAGGAAACGCTCTATCAAGAGAAAAGTGTCTGCTTAGAAGAGGACGCGACTGTACTCGATGCGTTAAAAGCAACAGGGCTTGACCTTGAGGTGACAGGGAGCGGTGACATGTCCTATGTGACGGCAATCGAAGGAATCGAAGAAAAATCTGAAGGACAATCGTCAGGATGGGTATTTGCTTTCAACGGTGCACCCGGGGATGAAGGTGCGGGCGCCAAAGAAGTGGAATCGACGGATGTCATTCAATGGCGGTTTGAAGAAGATGCAGTGGCTTTCTTCGAATGAGGCAGATTGGGAGCGGAGACATCCTGTCACGCTCCTTTTCTATCTCTTCTGTCACCTTTACATATTAATGAATGTCGAAGACGTCACTTTTTTTGTGGTTGGACTCCTTTTGCTACTTATCATTGAACGTCGTTTCCCTTGGTCAATGCTATCCATACTGATTGCGTTTGGTCTGATTTCAATCATGCCCATCCTAATTGGTTGGGAAATTTCTTATGGATACATATGGCGTCAGCTTTTGAAATTGGCTGCCTTTTTACTCGGGATGTTATGGATTGCACGCATCATTCGTCTCGAACGGTTGCTCCCGCTCTTATCGAACTTTCCACGGTCATCTTCACTCTTATACGGTGCATGGGCACTCATCCCGTCAATGGAGCAGGCGGTACGTCAGGCAGTCAGGAGTCATCCGAGAGCATACTGGCGAGAAGGTGTACAAATTGGAATTGAAAGCCAGCAAACTGAGCCGAAGTTTGCGGTTGACCCGATACGGCGCTTTCGTTTAGAGGATTTGTTGCAAATCGTCCTCATTGGGATGATCGGTCTGGCTTCAATCCATCTGTTTGTCGGACTTTGGCTAATCTATCCATATCTCACGAAAGGAGGGATGCGTGATGCAATGGCTATCTACCGTTGACGGTTCGTTCGAGCATTACGTCGAACGTTACCGCCCGTATGTGATTGAGATGACGCAATCGTTCTCGGGAAAGGTTGGGCACTTACTTTCGAGCGTCGACTCTTTTCGAGGGGCGGAACTCGCTACACTATTACAAATCGACGCGCTTTATCCGAAGCGGTTTGATGCATGTTCGAGTGGAGAACAACAGATTGTTCGAGTCGCCTACGCCCTGTTAAATCGACCGGATTCAATCGTCTTGATTGAACCATTTCGGCATCTAGACCAATTTCGTAGAGAGCATTTAGAAATGTTGCTCCGTCGTATTTCTGGAATTGGGGTGCAAATCGGTTATACCGAGCGAGCGAAAGAACCTACAGGAGAAGCGACGTTCACGTTCAACGAATCGAAAACGAAACCTTCCATCGATGCGACCGACGTATCTTACCGGCATCCTCTGCAAGCGACTTATGCGATTGATCACGTGACGGTTCAGATGAATGAGCCTGGACTCACAGTTTGTGTCGGGACGAACGGGAGTGGGAAGTCAACTTTACTCGAACTATTAGCTAGAAGTAGACGTCCACTTCAGGGGCGAGTGAAAAAGGGAGAACGAGCAGTCTACCTTCCTGCCAATCCAGAAGTGGGTCCGTTCCCACAAGAAGGGAAGCGAAGGGTCGCCCAACTTCAATCCGTCCTACACGATCCGTCTAGTGTCCTTTTACTCGATGAACCGACCGTGGATTTGACGAGGGGAGAGCGGGACGCGTTCTTTGATGCGCTTCAACAAAAAGCAACGTCGGCCCGCGTCATCTGTGCAACACATGACATGGGCCTCATACAGGTTGCGACGGATGTGATTTATCTAGCGAGCGGTCAAGTCGTCTTTCAAGGCGATCGGAACCTTTTTCAAGATCGGAGCACCTTATGGTCACATACGTCTTCGCCATCCTGATTGCGATTGTCGTGTTGTACCGGTTCGAAAAATCTAGAATCCCGATTCAACCACTCGTTCAATTATTAGCACTTGCGGTCATTGGGCGTTGGCTCTTTATGACGATACCGAATGTTCAACCGACGACGGCCATAATCATGTTGACGGCCTTACTGGTCAGTTTGAACGGGGCCGCCATCCTCGCGCTCTTTGTTCCGATTTTGTCAGGACTTTTGCTTGGGATTGGTCCCTTTGTATTTTATCAATTTTTAGGATGGCTCCTTGTCGTTGTGCTCGTCCGTTTATTTCGACCGATTCTATTGAAATCGACAATCCTCTTCTTACTGCTCGGTTTACTATCAGGTTTTTTATATGGGTGGACGACAAACTTGGCGTTCATTGAAGTGGTCGGGACGGATGTCGTGAAGTTATTCTTACTCAGTTTTCCATTTGATCTGGCCCACGGTATTTCGAATGTCGTCTTCTTGGTCATGATTCGTCCGTTATTTGAGCGCATATTCCTTCGTCAACTCGGGTAAATATACAATATTCCTATCATATTGAGTGAGGTGAACGACGGATGAGTGCATATATTAACATTACTGAAGTCGGCATGTTTCTACTCGTAGGGTTGTTGTTTATCTTATTAAACCTTGTTCTTTTAGTGAAACGTTATACGAGGGCCCGTTTCGCCATGCTAAGCATTCTAGCGGCGAGTGTATGGCCAGCGCTGATGATTGTTCTATCAGTAGAACAGTTGAGCGTGATCGATCAATTGACCTCTGGTGAATTGACGTTGGATGCTGCGCTCGCGTGGGGAGTAGTCCTATCGACAGCACTCATGACGATTATTCCTGCGGGGGTTTTCCTTCGTCGTCTCGTGAACGTCTCACGAATACATTCTGAATTATAAAAGGAGCGACCGGCGACGGTCGCTCCTTTTTTCATGTCGTTGATTCAGCGGCTGACCCGTCTGTTGGTTTTTGGACACGACGCAATACTTCGAGACTGAGAGCACGTGGCATCAACTTGGCCAACCCGACTAGGAGTTGATTCGAGAGGCCAGGCACAATCACGCGCTTATTATTCATGACACCTTTATAACCGAAGAAGGCGACGAGGTGAGATGGCATTTTTGAGAAGGACAATTCACTCCCTGCGCGATCAAAGAAATTTGTATCTGTCGGGCCAGGGCAGAGGACACTGACGTGAACACCGCTTCCTTTCACTTCGGCATGCAGCGCCTCGGTAAGTGAGAGGACGTAAGCCTTCGTCGCATAGTAAACGGCCATATACGGACCAGGTTGGAACGCAGCGACGGAAGCGACGTTTAGCACATAGCCGTGATCTCGTTCGAGCATACCCGGTAAATAGGCTTTCGTCAGTTCCGTCAATGTGTTGACGTTCAATCGGACTTCGTCCGCCTCTGTCTCAGGATCGAGGTCTGCGAACGCACCTGACGTTCCAAATCCAGCATTGTTTATCAAAAAGTCGACGGTTAGTCCCGCCTCTTCAATCATCGAAGTCAATTGATTGGCAGCGTCATGTTTTGCCAAATCAAGCGCGAAGACATGTACATTGATTCGATATCTCGTTTCAAGGACTTTCTTCAGTTCGTGTAAGCGAGGTTCGTTTCGGGATACGAGAATACAGTCGTACCCGTCTCGTGCGGCGAGTACGGCCAAGTCTAAACCGATGCCCATCGAGGCCCCAGTGATTAAAGCTGTCTTTGACAACGTGATCCACTCCTTTAATGAAAAGTCATACATTGTTACTGAATTCTTCACGAGTTGTTAAAATCCTGCCCCGTTTGCACATTCAATCCTATGCTAAAGTATAGCAAGAATATGTGATTAGACTCACAAAGTAGGGAGAAGAACAAATATGATGATTCAGCTCGTCACTACGGCGCAAAGCGTCGAACAAGCAGAAGCGTTAATTAAAGCGGGTACGGACCGATTATATATCGGGAATTCTAGGTTCGGCTTGCGACAAAAGGGAGACTGGACAATCGATGCTGTGAGGGAAGTCACACGGCTTGCCCATCGATACGGAAAAGAAGTGACGGTGGCCGTCAACAATTTGATGCATAACGACCATATTCAAGAATTGCCGGATTATTTACAAACGTTGAAAGCAATCGGCGTCGACGATGTGACAGCCGGGGATCCCGGGGCCATCCGTTTGATCCGTCAAGCGAAAATCCCCTATTGGTACGATGCCCAAACGCTTGTCACGTCCGCCAAACAGATTCAGTTCTGGGGGAAACGTGAGGCCATCGGAGCCGTCGTTGCGCGAGAAGTCACTCTCGAGGAATTGGTGTTGATTCAGCAACAAATCGGTCTCCCCGTTGAAGTTCAAGTGTACGGTCCGACGTGTATCCATCATTCGAAGCGACCGCTCGTGACGAACTATTTCAATGAACTTGGATGCCCTTCTGAAGAGGCGAAACAACGTGAGTTTTATATGAGTGAGCCAGCAGATGCGGCGAGTCGTTACCCCATCTACGAGGACGAGAATGGCACACATATTTTCTCAGAAGATTTGACGCTTATGGGTCAGCTACCGACGTTAGTCAAAAACGGTCTGCATACGTGGAAACTTGACGGCTGGCACGCGGGAGAACAGTTTGTTGAAATCGTTCAGTTGTTTACCGTCGCACGGGCGAATCTATTGAATGGTCGATTCGACCGAATCGAGATGGAGCACCGCCTCAGAGAATTACAACCGGAAGCGTTTCGACTCGGAACGGGATTATTGTTACGCAAACCAGAAGAGATCAAGTGAGGGATGAAGATGAAACAACGGCCAGAATTATTAGCGCCAGCAGGAAACTTAGAGAAATTGAAGATGGCGATTCATTATGGTGCCGATGCGGTCTATATCGGCGGTCAACAATTCGGGTTACGTTCGCGTGCCGGAAATTTTAGTTATGACGAGATGCGTGAAGGTGTGGCTTTCGCACATGCTCGCGGGGCGAAAGTATATGTCGCTGCAAACATGGTGACGCATGAAGGGGATATCGAAGGAGCTGGTGACTTCTTCCGCACGCTCCGTGATATCGGGATTGACGCAGTGATCGTCTCTGACCCTGCCATGATTGAGACGTGTCTCACAGAAGCGGAAGGCTTACCGGTTCACCTGTCGACACAAGCTTCCGCGACGAACTACGAGACGCTTCGTTTTTGGAAAGAAGAAGGACTCGAGCGGGTTGTTTTGGCTCGTGAAGTATCGATGGATGAGATTGTGCAAATGAAACAGGAAGTCGATGTTGAAATCGAGACGTTTGTCCATGGTGCGATGTGTATCTCATACTCAGGGCGTTGTACGCTGTCGAATCATATGACATTGCGGGATGCCAATCGAGGTGGCTGTGCCCAGTCGTGCCGTTGGAAATATGGCTTCTTTGAAGAGGATGATCTCTTGACGAAAGAGATGGAGGCCCGTGATGAAGAGCCGTTCTCGATGAGTTCGGTCGATTTATCGATGGTCCGACATATTCCCGACTTGGTGGACGCTGGAGTCGACAGTTTGAAAGTCGAAGGACGAATGAAATCGATTCATTACGTCGCGACCGTGTGTAACGTGTATCGTCAAGTGATTGACGCATACTGTGAAGATCCTGAGAACTTTGTCTTCGACCCGGCTTGGGAAGAAGAGATTTGGAAAGCGGCACAGCGAGAACTCGCGAGTGGTTTCTATTACGGGATTCCGACCGAGAAAGAACAATTGTTTGGGAAACCACGTTCGATTCCTCAGTACGCATTTGCCGCACGTGTCATCGCATACGACCCGTCGAGCGGGATGGCGACACTCGAACAACGAAATCACTTCTCAATCGGTGAAGAAGTTGAATTTTTCGGACCTGGATTCGTTCGTTTCTCCCAAGTCATCGAGACGATTGAGGATGTTGACGGTCAGCCAATCGAATCCGCCAACCAAGCGATGATGACGATTCGAGTTAAAGTGGAAAAACCCGTCGCGACCGATTACATCATGCGCAAGCGAAAAGGGGTTCCTGCACGCGTCTTCGCTTGACACATCCACCGAGCCAACATAGTCGCCCGAACTGTCTAATCCTGCTACCCTAAGAGATAGAGACGGAGGGATGGAAGGATGAACCAAAATACGGAGCAATTGCGGACAGAGCCCATCGGCCGACTCCTGTTTAAGTTATCGCTACCCGCGATGATCGGGATGCTCGTGACGGCGCTCTATAATATCATTGATACGATTTTTGTCGCTCGTGGCATTGGCGCTTCGGCCGTCGCGGCCATCGGGATTGCGTTTCCTATACAGATGATCTTAATGGCCGTGTCGAGTGCTGTTGGTCTCGGTGGCGCCTCCATCAGTTCTAGGAAGTTAGGGAGAGGTGACGATGCCGGTGCGGCTGTCACATTTTTGAACGTGCTCGTCCTCGTCGGATTGTTTGCTGCACTCGCGGTGAGTTCCGCCTTCTTTATGTTGGATGAGATTTTAATGGTCTTCGGGGCGACGTCCGAAATCATGGAGCTCAGTCGACAGTACTTATCGGTTGTCTTGATCAGTTCACCATTCTTTATGTTCACGCTTGCTTCGAGTGCGATGGTTCGTGCCGAAGGTCAGGCACCGTATCAAATGAAGGTCATGTTGACGACCGTTCTCGTCAACCTCGTGACGACGCCACTGTTCATCTTCACGTTCGACTGGGGGATGTATGGTGCAGCGACTTCGACGGCACTCGCTCAAGTCATCGGTTCCATTTTGATGCTTCGATTCTTTTTCGCCCGAAAACCAAAAACAGAACTGCGCTTCAAATGGCGACAGTTCCGGATACGATTCGATGAGATGAAAGAGATTATGGCAATCGGTTCCTCTTCATTCATCATGATGGTGTCCCAATCCATTTTGTTCGTTGGCGTCAACGTGATGCTCGGAACGTATGGTGGGACAGAGGAGTTGGCGATTTTCGCCATCATCAATAAGTTCATGGCGCTCGTCGGCATGCCAATCATGGGTATCGTCCAAGGGATGCAACCGATTGTCGGATATAACTATGGTGCCGAACGGTATGATCGTATGCGTGAGACCATATGGACAGCGATGCGGGCAGGGATTGCAATCGCTGTGATCATCTGGCTCATCTTGCAGCTATTCCCGAATACGCTGATGGGATGGTTCTCGACGGACGAGGCATTGATTGCGGGAGGCGTGACGGCGATTCACATTTTGTTCGCGGTCTCGTTTTTACCGAGTGTTCAAATGCTCGTCAACGGGATTTACCAGTCACTCGGGAAAGCGCGAGTCGCCATGTTCTTGTCCCTTTCACGTCAGACGCTCTATACGATTCCGCTTGTCTTTATACTTCCGTCGTTCTTCGGAGTGTTCGGGGTATGGTTGGCGTTTCCGATTGCCGATGCGATGACGTTTTTGACGGCGGTCGCCTTGGCGTTCTGGGACCGTAAATTATTGTTCCGTCCTTCAGAAGAAGATCAAGAAGCGCATGATGTGAATCCGAAAGCGACAAACTTATAATCAAACGTCCGCTCGTGTCGAGCGGGCGTCTTCTTTTAGGAATAAATAAATCCCGCCAAGCAAGACGATGGCGCCGAGCCACTGGAAAGGACCGAGTCGTTCACCGAAAAAGGCGTACCCGAATAGCATTCCCCATAAGGCCTCTCCGAGGATGGTAATACTGACGACGGTCGCACTGACCCGAGCGAGTGCATAATTGAACAGGTTATGCCCTAATATCGTCGGGAAAAAGGCAAGGGCGAGGAAATACCACCAGTTGACCGTTTCAAAGTCGGTGAACGTCGTCCCGCGTACGAGGAGCATGAAACAAAGGACGACCGTCGCGACGAGGTAGACGCTAAAAGAGTACGTATTCGTGTTCATCGATGTCCGGACATGTTGACCGACGAGCCAGTACCCTGCAATGAGGAGGGCGGCAATCAGAGCGAGCAGGTCACCCAATAGTGCTTCTCGTCCGAGCTGAATGTCACCTGCAGCGACAAGCATCCCACCGAGGACGGCTACGAGCGCGTATGCCAATCCTTTTCGCGTAGGGTTCTTTTTAAAGATCAAGGCGTTTCCGATTAAAACGAAAATTGGGCTTGATGTGACAAAAAGGGTGGAGCTGGCTACTGTTGTATAATCGAGTGATAAAAACCAGAGCCAAAAGTGAAACGCGAGCAGCGTCCCACTAAGTAACAAAGCATATCGTGTCATCAGTCGCGTTGTGATGAGTGATTTGAAATCGACGAATGGAAGTAGCATGAGACATGTGATCAGCATACGGTAAAACGCAGCCGTCTCGGCTGGAGCCGACGTCCATTTGACAAACAAGACGCTCGTCGACAAGAAAAAAACAGCAGCGAATAAAATGAGGTAAGACATGACGACACTCCTTCACATATGTATGTTCTCTGTTAATCATATCGGAAAACAGCCGTGTGGCAAGATATGATTCATAGAATACAAACAAATGCTCCCCTCTCGATATGTCCATCCTCGACTTGGTATAGTAAAATACATAGAAGAAGCAATCCCACCATGTACGTCTTGCCACGAAACTGAAGGCAAAGTAAGGAGTTCTTATGAGACTAATCATCGCGGAAAAGCCATCACAAGCTCAAAAGTTGGCGGCTCCCTATCCATCTAAAAAAAGAAAAGATGAGATTGAAATCTCACCATGTTCACGTTTCCCGGAAGGAGCGATTGTCGTCTGGGCGGTCGGTCACCTTTGCGAACTGCAGGAGCCTTCACACTATCGTCCTGAATGGAAGTCTTGGAAATACGAGGCACTTCCGATTGTTCCGGAACGGTTCGATTATCGAATCTCGAAAGGAAAATCAAAACCGTTTTACGCCATCAAGAAATGGCTTCATGACCGCTCCATCACCGATGTGATTATCGCTTCGGATGCCGAGCGGGAAGGGGAGGCGATTGTTCGATTAATTCTTCGACTCGCCGGAAACAAAAAACCGTTAGCACGACTTTGGATTTCGAGTCTGACAGAGCAAGCGGTCGACCGCGGATTCTCTCAACTGTTACCGGGTGAGCAAACAGTCCCTTATTATCATGAGGCGATGAGTCGCGCATGTGCCGACTGGCTCGTTGGCATGAACGCTTCCCGTGCATATACGACCTTGTTGAAAACAATCGGGATCGAGGACGTGTTCTCGCTCGGTCGTGTTCAGACACCGACACTCGCCTTGATCGTCAATCGCGAACGAGAAATCAAACAGTTCGTTCCAGAACCGTACTTTGAAGTCGAGGCGACACTTGCAAAAGGTCGGGGCACCTTCAAAGCAAAATATACACTCGGAAAGACGACGAAGCTCAAAACGCGTGAGGAAGCAGACGCGGTCGTGAAACGAGCTTCTGGCACCGCCACGGTCAAAACAATCGATAAAGAAGAAAAGATGGAGCAACCTCCATTTTGGTTCAGTTTATCCGGGCTTCAGGCAGAAGCAGGGAAACGATTCGGTTTCGGGGCGAAAAAGACGCTCGATATCGCTCAAAAGCTTTACACGAAAGGGTGGATCAGTTACCCGCGGACGGATTCTGGTTTTGTCACCCCAGATGAAGCGACGCTATTCCCTCAGACGAAGGCGAGATTGCTGAAGTCAGCCGCTTATGAGGGTCTTCGCGACGTCTTAACCGAGGATCCGTCAAAAAATCGGCGATACGTCAATGCTAAAAAGGTCAGTGATCACTACGCAATCATTCCGACCGAAGCTTGTGGTGACGTCACACGTCTCGGCGGCGATGAGGCAAAGCTGTACGATTTGATCAACCGACGTTTTCTCGCGGCATTTGCACCTGCGGCGAAGCTCGAGAAGACAACAGTTGATTTGATTGATGGAAACGACCTATATCGGGCAAAAGGGACCGTCGTCGTGAGTCCAGGTTATCGTCAAGTCGTCGAGATGAAATCAAAAGACGTCGAGCTTCCTGTGTTGGCAATTGGCGAAGAATTAAAAGAGAAAAAAGTTGAAGTGTTGTCAAAACAGACGGAGCCACCGAAGCGGTATACGGAAGGTTCACTGATCATGGCGATGAAAGTCGCAGGAAAACAACTCGATGACGAAGAGCTGATTCATATCATGAAAGAAGTCGAAGGTCTTGGCACCGAGGCGACACGCGCTAACATTATCGATGGATTGAAAAAGCGCGGTTATGTTCAACTTCAGAAAAAAGAGCTCGTTCCGACAGACAAAGGACGTCTCTTGATTGATGTGCTCGGAGACAGTATTTTAGCATCGCCTGTCATGACGGCGAAATGGGAGAAACGCCTTCACGAAATCGGCCAAGCATCGGCATCTGCCGCTGAATTTATAGAACAAGCGAAAAAGATGTCGATTCATTTGGTTGAAGAGGCGAAGTCACGAGTCAAGGCAGCAAACCCGGAAGGTTATACGATTGAGGCAAAGCGTTACGGGAAAAAAGGAGCGACTCGACCGAAACCCTCGTTTGGAGTCTGTCC
Source organism: Exiguobacterium sp. NPDC077395 (assembly GCF_050269125.1). Classification (NCBI taxonomy): domain Bacteria; kingdom Bacillati; phylum Bacillota; class Bacilli; order Caryophanales; genus Exiguobacterium; species Exiguobacterium sp. NPDC077395. Next base: position 1,060,220 of record NZ_JBNNHU010000001.1, read on the forward strand.
GAATTGTGGCAAAGCCCTCGTTGAGCATCCGAAGTTCATCGGTTGTAGTGGTTACCGGGAAGGATGTCGCTTCACCGTCTCCAAACAAGTACTTGGTGTCGGACTGGTGAAAGATGAGTTGAAGCAAATGATCAACGGAGGTCAATCGAACGTGCATACGTTCAAAAAAGGCGAGAAGACGTTCAATGCTTCTTTATATCTTGAAAAAGGGACGCTCCGATTCGAATTCAAATAAAAGAAGGGTCGCGTATTAAAGCGGCCCTTCTGTCTTGTCAGTCTTTTCTTGTTTTTGGTCAGACTCGATGCGACGATTGATTTCGTCATAGTCTAGAACGATGTCGTCTTTGTTATCTTTGTAGGCATATCCTTTTTGAATGACGACGATGGATGCGATGAGGACGAGTAAAATAATCAAACCGCTGACGGCAAATATCCAGGCCATAAGAACCCCTCACTTTCTCTCTTCAGTATGCCAAATAGTGAGTCGATTCTTCAACTGGAACGAACAGGCGGTAATCTCGTGTGACATTGAAAAGATATGGTACAATACGATGTAGAACACTACGTAGAGAAGGAAGGGATAGTCATGGCGATTTTGATTGTGGACGACGAACCGGTCAATACGCTCGTTCTCGAGCAACTGCTTCACCAGCACGACTATGAGACGAAATCGGTCTCGAGCGGAGAAGAAGCACTCGATTTATTGATGGCCCCACAAGCCGCATCGCTGTATGATCTCGTCCTGTTGGATGTCGAGATGCCCGGGATTTCTGGAATCGAGACATGTAAACGAATTCGACAGATGGCTGATTACGAAGAAATGCCAGTCATCATGGTGTCGGGTCGTACAGATGAAAAGCAGATTGCTGAGGGACTAGATGCAGGAGCGTCAGACTATACGACGAAACCGATCAAGGTGACGGAGCTGCTTGCAAGAATCCGCTCTGCTCTTCGCTATAAAGCGGCCGTCGATGAACGGAAAATCTATGAGGCCCGTCTCCAATACGATTTGGATCTTGCGCAAAAAATCCAACAAAGTGCGCTCACGCCACCAATCAGTAATGAAGAGATTGACGTGCGCGCTCTCTATCTTCCATCAAAAAAATTAGCGGGGGATATGTATGCGTGGTTCCAGGTCGCACCGGACCGGTATGGTGTCATCATCTTTGATGTCATGGGTCATGGGGTCTCTTCGGCACTCATTACGATGGGTATTCGCTCGATTCTTCCGGGACTTGTTGGTAATGTTCAATATCCGGTCGACGTGATGACCGAGTTGAATCGTCAAATGACGTTCTTATTCTCTGGTGACGATATGCACAGTTACTTTACAGCGGTGTATTGCTATATCGATACAACGAAGCGTCGAATTGAGTATGTGAATGCAGGGCATCCTCCAGTCATTGTGACGTCAGAAGAAGGCAATTGTCGTCTTGAGACGACGGGAGTACCTGTTGGCATGTTCGAAGAGCCAAATTATGAGTCTAAAGAAGTTGATATTGCTCCGGGTATGACACTTCACATGTACACGGATGGACTCATGGAATGTTATAGCAAAGATATTGACGATGGGATTCGTTGGCTTGAGAAGGACGTCTCCACGTACGGTCTCGACTATAGTCGTCACGTTGCAGAGCAACTCGTCCCGAAAATTGAAATTGAGGATGACCTTTGTCTCGTCACGGTCAAAATCACATAACAAAGAGCCTGACGTATGATGCGTCAGGCTCTTGTACGTTTAGAAATATCGTTTTCGCCATAGGATATAAAAGGCAAGACCAGAAAATCCAATCATCATAGTAATCGCCATGATGAATCCGAACGGCTGTCCTTCCCATGGAACTTGGACGTTCATCCCAAAGATTCCAGAAATCATCGTTGGAATACTGAGTACAATCGTAATCGACGCTAAGAACTTCATGACGAAGTTGACGTTGTTCGAAATGATTGATCCGAATGCTTCCATCTTAATGCTGATGATATCATTATAGATGGACGCCATTTCCATGGCCTGGCGGTGTTCGACGAACACATCTTCTAATAGTTCTTCGTCCTCTTCATGTTTCTCCAAACTTGGTGTCTTGACGATTCGGTCTAAGACACTATCGTTCGCTTTCAAAGAGGTCATAAAGTAGACGAGGGATTTTTGCAGGTTCATCAATTGAAAGATTTCTTGATTTCGCATCGAACGTTGTAGTTCCTGTTCAAGCTCATCCATTCTTCGGTCGATTTGTCGCAAGAAGCGTAAGTACGTCATACTCACACGATGTAAGATCTGAAAGACGAAACGACTTCGATAATTCGTCCGGAACAGTCGTGCTTTGCCGTTTGCGAACAAGTTTAAGACGTCAAGCTCACGGGAACAGACGGTGATGAAATGTCGTCCAGTCACGATGATACCGAGCGGGATTGTATTGTAAGTTCGCCCCGTATCATCTTCCTCCACGTACGGGACGTCAATGATCATGAGAAGTCCCTCATCATCTTTTTCAAAACGTGGTTTTTCCTCAATATCAAGTGGGTCATATACAAAGTCTTCTGGAATGCCGGACGCCTCGATGACTTGATCGGCCTCATCTTTTGTCGGATTCACGAGCTGAATCCAGCTTCCTTTATCAAAGTCTTCGATTTCATCCACATGGCCTGATGCGTCAGTACGGTAAATCGTCAGCATGCATCTTCCTCCTACCTTAACTCAATCTTATTATAGGTAGCGAAAATGAAGAGTGCAATCCAAAGCAGGAGATTTTTTGTTTTCTCTAGAAAACGTGTTACAGTGAAAGGGAACGATTGAATGATCGTTTATTGAGGAGGGGTTATATTGACTAGAATGCCCGAAGACGCTCTGTTCAATGAGGCCAAATTAGCGGAGCTCCACCAAATCGCAAATGGAAATATGGATTTTTTAAATAAAATTGCAAACACATATATCAAGCAGTTCGAGGAAAAATATCCTGAACTGCAAGCAGCTGTCGAGTCGAACGACTATTCACGGGTCGAACAACTCGCCCATTTGTTAAAAGGGGCGTCCTATTCGGTCGGCTTGGAACAGACAGCGCTTCTTTTTCATGACCTTGAAGTGGCAGGCGAGAATGCACATCTTGAAGGTGCAAATGAGACACTCGCGACAATCGAGTCGCATAGTCAGCGTTTTTTAGTCGAATGGAATCATCATTTTGAGCAGTTGACGTAAAAAAAGTTTGCGACCGTGAAGTCGCAAACTTTTTTGTTATCCTACAAATTCGTCAAGTGTCGCAATCAAAATCCCAATTTCAGGTTTCGTGATTTGAGCGTTCGCCCCGACGGCCTCACCCTTATGCTTCAAGTCGTCTGAGATGAGCGACGAGAAGATGATGATTGGGAGGGACGCGTAACGGTCCATCTCTCGAAGACGCTTTGTTAAATGGAGTCCATCCATTTGTGGCATCTCGATGTCCGTGATGAGAAGGTCGCACTCTACGCCATCTTGTTCGAACGCATCGAGCGCCTCTTTCCCATTGTTGAAAACGGTCGTGTTGAAGTAACCCGCATCATCCAACGTATCGAGGATGAGTGAGCGTAGCATTTCCGAATCTTCAGCAATCCAAATGTTTTTATTCGAACGTTCGCGAGCCCCGAGGCGTTTGACTGATTCGCGGGCCATGATGTCTTTACGAGAAAGTTCGAGTGCGATTCGTTCATAATCAAGTAAGATGATCATTTGGTCACCTGTTTTGACGACACCATTCGTGATGCCTTGGACGCCGCGTGCAAGGTCGGAAGGCGTATCAATCTGCTCCCACGAGATGCGTTTGATCTCCGTCACTTGGTCGACGCGAAGAACTGATTTTTCCCCGTTAAACTCACAGACAATCAATCGATCGTCACTTCCGACCTCACGCGGATGATTGATGACCATCGGAAGGTCGATGACGGTCATGACTTCGCCCCGTAATTCAATCAGTCCCATGATTGCTTCTGGTGTACCCGGAAGAGGTGTCAATGGAAGCATCGTGATGATTTCACGTACTTTCATGACGTTGATTCCGAATAAGAACGGTCCAGCTTGGAAGATGACGATTTCAAGTTCGTTCGTTCCAGCCTCAAGTAAAATATTATGATCAGTGCTCAATGGTTGTCCCTCCTATTTCACGTACTCTCTTCTTTACTATCGGTTTCGGATCATCAAATCTATAGTGAAAAATTGTCGAACTCTCGTCAGAATTCACAAAAAGTTTCATAGTAACCGTTTACATCTTATAAACTGAATCGTTATAGTTGTCCAATGCAAAAAAATCTGCATACAATGGGGTTGGCAACGAGATATTACAGCTTACTCAGGAGGCAGATAGAGATGATGAGTATGAACACATATCCATATTTATTAAATGGTCAATGGCAGGAATCATCAAGTCAGGAAACGATTGAACTCGTTTCACCATATAAAGACGAAGTCGTAGGTCGCGTTCAGGCGATGTCACGCGATGAAGTCGATGCAGCCATCCATGGCGCAAAACGTGCACAACAAGAATGGGCGGCGCTTCCGGTCAACAAGCGCGCTGAATTGTTGTATGCATGGGCAGAGAAACTCGAAGAACGCGTCGATGAGATCGGTCAAATCATCATGCAAGAAGTCGGGAAAAACTTGAACGACGCGAAAAAAGAAGTCGTTCGCACAGCTGAAATCATCCGTTACACAGCGGAAGAAGGCATTCGTTTCAATGGTGGATTCATGCAAGGTGATTCGTTCCCTGGTGGTTCGAAAAACAAGATGGCCATCATCAAGAAAGAGGCGCTTGGTGTCGTGCTCGCGATTTCACCGTTCAACTACCCGGTCAACTTGGCAGCAGCAAAAATTGCGCCAGCTCTCGTCACGGGGAATGCGGTCGTCTTCAAACCGGCGACACAAGGTGCGATCAGCGGAATCAAGATGGTCGAAGCCCTTCATGACGCAGGACTTCCAAAAGGTCTCTTGAATCTCGTGACAGGACGCGGTTCGGTCATCGGGGACTACTTGACGTCTCACCCAGGAATCGACATGATCACATTCACAGGTGGAACAGGTACAGGTCAACACTTGTCACAACAAGCGTCAATGGTACCGGTCGTGCTCGAACTCGGTGGGAAAGATCCGGCACTCGTCCTTGAGGATGCGGATTTGACACTTGCGGCAGATCAAATTGTCAGTGGTGCATTCTCGTACTCAGGTCAACGTTGTACAGCCATCAAACGCGTCTTCGTTCTCGAAGACCAAGCGGATGAGCTCGTTGGCATGTTGAAAGAACGCGTCGCGAAACTCTCGGTCGGTTCGCCTGAAGAGAACAGCTTCATCGTTCCTTTAGTCGATGCGAAAACGACAGATTACGTTCAAGGTTTGATTGACGATGCGGTCAACAAAAAGGCGACGGTCGTTCATGGAAATGAGCGTGAAGGAAACCTCATTTATCCGACATTGCTCGATCATGTGACGACAGACATGCGTGTCGCATGGGAAGAACCGTTCGGACCAGTCCTTCCTGTCATTCGCGTGAAATCACTCGAAGAGATGATTGAACTCACGAACGAATCTGAGTTCGGTCTTCAAGCGAGTGTCTTCACACAAAATGTGAATAGCGCCTTTACAGTCGCTGACAAGTTAGAAGTCGGTACGGTTCAAGTGAACGGACGTACAGAACGTGGTCCAGACCACTTCCCATTCATCGGCGTGAAACAATCGGGACTTGGCGTTCAAGGAATCGGGCGTAGCCTAGAGACGATGACACGCGATAAAGTGACGGTTATCAACTTATAATATTCACCATTCGTGAGGGGGAGATTTCCCCCTCTTTTTTGTTTGATTGAAAACGCATCTTTCAGACGGGTATAATGGAGAAAGACAGGAAGAAGGGGTGGTGATGACGTGGCGGACTGGATTTCAAGCCAACTGGCAAGACTCGAGATTCCGACACCGTTCGAAGTTGGAAACGTGAACGTATATATCGTTGAACATATGAATCGCTTTTTTATGGTCGACTGTGGACCAGATACGGAAGAAGCGTGGACTTCATTGAATCGGCAACTTGATGAGCTTGAACTATCGTTGTCTGACATCGACTTTTTATTTTTGACGCATCATCATGCCGACCATGCGGGGCAGGCGTGGCGACTTCGTGATGCATCGATTCCGGTGTATGGGCACGAGAAGCTCGTTCGATACTTAGAACAAACCCCGAATTTTCTAAAAAGGGGCAACCACTTTTTACATGAACTAGCCCTCTCATTTGGAGCACCGGCACCACTCGTGGAAAAATTGCCAGACTATCGGGAAGCGTTACGTTGGATTGGGCCGACGACCGTCACCATGACATTCAGTGACGGACAAGCTTTGACACCGGACGGGGCGTGGCAGACGATTCATTTGCCGGGACATGCGAGTGACCAACTTGGATTGATTGGTCCTGGCGGCGTTTTGATTGCAGGAGATCACTTGATTGATAAGGTCGAACCAAATCCACTTATCGAACAGCCGTATGAGGGTGAAGGGTTTGCCTCACCGGTTATTCTCTATATCGATTCACTTAAAAAGTTGCGTGGAATCGATTTGAAACTTGTCGTCAGTGGACACGGTGAACCGATTCATCATCCGAACGATTTGATTGAGAGCCGAATCCGACAACGGTATGAACGCAGTGAACAATTGCTTGCTGAATGGGAAGATGGACTTAGTGTCTTTGATTGGTCGATGAAATTATATGGGAGAAAGATGCGAAGTGGGATGCCACTCGTCTTTAGCGAGGTGTTCGCACGACTCAGTTTACTCGAAGAGCGTGGCGACATCGAGAGACGCCGGGATGACCAAAAATGGATTTATACAAAGAAAGAAGCGATGTCATGAAACGGGTAGTCATTACAGGTGCGTCAAGCGGACTCGGTGCCGCATTGGCGCATTCTTTTTATGAAAAAGGATATAGCGTGTTATTGATTGGAAGAAATGAAGAACGTTTGAAAACCATTGCGACCACGTGTGAGGGAGAATGGATGCGCGCGGACGTCACGAAGGCGGATGCTCTTGTCGATGATGTGATTGAGCGATTTGGGAAGTTTGACATTTGGGTCAATAATGCAGGAATGGCTGAATTTGATTTCGTGACTGATCAATCGACTGATGTGATGGAAGAGACGATGCATGTGAATGCCGTCGCTCCGATGTTGTTATCGAGGAACGCTGCTCGAGTGTTAGAACGTGGAGGTGTCATCATCAACATCTGTTCGCAAGCTGCAAAAGTTCCGACACCTAAATCAGCCGTGTACGCAGGATCGAAAGCTGCACTTTTACAGTTCTCAAACGCCCTTCGACTCGAGTTGAAGCCACGTGGCGTCCATGTCATGACTGTCAATCCGGGACCGATTGCCACCCCGTTCTTTGATCGGGCCGATAAGAGTGGTACATATGCCCAAAGCGTTAAAGGAATCATGCTTGACCCGAAACGATTGGCCGACGTGATTGTCAAAGGGAGTTTGACGCGAAAACGCGAAATCAATGCACCGTGGTGGATGAACATCGGGGCGAATGTGTACGCAATCTGCCCAAGTATGTTCGAAATGCTCGCAAAACGGGGATTTGAGAAAAAGTAAAAAGGGGGAGAACGATGAAGAAATGGAGAGTATTGCTCGCAACGTTTATGCTCGCTTTCGTTGCAGCATGTGGGAATGAACAGGCGGTTGAGTTTTCGGACTCATTCGATGATGCGGCTGAGTCTGCGGAAGGGTCGACCGTCAACCTATATATGTGGGGTGGAGACGAGGGAATCAACAGCTACATTGATGACTACGTGGCACCCCGGCTTGAGGAATCTTACGAAGTCGAATTAAATCGTGTCGCGATGGATACGGCTGAATTCGTACGTCAGCTATCGCTCGACAAAAAAGCGGACAGACAAGTCGGAACAATCGACGTCGTCTGGATTAACGGCGATAATTTCCGAAATGCGAAAGAAGCAGGACTCCTTCGAGATGGACTGATGGAACGTGTCCCAAACGCCACATTATTAAACGAAACGGCTCAACAATCAGATGCCGGTACACCGACAGATGACTTGGAACTCGCTTGGGGAAATGTACAGTTTATCTTGCACTACGATGCAGCGAAAGTAGACAATCCTCCAGAATCGTTTGAGGAATTACGTCGCTGGACCGAAGACAACCCAGGTCGTTTCACGTATCCTGAAGTCACAGATTTCACCGGAAACGCTTTTGTCCGCCATCTTTTATATGAACGCTATGGTGACGAATTGAACAATAACGCAACCGTTGAAGAGTCGTTCTGGGATGATTTAAAAGCGTGGTCCCCGAATTTATGGAAAGAAGGACAGACGTATCCGAAAACGCTTGAACAACTCGATCAACTCTATGCATCTGGTGAAGTGTGGATGACGATGGGCTTCAATGAACGCCGGGCTGAAGCGGAAGTGAAGGAAGGCATTTTCCCGAAAGAGACACGTGCACTTCTCTTAGATCACTCGATTGCCTCGACGCACTTCTTGGCCATCCCTTTCAATGCACCAAATCCTGATGGGGCGCTCGTCCTCATTCAAGACCTGTTATCGCCTGAAGCTCAGCTCGTGAAACAAGGTCCTGATTACTGGGGAGATGGGACATCACTCGATTTGACAAAACTTGACGCTAACGACCAACAAGCCTTCGAAGAGCTAGGAGACGGCGTGACGTATCCGAATCCGGAACAGTTGCTCGAACGTTCAATTCCAGATTACGGGCCGAACATCATTGATGCCGTACGCGAGGAGTGGCCGCGTGTTGCGAAGTAGTGTCGCGTTAACGATTCTCGTATCTTTTTTGCCGCTCGCTGCCCTCCTTTTTCTAGGAATGGAGGCGCTAGGGACGGATTGGGGCGCACTGCTGACGGACGAAACGTGGCGAGATAGTTTGTTCACGACGCTTTATGTCGTCAGTGTGTCAACCATCCTATCACTCTTCTTCGGAACGTGGGTTGCACGAACGGTTGTAAAACAAAGATGGCGATTCACATCGACTGTCTTGAAAATCCCAATGTTCGTCCCTCACATCGCAGCGGCGTATTTGTTTTGGCTATTATTTAGTGGGTCCAATGGTTTTTTGGGGATTGAGGCGAACGAGCGAGATTATGTGACGGTCATCCTGACATACGTATGGAAGGAGACACCGTTCGTCTTTTTAATGATGCTCGGGACGTATGAACAATTGAATCGCAGTTACGTAGAAACGGCGAAGACGCTCCAACTTTCTCCCTATGCACAATTCAAACATGCAGAGTTCCCGTTCTTGATTAAACCGTTGCTCGACTCGACCTGGATTTTAATTGCTTTCATCTCATTTGCGTATGAGGTTCCGGCACTGCTCGGTGTGACCTATCCGAAACTAATCGGTGTCCTCGCATACGAACGACTCTCTACGGGACTCTATTTGGAGGCAACAGAACCATATGCCGTCGCCCTTATTTGGACATGTCTTGTCGGTTTCGGTGTATTCGTGTCTTACGTGATCACCGCATCTATTCGTCGACGGATTGAACGGGGGGTGAGGCGATGATTCGTCAAGGATTCATCCTACTTATTGTGTTACTCCCGTTCGTCAGTTTATTTTTAGTCGCTCCGTCAATGGAAATCGGGAATGTTGAGTCCATTGTTCATACGGTTGGATTAACCATTATTCTATCTGGCATCAATGTGTGGCTAGCGACGTCATTTGCCTGGTGGCTCTTATGGACAGAATCGAGATGGAAAAGTGTCATAGAATGGCTCGTGTTTTTACCGTTGTTCATTCCGATGCTTGCCACACTGTTTGGGCTTTACCTGATCTTAGCTGAAGTTGGACTAATCGGAACGTATGTCGGAGTCATACTTGCCTTGCTCGTCGTGACGATTCCATATTCAATCCGTCTCGCTTATAACGGAATGGCGGTCATCGGTCGTCCACTATTAGAACAGGCCCGACTATTGCCAATGAGTCGACGAGTCGTCTATGTACTGTATCCTCTCTTTTCTAGAACGATGCGAACTATCGCGTTATTCACGACCGTCATTTTACTCAGTCAGTTCGCACTCATTCAGCTGATCGGTGCAGGATTGATTCCGACGGTGACGACAGATTTGTATCAATCTTATGCGGGAAACAATAGAAGTCTAGCGCTCTCGAACACATGGATGCTCATTTTATTCCCCGTAGTCATCTATTTCTTGCTTTCCGGATGGAATCGGTGGATGGTGCGTATGCTGAAAGGACGTCTACAATGAGTTTGAATGTACACGATTTACGTAAACAATTTGGATCAAGACACATATTGGATGGTGTTCATTTTAAGGTCGCACCTCATGACATTCATGCAATCGTCGGGGTGAGCGGCTCAGGGAAATCAACAATTCTCCGAATCATCGCAGGTCTCGAGACGGCTGATGGAGGTGATGTATGGTGGAATCATCGCTCCTTAAACAACATTCCTGCCCATAAACGTCGCGTGACGATGCTATCGCAGACTGCATTGTTGTTCCCACATCTGACGGTAGGGGAGAACGTCACACTCGCGACACGTGGGCGTTCACGTAAACAAGCAGAACATTGGTTACAAGTCGTTCGCCTCGCTGAGCGGTACGATGCTGAAATACACGAACTATCGGGTGGCGAACAGCAACGCGTGAGCCTTGCCCGGGCTCTAGCAGCAGAACCGGAACTTCTGTTATTGGATGAACCGTTCACAAACCTTGACCCGAAGCTAAAACTTGATTTGCAACGTTTCATCCGTGACTTAGTCAAAGAGCTCGGCCTCACGGCAGTATTGGTCACCCATGACCGAGAAGAGGCGATGCTCATGGCAGATCGAGTGACACTGCTTGAAGCTGGCAAGGTGACGCAGACAGGGACCGCAGAGGAGTTATATGACTCCGCACCTGGATTCGGAGACTTTGTCATGCTCGATGGCAAACTTCGACCATTGTCCGAGGTGGAAATATCCGAAACGATTGGTGAACCGGTGCAATTGATGAAGAAAATTTATCGCTTCGGTCAGTGCTTTGGAGAATATCATTTCGAGGATGGGAGGTCGGTCATGTTACCGACACATGAAGGGTTCGTTATCGGAATGACATATCGAATCAAACGAAAGGAGGAATACCATGCTTGATACATACGGGAGTCGTTACGTCCAACCTGTCATTGAACGGGGGGCGAATCGACTGCTCAAATGGAACTTTACACCGAATGAAGTAACCATTTTAGGCGGAATCATAGGGGTTTCGACAGGAATCTTTATTTATAATGACATGCACTGGACGGCCGTTATCTTATTGTGGCTATCTGGTTTGTTAGATGTCTTGGATGGAACGATGGCACGAAAATCCAAAACGACTGGTTTTGGAACGGTGCTCGACCTCGTCTTAGACCGGTTCGTCGAATTATCGGTCGTGATTGCCCTCGCACTTCGCTATCCGGAATACATGCCAATCTTTCTCATATTGATTGGATCATTTGTCATTGCGATGACGTTATTTTTGGCTGTTGGTGCAAGTAGTTCAAGGCGATCAGAGAAGACATTTTATTATCAACCTGGAATCATTGAACGAACGGAATGCTTCATCTTGTTCACATTGATGATTCTCTTCCCGAACTGGGTCGGTGTGATTGCGCTCATCTTTTTAGTACTTGAAGTGATGACAATCACGCAACGATTCATCGAGGCGCGGAGAATTTTGCGATGAAACCAGTATTGATGTTGGCAGGACTCGGTCACGGACAGCTTGAAATTTTGGACCGTCTTGATGAGATTCGAGAGCATTACGAAGTTCAATTCATCGGAGAACGTCAGACGGTGTATACAGGTGCCTTCCCACAAGTGATTGCCGGGCTCATGAACTCCGCGACAGTCCAATTGCCACGACTTGAACCGGTCGCAGAACGGGTTATCTTAATTGACCCTCATCAGCAGACCGTACAAACGGAAAAAGGGGCGATTCACTACGATCAACTCGTGCTGGCGACTGGTGCAAAGAGTAGAGGCATTGGGACGCCGCTTAAACCGATGTCACAAGCTTTACTTGGCCGTATCGATTCGAGTCCGGTAGTGACGATTGTCGGTGGGGGCAAGGCCGGTGTAGAATTGGCGTTTACGTGCGCAAAGACGAAAGACGTGACGCTGTATGCGAAAAAGATTTTGCCAGACGTGCCGCTTCATAGACAGAAGAAAATTGAACGTCTTTTAGTCAAATCAGGTATTATGGTCGTGAAACAACAGCTTCAAGATGACGCATCAGAGGGGCTCCTGCTAGATGCGACGGGCGTTGTTCCCGTAGATTGGTGGGCTGAATCCGGGCTTGCAAAACCTGACAATTTTATAGAGACGGATGAATATTTGCGTCATCATCAGTTTACAAATATATATATAACAGGAGATATGGCATCCTGCTTAAATGGAGGCGTCGATGCTGTCAGGTCGGGGCGCTTTGTCGCCAAGCGCTTACTCGGTGAGACGAGTCAACCATTTCGAAGACGTCAATCGATGAATATACTATTGACGACACCAGGTCGTGCCTTGCTGACATTTGGACAGTTCACGTGGCATGGACGTCTTCCATATTATGTGAAGCGTTTCATTGACTCGCGATATGTTCGGCACTACAAGTAGTCGGAGGTCTAAAGCGTCATTCGCTTGGCAAATAGCCAATCACTTCATTCGATTCTGATTCAACGAGCACTTGTGGAATCTCGACCGTGCGCTGTGAATCAGAAGGAAACGTGACGAGCCAGGCCCTTGACCCTTCAAAGCGTGAATCAGTTAATTCAAAACGATCGTCGACTGTGATGGATTGAATCGTGGCCTGTTTGCCATCTTCGTCGGTTGGTAGCCAATCCATATTGTTTAGATATTCAATTGCATGATTTATGATGACCTTCTCATCATCCGGTGGTATAGGTGATGAGGTGAATGATTGTGTACAGCCGATTAACATGAAGATAGTGAAACAAAGTGCGGTAAAAAGGCGAGTTCGAATCATGATCATTCTCCTTTCCTGTTTGGTTATTTCTTACAGTATAGACGAGGATGACATAAGCGTGTACAAAAAAATCCTGCAGCCGATAGGTCTGCAGGAATCAGGTTATGCTTGAATCGTATCGAGGAATGAACGAATTTGCATCTCCGTCTTGGCGTTTGCCGAGTGGAGGTGTTCTTGTTTTTCCCCGTCTTTATAATAGAGAAGTGAAGGGATGCCGCGAACTTCTTGAGCATCAGATAATTCTGGGAGTTCGTCGCGGTCGACGACATGCCAGTTAAACTGTGGATAGTCTTTGACGAGCTCGTCGACATACATGTCAAGACGTTTGCAGTCCGGGCACCATGACGTGGTGAAGACTACCATTCCATGATCTTTTGTGGCTTCGTCAAATTGTTGTGATGAATGAATCGGTTGCATAGACAACTCTCCTTTCTTCTATCTATTTTGTCGGGTTTTAAACGAGTCGTCAACAGATTGGCATTCTCGAATTCATAGAAGAATGTGATACACTTATAAAAATAGCATGATAAGGAAAAGGTGATGGATATGGCGTTACGTCACGCATTGCTCGGGTTATTGACCCATCAGCCTGCGACCGGGTATGCCCTGAACGCGACGTTCAAGGCGCAGATGATTCATTTTTGGAACGCACATCATACACAGATTTATCGGGAACTGTTAAAGATGGAAGAAGATGACCTCGTCTCAGCGGAGCATATTTCGCAACAGGAGTTGCCAGATAAGAAAATCTACTCGATCACGGACCAAGGACGTGAGGAGTTGATCAACTGGCTACGTCAACCGACATCGTTTCAACCAAAAATGAAAGATGAGAACCTTTTGCGAGTCAGTTTGCTTCAGTTGCTTCCAGTCGAAGAAGCGGTCCGATATATCGAAGAGACAAAAGCCCATCACGAACAAGTTGCCCAACAAATTCGAATGTTTCAAGAAGAACATCAATCTGATGAAGATACGCTCGGTTATTTATTGACGAGTGAATACGCGATTCGGATGATGGAAAACTATGCCGGATGGGCAGACTGGGCAATCGAACAGATTAAAGCGCGTAATGAAAAACACGTGACCTGAAACAGTTCAGGTCACGTGTTTTGTATAAGAATGAATTGGCAGACGGGCGAGTAGTCGGTCAAGAGCTTCTTCATCGATTTCAGTCTCGTACGCGCGAATCGTCTCGTTCAATTGCTTCACTGAAGAGGCACCCGGTAAGACGACGTCACAGAACCGCTTAGCGGCTTCGAGTGCATACGCCTGAATCGGATTAGGCATCATCGCCAATTCACTGGCAAGGTCCTCTTTTCGCCACGACTCAAATCCTTTATCCCCGAGTCGTGTCTCCCATTCATCCGTCAGTAATCCTTTGGCAAGAACACCACGTCCAACGACTGGAATCGACAAATCAAGCGTCTCTGGTCGTCGGTCAAGAAGGGAATACGGCGTCATGAGCACATCGAGAGCTCCAGAAGCGACCCAATGTTTGATGACGTTCGGTCGAATGGACGAGAGTCCGATTTGTCGGATGAGACCGTCACGCTTTTGTTTTTGCGCCCATTCAATCGTCGCGTCGAGATTGTCCTCGAGCGTACCACCGTGAATATAATATAAATCTAGATAATCGGTTTGCAATCGTTCGAGCGATCCGTGTAACGCTTCCTCTAAGTACGACGGATTAGGATTCCAACGCATCCCGTCCTCAGTCAGTTCGTTTCCACCTTTACTCGCTAAAAAGAGTTGTTTTCGTTCCTGACCTAACGTTTCCCCGATTACGCGCTCGACAGCTTGTCGTGCATAGACATCTGCTGTATCAATATGTTGAATCCCCGATTGGATGGCCATCTCCAGGATCTTCTTCGCCTCAATCTCCCCATGTTTCAAAATCGTCATCGTTCCGAGTCCGAGTTCACTCATATGGATTCCTCCTTGTTCGAAATGTTGGTTTGACTCATAATCAGAGTATATCGAAAAGTGAGGAGTAATCATATGGAAGAAAAAACGATTGAGCGGGAAGTCATCTACGAAGGTAAGATTTTCGATGTGGAAAAGCATGTCGTCTCCCTTCCGAATGGAAACACGTCTGTGCGCGAACTCGTCTATCACAATGGTGCTGTTGCCGTGCTCGTCATCGATGAATCGGACAAAATTGTCATGGTAGAGCAGTATCGAAAAGCGTTTGAATCGATGTCGCTTGAAATCCCAGCAGGCAAACTTGAAAAAGGGGAAGAACCGGTATCGAGTGCCGAACGTGAGTTAGCTGAAGAGACCGGATATACGGCGGAGTCGCTCGAAAAGATTTTCTCTTTCTACGGAGCCCCAGGTTTTTGCAGTGAGCGAGTCGATGTGTTTGTCGCGAAAGGATTATCAGCGGGCGAGATGAACCTTGACGAAGATGAGTTTTTAAATGTGAAACGATATTCTTTTGAAGAGGCGGTTGATTTGTTAGACAGAGGTGTCATCACCGATGCGAAGACAATCATGGCGATTCAATGGTGGCAATTGTCTAGATTAAAATAATTCTAATCTGAAATTTTATATGGTAAACTTACATAGTAATGATTTTAAATTGAAAATTGATTAAAACTTCGGTATGCTTTGTGTAGTGAACTATGTAAAGAGGGGGCGCCTTATGGAAACGCGAATTGAACGAATTAAACAGCAATTGAGCGCCAAAGGATATAAATTGACACCGCAACGTGAATCGACGGTTCGCATCTTACTTGAGAATGAGAGTGACCATTTGAGTGCCGAGAACGTCTTTATGCTCGTCAAGAGCATCGCACCAGAGATCGGACTCGCAACGGTGTATCGCACACTTGAGTTATTGACTGAACTCGGTGTTGTCGACAAAGTCAACTTCGGTGACGGGGTCGCACGCTTTGACTTGCGCCCAGAAGGAGCGAATCATTCGCACCACCATCTCGTCTGTGTCGAATGCGGCTCGGTCGAAGAAATCATGGAAGACTTGCTCGTCGATGTCGAGAAAAAAGTCGAGAGCAAATACGAATTTCTCATTAAAGACCATCGCTTGACGTTTCACGGCATCTGTAAAGTATGCCAAGCAAAAGGCGTCACGCTCGAAGGTCATAAAGCAGTGATTAACGGTTAACAGATGAAGGACAGACGGCCCAATCGGGTCATCTGTCCTTTTTTCAATGTGTGATGTATCGTTCAAGAACTCTTGAAATCCCGTCTTCATTGTTTGATGTCGTGACTTCACTCGCTATATCAATCAGTGCATCGACGGCATTTCCCATGGCAATCCCAACTCCTGCGTATTCAATAATCGAACGGTCGTTATGACCATCCCCGAAAGCGATGACCTGTTCACGGTCGATTGACAACTCTTCAAAGACGTGACGAAGCGCTTTCGCTTTGTCGATTCCTAAATCGGTGAATTCATAATACATCGCTGCCGTGAACATGCTTGTAATAGAATCAGCAAATGGCTCTGCCATAGCAGGTGCGACTTCTTGTAAATAATCAGGTTGACCTGCTACGAGGATTTTATGGACAGGGAACTCGATGATGTCTACTAAATTCGGCTCTTCGCGTAATTGGAATCGTCCGCCTCTCGACTCGTATTCGATGATGTTAATGAGTTGTCCGTTCACCTCAATCATTCCGGCAAATACATCTTTTACATACATATAGGTTTCATCGTTAATCATCGGAATGACGTCGAAATTCTCTAAATGCTTTAAAATCGAGCGAACATCCTCGATTTGCATCGCTTGTTCAAACAACGTATCACCTGTCGTAGCGTCCGTGACACAAGCTCCATTTGAAGAAACGATCAGCCCATTGTACTCGTGTAGTCTCAACTCTTTAGCATATGGCAACATCCCGCGCTTCGGACGGCCAGAGGCAAGAACGACTTTGACACCTTGTCGTTGTAATGCCATGAGCGTGCGCTTCGTTTGTTCGGTAATCAATTTTTGGTCATTCAACAGCGTTCCGTCTAAATCAAGTAAAATAGCCTGAATCATATTGTTCGCTCCTTTTCAAATTAGATGGTCAACTCTATTTTATTTCCTTCTGGGTCGAGACAGACACTTTCGTAATAGCCGTCCCCGGTCGTACGTGGTCCGTCCACGTGTGTGTATCCGTCGAGTCGAAGACGCTCTGTCCATGCATCTACCGCTTGTTTACTTCCGAGTGAGAAAGCGATGTGTGCATACCCAATCATTTCATTCGTTTGTATCTCAAGATCTGGTCGGTGCATCAATTCGATTCGGCAACTTGAATCAGGAAACGTCAAAAAGTACGATTCGAAGCGCTTCATGTGATTCTCGTATTTGGTATTCGATTGCGCATCGAAATATGTCTCATAAAATATGCGCATCTTCTCTAAATCTTCCACCCAAATCGCAATATGTTCGATTCTCATATGTTCTCCTCCTAGGCTTTATTTAGTTTTATGATTCGATTCAAACGTTCTGTACTGAAGAGCATTCCCATCATGATCATGATAGTTACGAGTGGGAGGAAGCCAAGTGACGTTTGAGAGACGATCAAACCAAACAATGGGGGTAAGAACGTACTTCCGGTATAAGCGAATGCCATTTGATAACCCATCAATCGTTTCGATTGTGCTGAGCCAAACCGGTTCGGTGTATCGTGAAGCATACTCGGATAAATCGGAGCCAATCCGAATCCAATCAAGATCAAGCCGACTAACATCGTCGCGGATGTCGGAATAAAAAAGAAGATACTACCGAGAAAGGCAAGCGATTGTCCCATCCGAATCATCTGTTTGTTTGTGAAACGAAATGAGAGAAACCCGCTTACGAAACGACCTAATGTGATGCTTCCGTAGTAAATCGATACCCATGCCGCAGCTGTCGCAATGGAGAATTGTTTCATCTGTACAAAGTAACTGCTTGTCCATAAGCCGATCAATGCTTCGACCCCACAATAAAGTAAAAATGTGGCCAACGCATAGGACACTCCAGTCGGTAACTTGCGATCGAGCGTCGTGACGGCTGTTTCTTGATGCTGTGAAATTGACTGACCTTTCTGTTTCCAAAGTGGAAAGGACAGCAATAACACGAGGGCCAAACCGAACTGAACTGCAGCGATGATCAAATAGCCGTCACGCCATCCATTTTCTGTCAACACTCCCGCCATGACGAGTGGTCCACCGGTTGCGCCAATCCCCCAAAAACAGTGTAACCAATTCATATGATGTGCTTCGTAGTGCTCTGCAACGTAATGATTGAGTGCGGCATCGACGGCACCTGCCCCTAAACCAAGCGGAATGGCTAATGCGAACAGCCAACCAATTGAAGGCGCCCAATAGAAACCGAACAGACAGAGCGCGGTCAGTAGCGTTGAACCGAAAGTGACTTGTTTCGTGTCAAAGTGCTCTAATAGTTTGCCGCTGAGTAAACTCGACAGAATCGTTCCGCCAGCAATCGTCATGAAAATCCAACCGGCCATCGATAATGGGGCTGAAAACTCTTGATGCATGAGTGGCCAACCGACACCGAGCAGGGCATCCGGGAGACCGAGGCTGATAAACGCGATATAAATTACGGCCAATAATAAAATCGTCATACGTCACCTCGTTGTATGGTTTCGAGCGTCAATTCAATGCCGAGCCGGGCTAGTCCTGAAAAATAATCTTCCTCCCATTGCCCGATTCGAAGGACGGGAATGTGACGGGAGGGAAGGTATCGTTCGCACGCATGGTTAATGTGTAGCAAATCATCTTGAACGAGATCGACATTTGAGAAAATGAATGCATGGGGGTTGAGTGTCGCAGCAAACGTAGCGACGAGACGTCCCAATGCATCAATTTCTTCTCTCTTCAGAACGTTTGGTCCATAAGGCTTGTCTTTAATACGGTCATAAAACGATGCATCATCATAAAGCGGAAGAAATGAAACTTCTCCACTAAAACCGGATTGTCCACGAGCGACGTGTCCATCAAACAAGATACCAGCACCAGGACCATTCTTCCCGAGACCGAGATAGACGATGGACTGATATGTTGTCGTCTCATCTCGTTTAGAAAATCCATAAACGGCGGCATTCATATCATTTTCAATGACGACGGGAAGTCCTGTTCGTTCCATCAACCAGTGTTTTAAATCTAGGTGTGCAAGCGACGGGTATTCTGGGGCGAAAACAATCCGACCCATGTCTACAGCAGCAGCGACTCCGACAGAAATCGCTCCGATTTTTGTCTTGTCCTCAATAAACGAATCGACTAGTTCTCCTAACGCTTCTAAATGACTGTCAGTGACTAGGAACACTCCATCTTCTACAATCTGATGTTGACAGTTAATCAAGCGGTAGCGAATCTCTCTCGCTTCGATATATAACGTCAAACAGTGACGGAATTCAGGATTATACCCATAACTTTTTGCAGGGCGCCCACCTTCTGGCGCCTTCTGACCATGTTCGATAACTTCCCCGCGTACAATCATGTCATCGATCATCTTTTTGACGGTAGGGAATGAAACGTGTGTGACTTTACTCAATTCAGAGATTGTCGATACGTTGTGCAGAACGATCTGCTTTCGGATATCGACTAGTAATTCATGTTGTAGATCTTTCAACACGACCACACTCCAATCTACTTTTTAAATTATTTTAATAAGTCATTCGTAGTATACTGCCTCTTTTTGAAATATGCCAGAAAAATAAGAAATTAAGATGCATTTATATCACATCAATGTTCACAAAAAAGTGAATAAAAAATGAGGTCAGACATCTTCACAACGGTTTACATAAGTGATATGCTGTAAGCGTATTCAGGTGAAATGAGGAAGGAGGAGGGTATGATGCGTTCGCATATCGAGTCATTTCTTCAGTACATGACGGTTGAAAAGCGGATGTCCGCTAACACGAGACAGGCGTATGCGAGCGACTTGACGCAGTACGCATCAACCTTAAACCAGTTGGGGGTGAAAGATTGGAACGACGTGACACGTTCTCATATCGTTAAGCATATCGAAGAACTGTCACAGGCGGGACGTGCTTCGTCCTCTTTGAGACGAGCTGTCAGTTCAATCCGGATGTTCCATCATCATCTAAAAATGACCGGGGTCACGACAACCGATCCATCTCTGTATCTAGAGACGCCGAAAGCAGAAAAGCAACTTCCGGATACTTGGTCGCAAGCGGAAGTCGAGCGTCTCTTAGATAGCGTCCCGACATCCGACCCGCTCTCACTTCGGGACCGTGCGATGCTCGAGTTGCTTTATGGGACCGGAATGCGGGTCAGTGAACTTTTAGGT
Source organism: Exiguobacterium sp. NPDC077395 (assembly GCF_050269125.1). Lineage (NCBI taxonomy): Bacteria > Bacillati > Bacillota > Bacilli > Caryophanales > Exiguobacterium > Exiguobacterium sp. NPDC077395. The sequence goes on from NZ_JBNNHU010000001.1 coordinate 1,080,477, forward strand.
CTTGATTTGGATGATTTGCAGTTCGAATTGGGGTATCTACAATGTGAAGGGAAAGGCGAGCGCGCTCGAATCATTCCGGTTTCGTCGGTCGCGCAAGGGTTTGTTGAGCGATATATTCAACAAGCTCGAAACGGACTCGGCGGCAGAGAGACCGAAGCGCTCTTTTTAAACGGCAGAGGTGGACGGCTCAGTCGTCAAGGATTTTGGAAGATGATCAAACGACGTGCCAAGCTTGCCGGAATTGATAAGGAGATCACACCTCACGTTCTCCGTCATTCCTTTGCGACACACTTGCTCGAGAACGGTGCTGACTTACGTGCCATTCAACAAATGCTCGGTCATGCGGATTTAGCGACGACGCAAGTGTATACACACGTCAATAAGTCGCGGCTACATGATGTGTATCGCAAGCATCACCCTCGTGCCTAGACATTGAAAAGGAGGAATTTTTTGTGAAGAAGTTTAAACGTATTTTTTTAGTGGTCATGGACTCGGTCGGTATCGGTGAAGCACCGGATGCTGAACAGTTCGGTGACAAAGGGGCCGATACGCTCGGACATATCGCTCGTGAACATAACGGATTGAACATGCCGAATATGGGAAAACTCGGACTCGCGAACATTAAACCGATTCAAGGAATCGACGTGTCGGAAACGCCAAGCGCGTATGGTCGCATGGAAGAAATCTCGGCTGGTAAAGATACGATGACAGGACACTGGGAAATCATGGGTCTTCATATCGAGACGCCGTTCCGTGTCTTTGAAGAGTTCCCGGACGATTTGATTCATCGTCTAGAAGAGTTCAGTGGCCGTAAAATCATCGGAAACAAGCCGGCATCAGGTACGGCCATTCTAGATGAGCTCGGTGAAGAACATGTCGAGACAGGCGCGCTCATCGTTTATACATCTGCAGACTCGGTTCTACAGATCGCCGCTCACGAAGAGATTGTGCCAATCGACGAGTTGTACCGGATTTGTGAATACGCGCGTGAGATTACACGTGAAGACCCGTATATGCTCGGTCGTATTATCGCCCGTCCGTTCATCGGCACACCGGGTGCATGGGTACGTACGGCAAATCGTCATGACTACGCACTCAAACCTTTCGGTAAGACAGTCATGAATACGCTCGAAGAGGCTGGGAAAGATGTCATCGCTCTCGGGAAAATCAGTGATATCTACGACGGTGAAGGTGTGACGAAAGCGGTCCGTACGAAATCGAATATGGACGGGATGGACAAGTTGGTCGAATCACTCGAAGAAGATTTCGAAGGGCTTTGCTTCTTGAACTTGGTCGACTTTGACGCATTGTTCGGTCATCGTCGTGATCCGGAAGGCTACGCCGTCGCGCTTGAAGAATATGATGCCCGTCTACCTGAAGTGATGGAGCGTCTCCGTGAAGACGACTTACTCATCATCACGGCAGACCACGGGAATGACCCAGTACATGCTGGTACAGATCACACGCGTGAATATGTACCGCTCATCGTACATCACACTGGAGCGAAAGCAGTTGATCTAGGCATTCGAGGTACGTTCGCAGATATCGGTGCGACAGTAGCTGACAACTTTGACGTTGCGGCACCATCAAACGGAAAGAGTTTCTTAAACGAAATTTGAGGAGGCAATATTCATGGTAAATTGGAACGAAACAAAAGCGTTTTTGCAGGAGCGTATGGGTGATACACCAGAAATCGGACTCATTCTCGGGTCAGGCCTTGGAGTCCTCGCGGACGAAATTGAGAATCCGGTTGCAATCCCTTATGAAGAGATTCCACACTTCCCAGTATCAACCGTCGAAGGGCATGCAGGACAACTCGTGTTCGGAGAACTTGAAGGAAAACGCGTCGTCGCGATGCAGGGACGGTTCCACTTTTATGAAGGATACTCGATGGAACAGGTGACGTTCCCGGTTCGTGTCCTCAAATTGATCGGTGTCGAGACACTCATCGTCACGAACGCGGCGGGCGCGTGTAACGAGTCGTTCAACCCTGGTGATTTGATGATCATCACGGATCACATCAACTTCTTCGGGACGAGCCCACTCATCGGGAAGAATGCGAGTGAATTCGGGACTCGCTTCCCAGATATGTCTGAAGCGTACGATAAAGAGCTCGTGAAATTGACAGAACGCGTCGCTTCTGACCTCGGACTCACTGTCCAAAAAGGGGTATACTTCGGAAACACAGGCCCAACATACGAGACACCAGCAGAAGTAAAAATGGCACGTCTTCTCGGTGGTGACGTCGTCGGGATGTCGACGGTACCAGAAGTCATCGTCGCGCGTCACTCGGATATGCGCGTCCTCGGGATTTCGTGTGTATCGAACATGGCGGCAGGGATTTTAGATCAACCACTTAACCATGAAGAAGTCATCGAGACGACAGAACGTGTTCGTCAAGACTTCCTTTCACTCGTGCGCGGCACGATTAAAAGCATGTAAGTAACTTATTTCTAGGAGGACGACAGTTATGCGTATGGTCGATTTGATTTTGAAAAAACGTAACGGTGGAGAATTGAACGAAGAGGAGATTCGCTTCGTCGTCGAAGGATTCACGAACGAAACGATTCCTGACTATCAGATGTCGGCATTGTCGATGGCCATCTATTTTAACGGGATGACTGAAAACGAGACGGCAGCCTTGACGATGGAAATGGTGAAGTCGGGCGATACGATCGATCTTTCGAACATCGAAGGGAAGAAAGTCGATAAGCACTCAACGGGCGGAGTCGGTGACAAGATCAGCTTGATTGTCGCACCACTCGTCGCGTCAATCGGGATCCCGGTCGCGAAAATGAGTGGCCGTGGTCTGGGTCATACGGGTGGTACGATTGATAAACTCGAATCGTTCCCAGGTTTTAACGTCGAATTGACGGAAGAACAATTCACGAAACAAGTAAACGACATTAAGATGTCGATTATCGGTCAGACGGGGAACTTGACGCCAGCTGACAAACGTCTTTATGCCCTCCGTGATGTGACGGCTACCGTTGAGTCGATTCCACTCATCGCGAGTTCAATCATGTCGAAAAAGATCGCAGCAGGAGCTGACAGTATCGTCCTCGACGTCAAGACGGGTTCTGGTGCGTTCATGAAGTCGTTCGATGATGCGAAAGCACTCGCAGAAGAGATGGTCGCAATCGGGAAGAACGTCGGTCGTAAGACGGTCGCTGTCATCACAGACATGGACCAACCGCTCGGCTTTGAAATCGGGAACGCGAACGAAGTAAAAGAAGCGATTGAAGTTCTTTCAGGTAAAGAAGTAGAAGACTTGAAAACAATCGCGCTCACGATTGCAGGACATATGGCTGTTCTTGGTGATTTCTATCCAACGTTTGACGAAGCATATGCAGACCTTGAAAAACGAATTGCTGACGGTCATGCCCTCGAGGTGTTCCGTAAGTTCGTCGAAGCACAAGGTGGAGACGCGTCGCTCGTCGATGACGTGACAAAATTACCACAAGCTTCCTACGAGACGACATTCGTCGCAAAAGAAGCAGGTTATGTCGAGTCAATCATCGCAGACGAAGTCGGTGTCGCAGCGATGCTTCTCGGAGCAGGTCGTGCGACGAAAGAAGACAAGATCGACTTCGCGGCGGGCATCACGCTCGAGAAGAAAGTTGGCGACCGTGTCGAGGCGGGCGATGTGATTGCCGTGCTCCGCTCGAACATGGAAGACATGTCTTCGGCTGTCGAACGTCTAGATCACGCGTATACAATCGGTGCGACGAAACCAGAAGCTCGTCCTCTCGTTCACGCTGTCATCCAGTAAGGCAGAACGTCTGTTTCCACAAAAAAAGTGGAGACAGACGTGTTTTTTTGATAAGATGGGTAATGTGAGTGTAAAACAGCAGGATACATATTCAAATAAAGGGGTTGCTTGAAACATGAAAAAAGGTTCTATGAAACTTGAAAATGGCGAAATGATTGAATTTGATTTATTCCACAACGAGGCACCGATCACGGTCGAAAACTTCGAAAAACTTGCGAACAGCGGGTTCTACAACGGATTAACATTCCACCGTGTCATTCCTGGATTCGTCAGCCAAGGTGGTTGCCCGGATGGTACTGGAATGGGTGGAGCTGGTTATACGATTCCATGTGAGACATCGACTTCTTTCCCACACAAACACGAAGCGGGATCACTCTCGATGGCACACGCAGGACGTAACACAGGGTCTTCACAGTTCTTCATCGTCCATGAGCCACAACCACACTTGGATGGTGTCCATACAGTTTTCGGTAAAGTGACATCTGGTCTTGAACATGCCGTCAAACTTCGTCAAGGAACGAAGATGGCAGAAGTGAAGGTTTGGGACGAGAATTGATTTTTGCCTGAAGGTTATGGCACAATGAACCATGTCTCTCACGTCTTCACATCGTGAAACTTGAATGACTAAAGGTGGTGAACCCAGCGATGCTGGTCAAATATAAACGTTCTTATGAAAAGACGGCGATGGGTCTACTCGCATTCTCATGCAGTGACAAATCTCCGCTTAGCTTGCTTGAACTCGTCCGATCGTATGACGAGGAAGAGTCGAAGTTCCTCTATTTGTGGAAAGTCGGTGAAGACTTCGTCGGCATCATTGGAATGGAGCAACAAGGAACGACGATGGTCATTGACCATATCGCCTTGTCGCCATCATTCCGTGGCGAGAAACGTTCTTACGAGCTTCTAGACGAGGTGAGAAACGTACTTCCACTTGATTTGACGTTAACCGGTACAGGCAAGACGGGCGATTTATTGGATAAATGGAATCAATTAGTCGTCTGATGACAAAAACCCCCGTAATCACGATTGTGATTATGGGGGTTTTACATATTACATGGAGTAAATCACAAACCCTTTAAATGAGGTGGATTCATGAATCGAGTAACAATCGATGAACTGATCAATCGATTGGAGCAAGTGCTCAGGCAAGAACGAACGCGAGAAGAAATCTCTGACTGGGCATATCAGTGGTTGGAACAGTATGAAAATATAGATGGATTTGATTGGACAGCTTCTGACAAGGTGGTTTGGTCCTGCTTACAAACAATCTATGGCATGGATTTACTTGAAACCCCTTCTGAATATTTACATGATCGGAACGATCTCGAGAGTTGGGTGACGGCGTTTAAGAATTTAAAAAATCATCATTGATCATAAAAAGGAGACGTCTTGAATCTTGACGTCAACTTCTTGCACGTTGCCTTTTTAAAAGTGCCAACTCCCGTTCCGTGATGACCTCACTCCGGTCACGGTGAAGATGCTTGTGGACCAATTCCTCGAACGACAGGTCTGTCGATGGGAACATCGGTTTTAGTGATTCGACCGTGTCACGAACATCCTGTTGTAATGGGAGCTTCGTGTGTAACGGCCATTCATCAAGCTGTGCGATGAAGGAGTCGACATCCAGACCGAGCTCATGTAAATAGGGGGAAGCGATGTCCATCTTTCGACGTAAGAGTCGCAAGCTCTTTTTCGCGCCGATGAGATTGTCTCGTCGTAGATGATAGTGAATGACGGCGTATTGGATGAGTGCCGCATAGCCGTGATGACGACGACCGTCTGCCTGCCACGCTTCTTCTAATACCTCATGACATTCGAAATAATCGGCATGACATTCAAAAAGCAACGTATAATGAATAAAAGGGGTCATGAATCATTTTTCTCCTTTCGTGTCCACGGTGTTATAAAACATGTTATACTAAAGCGCAAAAATGTAAAATGGCAGGTGTCTCTATGGAAGCCTATAACGTTAAAATCGATACGTTCGAAGGTCCACTCGACCTGTTGCTCCATTTGATCGGAAAAATGGAGATTGATATCGTCGACATTTCCGTGGCAGAAGTCACTGACCAGTATGTCGGCTATATTCGCACGATGCAAAAATTTGAACTCGACGTGGCCAGTGAATACTTGGTCATGGCGGCGACGTTGCTCCAGTTAAAGAGCAAGCAGTTGTTACCGCCTGTTCAGGTCGAGGATGAGGATGTTCCAGACTTCAACGAAGAACCGACTCGTGAGGGACTCATTCGTCAATTAATCGAATACAAAGCATATAAAGAAGCAGTCGTTTTCATGCGTGAACAGGAAGAACATCGTCTTGAACTTTATACACGACCGGGAGAAGATTTGACGAACTACATGTCAGAGGAAGTGTCGAAGTACGACGGACCGCTGAACTTCTCAGACCTTCTTCATGCCTATTCTAAAATGATTGAACGGAAACGTTGGAAAGAACGACGCAAAAAGACGATTAAACGCGAAGAGCGGACGCTCGAGGAACAGATGACGAGACTTCATGAGCACGTTTCTTCTACGCGACAGACATCGTTTTTCGCCTTCTTTGTAGAACGACCGAACGTCTCAGATCTCGTCGTGACGTTTATGGCGCTTCTTGAGCTGATCAAGCTACGGGTCGTCGAAACGAAACAACTTGACCAAGACATTCAAATCTCGTTCATCGAATCATCAAAGAAAGGGGATGAAGCGGTTGCTGTCCTATGAAACGATTATCGAAGGATTGCTATTCGTCGTCGGGGACGAAGGGATGGAAGTCCGAGCGCTCGCAGAGACGCTCGACATCTCAGAGGCTGCTGCACGAGAACAGCTCAGTAAGTTAGAAGCCTCGTTTAAAACATCGAACCGACCGTTCCAACTCATGGAATCGGCAGGTGTGTACAAACTTGTGACCGTTCCAGACGTGTCTCCCTACATTCAAAAATATGTCGGAACGATGGCGGAGCAGGCACTTTCACGCGCGGCGATGGAGACGCTCGTCATTATCGCTTATAAGCAGCCGGTCACGCGGGCGGACATCGAGGAGGTTCGCGGTGTCAAAGTGGAGCGAGTCATTCATACGCTATTATCAAAAGGGTTAATCGAATCAGCTGGTCGTGCTAAAACAATTGGTCGTGCCAAGTTATATCGAACGACAGAGCATTTCCTCGACCACTTTGGATTTAACTCGCTCGAAGAATTACCACCATTAACATTTGAGGATGAACTGACAGACGAAGGCGATTTGTTCTTCGGTCAGGAATCACCGAAGCAAGAAGAGAGATTGGAGAAGGATTAATCATATGGAACGTTTACAAAAAGTAATCGCACAAGCGGGGGTCGCCTCGCGTCGTAAAGCGGAAGAAATGATTTTGGATGGTCGCGTCCGTGTCAACGGAAAAGTGGTACGTGAACTCGGGACGAAAGTCGGACCGAAGTCAGAGATTGAGGTCGATGGCGTCAAAATCGAGCAAGAAGAGCATGTCTACTACGTGCTCTATAAACCGAGCGGCTATGTGTCGACGGTAGAAGACGATAAAGGACGTAAAGTGATCACGGACCTCGTGCCACCAGGAGCACGTGTTTTCCCGGTCGGACGTCTTGACTATAACACGACAGGACTCATCATTTTGACGAATGATGGAGAGTTCTCGAACATGATGACGCATCCGAAATATAAGATTCAAAAGCGCTATGTGGCAAAAGTGAAGAACATCCCTTCTTACTTGGCAATCAAGCAACTAGAGTCAGGTGTTCAGCTCGATGATGGATTCAAAACGGGTAGTGCGAAAGTGAAGATGAAGTCTGTCGACCAGAAAAAGAACACGGCCATCCTTGAGATCGTTATCTCGGAGGGACACAATCGTCAAATCCGTCGCATGGTCGAAGCAATCGGTTCTGAGGTCATCAAACTAAAGCGTGAACAGTTCGGTTTCTTGACGCTCGACGGGCTCAATACCGGCGACTGGCGTGAACTTTCACACAAAGAGATCAGCAAGCTTCGTGAACTCGCGAATCCGACGGTTCCACCTAAACCACGAGGCAAAAAGAAGAAAAAATAACAACAAAAAATCGTCCTGAAATAGGATGATTTTTTTGATTGTGTAAATTGTGTGACAAAAAAATGAAAAAAGTCTGTTAATGTGCGTTTTTAATGTTTTTTCAGTACAATAGCAACTGAAGGATGGTGTGGAAACGATGACAAAAGATCAAAACAAAGACGACCGCATGGAACAAGCGGTCGCGAAAAAGAAAAAGAGGTCATTTTGGCGCTTGATGATTATGACGGTCGTTCTCTTTGCGGGAGCCATCACCGTCATGCAATTGTTCGACCAAGCTGGGAATGACGGACGCATCGAGGCAGGGGACGAGGCACCGAACTTCAAACTCGTCACACTCGACGGTTCGACCCTTTATGAACGTGACACATACGAAGGAAAAGGAATGCTTCTCAACTTCTGGGGTACGTTCTGTGAACCTTGTAAGAAAGAAATGCCAGTCGTACAAGAAAATTACGCAACACTCCAAGACATGGGTGTCGATTTTTGGGCGGTGAACGTCGGTGAGACGCCGCTTCGCGTCGATAACTTTGTGAACGACCTCGGTGTCGGTCTCGATTATCCGATCTTGATGGACACGAAGAGTGAAGTCGAGAAAGCCTATGGCATTTATAACTTACCTGTCACATTCGTCATCGATGGTGAAGGAAACGTAATTGAAAAATATGAAGGTGAACTCACGAAAGAGAAATTGATGGAGCTAGCCGAGAAGTCATTGTAAGCGAACGGGGGACGCACAGATGCTAGATATGAAATACGAAGGCGCTGATTTACGGTCGAAGCGTCGTCCTAAATCGGTCATTGACCGGGTGTGGAACTTCTTCGCATCGGTCAAAGTGGGATTGTGGTTGATTGCGCTGATTATTGTCGGCTCGGCAATCGGGACGATTTTCCCTCAAGAAATGTACATCCCACAACAGTTACCTCCAGAGCAATATTACTTGGAGGAATATGGGACGCCAGGTTCGATTTATTATGCACTTGGATTCCATAACTTATATACGTCATGGTGGTACATCGGTCTCATCGTCATGTTGACGCTCTCGCTCATCGTCGTATCGATTGACCGTGGTGTCCCGCTCTATAAAGCGCTCAAGAATCAACCCGTAAGACGGACAGAGCGCTTTATGAAAGGACAGCGCCTCTTCGGACAAGGCGAAGGAACAGACGCTCAGATTGACGAGATGGAAGTGTCGCTCAAGAAAAAGCGGTACAGTGTCAAACGGGACGGAGATGCCTTGTTGGCTGAAAAACACCGTTTCGGTCGTTGGGGTCCATACGTGAACCACGTCGGTCTCGTCATCTTCTTCCTCGGGGCGATGCTCCGCGTGTTCCCGGCATTCCATACAGATACGCTTGAATGGGTGCGAGAAGGAGATACGGTCTCATTAGAGGCGACAGATGGGGAATACTATTTACGGAACGACCAGTTCATTCTTGAAATGTATGACCCGGAGAACAATGAGGAAGATGCGAAATTCGCAGCTGCCATTGAAAAAGCCGGGGCTGTTCCAAAAAACTATGAGACGGAACTGACATTATTTAAGAAGACGGGAACGAACGAGGACGGATCGCCGCAACTCGAACAAGTCGATGTCGGTTCGACGAAAGTCAATCACCCGTTTAAGTTCGAAAAATATGAAGTGTATCAAGAGCAATATTCAAGTCGACCGGAGTTCTTGTCGATGTCGTTCATGCTTGCCGATAAACAGACAGGTGACGAGTATGGACCGTTCAAAGTCGACCTCGAGAATCCGGAAAAGTCGTATGACTTAGACGGGGTCACGGTCACGTTGAAAGACTTGTATCCTGATTTTGAGGTGAAGGATGGGCAACCGAACACGAAATCACCACGTGCACTGAATCCTGCCTTCTTCTTCGATGTCGAATCACCTGAAGGCGAGACGGAATCAAACTTGATTGGTATTCGACTTAACGTCGCTGATGAAGAAAACCGGTACGAAGTAAAGTTTGCGGGCACAGAGATGGCGAGCACGAGCGGTCTTCGAGTGAAGAGTGACTCGACGTACCCGATTCTGATCGTCGGTGCGACCATCTTCATGATTGGAATTGTGATGGGCATGTATTGGCCACACCGCCGTGTCTGGATTCGTCGTCATGAAGATGAGGTACTCGTCGCAGGCTTTACGAACAAAAACCCGTCCTCGCTCCGTCGAGAGGTTTCGCCATTATTAGAACAGGCCGGTTTACCGATGTGGGAAGATCAGGCGAGATTTACTTCGAAGCCGGAGAACGAGTCAACAGATGAAAGAGGGGAATCTTGATGGAATGGATTGAATGGAGCAGCCGAATGCTGTTTATCGCATTCTTCCTTTACGCGATCTCGACGGTTCTCTTTACGATTGCCGTTAGTGGTATGCGTAAGGATCGAAACGTCAACCGTGTCGCCTATGGGAAGTATGCCTTCATCTTGGCAATTATCGGATTTATCGCCCAAATGACATATTTCTTTATGCGTTGGGCAGGTGTCGGCTATGCGCCGGTATCAAACTTATATGAATATACGACGTTCTTCGGCATGATGATGGTGCTCGGGTTCCTCGTCGTATACGGGATTTATAAAAATGACGTACTCGGATTGTTCGCGATGCCAGTGGCGTTACTCGTCATTGCTTTCGCCTCGATGTTCTCGAGTGAGGTCGCACCGCTCATTCCGGCACTCAACAGTGTATGGTTAAAAATCCACGTCACGACGGCAGCGCTCGGACAAGGGATTTTGGCCATCAGTTTTGCGTCAGGTCTCATTTTCTTATTGAATGAGACATCGATGAAAGAACAGTCTAAGTCACGGACGTGGCTTGAAGTGACGATGTTCGTTCTCATGTGTACACTCGGGTTCATCATCGTATCGATGCTCTTCAAAGGAATCGGTGCCGGTGGTGTCGTCGAATTCACGAATGACCGTGGTCAAGTCGAGACATATGAGTACTTCATGCCAATCCTATTTGTACCAGAAGGGGCACAGCTCTTGTCAGGAGCGAGCGGTTTGTCACTTGAGTTGCCGAATTGGATCAATACACTCAAGTTGAACACGCTCATCTGGTCGGTTATCGGTGGTGTCGTGATTTATGCGTTGCTCCGCTTCGTCATTTTGCGAAAACGCATCGCTGAAGCGCTTCAACCGCTTGCGAAAAAGGTCGACCTCGACCTTGCTGATGAGATCAGCTATCGCTCGGTCGCAATCGGATTGCCGGTCTTCATCCTCGGCGGTCTCATCTTTGCGATGATTTGGGCACAGATTGCATGGAACCGCTTCTGGGGTTGGGATCCAAAGGAAGTATGGGCCCTCATTACGATGCTCATTTATATTTATTACTTGCATATGCGCATCCAGCGCGGTTGGACCGGAACGAAAGCGGCTTGGTTATGTGTCGGTGGATTTGCCATCATCATGTTCAACCTCGTCTTCGTCAACTTGGTCATCGCCGGTCTACATTCATATGCATGACGCGAAAGAAGTCACAATTGTGACTTCTTTTTCATTTGGTCCATCAAATCATCGTTGTGAAGCGAAATAATAGAGTGGTATAGTTATGGCAGGGAGTGGAATGTTCACAATTGTGCAACATTCGCTACAACTCGTAATGGGTCTTAGGAGGGTTTCTGGTATGGCTGAGAAAACGAAGATTTTAGTAGTCGACGACGAAGAGAGAATTCGCCGACTTTTGAAAATGTACTTAGAACGTGAACAGTATGTGATTGAAGAAGCGGTCAATGGAGAAGAGGCACTCGCTCTCGCTCTTGAAAACGAATACGACGTCATCTTACTTGATTTGATGATGCCGAAAATGGACGGAGTCGAAGTGTGTACAGAACTCCGGAAAACGAAAGCGACACCGGTCATCATGCTTACAGCGAAAGGTGAAGAGATTGATCGTGTCCAAGGATTTGAAGTCGGGGCGGACGATTACATCGTGAAACCGTTCAGTCCGCGTGAGGTCGTTCTTCGCGTCAAGGCACTCCTTCGTCGTTCTGGCTCGACTAAGTTTATGCAGACGAGTGAGAAATCAAAAGATTTGATTGTGTTCCCGCACTTGACGATTGACAATGATGCGCACCGTGTCACGGTCGACGGAGAAGAGATTGCCCTTACACCGAAAGAATATGAATTGCTGTTCTTCCTTGCGAAGCAGGTCGATAAAGTCTTTTCTCGTGAGCAGTTGTTGAAAGAAGTATGGAACTATGAATTTTTCGGAGACCTTCGGACCGTCGATACGCATGTGAAACGTCTTCGTGAGAAATTGAATCGCGTCTCACCAGATGCGGCTCATATGATCACGACTGTATGGGGTGTCGGGTATAAGTTCGAAGCTGCTAGTGAATGATGATTCGGCGAAACAGCATCGTCACGAAACTGTGGCTGACGATTCTCGTTTTGGTCAGTGTCATCTTATTCATCGTCTCGGTCTTGATGCTTGAATTTTTCAACTCTTTTCACATCGACCAAGAACGTGGTCACCTCGCCAAACTTGGCGGACAGGTTCAGTCGGTGTTGTTGAATGAAGGTGACACGTCCCAGACCATCGATCAAATCATCGAAGTATATGGTGCGAACTATATTTTAGAAAACGGGACCACGCGCTCAAATTTCGGGAATCAAGTGGACGGGCTGATGGTTGAACTTGAACGTCAAGATTGGGAAACCTATCAGGCAGTCGGGGAGACAGCCATCGGTAATTTCTCTTCTTTTGACGATCAAGCTGCACTTGCCTACCGGACGACGTTTTCGTTATCGACCGGACAATATACACTCTACTTACTTGAACCACTCGATGCGATTTCGAGTGCGAATGCCGGTGCCCGAACAATCATTCTTTGGACTGTTGCTTCGGCCATCATTGTGACGACCGTGTTCGCCTTCTTCTTATCGACGCGGATCACGGCCCCACTTCGAGCGATGCGAGATGCGGTCAATAAGACGGGGAAAGGTCAATTTGACTTGCGTCTTGAAACGAAGACTCGAGACGAAATTGGAGAACTTGCCGCCTCGTTCAACGCGATGAGCAGTCAACTGGCAAAATATGTAGACGCGTTAGACCGAGAACGTCTGCAACTTGCCTCCATTCTTCGTTCGATGGCGGACGGTGTCATCACGCTCGACCGTCACGCAAACGTGATCGTCACCAATCCACAGGCTAGTCCATTGCTTCAAGACGGTCAGCCGCATGAAGTCGTACTGTCACTGTATGAAGAAGTAATGGAAGGGACGGCTGAGAAGACGATTGAAGTGAAACAAGATGACCGTTACTATACGTTGACGGTCACGCCGCTCATCGGGGAGGATGATTTCGAGGGAGCTGTCGTCGTCATTCGCGACACATCTGAAAGCCACCGTCTCGATAAGATGCGGACCGATTTCGTGGCGAATATTAGCCATGAACTGCGGACACCGCTCGTGACGCTACAAGGTTATTCAGAGGCAATCATCGACGGGATGACAGAAAGTGACGAGGCGACGAAAGAATTTGCGTCAATCATTTATGACGAATCTCTTCGACTTGCGCGACTTGTCAACGACTTACTTGATTTGGCCCGCATCGAATCGGGTAAAGAAACGATGCAATTCAGTTCGTTCGACATCGGTGATTTCTTGCCACGTGTCATGAGAAAGTTCAATCAAATGGCATCTGAAAAAGAGATTCGATTACAGACGGACGTACCGCATCGACAGATTGAAGCAGACGGTGACCGACTCGAGCAAGTATTCACGAACTTGATCGGCAACGCGATTGCCCATACCGATTCAGGAGAGATTCGAATTGAGGCGACCGAGATGCCTGATGGGTTGCAGATTCGACTGACCGACACAGGACACGGGATTCCGAAAGAGGACTTGCCGTTCGTGTTTGAGCGATTCTATAAAGCTGACAAAGCACGAACGAGCGGGTCGAAGACCGGTACCGGGATTGGTTTAGCCATCGTGAAAAATGTGATCGATGCCCACCATGGAACGGTCAGCGTATCGAGCACATTCGGTGTCGGAACGACGTTTGACATTTACTTACCATTTGAACAACCACATATCTCATAATGGTGACTCGTCTGAGTCACCATTTGTGGCATTTTAAGGGGGAAGCCGAATGAAGCGATATACACGCACGGGCGACACGGGTGAAACATCACTGATTGGTAGCCGCGTCGATAAACATCATCCTCAAATCGAAGCGATGGGGCATCTTGATGAATTGAACAGTCACATCGGATTAGCGATTGCGCAACAGACCGACGCGTCGCTCCGGGAACAGCTGACGAAGATTCAGCACGACTTGTTTGACCTCGGTTCGGAGCTGATGTATACGGACGCGCCCCCGAAAACGGTCGATTTGTCGATTGTGACGGAACTTGAACAATGGATGGACGAATGGGAAAAATCATGTCCAGAACTTGTGCGTTTCATCTTACCGGGAGGAAGTGTCGCAGCGGCGAGCCTGCATGTGGCACGATCCGTTTGCCGTCGTGTCGAACGAGATTTGACCGCACTCGGTGTCGCCGACCGACAACTTCCATATTTTAACCGATTGAGTGACTATCTTTTCACGGTCGCACGGTATGCAAATGTTGTCGCAGGCGTACCGGACCAAGAATATGCACGCGGCGCTGCCGTGTTTCAACCAAAACGAAAAAAGGAGTGATCGGCTGATGAAAGGAATCGAACAGTTCCAACATCAATTGCACTATTCGGTCTATCCGACCAAAAAATTTAAAACGACGACTTGCCTCGTCTCGTTTGCGGCCCCGCTGTCTCAGGACACGGTGGCAGACCGGGCACTGCTTCCATTCATTATGGAAAAATCGACAGAAGCTTATCCATCAATTGAGTTATTTCACACACCGCTAGAAGATTTATACGATACAAACTTGTATGCGGGCGCATCAAAAATTGGTAAAGAGCATGTCATCCAATTTCAACTCGAAGTCGTTAATGACAATCTTGTCGGCGAAGACGTCTTAAGTCAGGCCATTCAATTACTCGAGGAAGTGTTACTTCGTCCGAATGTCTATGATGGCGCGTTCCAACCGCTCATCGTGGAGCAAGAACGCCGATTGCAGCGTCAGCGAATCGAATCAGTCTATGATGACAAGATGCGTTTCGCTCAACAGCGCCTGCAAGAGATGCTCGGAGGCGAGCTCGCCATCCCGTCTCTCGGTACGCTCGAACAGCTCGATCACGTCACGCCGAAATCACTTTTCAATGCTTATCAATCGATGATTCAGAACGATCGTGTCGACATTTATGTCGTCGGCGATGTCGACCGTCAACAAGTCGAACAGGCATTTAACCCGCTCGAATCGCTCGGGTCGCGTCAGCCGAGACGTCTGCCCGAACCGAGCCGTGGTGAGTTCAAACGATTAGAAGAGCATCAAGACATCAAGCAAAGTAAACTTCATCTCGCCTACGCGATTGACGTCGATCCGCGGACAGAAGATGCCATCCGTATGCAAGTCGTGAACGGATTATTCGGTGGGTTCCCGCACTCGAAGCTGTTCATGAACGTCCGTGAAAAAGAAAGTTTAGCCTACTATGCCGCGTCACAATACAGTTCGCTCAGTCGAAAACTGTTCGTGTATGCGGGAATCGATGCATCAAATCAACAAAAGACCGAACACATTATCGAAGAGCAGTTAAAAGCACTGCAGGCGGGTGAGTTCGAAGATGAGACGTTACAACAGACGAAAGAAATGTTGTTCCACCAACGTCGCCAACTCGGAGACAGCCCTCGTCAGTTGATTGGATGGATGAGTGGTGCAGACATACGCCCGTTTTCACTCGACGAAGAGATGGCAATCATCGAGAGTACGACACGCAACCACGTCATCGCGCTTGCGAATGAGATTTCGCTCGAAGCAGTTTACTGTCTGAAAGGAGGAGAAGCATGAAACTAGATTTCCCAAACGTCGGAGAGACTTTACATCACCACGTTCTCGACAATGGCCTCTCCGTATATTTGCTGAAGAAGACTGGATATGAGAAAACGTTCGCGACGTTCACGACGAAATATGGTTCAATTGACCGTCGCTTCAAATTAGAGGATTGGATAGAGGTGCCGGACGGAATCGCACATTTCTTAGAGCATAAGATGTTCGAAAAAGAGGATGGCGACGTCTTCCAACAGTTCGGTCGCCAAGGGGCATCAGCGAATGCCTTCACCTCATTCACGCGGACGGCATACTTGTTCGGGGCAACATCGAACGTGCCGGAAAACGTGAAAACGCTACTCAATTTCGTTCAGGAACCATATTTCACGAAAGAGTCAGTCGAGAAAGAAAAGGGTATCATCGGTCAAGAGATTCAAATGTATCAAGACAATCCGGGATGGCGTCTTTATTTCGGATTGATTGAAGCGATGTATGAGACACATCCCGTCAAAATCGATATCGCCGGAACAATCGAATCGATCTCAAAAATCACGGCAGAAGATTTGTATACGTGTCATCAGGCATTCTACCATCCGAGCAACATGGCGTTGTTCGTCGTCGGGAACATCGAGCCAGATGAGATGCTTGAATTGATTCGTGACAATCAGGCAGCTAAATCTTTTGACGCGCCACCTTTAAGAGCACGTGAGACGGTGGAAGAACCGACCACGGTTCGTCTGTCAGAACGGGTCATTGAGATGGATGTCTCGGTTCCGAAAGTGATGATTGGCTATAAAGATGTCCCACAAGCTGGAGAAGCCGGTCTCAAACAAGAGTTGACGGTGGAGCTCCTTATGCACGCGCTCTTTGATACGACAGCCCCCCTCTACACGGAATTGTACGCAGAAGGGTTAATCGATGATGCATTCTCATTTGATTATACGTCAGAAGAGACGTTCGCCTTCGCCGCACTATCGATGGAAACGTCCCATGTCGATGCTTTTGTCGAACGTGTCACGGGTGCGTTGGAGCGCCCACTTCATCTTGATCAAGAGACGCTCAATCGTAAGAAGCGGATGATGCAGGGACAATTTTTAAAAGCACTGAATTCGCCAGAGTTTATCGCCAACCAGTTCTCACGGTATGCACTCAATGACGGGAACTTGTTCGAGATTCCGAATTTAATCGATGCCATCACATTAGATGAACTTCACGAAGCATACGTACGATTGTTCCGAAGTGAGCAACGAACGGTGTGCGTTGTCAAAAAGCCATGAAGACGTTGATTGTCGGAGCGAGCGGCGCGATTGGACGTGCCGTCTCGCTCGCTTTTCGTGAGGATGAGCTTTTGCTACATGCGAATCGAGGTCGTGAGACACTTACTCGAATGATGGAGACTGAGAAGCTACAGGCTGAACTGATTATATGTGACTTATCGGACCGAGCAGAAGTAGAGAAGTGGGTGTCGTCAATCGATACCGTTGATCGCATCGTCTACGTCGCCGGTCACGCGCTACATGGGCTTGTCGTCGACCAATCGATAGATGAGCTGGATCGACTTTACGAGGTGCATGTACGTGCCATGGTTCGGTTGATTCAGTCAGTTGTTGCGCGTAAACCGTATGACCATCGACTAGATATTGTCGTCGTCTCAAGCGTTTGGGGTGAAGTCGGGGCAGCAGCCGAAGTGTTCTATTCTACGGTCAAAGCGGCACAACTCGGTTTCGTCAAAGCGTTTGCGCGTGAAGCAGGACCGTTCAATGTTCGAATCAATGCGGTCACACCAGGGTGGATTGATACGCCGATGAATGATACGGTAGAAGAGTCGAAACAAACCGTGATGGATGACATTCCGCTTGGGCGTCTTGGTACCACTGAAGACGTGGCGAAGACGATCCGATTTTTATGCTCATCGGATGCTTCATATATGACCGGCACAGTACTACGCATTGATGGCGGTTGGCAATGATCTCGTCAAGATGCATAAACGAGTTCTTTTCAATTCTTCTAAAATAATTTAAAATAGGCAAGGTAGCGAATTTGCTCGAAAGGATGGTTCGGGATGGAACATAAATTCGAAGAGTGGTATCTCGAATATGAATTGTGTCAAAATCGACCGGGTATCCTCGGAGACATCGCGTCTCTCATGGGAATGCTTCAAATCTCCATCGTCACCATTAATGGAGTCGACCTGCAACGTCGTGGCATGCTGCTCAAAGCTCCGGCCGCAGATCATGTCCATCGACTCGAGCATATTTTAAAACGTATGGAAGCCATCGCAGTCATCAAATTGCGCCGCCCGAAATTACGGGACCGGATAGCGATTCGACATGGTCGTTACATCGACCACGACAGCGATGATAAGAAAACGTTCCGTTTCGTCCGAGAAGACTTAGGGATTCTTGTTGATTTCGTAGCAGAACTGATGAAAGAAGAACGTCATCTATTGATTGGCGTACGGGGGAACCCGCGCGTTGGGAAAACAGAATCCATCGTCGCAGCCAGTGTGTGTGCGAATAAACGTTGGTTGTTCTTGTCATCGACCCTCATGAAACAGACGGTCCGAACCTCTTTGTTTGAAGAAGAGCGGGAAGGCGATCATGTATACATAATCGATGGAGCGGTCTCTACGCGTACGATGGACGAGCGACATCGTCAACTGATCCGTGAGGTCATGCGGTTGCCTGCCGTGAAGGTCATTGAACACCCTGACCTTTATGTCCGAAACACCGATTGCGTGTACGAAGACTTTGATTATATTATTGAATTGAGAAACAATCCGGATGAGACGATTATCATCCCACAAGAAACGCATCGTGAGTCAGAATGGTTTGAATAATTATGTGAATGGAAGGTGTGGACCCCTGTGACAGAACTAGGGACTTTTTTGAAACAAAAGCGTGAGGAGAGCGGATTGACGCTCGACCAAATCCAGCAGACGACGAAGATTCAAAAGCGCTATATCATCGCGATTGAGGAAGGTGATTACAAAAATCTCCCTGGCTCTTTCTATGCACGGGCGTTCATTAAAACGTATGCGGAGTCACTCGGTCTCGATGTGGACGAATTGTATGAGACTTACGCAAAAGATCTACCAAAAATCGAAGCACAGCCATCCGTTCAACTTTCTCGTAAAAAGACGTATTCCAAAGCGTCCGAGTCGACGAGTCGAGTGTCGAGATGGGTTCCTAAAGTACTTCTCGCCCTTACCGTCTTTTTGCTCATTACAGCAATCTATTTTGCCGTGAGAAGCATCGACTTTGGTGGACAAGACGCAAGTCCGGCTGAACCACCGAGTTCAAATGTCACACTCGACCAGAACGAGGATGTCCCAGCGGATGAACCTGCAGAGGAAGAACCGGTATCAGAGGAGCCTGCTGAGGAAGAACCGCCAGCAGAATCTGGTCCGATTGCGGTAACGGAATCGAACGGGGCGGACATCACATATGAGCTCGCTACGAGCGATAAACTATCGACCGAGATTTATGTGAAAGAATCGCCAGCCTCATATGTCGGTGTTCGTGATACATCACTTGAAGGTCCGTTCCTTGCGCCTGAATATCCGAACCAATCGAAACAGAATCCGATTGTCATTGAAGATGCTGAAACGGACACGTTACGAATCCGGATCGGACTCATCGCAGGTGTTGAGAAAATCGTCGTCAACGGTCGCGAGCTCGAGCTTCAAGAGTCTCCGGTCACACAAAATATATTTGTAAAGAGAGTTGACGCAGAATAAGTCGACTCTCCTTCTAAGAGGAGGCGTTCTACATGAACCTACCTAACCGATTGACGATGTTACGCGTGGTGTTGATTCCCGTATTCGTCGTCTTACTCGCTGTTGATTTTGATTGGGGAAACATTGCCTTTTTAGGTGCTGAGATCCCGCTACACCAATTTATCGCTGGTGTCATCTTTACCATTGCGGCCATTACAGACTGGTTAGACGGTCATTTGGCGCGAAAACACAACTTGGTCACAAACTTCGGTAAATTCATGGACCCGCTCGCAGACAAACTACTCGTGACAGCGGCGCTCGTGTTGCTCGTCGAGATGGACCTCGTGGCTGCATGGGTCGTTGTCGTGATTCTTTCTCGTGAGTTTGCAGTTACAGGTCTACGACTTGTCGCTGCTGATGAGGGGATTGTCGTCGCGGCAGGTAAGTCAGGAAAAGCCAAAACATGGGTGCAACTGTTCGCCATCATTTTCCTCCTATTCGGTAACCCGATCTTCAGTTATGTCGGCATCCCGTTTGGAGAATGGGCGATGTGGTTGGCACTCGCACTCACGATTTACTCAGGTGCCGAGTATTTCGCACAAAACTACAAGATTATTGTGAAGTCGATGTAAGTCGACAAAGACGAGTTGGTTGATCTAGCTCGTCTTTTTTTTGAAGTCGAGGAGGAAATAAGATGAAACGAGCCGAAATCATTGCGGTAGGAAGCGAGTTGCTCTTAGGAGAAATCGTCAATACGAATGCGAGTTACATATCGGAACAACTGTCGAAATACGGTGTCTCGGTCTTGTATCATCAAGTTGTCGGGGATAACGCGGAACGAATGCGGGAGACGTTCGAGATTGCGCGTCGTCGTTCAGACCTTGTCATCGTTACGGGTGGACTTGGACCGACGGCAGATGATGTCACGAAGACGGTCTTGTCTGATCTGCTCGAACGCCCGATTGTTCGAGACGAAGAGGCGTTTCACACGATTCAACAATTTCTTCAGTCACGTAACCGTGAGATGAATGAAGGGGACGCTCGTCAGGCGGACGTCTTGTCAGGTGCGGACGTTTTACAAAATCCGGTCGGTCTGGCTCCAGGTATGTGGATTGAAGGGGAGACGACGTGGATGCTACTTCCTGGTGTGCCACGCGAGATGCGGGCGCTCATCGATGCGACGTTTCCGAAAAAGTTTTCAGGCGCGACGCTCGTCTCGGAATCGTTACGATTTTATGAAATTGGAGAATCGGCACTTGATGATGCCGTCAAAGACTTGTTGAACGGGTCTAACCCGACTGTCGCACCTTATGCTGAGACAGGAGAAGCGAGACTTCGAATCAGTGCTCGGGCGGTAGATGATACGGCTGCACGACTGATGATTGAAGAAATGAAAGATGAAATCTTACGACGTGTCGGTTCGTATTATTTCGGGTCAGATGATGAAACGATTGCCTCATACCTCGTGCAATCATTGACAGGTCATCACCAAACACTGGCAATTGCTGAGTCATTGACAGGAGGAGAAGTCCAATCGATGATCACATCGACTCCAGGAGCATCGGCTGTCTTTTTAGGGGGAGTCGTTACCTATTCAGATGAGCTAAAAAATAGGTATTTAGGGGTCGCTCTTGATACAATTGAACAGCACTCAGTCGTCTCAAAAGAAGTTGCTTATGAGATGGTAGATGGATTAGTTAAACAAACGAATGCGGACTACGCGCTCTCGTTCACCGGAGAAGCTGGACCAACCTCAAATTCAGGGCGTCCCGTCGGTACGGTCTACATCGGGGTGAAAACACCGGATGGAATCGAGGTCATCGAACGTGTTTATCCGCATCAAGAACGTAACGTCATTCGGCTGCGGGCTGCAAAAGATGGACTATGGGCCCTCATACAACGAATTAAAAAAGGCGAATAAATGTTCGTAAAAAACTTGTGTATCGCTATATGTTCACGTATAATGAAAGTATCAATTAAAGGAGGCTCATTTATCTATGAGTGATCGTAAACAAGCGTTAGAAATGGCATTACGCCAAATTGAGAAACAATTCGGTAAAGGCTCGATTATGCGCCTTGGTGAAAATACAGACCAGCAAGTATCGGTCATCCCTTCTGGGTCGATTGCCCTCGACGTCGCACTTGGTGCGGGTGGATATCCACGCGGTCGTGTCATTGAAGTGTACGGACCAGAATCTTCAGGTAAGACGACTGTTGCCCTTCATGCGATTGCAGAAGTTCAAAAACGTGGCGGTCAAGCTGCGTTCGTCGATGCCGAGCATGCGCTCGATCCAAAGTATGCTAAAAATCTTGGCGTCAACATCGATGAGTTGTTGCTCTCTCAGCCAGATACAGGGGAACAGGCGCTCGAGATCGCTGAAGCGCTCGTTCGCTCGGGAGCAGTTGATATCCTCGTCGTCGACTCGGTTGCGGCACTCGTACCGAAAGCCGAAATCGAAGGGGAGATGGGAGACTCGCACGTCGGTCTTCAAGCTCGTTTGATGTCTCAGGCACTTCGTAAATTGTCTGGTGCAACGAACAAATCGAAAACAATCGTCATCTTCATTAACCAAATTCGTGAGAAAATTGGAATCATGTTTGGTAACCCGGAAACGACACCTGGTGGTCGTGCCTTGAAGTTCTACTCTTCAGTACGCCTCGAAGTACGTCGTGCAGAAACGCTCAAACAAGGTCAAGATATGGTCGGGAACCGTACGAAGATCAAGATTGTAAAAAATAAGATCGCACCACCATTCAAGACGGCGGAAGTCGACATCATGTACGGTGAAGGGATTTCACGTGAAGGGGAACTCATCGACATCGGTGCAGACCTCGATATCGTTCAAAAGAGCGGTGCGTGGTACTCGTTCAACGAGGAGCGTCTCGGTCAAGGTCGTGAAAATGCGAAACAATACATGAAAGAAAATCCAGCCATCGCGGCCGAAGTGGAGCGTCAAATTCGTGATCACTACGGCTTGAACGGAGAAAAAACAGTCACAGTTGAAGGTGAAGACGACGAAGTTCTCTCACTTCTTGATGACGAATAAGCACATGGTCTCACTCGGAATCATCCGAGTGAGATTTTTTTAGTATAATTTTTAGGCAATTGGTAGTTCTATCCTGTCCGTGCATTGCATTCTCTCTCTTAAATAAGTACAATAAAGTTATGCGCGGGCTTGCCTGCGTTACTCACTTATTAAAAAAATAAAATAACCTTGCGAAAGGGAGGTGAACATGATGGAATGGCTATACTGGCTTATTCTGATCCTCCTTTTGCCGATAGCTTTTGTTGCAGGTTTTTTTGTGCGTAAATCGATCGCCGAAGCGAAGATTCAAGGTGCCGAGACGGAAGCGACTAAGATTGTAGAACAAGCAAAACAACAATCGGAAGCGATGCAAAAAGAAGCACGGCTTGAAGTAAAAGAAGAGATGATTCAACTTCGCAATGAGACGGAACAAGAATTGCGTGAACGTCGCGAAGACCAGAAAGTGAAAGAGAATCGCCTCGTTCAAAAAGAAGAGCTTCTCGACCGCAAAGCAGATATGCTCGAGCGGAAAGAAGATTCGCTAGATGAACAGGAGCGCGGGCTCGAAAAACGCAAACGTGAAGCAGAAATGCTCGAAAGCAAAGTGGAGGACTTATACGAAGAGGCACGCCAAGAACTTGTACGCGTGGCAGCCCTCTCGAAAGATGAAGCACGTACCATCATCATGGACGAAGCGAAGCAGGAAGCGCTTCACGATGCTGCTCTCCTTCAAAAAGAAATCGAGCAAAAAGCAAAACAAGAAGCGGATAAAAAAGCGAAACACCTCTTATCTCTCACGATGCAACGATACGCTGCTGAACATGTCTCGGAGACGACGGTATCTGTCGTCAACTTACCGAGTGATGAGATGAAAGGTCGCATCATCGGGCGTGAAGGACGTAACATCCGTACGCTCGAGACGTTGACTGGAATTGATCTCATCATCGATGACACGCCAGAAGCGGTCATTTTGTCAGGTTTCGATCCGGTTCGCCGTGAAATCGCCAAAATGACGCTCGAAAAACTCGTTCAAGACGGGCGCATCCACCCGGCTCGCATTGAAGAGATGGTAGAGAAGTCTCGTCGTGAAGTCGATGAGCGCATTCGTGAGTACGGAGAAGAAGCTACTTTCGAAGCCGGTATTCACGGACTCCATCCAGACCTCGTCAAGACACTCGGTCGCATGCGCTATCGTACGAGTTATGGACAGAACGTCTTGTCTCACTCGGTCGAGGTGGCACATCTTGCCGGGATGATGGCAGCCGAACTCGGGGAAGACGTCACACTCGCGAAGCGAGCTGGACTCTTGCACGATATCGGAAAAGCAATCGACCACGAAGTCGAGGGCAGTCACGTCGAAATCGGAGTAGAGCTTGCAACGAAGTACAAGGAACATCCGGTCGTCATCAACTCGATTGCTTCCCACCACGGGGACGTCGAGGCGACATCGACGATTGCAGTACTAGTCGCAGCAGCTGACGCCTTGTCGGCAGCTCGCCCTGGAGCTCGTCAAGAGACGCTAGAAAGCTACATTCGCCGTCTCGAACGACTCGAGTCAATCTGTGAGTCGTTTGAAGGTGTCGAGAAATCGTATGCGATTCAAGCGGGACGTGAAGTTCGAATTATCGTTCGCCCTGACGTCGTCGACGATGTCGTCGCCGGTAAGATGGCACGCGATATTTGTAAACGAATCGAGGATGAACTCGATTATCCTGGACAAATTAAAGTGACGGTTATTCGTGAAACACGTTCCGTCGATTATGCGAAGTAAACGAAGCGGAGAATTTCTCCGCTTTTTCTGTTTGAGGGAGGATTTTATATGAAAATTTTATTTATCGGTGATGTCGTCGGGAAACCCGGTCGAGATATTTTGAGCAATCAGATTGGTCGTTTGAAAGACAAATACAACCCGACGTTCATGCTCGTCAACGGTGAGAATGCGGCAAACGGTCGTGGTCTCACGAAAAAGATTTATCAACAGTTTTTAGAACTCGGCTTCCATGGGGTGACGATGGGGAACCATACGTGGGATAACCGTGACATCTTTGATTGGATCGACGATGCCGATCGGATCGTCCGTCCAGCAAACTATCCGGACGGGACACCTGGAGTCGGGATGATGAAGTTAAAACAAAATGGAAAGAAATTGGCCGTCATCAACGTCATGGGCAATGTCTTCTTGCCATCCCTTGACTGTCCGTTCCGTACCGTCGATCGTCTCGTTGAAGAAGTGCGTGACGAGGTAGACGCCATCTTCGTCGATGTCCATGCCGAAGCGACAAGTGAAAAGATTGCGATGGGGTATCACCTTGACGGGCGTGCCCAAGCCGTAGTCGGGACGCATACGCACGTACAGACGGCAGATGAACGTGTCTTGCCGAACGGGACAGCGTATATTACCGACGTCGGGATGACAGGTCCACTTGACGGGGTACTCGGGATGGATGCATCCGTTGTTTTAAAAAAATTTATGACACAACTCCCAGTTCGGTTTGAAGTTGCCGAGGGACGGGAACAACTTAATGGAGTTTTCATTACAATCGATGATCAGACGAAACGAGCGACAAAAATCGAACGAATACACCTAGATGATCAGACCGTCTGGTTTGATTGAACAACCTACCCGAGGGGGAAACAAGAATGGACGTACTCAAAGTTTCGGCAAAATCGAACCCTAACTCCGTTGCGGGTGCTTTAGCGGGTGTGCTACGTGAAAAAGGAACGTGTGAGATACAGGCGATTGGGGCAGGTGCGCTGAATCAGTCCATCAAAGCCGTCGCGATCGCCAGAGGCTTCGTCGCGCCAAGCGGTCTCGATTTGATTTGCATTCCAGCCTTTACCGATATTATGATTGACGGAGAGGAACGTACTGCCATCAAGCTCATCATTGAGCCACGATGAGCGGTCGGGACATAGGTCCTATTCTTGTGAAGAGGAGCCATCGGCGCGGATGGCTCCTCTTTTTTTTGTGGAAAATGGACGTTCCGTCTTCTCAGTTTCGTCATTTTATGACAAGATGATAAAGAACGTATCGTTCGATCATAAGAGACAAGAGGGGGACGTTTTCAATGGAACAACTCGTGTCAACCACAGAGAAGGAAACAACGACACCAGTAATGAAAGCGATTCAAAAACACACGGCCGGTTTTGGGGCAAAACTGGTCGACGTACCAGTTCCGACGCCAGGACCTGGAGAAGTACTCATTCAAGTCAAAGCGACATCGATTTGCGGGACCGATGTTCATATCTATGAGTGGGATGAGTGGTCACAAAGCCGTGTCAAACCACCGTATGTATTCGGTCATGAATTTTCGGGAGAAGTCGTGGCACTCGGGGAAAGGACGAAACGCATCAAAATCGGACAGACCGTATCCGCTGAGACGCATATCGTCTGTCATCAGTGTAAACAATGTTTGCGTGGACAATATCACATCTGTAAAAATACAAAAATCATCGGTGTGGACACGCAAGGTTGTTTTGCAGAGTACGTCGTTATGCCTGAAGAGAACCTATGGGTGAACCCAGAAACGATGCCGGCAAAACTTGCATCCATTCAAGAACCACTTGGAAATGCGGTTCATACGGTGCTAGCAAGTGACGTGTCTGCCAAATCGGTCGCCATCGTCGGATGTGGACCAATCGGACTCATGGCCGTAGGCGTTGCCAAAGCAGCTGGTGCGAGTCGCGTCTATGCGATTGACGTCAATCCGTATCGCTTAAAGCTCGCAGAAGAGATGGGGGCAGATGTCGTCATCAACAGTTTAGAAGAGAATCCGCTCGAATTGATCGAGCGTGAGACCGACGGAGACGGAATCGATGTCGTCTGCGAGATGAGCGGTCACCCGATTGCGATCGACCAGGCGTTCAAAATGGTCACGGCAGGCGGGGATGTCAACGTCTTGTCACTCCCAGCTCGTCCGGTCGCCATCGACCTCACGCGTGATGTCGTCTTTAAAGGTGTCCGTGTCCAAGGGATCACAGGACGGAAGATGTACGAGACGTGGGGCCAAGTCTCGACGATGCTCGCGACGGGTCAGTTGAACGTAGAACCAATCATCACGCACGTCTTCAAGCTCGAAGAGTTCGAAAAAGGGTTCGAACTCATGCGGGCAGGGAAATGTGGGAAGGTCGTCTTAATACCTTAAAGGGGGAAACAACATGGCATTTGAACATATTACAGAAGCAATCAATGAGATGAAAGAACAGGGGACGTTCCGTAAGCTCGTCCCACTCGAATCGGCACAAGGGAACGAAGTGACAATCGACGGGAAGTCACTCGTCCAGCTGTCATCAAACAACTATCTCGGACTAGCGAACCATCCACGTTTGAAACAGGCAGCGATTGAAGCGGTCGAACAGTACGGTGCGGGAACAGGATCGGTCCGGACGATTGCCGGTACATTCGAGATGCACGAAGCATTTGAGCGCGAACTCGCAGAGTTCAAGCACACGGAAGCATCGCTCGTCTTCCAATCGGGATTCGCGACGAACCTCGGGGTCTTGTCTGCACTTCTCGGACCGGAAGATGTCGTCATCAGTGACGCACTCAACCATGCGTCGATTATCGACGGGATTCGTCTTACGAAAGCAGCGCGACGCATTTATAAGCACGTCGACCTTGAAGACTTGGAGAAGGCATTAAAAGAAACACAAGATTATCGGACACGTCTCGTCGTAACGGACGGTGTGTTCTCGATGGACGGGAACATCGCACCGCTTCCTGCCATCGTCGAACTCGCCGAGAAATATGACGCTGCGGTCATGGTCGATGATGCCCACGCATCCGGCGTCCTCGGGAAGAACGGACGTGGAACGGTCAACCATTTCGGATTGGACGGTCGTGTCGCGCTACAGGTCGGGACGCTCTCAAAAGCAATCGGTGTCTTAGGCGGGTATGTTGCCTGTTCACAAGACGTACGCGATTACTTGATCCACAAAGGTCGTCCGTTCCTCTTCTCGACATCACATCCACCGGCAGTCGTAGCGGCGAACCGTGAAGCGATCCGTGTCATGAAAGAGGAAGAAGAGTTGTTCGACAAGCTATGGGCGAACACGGAGTTCTTCAAGAACGGACTACGCGACCTCGGCTTCGATATCGGACATGCGACAACACCGATCACTCCGGTCATGCTTGGTGAAGAAACACTTGCGCATACGTTCTCGGACAAACTGAAAGAGCATGGTGTATTCGCACAGAGTATCGCTTTCCCGACGGTCGAGCGCGGAAAAGCACGCATCCGGACCATCGTCACAGCGGAGCATACGCGAGATGACCTCGAACGTGCACTCGAGGCGTTCAAAACGGTAGCGGAAGAGTTGAATGTGACACTACACGCATGAATGAGGACTGCAGACAATCTGTCTGCAGTTTTTTGATGGATTTGCACATGAAATCGAGTATATTCAGATAGAGCGCAGATAGAGTAAGCAGAAATATAACGTATTTTTAAATATTTCAATTACCGTAATATGATTTAATCAGTCTATATCAGAAATGAGGAAAGGCTATGTTTCAGCAAGGAATATTTCAAGTGGGAATGGTGTTAGATCGAGAGACGTTTTCGATTCTAACCATTTCACCACCATTCATCATAAATGTGATTTTTAGTGTCTTGATTGTGATATATGTCTTGTACTTTCGGAGTGAGGGTTGGAAAGAGAAATTGTGGAACGTTGTACTAATGTGCTACGCGCTCTTATTCATCTCTGTCTATATAGGAGCCTGGTTTGTGAGGCTGAAATACAACCTTACACCGAGTTTCAGTGAGTCGTTCGCCCTCGAATCCTTTCCTGGATGGAAGGTTTTTTTCAAGCAATGGATTGAGAACGGGATAGAAGAACCGAATTTGACAGCGAATGCGATTACGTTTGGTGCATTGTTGTTCTACTCTCGGAAGTTGAAAAGTAGAATTATGTGGGTGTTAAGATTACTTGCAATGATTCCTGTCAGTTTGTTTTTCATCATGTATATTCCGCAATTCCTTAGTTGGTTATTCCGATAAAAAAGAAGCAAGGCGCATTGCCTTGCTTAAATCATGAGTATCCCTCTAAATCCTCGAGACGCATAATAAGAATCTGCACCATTGTGATAGACAAAAGTGTGATCATAACGGCGGTCGCAGAACAGGGCGCCGCCTTTTTGACGAATCTCATTCGGTGTCAGAATCCAACTCGAGGTCTTCAAATCGAATTGACCGAGCGTTTGTAAATGTCGGTATGTTTCTTCGTCGAGAAGGGTTATGCCTATCTGTTCAGATAGGGCGACCGCGCTTCCGACGGGCTTATTCTTTTTACGTGCCTCAAGAGCGGGTTCGTCATAACAGAGACTTCGTCGACCGCTCGGACTCTCGACTGAACAGTCGCAAAAAGCGAGATCTCCGTTAGCTAGACGAATCACGTCGGGTTCGCCTCCTGTCTGTTCCATTAAGGAGAGTGTAGCCAACTTGTCCTGATTAACTTGAATTCGTTCCAATACGTCTGACCAGATGAGGTCAGGATGACGTTCCACGTTTTCGGTAAAGCGAGACTCTAACGTATTTAATAACTCGAGAGTTTCTTCGTGTGAAAGCTTCGACATGGGAATCACTCCGATCATTTGTTTCTTCTAGTATACGATATGAATCGCTACAGTTTGTCTTATCCATTGTGAGAAAGGGGAATCCAAATTGAATTTTGATGAAATAAACGTTGAGCATCTAAAGGTGAACTCATTTCAGACAATGGATCTGTTCACATTGAAAACAGACTATTTGAGTCGATTGCCTGTCGGTTCGTATCGAGTCACAGATTACTGTGAACTTGACGTGATTGTCACTAAGTCACAATTAGGACGACTTCGGTACGTTGATTTGACCTTGCCGTTGGGCGTGTATATAGAGGGTCGACTTCTCTTTTTGTATGATCCGTATCGTCGTGAGATCTATTCAACACATGAACAAGTCGATTATCCAAATAAACAAAATATCTCGACTGTTGATTTCTTATGTGCTAATAGTCGCGACTTTCACGACCGTGATTCGTATTCACTAAAGAGTGAAGACCTGTATAAACTACCATCGGATAGTCATTGGAGGGAATTTGGGTTGCCGAAAGTAAAGTCATCTGCCACATTCCTCTTGCGACTAGTCAAATCACTGAACGTCTCTTCATTTCAGACAGTTTTAAAGAAGAGTCGATTTCTAACTGATCTCAAGGGATGGGCAGATGTGACAAAGTGTGAATACAGTGTCGAACATTACGGAAAATGGATGTGGTCGAATGAGTATATGATGACCTGTCATCTTCCAAACGTATCTGAAGGTGAACTTCTTCAATTGATTACGATGATTGAGGAGAGTGATGAGTTGGAAGGTTTTCGATTTTTGATTGAGACCGAGGCAAGCATTCTGTCACTTTTTATTTTAGGAGATATGAAGCGAGGCTATGGCGTAGGAGTATTTCAATACGGGAGTGACGAATAGGGAAAATTAAACACTGGATTGTAATTGAATAGAACGTCCAACTATTTATTTCGGTGGAAAATTCTATACAACAGGCGCCCTCTTTTAGAGAAGGCGCCTGTTGCTTATACAGATGATACGGTTAACATGGACTGTTCAGTTAATCGTCCGATCCAAATCAACGGAAGGGTCAAAAGTGCTCCAAGAAGGTAAACCGAATCAATCGGTAGTCCGTCCGCGAGAAGTCCGAACAGCAAGCTCCCCACACTGAATGCAAGGGCGTATCCTGTCTGTTGCACACTATATACATAAGGAAGCTGTGTAGCCGGAATCTGTTCTTGAATGACGGTGTTCGTCTGGATGATGCGGATTTGTGTAGCTACGCCTTGAATGACTAACGCCAAAATTGCAAACGCGAGATGTACAGTCATGCCGAACAAAATGGCGGCGACAATGGATAAGATAGCGGTCGACGGTAACGATGGCGCTTGTCGAGACCGATAAAGATGGGCACTCGCCGCAATCATACTGATCAAAAATGCTGCGTTGAGCATCCCCCACCAGCCCGTATCGACTTGTAGATGTCGTTCGAGATAGACGAGAAGCAATGCCGAAATCCAGAGCGTGCTGACAAATGATTCATACGTCACAAACCATGTCACGCGACGGGCGAATGGTGACGTTCTTACATAAGTAAGACTAGCGCGTAAGGTAATCGATTCATCCGTTCCATCATCGACGCTGTCTTCCGTAAGCGATTGATTGAAGTAAATCGTCACAATCGTGGAAAGGACGAAGAGAACGAGGGAAACGACTAACGCGAGAGCGCTCGAGGTGAAAGAGACGAGCATCGTCCCGAGCGGCCACATGGCGAGCTGGATGAACTGATTGGAACCTTGCACGAGGCTGTTCGCTTGTTGACGATTCGTCGTCAATCTTGGGATGAATGATGCTTGGATGGGACGTGCGAATCCATCGAGGAAAGCGATCAACACGACAAGACCGAGAACTAGAATCGAATCCGTGAAGAGAACGAGAACAAGGGTAACCGTCTTCATCAGTTGTGACAGGACGAGCGTTTTCCCTAGCGAGTAGCGGCTGAGGATACGGGCAAAAAAGAGTCCGCTGAGTGTCATACCGGTAGTCACGGCAATCGGGAAGCTGGCCGCCATGAGAGCGGAACCGGTTTGTTCATACAACGAGGCAATGAGTGCGACGATGTAGAGGACATCGCCAATATTGGCGAGCCATTGGCTAACGAGCAGTGTATAAAACGATTTCATCACAAATCTCCTCCGAATCTATTCAATTGGGTGGGTTGGACGAATCGTTTTTACACATTTTCACCTCTTCATAAAATAATATAAAAATAATTATACAAAATTTGATGAATTCTGTAAACTTGTCATATGGTCGCAATTGTTAATATTAGGAGGGTGAAATGATTCAACAAGCTTTGAAACTAGTCGGTAAAAAGAAGTTGGATTGGGTTACAACACGAGTACCAGCTCTTGAAGCAGATCAAGCTTTGATTGAAACCATCGCTACAGCCATTAGTGTTGGGGCAGAGCTTCCGCAATTCTATGAAAAAGAGTTACATATCGTCGGATCAAGTGACGGTTGGGACTATAGAGAACATTTCAAGTGGTATTTTGAAGCGAGTTGGCAAACCTCATACATACAAGAGATTTTTGAGTTGGACATTGATCAATATAGCTTAATTGCTACGTTTGAAAGACTAAGTGCACATGTCATCAACCCAATTAAGATTGCAGTGACATATAAAAAAATACATCATTTGCTAACTGAAAAGGATGGATCCATATGCTTGAATATAAATTAAATAACGATATCACACTGAGAATGTTTAATGTAAACGATGCAGACGCGCTGTTTGACCTGACGATGGCATCGAAACCTTATCTCCGAGAGTGGCTCGGTTGGCTTGACTACATTGAAACAGTAGAAGATTCGAAGCAAAACATAGAAGGACGAATTAAAGGACTGATTGAGACGGGTGGATTCCCAAAATCATTCGCTGTGATGTATAAAGGCGTGCTTGCCGGGACAATCGGATTTAACGAAATCGATCGTGGAGTCCAATGTGGCACG
The DNA here is from genome assembly GCF_050269125.1 of Exiguobacterium sp. NPDC077395. Taxonomy (NCBI): domain Bacteria; kingdom Bacillati; phylum Bacillota; class Bacilli; order Caryophanales; genus Exiguobacterium; species Exiguobacterium sp. NPDC077395. Next base: position 1,112,474 of record NZ_JBNNHU010000001.1, read on the forward strand.
ATTGGGTATTGGCTCGGACAAAATTTTCAAGGGAAGGGCATCATGAGTCAAGCACTCGAAACGATTATCGAATATGGATTCCGAGACCTTAAACTAAATAAAATTGAGATTCGAGTCGCGACAAAGAATTTGAAGAGTCGGGCACTTCCGGAACGTCTCGGCTTCAAAGATGAAGGGACCATTCGTGATGCGGAATGGTTATATGATCATTATGTCGACCATGTCGTTTACGGATTGCTACGGAGTGAGTGGGTAAGATAAAAATAGAAAGGACATTCTCTCATGATGGGAGAATGTCCTTTGTGCAGGTCAATAATCAGTTTGGATGATTATTTCTAGTGAATTTTTTAGAATTTCCACATCTCGATGCGATAAATTTTCGAAAACTTTTTCATTCAGTTCTACTGTCGCAGCTTCGATTCCACTTCTCAATTCTTCAGCTTTTTGAGTAGATACAACCAATACGTTTCTACGATTATCAGGATCGATCGAACGCTCGATGAGTCCTGATTTTTGCATTTTATCGAGTATTCCTGAAATTGTCGGAGCTTCTAGATACAACTTTTCCCCAATCTGTTTCGGTGAAAGCTGTCCTTCCCTCCACAAACAATTCAATACCCCATATTGAGCTGGAGTCACTTCATATTCTTCTAGTAGTTTGCTGAAAATTTTAAAAACCTTATTCTGGCTAGCGCTTAGTAAAAAGTTAATACAATCTTTCAATTCCATATCGTTCCCCCCTTATCTTGACACTATTCATCATATCATGTTAAATTCTGTGGTGAAACAGTTTTGGTACCGAACAATTTTATATACGAATCAAGATTTACCAGCTAGAAATCAACTTCATGATTAAAAGTGAGGCAAAATGAGGAGGAAAACAAAAAAATGAGTAATGAAATTCAATTTTCAAATTGCTATGTAAAAGTCGAAAATCACGTAGCCTATCTCTTCATCAATAATCCACCAGCAAATGTAATCAGTTCAGAGACGGTTCGCGGATTGTCAGCCTGTGTTGATTATGTCGCGAATGATTCAGAGATAAAGGCAGTCGTGATTACAGGGGAAGGGAAATTCTTCGTTGCAGGTGCTGATATCAAAGAATTTGTATCTGCGTTCGATAGTGAAGAAAAAGGAAAATCTCTATCTGTAGAAGCACAATCTGTCTTAAATAAAATCGAACAATTAAACAAACCTGTCATTGCTGCGATTAATGGAGCTTGCTTAGGTGGGGGTTTGGAGCTTGCAATGAGTTGTCATATGAGGATCGCTGCAGATGAAGCCAAGCTTGGGCAACCTGAACTGAACTTAGGATTAATACCGGGCTTTGGAGGTACGCAACGTTTGGCACGGCTTACGAATAAGTCGAAGGCTCTTGAAATGATTTTGACTAGTAAAATCATTGGTGGGAAAGAAGCGGAATCAATTGGCTTAGTGAACAGATCAGTGCCCCTTATCGAATTAATGGATGAAGCGAAACGACTTGCCGAAACCATTGCTCTTAAAAAGAGTCGATCATCGATTGCGGCAACGATGGAGGCGGTAAATAAAGGTTTGGAAACAACATTAGAAGAAGGTCTGGCGATTGAAGCAAACCTTTGGACAGGGTTGTTTACAACGGAAGATATGAAAGAAGGGGTCAATGCTTTTATCGAAAAACGTGAAGCAGAATTTCAAGATAAATAATGATTTGAACATTTCAACTTGTTTTCAGTAAGTATATGTCGTGTTTAATTTATATTAACCAATATAATCTTCAAGGCGGTGATTGATAGTGGATGATCGAGAAAGTGTCGTCGCAGAACTTCAAAATGGAATTGGGTGGATCAAGCTGAATCGCCCCCGTGCGTTAAACTCTTTAAACGTTGACATGGTAGATACGATGAATGAACAGCTAAAAAAATGGAAGCTAGATGACACAGTTTCATTAGTATGTATTTATGGAGAAGGCGAAAAAGGTTTGTGTGCAGGTGGAGATATGCGAACCTTATACGATTTAAAAGAAAAAGGTATTGAAGCTTACGCCAATCAGTTCTTTTCGATTGAGTACGAGTTAGACTATGAGATTCATCATTATCCAAAACCAGTCGTCGTATTTATGGATGGTATAGTCATGGGAGGTGGTGTTGGACTATCCATTGGTGCCTCGCACCGGATTGTCACAGAATCATCAAAGTGGGCAATGCCTGAAATGAACATCGGTTTTTTTCCTGATGTCGGGGCAAGTTATTTTTTAAATCAAATGCCTGGTTTTGTTGGTAAATACCTCGCTCTAACCGCTAATGTTTTTCAGGCATCCGATGTACTCTATATTGGAGCGGCTGACTATTTTATTGAGAGCAAAGATTGGCCGAAGTTAAAAGAAGAGATGATGGAAAAACGTTGGATGCCGGATTCGGTTGATATGGAACTTGAACAGCTATTGGGGGCGTTCCGAAAGTCAATTTCTCTTCCTTCGTCAATATCATCGGTACAAGACAAAATTGATCATCACTTTCAGTTTGAAACGATTGAAGAAATCATTTCATCTCTTAATGAAGCTGCGAGAACTGGGGGTGAATGGGCTGATAGAACGATGAAGACACTCTTATCCAAATCACCGACTTCACTAAAGGTGACCCTTCGTCAAATACAGAAAGGGAAGGGGCAATCTCTTCAAGCGTGTTTTGACATGGAACGAAGCCTCGCAATGAATTTTATGAAATCCCATGATTTTTATGAAGGAGTCCGTTCGGTACTTGTTGAAAAAGATCGTACTCCGAAATGGAATCCTTCCAAACTTGACGAAGTGTCAGAACTCCATGTTAAATCTTTTTTTGAACAAGTATGTTAATAGAATATTTAAGTTCATTAACAGAACTAGACCCGCCCTTCACGAGAGGGCGGGTCTTTCGTCTGACTCGAATAATTCAGTTCCGAACTCTTCGTACGCCTGTTCATAGCGACGCAAGGAAGATTCTTTATGCATACAGGTAAGGTTCATCCGCTCGGATGGTGTCATATCGCTCGCATATGTCTTTAACACATGGGCGTTTCGAAGCATTGACGGGGTGACAGAACGCGCGAGCCCGCTCCGTTCGTTTAGCTGCCGCATCATCTTCGTGATCATGACAATCGTTAGTTGCTTCGGTTGATTTTTCGCATATACCCAGCGGAATGTCATCCGTGCAAAATCGAATGAGACGAAAACCGGATCTTCGGAGTACCAGCGTGGTCGCACCGGTGTCGGGATGTCGGCCAAATAATTCATAAGTAACGATTGGTCTTCTTGCGAGAGCTTCAACGTGAACTGGTTCCCGAGACGGTCATACACGTCAAAAGTATGATCAGCCAGATGCAGGTCGCTCATACGCAAACGAATGATGTGATGGACACGCAAGCCGTATTTATAGAAGAGCGTCACAATCAGTTCGTTCCGATTGACGAGATACGGGTGGGCTTGCAACTGATTCTCGCTCAAGCCCCTCGTCGAACGAATCGTATGAACAAGACGATCGAATTCAGACTCGAGTGCGATTTGGTCGATGGACAACGTATGTGCCGGCTGCGAGTAGGCGAGCATCTTCTTCCGAAGCGGATTTAAAAAGTGGGTCAGGCTATTGATGACCGTGACGATTCGAGCGACGGTCGCCTGTTGATAGTGCTTCTCTTCGATTAAAAAGTCATTCACAAACGTCTTCCACGATTCGATGGGGACGTCTAACCAGTCCGTCGGTTCGTTCAGTTCGACATTGTGGTCGTGAAAGTATTTATGCACGTCAATCAAGTCGTAGCGATATCGTTTTAGCGTCGAGGGTTGACGGCCGCTTGCTCCGAGATGATACAAGTACGTTTCGATAAATTCCGGGAGCGGATAGTCTTTTCTACGTTTCGTCATGGTCGAGCCTCCTTCTTCTTTTATCCTACCACAAACGGACGTTCTCTATACGTTGATTCGTGGTAAGATGAAAGGTGAGACTTTATGGAATGAGGGATTACATGATAGAACGTGAAAAAGTTGTCATCGTCGGCTGTCAGTTACCGAATGTCGATGATTGGACATATGAACAGTCGATGGGCGAGCTCGTCGAACTCGTGGATACGGCGCAAGGTGAAGTCGTCGCACGACTCGACCAAAAACGTCAGCAAGTCGACCGTCGTACCTTTATCGGGAAAGGGAAAATTGAAGAGCTCGCGATGCTCGTCGAACAGTTCGAGCCGGATTTGTTAATCTTTAACGCCGAGTTGACACCGGCGCAGTCGAAGAACATTCGCATCGCCTTGAACGACCCGGATGAGATGAAGCTGATTGACCGTACGCAGCTCATCTTAGACATCTTTGCGAGCCGTGCGCAATCGCGCGAAGGGAAATTGCAGGTCGAACTCGCGCAGATGAACTATTTACTACCACGTCTCATCGGGCAAGGGACACAGCTCTCGCGACTCGGTGGTGGAATCGGGACTCGTGGACCGGGTGAGACAAAACTTGAGTCGGACCGTCGCCACATCAAGCGTCGCATCGATGAGATTACAAAGCAACTCGAAGGAACGGTCGCACACCGGGATCGCTACCGGGAACGTCGGAAAGAAAATCGCGTCTTCCAGGTCGCGCTCGTCGGGTATACGAATGCCGGGAAGTCGACAATCTTTAACCGATTGACGGATGCAGATACGTATGAACAGGATGAGTTGTTCGCAACACTTGATCCGTTGACGCGTGAACTCGAACTTCCACGCGGCGGGAAAGTCTTGATTACCGATACGGTCGGATTTATTCGTGACTTGCCAACGAAACTTGTTGCAGCCTTCCGTTCGACTTTGGAAGAAGTGGTCGGTGCCGATTTGATCCTCCACGTCATCGATGCATCGAACCCACATTATTTGAACCAAATCGATACGACGAATGCGGTATTGGAAGAACTCGGTGCGAGTGAGGTCCCACAACTCGAGGTATATAATAAGAAAGACCGGCTCACGGAAGACTTCGTCGGTGGGCCGCTGTTGATCTCGGCGATCGCATCAGAAGACATCGAACAGTTGATTGGTGCACTCGAAGATAAAATCTCGGACATTTTAACAAAAGTCCACGTCGTCTTACCGGTGACGGCTTTTGAACATTACCACCCAGCCAAAGAGGCGATGTATCGGCTTGAAGAAAACTTCTTGGATGACGGTTCTGTCGAGTTGGTAGGCTATATGAGAGAAGACACGCGTCTATATGCGACGCTAAAACAATTTGAGGTGTAAGTATGTGGCAAGAAAAGATTGAACATTATGATGCACTCGCGCCGTATGTGAAAAAGGCCGAGGCACGAGTGAAACCATTTTTTGAGAAGATTGAAGAGACGGCTGAGTTCAACCAGTATCGTGTTCTCGAATCGTTTAAAAAGCACAAAGTATCGGATTTCCATTTTAATCCGACGACAGGGTATGGATATGATGATCTCGGTCGTGACACGCTCGAGTCGATTTATGCAGACGTGTTCGGAGCAGAGCTCGCATTATGCCGTCCGCAAATCATCTCGGGTACGCATGCGATCGGGATTGCCTTGTTCGGTGTCCTCCTACCAGGTGACGAATTGCTGTATATCACAGGGAAGCCATATGACACGCTCGAGGAAATCGTCGGCATCCGTGGAGACGGTCGCGGCTCATTAAAAGAGCTTGGTGTCCATTACGACACTGTCGAATTAAAAGAGGAACGTGAAATCGACATCGACCGCGTCATCGAACGAATTCGTCCAGAAACGAAACTCGTCGGGATTCAACGCTCGAAAGGATATGCGAATCGTCGCAGTATTCCAGTCGAAGAAATCAAGATCGCCATCGAACGCATCAAAGCGGCGCATCCTCATGTGTATGTGTTCGTGGACAATTGCTACGGTGAATTTGTCGAGACAATCGAACCGACGCACGTCGGTGCCGACTTGATGGCGGGTTCTCTTATCAAGAACCCAGGGGGCGGATTGGCGAAGACGGGAGGGTATATCGCAGGGACGAAAGAACTGATTGAACGTTGTTCGTTCCGGATGACGACTCCAGGTATCGGGAGTGAAGCCGGACCATCGCTCTATTCGCTTCAAGAAATGTATCAGGGCTTTTATATGGCTCCCCATACTGTCGCACAGGCATTGAAAGGGGCACACTTGACGGCAAGCCTTTTATCGTTGATTGGATTTGAGACTGACCCACACTATTCGACTCCAAGAACGGACTTGATTCAATCGGTGACGTTCCGCGACCGTGAGAAGATGATTGCATTTTGTCAAAGCATCCAAATGGCATCGCCGGTAAACGCTCATGCGTTACCCGTTCCGGCCTATATGCCTGGATATGAAGATGATGTCATCATGGCAGCAGGGACGTTCATTCAAGGTTCATCGATCGAGCTGTCAGCGGATGGACCACTTCGTGCACCATACACAGCGTATGTTCAAGGTGGTCTGACGTATGCTCATGTGAAAGTCGCGCTTATGTTGGCGTTGAGCCAATTACACGATAAAGGACTGGTCGAATTCAACGACCAAAATCAACAAGCACATTTGTAACCGTTCTGTCATGTTAACTTTCTTAACATCTATTGACAGGATTGTTATCATGTATTATTCTCACATTGTGAGACAGAAAAGGAGGGGTAAGGATGGCTGATCAATTTCGTCGCTCCAACCCGTTGTTTCCGATTGGAATCGTCCAAGATCTGACGCAACTGACTGGTAGACAGATTCGGTATTATGAAGAACAGGGTCTGATTTCGCCTAGTCGGACGGAATCGAAACGACGGCTTTATTCCTTTAATGATGTCGAACGTCTACTCGCAATCAAGGATTACATTGACCAAGGCTTTAATTTGGCGGCAATTCGCCACATGTTAGAGCAAGAAAGTGAAAAAGAAGCGGAAACGTCTGCTCCGGCCGCACCGGTCAATGAAGCACCAAAGGTTTCGGAAAAAGAGTTACATCATTTGTTGAAAACACAGCTTCAAGAAGCCGGTCGTTTCAATAAGACGTCGCTCATTCAAGGCGAGCTTTCACGTTTTTATCGATAACGCCGCACACATCAACCATTACACAATGTGAGAGGGGACATTTTACCATGGCCAGAAAAACGTTCACAAAAGAAGACATTAAACGCATCGCACAAGAGGAAGACGTACGCTTTATTCGTCTTCAATTCACGGATATCCTCGGAACAATCAAAAACGTCGAGGTGCCGATCAGCCAATTGGACAAAGCACTTGATAACAAGATGATGTTTGACGGATCGTCAATCGAAGGATTCGTCCGCATCGAGGAATCAGACATGTACTTATATCCAGACCTCAACACATGGGTTGTCTTCCCGTGGACAGATGGCAGCGGAAAAGTCGCTCGCTTAATTTGTGATATTTATAACCCAGACGGTACACCATTCAGTGGTGACCCGCGCGGTACACTCAAGCGTAACCTTGAGAAAATGCAAAAACTTGGCTTCTCAGCGTTCAACGTTGGACCAGAGCCAGAATTCTTCTTGTTCAAGAAAGACGCATCAGGTCGTCCGACACTTGAACTTAACGACCAAGGTGGATATTTCGACTTGGCGCCAGTTGACCTCGGTGAAAACTGCCGTAAAGAAATCGTCATCGAACTTGAAAACATGGGCTTTGAAATCGAAGCATCACACCACGAAGTTGCACCAGGACAACACGAAATCGACTTCAAGTATGCAGATGCTGTCACAACGGCAGATAACATCCAAACGTTCAAGCTCGTTGTTAAGACGATCGCTGCGAAGTATGGTCTTCACGCGACATTCATGCCAAAACCACTCTTTGGAGTAAACGGTTCTGGAATGCACGCGAACATGTCACTCTTCAAAGGTGACACAAACGTCTTCTACGATCCGAATGGCGACATGGAACTTTCAGACACAGCTCGCGCGTTCACAGCTGGTATCTTGGAGCACGCTCGTGCGTTCACAGCAGTATGTAACCCGACTGTGAACTCTTACAAGCGTCTTGTACCTGGTTACGAAGCACCTTGCTACGTTGCATGGAGCGCACGCAACCGTTCGCCACTCGTACGTGTACCAGCAGCACGTGGTCTCTCGACTCGTATCGAAGTACGTTCGGTTGACCCAGCAGCGAACCCGTACCTCGCACTTGCTGCTCTCTTGGCTTCAGGTCTTGACGGAATCGAAAAAGATTTGAATGCACCAAAACCAATCGACAGCAACATCTACGTGATGGACAAGCCAGAGCGTGTTGCGAACGGAATCGACGATCTCCCAGCAACGCTCTTCGACGCACTCGAAGTCCTTCGTGCGGACAAAGTCGTGATGGAATCACTCGGTGAGCACATCGGCGAACACTTCCTCGAATTGAAAGAAATCGAGTGGGATATGTTCCGTATGCAAGTCACGGAGTGGGAACGCGATCAGTACATGACGCTCTACTAATAGAAGAAATATGCAAAAAGAGCACGGAATGACCTTCATCTGAAGATTGTTCCGTGCTCTTTCATTTACTATGCCATTTAAGTAAAAAGACCACCTCCGCGAAAAAATCGGCAGGTGGTCCTTTTAATTGTTCAGAATGCTTTCTTAAAAAATGTTGATGTATAGTCGAGCATCGTGTGTAGCGTCGTTGCAAATACGAGACCTAAAAAGAACGACATGCCGTGAACGTCCACCCACGACCGAATTTCTGTTTCATATGCCGTGAAAGGCAAAAGTAGAATGAGTGGAAAGCCGATGTACGCAATCCGAATTAGGTCACTCAAAACAGGTAAATGCGAAAAGAGCGAACGGTGTGGCATGAGCTTCACATATGGGAGCCATATGAATTTAAGTGGACCCCATCGGTAATAGGCATCTGATTTTAAGTCAAGATCTGGGGAGAGCCAGAGTGTACCGATAATCGCACCGATGATCAATGCGAACGGAATATCGATTTCAATAAAAGGCGTGGCAACCGCAAGTGCGCCGGTTGCCACGAGATTCGTTCGGGTATGGGTCTTGCCACTAGCCATTAATGAATCGTCCGGTATACACCGATGACCTTCCCTAAAATCGAGACGTTGTCAAAATACATCGCTTCCAACTCATCGTTTTCCGGTTGAAGACGGACTTTTGAAGCTTCTTTATAAATCCGTTTCACAGTCGCCTCGCCCTCATCGGTCATGGCGACGACAATCTCTCCATTGTCGGCGGTGCTTTGCTGACGAACGAGCACGCGGTCCCCGTCCAAAATTCCGGCGTTGATCATCGAATCTCCGGAAACGGACAACATATATACATTATCTGAACCGACGATATGTGCCGGGAGCGGGAAGTGTTCTTCCACGTTCTCGATGGCGGTAATCGGTGTCCCGGCGGTAACTTTCCCGATGACCGGTACGTACATGACGGACTCTTGCTCTTCCATTGCCGGCATATCTTCAGTCAAAATTTCAATCGCGCGAGGTTTCGTCTTGTCTCGACGGATCAACCCGCGTTTTTCCAAACGATCTAAGTGACCGTGTACGGTCGAACTAGAAGCAAGGCCGACGGCTTCTCCAATTTCACGAACAGAAGGCGGATATCCCTTTGCCCGAACTTCGTCTTTGATGAAATCAAGAATCTGTTGTTGTCGCGCTGACATTTTTTTCATTATGTTCACCTCGATGTAATCGAATAACCTGCAAACGCATCCTATTCTTTATGTGTCTAGTGTAACACAAGAACACATGAGCGTACAAACATTCGTTCGTTTTTTTGTGTTGACCGAACACGGGTTCTTGTTTTATGATGAGAACAGATAAACGAACAAACGTTCTAACGAACATATATTCTTATACAGGAGGCAATGTAATCATGAAAGACACACTTAACGGAATCATTTTAGTCGGGATGCTCTTGGTCGGGATGTTCGCTTTTTATTTGGCAGGGGAGATGCGAGGGGAACCGGCAGTAGTCGAACCAGTCGTCACTACGGAGGAACGTACGATTGAAGAAGAAGTCGCTTATGTCCAAGCGGAATCACTCGAAGCACAAATTATGGCAGAGCGAGAAGAGCATAATGAACGAAAAACAAAATGGTATGCCGCTGAGTGATTGTTGATCATTGCGAACCGTTCTCGAACTGTGTATCGTAAGGAATGAATGCGATGAAAGGGAGTGATGCGATGCGAGTCGTCATCTATTGTCGGGTATCGACGAACAAGTCCACCCAAGAGACATCACTCAGTCGACAAGTCGATGAATTACAGCATCTGGCTTCGCAACTAGGGGCAGAAGTCATAGAGATCATCACGGAGCAAGAGAGTGGATATGAAGTGAATCGACAAGGGCTTCTTGATTTGCTTGACCATGTGTCGATGTCTGATTTGGATGCCGTTCTTGTCACGGACGACAGTCGCCTGGGACGAGGAAATGCCAAGATTGCCATCTTGCATACATTGATGAAGCATGACGTTCGGTTGCTGACGATGCAATCGACGTCGGACTATGTCGTTTCCGATGCCGAAAAAATGGTTTTAGAGATTGTAAGTGTTGTGGAAGAGTATCAACGTAAAATTCACAACGCTAAAATTTCTCGCGGGATGCGCCGTGCCGTCGCCAACGGATTTAACCCACAGCATAATATTCAAAACAACGATCAAGGTGGGCGACATCGAATCGAAGTGCCGATCGAGGAGATTATCCAACTACGCGAGCGCGGGTTGACGTTTGCTGAGATTGCGGCAACCCTCCGTGGATTCGGTTATGAAGTGTCGAAAGCGACCGTCAATCGACGGTATCTCGAGCACCAGTCAGTAGCTGAAACTTGATTCTTCCTCTCTGATTTTGTAAAGTATAAGAACAAATTCACTAGAGAGGGGGCGAGTCAGATGTTAGCACCAGGACAATTGGAGCGAATCAATTTCCTCGCCAACAAAGCGAAGACAGAAGGACTGTCTCAAGATGAGATGAACGAACAACAAGATTTACGCCAAGAATATTTGAAGGCGTTCCGTCAATCGTTCAAATCGCAAATGATGGGGATGAAGGTCGTCGATCCAGAAGGAAACGACGTCACACCAGAGAAGTTGAAAGAAGATCAAAAACGCTATCGTGGCGAGTGATGCTGAATGCACATCCTATTTCGTATAGGATGTGCATTTTTGTTATACACGAATGGTCATCAGACGAACGGATTGCTGTTTTTTTAAGGCAATTGAAGGAAACGATTTCACTCAATGTGTTATACTAATTAATTAGTTGTGACACACGAATGAGTGTGATAAAATATGACGGGTAGAAAACCTTCTTAACACAGAGAGGATGAAATTAGTGGAAACAACTACTAAAGAATTATTAGCGATTAACTCGATCCGGACGCTCTCAATTGATGCGGTCCAAAAAGCGAACTCTGGTCACCCAGGGATGCCGATGGGTGCTGCACCTATGGCGTTTACACTTTGGACAGACAAAATGCGTCACAACCCGAAAAACCCAAACTGGTTCAACCGTGACCGTTTCGTTCTTTCGGCAGGTCATGGATCGATGCTCTTGTATTCGCTCCTTCACTTGTCTGGATATGATTTGTCGATGGACGACCTTAAATCATTCCGTCAAATGGACTCGAAGACTCCTGGTCACCCAGAATACCGTCATACGGCTGGTGTCGATGCGACGACGGGACCACTTGGACAAGGGATTGCAATGGCTGTCGGGATGGCCATGGCAGAGAAGCACTTAGAAGCGACTTACAACCGCGACGAGTTCAACGTCGTTGACCACTATACGTTCGGGATTTGCGGAGACGGTGACTTAATGGAAGGTGTCTCGGCAGAAGCGGCATCACTCGCTGGTCACTTGAAGCTCGGTAAACTTGTCGTTCTTTACGATTCAAACGATATCTCACTCGATGGCGATCTTCACAAGTCGTTCTCTGAAAGCGTAGAAGATCGTTTCAACGCGTACGGATGGCAAGTCATTCGTGTCGAAGACGGAACAGACATCGATTCAATCGCAAAAGCAATCGATGCGGCGAAAGCTGAAACGTCAAAACCGACATTGATCGAAGTGAAAACGGTCATCGGATTCGGTTCACCGAACAAATCAGGTAAATCTGCGTCACACGGTGCTCCACTTGGAGATGCTGAAATCGAATTGACGAAACAGTTCTATAAATGGGAAGGCGAGTCATTCTACGTACCAAACGAAGTATATGACTTATTCAACGAGAAAGTTGTCGAGCCTGGCGCGAAATATGAGTCAGACTGGAACGAACTCGTAGAAGCGTACAAAGCGGCACATCCAGAACTCGGTGCACAATTCGAGCGTGCAATGAATAACGAACTTCCTGAAGGTTGGGACAGCGAGTTGCCAACATTCGAAATTGGTTCGAAAAAAGCAACACGTCAAACGAGCGGTGAAGTCCTAAACGCAATCGCAAAAGCTGTACCGACTCTCTTCGGTGGATCTGCTGACCTTGCAGGGTCAAACAACTCGATGATTAAAGGTGCAGTGGACTTCGATGAAGATCCAGCTGGACGTAACATCTGGTTTGGTGTACGTGAGTTCGCAATGGCAGCAGCTGTAAACGGAATGGCTCTTCACGGTGGCGTCCTTCCATACGGTGCGACATTCTTCGTCTTCTCGGATTACCTTCGCCCGGCAGTTCGTCTTGCTGCACTCATGGGACTTCCGTCAACGTTCATCTTGACGCACGACTCAATTGCAGTTGGTGAAGATGGCCCAACACACGAGCCAGTTGAACATTTGATGAGTTTCCGCGCGATGCCGAACCTCTCTGTTCTTCGCCCGGCAGACGGGAAGGAAACAATCGCTGCTTGGAAACAAGCGGTAACATCGAAAACGACACCTTCACTCCTCGTCTTGACACGTCAAGCGTTGCCAGAGCTCGAAGGCACATCAGTTGAAACGGCAGCAAAAGGAGCATACGTCGTTGCAGGTGAATCGAAAGATGCAGACGTCCTCTTGCTCGGTACGGGTTCTGAAGTACACGTCCTCGTTGAAGCGCGTGAGCAGCTTGCGGCTGAAGGCGTGAATGCGGCAGTCGTATCGATGCCATCATGGGAACTCTTTGAAGCACAATCTGCTGAATATAAAGAGTCTGTCCTTCCATCTTCAATCACGAAACGTGTATCACTTGAAGCGGGTGCGACACTTGGATGGTATAAATATGTAGGATTCGGTGGAAAAGTACTCGGAATCGACAAGTTCGGAGCATCTGCACCTGGGGACCTCCTCATGAAAGAATACGGCATGTCAGTCGACAACGTCGTCAACGCAGTAAAATCGCTTTAATCGAATTCGAAATTCTCGTGACGGCCATTCGTTTGGTCGTCACTTTTTTTCTGGACGACTAGCGAAGTTGTTCAATTTAGTGTATAGTAAAAAACGATGTTTCATATGGTAGAGGAGGTAAAGCCTTGAGTACATTATTCTGGATTCTTCTTGTCGTGGCAGCACTCATCGGGGGTATCGCGATCGGATTCTTCATCGCGCGTAAATACATGATGAACTACCTTGAACAGAACCCGCCAATCAATGAAGATATGATTCGTACGTTGATGATGCAAATGGGTCAAAAGCCATCACAGAAGAAAGTCAACCAAGTGATGCGCGCCATGAACGTGCAGATGAAAAACGAAAAGAAATCATAATCAATCACGAGAGCACTTCGGATACCGAAGTGCTTTTTTGTTTCCTCTTTTTGTTAGACAATCGAACAAACTTTCGCTACGATTAATGAATAATCTTCATATAAAGACAAAGGGGGCGTTTCATATTCGTGTATTTAAACAATTGTCTTGGTTTTTGCGTCTCGAGTGGAAGACGTATGCACTCGGCATCGTCTTACTCATATTCGTGGCAGGGCTAGAATTGATTCCACCGCGTATCATTGGCCGAATCGTCGACGAAATCAACCGAGGTTCACTCTCGTCGAATACGCTCTGGATGTTACTCGGGGGTCTCGCAGCAGTCGGGATTGGGAATTATGTTGCCCGCTTCTTTTGGCGCTATTTCATATTCGGCGCTTCGATTCGACTTGGGAGAATGTTACGTAGCCAACTGTATCGGCACTTTACCGATCTCGATCAACGATTTTACAAAAAGTCACGTGTCGGCGACCTGATGGCCCACGCGACGAATGATGTGCAGGCCGTATCGATGACGGCAGGTGCGGGAATATTGACACTCGTCGATAGCGTGACGCTTGGGACGTTCGTCATCATTACGATGATCACGACGATCAGTTGGAAGCTCACACTCGTTGCTTTACTCCCTCTGCCAATCATGGTCGCTCTGACGACACGGTATGGGAAGATGTTACATAGCCGCTTTGGCGTCGCCCAAGCAGCATTTTCAGAATTGAATGACAAAGTGCAGGAGAGTGTCAGTGGGGTTCGTGTCTTGAAGTCGACCGGGGAAGTCGACCGAGACGTGGATTCGTTTGAGAACTTATCGAGTGAGGTCATGGCAAAAAACGTACGAGTCGCCAAAATTGATGCGTTATATGATCCGACCATCTTTGGGATTGTTGGCTTGTCCTACATCCTCTCGGTCGGGTATGGCGCCGTCTTGATTGAACAAGGTGAATTGACGATTGGACAAATCGTTAGCTTCACTGCCTATTTGGCACTGTTGACGTGGCCGATGCTGGCGTTCGGTTGGTTATTCAACATTGTCGAACGTGGACGGGCATCGTATGACCGAATCGAGCGAATGCTCGCCGTCAAACCGGAGATTCAAGATGACCGAATGGCCGCGACAACACTTGCACATTCAGAAGTGGAAGTCGATGTGCGACACTTCGCTTATGACGAGACCGTCGTACTCCGTGATGTCCACTTTCGGATTGAGCGCGGAATGACGATTGGCATTGTCGGCAGGACAGGTGCGGGTAAGACGACGATTGTCCGTCTGTTGACCCGTGAATATGATGTGAAAGACGGAAAGATTAAAATCGGAGGCATCAATATTCGCCAAGTGAAAAAATCATTATTGATGGACAAAATTGCGGTAGTGCCACAAGATCATTTCTTGTTCTCTGATTCGATTGCGAACAATATCGCTTTCGGAAGACCCGATGCGAGCATGGAAGAAATTATCGAGGCGGCTAAAGTCGCGGAGGTGCATGAGGATATCATCCGGCTACCGGAAGGATACGCGACGCTTGTCGGGGAACGCGGTGTGACCTTGTCAGGTGGACAGAAACAACGTATATCCATCGCGCGTGCGCTCATGACTGAAGCGGACGTCTTGATTTTGGATGACGCACTATCTGCAGTCGATGCGAAGACGGAAGAGTCGATCATCGAACACTTCCGTGTCGGAAACCCTGAACAGGCACGGGTGATCGTGGCGCATCGACTCTCTGCTGTTGAACATGCAGACGAGATTCTCGTGATTGAAGACGGCAAAATCGTCCAACGTGGGCGTCATGATGCATTGCTTCAGGAAGCCGGCTGGTACCGAGAGACGTATGATCGTCAACAACTTGAGGCGATTGTAGAAGGGGGTGGACATGATGAAGCATGATGTTCAAGAATGGCAAGTCATCAAACGGCTACTCAGTTATGCAACACGATACGGGAAGTCGCTCAGTATCGCTTTCGTCTTCCTACTGATTGCGACAGGTGCCAAATTGGCCGGTCCGTTTTTAATCAAAGTGTTCATCGATGAATTCGTCACGCCTGGTGTCTACCCGACGAACTGGGTCATCGCACTCTTCGCGGTCTATATGGTTCTTCATGTATCCGCAATCGTGTTTGATTATCTGCAGTCGATTTCGTTTCAAAAGATTGCGTTGAAGATTGTTCAGAACATACGTATGGATATTTTCCGCCACGTCATGGGGATGCGGCTCGCCTATTTCGACAGAACACCAGCGGGCGTCCTCGTTTCACGGATTACGAATGATACGGAAGCGGTCAAAGAATTGTACGTCGGTGTGATGAGCACGTTCGTCCAGTCTGCTGTTCAATTGATTGGGACGTATATTTTCCTATACATATTAGAACCTCCGCTTGCGACGATGGGACTCGTCTTGTTGCCGCTCTTCTGGCTCATCATTTGGGCATATCGTCGTTTCTCAACGAAATATTTCGCACAAGTGAGGGACCTCTTGTCACAACTCAACGCCCAACTGAACGAGTCGATCAACGGCATGGGGATCATCCAACAGTTTCGTCAAGAGGAGCGACTCATCCGTCAATTCGAAGAGACGAATGAGGCGCACCAAGAGGCACGATATCGGAACTTAAAGCTAGACAGTATGTTGCTACGCCCAATCATCGAACTCCTTCTTGCTTTCTCAATTATCGGTCTCCTCGGATATTACGGGGTGCTCTCGATGAGTGAACAAGTACAGGTCGGGGTCGTCTACGCATTCATCAGCTATATCGAACGGATCTTCCGACCAGTTCTCGATATTATGCAGCGATTGAGTGAATTCCAACAAGCTGTCGTATCAGCAGACCGTGTCTTTAAAATCTTGGATACAGATGAGCCGGCACCAGGAAAGCAAATTCCAGGCGAGGCACAGATTACAGAAGGTGAAGTGCGGTTTGAGAACGTGACGTTCAGCTACGACGGGGAAGTCGATGTATTGAAGCAAATCTCATTCGTTGCAAAACCTGGTGAGACGGTCGCGCTCGTGGGTCATACAGGTAGCGGGAAGAGTTCGATTATCAACTTATTGACCCGCTTCTATCCATATGGTTCGGGTCGCATCACCATTGACGGGCAGCCTCTCGAACAATTTGAAGAGCAAGAGCTTCGTCAACAAGTCGGATTGGTGCTACAAGATCCGTTTCTATTCACTGGGACGATTGAAGATAATTTAAAGCTATTCAATCCAGATATCGATTCGGAACGTGCCCGTGAAGCCGCTGAGTTTGTTCAGGCGCACACGTTCATCGAGAAGTTAGATGCCGGGTACGGACATGTTGTCGGAGAGCGTGGCGCGACATTTTCGAGCGGTGAGCGACAATTGCTCGCATTTGCGCGAACGGTCGCCCGTAATCCGAAAGTACTCATCCTCGACGAGGCGACGAGTTCGATTGATACGGAGACAGAGGAACGCGTACAGACGGCGCTCGACCGTATGCGCCGTGGTCGTACAACGATTGCCATCGCTCACCGTCTTTCAACGATTCAAGATGCTGACTTGATTTTAGTCCTGCATCGAGGAGAAATCGTCGAGCGTGGGAATCATCAGCAGTTATTGAAGCAAAACGGTCTGTACAAAAAAATGTATGAATTACAGTCTGGACAACGTCTGATGTCTTGAATTGGAAGGGATACCTCTTGGGGTGTCCTTTTTCCATGGAAAAAAAGCTCGCCACGGAGAGTGACGAGCCATCAAGGTCAATTCGAATGCTGATCTTTTTTATGCTTTGAGAGGACATGACGAGTAATGAGAGAGTCAAGTTCTTGACTGACCAGAATGACTTCTGGTGAGGTCCAAGTGTGCTTTGACGCGATTTTATACAGTTCATCACGTTTCTGTTCAATGGCCTGGTGTAGTGTATCTGCTGCGGTGACTGCCACGTTCGTTCCCCCATCATGTAAATTAGAATTTTGCGAACTAGAATATCCAAATCTTAGCACCTACGTTTACAGATGACAAGTTTCATTTCCATTTCAAAAATTACAAAATGATGTTTCGTTCTGAAAGAAAAGATTCGAGCAATTTAAATAGGTTTTCGCTATAATGGTCGTGAAAGGTGGAAATCGTCATGGAAGTCACATTATGGCTCGCATTTGGGGCGGGCGTCTTATCGTTTTTGTCACCATGTACGCTCCCGTTATATCCAGTGTTTCTCTCGTATATTACAGGGGTTTCCGTATCTGAATTAAAAAATGAAGGACTGAAACAGCGTACAGCTTGGTTCCACACGTTTTCGTTCTTGTTCGGCTTTTCGATTGTCTTTCTTGTGCTTGGATTATCGACTTCGTTAATTGCAGACGTCTTCATCCAGTATAAAGATAGTTTGCGGATGTTCGGCGCCATTTTAATTTTCGTGTTCGGCGTCTTTTTGGCCGGTCTATGGCAACCGCAATTTATGATGCGCGAAAAGAAGATGGACATTGGCGAGCGAAAGAGCGGCTATTTTGGAACCGTATTAATCGGAATTGGTTTTGCTGCGGGATGGACGCCGTGTACGGGTCCGATTTTAGCAGGTGTGATTGCACTTGCGGCAACCAATCCGAGCCAAGGTCTCGGTTACATGTTGGCGTATGTCATCGGTTTCGCGATTCCATTCTTAGTGATGGTCGCGTTTGTAGGCAAGATCAAGTACTTAGCACGTAACAGTGCAAAAGTTGCAAAAGTCGGCGGCTATCTGATGATGGCATTCGGTGTATTATTATATTTTGACGGGATGAACCGCTTCGCTGCTTGGATGAGCGAACTTGTCGGATTCACCGGATTTTAAGGGGTTGACCGAGATGTCAATGTTATGGGGGTCGACTCTCGTTGCGTTATTGATGGGTATCGTGGCGAGTTTCGTGCGTGTGAAAGCATCAGCGAAACCGACGAATGCAAAAAAAATCTTAATTCCACCACTTGCGATGACGACTGGGATGATTCAGTTCTTGATTCCCGCATTTCGTTTATCGTGGGTCGAAGTACTTGAGGCGTTAGCGGTCGGGCTAATTTTTAGTCTGTTCCTCATCAAAACGTCAAACTTCGAAAAACGGGACGGAGAAGTGTACTTGTCACGCTCAAAAGCATTTTTTATCGTCGTGTTCGCGCTACTTGCGATTCGTACGGCGATGAAAGTTTGGGTCGGGCATGAAGTCGATATCTTCTCGACAGGTGGATTGTTCTACTTGATTGCCTGGGGGATGATCGTCCCATGGCGAATCGCAATGTATCAAAAGTATAAACGAATTGCGATCACGTAAAAAATGGAGTGGCTCATGGCCGCTCCATTTTTGTTTACGATTCTTTTGTGACAGCCACTTCCGTCTCCGAATCGATTCCCGTGTTTGCTTTGACGAGAATCCGTTCGTAGTTTCCGGCGGCTTCGTCGGACTTCGTGACGAGCGTACCAATGATAGCTGCAAGGAAACCGAGTGGAATCGAGACGATGCCTGGGTTCGAGAGTGGGAAGAGCGCTTCTCCAATGAAAATGGCTGAGCCGTCCGGTGCCCATAGGTTTGGACTGAGTGCGACCAGGATTAAAGAAGAGAACAAACCGACGACCATCCCCCAGATTGCACCACCTGTGTTAAAACGTCTCCAGAAAATCGTGAAGAGAATGACTGGTAAGTTCGCACTTGCCGCAACAGCAAAGGCGAGTGACACGAGAAACGCCACGTTCATCGATTGAGCAAAGAAGGCAAGTCCCATCGAGACGAGGGCGACTGCCACAGAAGCGATCCGGGCGGCTTTTACTTGTTCTTTCTCTGTCGCTTCCCCTTTCCGGATAATGTGACCATAGAAGTCGTGAGCGAAAGCAGAAGCGGCTGACAAGACGAGACCGGCGACGACCGCTAGAATGGTCGCGAATGCGATGGCTGCCACGAAGGCGAACAAAAGGTCGCCACCGAGTACTTGCGCAAGGAGAGGAGCCGCCATGTTACCTGCAGGGTTCGCGGCGAGAATGGCGTCTCGTCCGACAAAAGCTGCTGCCCCGAAACCTAAGAAGATTGTCAAAATGTAGAACGCTCCAATGATCCACGTCGCATATACGACCGACTGTCTTGCCGTCGGTGCATCTTTGACGGTAAAGAATCGAATCAAGATGTGTGGAAGACCAGCTGTACCGAGTACGAGTGCCATATTTAACGAAATCGTATCGAGCGGGAGCTTGAACTTGTTGCCTGGGTTCAAGAAGTCACTACCGAGCGGTGTGGCTTTGCTCACTTCATTGAACATCGTCATGATTGAGAAGTCGAATCGTGCAAAGACGAGAAATGAGATGATGGCTGTCCCAATCATCAATAAGACGGCTTTTGTGATCTGTACCCATGAAGTCGCCGTCATCCCACCGAATACGACGTAAACCGTCATCAATATCCCGACGACAACGACACTTGTCGTATACGGGATGCCGAGCAATAGTTCAATCAATGCACCGGCCCCAACAAGCTGGGCAATCATATAAAAAATAGAGATGACGATGGCATTCATCGCAGCGACACCACGCACGCGTGGCTTATTGAAGCGAGCGGCAATCATGTCGGCCATCGTATACTTCCCAAGATTGCGGAGTGGCTCCGCGACGAGATAGAGGACAACGAGATAGGCAACGAGGAAGCCGATGGAATAGAAAAAGCCATCAAATCCAGCGAGTGCGATCATGCCTGCAATCCCTAAGAAAGAAGCGGCAGACATATAGTCCCCTGCAATTGCGAGACCGTTTTGGAAACCAGTCAATCCACCATCCGCCGTGTAGAAATCACTGGCGGTTTTCGTTTTTCTAGCGGCGAAATATGTAATGACAAGGGTGAGACCGACAATGGCGGTAAAGAGGGCAATTGCTGTCCAGTTCATGATTTCACCTCTTCCTTCAGTTGTCTCACGAGTGCATCAAAGCGCCGGGCACGACGACTATAGAGCACGCACAGTGTCCACGTCATAATAAACTGGGAGAAGGCGAACGCCCAAGCCCAAGTGATGTCACCAACAATTTGTGTATTCAAGATCGTTGTGTAACTTGTCAAAACAGGAAGCGTGAAATAGAAAATAAGTGAGAAGATGATAGCGGGAACGATAAAACGATTTTTTTCACGCATCAGTTGATGGAACGTCTCGTGTTCTGTGATTGACTGAGCGGAATGACTACTGGTCGTTTGGGTAACTTGTGTCACGTCATGCATAAAACCCCTCCTAAGCTGTAAGATAAATCCATTATGCGATGGGAAAATGAGAGGAGTCATGCCTTTTTTTCATGTCGAATTCACTAACATTATTGTAATATTGGTCATACCAATTTATTGTAAGCGTTTTCAATATTGACTAAATATTGAACATTATGTCTATATAATTAAAAACGGAAGAAAAGGTACTTTCGACCCAATAGGCAAAATGCACAATTCGACAAAATAAAAAAACTCTAACCTGGATGGAAAGAGTTTACTGCTGAAAATAGTGTTCGTAAGGTGTCCAGTCGATTTGTTCTTCGGCTAGCGCTTTTTTAAGGAATTTGTGGTCTCGCTTCGGCGTTGCGGCAATATATCCTTTTACAACGAGTTCGGTCGTCATCTTCTTAGCACGAGATTCGAGGGCAAACTGACCGATCTTGCCTGCAATTTTTCGGATGGCGACGTCCCGAAATAGTTCTGGAACCGGTGAAACGAGTCGGTCTAACAGGGTTCGCGTTTCCGGCGTCCATAAGTGACGCGTTCTCTCTATATAATCATCCTCAATGTCTAAAAGGGAACGCCCGTCTTCTTTCGGCATTCGTTTTAAAAACTTACGAAACATGAAGTACCCGCCAATCGTCATGAGTCCGATCATGACGAATCCCCAGAATACAATGAAATACATCATCAAGTTTTCTGGCATCGTTTTTCCCCCGTTCTATACATTCACTTACTGTCATCGTTAGTATACAAAAAAGAATCCATTTGCAAAAGGCGTACGTCTCGTTAGGATAGACGAACTCAATCGATTTCGTTAGAATAGATAGCGTTGCTACGAGAATAAGCATGAAGTGAGTCGAGAAAGGAAAGGTCTATCGTATATGAACCAATTGAAACAAGAAGTCGAGAGACGCCGAATATTCGGGATCATCTCTCACCCGGATGCGGGTAAGACGACATTAACAGAGAAGTTACTTTTGCACGGTGGTGCAATTCGTGAAGCGGGTACCGTCAAAGCGCGTAAAAATTCAAAACACGCAAAATCAGACTGGATGGAAATTGAGAAACAACGTGGAATCTCGGTTACATCGTCTGTCATGCAATTCATCTATCAAGACAAAGTCGTGTCGATCATGGATACACCTGGGCACAACGATTTCGGTGAGGATACGTATCGCGTATTGACATCTGTCGACAGTGCGGTCATGGTCATCGATGCCGCGAAAGGGATCGAGACGCAGACGAAGAAACTATTCCAAGTTTGTCGTATGCGCGGTATTCCAATCTTTACGTTCATGAACAAATTGGACCGTCAGGCCAAAGATCCGCTTGAATTGATGGAAGAACTTGAGGAAGTGCTCGGCATGCCTTCAGTTGCCATCACATGGCCGATCGGCAGTGGGATGCAGTTCGAAGGTGTTTATGACCGGATGAAAAATGAAGTTCATTTGTTCCGCGGAGACAAGTCGACCCTTCAACTAAGTGAGGACGGGGTAAACGACCCGATACTCGCTGACCATCTTTCTGAAGAGAACTTGACGAATCTTCGCGATGAGATCGATTTACTCGACGGAGCAGGAAATGAGATTGATGTGGAAGCAATCCAAAGCGGTAAATTGACGCCCGTATTCTTCGGAACGGCGCTCGTTGACTTTGGTGTGACTGCGTTCTTGAATCATTATTTGGAGATGTCGCCAGCTCCAGAGGCGCGTAAATCGAACGTCGGTCCAATCAATCCGACATCAGAAGATTTCAGTGGGTTCGTCTTTAAGATTCAAGCGAACATGAACCCGGCGCACCGTGACCGCATCGCATTCGTTCGAATCTGTTCAGGTGTGTTCGAGCGTGGAATGGACGTCACACTCACCCGGACCGGCAAGAAAATCAAATTGAGCCAGTCTACGCAGCTCATGGCCAACGATCGTGAGACGGTTGACCAAGCGTTCGCAGGAGATGTCATCGGGATTTATGATTCAGGTACGTATCAAATCGGGGATACAATTACGACATCGAAGCAAAAGATTGCCTTTGAAGCATTGCCGACTTTCCCACCTGAGTTGTTTATGCGAGTATCACCAGTCAACTCGCTCAAGTCAAAACACTTCCACAAAGGTGTAGAGCAACTCGCGCAAGAAGGGGCGATTCAAGTTTATCGCAACGAATACAATGAGATTTATCTCGGTGCGGTCGGTCAACTCCAGTTTGAAGTGTTTGAATATCGTTTGAACAATGAGTATGGCGTAGACATCCGGATGGAACCTGTATCATACAGCGTTGCACGTTGGGTAAAAGATAAAGAATTGAAAGCGTTGAAACCTTTCCAAGACTCACGGAACATGCTTGTCACTGACCGCTGGGAACGTCCGGTCTTCCTGTTCGCGAACGAGTTCACGTATGAGCGGTTCGCTGAACGTCATGCGGACGATTTGACTCTCGTTGAGGCTTTAGATGTCAACGAAGAGATTGGAACAGAAGAATAATGTGCAAACACCTCAGTTTTGAGGTGTTTTTTGTCGTTTATCCCTTTTTCAGTGAATTGATAAGTTTTACTTATGACTAATTTGTGACGGAATGTATTTTACGTCACGCTATACTTGTATTATGATAAATATGTGAAAAGTAAGCGATTACGCATTGTCGTGTGGTCGGCGCTTTCAAAAAGGGGGAAATTGCAATGGAACAGACGAATGTTTTAGACGCGTTCGCATCTCGGACATCGTTCGAGGCGAACGGGCAATCGTATGATTTTTATCGATTGAAAAAGTTAGAAGAAGAAGGGTTAACGAACATCAGCCGTTTACCTTATTCGATTCGCGTACTTCTCGAATCGGTACTCCGTCAACAAGACGGTCGCGCGATTACAAAAGAACATGTCGAGAACTTGGCAAAATGGGGTACTGCCGACGTCTCGAAAGACATTGACGTACCGTTCAAGCCGGCACGCGTTGTACTTCAAGACTTCACGGGTGTACCGACGGTCGTAGACCTTGCTTCACTTCGTAAAGCGATGGCGGACCTCGGTGGAGACCCGAACAAAATCAACCCAGAAATCCCTGTGGACCTCGTCGTTGACCACTCTGTTCAAGTAGATGCGTACGGTTTCGCTGGCGCATTGATGAAAAACATGGACATTGAATTCGAACGTAACGAAGAGCGTTATAAGTTCTTACGTTGGGCTCAGACGGCGTTTGACAACTATCGTGCCGTACCACCTGCAACGGGGATTGTTCACCAAGTAAACTTAGAGTACTTGGCTTCTGTCGTCCTCGAGAAAAACGATGCATCAGGTACTGTGGCTTATCCAGATTCACTCGTCGGAACGGATTCGCACACAACGATGATCAACGGACTCGGTGTTCTTGGATGGGGCGTTGGAGGAATCGAAGCGGAAGCAAGTATGCTCGGTCAACCATCGTACTTCCCAGTGCCAGAAGTCGTCGGTGTAAAAATCATCGGTGAAGTGAACCCAGGTGTAACAGCGACAGACGTGGCACTCGTCGTAACAGAGATGCTCCGTCATGAAAAAGTAGTCGGGAAATTCGTTGAATTCTTCGGACCGTCGCTTCACACGATGCCACTTTCAGACCGTGCAACAATCGCAAACATGGCGCCAGAATATGGCGCGACATGTGGATTCTTCCCAGTCGATACGGAAACATTGAACTACATGCGTACCACTGGTCGCTCTGAAGAGTTGATCTCACTCGTTGAAGAATACTCAAAAGCGAACGATCTCTTCTACACGCCAGACCAAGCTGATCCAACGTTCACGAAAGTATTGACGCTCGACCTGTCAAAAGTTGAACCTTCACTTGCAGGTCCAAAACGTCCACAAGACCGAATCAACCTCTCAGACGTTCAAACATCGTTCATCGATAGCTTGAGCGCTCCAGCAGGGAACAGCGGCTTTGGACTTGACCGTTCTGAACTTGAGAAGAAGGCGACTGTCAACTATGAAGACGGTGCCGTCGACATGAGCACAGGAGATGTCGCGATTGCTGCCATCACAAGCTGTACGAACACATCAAACCCTTACGTTATGGTCGGTGCTGGACTCGTTGCGAAGAAAGCGGTAGAACGCGGCTTGACTGTTCCAAAATACGTGAAGACATCACTCGCGCCAGGTTCGAAAGTCGTAACGGACTATCTTGACAAAGCTGGCTTGACTTCTTACTTGGATGAACTCGGCTTCAACACAGTAGGTTACGGCTGTACGACATGTATCGGAAACTCGGGTCCACTTGACCGTGAAGTCGAAGAAACAATCACGGAGAACGACTTGCTCGTATCTTCTGTCCTTTCTGGGAACCGTAACTTTGAAGGACGCGTTCACCCGCTCGTGAAGGCGAACTTCTTGGCGTCACCACCACTCGTCGTCGCTTACGCACTCGCAGGATCAGTCAACTTCGACATCATGAACGATTCGTTCGGTACGGACAAAGATGGAAATGAAGTGTACTTCAAAGACATTTGGCCATCAAACGATGAAATCAAGATGGTCGTACAAGAAGTCGTGTCACCAGAAGCGTTCCGTAAAGAATACGAAACGGTCTTCACTGGTAACGAGCGTTGGAACGCGCTAGACGTTCCAGAAGGTAACTTGTATGACTTCTCAGATGAGTCGACATACATCCAAAACCCACCGTTCTTCGAACAACTCGAACCAGAGGCGGGCGAAGTTCATGCATTGAATGGCTTACGCGTCATCGGGAAGTTCGCGGATTCGGTCACGACTGACCACATCTCGCCAGCGGGATCATTCTCGAAGACGACACCAGCTGGTCAATACCTCCTTTCTAAAGGGGTGGAGCCAATTGACTTCAACTCTTACGGTTCCCGCCGTGGTAACCATGAAGTCATGATGCGTGGTACGTTCGCCAACATTCGTATCCGCAACCAAGTCGCACCAGGTACAGAAGGTGGATTCACGACTTACTGGCCAACAGGTGAGATCATGCCGATGTATGATGCTGCAATGAAGTATAAAGAACAAGGTACTGGACTTGTCGTCCTTGCTGGAAACGACTACGGAATGGGGTCGTCTCGTGACTGGGCTGCGAAAGGGACAAACCTCCTTGGCATTCGTGCGGTCATCGCACAAAGTTTCGAGCGGATTCACCGTTCAAACCTTGTTATGATGGGTGTACTTCCACTTCAATTCTTAGAGGGTGAATCAGCAGAGTCACTCGGATTGACTGGTGAGGAGGCAATCGATATCCAAGTCGATGAGTCTGTACGTCCACGCGATATCTTGAACGCAAAAGCGACACATGAAAACGGAACGGTGACAGAATTCAAAGTCATCGCACGTTTCGACTCTGAAGTTGAAATTGATTACTACCGTCACGGTGGAATCTTACAAATGGTTCTCCGTAACAAACTTAAATAATCCACGGCTTATTGAACCTTCCTTTGAAAAAAGGAAGGTTTTTTTCATGAATATGCGATTTTATGGTGAAAGTTTTAAAAGAATCGGGAACAGGAAGACAGGGAGGGGTGTGCTTATGGAGCAAGAAGCGAAGAAGAGTAAGAGTTGGTGGAAGCGGCTGACACAGCAAAAAGAGGTGGAGCCTGATCGAGAAATCGATATCACGTTACCTGAATTGCGACATGCGATTCACGAGTATGAACAGACGTTGCCAAAAGGCGTAAATCGTACCGTCCTACTAGATGACACACAAGAGATTGACACAAAACGATTGAAGCATCATTTGTCCGGAATCCCAAAACAGCGTTTCTATATGTCGAAAGAGACGTTTCATATCGTTTCGGAAGAAGAGCGTGATGTTATCTATGAGATGGACCAAGTACAGCGTGCCCTAGACTTGTATATGGATCAAGAGAAAAAATTGCCACTGCGAAAATTTGAGAATGCACTACAACTAGATTTGACACGTCTTCGAGAGGGAGGTTACTTAAAGACACTGCCCAAAAGACCTTACTACGTGGTGGATGAGACGTTGATTGTCTCGCTTGAACCGAAGGAAACGTCTTCTTGACAAGACACCTATCTATTTTTCAGTAAATGACACATTTCTGGACAGTTGGGGTTGAGACTTGTTTAAAAAGTATGTTAGGGTGGAAAACGTATATGAAAATAGAAAATTAAATAGGAGTGATTTTATGGAACGGAAAAGCCGTGTGACGCCTGTGTTCGTCATTTCTGTAATCATAACTGGCTTATTCACAATTTGGGGATTATTTCCCGAAAGCATTTTAGGAAATGCTAGTCTATTAAATGTAACCAGCACGTTACAAGGCTGGCTCTCAAACGGGATGGGCTGGTTTTACCTGTTAAGTGCGACCGGCTTCTTACTTGTCGCTATCTTTTTAATCTTTTCTCGCTATGGATCGATTCGTCTCGGGAAAGATACGGACCGACCTGAATTCAGTTACTTGTCATGGTTCGCCATGTTGTTCAGTGCCGGAATGGGGATTGGACTCATCTTCTGGGGAGCGGCAGAGCCGCTGCTTCATTTCCATTCACCGCCATTCTCTTCTTTGACACCTGAAGGGGACGCGCGTACTGCGATGCGTTATGCGTTCTTCCACTGGGGCTTCCACCCATGGGCGATTTATGCCATGATCGCACTCGCAATCGCATACTCAACGTTTAGAAAAGGGCGCCCTGCGACGATTGGGGAGACAATCGGTTCGCTCGTCCACAACCGCTACGAACAACCTGTGAAACAAACGGTCGATATTCTCGCGGTCATTGCGACGGCGTTCGGGGTAGCGACTTCACTCGGTTTTGGTGCTCAACAGATTGCCGGTGGCCTTCATTATCTCATCCCTGGGGTACCGAACGCCTTCGTGACACAGTTGATCATCATCGCCGTCGTAACGGTACTTTACATGATCAGTGCTTCAACGGGTCTTGAAAAAGGGATTCGTATTTTGAGTAACACGAATATCTTCTTAGCAATCGTCTTACTCGTTGCGACCATGTTCGCCGGACCGACTGCATTCATCTTCGACTTGTTCACACAAACGGTAGGGACGTACTTGCAACAACTTCCTGGTATGAGTTTCCGTACGGCCGCATTCGAGCCGGTTGAACGTGAGTGGATCAACGGCTGGACGATTTTCTATTGGGCATGGTGGATCTCGTGGTCACCATTCGTCGGAACGTTCATCGCACGCGTATCTAAAGGCCGCACGATTCGTGAATTTATTATCGGGATTTTACTTGTCCCTACATCGTTCGGACTCTTATGGTTCTCCGTCTTCGGTGGCTCAGCTATCTGGGCTGACTTGTTCGGTGGATACGACTTGATTGGACAAGTGAACGAAATCGGTACAGAAGTCGGGCTGTTCGCGTTATTCGAGACGTTTGGTGGTTTTGGGACAGTACTCAGTATTGTCGCAATCTTCCTCATCTCGACATTCTTTATCACGTCTGCCGACTCAGCGACATATGTACTCGGTATGCTCACTTCGAACGGTAAGCTTGTCCCGCCGATGGGTATTAAAATGACATGGGGTGTGATCCAATCATCTATCGCTGCCGTGCTTCTATATGCTGGTGGTTTGGATGCCCTGCAAGCTGTTGCGATTCTCGCAGCTTTCCCATTCATCTTCGTTCTTGTCTTTATGATCATCGCCTTGTTCAGAGACTTGGCTGATGAGCCGGATGAACGAGATAAATGGCTTGAATCACAGATGAAAGATGACGATAAACTAGGATAATCTGAAAGGGTCTCGTTCGAGGCCCTTTTTTCAGTTAAAAATATTTTGCTTGTCCTCTTAGCTAGTGTAGGATAGTAAGTGAAGAAACGAGGAGGATAGGCTATGAAACAACAGATAAAAAAACGGTTGAGCTGGGTCATTTTGGCCGGCATCCTCATTGTCGGGGCATTACTCGCTTATAATTTTTACTTACTCATGAATCTAAATGGTGAAGAGGGAGAACAGGTTGAACCGTTCTACTCAAATGTCGTGATTGGGTATCAAGAGCGTAAACTTCCGAAAGAAGGGGAAACACTCGAAGAACGAGAGTACCTTGTCACGTATGATGAAGACGGACATTTTGTCTCAGAAGTCGTCATGGGACCAAACGTGGGTGCAAAAGCAGAGTGGGACGGAGAAACGTATTTGGAGTTTAATCCGGACGGAGAAGAGGTTCTTCGACAAGAGACCAATTCCGGAGCAGTCGCACCGCATCCATTCCTATCCCGCGCCACGAATGAACAGATTCGTAAATGGCTAGACGATGGCACACTCGGGTCAAGTGAGGGCGAGACAGATTTAGTCGGTCGAACAGCGCAAGCTTATGTGAAGTCTGAAGCGGCTGAAACGGTTCCTGAAGAATGGGTTCAAAACTATCCATCTATTTTTAGTGAAGAAGATAATAAAGAGACAGTCACATATTATGTCGATGCGAATGAACGGATTTTGCTTGCGGCAGAATCGCGGAATAACGGAAAGTTGTTCCATTCGATTCGAATGACATCTTTTGAATCAAGATAATCCGATGGGGAGCAGACAACATGTCGGCTCCCTTGTCGTCTGAAAGGGAGAACAGAATGAAACAAATTCAAGTTGAACAAGTTCAAACGGATTTGACGAACTGGGAAGCTGGAGAAAAGATTAATGAGGCGGCGCTTTTATCTTATGCGCACTGGTCACGTGCGACTGGGCATGAAGAAGAATTGATTCGTTCATTGACATTGCTCGCTACACATCGACTCGAGCAGAAGGAGTCGATGGACCCTTTATTGAACCGTTGGGTGAAAGAATTAGAGTCGATGAATGCGTTACCGCCTGAATTACGTCTGTTTCAATTGAACGAGCAGTTGCGTCGTTCAAAGCAAGCGCTTCAAATTGATTGGCCGACACTTCGCGAAGCGGATTACGCATCGATGAAGGTACAAATTTTGACTGAATATGAGTCAAAAACATCTGCACTACTTGACCAACTCGACCGACTTCACGATGAAGTGGAGGCGGCCAAATCTGATTTGCGGGACTCAGAATGGCGGGGGCAACTCGAGAAGATTTTCGAGGCAATCATCGAGGCGATGCAGGAAGTCGCATCGTTAGAGGATGATACGGCATCTTTACTCGCATCGATGCAAGGGAACTACTTCAGTCGAGAAGCGTTTCGTCGCTTCGGTGAACGCGTTGTGCTCGTCAAAGAGCGACTCGATGCAATCTGTCAGCTGTTACCGGAACGTAAAACGGAGACACGCTCAAGCGCCATCGAATCACTTGAGGAAATGATTGGTCTAGATGACATCAAAGACCGTGTGAAAGCATGGTATCGCTTCCTGCTCTTCCAGAAAGAACGAGAGAAAGCAGGGTTTTCATCGAAGCATCAACCCTCTCTTCATCTTGTGTTTACGGGTAATCCAGGTACCGGGAAAACGACGCTTGCTCGACTCATGGCAGAGATTTATTTTGAACTCGGCCTGCTCAGTCGACCGGACCTCGTCGAAGCGGATCGCTCAAGCCTAGTCGGCGCATATGTCGGACAAACGGAAGAACAAGTGATGAATAAAGTCAAAGAAGCAGAAGGTGGCGTCCTGTTCATCGATGAGGCATATGCACTAAAACGTCAAGATGCAAGCGGAAGTGACTATGGGCAAGCTGCAATCGACACGCTCGTCGCAGCGATGACGAGCGGCGAATATGCCGGGAAGTTTGTCGTCATCCTGGCTGGTTATCCAGAAGAGATGCGTCATTTCCTACTTGCGAACCCTGGTTTACGCTCACGATTCCCAGAATCGAATCATTACGAGTTGCCAAACTATCAGGATGAGGAATTAGTCGCTATCGGTGAAAAAGTGGCACAGGAAAATAATTATGTGTTGACGGAGGAAGCAAAACGGTCACTTCTGACACGGATCGACCGTGAACGTGTCGATTCGACCTTCGGGAATGCGCGAACGGTTCATAACATCTTACTCGATGCGATGTTTAAAAAAGGATCTCGTTTCGGTGCAGATGCCCCTCTAGACGAGATGGCGCTTTTGACCGAAGAAGACTTTGATCAACCCGAAGAAGATGCGAGTCCAACATCGTTGGACGACCTTGTCGGTATGGAAGATGCCAAAGCTCAATTGGCAGAGATTGAAGCACTCGTGAACATCCAAAAGAGACGAAAAGCGCTCGGTCTGAAGACGGCACCCGTCCAACTTCATATGACACTCACGGGGAATAGTGGAACGGGTAAGACCACTTTTGCATATCTGTATGCTCAAATGTTGAAGCGTACAGGCTATTTGAAGCGTGGACACGTCAACGTTGTCAGTCGAGCGGATTTGGTCAGTGGCTATGTGGGACAGACCGCACAAAAAACGAAGGCGGCGATTCGTGATGCACTCGGTGGCGTATTACTCATTGACGAGGCATACAGCCTGAATGGAGGAGCGAATGACTACGGTCGAGAGGCAATCGATACACTTGTCGATGAAATGCCGAAACATGGCGAAAACCTTGTTGTCGTCCTTGCGGGGTATGAAGGTCCGATGAGACGGTTGATTGAATCGAATCCTGGACTAAGCAGTCGCATGAAACGCACGATTCATTTTGAAGATTATTCGCAAGAACAACTAGTTGATATTGCTGTGAACTATGCGAACCAATTCGGATACGAGCTGGACGAACAAGCGATTGAAGCATTATCGATTCGATTGAGTGAAATCAAACACGCGAATGCACGGACGGCTTTGTCTGTGATCGATGAGTCAATCGCTCGTCAATCGTACCGACTCATGTCGGAGGAAGAGAACGAGACATCACTCCAACAATTATTAGTAGTAGATATTAAGAGTAAACTATAATACACTAGTAGCAGGAAAGAAGGATGATTCAATGCATACGATTCAAATTCCAGTTAGATATCAAGAAACGGACATGATGGGAATCGTCTATCATGCCAACTATTTAGTATACCTAGAGATTGCTCGCACCGAACTGTTACGTCAGCTCGGTGTCGAATACAAAGACATGGAAGAAGCAGGTTTCGTTTCGCCGGTGACGAACGTATCGATGGATTACAAGCGAAGCGTAACGTTTGGCGATACGGTTCATGTGCGCGTATGGGTCGACCAATATTCAAAGATCAGAACGATTTATGGGTATGAGTTGACGAACCAAGATGGTGAGCTCGTGGGAACAGCCAAGACGACTCATGTTGTGGTCAAACGAGGAGATTTCAAACCGATTCGTCTTGATCGAGAGTTCCCGAAATGGCATGATATGTACATGAACGTCATGAATCCTGTCTAAGAATCTTCTGTCTTCGTACCGTCAGTATGGTATCATATCTTGACGGTACTTTTTGTTATCTAGAAAGGGGAAAATCGCATGCGTTATCCATCAGTCTTGATGGTTTGCGGCGCCTTGACGTTCATGTTAGCCGGTTGTACGACAAACGAGCAAGTTGAACCGAAAGAACCAACGACACAGTCATCAACAATAGATGAACCACAATCAGAACCAAACGAACCGACCTCGGATCAAGAAGTGGAAACCGAGTCACCGACAGACGAAGAAACAACGGAGTCTGAACCGGAAGTCGAAGAACAACCAGCTGAGCCGACACCGCCAGCAGCTGAAGAACCGACTACACCTGTCCAACCGATTGAAGTCGATGGTGTCGCAAACTTAGAATTAGAAGAATTAATTCTCGTAAATAAGCAAATTGCATTGCCGGCTAATTATCAGCCGAGCGACTTAGTTGAGGCAAATATCGATTTTGTCGATTCAGCGGTCGGTGAGCGTCGGATGATGCGAAAAGAGGCGGCACGTGCAATCGAAGAATTGATGAGTGAAGCAAAAGCGTCTGGTATCGATTTGAAAGGGACGAGTGCGTTTCGTTCATACGGTTATCAGGTGACGCTATTTAATGCTTACGTTGAGCGGGATGGTAAGGAACAAGCGATGAAATATTCTGCTCCACCCGGACACTCTGAACATCAGACGGGTCTTGCAATCGACGTTTCGAGTGCTTCAGTCAATTATCAACTCACACAAAGCCTTGGTGAAACGGTTGAAGGGAAATGGCTCGCAGAACATGCTCACGAGTATGGCTTTATCATTCGCTATCAAAAAGCGTTTGAAAAAGAAACTGGCTATATGTATGAACCGTGGCACTTACGTTATATCGGTACTGAACATGCAAAAGCGGTACACACATTGAATCAGCCATATGACCGATACATTGAGGAATATATGAAGTAAGGGGAATTGCGATGCCATATGTGACAGAAATCATGATTATCATTTTAAGTTATTTACTCGGTGCGATTCCGTTTGCGCTCATCATCGGCAAGCTCGGCTATCGTGTAGACGTTCGCGAACATGGGAGTGGCAACTTAGGTACAACGAATACGTTTCGAGTTCTCGGGAAAAAAGCGGGGATTCTTGTTTTACTTGGTGACATGGGGAAAGGACTAGTTGCTGCACTACTACCTCTATTATTCGGAAGTGAGATGAGTTTGCTTCTTGCAGGAATTCCGGCAGTCATTGGACATTCTTATCCGATTTTTGCGAAGTTTAAAGGTGGAAAATCGGTCGCGACGAGCGGCGGCGTACTTCTAGCAGCGTTTCCGTGGTTCTTCTTTGTCGTCGTCGGCACGTTTATTGTGACACTTCTCATTTCACGAATGGTATCCCTCTCCTCGATGGCTGCCGCTGCAGTAGGTCTCGTGACGGCAACAACGTACAGTGTATTGACGAAAGATTGGTTACCTCTCATTGTCATCGTTCCACTCGCCTTGTTTATTATCATTAAACATCGTACGAACTGGCAACGAATACGCGCAGGGAAAGAACCAAAAGTGCCACTTTTTCAAAACAAGCATAAATCTTAATTTCTTTCAGGTGCGTCCGATCAAGACGCACCTTTTTTGTGCATTGTTGTTGATTTACATAAAAAAGAAGCGAAATCATGTTGGATTTGCTCGTTCTTTACTTTCAATTTACGTTAAATTTACATGCGTTCGTTACACTAGAAAAGGAAAGATTTTAGTGGAGGAGGCAGGGACGTGTCTTTAATCGGTGAAGAACGTAAACAAAAAATTGTCGAGTGGATCGAACGAGAAGGTAAAGTGAAGACGAGCGAATTGATTGAACGATTGAATGTATCAGGGGAATCGATTCGACGTTATCTAGAAGAACTAGAGAAAGAACATCGGATCAAGCGTGTTTATGGGGGTGCGGTTCTTCATCAGAGCATGTCTTTTCAGCCGATTGTCATTGCCAACATGGATGGCATCCGCCGTATCGCGTATACGGCATTTCAATTGATTCCAGACGATACGTTACTCTATATCGGTCATGGGGTTGCAGCCGAACAAGTAGCATCTCGTATACGAGGACGAAATGTGACGGTGGTCACTCCATCTCTAACGGTCGCCAAAGCGTTGTTTGAACAACGGGCGAAAGGTGTGCTCGGTGGCGAAATCCAGTTGTTAGGTGGTACAATCGATCCGAAACATCTCGTAACGACAGGCGAACAAGTTCTCGCACAACTCCAAACCTATATGTTCGACCTTGCCATCTTATCTGTTGAAGGGGTCGATTCAACCCTTGGTTTGACGTGCGATGCTTTCGGACTCGCTAGTATCACACAATCGGTGATGTCGCAAAGTCGCGAGACATTCTTATTAACCGACCATACCCAGTTGAACCAACAAAAAAGATATCGGGTGTGCGACTTTTCAAAGGTGACGGCAATTATCTCAGATTTTCCGGAACCACAAGAATTTAAAGGCGTCTTAGCCGAACATGGTGTGGACTGGAAGTTCGCGCCGTAAAAGGAGCGATTGTATGAAAGTAGAAGTGATTGTCACAACGTTATCTGAAGCAATCGAGGCGGAGCAACTCGGGGCAGATCGACTCGAGCTGATTGCAGATATGGAAAATGGCGGGATCACACCAAGTTTCGGGATGATTCGGAACGTGATCGAGCACGTATCCATCCCGGTACATGTTATGATTCGACCTCATACACGTTCGTTCCATTTCAACGAAGATGATGTGGAGACGATGCTTGCAGACATTGGTCTGTGCCGTGAACTCGGGGTGAATGGAATCGTCTTTGGTGCATTGACAAAAGACGGTGCAATCGATGAGCGGATTTTAGGAGAAGTCATCAAACATAAAGGTGAGATGGCACTAACGTTCCATCGTGCCTTCGACGCGTCGCGTGATGTATATGAATCGCTGGATGTCTTAAATGATTTCCCGGAAATCGATATCTTATTGACATCAGGTGGTGCGAACACTGCGTTAGAAGGTATCGAAACATTGATCCGACTGAACGAGCAAGCAGAGATGACTATATTGCCTGGAGCCGGTATCACGACAGAAACTTTGCCATCCTTACAGGAACGACTCAACGTCGACATGGTACACGTCGGGAATGGCGTACGAACAAACGGACAGTTGGATGGGGCTAAATTTAAACAACTTCGTGGATGAGTCAAAGCGGAAAACAGTCGAAAGACTGTTTTTTTGCTATAATGAAAGAAAATACAAAGTGTAGGTGAACTCATGCAATCTTCCGTTTACAAACAATATGCGCTTCGAATGCTCTCAGGAAAATGGGGCATATCATTACTCGTCGTTTTGACCGTCATGGTCATTCAGGCGATGATCACGACACGTCTAGACCTATCAACGAATGACTCTGAAGTTCTCATGACTTCTGTGGCACTATTGTATGGGGCGACAGTCCTTCTCGCTCCAATCGAGCTCGGGAAGAATTGGGTGTTTCTTCAGGTCGCTAAAGACGAGAAGCCTAAGTTTGGCTTATTGATTGAAGCGTTCGGCTCACTGAAAGACTATTCACGAGCGGTGATTTATTACGCGGTGTTTTATTTAGGACTGAACGTGTTGATGTTATTCCTAATTGTGCCTGG
The DNA here is from genome assembly GCF_050269125.1 of Exiguobacterium sp. NPDC077395. Lineage (NCBI taxonomy): Bacteria > Bacillati > Bacillota > Bacilli > Caryophanales > Exiguobacterium > Exiguobacterium sp. NPDC077395. The sequence goes on from NZ_JBNNHU010000001.1 coordinate 1,148,107, forward strand.
CGTCTGGTTTTATTTGACGTATCGCATCACACCGTTCATCATGCGGGACGAACCAGAACTTTCAGCATTTCAAGCTATGCGTAAAAGTCGTTTGATGATGAAAGGGCATAAACAGACGATGTTAAAGCTATTCGCAAGTTTCATCGGATGGTACGCGCTTGTCCTTCTTACTGGGGGACTTGCTTACATCTTTGTCACGCCCTACTTACAGACGGCCATTTCAGGTCTCTATCTAGAAATGAAGGCGTCGTATCTCGCAAAACAACCGGTCGGATAATCCGACCGGTTGTTTACGTTCAATGCTGATCTGTCTTTTTCGGGTTAGGGGCGTCTTCAAAATCTTGTTTTTCTTGTTCAGACGCATCCGCATGCCACTTTTTCGCTTGTTCAGTAGCAATTGGTATCGCTTTCGTCTCAGAATAGCCTTGTGCGAGCAGTGCGTTCGCAATATCAATGGCTTTCTTTTTTACAAGTGGATCGAAGTTTTTCAGTGATTCTGGATAATCTTTCATGTTCCATGGCACGAAAATCGCCTCCTTCATTCCTACTAATTCCACAAACGGCATGATTCAAACGTCTTGATGAAGGTAATACTCGATAAGCGCTTGTGTCCCGTTCTCCCCGTATCCATTTTCTTCGAGAATCGAATAGAGTCGATGAGCAAGCTCAAGTCCAGGTAATTTCACTTGAAGTTCGTTTGCACTCTCGATGGCGAGTGTCATATCCTTAATAAAATGTTTGATGAAGAAACCTGGAGCATAATCTTCAACAATCATCCGTGGAACCAAGTTTTCAAGCGTCCAGCTACCGGCTGCTCCTCCACGAATCGTGCGGATGAGCGCTTCCGGGTCAAGTCCTGCTCGTTTACTGAACGCTAACATCTCCGCATTCCCCATCATCGTTCCGGCAATGGCTATTTGGTTGGCGAGTTTCGCATATTGTCCGCTCCCGGCATATCCCATCCGTTCAATGGACTGTCCCATTGCTTCGAATAAAGGTTTTGCCTTATTGAAGGCAAATTCTCCGCCTCCGACCAAAATGGAAAGTGTCCCATTTTTTGCACCAATATCTCCACCGGTGACCGGTGCATCGAGCGGAAGAAGACTTCGTTCAATGGCCGTTTCGGCAATTCGTTCAGCAAGTTTTGGTGAAGAGGTTGTCATATCGATCAAGAGCGTACCTGGTTCTGCTGAATCAAGGATATTTCCTTCCCCGAAATAAATCGACTCGACATCTGATGGATAACCGACGATGGTGATGACGGCATCAGCATCTTGACATACCTCTCGGATCGTTTCGCACCATACTACACCTTCTTCTAATAGCGAGGCAGCCTTCTCTTTCGTTCTCGTATAAGCTTTTACGTCAAAACCATGCTTCATCAAATTTCGTACCATGGATTGGCCCATGACCCCGAGACCGATAAACCCGATTGTTTTCATGTAGATTGTCCCCCTAGTAATTGTTGTGAGACGAGACGCTGATAAAGTGCGTTCTCGCTTAATAGTTGCTCGTGTTTCCCAATCCCGCTGATGCGTCCATTTTCTAACACAACGATTTGGTTGGCATGTCTGACAGTCGATAAGCGGTGGGCGATCACGAGTGTGGTTCTCCCGACCATCAGGCGATCGAGCGCTTCCTGGACGACGCGTTCGGATTCTGAATCCAGACTCGACGTCGCTTCGTCGAGTAGTAAAATTTGCGGATTACGTAATAATGCCCTGGCGATCGCAAGACGTTGTCGTTGTCCACCTGACAAGCGAATACCACGTTCTCCAATCTCCGTCTCGAGCTGATTCGGCATCACTTCGATAAATGACCATGCGTTTGCCATTTCACACGCCTCTTTGATTTCCTCATCACTTACTTCACGTTGAAGACCATAGACGATGTTTGTCCGAACAGAACCCGACAAGACGGGAGAGTCTTGAGCGACATAACCGACGATTTGACGCCATGTGTCCCGGCCATATGTTTGAATGTCGCGATTACCGTACCGGATTGATCCTTCCGTTGGTGTGTAAAATTGTTCGACGAGCGAAAAAAGTGTCGTTTTGCCGGCGCCGCTTCGACCGACGATGGCGGTCGTTGCGCCCGGTGAAACGTGAAGAGATAGTCCTTGAAGAACGGGCTCCGTCCCATAATGAAAGGTCACATCCTCGAAAGAGAGGTCAGCCTGCTCGATGGATTCTTGATATGTGCTGTACGGTTCAGGACGGACATCTAATAATTCAGCGATTCGTTCAGTTGCGCCACGAGCTTTTTGTAGTCTCGTCAAAAATTCACTCATGGTGATCAGTGGAGTGATGATTTGGAATACATAGAGCATGAAAGCGAGTAGTTCACCCGTCGATAAGGCCCCTGTCGAGACACGATACGCTCCAAATCCGAGTATGGCAATCAACATCCCCGTCAACGTCACGTTAAGGAGAGGGATGAGGATGGCTTGAATCCGTCCTTCTTTCACACCATAATCGAACAACGTTTCGATTTTCACTTTCCCGGTCCGCACTTCCATTTGTTCTGTCGCCTGCGACTTGACGAGACGGATTTCACCGAGCAGTTCCGCGAAAAATCCGGACAGGTTACCTAGCTCCTGTTGCGTTTCTTTTGCAATGACTCGAAGCTTTCGGCCGAGTGGGATGACGATGACAAGCGTCGTCGGCACTGAAAACAAGATGACGAGTGTCATTTGCCAATCGAGCGTGAACAAGATGGCGACGGCACCGATGACCGAAACAAAAGAGGTCAACAAGCGGACACTTTGCTCGGACAACAGCTGTTGTAGCGTCGTTGTGTCATTGTTCAAGCGGGAGACGAGTTCTCCCGATTTGATCCCATCATAAAAAGGGATGGGCAGTTTGATGAGGTGGTCCCACAATGTCGTCCGAAGATTGGCGACGACACGTTGACCGACAATATGTAGCCAGTAAATCGATAACGCGCTCGTAATGACTTGGACGAGAAAGGCAATGATAAAGTATGCAATCCATTCAGGCGTCAACAGGTCACTACTCCAACGGTCAACGACGCGTTGAAGAATGAGTGGAATCGCTAACGATGCAACGGCTTGAAGGAGCGAAATCAGAATCGCTCCGACAAACAATCCTTTAGGAGGGTTCGCGATTTTAAAAAGTTGGAAAAACGTTTTCCACGTCGATGAATTCATTTTGAACATACCTCCTCTCTCTTTACTTTCGCTGTTTCAAAATCAGGTGTCAAGACGTCGAATCGAACGATTGAGTCATGCTAGAATAAGAAAGAGAGGTGATACGTGATGAAATGGATTCACACGGCCGATTGGCATCTAGGTAAGATTGTCCATGGTCGTCATATGACAGAAGATCAACGAAATATTTTATTCCATTCGTTTTTACAAATCATCGATGAGGAAAAACCAGATGCGGTCATCATCGCTGGGGATTTGTATGACCGGGCCGTACCACCCGTCGAGGCTGTCGATTTACTCGATGAGATGTGGCGAGAATTGGTGTTGAAGCGAGAAATCCCGGTCGTCGCCATCGCGGGAAATCATGACTCAGCGGAGCGTCTCGAATATAGTTCAAAATTGTTGAGACAAGTAGGACTACATATCATCGGTAAATTAAACCCGGATGCTGGTCCGCTTGAAGTAGCCGGGATTCCGTTTTACCCAATCCCATTTCTTGAGCCGGCTCGTGTTCGGCACATATTAGGGAACGAAACAATTCGCACGCACCATGACGCGTTGGAGGCCGTCATTGAAGCATACGGAACCATTGAGAAGAATGCGGTCTCAGTGGGCCATAGTTTTGTCGCAGGAGGACTTGAGACCGATTCGGAGCGTCAGTTATCGGTCGGTACCGCCGGACAGGTCGCGAAAGGGCTATATGACCCGTTCTCATACACGGCTCTTGGACATCTACATAATCGTGATGCAATCCATTCAGAACGGATTGCATACAGTGGTTCTCTCATGAAATATTCTTTCTCTGAGGTCAATCATGAGAAATCGGTAGATATTTTGGAGTGGGACGGACACTGGAAACGTAGACATCGAACGTTGACGCCAGAACGGGACATGAGACAGATCACAGGAACGTTGGATGAGTTACTCGCACCTTCGTTTTATCAACAGCAACAAACCGATGATTATTTGAAAATTGTGTTGACCGATGACAAAGCACTTTTTGATCCGATGGCAAAGCTTCGGACTGTTTATCCGAACATTCTTCATCTTGAACTGGAACTGTTACGACGCCAAGAACAGACGTCAACATTTGAACGGGAAACGCTCGAACGACAATCTGTCGAAGAGGTATATTTACAGTTCTTTGAAGCTGTACACGACCGAACAGCCTCGGATGCCGTCAAACAAATGATTGAAGAAGGTGATGTCAGATGAGACCAGTCGAATTGAAGATTCAAGCATTCGGACCGTATGCGGAACGAGAAACGATTGACTTCACACAATTAGTTGGACGCTCGATGTTTGTTGTGAGTGGTCGGACGGGTGCAGGGAAGACAACCATCTTTGATGCGATGACGTTCGCATTATACGGACGGGCCAGCGGGACGCTTCGCAATGCCAGTGATTTCAGAAGTCAATTCGCACAACCTGAGTTGAAGACGGAGGTCGACTTTTCGTTTACGATTCGCGGTGAACACTATCGAATCGTGAGACAACCTCAACAACCTCACCCGAAAAACAAGACACCGATCCCACATGAGGCCGTTCTTTATGAATGGGAGGATAGTTGGAAGCCAATCGCGACAAAAGTGAACGAGGTTCAAGAGGAAGTCGAGTCGATTTTACAACTTTCATATGAACAATTCAGTCAAATCTTGTTACTCCCTCAAAACCAATTTAGACAATTGCTCGATTCGAACTCAAATGAGAAACAACAAATCTTGCAATCTATTTTCAAGACGGAGGCGTATCGTGCTTTCCAGGAGAAGTGGACAGAACGTCTCAGCACATACCGGAAACAAGTTGAATGGGCAGTCGAACGAACAAGACTTAAGTTGTTAGAGCTCGAAGATGAAGCGATTGAAGAAATTTCGACGAAATCGATTGATGTGATCCATCAGTGGCTAGACGAGCGCGAACAACGTTTGATTACAACCGTTGAATCGGCAGCAGAACAGAAACAGGATCATTCGAAGAAGCTCGAACAGGCGCGTACCGAATTAGAACAAGCGAAAGCGCTTGTCAGTTTATTTCAAGAACAGCAAGAAACCATGCAAGCTCTTGATTTATTTTTAAAAGGCGAGACAGAACGAAACGAACGTCATGAGTTGTTGCGACATTTAGAGGCAGCAGCGAACATTCGTCCAGTCTATGACCGATTATTAGAAATGAAGAAACATGTTCATCAACTGACGACGGAAGAACAAGCATCTTCTAAAAAACTCGAACAATTACAACAAAAGCAATCTTCACTATCGGAGCAGAAATCTGCAATTGAAGAGAATAAACAAGAAATCTTATCCCTTCAAGAGCGACTTCGGTTAATTGATGAGATGTTACCCCGAATGAAAGAGCGGGCAGAATACGTAACATTACGTGAACAATTGATGAAGCGTGCGACGGAATTAAGCACCTTTTCCAAAGAGGGTCGGCTCCAAGAACTTCAAACCCACGAACAACAATTATTGAAAACATTGTCGATTGAACCTGAAGAACGTGCAGTTGATGCGGAGCGATATGTCGACCGATTGATGTATTTGGTCAAGCTTGAGACAAAAGTGAATGAGTTATCAAATCAACTCGTCACTTGTGAGCGGTCCGGAAAAGAAGTGCAGCGACTGCATGCCATCCAGCAAGAAGTAATGACAAAGTACAAACAACAAGAACAAATGAATGCGGCAAGACAACTGAGTGAAACCCTTGAAGAAGGTGAGCCTTGCCCGGTGTGCGGCTCTCGTCACCATGATGTCCCACAGTTCGAAGATTTGCTTGAATCTATGGATGAAGAAGTGGAGGCGAAGGCACGTCTTGAGGAATTGACGACTCAATTGATTGAAGCGAGATCCGATTATCGTTCGCTCCATTCTCGGCTTGAAGAGGCTCGACGAGAATTTGATGAGGTTTCGAAAGATATTCAGGTGGATGGAGTGTTATCAGAAGAAGTCAAGAAATGGCAAGCGCATGTGGATCGCCTACAACGTGAAGAACGGACGCGTCTCGAGAATGAACGAACGCTTCGCCAACTCACCGGTGAAATGCGACAACTTGAAGAAGAGCGACGTAACCAATTTGAAGAGCGTCAACGTGTCCTCACAGAACTTGAAGCGATACAACAAAAACTGAATGCGCTCGGTCAAACAGAGGAAACAACGTTAGAACAATTACAGACCGAGCGGACAGACCGACAACATCGTCTCAACATACTTACGAAAAAAATTGAAGCGTTCGACCATGACTTTGAAATCGTCAAAAAGGAAACGTGGAAAGAAGAAGAGCGGCTCACTTTAATGCGGCAACAGCTTTCTGAGACGATGGAGCAATACGATTCACAAAAGACGACCTGGAATAAGCAATTAGAAGTCGCTCAGTTGAACCAGGAGCGGTACGAACAACTAGCTGATCGAATTGATCAGCGAACGAATATCCGTGAGAACTTACAACGTGAAGAAGAGGAAGGCGTCCGGTTACGACACCGCATCCAGATGATTGAGGGGAAATTAGGAAATGTAGCACAACCAGACCTTCAGTCGATTGAAACGAAGGTGAACGAAGCCAAGGAATTATACGAGCGAGCATCAGAACATCTCATCACCTCACAAGAAGCCTTGTCTAGACACCGTCAAATCATCTCCGAGTGGGATACGCTTCGTAAGGACACAGCACGTGAAGAACAGAAGTTAGAAACCATCAAGTTGATTGCAGAAACCGGAAAGGGCGTCAATCCGCAAAAGATGACGTTTGAAACATATGTACAAACGGCGTTCTTCGACCAGATTTTACATGCGGCGAACATTCATTTGGACCAGATGACGAGCGGTCAGTTTCGACTAGAGCGAAAAGTGGAGACAGCAAAAGGCAATGCTAAGTCCGGACTTGAACTTCTCGTATTCGATGCGTACACCGGTCAATCACGCCGTGTGCAAAACCTTTCCGGAGGGGAAGGTTTTAAAGCGTCTCTCTCACTCGCGCTTGGTCTAGCAGAAGTGGTGCAACAGTTGAGCGGGGGTGTGAGTCTTGAAACGATGCTCATCGATGAAGGATTCGGGACGCTTGATGCCGAATCTTTAGACCAGGCAATCGAATTATTGATGTCGCTACAGGCGACAGGTCGACTTGTCGGGGTCATCAGTCATGTCCAAGAATTGAAAGATCGCGTCGATGCCCGAATCGAAGTGAAAAAATCTAGAAGCGGGTCAACGATCCAGCTGATTGTGGAGTGATCGAAATGAAACAGATGGTGACGAAGTCAAGTCTCATCAATCATTTGAAAGAAGCAGGAATTCAACGAGGAGAGTCTTTATTTGTTCATACCTCGCTTTCAAAACTCGGATGGGTATGTGGTGGTGCGCAGACAGTCATCGAGGCACTGCAAGAAGTGGTGGGACCATCAGGACTTCTCATGATGGCGACACAAACCGGAGACAATTCAGATCCGGCTGAATGGGAAGCACCGCCTGTTCCGGTTGAGTGGTGGCAGACGATTCGTGCCGAAATGCCACCTTATGAAAAAGAAAAGACATCAACCCGTGGGATGGGGCGTGTCCCGGAACTGTTCCGGAACTATCCGAACGTTTATCGAAGCGCACATCCGATGTGGTCAGTCGCCGCATGGGGTGAAGAGGCACAAACAATTGTGTCTGGTCATTCGATTGACGTCGGCTTCGGTCCAGGTTCACCAATCGAACGAATGATTGAACGAAATGCACGTGTTCTTCATCTCGGGTCGCCACTTGATGCAACGACACTTTGGCACTATGCGGAGTATGGGATTGATGGTCCGACAAAAATGTTCGGTTGTGCTGTAATCGAACAAGGCGAACGCGTGTGGCGAACGTTTGAACATACAGATGTGAATAGTGATCCATTTGGTGCAATCGGCGAAAATATCGTCAAACAGAAAGATGTCCATACGTTTACCATTAATGATGCGAAGTGCTATTTGATTCCAGCTAATACATGGGAGCCAGTGCAACATGCGCTCATCGCACTTCGAAGCTGGTTAAGATAATGAATGTAGAATCGAGGGGAAGAAATAGATGAATCGTTGGATGAAACTATTGAGTATTGCGATTCTAGTCATCTTACTGGTGGCCGGATTGGCAATCGGTGGGATCTCGGCACATATCGGTGACCAATTAACATCACCTGAGCGAGAGACGTTGACGTACACGCCGAAGTCACTTGGATTGAAGTATGAGAACGTGACCATTCAATCAGAAGAAGGGCATGACTTGTATGGGTGGTGGATTCCCCATCCTACGCCACGTGCGACAATCGTATTTGCTCATGGGTATGGAAAGAACCGAGAACAGGAGGATCTCCCGTTAAAAGAGTTGATTCCCGAGTTTCATGAGCAAGGATATCAATTTTTAACGTTCGATTTTCGTGGATCTGGGATTTCAGAAGGAGACCGGGTAACGGTCGGCGCGAAAGAACAATCGGACTTACAAGCAGCCATCCAATATGCAAAAGGTCGATCAGAGGGTCCAATCGTACTTTACGGAATTTCTATGGGAGCAGCGACGGCCCTCTCTACGGCAGATGATGTCGAAGTAGCCGCAGTCATCGCAGACAGTCCGTTCAGTGATTTACGGAACTACCTTGAGACAAATCTCCCCGTATGGAGTGATCTCCCGAACGTTCCATTCACACCCGTCATCATGACAGTGACCCCTTGGTTCACTGGACTGGATGCGGAGGTTGTTTCACCGATTCAAGATATCAAATCAATCGAAGCACCGATTTTATTGATTCATAGTAAAGGTGACGATGCGATTCCTGTCTCAGAAAGTGAAAAGCTTGCAAGCGCGCAGGATGGTGTCGAACTATGGGTGACGGAAAACGATGGTCATGTCGGATCGTATCAATCATTCCAGACTGAATACCGTCAAAAGATTTTCGATTTTCTAGAACGATCATTGTGAGCAAAGGGGCGCAATTGGCGCCCCTTTTTGATATGATTGCAAACGAGAACAATGAAAGAAGGGTGCAAAATGGACTTATTACAACTATTACAGTTTCTCTTGCTCGGTACATTGATCGGGATATTGAGCGGCTTCTTCGGAATCGGTGGTGGCATCTTGCTCACGCCACTCCTCCTTGTTTTCGGTTATGAAGCAAGTGCGGCAATCGCACTTAGTCTCATGTTGACGCTCGGTTCGACGACGGCAGGGACAATCTCGCACATTCGTTTACGAAACGTAAACGTGTCACACGCGTTATGGATTGGTGTGTTCGGGATTGTCGGGACTTGGATTGCCACTCCGCTCGTCTTTTTCTTAGAAGGGGTGGACGGCGCGACACTGATCATCTCACTCGTCTACATTGCGTTACTTACGTACTTTGCGATTTCATTCTTCCGGTCGAAACAGCATGTCGAAGGGAGTGTCGGGACAGCTTCTGTACCACGACTTGGGATCATCGGTGTCTTTGCAGGATTTATCTCTTCTTTGATGGGGGTAAGTGGGGGGTTCGTATTGACGCCGCTCCAAGTCAAGCTACTGAACACTGAAATGAAGCGAGCGGTCGGAACGAGTATTTCAGCAGCTCTCCTCATCGTAATATCAGGCGTGATCAGTTATGCCGTGGCAGGTGCTGAAACGAATTACTGGCATGGACTCGCATTAATCGCAGGTGCGATGATTGGATCTCCGTTCGGAGCCAAACAGTTACAGCGTTTCAGTTCACAACATGTCAAAAAAGCATTAGGTGGCTTCTATGTCACGGTCGCATTTAGTGTGGCGCTCAATTTAGTCGGATGGAATACAGCTTCACTTATACTTCTCGTCACACTAGCACTTCTCTTTATCATCACGCTCATCATTCGACCACGCAAAAAATAAAACCCCGTCTTTGGACGGGGTTTTAACGTCTGGCGATATGGTCAATGTTTTCTTGAATCTCTCCAACTTTCGCTTTTGCTTCGCGGAGTCTGCGCTCAAATGCTTCTGTGTCACGTTTCTCATGAGACGACTTGTCAACTCCTTGACGTTGCCCTTTGTCAGAGCGTTGATAAAAGTGGGTCGCTTTTTGTAAGCGTTTTTTAAACGTCGAGTCGCTCATAGGGACACCCCCTTCCATACTTCATTTATTCCACATATGGAAACGGGCGAAACGTTCGAACGTTTAAGAAGCGAGGGAACGACGAATTTGAACGTTCTGAGAAATTTTCACAGCTAAGATCGCAGCAAGTACGGCTTTGAGTGAATCTCCAAGAATAAACGGGATATTCACCTTGAGCGCATCAATGAACGACATACCGAGAACGATCTCGAGCCCGATGCTTCCAAGTAGGTATACAAGCCCCAAACCGAATAACAAGTTGTAGCCAATCAATGCTGGGATGGAGCGATGCCGTTCACTGAACCAGCCAATGAAGAAAGCGGCGATTGGAAATCCAATTAAATATCCGACGGTTGGTCCAACGAAGGGAGCAAGACCTCCTTGACCACTCAGTACGGGAAGTCCGATTAAGCCGAGTAGGAGGTAGACGATGACTGCCAAAAATCCTTTTCGTGCACCGAATACGCCGGCGATTGTCATGATGGCCAGTGTTTGAAGAGTGATCGGAACGGGTCCGATCGGTATTTCGATGAAACCGACACTTGCGATAAGTGCTGCCCCGAAGGCAATTTGAGTCATATCTTGAATCTTCATATGTAAACCCCTTTTCAGTTAACGTTAACAATATAAAAGTTAACATGAGATTAAAAAGTTGGCAAGTCATTTCTTAAGTCTAGGTCAACAAGAAAAAACCTCGTCTCAGCAATCATACTGAGACAAGGGTCATTAAGAAGGTATGACATTCATACATTCCGAAGCTTCTTTCAACTGTTCGCGAACGGCATCGAAGCCTGTACCGCCATAACTATTGCGACGCGCGACCGCTTGTTCAGGGGTCAAAGCGTGATACACGTCCTCTTCAATCAAGTCAGAATGTGTTTGGAACACAGACAATGGAAGCTCACGTAAATATAAGCGTTCATCGACGCAATATTTGACGAGTTTCCCAGTTACTTCATGCGCTTCACGGAACGGCATGCCTTTAGCTGTCAAATAATCAGCAAATTCAGTGGCGTTTGAAAAGTCGCGCTCTGTTGCTTGCTTCATCGTGTCTGGATGGAACGTCAATTCGTTCATCATCCCGGCCATGATGCTGAGTGAGCCTTGAACAGTCTTAACCGTGTCAAACATGCCTTCTTTATCCTCTTGCAAATCTTTATTATAAGCGAGCGGAAGTCCTTTCATAAGTGTCAACAATCCCATCAAGTTTCCGATGACGCGTCCCGATTTCCCACGTACGAGTTCAGCCATATCTGGGTTTTTCTTCTGTGGCATCATACTCGATCCGGTAGAGAATGTATCGGACACAGTAATGAAGCGGTATTCTTCACTAGCCCAAAGAATCAACTCCTCACAAAAGCGCGAGAGGTGCATCATAAGCATCGACGCGTTCGATAAGAATTCGAGAATGAAATCGCGATCGCTCACTGCGTCTAAGCTGTTCGGATAGACTCGGTCAAAGCCGAGAAGTTCAGCTGAACGGGCTCGGTCAATCGGGAACGTCGTCCCTGCGAGCGCACCGGCTCCAAGTGGAGACCAGTCAATTCGCTTCAAACTGTCTGTGAAGCGTTCTTTGTCGCGTTCGAGCATCCAAAAATAGGCGAGCAAATGATGTGCCAAAGAGATTGGCTGTGCACGTTGGAGATGCGTATAGCCAGGCATGATCGTCTCTACGTTTACTGAAGCGTGTGCATGCAACTCACGTTGAAGTGATTCAATCAATTGAATCACTTCTTTCACACGTGCTTTCAAGTAAAGATGCATGTCTGTCGCAACTTGATCGTTACGACTACGTGCCGTATGCATTTTTCCGGCAACCGGTCCAATTTCTTCATGAAGCAATGCCTCTAAATTCATATGGATGTCTTCATGATACACTTCGAACGCCAATTCGCCAGCGATAGCCTTCTGCTTAAGTTTTTGTAATCCCTCAAGAATTTGAGTGACTTCCTCTTTTGAGAGGATATTTCGATCTCCGAGCATCGTCACATGTGCCATGCTACCTTCTAAATCTTCAAGGACGAGTTGAGCGTCGAACTCAATCGAGGCGCCGAACGCATCGACCCAATCACTGGCCGTCTTTTCAAAACGTCCTCCCCATAATTTACTCATGAATGAACGCTCCTTTTTCCATCAATACCTCTGACTGAACTTTTGTCGGCAAGCCCCAAAGCTTGATAAATCCGACAGCGGCTTGTTGATCAAACGTGTCCGCCGAAGTATATGTCGCAAGCTCCTCATCATATAGTGAAATCGGTGACTTACGACCGTCTACGATTGCTTGACCTTTGAAGAGTTTCATCCGAACTGTACCTGTGACAGTCTGTTGTGTCTCATCGATGAATGCGAGTAGTGCTTTTGTGAGAGGTGAATACCACAGTCCGTTATAAATCGTTTCAGTCAATTTTTGTTCGACGATTGGTTTGAAATGAGCCACTTCACGTACGAGTGTCAATGCCTCAAGGGCCTTATGGGCCGTGATCAGCGTCATCGCACCAGGAGCCTCATATACTTCACGTGATTTGATGCCGACGACACGGTTCTCAATGTGGTCGATTTTCCCGACTCCATGCGCTCCGGCGACGATATTCAGCTCCTTTAAAATATCTGTGAACGATTGGTTCTTCCCATTGATGGCTACCGGTACACCGTTCTTAAATTCGATTTCAAGATATGTCGGTTCATGAGGTGTATCTTCAAGCGCTGCTGTTAACTCATAAGCACTTTCCGGCGGTGCCGCCCAAGGGTCTTCTAAAATGCCACATTCAATCGCCCGTCCCCAAATGTTTTGATCAATAGAGAAAGGTTCTTCTTGAACGATTGGAATTGGGATATTGTGTTTTGCTGCGTATGCAATCTCCTCTTCACGAGACCATTTCCATTCCCGTACCGGTGCAACAATTTCAAGTGACGGATCGAGTGCATGGATGGACACTTCGAAGCGGACTTGGTCGTTTCCTTTTCCTGTACAGCCGTGGGCCACAGCGACTGCACCTTCTGCTTGTGCCACTTCGACCAACTTTTTCGAGATGAGTGGGCGTGATAGAGCAGATACGAGTGGATATACACCTTCATACAGCGTATGCGCCTGCATCGAGTAGCGTGCGAAGTCGGTCACGAATTCATCGACCGCGTCGATAACGATTGATTTTTTTGCCCCGACTTTCATTGCTTTTTGTTGAATTTTTTCTAAGTCCTTTCCTTCCCCGACGTTTAAACATACCGCGATGACATCATATCCTTGTTCATCCAACCATTTAATTGCAACCGAAGTATCAAGTCCGCCTGAGTAAGCCAATACGAGTTTCTGTTTCAAAATGTAAGCACCCCTTATGAATAATTATTAATCTATGTTTATAAATATACGACTTAGTGTAAGGGATAATATCCGATGTGGCAACCTTTTTTTGAAAATAAAAATGACCACGAAAGATATTCGTGGTCATCATTGTTCGATTGTAAGCTCTGGTAACCATTGCGACATATGTTCGCTGACAGGAGAGAAGAGCTCGGGTTTTGCTGATTGTAACGGGACGATTTCATAATGTCCTTCTGATGATTTCTGTGTAAATGTTGGATAAAACATCGGATTTTTCAATTCGAACGTTGAAACATCGTCTTCGGTCGTTTTGACAACGTCAATTCCGATGATCCCACCCGTATTCCGATCATCGCCTTGTTGTCCAGATAGGAAGTTACCGAGTGAATACACGACGAATGTTTGATTGCCATCAGCTCCCTCAAGCATCTTCGGTGGTTGTAGGACGTGTGGGTGGTGACCGATGATGATATCGACACCGAGGTCTGAAAGAGTTTGAGCAAGCTCAGTCTGACTTTCGTTCGGTAACGTTTCATATTCTGTTCCAAAATGTAAGGATACGACGGTCAAATCGGTAGTTTGTTCTGCTTTCTCGATTTCAGGGCGCATTTGCTCGAGGTCGATATAGTTGACGTGGTATGGCTGTTTTGGAATTACGCCGTTCGTTCCGTACGTATAGGCTAAAAAGGAAAAGGAAATCTCGTTCGCGGTCAATGTACGGATGTTTGCCTTATCTTCAGCAGATAAGAAGGAACCGGTGTAAGGCATTCCGATTTCATTCCAGTGACCAATCGAATTCTCAATCGCACGAACCCCGCGATCTAGCGTATGATTGTTCGCCGTCGTGACTAAATCAATCCCGGCACGTTGCAAAGCATCGCCAATCTCAAATGGGCTGTTAAAAGCCGGATAGCTCGACAACCCAATTTCGCTCCCGCCAATCATACTCTCTTGGTTAGCGATTGCGATATCCGCTCGTTCTAAAATCGGCGCGACTTGTTCAAAAGAAGTGTCAAAATCATATCCGTCATTGACACGGGCTGCGCTGTATACCGAATCGTGTAGCAATACATCACCAATAGCATAGATGGATGCCGTCGTGACGGTTGGCTCAGGTTCGGAAGGGGGCTCTTCTACAGGTGTCTCGACGATTAGCTCTTCGGTTTCAACTGGGGGTTCTTGATTAGTTGATGAAGATTGACCACAACCGAATAACAGAATCAGGCTTGTAGCGAATGTGAGATGAGAGATGGTTTTAAAGGGTTTCATCAAAAATCTCCTTTTCAAAATGGAATTAATCTCAATATATATAGTATTCGTTAAAAATCTATAAAACTCCTTGTACATAAAAATGGCAGGTCAAGAAGACCTGCCAAGAAGATTATTTAATATGTTCTTTCACCATGTCACGCATTTGGTCGAATTCACGTTGAATGACCTCACTTGGCGGAGGCGTCATCAAACTAACGACATAAATGGCGAGTGCAGACAAGAAGAATGCTGGAATCATCTCATAGAGTGTTCCGAACGTTCCAAATAGTGAAGCAGCATAGTTCTTCCAAAGGATGACGACAAATGCACCAGTCAACATCCCGGCAAGAGCGCCTTGACGAGTCGTCCGTTTCCAGAAAAGACTAAATAGAATGAGCGGTCCAAACGATGAACCGAATCCTGCCCAAGCATAGCCGACAAGGTTCAAGATTGTGTCATCTGCATCGAGCGCAAGGACAATTGATACGACCGATACGAGAATAACTGTGATTCGCCCGACCATGACGAGTTCGCGGTCTCCTGCGTCCTTTCGGAAGAATTTTTGGTAAAAGTCTGTTGTCGCGGCACTCGATGAGACGAGCAATTGTGATGAAATCGTCGACATGATGGCAGCGAGTAAAGCCGCTAATAATACACCTGTGACTAAATCAGGGAACAATAGATCCGATAAGTTAATAAAAATATTTTCAGGATTATCGATTGTCAGTCCTTGTTGCGTGTAATAGGCAAGTCCAAACAATCCGGTCGCCATCGCCCCGACGACGGTGAAAACCATCCATGAAATTCCGATACGACGTGCCGTTTTTATGTCTTCTAATTTCCCGATTGCCATAAAACGAACAATGATATGGGGTTGGCCAAAATAGCCGAGTCCCCATGCAAATAAAGAAATGATTCCAATGAGCGATTGACCCGTCCATGGGTCGAGTAACGCTTCATCGATGTCCCGAACCGTGTCTAATGCGTTCGACACACCATCTGTCGCCATGATGGCGATTGCCGGTACAAAAATGAGTGCGAAAAGCATGATGAGTCCTTGAACAAAATCTGTCCAGCTAACGGCTAGAAATCCACCGATGAACGTATACAAAATGATGATTGAGGCGAGAATAATGACTCCCGTTACGAATTCGATGTCGAAGACGGCATTGAATAGTCGACCACCTGCAACGAACCCGCTCGTCGCATACAACGTGAAAAAGATGAGGGTGACGGCCGCAGAAAAGGAACGTA
The DNA here is from genome assembly GCF_050269125.1 of Exiguobacterium sp. NPDC077395. Taxonomy (NCBI): domain Bacteria; kingdom Bacillati; phylum Bacillota; class Bacilli; order Caryophanales; genus Exiguobacterium; species Exiguobacterium sp. NPDC077395. The sequence goes on from NZ_JBNNHU010000001.1 coordinate 1,164,162, forward strand.
ACAACCCTTTTGAGTCTTTGAACCGCTTCTCAAAAAAGTCTGGAATCGTGATCGCATCATCCGATATGTAAGAATAAATGCGTAATCTTGGAGCGACCAACAACCAGTTTAAATAGGCGCCAATTGTCAACCCGATGACAATCCAACCGCTTGAGATTCCCGTTGCATACATCGCGCCAGGTAAGCCCATCAAGAGCCATCCACTCATGTCAGACGCGCCGGCCGATAAGGCTGCAACGCCGGGACCAAGTGCTCGTCCACCTAACATATAATCGCCAATACTACTTGTTCTTCGATACGCGATGATCCCAAGTAAGACCATCAGTGCCATGTAAACGACAATGGACACTAAAATTCCGTTCATCAACATCCCCCCGAAAGATAAATAAAATGAAAACGCTTTCAGTGATAGAGTATCACTTTGTCAAAATATTGTCACAACAATAGGGGAGATGTAAAGATTTTTTTGATAGCTGGTCTTAACTTATCGAAATGCACAAGAGGTAAGATGGTCATTGACGAGACCGGTTGCTTGTAAGTGGGCATATACCGTGGTCGGACCTAAAAATTTGAATCCACGTCGTTTTAAGTCTTTACTCAATCGCTCAGACAATTCTGTCGTAGCGGGGACCTCGTCAAGTCTATCCCATGCATTGATGATGGTTTCGTTGTCTACAAATGACCAGATATATGAATCGAATGAACCCAACTCTTCTTGTATCTTTATGAACTGTTTCGCGTTATTAATGGATGCTTCGATTTTTCGTCGGTTCCGGACGATGCCACTGTCAGTCATCAATCTTTCGATATCTTCTTCAGAAAAACGTGCTACTTCGTTTACATCGAAATTCGCATACGCAGAGCGATAGTTTTCACGCTTTCTTAAAATCGTGATCCAGCTGAGTCCAGCCTGTGCACTCTCAAGCGTCAGGCATTCAAAATGTTTTTGGTCATCATGGACAGGTTTGCCCCATTCCTCGTCATGATAACGGACATATAGCGGATCAGACCCGCACCACGGACAACGAAATAATTCTTCCAACTCAATCAACTCCTCTTTTTTCATAAGTGTAGCATGTCTCAACGGTTATCGATTAGAAAGGATGGGTATAATGTGTGGGAATGGAGGCATCAATAATGAGTGATTGGATGATTTCGATTATTGAACAGTACGGATACATAGGAATTGCGTTCATGATCTTCATTGAGAACGTTTTTCCGCCAATCCCTTCTGAAGTCGTATTACTCTTTGGTGGTTTTTTTGCCGTAAAGACGAACTTGTCCACCACGCTCGTCATCGTGGCATCGACAGTTGGAGCCATACTAGGAGCAGTCTTATTATACGGACTAGGTCTGTTATTTGATGTTGAGCAAATTGAGAAGTGGACGAAGAAATATGGGAAGTGGATACGTCTTGATATTCAAGACGTCAAAAAGGCAGATGCCTGGTTCGATCGGTACGGAGGGTGGATGGTATTCTTTGGCCGATTGATGCCGGTCGTTCGAAGCCTCATTTCAATTCCAGCAGGTATGTCGAATATGCCATTCTTAAAATTTTTGCTTCTCAGCACTGCTGGAACAGCGATTTGGAACACAATCTTGGTCTTGGTCGGAATGAAGGTCGGTGAGAACTGGCAAGATATACTTGCCTATCTAGATGCCTATTCTTATACAATTTACGCTCTGTTGCTGATTGGTATGATTGGGTACCTCTTCTGGCGAAAAAAACGACATGCTAAAAAGGCAGTAAAGAATGAATGAGAGGATAAAACAGGCGGACCGAAAATTCGGTTCGCCTGTTCACTCTTCGTTTTTCTTTTCTGGTAATACTTTTGTGAGCGTCTTTTCCGTCTTTTCGGCCAAGTATTCTGAGAACCGGAATAAAATGATTCCCACGATGGCTGACACGAAAATATAAAGACCGACAAACAAGTTGATGGCCCCGTTTGAAAGGGCGGTAAACAGGATGGAGAACTCGCCACGTGGAGCGAGAGAAAAACCAGCCTCGTTCGCCTGGACACGAGATAACCCGTAAATTCTTCCTCCGACGCGACCAACAATCCACTTCGACAAGACCCCCCAAACAATCAATACAAAGAATAAGGTGTTAACGATGACACCCTTCTCCAAGTTGATTGAAATCCCAAATGAAATGAAGAAGATTGGGAGAAATAAGTCACGAACGGGTACCGTCAAACGTTTGAGCGGACGAACGTCATGGATATCCGCAAGCATGATTCCGGCAATGAATGCTCCTAAAATCTCAGATAGACCAAATACCATACCGATTCCGGCGAAGAATAGAATGAGTCCGATGAGCCCGATACTCGCATCATCCTGACGTAAAAGGTGTTTCGAGAACTTCTGTTGTTTCGACACAAAGCTCGATCCGATAAACAATAATACCCCGAAAATCAGAAATCCGGCGAATACTTTCCCGATATCTGTCATGGCGACCGGTTCCTCTTGAATGATGAATGGCGCAATCGTCAATAACAGTGGTGCGAATATATCCTCAAAAATAAGTAGAGCAAGGACGAATTCTTTAATATCTTCATGTTTTTCGGAATGACGCTCAAGTAGTTTTGCTGAAATCGAAGAGCTCGTCGCGTAAAGAACGGCACCAATCAAAAAGGCACGTGGAAAGTCTAAACCAAACAACAAGGCGATTCCGAATGAGACACCGAACGATAGGACGATGTCTAATACGCCTGCTTTCCATACTTTTCGCATTCGCTTCCACAATTCGCGTAACGGAAACTTTAACCCGAGAAGGAAAAATAAAAGGATGATTCCGATTTCACCGGCAATTTTGAATACTTCGTTTCCGTCCCAGAAAAAACCGACCCCAACACCGATGGCGATAAACGCTAAAATGCTTGGAAAGTATAGACGTTCAATCAGGAGGCTGAAGACGGAGATAAGCGTGAGCGCCAGTCCGAGCAACACGATGATGTTCAAACCATCCATAAGTCATCTCCTTCGTTGAAGTGTGTTAACTTTCTAGTTGATTCCACTGATACTCCATACCGACTGATTCTGGACGTGAATAATCAAAGCCGAACTGACGATACAAGCCATCCGCAGGAATATCGGCAATTAGACTGACAATGGCCGTCTCATCTGCCTCTTTTAAAATCCACTCCATTAAATTCTCCATGATTAATTTACCAAGACCCAGTCCTTGGCATTCTGGATCGACGACGATGTCGACTAGATGAAAGACCATTCCGCCGTCCCCAACGACACGCCCCATCCCGACAATCTCATCATCTAAATATAAACAGACGCCAAATAGCGTGTTCTTGAGTCCTTTGACCGTACTTTCATCTGAGCGTCGAGGCATCCCCGCCTTCACACGCAACGACTGATGTTGCTCCGGTGTCGGTGTCTCAACTTTTACAGTGACTTCATTGACCATGCTAAAATCCCCCTCTACACAAGTTAATATTACTTTCCCGCTATATTGAATGAGTAAACCTTGATTTATGAAAATAGCTGTCGGCATAATGGGAAGAAGACAGGAGGAATATCGGATGATACAAGGTCAATCAATCTTGCCGGCGATACGTGATATGCGCGATTTAGAACGATTTTTATCGAGTGAACTTGAAATAGGAGTTTTACTTGAAATTCATATGAGTCGATTAGAACCTATTTTCAAATTATTAGAAAAGCATCAGAAAAAAGTCTTTATTCATATGGACTTAATTCAAGGAATGAAAGCGGATGAATTTGCAACTGAGTATGTCTGTCAAACGTATCGACCGTTTGGAATCATCTCGACGAAAGGGAACGTGATTGTACGGGCAAAACAAAATCATGTGTTGACGGTGCAACGGTTGTTTTTAATTGACTCGACATCGTTGGAAAAGAGCATCAAGCATATTGAACGATCAAAACCAGACTACATCGAGGTGCTACCTGGAATCGTGCCGAAGTATATCCGCCTAGTCCAGGAGAGAACAGGTATACCTGTATTTGCGGGAGGGTTGATTGAGACAACGGAAGAAGTGAATGCGGCCCTTGCTGCTGGGGCAAGTGTCATCACGACCTCAAATCGTAAACTGTGGACTGAGTAAGCCACTTTCGGGTATACATTCATCTAGGAGGGATGAACAGATGAAAGACGTTATGATTATTACAGGTGTTACGCAAGGGATTGGTTATGCGCTCGCAAAGGAATTCGCAAATCAATATGAAGTTGTGGGCTTGGACATCGGTGAAGACCCGGATATAAAAGGGATGTCCTTTTACCAAGTTGACCTTGGCAAGACGGAAGAGCTACAGGGTGTATTCGAAGACCTAAGGTCACGTTTTGGACATGCCCATGTGTTGATTAACAACGGGGGGATCGCCTCTCTCGTCAAACCGATTGACGAACTTGAAATCGATACGTTCAAACGAGTCATCGACGTCAATCTAGTAGGAACGTTTACTTGTGCGAAATACTTTTTGGAATTAAACAAAGACGAGTCATATGGTCGCATTATCAATATGGCATCGACACGTGCTATGCAAAACGAACCGCATTGGGATGCGTATGGGGCTTCTAAAGGCGGAATTGTCGGTTTGACACATTCACTTGCCGTCTCATTGAGTGATCGACCGGTAACTGTGAATGCGATTAGCCCGGGCTGGATTCATACATCAGACGAAGCGTTACGTGAAGTCGACCATCGTCAGCATCCGTCTGGCCGTGTCGGCGAAGCGGATGACATCGTCCGAGCAGTACGGTATCTGATTGATCGGAACAACGACTTTGTCAATGGTCACAATCTCGTCGTCGATGGTGGGATGACGAAGAAAATGATTTACGAAGAGTAATACGACTATATACCTATTTTAAGAAAGATATTAGGTTATTTATGCCTAATTCCGGGTAAGTATTAGAAGAGTTTTCATCCGGAAGAAGGGGGTAAGTGACATGAACCCGCTTGTAGAAGAAGCGCTACGCTTTTCATCGATTCGCCATGGAGGGCAACACCGGAAAGGGTCATCGATTCCATATTTGTCACACCCGTTTTCTGTTGCATTGTTGCTCGAAACGGATCACCAACCACCAACGGTCGTTGCAGCAGGACTTTTACACGATTTAATTGAGGATACGAAAACGGATCCTCAAGAAATCTTGACTAGATTTGGTCCGGACGTACTTCGCCTTGTACTTGCCGTTTCTGAGAAGAACCGCGATCAAACATGGGAACAACGAAAACAGATGACTCTTGAGCACATCTCATCACTTCAATTCGATGAGGTCGCACTCCTCGTGGCAGATAAGCTACATAATCTTCGTTCCATCCGCTATGATTTAGAGATGGAAGGAATGATAGTGTGGCAACGTTTCAAACGCCCGATGCGAGACCAGTCTTGGTACTATCATCAGTTATTACATGCATTCGAACCGTTTCATAGTTCAACAGATCTCATTGGCTTGTATGAACAGGAGCTTTATTCTTTATTTTATGGTCAAAAAAATAAAAAAGATCAAAAAGTGACACGACTCTTTGAATCGATTCTCACTCATTTTATCGAAGATGAATGGGTCCAAGAGGCAGCACCACTCTGTCAAACTGCATATGAATTAAAGGAAATTGTTGCTCGTACGGCTGTGGATGAAGAAGAGATTGAGTCGTTTCGACAGCAACTAGAGCGAGCGGGTTGGACTTATCCGATGCGACCGCCTCAGGTAGCCGCGATGCAAGAACTTGGTTATCGAACGGCTATGGACGCATCGGACTTTGTCACGCTCATGCGTCGCTCGATTGTCAACTAGGTAGGTTCGTGCTATAGTCAAAAGGAAGATAAAAAGGGGAGTAGCGACCACAATCGTGGTCGATGGGTCGTCATTACAGTGTGCATGCACTCGGTCCATCGAGCTTTTACAAGTCCGCAAGACCTTTTTATGGGCGTTTTTGTCGTCCATAAAAAGGTCTTTTTTGTTTACCCAAGGAGGAGAAAAAATGGTATTTGTTTATTTCTTATTAGCTGCGGCCATCACGGTCTATGCCGCAATCAAGTTGTCCACATACGCCGATGTCATGACGGAAAAGTCAAAAATGGGCGGGATGCTCGTCGGTACCGTTTTGCTGGCGGGAGCGACGTCACTACCTGAAGTGACGACGAGTATATCAGCGGTCATGATTGACAATCCAGACATCGCCATCGGAAACATGCTCGGGTCTAACTTGTTCAATATCTTTATTTTAGCGATGTTCGACCTGTATTTCCGTCAAAAGCAACTCTTCAACTATGCGAGCCGTGATCATCTATACACGGCAGGACTTGGTCTGTTGCTGACCGTGACGACATTGATCGCCTTGATTGTCCGAGTCGATATGACCTTCATCGGAATTGGTGTCGACGCACTTTTAATTGCCCTTCTTTACGGGATTGGGATTTACTATATCGGGAAGCAACCGAAAGAGCCGGTCGCTGAGCATGAAGTGGAAGAAGAGGTCGTCGTCAGTAAGTATGAAGATATCACATTGAAACGAGCTGGATTCGGGTTTCTAATTGCCGCTGTCGTCATCATGGCAGCCGGGACGGCACTCTCCATCACAGGAGACCAAATCGCCGTCGTCACAGGACTCGGTTCTAGTTTCGTCGGGAGCTTCTTGATTGCCGCATCAACTTCATTACCTGAAGCGGTCGCCGTGTTTATGGCGCTCAAACTTCGAAACGTCAACTTGGCATTCGGTTCGATTCTCGGAAGTAACATCTTCAACATGCTCATTATCGCCATGTCGGACGTGTTCTATCGTAATGGTTCGATTTTGGCAGACGTATCGACTTCACACCTTGTGTCGGCGGTCGGGATTACGATTCTATCGATTCTCGTCATGTATAGCGTTCTCCGACAAAATGTCACGTCGAAGGTACGTTACGTCATTCCTTCGCTGCTCGTCGTTGTCGTGTACTTTGTTTCGTCATACTTGATCTTTATCGGGTGAGTTCATGCATCAGTCTCAGGACTGGTGCATTTTTTAATTGAGAATGCGAATCCGTTGCTTCGGGTATAAGGGAATTGAAGGAGGGGTGGCGATGCAAGTGCAAGAAGTAGAAACACGCCAAGCGTATACAATTTTGATTCCGGCCTACAACCCTGACGATGCACTCGTCACACTCGTGGAAAGACTGAGGGCGAGCGGGTTTTCGACCATCGTTGTGGTCAATGACGGTAGTGATGAGTCGACGGTAGGCATATTTGAAAAGGTGGCATCATTTGTTGACCAAGTGCTAACGCACGAACAGAATCAAGGAAAAGGGGCAGCTCTGAAGACTGGATTGCGGCATATTGCAGAGACCTATCCCGACAAGTTAGGTGTCATCACGGTTGACGCCGATGGACAACATTTACCTGAGGACGTCGTCAATGTGTATGAGGAGGGAGTGAGTAAGCCGCATCATCTGATCATGGGATGCCGTGACTTCAGTGGGGACAAGATTCCGCTCCGAAGTCGATTCGGCAATCAGGCGACACGACTCGTCATGTTGATCGGGAGTGGATTGAAGTTAAAAGATACTCAGACAGGACTTCGTGCCATCCCGATGCGATACGCACGACAACTGATTGACATTCCAGGGAATCGATATGAGTTCGAGATGAATATGCTGACGTTCACAAAGCGGTTACAGGTTCCGATTCAACAGACGACCATCCAGACGGTATATGAAAACGAAAACATTTCATCCCATTTTAGACCGATTTTAGATTCGATTTTAATCTATCGTATGTTTTTGATGTATTCGGCATCGTCCGTCGCTTCATTTCTTGTCGACGTTGGGATGTATGCAGGTTTTATCTTTTTATTATCACCGTACTTCGATACGGCTCACGTCGTCATCGCGACGGTCATCGCTCGAATTATCTCCTCTCTATTCAATTATTTCCTCAATCGGAAAGTCGTCTTTCATTCAAAAGCGCGACGATCACTTTCCAAATATTTTTCGCTCGTCGTTCTCCAGATGGTAACCTCGGCATTGTTGGTCTATCTTCTTTTTCTTTTATTTAGACAAGGAGAAGTCATCCTAAAAATTATCGTCGACAGCTTTCTCTTTTTTGTCAGTTACTATGTCCAAAAACGATGGATTTTCAAAAAATAACCGGTCATGGGCTCATGACCGGTTTAATATGCGAGTGTTCCTGTTTTGACTGACGTATAGCGATGTAGCTCTCTCGGGCTTGTAATGCCGGTTTTCTGCATCATATCACGCATGAGTAGAGCGCATACGCGAGCGTCTTCTGCTGCATCATGATGAATAAAAGGCACGTTCAGGTATTCTGCCATCGTGTTCAACTTGTGGTTCGGGAGTCCAGGATACAGTTTACGTGACAATTTGACAGTGCATCCGTACTCAATTGTAGGGAAATCGAATAGATCATATTTCACAATTGCCTTTCTTAAGGCACCCATATCAAATGAGGCGTTATGTGCGATGACGAGGTCGACTTCTCGTAAAATCGGGTAAAGAGAGGCAAGTACTTCCGGTAACGCAGGGGCATCCCATACGTCACTCGGACGAATGCCATGAACCCGTATGTTCCCCATATCAAAATCTTCCTCTGGATTGACGAGTCGTTGATCAGTATCGATGACTTCTCCATTTTGCAGGATGCTCCACCCGACTGAGCAGATGCTACGGCTATCTCGATTAGCGGTCTCCACATCGAGAGCGAGAATGGTATGATTCATAATTTACCTTCTTTCTTTTGCAATAAAAAAAGTCTAACAGAAAGTTAGACGAATGTCGTGCTTAAGCGGCGACGAGTGTACGGCAAGCTTCGGCACAGCGCTCGCACGCTTTTGAACAAGCCTGACAGTGGTCATGCAAGTGACGGCCACATTCGACGGCACATGTATCACAAACCTGTGCGCACAAGGCGACAATTGGTTTAGAGAAGGCCGAATCTGTTTCTAAGGCTTTCAATGCGAGCGAACAGATGTCGGAACACTCACGTGTCAATCGGATGCATTCAGTGAACATGTGTAAATCTTCTTCTTGTAAACTTTTTGAGAAGCAATGGTTACAAGCGCGCATACATTCAATCACGCTCGCCAATGTTTCTTCTACAGATGTGCGTTCCATCAAAATTCCCCCTTGTATGAAAAAGTCTATCTTTCATTACCCGTTCATATAAAGGTTGAATCGCACCATACCAATAAAAAAGTCACATCTCTTAAGAGATGTGACAGATTAATGGAGCATAGGGGGCTCGAACCCCTGACCTCTACGCTGCCAGCGTAGCGCTCTCCCAGCTGAGCTAATGCCCCGTTCGAAATCATTATATCATCGTAGTATTCGACATGGCAATTCCCTTTTGCAATTTAGGTTTATAAAATTGGAGACGTGGGAATTTCATGTTAGACGTTATATTAAGAAAGCAGGTGTGCTTTATGGAAATGATTCTTTTGGCACTCTTACCGGCACTCATGTGGGGAAGTATCCCACTTATCGTGTCGAAAGTGGGAGGAAAACCGATTCAGCAGTTAATCGGAACGACCATTGGGGCGATGATCATGGCGGCCGTGATTGCCCTCGTATTCCGACCGGAATTCACGACACTCGCCATCGTGACCGGATTTATCTCAGGGGCGTTCTGGGCGCTCGGTCAATATTTGCAGTTCCAATCGTTCCAAATCCTAAGCGTCTCCAAAGCGATGCCAATCAGTACAGGAATGCAGCTCGTTGGAACATCACTCTTTGGGGTCATCGTGCTCGGGGACTGGCAGACGACGACAGAGCTATGGTTAGGATTTTCAGCGCTCGTCTTGATCATCATCGGGGCGACGATGACTTCGTATCAACAGAAAAAAGACAAAGATAGCGCCGGTGCGTTGAAGAAGGGGTTACTCGTCTTATTCGTTTCAAGTATCGGTTACGTCACGTATGCGGTCTTGACGAACTACTTTGAAGTAGAAGGCATCACCGCGATTCTTCCACAATCGGTCGGGATGTTCATCGCAGCACTTCTCTTCAGTCTTCGTGAGAAGGACGTCAAGAAAATCGATTCACGTACGTTCAAGAATATTTTAGCCGGGATTGCCTGGGGGATCGGGAACTTCGGTCTCTTCGTCTCGAGCGGAGAAGTGGGGATTGCGACTTCATTCGCTTTATCTCAATTGAACGTCGTCGTGGCGACACTCGGTGGGATCTACCTCTTAAAAGAGGAGAAGACGACAAAAGAACGCGTCTATGTCTTTATGGGAATTGGCTTAATTGTCGTTGCCGGATTTATGCTTGGGATTGCCAAGAGCTAAATTTCGATGATGAAATGATAAGAACCTTGAATGCGCACTCGTGCTAGCGTGCCATTCAGGGTTTTTGGTTACCGATATTAAGGGAGAGCAGGAGATGATGTGACCGATAGGGAAGTAATCTCATGTTGCGTTCGTCATATAGGAGGGGCAGCGCATTCGTGATTGATTAGAAAAATGTAGAATAAAGGGGAAACGAATCATGGAATCAAATTTAGTGACGATATCAGCGCTCGTCGATGCACCAATCGACACTGTCTGGAAACTGTGGACAGACCCAGATCATATTAAACAATGGAATCATGCGTCTGACGATTGGCATACGACCGAAGCGGAAAACGATTTACGGATCGGTGGGAAGTTTCGTAGTCGGATGGAAGCAAAAGATCAGAGCATGGGCTTTGATTTTGAAGGAGTGTATGAAGAAGTTAAAGTAAATGAGCTCATTCAGTATCGTCTTGACGATGAACGGAGAGTTAGAATTTCATTTGCTTCAGAAGGGAATCAGACGAAAGTGATCGAGGTATTTGATACAGAATCGATGAATCCGGTTGAATTGCAACGACAAGGCTGGCAGGCAATTCTCGATAATTTCACTCGATATGCAAATGGTAAGAGTGTATAAAAGATAAACAGATGCTTTGAACAGCAGCTCCCTTTTCAATGATATGAACAAGGTTTTGGAGAATACTGAGCGATGCGATGATTTTGAGTGGTGTTTAAGCGTCTTTCATCAAGTTGGAGTAAATAAATCTGTGCACATGGTCCGTTGTGGTGGGCGCTCATATACGTGCAAAATGGGCTTGTCCGAATTTGTTAGTAGAGTTTCGTCAACTAAATTATTTCGTTCATTCTTTTCTCGATGCGTTAGAAGTCGCTCAGCTCGAACATTTTCCTGTTGAATGTGCGCTCAAGTTGACTCGCTGTACCTTCTTCAAATCGATAGGGAAATTCGAAAGGACTCATATACTATTGGGGAGATTTAAAAAAAAGAGGGGTTCGGTCATCAATTTTTGGTGGCTAGACCCCTTTTTTGCACTTCCGCCGATGATTTTGGCGATAAACTTCCGTAGGTGGACTGAATGGACTTTTTGAGAGAAGTCGTTCTGTAGAGAATGGGAAGAATTTTAGACGTGATGAACGAATGACTACTTGATGACTATACGTTCGAAGGATTGGATCGGTTCGTCCGGACGGTGTTCTCGTTCTCGGGAGTGATGGAACACTCCGAGTGGATGCGTGTGTCGCCGATAAGAAATATATTTCTTACCTTTCCGACGGGAGGCACGGAACGCAAGAGAAAAGTCAAATACAAGGATTTGGGCCGTCTGCTTACGCCCTAATTGAAATTAAGAGCGAAAAGTGTAAATTGATCATAGTGAGTTCTACTAGATATAGTCAACATAAGATCCGGTATCAGCATATCCATAAACTCGAATAGCATCTTCAAGAATCTTTCCAGGAACATGAACTTTTTCAAGGATATCTAAAAGGTCTTTTCGGAGTTCCTCGGTATCTGCCTTGATTTCTAACCATTCAATGTATTTGTAGTCCCCAAGTCTGAAATGATAATACCACTCAACATCCCACATTGAAATATAGCCGGTTTCAATATCTTTTGTCCGCCATTGGAAGTGAGTAGGAGTATTGCACATTGCTTCTCTAATTTCTTCCCACTTTGTATTATTCATCACTGGATGGGAGTAATAAGAGGTCATTTTAACTAAATCAGGCGAGAATTCTCCCTCCTCTAAGCGTCTCGGGGCGTAGCCCAGCGTAGGCGGGAGATGAATCGCCCGGTCCAATAGTCTTCTCCTCCTGTGACAGATATGACGAACAAAAGTTCGTGATTCCGTCAGATTCTCCCTCCCCCTCCGCGGGTAACGGATGAGGAAGACACATCACGATCTGCTGGAGGGAGAAGGGACGGACATGCTGAAAGGTTACACATACAGGCTCCACCCGACGCCTGCACAGGCCGAGTTCCTCATCAAGACGATCGGCTGCGCCCGGTTCATCTACAACAAGCTGCTCGAGGACCGCATCGCCATCCGCGAGGAGGCGAAAACGGGGAGCGGAACGAGACGGAAACCGGCGACACCCGCCTCCTACAAGCCCCTGTTCCCGTTCCTCGCCGAGGCGGACAGTCTCGCGCTCGCGAATGCGAAGCTGAACCTGGACACCGCGTTCGCGAAGTTCTTCGCCGGGACGGGCGGCTTCCCGAACTTCAAATCGAGACGACGGTCGCGTGCCTCCTACACGACGAACAACCAGCATGGCACGATCCGCATCGAGTCGGGAAAAGTCCGTCTGCCGAAGGTCGGGTTCGTGCGGTTCACCCAACATCGCCCGTTCGAGGGCGTCATCCGGTCGGCGACGGTCTCGATGACCAAGACGGGCAAGTTCTTCGTCTCCATCCTCGTCAAACAGGACGATGAACCATGGATCCCAGCCGAGCACAAGGTCGGGATCGATCTCGGTCTGGAACACTTCGCCGTCATGACGAACGACGCGATGGTATCGGAGAAAATCGAAAACCCACGTTTCCTTCAACAATCCGAAGCGAAGGTCAAGAAGGCGCAACGGGCGCTGTCGCGAAAGAAGATCGGAAGCAAGAATCGTGAAAAGGCAAAATTACTTTTGGCCAAGAAACACGAAAAGATTGCCAACCAACGCAAGGACTTCCTTCACAAACTGTCAAGACGGATCGTTGACGAGAACCAAGTCATCGTCGTGGAGACATTGAAATCGAGCAACATAATGAAGAACCGACGCTTAGCCAAATCGGTTGGCGATGTCAGTTGGTACGAGTTCGTCCGTCAACTCGAATACAAATCAAACTTCTACGGACGGACGCTCATCAAGGCAGACCCTTGGTACGCATCCACTCAAATCTGCTCCACTTGCGGAGTAAAGGGCGAGAAGAAGGCGATGGACGTGCGTGAATGGACATGTGTCTGTGGCGCGCATCATGACCGTGACATCAACGCGAGCATCAACCTATTGATGTTGGCCGACTGACAATCCTTCAGGGCAGGGACTGCCCAACGAGCTTGGTAAACAACCGTGGCTAATAAGAGCACGGTCTTCCCAAGAAGCTCCCACTTCAATTTGCAAAGCAAATAAGTGGCGAGTAGTTCACTCATTCTCCTCTTTTTTCAACTTGCGTTGTCTAATACGCCACATCATCGACGTTATAAACGCCGCCCATCCACCGAGTACAAGGATATAAATTGCCAAGAATAACACAAATTCTCCATAGTCTTCGAGCTTTTCAAATGGATTTTGAATAATCATCGGTTCGGATAATATACCGACCATCATCAATGGAATGAAGAAAAGAAAGAAACGTTTCCAAAAGTAGTGTTTGTATGGTTGTGAGAATGTCTGCTCCATAATCGTGTACCTCCTCAATTTAATTACACTTATTTACATATATGATAGCATATTCTCAATTAATGTTGGATGATTGGTCTTTATTTTTTAGGCAAATTCAATTGAAAAGAGGGTGGCCAATTTGTTCAGCCACCCTTCAGTCAATTCATTCACTTGTTACAGCCAGTTCTCCAGTCCCGAACGTCGCGCTGAACGCACGGCACCAGATGACGACTGTGTTGTACTCTTCTAGATTCACATCCGCAGGGACTAAATAATTTTGATTCCCGATGTTTCCTTTTAACGATCCTAGACTGACGCCTTCGGTTGTCTCTTGTCCTGGCTTCGTCAAATAGACAAATAAGTCAGGTCCGTTTGTCGTCTCAAACTCCTCAAATCGGAGGTACGTCCCGTCTTCTGCCTCGACGGAGCGAATCGTGCCCGTCGTTTCATAATTTTTCTCCCCGTCCATGAACACACCCGCTACTTCGGTTTGACTCGGTTGTGCTTCCGGTGTCTCAGTTGTCTCTTCCTCTGTTTCTTCTTCTGAAGCAGGCGTCTCAACAGCTGTCGGTGGTAATCCTTCATCGACGGTCTCTGTCAAGAAAAGCGGTGAGATGAGCCACCAGGCGACGGCGATCACGGCTACGCCGATCACACCGATGATAAGTTTCGTACTTGTTTTCATGTATAAGTCCTCCTTTTCGGATGTATGAACCATTAATAGCCTTTTCCCGATTATTGGGCTTATAAAAGACGCGAATGTTAAAATTCGCGTCTGATGACCGTTATACGGTTTCGGTCCAGTTCTCTTCGATGAACGTGTCCCGTCCTGAGATGGCCCGGTCTTCTTTATAGTGTTTCGGATTCTTTTTATGGTAATCCTGGTGATACTCTTCCGCTTCGAAGAATGTCGTCGCCGGAGTGATTTTTGTGACAATAGGTGCCGTGAAGCGACCACTTGCCGCTAATACGTTTCGACTCGCCTCAGCCGCGATTCGTTGTTCCTCCGTGTGATAGAAGATGGCTGGGGCATACTGTGGCCCGCGGTCTTGGAATTGACCACCTTCATCGGTCGGGTCGGTCTGAATCCAATATAGCTCGAGGAGACGCTCATATGAAAACAGAGATGGATCATATGTGATTTGAACGACTTCTAAATGACCAGTCGTTCCAGTTTTGACTTCTTCATACGTCGGATTGTCGATCTGTCCGCCCATATAGCCGGATACGATTCCTTCAATCCCTGGTAGTTCTTCAAAAGGTGTTACCATGCACCAAAAACAGCCACCTGCAAATGTTGCTTTTTCCATCTTGTCGTTCCCTCCAAATCGTATTTCAACAAAAAAAGCGCTCACGTCGGATGACATGAGCGCTCTCGTCATATCGTCCAAGGTTTCCCTTGCTGGTCGTAGCACCTTGCCAATGGCAGGTTGCTGTGAAGTCATGGAGCCAGATCTCTCGTTCACTCTTGATATCGATATGTAGTTGGTGAGAGCATCATACCACCCTCAAAATACTTTCGTCAATGATTCGGTTTTCGCTTCAACTGAAAAATCGTCAAGACGATGATAAATCCAATCAACCCAATCGAAATGAACGGACCATACGGCACATTTTCTCCGTATAACTGCAAGAAAAATAGACCGAACACAGCGAGTAGAACGAATATGTAGGAGCGTGTCATAGGAACCTCCTGTTTTTTCTTAAGTGTAACAAGAACACATCGACTTGGCGATACGAAAAGGAAATCAGGCATAGAGCACGAATAAAGTGGGAGAGATAAAGGAGGAATGTAGGATGGAAGAAATCCAATTACATGAACTGACGATTGAACGTGCACATCGTGGGTATAAAGAAGGACAATTCACGGCACGAGACATAACAGCGTATTATCTTAGAAGGATTGCTGCATTTAATGAGCGACTTCATGCCGTGATACAGGTAAATCCGGACGCCCTGTTCGAGGCAGAGGCGGCAGACCGGGCCTATAAAAAAGGAGTACGCAAACCGCTCCTCGGCATCCCCGTCTTAATTAAGGACAATATCGAGACAGCCGGTCTGATGCGTACGACAGCAGGTGCCGCCGCCATGCGACATCATTTTGCAGGTCGAGATGCCGAGCTCGTGAAACGATTGCGGGATGACGGGGCCATCATTCTCGGAAAAGCGAATCTGTCCGAGTGGGCGAACTTTTTAACGGAAGATATGCCGAATGGTTGGAGTGCTGTTGGCGGACAAACGAAGAACCCTTATGGCGACCAATTAGATGTCGGGGGATCGAGTTCTGGATCGGCTTCGGCGGTTGCGGCAAACTTGACACTCCTTGCCGTTGGATCTGAGACGAGCGGCTCGATTGTACACCCGAGTGTGCATAATAGTATCGTCGGAATCAAGCCGACCGTCGGCTTGATCAGTCGTTCAGGCATCATTCCGATCTCACGTTCTCAGGATACGGCTGGACCGATGGCGCGTACCCTTCGTGATGCGGTCGTTGCCTTGCAGACAATGTGTGGTGAAGATTCGGCTGATCCTGCGACATGGGAAACTCCAGTCGGACCGCCTTATGTGACATGTCTCGATGTCCGTCAAGCGGTCGGGATGCGTGTCGGATTTATCAAGCCAACTATTTCAGACGAAGAAGTCGGGTTGTATGAACAGGCACTTCGATTGTTGCGTCAAGCCGAGGTTGAACTCGTCGAGATCTCGTTACCGAAACACGATGCATTAGAACAGGCAGATATTTTGTTTGATGAATTCAAGCTTGGGATTGAGGCGTATCTTGCGAACACAACTGTGTCATTTAAGACGCTTTCAGACTTGATTGAATGGAACGCGGACCACCCCGAATCGATTCCGCACGGGCAGACCATCTTTGAACAGTCAGATGCACGTTCAGGGCGTCTCGTCGAAGCTAGTTATCTCGACCGTCGGATTGATGATGTTCATTTCGCAAAAGTGGACGGAATGGATGAGCTATTAAAAGGGCAAAAACTGGACGCGATCGTCCTGCCACATGACATGAACTATGACATGGCTGCGAAAGCAGGACACCCGACAATCACGGTCCCTTATAAACGAAAAGAGAGTGGGGCCCCGTTCGGTCTATCGTTCACGGGAACGAGCTTTGCAGAACGAGATTTGATTCGTGTCGCTTATGCGTTCGAACAGTTCATCACACGACCGACGCCTCCAGATTATTCCTAAGTTGCACCCGTCTCTGACGTCCGCTACAATGGTACGTATGCGGATTAGAGAAAGGACAGGTTAGAATGAAATCATCTATATACGGGTTGACGTTCGATCAGCTCACAAACGAGTGCACGGAAGCAGGATATGGTGCCTTCCACGCACGTCAAGTCTGGGACTCGCTCTACATCGACCGGGTCAAATCGATGGACGCGTTGAACGTCCGTGACGAAGTACGCGATTACTTAACTGAGAAATACGTCATCTCGACACAAGAACTGTTCGTCAAACAAGAAGCGGGCGATGGAACGGTCAAATTCTTACTTAAATTGCATGATGGTCACTATATCGAGACGGTGCTCATGCGTCATAAATATGGTCGCTCGGTCTGTGTGACGACACAGGTCGGTTGTAACATCGGCTGCAGCTTCTGTGCGAGCGGCTTGTTGAAAAAGACACGTGATTTGACAGCTGGTGAGGTTGTCGAGCAGATCATGACTGTCCAACATTTCCTCGATGAAGAAGGAGAAGGGGACCGTGTCAGTCATATCGTCGTTATGGGAATCGGTGAACCGTTTGATAACTTCGATAACTTGGTCGACTTCTTGCGCGTCGTCAAAGATGAGCGTGGTCTTGCAATCGCCCCACGTAAAATCAACGTGTCGACGAGTGGTCTTGCGGACAAGATCTATAAGTTTGCGGACCTCGACTTACGCATCAATTTGGCGCTATCTCTTCACGCGCCGAACGATGAGCTTCGTACACGCATCATGAAAATCAACCGGGCGTTCCCGCTTGATAAACTCATGCCGTCGATTCGCTATTACGTCGAGAAGACGAATAAACGAATCACATTCGAGTATATCTTGCTCTCGAAAGTAAACGATTTACCAGAACACGCGGAAGAACTCGCGGACTTGATTGAAGACATTAAAGACAAGTCTTACATCAACTTGATTCCATACAATCCGGTCAATGAACATATCCAATATGAGCGAAGCACACCGGAAGATATCATGGCGTTTTATGATATCTTGAAAAAGCGTGGCGTCAATACGGGTGTCCGTCTCGAACACGGGACAGACATCGATGCAGCTTGCGGTCAGCTCCGCAGTAAGCATATGAACGTCGAAGGCGCGAAGTAATCAAATGGCCTCTCCGAATTTTTCGGGGAGGCCATTCGCTTATCGTTTTTGTCCGACATATTGAATCACAGCTGATTCACCGTGATGAAGTCTTCCTTCTTCTCGCCATACGACATTCTCATTTAAAACGAGAGGAATGAAATTGTCTTCGAGTTGGTGGAACATCTCTACAGTGTAAAGAAGTGGGGCGTCTTTTGGTCCACCTGTCCTGTAGGCGAGTTGATGTGTAGAGTACACCTCGGTCAGGAATACGCCACCAGGTCGCAGTGTTTTTTGAATACCGGCGAGCACCTTTTCTCTGACATGTGGAGGAAAGTGGCCGAAGATGCAGATAACTAGGTCATACGTTTCTTGCGACCAGACCGCTTCATTCAAGTCAATCTGCTTCGTCTGAAGGGAGACGTTTCGTGAAGTCGCCAAGCGCTTCGCTTTTTCGAGTCCCACTTTCGAAGCGTCCCACATCTCGACGTCGAAGCCGAGCGTGGCGAGCCAGACTGCGTTTCGACCTTCCCCCTCAGCGATGGCCAATACACGTTTTCCTTCGATTTGATGAGAGGTGATCCATTTTTGTAAAAACTCGTTCGGCTCTGTCCCATACACATAATCCTCCGAGCTAAATCGTTCATCCCATTTTGACAAGACATTCACTTCCTCTCTACTTTTCTTTCACTATAGCAAATCGAACAAGTGACGGTGAAAATCCATCACGATTTTCCGAATTCATGCATAGTCCAGATGGGAGAAGGGAATAGATTTCTGAACTAATGGATAGAGTGGAGGCTAAGTAATGGAGAGAGTAGATGCGTCGCTGTGGATTCGGGTACGAAATACGCTTGGTGAAGGTCCTTGTTGGGATGCTGAGTTAAAGCGTTTTTATTGGGTAGATATCGAAGGTCATACATTATGGTGGTATGACGAGCGAGAAGACGAGATTTCTTCATTCGAGGTCGGAAAACAGGTCGGTTTTGTCATACCAAAAGTGACGGACGGTGTCGTCCTTGGATTGAAGGATGGAATCTATGAATGGGATGAAATTAATCGAGATCTAAATAAGATTGTCGAGTTGGATGACCCTGATGGTCGATTACGTTTCAACGACGGGAAAGCCGATCCATATGGTCGCATTTTTGCAGGTACGCTCCATCTTGAGGATGAAGAAAACGAAGCGACATTGTATCGAGTCGATCGAGATGGAACGACGACAACACTCTTGGATGAATTGACACTTTCGAACGGGTTGACATGGTCGCCTGACCATTCCGTATTTTATCATATCGATACACCGACTGAAAAAATTCGGAAATATGATTTTGATTTGAAGTCAGGAACGCTCTCGAACGGAGAGGTCGTCGTTGATTTTTCCGAGGAAGAAGGTTTTCCTGACGGGATGACGTCCGATTCTGAAGGCTGTCTATGGATTGCACATTATGCTGGTGGAAGAGTGTCACGTTGGGACCCATCGACAGGTAAAAAATTATTGGAAGTGCATGTTCCTGCGCCGAATGTCACTTCATGTGCCTTTATCGGGGATGGGCTTAATCGATTAGCCATCACGACGGCTCGTGAAGGAATGGATGAAGAGGCACTTTCCGAATATCCGGATGCGGGATCGGTATTTATTATCGACACAGAAGTGAAAGGAATGCCATTGTATCGTTTCGGTCGCTGAGGAGGAAATACGATGGTGAAACGACTGTTGGTTCGAGCAGGTATTGGGTTGGCAGTTGCTGCAGCAGTTAAGATGGGGATTCAAAAGATTCAAGAAAATCGAGCACGTGAAGAAGATCATTCTTACCTCGACCCGAAGTGGGATGAGGTGCCGAGCGTCGATTCAGACAAAGATGAGGATGAAGTCGGATTGACTCAACTCGACTCGATTTATCGGGCTGAATGGCAGGCGAATACTTACCCGCGTTCAGAGGCAGAACGAAGAGCGTTGGAAGAATGATTATACTTTCTTCGAAAACACGTCCGTGTGGCGTGTTTTTTTGTTGACAAAAAGATGTTCCCATTCCATTATATAAAAAGTAATCATTACGATTTAAATGGAGGATATATCATGAAACGAATTCCAATTACGGTACTCTCGGGGTATCTTGGTAGCGGCAAGACGACACTGCTTAATCACATCTTACATAACCGAGATCACAAAAAATATGCGGTCATCGTGAACGATATGAGTGAACTGAATATCGATGAAAAGTTGATCGAGCAAGGAGGATTCTCCCGGACGGATGAAAAGCTAGTCGAGCTCTCGAACGGATGCATCTGTTGCACGCTTCGAGAAGATTTGTTGACAGCTGTCTATGAATTAACGAAAGATCGCGAGCTCGATGGCATCATTATCGAGTCTTCTGGGATTTCAGAGCCGATTCCCGTTGCGCAGACATTCACGTATGCCGACGATGCGCTCGGGATCGATTTGTCGAGTCATGTCTATATCGATGCGATGGTCACCGTAGTCGATGCGTACCGCTTCTTCAAAGATTTCAATTCCGGTGAATCGCTCATGGAACGTCAACAAGCCGTCGATACAGGTGACGTGCGTGAAGTCGTCGACCTACTCGTCGACCAAGTCGAGTTTGCGGACATCATCGTATTGAACAAGGCGGACCGGGTATCTGAAGAAGAACTGCAGGAGATGAAGGGCTTACTGGGAACGCTCAACCCGAGTGCTAGGTTGTTGACGTCGACTTACTCGAATGTGGCGTTAGACGACTTACTAGACGTCCAGTTGTTCGATTTTGACCAAGCGATGCGCGCTGCAGGTTGGATTCAAGAACTCGAGTCGGAAGAACATACGCCGGAAACAGAAGAGTATGGCATCAGTTCGTTCGTTTACCGTCGGCGCCGACCGTTCCATCCTGAGCGTTTGATGAATTGGATGGAACATTACCCTGAAGAAATCGTTCGTGCCAAAGGTTTCTTATGGATTGCGACACGAAACGACCTTGCTTGTCTGTTTTCACAAGCTGGGTATGCATCAACGCTCGAACATGCGGGGCGTTGGTTAGCGACACTTCCGGAGAGCGAACGAGAGGCTATGTTTGCAACCGAACCGGAACTGCGCGAAGACTACATCGAACCGTACGGAGACCGACAGAACGAATTGGTCCTCATCGGTCAACGAATGGACCGGGAGACTGTAGAGCGTTCACTTGACGCTTGCTTGTTGACGGATGAGGAGATGGAAACATCGTGGGACACGCTCCATGACCCGCTCCCTGGTACGGGTCAATACGTCACATATTCAGATTGACCGTTTACAAAAGATTAAAACATCGCTATACTGTGACTGCATAAGTAACCGCATATCTAAGACTGCACTAGGGGTGCTTCGGCTGAGATGAGAGCACGGCTCCGATCCCTTATAACTCGATCCAGATAATACTGGCGTGAGGAAGTGCGGCACTTTCTCTATGCAAGTTTGTATAGATTTTGTTGCTGCATTCTCATGAATGCGGCTTTTTTTATGCAAACACATTTAGAGGGGGAAATAGAATGAATGAATCATGTGGTACGAGTCCGATTGTCGGGTTTCGATTCACACTAAGCCCGATGACAGACGATTTTGTCGGGACAATCAAAGGTGCACTAAAACGAACGGATCTGTCAGGTGTGTGGAGACATACGGATGACGTGTCGACGGTCATCCGTGGACGAGTCGAGCATGTGTTTGACGTCGCTCGAACGGTCTTGAGTCTTGCTTCGGAAGAAGGGAAGCATGTCTCAATGAGCGGAACGTTCTCTGTCGGTTGTCCAGGGGATTCGGCGGGAGATGAGATGCTCAAGGCTCCGAGCGAACCATTAAACGGTGCATCAAGAGACCAGTATGTGTCATCGCAGTTCGCACTCTATCCGATGGGTGCTGACGATTACATGGAGCTTATCTATGAGGAAATCGAACAAGCAAAACAGGCTGGTGTCTATAACGAGTCGATGCATTATGCATCAGGCATCCATGGGAACTTAGATGACGTGTTCTCATACTACGAGGCGGCCTTTAAGCGGACGCGCGAAAAGAACCGACACGTTGTCATGACGGTGACGTTCAGCGTAAATAGTCCGTCACATGGAGGGCGACATGCTTAAATCGTGGAAATTGAAAGAAGTCGTCCTTGTCTCCGTACTATCTGTTGTCTTCGCGGTCGTCTATTTATTGTTCGTTCATATCGGTAACTTGTGGGCAGGGTTGATCGGTCCCATCGCCTACGAGTGGATCTTTGGCATCTGGTTTATCGTATCGATTATTTCCGCATACATCATTCGAAAACCGGGGGCGGCATTCATCTCAGAAGTGATGGCCGCAACGATTGAGATGTTGATTGGGAATGCCATTGGGCCACGCATCATCTTGGTCGGCATCGTTCAAGGTCTAGGGGCAGAAGCCGTCTTTGCGATGACGGGCTATAGACGTTATGAGCCATGGGTTCTTATGCTGGCCGGATTTGGGTCGGCTGTCACGAGTTTCGTCTATACATATTTCATGAGTGGGTTCGCGATGTTAGAGCCAGGCTATGTGGCGACGATGTTCGGGCTGAGAGCCGTCAGTGGGATGGTCATCGCTGGAATCGGTGGGAAGTTGCTCAGTGACCTATTGCTGAAGACAGGATCACTTCGCGGTTATGCGATTTCACGAAGTGGGAACGTCCATGGTTGAGACAGAGTCACTTCATTTTCGATTCCCAGAGAGTTCTGAGGCGATTCTTGAAGACGTGACCGTTTCAATCCGTCAAGGTCGTACGATTCTTAGTGGGGCGAGCGGAAGCGGGAAATCGACGCTTCTCGCGCTATTCAACCGTCTCTATCCGGAGAATTGTGACGGAATCCTTGATGGTAGACTCGAACTACTTGGACGATCATACGACGACTATGCACCTGGCGAGATCAATCAGCAGGTCGCAACGGTGTTTCAAGACCCGGATACGCAATTTGTCATGGAGCGGGTGGAAGAAGAACTGATTTTCACACTTGAGAACTTGTCGACACCTGTCTCAGACATCGAACAACGCGTGACGGAAATCCTCGAATCGTTACAGTTGAGTGATTATCGAAACCGCAAAATTGATTCGTTGTCAGGCGGACAGAAACAGCGGATCGCTGTCGCTTGCGCTTTAGTCGGAAGGCCTCAGTGGCTACTGCTCGATGAACCGTTGACGCATCTAGACCCAGTGACCGCGCAAGAATTTGTAAAATGGCTCGACAAAATGAAAGATCTGAATGTCATTGTCGTCGAGCATCGTCCTCATCTATGGGGAGATTACTTTGACTGGCATATTGAGTTAGAGCGAGGGTGTATCGTTAGGCATGAATCATTCCGTCCGGTCGAGGATTTTGCATTCGTGAAGTCGAACGCGTCACTCTCAGCTATTCAACGCTACAAGGTTAAAGAGGTCAGACGTGATTCGTTTCAGCTTAAGGAAACGTTACTTCATGTCAGGTCAGGAGAAGTGATTGCCGTTCTCGGACCGAATGGGAGCGGGAAGTCGACATTTTTGAGAAGCTTAACCGAACACGATCATCGGGTCGGGCTCGTGCCACAATCACCAGAACATCTATTTTTTATGAACTCCGTTGAGCAAGAGTTGCAGTTTGGTCACGAAACATCAATTGAGACCGTGTTATCTGACATGGAGCTTCATAATCAGAGATTCCTCCATCCGTTATCCCTTAGCCATGGTCAAAAACGGAGGCTCGCAGTTGGAATCCAGTCGCTATCGAATAAGCAATTGCTTGCATTCGATGAACCGACTGCAGGTCAGGACGAAGCGTCACTCCATGCACTCGAGGCGCTGATGAAGCGGCATGCGGAACAAGGGCAGACCATCCTGTTCGTAACCCATGACCTATCGTTCGTCAATATCGCCAATACGTTCTATTTGATGAAGGATGGGGAACTTTCGGGACCGTTCGGGGATGAACTATGGCAGAACACAGAGATGCTCCTTGATTATCGATTGCAAGGGAGGGGAGAACGATGTCACTCCATGACATGAATCCGACGGTTAAGTTTGTGACATTAACGCTCATCATGTTCGGTCTGGCACTGTTTTACAACCCATGGACCCCGCTTGTCATCATTGTCGGTACGCTACTGATTCAGCTGGTGGCGACAGACGTATCGTGGAAAAGATGGGGGCTGTTCTTAATCCCATTTCTCATCACGGCGCTCGGCACGTTTTGGACGACGCTCGTGTTTGGGAAAAATCTTGAGGGAGAGACGTGGATGACCATACTCGGTCAGGACATCACAATCGAAGAGAGACGTGTCGCCGTTGCCCTTAGTCTTCGCGTCCTGGCGTTCACGGTCCTCTCCCTTCTTTTCATGATGACAACAGATTCAAAGCGATTCGTTATGAGTTTGATGCAACAGGCGAAGTTATCGCCAACAATCGCCTATAGTGCCCTTGTCGGGTTCCGCTTCATCCCTTTGTTGCAGCGTGAGCTACAGCAACTTCAATATGCACATCAGTTGCGAGAAATTTCGCTCAACACGAAATGGGGACGCCTACGGCACGTTCCAAAATTACTGTTGCCACTCCTGGCAGGTTCGATCCGACGGGCAGAACGCATCGCCTTTTCGATGGAAGCGAGAGGGTTCACGAGTGGAAAACGAACGATTTATGACAAGGTTGAGGTCAAATCAAGTGATTTTGTTTGGTCAGGTGTATTACTCACGTTATTTGGAATCGCCATCTGGGCGGGCATATAAAAAAGGAAGGTGACTCACATGGAGTCATCTTCCTTTTTCGTTTCCTTCACAATCCGAAACTTTGGTTTTACCGATTCATTGTTGAACGCCTCGAGTACCGTGTTCTCGTTGGCCATACGAATTTGTTGCGGTTCACCTTTAGCGGTCGTACCGATACAGTACATATTCGACTCGTAATCGGCAAAGAGCGATTTATAGGATGTCGCATGGTGCATCAATCGACCAGGCGAGCCCCAACCGACGATGATCATCCCGCCGCTCGCCTCCACCTCTTGTAACGTCTCTTCGACATAGTGATAATTCGTCTCGTCGAGCTGCGATTCCACGTAGGGAAGATTATCATTGATGGCAAGTGTTGGCACGAGACTGATGACACGCATCTCTCGAATCGGTTGCGACAAATGATTTTGCATCAACATATAAGCACGTTGCGTTGTCGTACCTGATAAAAAGGCATCGCTCATGCGCGGTGAATAGATGATGACGGCACAAATCACTCCATCCTCGACATCCGTAAACTCATACGTTCGCAAATAACGTTTCGTTTTGTCTTCGTTGAAAATCGATTTTACGCGGATGGTTACTTCTTCTATATGCGTATTCATTTCCATTCCTCACTTTTTCATGTAAGCATCAGCCGAGTGTCTTAAACCACTCGACGTATCGAATCGTATAATAGGCGACATGTTGGCTGAAGGTGTTCCGTTCATCCGGGATGACCGTCACACTTGATTCATAATTCTCATAGTATGTCATGACATCAGTGACATACTGCTCACTTCGATTGTACTCGAAGATGGCGTTCCGTATCGATGTGACTGAATCCGTCTTTTTCCCGCCGTGTTCACTTAAATAATACGCCGCCGTATGGGCAGAATCAACAAGACTATGCGGGTCTGCCTTGCCATCGCCATTTCCGTCACGCCCGAGACCTCCGTATTGATCGATTAAAGCCAGATCTGTCAGATCGACTTCGTCTTCTGGAACATCGCCTTTTTGATCATCCGTATCATATTCCCAACCTAGCCAAGTGCGAGGCATAAATTGAAATGGTCCGATTGCGCCAACAGAGGAGCGCATCGAAGAACTGTGTGAGAAGATCGTCTCGACGCGATGTACAGCAGCAAGCAGACGCCAATCTACGTCATATGCCTCCGCGGCGTCCTGATACACAGAGAGATTAGCGTTCGGTACACCGTGCTCGCCATAATAGGTTCGATACAATCCATTGTTTACTTTATCATGTTGACCGAGCCAGCCAATTGCCCCGAGCAAAAGCACGAGTACAATGATGAAACCGGTCAGTCGCAGCATCATACGTTTCAAGATACCGCCTCCTAGCTTTTAGACAATACCCGAATAGTGTAGCATATAGCTAAGAGGAAGGACAGGAGTGGATATGGATGCTCGAACGATTGATTTTTACAGCCATTATTGGGTATATGTTGGTCGTCCAAATCTTTAACGCAAAACTGATTCGTCCATTGATTGAGACGAAAGGACGGACGTGGGTATACGACCAAACCGTTAAATCAGCATGGGGACTGACCTTGTTGATTGTAGCTCTCATTTTTTTATTTCAAGTACCGCCATCGAAAATAGGTTTGACATTTTCGCCAGAACCAGGCAACGAACAGGCGTGGCAAGTCTTTTTCCTATCATGTATTCTCGTCACAGTGACACTCGTTTTTTATTTGTTAGTCAAGACCTCATCCCGACTACGAGGTGTCCTGCGTCCTTACTATGAGCTTGATTTAGAAAAGCTTCTCCTGCCTAGAACGAAGAAAGAGGAACAGGAGTGGAGTGCCGTCTCGGTCACAGCAGGTGTGACTGAAGAGTTCATCTTTAGAGGCGTTCTACTTTATACGATCACACTATATATCGATGGGTCGAACATCACTCTTGCACTTATTGGTGGAGCACTCTTTGGCATCGCGCATGCCTATCAAGGCGTCAAAGGAATCTTGACGACGGGCATTGTCGGTTTCGGTCTCGGTCTACTATATTTAGGCATGGGTGTCTTATGGCCGGTCATGGTCTTGCATGTACTGCTTGACTTGATTGCTGGACCAATCCATGTCGGTGCAAAAAGCGATTGACTGCGTCTTCATATGCAGGGGCGTCCTTGATCATACAATCTGTATGTTCTGCTCCGTCAATCAAGAGCAAATCGTTTTGGCGGTTCAACGCGTTCATCTCGACTGACATCCACGTCGGGACAAAATCATCTTTTGAGCCGTGTACGAATAAGATTGGGGTCGTCGTTTCAGTGACGGCCTTTTTTGGTTGTACTTGCTTCATGGTGAACCCGGCACGAGACCATAAGAAATAATTGATTCCGGGAAGGAAGAGCTCTGCCGGTATCCGATGCAATTCCTTCAATTGGTATCGCATCAATTGCCCCATATCGTCAAACGGACATTCTGCGATGACAAAATCGACGTCTGTGAGCGGAGTCGTTTGAAGGACCGTCGCTGCACCCATCGAGACTCCGTGAAGACCGATTTGTTCGACTGTTTCATTCGTTTTCAACCATTCGACCCAATCAATCATATCAATTTTTTCATGATATCCATAAGAGGCATAAACGCCTTCGGATTCCCCGTGTGACCTTAAGTCGACAGCAAGCAAGTTATATCCGAGACGATGGAACATGGCTAGATGAGGCGCCATGAAGCTATGTGAAGCGGTATAACCATGTACAAACACAATCCATTTCGTCGAAGCGTCATTTCGATAAATTCGACCATAGAGTCGAAAATCGTCCCTCGACTGTATGGAGACGTGTTCAAATGGGACATCATGATAGAAAGCACGGTCCTCTTCCGTGTATGGAGCAAGTAACATCTCCGGTGTTTTCCGTTTCCCTCGAGTCATCCGTTTGAAAGCATAGTAGCTGATTGCGTAATAACCAGTGAAAAGTGAAGCTAATCCGATTTGCCATTTTCGTTGCATATGATCGACTCCTTTCAACGTAATTGTACCCGAAACGAAGAGAAATCGTGCTGTTTTCTGACGTAAGTTGTGCTCTTACGTGCCATAACCTCAAAGTTTGTATGACGATACTCTTCTCGCATCACATAAGGATACACGCTATGATCGATAAACAATCTATAAAGGGGATCGGAACAGTGATGGAACGAGCGGATAGCTATCGAATGATTCAATGTGTGTTGAGTAATTCAAATGGAACACTCGAAAGCGGTGTGACCTTTAAATGGACATGTGACGGTGACGAACGAATCGTCGGTCTCGTGTTTGATTTGTTGCTCGATCGTTATTTTCTACACAACAAAACGAGCCTACACACCGAGGTTCAGGAAATCGCAAGGTCGACGGGATGTCGACCAGAAGAGGTCGTCCGTGCGTTTGCCTGTCTCTCGGGTATGCGACTCGAATCAAATCATATTGCGGAGCGGTTCATGACCATTGAAGGTGCCAAAATCTCTCGGCAGGGGGAAATCGGGGTCACCGTACGTTTTGGTGGCTGGCTTACGCATCAGCTTCGTCAAATCTGTCAGCGTAAACCGATGCTCAGCTATTGACCTCGGTCAACGTACCATCGATGACGCGCAGTATACGATCACATACATCGAGCATACGTTCATCGTGCGTGATGACGACGACGCTACGTCCTTCACGATGTGCTTGTTGTGACAGCAACTCCATCACACGCCGTCCGTTCTCGTAATCCAGACTCGCCGTCGGTTCATCCGCCAAAATGAGTTGTGGCGAATTAATCAAGGCTCTAGCGACGGCGACGCGTTGTTTTTCTCCTCCAGAGAGTGTCGTCGGGAGATGATGTAATCGATGTTCTAATCCAAGCTTCACTAGCAGTTGTTTTGCGTCGGCATCCTTATTTTCTTGAATGAGCTCGAGCTGTTCAAGCACTGTCAGATAAGGGATCAGATGTGCTTGCTGAAATACGAACCCGACTTCATGTAATCGGAGAAGCCGTCGCTGTTCTTCATCCAAATCAAACACATCTTGTTCATTCATGGAGAATGTTCCTTGATCTGGTTTTCGGAGCAGACCGAGAATATATAATAACGTACTCTTCCCGCTCCCACTTGGACCGACGATGGCGATACATTCTCCAGGTGACACGTGTAAATGAATATCATTTAGAACGAGTTGTCCATCGAATTGATGAGATATATGCTCTAGTCTCATGATGCTTTCCCTCCTATAATTTCAATCGCGTCGATTTGGCGAAGCTTCCAGAGCGGAAGGAATGCACCAAGAATCGATAAGATGATGAACATGGAACCAAATAGTGAAACGTGACCGATGTCGACGATAAATGGCATCGACGATGGAATCACGGCATCAGCGATATACATCATCCCGATGGACGCCGCGACAGCGGATGATACGATGACGATGACTTGGAAGAGCAATGCCTGTCCGATGATTCGTGGGGAGAGACCGATTGCTTTCAAAATACCGAGTTCCGGTAGCTTTTGTAAGGTGAACAGATAAAAGAATGCGGTCAAAATAAAGGTTCCAATCACCAGTAAGAATGCCCGCATCATCGTAAATGTGCTCTGCTCGGCGCTATAACCGGGAACAGATTCGATGATTTCCTGTTGACTCATCGTGAGTGTATCGGATGCCGTAGCGTTTGCTCCAATCTCGGCAGATACATATGGACGTTGTTCGGAGTAACGTAAATAATCGAACCACGTTTCATTCGTCGTATAGAGGACGGGCCCATGGCTGTATCTTCCAAGGGCCTCACCAGCGATTGTAAAGTCATACGCTGACACGAAGTCGGTCAGCGTATCGCCAATCTTTACGTTCTCCGAAAGGCTCGAATCGAAGACCACTTCACCTTTTCGTAGACCTTCGACTGGTCCAATCTTGGACCCGCTAGGAAGGGCGAAGAGGGTCACCTCTTCTTTCTTTCCATCAATTGTGATCGTGAGCGGGCGGACACTCATCGTTTCAGTTGAAGCATCAGCTGGGACGTCCAAGAAGGAACGCGTCAACTGACCATCTGAATCTTTGTCCAGTCTATACGTTGAAACGTTCAATTCGTGTAAGGCAGAACCGTTGTCATATGCTAGTCCGTCGGCAAGCCCCGTGATCAAGGTCGTTAACATGACGATCATGAGGGTGATCACGAACAGCATCGAAAACTTTCGTTTTTGTCGCCACATTTCTTTCCATCCTAATTGCATAAAAAAACCTCCTTCAAGTTCTATGAAGGAAGTGTAATCGTTCAATATGAACGGAATATGAACGGCATCAAAAATGAAGATGGAACGTCGTCCCGATTCCTTTAGTCGATTCAAGGGTAATCTGTCCACCGTGCAAAGCGATGATGTCTGATGTGATGGCGAGGCCTAACCCGGTTCCTTGAGTCGTTCGTGCGGCATCGCCTCTGAAAAACCGGTCAAATAAATGACATTTCGTCTCCTCATCCATTCCAATTCCTTCATCGATAAAGGAGACACATATCCGAGGATT
The DNA here is from genome assembly GCF_050269125.1 of Exiguobacterium sp. NPDC077395. Classification (NCBI taxonomy): domain Bacteria; kingdom Bacillati; phylum Bacillota; class Bacilli; order Caryophanales; genus Exiguobacterium; species Exiguobacterium sp. NPDC077395. The sequence continues at coordinate 1,194,314 of NZ_JBNNHU010000001.1, forward strand.
GACGGTGCATGTGATCCGAATCGTCCCACCATCGTGTGAGGCATGGATAGCATTGACTAATACATTGTTCCACACTTGTGCGAGAAGGACAGGGTCACTTTTCAATTCGACATCAGGCTGGATGTCGGTCATGACGGCAATCCCTTTTTGGTCGAGCAAAAATGCGTTCATCTGTATGACCTCTGAGATAGACTGTAACACGTTCACATCCGACGCAAGGGTCGGTGGATGTTCATCTAGACGCGATAACAATAAGAGTTGTTTGGTCAATTGAGATAAACGTCTTGTTTCTTGTTCGATGACACGTGCATATTCTTTCGATACACCGTCGGTACCTTCAGCCAACTTTTCCGCATAGCCGACGAGTGACGTCAAGGGTGATTGAAACTCATGAGAGACGTTCGAGACGAATCGACGTTGTCGTGCTTCGGTCTGCTTGATTACATTCGTCATCTCTTGGAACTGTCTCGCTAACGTTCCGATTTCATCTTTTCGTTCAATAGGCAGATGTTTCGGCTCTTGCCTCATGGCCACTTCAGTCGTCGCGGCTGTGAGCGTTTTTAAAGGTCGAACGAGCGAACGAGTCGACATCGCAATCAAGCTGAACGCGAGAATGGTTACGAGTCCGAAGAACATGCCAACAAAAAGGTGAAGCTCTCGGATTTGGGCACTCAGGTCAGGTCGAATGAAGACGACATCTCCGTTGTCGAGTGTCCATCCGTACGTATTCGTCAATTCATTATCAAATAGCCCTAAAAGGAACAGGTGAAATGGGAAATCACGCATTCCTTGATAAGGTGTGCCTGCACGGACAGATGAAATCACCTCGTCAGGAATCGATTCATCTCTAAACGAACCACCATAGCGCGATTGTGTATTTGTCGAATCAATCACAACCAATTGGTAACCTGTCGCAGCCAAAAACGAATAAAATGCGTCTTCGTCTGCATCTGTATGTTCTGAGAAATAGGTCGACGCCTGTTTTGCGATTGTCTCGGTCTTCTCACTATAAGAAGGTTGCCACCACGTATAGTAAGCGACATTACTAATCAATAACGAGATGGCTCCAGAAATGAGTAAAATGAAAAACATGGTGAGAATGATTCGAGTATATAATGTCTTCATTTCAATACCTCGAGTGAATACCCGACACCGCGCACTGTCCGAATCGAGAGTGCGGGGTGGTCGAACCTGTGACGGAGTCGTTTGATATGCACATCGACCGTTCGTTCATCTCCTTCGAAATCAAATCCCCATACGAGTTCAATCAACTCTTCGCGACGATATACCCTGCCTGGAAATGAAGCGAGCTGAAACAATAGTTCAAACTCTTTTTTGGGAAGATAGAACAATTGATCGTCGAGTTTCACTTCATATTCGGTTAAATCCAACTGTAGCGGTCCTGCTTGAATACGCGAAGCAGATGAGCGCTTGTATCGCCTTGAAACGGCTTGTAATCGGAATAGTAGTTCTTCTGGGATGAAAGGTTTTGTCATATAGTCATCTGCCCCGTGCTCAAACCCTTGACGTTTATCTTCCCATTCGCCGAGTGCCGTCAATAAGATGACAGGAATATCAAGTTCCGTTTTCAGGCGGCGACAAAATTTCCGACCATCTATACCTGGTAGCATAATGTCGATAATGGCTGCATCAATCGGCTGAGTCATATATAGCTGCTCGCCTGACTTCCCGTCTGTTGCAATGAAAACATCGTGACCTGCATCTTCAAACGTCTCTTTCACAAGACGTAAAATTGAAGGGTCATCTTCCACGATGAGTAAACGCATGTCAATCGTTCCTTTCTATAAAACTTACACGTGAAACGAGGTGACCCATACGGCGTCACCTCGAGTCGAATCAGTTCAATTGTTTCGTCATTTCCTCGTGCAAAGCTCGAAGTGCACGAATGAATGCATCTTTGAAGTACTTGTCTTCTTGTGTCTCTAATGTCTGAATCGCTTTTTGATCACCCGTTGATGCTTTTAAGAGCAGATTCACGACTGTTCCCCAACGCTTGACGTGTTCTGGTCTTGGATGATTAAGGGCGGTTGTCAACGTAAACCAATACGGTTGATCGCGGCGTTGAAGGGTGGCAATCATTTGTTTTGCAAGTAGAGCCTCTTCTTCGGAAGGTAGGGTCGCCGTCGCGAACCATCCTAGTAATGAGCCACTCATCGATTCGAGCTCCTGCTTCATCGACTGTTCCATCGGCAAGCGTCCAAAATCCGTGACGTTGACAAATACCAATCGGTCTTTTGGGTCGATATGAGTGACCCATCCCGTGATTGATTTCATTTTGTCCCGCTCTTTAGACTGTGCTTTACATGTATATCCTTGTTGTTTTCCAATATAAATTCGGAACTGCCCCCGGTCGACATGTTTGTCCACTTTGAACTCAATGTCTTGTCCGACTTGAAACGGTTGATTCCGCTTATTCAGCGTCTGTCCTTTTTTCAACTCAGGTCGTTTTGAAATGTGTCTCAGCGCTTCTTGTTCGGTGCGATCATCCAACGTCCAAAGGTTGTGGGGTGTCACATTTTTGAAACGATGGCGTCGCACATAAATATATTGGTCAAGCGCGTCAATCGCGTCTGCGGCAGGTAGTGTACCATTCAAATAGTCATCAGCGATGTCTCGTAGCGTGAGAGATTCGAGACGATCGATATATCCTGCGTATGGAATCGTCTCGACGACATATAAAGCGGTCGCAATCAATTCACTTTCACGAGGGGTCAACGGTCGTTTGGCCATGGTGCACTTCCTCTCTAGATTCATACGAATAGTATATCAAAAACCAAGCGATCGTTGCGAATTCAACTGAGATTTGGAAAATGATACGGAATGGACAGGATTTCCACATCCCATCACGAATAGTAACGTGTAGAGAATCGGATGAAGGAATGAAAAGTGAGGTGAGGCGATGAAGCTTTCCATCGAACCTGGTGATTATGTTGTCTTGATTGAAATCAATAAAGAAGTATTAAAATGTGTCTCCCTCGAAGAAGCGGATCAGGCAGACCGGATCAGATACGAACTAGTCGGACGGATGAGTGAACGGTTACCAGCTGAAGTCATCGTCCCGTCCATCATCGATTACATTCGCTTTGGAAGTGGATATATCGGGGATCGTATCGTCTGGGATGCGGAAACAGAGTCTTTTTTTTGTCAGCAGTTTGAGACAATCGACGGCTCTCCGCTCGGAGAAGATTTAGAAGGATTTCGTCCTGACTCAAGTCGAGTTGAACTGGCGCGGTATTATACGTATTTGACCATCGGGCGAATTGTCGAATATGAGATGTTACATCCTGATGAACCAAGCTATTGGTAAACTTGTCGACAACTTTTTATTCAAAAAAAGGGAAATCTAATCCAAAGTTTGAGATAATGAAATCACTTTATCAGTTTGGAATGGAGCGGAAGGAATGAAAAAGATTGCCCTTTTGACAGCGATTGCGCTGTTATTGCCTGTAGGTGTGGATGCAGCGAAACCTGTCGTGCTTGAAAAACATGGCTACGTCGTCTCAGAGCCACGAATCACGAATCAATATTATGTACGACAAATCGGGACAGACTTGGCGTGGAGTAAAACGAGAGGTGCCTCGGATATCGTCGTGGCGCTAATCGATTCATCTGCCGACCGTAATCATACAGATTTAAAAAATGTTCCACGCGTCGTGAATTCGATGAAAGGTCCCTATAGCGCAGATACCCATGGGACGCATACTGCCGGCATCATGGCAGGAAAGCATAATCATTTTGGAATTGCCGGGCTCGCCCCGAACGTGCGATATCATTTTTATAATGTTTTCTATGGAAGAAACTCTGAATATACAGACTCATGGACGGTGGCAAAAGCTGTAGATACTGCCGTCGCAAAAGGTGCCACGATTATCAACTTATCACTTGGTGGAGATGACTATGATCGTCGCTTAGCTGCGTCCATCAAACAGGCGAGAGCCAAAGGTGTAATCGTAGTTGCTTCTTCAGGTAACGATGGGATGACTAAAACGTCGTTCCCGGCGAATATGAAAGAAGTGATTGCTGTCGGTGCGATTGACTCTCGTCATCAAGTTGCTGACTTCAGCAACATGGATGCGAGTGTAAAAATCGTTGCTCCTGGTGTGAATATTCTCTCACTCGGGGTGAATAATCGTTTTATTTATATGGATGGTACCTCTATGGCCGCACCGATGGTCACAGCGAGTCTCGCGCTCGTCAAATCAATCAATCCATTTTTAACACCTGACGAGGTGGATGCCCTGATCGCAAAAATGCCACGTTCTCAAGGGAAAACGTATACGGAGTTGAATACATCTAAACTACTTGATGCGACCCCTCGACCATTGACATTAAGTACTGATTCTATTTGGAAGCAACGATATATAACCGATGTGAAACTGAATCTCATGCAGCGTCCGACAATCAAAACGACGTATGGACTGTATATGGGCAGTAAGAAAATTAAAACGTTAAGTCCGAATACAAATTTCACGATGTTTGCATATGGTGATTGGCTACCGAGTGGGCAGTATCGGCTTGTCGCCCAAATGACCGATGGAAAATACAAACGGTCTACGAGTAAGACGATTGATTATATCAATACGGTCAAAACGTCCGTATCGGTTGATGCGGCAGATGCTCAGACGTTCTCCTTACAGACTACTCGTAAAGGGGTCGTCACCGTTCTCGATGCGGAAGGCAACAAAATGTATGAAGCTCTCCATATCGCCGGAACGTTCCCGGTGAGAGGAGATACGACAAAACCGTTGACGGTGATTCTAAAGCCGACAGATGTGCGTGAAAAAGTCGTATCGGCGAGTTATACACCGCCCGCGGTCGAGGAAGAACCGCCAGTTGTCGAATCATTATAAAGAAAAAAGCCGTCTACTCCGAAAGGAGAGACGGCTAATCTAATTTAATCGATGGTGATGGCTTCTCCACACCAACGGATACTCGCTTCTAATACATTTCCTTGGTCGTCAATATGCTCAAAACTGAGTTTACCATCGCGGATGATTTCGCATAATCCGACACGAACCCGATCACTCCAAGCGCGACGCGTTTCAAGGGTTTCGTCGAACACCGGAATCGCGTCAGGGAAACGCTCTTCTAAGTGTGCTAAATTATGATGGTCAAAATGATAAGATCGTTTCGAGAATTCGTTCGGTGCTTTAATATCGAACGGTTCGAACCCTCGGACGAGACGATTATTTCGGTAGAAGGCGAACACGCCGTTGTTCGGGTGGAGCACTTTAATGTCATCGATTTCTATTACATAAGTCAGACGTTGAATCCAACCGTTTTTTGCATCTTGATGCATCAAAATCCCTCCTTATTCAATGAACACGCCTTATTTTAGCGCTGACTGAATGTAAAATCAAGTTTCGAATTTCAGTTGTCAATCGTTGAAATTTCCGCTACAATGGTTGAAGTGACTATGAGGTCTGGACAATCGCGGGACGCAAGTTTTGAGGAAAGTCCATGCTCGCACAGCCTGTGATGGCTGTAGTGATCGTGCTACACGAAAAGATAAGTGTAGGCAACGCAAGTTGACGGCAGAAGAAACACCTAAGTCCTCGGATATGGTGTACGCTTCTTGAAAGTGCCACAGTGACGAAGTCTGATCGGAAACGTTCAGAGTGGAACGAGGTAAACCCCACGAGCGAGAAACCCAAACTATGGTAGGGGAACTTCCGAACCGGAACCGAACGGGACGGAGGGCGCCGATGTGCGCAGATAGATGATTGTCACTCCATCGTGCCAGGGAGACCGCTATGAGCACCGGAGTACAGAACATGGCTTACAGGACAACATAGTCTCAACTGACAACGACAAGGAGTTCAAGCACATATACTTGAGCTCCTTTTTTCATGATTTTTTTACAACTTACAGTATGAATGAAAGATTTTAATGTAGAAAGAAGGCGATTGCAGATGGCAAAACGTAAACTGATTGCGACAGCAGCGATGGGAATCGAGGCACTCGTTGCAAAAGAAGTAAGAGACTTAGGATACACATGTGAAGTCGAGAATGGTCGAGTTTACATTGATGCGGAAATGGAAGACATTCCACGATTAAATATGTGGTTGCGTACGGCAGACCGTGTCAAACTCGTCGTAACGGAGTTCAAGGCGACAACATTCACAGAACTATTCGACGGGGTTGTGGCATTGCCGTGGACAGATCTCATGCCGTGGGACGCTGCGTTCACGGTTGACGGTCGCTCGGTCAAATCGAAACTGTTCTCAATCCGGGACTGTCAAAAGATCACGGAGAAGGCAATCGTCGAAGCGATGCAACGTGGCTACCATAAGGGAGGGGAATGGTTGCCGAAGTCAGGTGCGAAATTCCCGATTGAAGTCGCTTTGTTAAAAGATGTAGCGACAATCACAATCGATACGTCAGGACCGCTTCACCGTCGAGGCTACCGTGAGTTGCATTCACAGGCACCACTTAAAGAAACGATGGCGGCGGCAATGATTCAATTGACGAACTGGCGTCCAGATATGCCATTTTATGATGTCTTCACGGGTTCAGGGACACTCGCAATCGAGGCGGCGATGATCGGACGGAACATCGCGCCGGGTATCAATCGCGAATACTTCGCTCAGGACTGGACATGTATCCCGAAAAAAGCGTGGTATGCAGCCATGAACGAAGCGAACGAGAAAGCGGAGTGGGATAAACCGCTCAAAATCTATGGAATCGACCTCGACCCGCGTATGGTGAAACTTGCGAAAGACAACGCGGAACTCGCCGATGTCCGTGATGCGATCACGTTTGTCCATAGTGATGCGGCCGCATTGAAACCGAAAGAAGAGTACGGCGTCATCATCGGTAACCCGCCTTACGGGGAACGACTTCAGTCAGAAGAAGAAATCATCGACTTGTATGAGCGCATCGGCGCACAATATGCGAAGTATCCTGGATACAGCGTCTACATGCTGACGAGTTATGAGGACTTCGAAAAAGCATACGGTCGCCCAGCGACGAAACGTCGGAAGTTGTACAACGGTAACATCGAAACTCAATATTATCAGTACTTTGGAAAACGTCGTCCACGACCAGATCGTGACGCGTCACCAAAATCGGAGTCATAAACGAATGACCGTTCTAGCGAGCGGTCATTTTTTTGCTTCCGATGAACAAACTCACTTGTTTCATCATTCGATGAACAGGTTATACATAACATATGTATAATTAGAGGGGGACATGTGATGCAAAAGTATACCGTTGAATATCAATTACACGCGAAAGAACAGAACACTCGGACGGTCGAGGTGGAGATGGACCGGGTGCCAGATTTAAATAATCAAGAGGAACTAAATGCGGCTTACCAGATTGTATCCGACGCGATTCGTGAACCGATCACCAGTTTTGAGATTGTATCTATTACGTGAGCCCGAGGCAGTCGCTTCGGGCTTTCTACATATGACATAAAGGAGTGGACCGATTGAATATTTTAGTAGTAGGCATTGGTGACGTGGCAAAAAAAGCATATCTGCCAGTATACGCCGGATTAAAAAACGTGAACGTGTATCTTGTCTCAAGGGATGAAGAGAAGTTACAGGACATCATATCGACCTATCGTTTCGAAGGAGGATATACGGACCTTCAAGACGTACCGATGACAAAAATCGATGCGGTCATGATTCATTCGACGACAGCTGTCCATTACGAGCAAGCCGAATATTGTTTACGGCAAGGGAAGCATGTTTTCATCGACAAGCCGATCACGTTCTCACTTGAAGAGACGGAACGTCTTGTTGCACTTGCGAAAGAGAAGGGTGTTCATCTCGTCACGGGTTTTAATCGCCGATTTGCTACGGCGACAGAGGCGCTTAAACAAGTCGAACAAAAGAACATGATACTTATTCAAAAGAACAGAACGTATAAACCGGCGACACTTCGAGAATTTATCATCGAGGACTTTGTGCACGTCGTCGATACGCTTCGTTATTTGACGGACCTTCACCCTGTCGAACGCTTGTCTGTCACGCCGCGATATGAAGGAGATGTGTTGAAACAGGTGATGATTCATTTTCAGGCGGGTGGGATTGAAGCAATCGGCTGGATGAACCGGGATAACGGATGCACGGAAGAAGTGATGGAAGTCATGTCTCCATCTGTGAAGCGTGTCACGCGGGACGTCGAACGAGTCATAGACTATGGCGTCGATGGGATAAAAGAGTGGCCGCTCGATCCGTGGGAGTCAAATTTAAAGCGTCGGGGCTTTATCGACTTGATTGATGACTTCATCAAACTTTTAAATGGGGAAGCGAACAAGTCAGTCCTAGCTGAGGATAGTTTAGAGACACATCGTCTTTGTGAAGAGATTCTTAAAAACGTGCAATGAACCCACTGTTTCTGTCAGATTCATAGCGGGTAAAAACCCGATAAAAGGAGGCGATTTCGTTGGATATCCGTGAACTCATTATGCAAATCAATGACTATTTATGGTCGTACCTTCTCATCTTCGTCTTGATTGCAGGAGGTCTTTATTTTACGATTCGGATGGGGTTCGTCCAGTTCCGAATGCTACCTGAGATGTTCAAACTACTATTTGTCAAGGGGCTCAAACACGAGAAAGGTCAAGTTTCTTCATTCCAAGCGTTCGCAATCGGGACCGCAGCACGTGTCGGTACAGGGAATATTGCCGGTGTATCGACGGCGATTGCATTAGGTGGTCCTGGGGCCGTGTTCTGGATGTGGCTCATCGCCTTGATCGGAGCGGCCTCGGCATTTGTTGAGAGCACGCTTGCCCAAGTGTATAAAGTGCATGACGGCAAGGCTTGGCGTGGGGGACCGGCCTACTACATCGAACGGGCGCTCGGAGCACGGTGGCTCGGTATCGTGTTTGCAATCTTAATTACGTTTGCGTTCGGTTTTGCCTTCAATTCAGTACAAGCCAACACCATTGCACTCTCCGTGAACAATGTGTTTGAGGTCGACACGGTATGGGTCGGCTTGATTCTGTCAGTCGTCACCGCCATCGTCATCTTCGGGGGGATACGTTCAATTTCAACACTATCGGGAATCATCGTACCAATCATGGCAGGAGGTTATATCTTGCTGGCCATCTGGGTCGTCTTGACGAATCTTGATGTCGTGCCACAAGTCTTCTCGGCCATCTTCTCTGAAGGTGTACTCGGTTTCCAACAATTGTTCGGTGGTGCGGTCGGTGCGGCTGTCCTTCAAGGAATTCGACGTGGGCTCTTCTCGAACGAGGCGGGGATGGGTTCCGCACCGAATGCGGCAGCTACGGCTGAAGTCAGTCACCCTGTCAAACAAGGATTGATCCAATCACTCAGCGTTTTTGTGGACACGTTGTTCATTTGTACAGCGACGGCGATGATCGTCTTGATCTCGGGTGTTGAAGGGTCCGAGTCGTTCCAAGGGATTGAACTTGCGCAAGAGGCACTTCTCGTCGAGATTGGACCGATTGCGACGACGCTCATGACCATCGCCATCTTACTTTTCGCCTTCAGTTCCATTCTGGCGAACTACTATTATGGTGAAACGAATATTGAGTTCATCTCGGAAAAGAAACGCTATCTCATCATCTATCGGATTGCAGTCGTCGGTATGGTCATGTTTGGTTCAGTACGGTCGGCAGGGCTTGTCTGGTCCATCGCTGACATTTTCATGGGACTCATGGCGCTCGTCAACATGTATGCGATCTTCCGCTTGAGTAAAGTCGCGAAGACGTTACTCGATGATTACATGGCCCAGAAGAAAGAAGGGCGAGACCCAGAATTCTTTAAAGAAGGCGTCGATCTTCCCGGAAAAGAACACATCGAGGCGTGGGAAGCGAAAAAAGAAGAAATCAGTTAACCCATATGAGAGTGCTTCCGTTACCGGAAGCCTCTCCTTCATTTTAGCAATAATATTTCAAATACCGTATTCATATTATATTAAAGAAAGTAGAGAATAAAGATGAAACAAGTTTTATCGACAGTCGTCAAGCGTTTTTTTACAGAACGCTTCTTTGACCAAGCTGCCATGTTGGCATATTACTTCATTTTATCCACGTTCCCGTTCTTATTATTCGTATTAGGGATTGTCGGTTTTTTACCATTTACGAGCGGTGATGTGATACAAGCGTTATCCCTCATTATGCCTGAAGCGAGCTATCGGCTGTTAGAAGGGAACATCGAAGCGATTTTCGATAACTCTAAATTGAAATTGGCATCATTCAGTATCTTACCCGCACTTTGGATTTCATCGATTGCTGTGCAGTCGTTGGTCCGGGCATTAAACGATGCTTATCGGGCGGTCCGAAATAAGGCTTTTTGGAGAGGTGTCTTGCAAGACATCGCAATCACATTGGCACTCATGTTTGTACTCCCGTTTTCATTACTCGTACCGGTGATCGAAACCGCGTTACGTGAAGTGTCTTCATATATCTTGTTCATCGATGAGATCGTCACGACCTATGCCCAGATATGGTTTTACTTTAGATGGATTGTAGGGACTGGTTTACTCTTTACCGTATTTATCTTCGTTTATAAGTGGTTACCGAGTGTTTCAGGTACATTCAAGAATAGTTGGGCTGGGGCGGCATTTGCGACTATAGGAATCCTCATCGTTTCAAACGTGTTCAGCTACTATTCCCAGTTTGCGAACTATGAACAGTTCTACGGTCAACTTGGAGCGTTCATCGTCTTGTTGATTTGGTTTTACCTTGCTGCTTCTGTGATTTTGCTAGGAGGACTCTTAAACGCAACATTAATCGAGAGAAAAGAAAAACTTCGTTAGACGTGTAAATGCTAGTTATCATTTAAAAGAATAGGGAATGGTAACGTAAGGTCACATCATCTAAGCGGAGGTGGGAAACATGGATATGCAACGGCTCGTACACAATCGTCGTTTCATCGATCAATCATTGTTTTACCTCGCCTTACATCTGTGGAAATGGATCCTCCTGTTACCTGTCTTGTTCTATTTGGATGTATCGTTTCGCCATTCGCCATTCTCTGAGTTTCTAATTGTGAGTATCATATTGTATCTCATGTTTCGCGTGATACAATATGTCATCGCCAGTCGTGCTTCTTTCATGGAATTGGTTGAGTTTGGCTATTCAGTTTTGTCACTCGTTCTCGTCTTCACATTCTTGATGGAAATTGGAGCTCCACCTATCGCCATCGCGATCGTTGGGGCCGCATACTTGAGTCATCCGATGCTTGCGCTACATCATTATCAAAATTTCTCAGAACGCAAATGGCTCAATAAACAATTTCAATTGTTTAGCCCGATGCTACGCCAAGGAGAAGTACCTGTTCACGTCCTCGTATTGACGGAAGATGAAATTGTGATTACTGTAGAGAGTGGAAAAGAGTTTACGTACCGTCATATTTATTGGGGCGGTTTTTATGTAGAAAATGCTTCCTAAAAGGTGGTTACTCAGTTGTTTAGTGGATTCGACAATATCATTGTCATTTTGTTTTGGATTGCGACATTCATTGCGTTCTTCAAAGGGGCGTATGACATGTGGCGTGAATATCGATCAACGAAGGAAAAGTCGGTTCTGTATTACTTGATTGTCCTGATTATCACGTGGTTCTGGTTCAATCCATATGAGCTAGTCGCACTTCATCCGTTCGTGTTGATGGCGTATTACTGGAATCGGAGCAAATGGATGCGTAATGCGATGCTCGTGTTGGTGCTCGTGCCGTTTGTAATTCGTGTCTGGTTAATCGCAGCATCGATGTAATACAAAAACTCGGTCCCTTCGAAGGGACCGAGTTTTTAAATTGATCTGGATTATTCTTTTTTCGCAGCTGCCAATTCAGCTTCCATTTCACCGAATTCACGGTTGATGCGTTTCTGTTCTTTCTGGCTTGTAAAGTTACTGACAAGTACGATTGCCAACATACTTAAGAAGAAGCCAGGAACCATTTCGTAAAGGACTGTTGAAAGTCCAGTCACGATCCAAAGGATAACCGTGATGGCACCTACAAGAATACCGGCGAGGGCACCTTGGCGTGTCATCTTGCTCCAGTAGAGTGACAACAGGATTGCTGGTCCGAATGCAGAACCGAAACCGGCCCAAGCGTAACCAACAAGTGTCAAGATTGTACTAGATGGGTTGAGTGACATAAGCGTCGCCACAAATCCGACGAGCAAGACACCGATACGTCCAGCACGTACCATTGTTTTTTCACTTGCTTCTTTGTTGAAGAACTTACGATAGAAGTCTTCTGTCAAAGCAGATGAAGTAACGAGCAATTGTGATGATACAGTCGACATGACAGCTGCAAGAATTGCGGCTAACAAGAATCCAGTGATGAACGGGTGGAACAAGACTTCTGAGAATTGAATGAAGACTGTTTCCGGGTCACCGAGTGGATTTCCTTGTCCACGGAAATAAGCGATTCCGACGAAACCTGTCATGACTGCACCGATGATCGATACGGTCATCCAGCTCATTCCGATGCGACGTGCTGTTTTCAATGATTTCACATCACGGATGGCCATAAAGCGAACAATGATGTGTGGCTGACCGAAGTAGCCAAGTCCCCAAGCGAGGAGACCGATAATTCCGAGTGTCGTTGTCCCTTTGAAGAGATCAAACAAGTCGGCATTGATTGTCGTTGCAGAGTTGACAGCAGTGTCTACTCCACCAAGATCCGTCAAAGCAACAAATGGAACGAGCACGAGTGCCAAGAACATGATGACACCTTGTGCGAAGTCTGTCCAACTAACTGCCGTGAACCCACCGAAGAGGGTATACAAAATCACGACACTAATTGTAACGATGACACCTGTCTGATAGTTTAATCCGAATGAGCTTTCAAACAACTTCCCGCCAGAAACGAGTCCGGCTGACGTATAGAACGTAAAGAAGATGATGATGACGGATGCAGATAGGATCCGTAGCCAGTTCGAGTGATCTCGGAACCGATTCTCTAAAAAGTCTGGAATCGTAATCGAATCGTTCGCCATCTCTGTGAAGACGCGAAGTCGTGGAGCAACTAACAAGTAGTTCAAGTAAGCTCCGATGACCAATCCAACGGCTAACCAAATTGCTGATAGTCCAGTTGCGTACATTGCACCCGGTAGTCCCATTAACATCCAACCACTCATATCCGAAGCTCCGGCTGACATGGCTGTAACTCCTGGCCCCATTTTACGGCCACCTAACATATAATCTGATGAATCGGTCGTTCGTTTATACGCAACGTATCCGATAAGAAGCATCATCACGAGATAAAGCGCGATTGATACCCATTCTTGCCATAGCATTGAATTACCTCCTATTAAGTTAAGAAAATCTATTTTATCAAACTCGTTCGCGATTGTGTGAACACATCACACAGTCAATAACAAAAGTTGAAAAGGCGAACTTGTGTCTTACCTTACCGAACGATTTAAATGATTGCAAACTGTCACCTTTTCAGAAAAATGGCTCTAAAGCCCATCATATCAACGGATGAGAGTGAAAATTAGACGTTAAAAAGTTTAAATATTCTGAATATTTGAAATGTTGAAGACTTCTCTCTGTAACATTAATGTAACATTAGACGTCTTTTTTTCTGAAAAAACGAAAAAAGAGCATGGATTTACATGCCCTTTTCTTACATTATTGAAAAGCCTTCTCTTCGACCAGACGCATCGTCGGGAAAGTTTGCCCGGATTTTGCCTGCATTGTGACCAAGATATACGTCTCGTTTTGATGTTTCATGATAAACACCATCGTATAGCCCGACTCGTCGGTATACCCCGTTTTCGTAGCGGTCACATACTTTGAGTAATGGATACTTCTCTCATTGACGGATGAGCCGAGGTGATACCACCAGCGTCGTTTGCCATTTCCGTCTTTGTCATTGAATTCAGCTTTGAATTCATATGTACCGGCAATCTCAACGAGTTCAGGATATGTACTAAATGCGTATGTGATTTTGGCCATATCATTCGCCGTCGTGTAGTGATTTGGATCGGAGTATCCGTGTGCGTTCACAAAATGGGTACCTGTCAATCCAAGAACTTTTGCCCGTTCATTCATCAATTGAACGAATGCTTCGGTCGAACCGCTCGTATACTCTGCCAGACTGTTTGCGGCATCATTCCCTGATTCAAGAAGCGTGGCGTATAACGCCTGGCGTACCGTTAATGTATCGCCAATCTCAAGATGCGCGATGTGGCTGTCCCAAGGGATGTCGAGTGTAGAAGTCTGGATTGAAATGAGCGGCTGGTCGAGTTCGTTTGCCGCCGATGCTTTCTCGTAGGCGAGTAAAGCTGTCATCAGTTTTGTCGTGCTGGCAGGGAAGACGCGGTCGTCAGCATTTTTGTCAATCATGATCTCTTGTTTGTCCACATTTACGAAAGTCATCGCGCCGACTGGAATGTCTTCGTTATGGAGTAACATCGTTTCACTTGGGTGCCAAGTTCCCATCTTGATGTCGGGGAATACGGGACCTTGTTTCATCGGTTCTACTTTTGGCGCCGCAGTTTCAGTGGGTGTCGGTGCTTCTTTATCCTGCTTAAATCCGACCAATGTCGGGATCAGTGCGACGATTCCGAGCAACACTACCGCTGCAACCATTCTTCGCATGATGTACGTTCTTCTTCGGTGTCTCCTTCTACGGGTCAAAACAAGTCCCTCCTTTATCGTTACTCTATAAAGATAATAGAAAACGCATATTTATTGCGCCGATAAAATAAAGAACTAGGTCAATGATTGATGATGAAACGATGGTGTATCGGGTATAGAGGTAAGAATGCCATTAATGAGAGGGGAATAAGCCATGCAACGTTATCCGTTCACGAACTCCATCTGGCGACAACATGACACAGGGACACTTTATCCACCGTTAACTGCTTCGGAATCTTCTGATGTCGTGGTCATCGGAGCCGGAATCGCCGGGCTAGTCTGTGCCTATGAACTCCAAAAGCGAGGAAAACAAGTAACGCTTCTAGAAGCATTAGAGATTGGACACGGCACGACAGGACACACGACGGCGAAGTGTTCTGTCCAACACGGAGCGATATATCAGAAGCTGATTCGACATTTCGATGAAACGACTGCCCGACTATACTACGAATTTAATGCAGAGGCACTCGTCTATCTCCAAAAGCAAATCGATGAAGGATTTGAATGTGACTATTCGATAGAAGACTCGTTTTTATATTCAACGGAACCGAGTGAACAACTGTCTAGAGAACTAGATGCTTATCGTCGGTTGAAACTTGACGGAGGGGAGGCGACGGAGGAAGTCAGAAACACGCTTCCCTTTTCAATCAATCAAGCGCTCGTAATACGAAAGCAAGCACAGTTCCACCCAGTTAAGTACTTACGTGAATTGGCAAATCGATTCGTCCGACTGGGTGGGAAGATTTATGAACAGACGAGGGCGTTAGATGTGAGTCAAGGCCCACGTCCGATTGTCACGACTGCTACAGGAAGAAGGGTTCAGGCCAATCAGGTCGTGATTGCGACTCATTATCCGTTCAATGACCTACGCGGCCTGTACGTGTCAAAATTTTCAGTAGAGCGCTCCTATATCGTCGCTTGTGAAACGGATACAGCTCCGCTGAAAGGGATGTATTTAAGTGTTGACCAAAACAGTCGATCGTATCGGTCATATGTAGATGATGGAAAAACGTATTTATTAATTGGCGGAGAAGGACATACAGCGGGACAGGTGACGGACACCCGAAGTCGCTATGATCGTCTGGAGAATGATGCACAACATTATTTTGGAACGAATCGGGCGTCGTATCGCTGGTCTTCTCAAGATCTCATCACGTTGGACTCGCTTCCCTATGTCGGGCAAATGCTCAAACGGGAACCAGACATCTTACTAGCTACAGGATTTCTAAAATGGGGGATGACTAATGGGATTGCAGCAGGGAATTTACTCGCGGATCAACTTACCAATCAGCCGAATCGATTTTCGGAGTTGGTGTCTCCACTTCGGAAAATCGTCAAACCAACTGATGTCGGATCATTTGTTAAAACCAATCTCGATACAGCGACACAATTCGCAAAAGGGACCGTGGAACGCGCACTCGAGCGCCGGGGTGTCGAGGACCTTCAACTAGATGAAGGCGGAATCGTGCAAGTGGACCATCAAACAAAAGGGGTGTATCGAGATTTAGACAACCATTGTCACGTAGTCAATCTGACATGCACCCATCTCGGTTGTACGGTGAAATGGAACAATGCGGAACGGACTTGGGACTGTCCCTGTCATGGGTCTCGTTTTGATGCGAAAGGAGCCGTCCTAGAAGGTCCTGCGACAAAACCACTTCCCTACAAGATGCGAGAAGATTTGTAAACTAGTATAGGCAAAGGTTGATAGCTATAATAAAGTAGAAAGAGAACAGAACAACACATAGGGGTGAATGACAGATGGAACTAACAAAAGAATGGCGTGAACATTTTAAGCAATTGCGTGCGTTCGATGAAGCAATCTCTCTCTTATATTGGGATATGCGTACTCAGATGCCGGAACAGTCGGCACCGCTTCGTGCGGAAACAATCGGATATTTGTCGACCGAGGCGTTCAAACGACAAACGAGTGAGTCGTTCGCTTCTTTATTAGGACGCATGTCTGAAGAAGGTGGATTGTCTGAAGTCGAATCGCGTTCGCTTGAAATCGCAAAAACGCAATATGAACGAAACGCAAAGATTCCTCATGATGAGTATCAAGCGTACGTGACGCTCGTATCTGAAGCGGAAACGGCTTGGGAAAAAGCAAAGAATCAAAACGATTGGGACATGTTTGCTCCATATTTGAAAAAGATCATCGGATTCCAACAAAAATTTGCGGAATATTTTGGCTATGAGAAGCATCCATACGATGCCCTGCTTTATGACTATGAGCCTGGGATGACCGTCGAATTGTTAGATCAGCTGTTCGCTTCTCTCCGAGACGAGCTGGTGCCGCTCATTCAACAGCTTCCAAAAGAGTCACTTTCACTAGATTGGTCGATGCCGGCAGACATTCAAGAAAAGATTTGTCATGACTGGATGAATGTCGTTGCATACGATTTGTCCCGTGGTCGTCTCGACGCGACGGTGCACCCGTTTGAGATCACGATCAACCGTCGCGACGTACGAATCACGACGAAATATGATGAGGCTGATTTCCGTAATGCCTTGTTCGGAACGATGCACGAGGCAGGGCACGCGACGTATGAACAACAAATCGACCCAATGCTTGACGAGCTCGGGCTAGGCGGTGGCGCATCGATGGGAATCCATGAATCACAATCGCTCTTCTTTGAAAACTTTATCGGTCGGAGTGAAGCGTTCTTGCGCCGCGTCTATCCGAAACTCCAAGAGCTCTACCCGGTATATGGTGACATCGATTTTGATACGTTCTATCGTGGAGTAAACGAGGCAAAACCTTCACTTATCCGAATCGAAGCGGATGAACTGACGTATAGCCTTCACATCATCATCCGCTATGAACTCGAGAAAGCACTCATTCAAGGAACGTTATCCGTAGACGAGCTTCCGGCCGCGTGGAATGAGAAGTATAAAGAGTATCTCGGACTCGATGTTCCAACAAACGCTAAAGGCGTACTTCAAGATGTACATTGGGCGGGTGGTTCGTTCGGATACTTCCCAAGTTATGCGCTCGGCCTCATTTATGCAGCTCAGTTGACGGAGGCGTTGAAAGTAGACCTACCTCAATTTGAGACACTGATCCAAGATGGTGAGATTGAGCCAATCAAAGACTGGTTACAGGAAAACGTTCATCAATACGGAAAGCGTCTGACACCAAATGAACTCATCCAAAAAGTGACGGGTCAAGAAATCTCGGTTCAACCTCTTGTTCGCTATTTGACGGACAAGTATCAAACTGTGTCCAAATGAGACGATTCGCGCATCGTGGTGTGATGGCATTTCAACCGGAAAATACGATGTCGGCGTTCAGACTCGCGCTGGATACGGGGGCAGATGGGATCGAAACAGATGTTCATTTGACCAAAGATGGTGAGCTCGTGCTCATTCATGATGAGACGCTGGAACGTACGACGGACGGTAGCGGGTTGGTGTCTTCATACACGCTCGACGAACTGAGAAGGTTTAACGCCGGGTTTCGATTCTCTCAACAAGAGGTCATCCCGACCCTGCAAGAACTTCTCGAACTTGTGAGGGATGAATCGATTCGATTAAATCTTGAAGTGAAGACGGATGTGCTACGATACGTTGGAATCGAATCCCGGTTGCTCGACACAATCGATTCGTCGGACATCAACCCGTCTCGTATCCTCTTCTCTTCATTCAATCACGAGACAGTTCACCGATTAAAAAAGTTGAGACCAGACATCGAGGCGGCCATCTTACTCGCGCAGCCACTATATGACACCGTTGGATATCTGGAATCGGTTGGTGCCGATTCAGTTCATCCGCATATCGATCGCATCACGGATGAAGAGATTCAATCGTTGCAACGACATGGTGTGCCCGTCAGACCCTATACGATCAAGACAGATGCACAACTCGAGCGCTGCCACGCGTTACAAGTCGACGCCATTTTCGTCAATGATATCGAATGGGCAAGTAAAACCCCTTAGTCGCCGACTGAAGGGTTTTATAATTTGATGGGAGGGAACTACAATTTATGTAAAGGTTGCGCTTTCATGCGCTAGCATATTGGAGCACATTCAGGACATAGTGTCCCCTTTACGTCATTGTCGGATTGTCTTAAGTTTAAGATGTCACCGAGCTACATAGCAATCAGATGTAGCACACCATGTAGCACTGCATCACACTTGTTGTATGCAAGTCGTAGGTTACCGTAGACAAAAGGAGGAAATTTCACATGAAGAAGTTGATGTCTTTACTGGGTACACTAGCACTGGCCTTTGCTTTCATCCTACCGGTTAGCGCCGATGGACATGAAAATGCGATGGTCCGTGTGCTACATGCTTCACCTGATGCACCGGCAGTTGACGTGTATGTGGATGGGGAAGTCGCGGTCGAGGGAGCAGAGTTCAAGGATCTCACTGACTACTTGACACTTCCTGCAGGGGATTACAACGTTGAGATCAAGCCGGCAGGTGACGCAGAAACAGTCGTCGTCGCAGCAGACCTTTCAATCGAAGCAGGCAAATTCTACACAGCTGCTGCAATCGGTCAACTTGAAAACATCGAAATCGCTGCAATGGAAGATGATGCGAACTTCGAAGACGGTAAATCAAAAGTCCGCGTCGCACACTTTGCACCAGATGCACCAGCAGTGGATGTCGCACCTAAAGGTGGAGACCCACTCTTCTCGAACCTCGAGTTCAAAGCAGTAAGTGATTATGGCACACTCGATGCTGGCACGTATGACCTTGAAGTTCGTCCAGCAGGAGCGACTGATGTCGTGAAAGCACTTGACGGTGTCGCACTCGAAGGTGGTAAGAACTATACAGCATTCGCAATCGGACTCCTTGAAGGAGAACCAGCGTTTGAAGTACTCCTTGCCGCTGACGGTGGAGAGATGGCAATGGCCCCTGAAACAGGACAAGGTGGTCTCGCTCAAACAGCATCAATGAACTGGTTGCTCGCAGCAGCAGTAGTTGGAGCAGCAGCGGCTGGATTCTACGTCTTTCGTCGTCAGAAGCAAGACGCTTAAGCTGATTTTTCTAGGTACCATCACTTTTCTAGTGACGGGCGCTCAAGCTGAAGCACCAGACAAACCATTCGTCATGCCGACGGCCGAATTCGCTGAACCACTCGTATTGACCTCTAAACAGGTCGATAGACAATCGTTTCATTCGAAAAGTTTCATCCCGAAACGACTGGTCATTCCATCCATTGATGTCGATGCCTCGATTGAAGCGGTCGGGAAAGATGAGGCTGGTCGAATGGATACTCCGTCTGAAGTGGATCAAGTCGGCTGGTATCAGTATGGTGCGAAAGCAGGGGCGACAGGAAACGTCGTCTTGTCGGGTCATCTTGATGACTTGAACGGTCCCGCCATCTTTGCGAATCTAGGTCAACTTCCCCTAGGAGAACTGGTGACGCTCCAGGCGGAAGATCAAGTCGCAACGTATGAAGTGGTCAGTGTGAAGCAATATCGCCTTGATCAAGTCCCGCTTGCATCAATCTTTGCGGCGACTCAGGCGAAACGAATTCAACTGATTACATGTGCAGGGCCATACGATGAAAATCTTGGGTATCGTGACCGGATCGTCGTCACGGCACACCTGATTGAAACAAACTGACAGCAAGGAGATGCAAACACACGTTTTGCATCTCCTTTTTCATGTCTCATAAAAAATAGACCCCAACCATTACGGCTGAGGTCTGTTCATGGCTTAAGCATCCATGCGGTCTAACAATTTTGAAAGTAAAATGAGTTCTTCATCAGAGAAATCAGTAAATACATCCATCAAGTATTCAATTTTCATGCTCTCTAACGTCTCGAACAACTCGCGACCTTCGTCTGTCGCTTGAAGTTCGACGACACGGCGGTCACGTTCGCTGCGTTCGCGAGAAATCAACCCTTTTTTCGTCAACTCATCAGCGAGTGCTGTGATCATCGAAGCTGAAAACTGAAACTCATTCGACAAAGCAGAGGCGATTTGAGGACTCTGTTGACAAAGAGAACGTAGAATGAAGAATTCATTACGAGTCAAATATTGTGAGAACATCGAACGGAGATTTTTTTTCACTCCGCGATAGTTCATCCGGATCCCACGTTCAGCATCAGCGACGAGCTGACGACGTGAAGCAGTTGGTACAGGTGTTGTCATCCTCGAAACTACCTCCTAGTGATAATATTATTCATATATACTTCAGAACATAGAAACATTCTACATTAAAAACATGTTGTCTGTAAAGTTATAAAGGCTCGTCTTTCGCACGGATTTGTTGAATGATTTCCTCATAATGTTTCAAATCTGGATAGAAACGTCTAAAGAAGAATTCAATCTGCGGATCATCACCTTCTGCCAATAGTTTGGCCAGGACAGCATAGACGACACCCATCCCTTGTCTTGGTAAAAGGGAAGAAGGGAGTAAGGTCGAACATTGAATGGCTTGCGTGAAGTAGGTCGAAAGCGTGTCGTTCAAATCTTTGAACGTTCGAATATCTGCATAATGGAACATTCGAGTCAGTTCCACGATTGCCGAAAGATCAGTTTCAAGCAACCATTCGCTTTGGAAGATGGCTTGATCCAATTTTTCAACGGTTTGGTCGTTGGCAATATAATAGTTTAAATTGTCCCGAGTAATAGCTACTTTCTCAGGAGAATCGAGGATTTGTTCAACTGTTTCTTGTTCAAATGTCCTTAGTTGTTTACGGATGTTCACAAATTCAGAGTCAGCAATCTCGAGAAGCCCAGCGACACGACTGAAACTACGCTTGATTTCAGGAGGGACAGCATTCGGGTTTTTGTAACCGAGGTCATGCTCGATTTCAGCCCAGGCATGTTGTAGAATCGAGCGGACCTGAATCTCCGCTTCTTTTTCTGCAAAGCGTCGGTACTCCCCAAGGGCAAGTCTTTTTTCGCTTAGTTCCACGACATAATGCACTGATAAGTAACCGAACTCATTTGCATCGAGTAAAGTCGATTTATCAATCGATTGTTCTCGATCAATGGTAAACTCGTCCTCTAATATTTGTGCGACTGCTCGAACATCATCATGAAAGTATGTGACGATCCGGATCCCGGCAAGGTCTTGTACGTCACGTAACGAACGGTATTGGTATGGTTTACGCGAGAGTTTGGCATAGAGACTGTCCGCTTCTTTCGCTCGGGCGACAATCGAATGAAACTGGATCCCGGCTTCCGTCAATAATTCACTGAGGAGCGCTTTCAGTTTTGTGGCAAACGCTTCATAATCTTCTTTTTCATTCAAGTATTCCAGCATGATTGTATTCAGATCTTGTTTAGGCACGTCACTCACTCCTTTTCGCTGTCCTTAGTATATCATCTCCATCACGAAACGATATGGTAGCATATATACAGAGGGGGAATGAACATGAACCATACATTTCGGTCATCTGAGAGAGAAAAGCTGGAGATCATCGCTGGTTTATTGCAACAGGCGGATTATCGGATATCGCGCATCCGAGAAGATGGGAATCAATTCGTTGTGACCGCGCGCATATTGGGGCGGGCTACCATGGAAGGGGAACGTGAGCGCATCGAAGGAATCGTGCAACATTTTGATGTGGAAGAATGGACTTTTCATGATTAAACGATGACGATTTATGTTTACCACCTCATTTTTCGGGAATAACAAAAACAGTGAAAACCATGACTGTGAACGTTTAGGAGGATGGGGCATGTTAGAGACAAGGGTAGTAAATGATATGACAACGGTAGACCATGAAGTGAACGAGATGGTCTCAGGAGGGTGTGTGAACGAACACATCTACTTATTCGCCAAAGACGAAGAATTGACGATTCGACTGGCGGCAGAAGCCGGTGTCCAACCGTACCGAATCCCTGAGAAGGGAATGTTCGAGTCGTTGCTCTCGAAATTTACGAGCAACTCGGAAGATCGCATGGAACAGATGGAAAGCCTCGGTCTTACGAAAGAGATGGTCGACTCACTCGAGCGCGAAATCAAAGATGGAAAAATCGTATTAGTCTGTGATAAATGACAATGGACCGGAAGCCCGGTCCATTTTTTAGTGTTTTGTTTGATAATAGGCATTCACGATTCGTCGCAACGACTGCTGGTCGAGGCGAAGTGGAGAGAATCCCGCATCTTTTAACAATTGTTTTGTGTTTTCATCATGGAAGGTGATGTTTCGATTCAAATATGGATTGAATACTTTCACCATGTCGTTAAATGACTGTTCGACAGCACTGAGTGTAGACGACGGCGTCTCCGTAATCGTCAAATGCGGGAAAGAGAGCGACTCCTTCATATAATCGAGCATTATCTCATTGTGCGGTGGCTTATCATTCGTAACATTGTAAATCGTGCCCGCTTTCGCATGCTCGATAGCGGCCAGAAGTACATCCGCGACATAATCGACCGGAACAAGATTCGAGGTGCCCGTCGCCGATCCGATTAAACGGATGGATTCAAAATCATGACCGCGGCGCTCCAATTTCCGTTTGAACAGCTCGAGTGCACGCATATAGCCATACATCGTGAACTTTGAATCCGCTTCTCCGGTCTTCGAGTCACCAACGATGATGGCTGGACGGAAGATGGATACGTCGAGTTCATCCCGCGATTGCCAGACAGCCTGTTCGGCATGTGCCTTACTCTCTTCATATGGATTTAAAAAGGATTGGGATACATCATATAATGTCTCGCCGCCGACTTCTTTTGCCCCGAGTGTATAGGCGGTACTTACATGGAAAAACCGAGGAACGTCAATCAACTTGGCCAATCGAAGAGCTTCTTTCGTCCCCGTTACATTTGTTTCAAACAATTCATCGCGTAACTCTTCATCAAATTTGACGAGTGCTGCCATGTGTAGGAATAAATCCATTTTTCCTTTATGTGAATCGATAAATTGTTCATTAGCACCGAGTGCGTGTGCCGTCAAATCGCCAGGCAACACATCGATTGATTTTCTTTCTTCCACCGTGAACTGAGCATTTACTTTTTCCGGTGTTCGGGCGAGCATGCAAATCCGATGCCCCCGTTCAATCAACTCTTTGGCGAGTCGACCTCCTAAAAATCCAGTTCCACCAGTCATAAAAATATACAATCGCGTTCTCCCTCTCTGTGACATTCTCCATCCATCATATCAAGTCTTACGTCATGTAGCCACTTTGCGTCTTTCAAAATTTCATGTTTAGAAAAAAACGAAGTCGGTTATGAACTATAGAGAAGCGTACGAAAGGTGCGTAACGACAGCTTGCCTGTCAAATCCATTGAAGTGAGGTTTTTAAGAATCATGGCAAATCTATTCGGAACAGACAAGGATGACGTAGCAAAAAAGCAACAAGAAATTGAGAAAACGGTACAAGAGAAAAATATTACCCAAATCCATCTTTACTTTTCAGATGTCCTCGGTGATTTGAAACTCTTGACCCTTTCGGCAAAATTGTTGCCAGAGGTTTTTGAAGGAAAAACAATGTTTGATGGCTCTTCAATCAACGGATTCTCTTCCATCAAAAACTCCGACTTATTCTTGAGACCGGATTTAGATCGTCCACGTTATGAGCAAGATGGTGATGAGAGTATTTTGGCGTTCTTCTGTGATGTTTGTACACCTGAGGGTGAGCGATATGAATACGACCCACGTAATGTGTTGAAGGATGCACTCGAGCGAGCTGCACGCGATGGCTACTCGGTTTTCGTCGGCGCAGAGCCTGAATTCTTCATCTTTGATGAAAATGGAGAGTTTTATGATGAGGCCGGTTACTTCTCGACTCGTTCAGAAGACAAAGGATATGAAGTACGTCAGCATATTGCAAACCGCTTGAGCAATGTCGGATTCAACATCGAGGCGGTCCACCATGAGGTCGCTCCGGCACAACATGAAATCGGAATCAAATATGACGATGCACTCCATACGGCAGATAACATTCAGTTCTTCAAAGAAATCGTCAAGATTGCGGCGAAAGAAAAAGGGGCATCTGTCTCGTTCTTACCGAAGCCGTTGCGTGACGTGAACGGTTCTGGGATGCATTTGAACATCTCGGTATGGAAGAACGACGAAGCGGGCAAGGCGACAAACAACGCGTTTGATGAGGCTGACGCCGATTATGGCCTCTCTCAAACTGCTCGTCATTTCATCGAAGGGATCTTAAAGCATGCCCGTGCGACGGCCATCTTCACAAACCCACTCCCTGAGTCATATGAGCGTCTCGTTCCTGGGTTTGAGGCACCGGTCAATATTTGCTGGAGTCCGTCGAACCGTAGTTCGATGATTCGAATCCCGGCTTCTCGTGGAAGTGCGACTCGAGTAGAGGTCCGAAACCCTGATCCGAGTGCAAACCCATACTTGGCACTTGCTGCCCTCATTTACGCTGGTTTAGAAGGAATCGAGCAGAAGCTCGAACCGTCTAAGCCGAACGAGGACGACTTGTTCGAGTATTCAGCGAAACAAATCGAAAGCCAAGGAATCGCATCTCTTCCTGCGACATTCCATGAATCAATTCAATCGCTGAAACAAGACAACTTCCATGATTACTTTAACCACAATATGATTGACCGCTACTTGTCACTCATTCAAGTACGCAAATAAAAAATGACGCCAGCCGATCGAATCGGCTGGCGTTTTTGATGATTAGTGGATTCCGCGCATATATACTTTGATTTTTGGTGCGAGTGCGAACAGAATCAAACTTAAGATGATGGCGACTCCGCCGATGACTCCGAAATAGAGCATCTCATTCTCTGGTGAGTAGAACTTGACGAGCTGGGCATTGATCCCTTGTGCGGCAGCGTTCGATAAGAACCAGAGTGACATCGTTTGAGCAGAGAACGCAGCGGGTGCAAGTTTAGTCGTAGCCGACAAACCGACCGGCGACAAGCTCAACTCGCCCAACACTACGATAAAGTAACTCAAGACGAGCCAGAGCGGGTTGACGAGGGCATCCGGACCGCTGAAGTAAGCAGGAAGTAGGATGACCAAGAAACTGATCCCTGCAAACAAGATCCCGAAAGCGAATTTCGTCGGGATACTCGGCTCTCGGTCACCAAGGCGAACCCACAGCCAAGCAAAGACCGGTGCGAGCAGGATGATGAAGAGCGGGTTTAACGACTGGAACCATGCTGGTGACAATGTAAATCCGAAGAATTCAAGGTCAGTCCGTGTATCGGCATAACTCGCAAGGATCGTTGCCCCTTGCTCTTGAATCGCCCAGAACATGACGGAGGCGATGAAGAGCGGGATATAGGCAATGATGCGTGAACGCTCAACCTCTGTCGTCTTCGGACTGCGATACATGATGATGAAGTAAACTGTTGGAATCGCGATTCCGAACACCCCGACGAGCGAGATGAATGTGTTAATCGTAAACCAGCCGAGTGGAATCAAAATCGCAAGTAAGATGGCGATTCCGATTGTGACAAGGCTGACGATTCGAATCGTTTTCTTTTTCTCATCAGGAGATAACGGGTTCGGTACGTACGAGCCAGCAAGGCCAAGGTTCGTTTTACGTGTCAATACGAAGACGACGAGTCCAACGAACATCCCGATGGCAGCAAGGGCGAAGCCCCAATGGAAGCCGTAGTCTTTTTGAACTTGTCCAACGATGAGCGGTGAAATGAACGCGCCCAAGTTGATACCCATGTAGAAGATACTGAATCCAGCGTCACGACGGCGATCCGTTTCACTATACATATCTCCGACAATACTTGATACGTTTGGTTTCAATAAACCCGTACCAATAACAATCAACGCCATGGAGATGAATAAGAAGACGACGCTACCTGGAATCGAAAGGACGATGTGCCCGAGCATGATGAACACACCACCGTAGAAGACCGCACGTGACGTCCCGAATACTCTGTCCGCAAGCCATCCCCCAATGACCCCTGACATATAAACGAGCGCACCATAGACGGACATGATGGACAGCGCGACATTACGGTCGAGCCCGAGTCCACCTTCAGAAACCTCATAGTACATATAGAATACGAGGATGGCCCGCATGCCATAGTACGAGAAACGTTCCCAAAACTCCGTGAAGAATAGGGTGAACAACCCTTTCGGTTGTCCGAAGAAGCCTTTTTGTGGAACACTGTCCACGATTGTCTGTTTATCGATCCTTTCCATGAAAGATCCCTCCTTAACCGTTTTATCATAAAAAGGATTATTATGATTGTAAAGTGAATTGAATGATAATTTCAAATTTTAATAAGAATGAAAAGAATGAAAAGACCACACTTTCTAAAAAACAGAGAGTGTGGTCAATGAGTGATTACGCGGATTTTTGCTTTGCTTCTGTCGCTTGAACGTGACGTCCGAGTTGCCAGTAAATAATACCTGACAGACAGCTCGCGCCGCCGATCAAAATCAGTGCGATATGCCCGGCACGATTATCGAAGAAGACGCTTGCGATAATCGGTGCCGTCACACCGCCGATCAGCCACTGGACACTCGCAGCCCCATTGTAGGCGCCGCGCATGTTCTCTGGCGCAATCAAGGCGATGAATGTCTGTTGGACAGGGGACATGATCATCTCGCCAAACGTGTAAAACGCGTAGACGGCGAGTAAAATCCCGACGAGTGGGAGATAAGGAACGTCGAGAGCGTACAATGCTCTCGGGACGATTGCAATCAAGACCATCCCAATCCCGAATACGGTAGCTCCAGCAAACATGACTTTCCCAAAAGGCTTATTCCCAAGCTTCGATGCAATCGGGAACTGGAAAAGAACGACGAGGATCCCGTTAAGTGCCAACAAGTAAGGGAATGGGTTTTGTTGATCTGTATACGTCGGGAGCGACTCTTTCAAAAAGAGCGGCAACATACTTTCGACGACCGAGAACCCCATTGATATGAATATACCCGCAAAGATAAAGATCAGAAACACGCGGTCGTTATAAAATACGCGCAACACTTCACGGTTGCTCGGGGTCTCATCTTCCGTGAACTCCGGCAACGACTCGTGAATAAATGCCCCAAGCACGAGGGCATATAATCCAAAGATGAAAGCAGCCGCAAAGAAAATGAGCTCCCTGTCGATAAACAGTACCGCACTCCCGAGAAGCGGTCCGAATGCGGCTCCGATGTTATGCCCCATTCGTAAGAGGCCGAACGCCTCGTTCATATGCTCGGGTTCCGTGACATCAGCGACCATTGCACTGGCAGCGGGGTGGAACAATGAATTGGTCAAGCCGAGCATGGCATTGAGTAAGAGCAACGGCCAAAACGAGTCGGCGAACGCAAAACCGATGAGGGCGAGCGCGTCACCAACGATGGCGATCATCATGATTGGTTTGCGTCCGTATAGATCAGCAAGCCGTCCCCCAATCATCGAGCCGAGGAGCGCCATGATTGGTCCCGTCGCCATGATGATTCCGACTTGAAGATAGCTGTCTAACTGGTCACTATAATAAAGGACTAAGAATGGGGCAATCATGAACATCATGATTCCCGTGATCGTTTCTCCTAAGAAACGTATCCAAATGTTGCGGTCGAGTTGCTTGAGTGATTGAAACATACAGGTCACCTGCTTTATTTAATTTTAGACACAAAAGGGACGTCATATGCATGAAGGCATACGACGTCCCACGTTGTTTATGCATGCCTAGTTAGGCAGGCGTCTTAGATATGAATCAATCGAAGAGGTGCCTGCCAATCAGTATGAACTTGAATGAATGGTTTCGAAGATACTACTGACATGGGAACCTCTCCTTTCTGTTAATTGTTGTTCTTCTCTTCAACTGTATGACACATTTCATCAATGTGTCAACAAATTATTGGGAGGATTTAGAGTAATTCATTTAAATTTTTTCGATTCAAACGATAATCAATCAGTCTAGACAAGACGACTTGAATCATCGCCGTGATCGGAACGCTCACAAACATGCCGACGAGACCGAATAGACTTCCTCCGATGATAATCGATGTGATGACCCAAAACGGAGTGATTCCGACGCTGTCACCCAAAATCTTCGGCCCGAGCCATAACCCGTCAAATTGCTGCAACAAGAAGATGAACAAGAGCACCAATACGGCGGTGAACGGATCATAGAAGTAAGTGATGATAAACGCTGGAATCATCCCCAGTAGCGGACCGACGTATGGGATAAAATTGAGCACCCCGACGATGACACCAAGAAGTAACGCGTATGGCGCCCCGATGATTAAGAGTCCGATGACAGCGAGAACACCGATGATCAGACAATCGAGTGATTTACCGATGATGTATCGTTTAAAAATGTAGTCCATCTCCTGAAAGATATCGATTGTCGTCTTCGCAGTGCCCACTGGTAAGAGCGCGTAGAGAAGGCGTTTGAACATGCGAGCGAAGACTTCTTTGTCTTTTAACAGATAGATGGAGATGACAATCCCAATCAAGAAGTTGATCAATGTCATCGTGAAACTAGAGACATAACTGACAGAAGAGAGGACGGCCGTCTCGACCCATCCGGAATAACGATCCTCGAAGCGTGCAAAATCAATCGCCTGGGCGATCGTCGCATTATAGTCTTTCAAGTAATTGTTTACATCACCTAAGAACGCATCGATTTGACGGATGTAGACGGGTAACTCCTCGATGAGTGATGAAAGACTCGAGTAGATCCGCGGGAACAACGTGACGACCGAGATCGCTAAAATCCCGATAAACGTGATATAGACGATGAGCAGACCTTGATATCGCTTCAAATGGAACCGTTCTTCAATATAAGAGAGTACGGTGTTGAGTAACAAAGCGATGGCAATCCCCATGATGATTGGGGTCAGTAACTGAAACGTGTACTGCAAAACACGTGAGATGGTATCCGGTTCACTGATGACCCGCCATAAGACGAGTAAAATCAGACCGATCACACTGAGTTTCCAAATAAGTTGACGATTAAGCTCCAATGCTCTATCCCCTCATACAAATATAATTTTTCTACTCTTTTACTATGAATGTTTTTTGAAAAGGATTCAATAGATGTTCACTTTGAAAAAAATGTTTGACACCGTTGGAAATGTCTGGTTAACTTAGGGACATACAAAAATTACATAGCGAATAACACTTTCTATCAAGAGAAGCGGAGGGACTGGCCCGATGAAGCTTCAGCAACAGATTGCAAAATACTGTGCTAATTCCAGCAAGGTGACCTTGAGAGATGGGAAGGTGGTTGACTACATACGTCTGTATTGAGCACCCCTTTCCTCAGAAAGGGGTGTTTTTTCGTATCAGGAGGAAGAATCATGGCAGACAGACGTTCACAATTATTAAAATCCTTACCGACGCAACACTTCGTCGGATTAGCAGAAGAGGTCGCAGCGGTAGAGGCAAGCGGGAAGAGCGTTATCCGACTCGGGCAAGGGACACCCGATTTACCGACACCCGCTCCAATCTGTGAGGCGCTCGAACGTGCCATCACGGACCCGACCACACACCAATACGGTCCATTTCGAGGACAGACCCGATTGAAAGAGGCGGTCGCATCATTTTACTCTCGTGAATATGGTGTCGAACTCGACCCGGAACGAGAAGTCGCCATCTTGATTGGTAGTAAATCAGGTTTGATCACACTCCCACAATGCCTTCTCGAACCAGGTGACGGGATTTTGCTCCCGAACCCGGGTTACCCGGATTACATCTCTGGAGCGAGGCTCGCAGGTGCGGAAATCATCGATTTGACGTTAAAAGAGGAACACGGCTTTCTTCCGGACTATTCAACACTCGACCCGTCCCACGCGAAACTCATGTATTTGAACTACCCGAGTAATCCGACTGGGGCTGTCGCGACGCCGGCATTCTTTGAAGAGACCGTCGCGTTTGCAAAGAAGCATGATGTGATGGTCGTCCACGATTTCGCTTATGGAAGCATTGGGTTCGACGGTTATGTTCCCCCGAGCTTTCTTCAGGCAGATGGTGCGAAAGAAATTGGAATTGAAGTATACACGATGTCGAAGGCGTTCAATATGTCGGGGTGGCGTGTCGCGTTCGCGGTCGGAAATGCCGATATTATTGAAGCCATCAACACGTATCAAGATCACGTCCACGTGTCTGTCTTCTCAGCCATTCAAGAGGCAGCGATTGTGGCGTTAGAATCTCCGCGCGACTTACGTGATGACCTAGCCTCACTTTACGAAACAAGACGAAACCGATTGATTAATGGGTTACGCCGGGCGGGGTGGGAGATTGAGGCACCGAAGGGTTCGTTCTTTGTATGGGCGAAAGTACCTGAGGGGGATGCAAAATCGTTCTCGACAAAGTTACTCCACGAGGCGGGTGTTGCCGTCACACCAGGCTACTTCTTCGGAACAGAGGGAGATCACCACATCCGTTTCGGTCTCGTATCGTCTGAACAGAAGATTGATGAAGCGGTAGAACGGATTGAGAGACTGTTTGCAGCCTATGAGGAGGTACATTTGTGATTCGTCAGGCCGTGCTCGAATATGACCATTCGCATGATGCGCTCGAGAACCTTCATACGTTGATTGGAAACCGGAAGGCACTCGTTTTGAAAGGATCGAACGGATACGGTGAAGCGGTTCGCGTGTTCCCTCGTCTAGCAAATCTTCCGAGTGTACAGTTCAACGGGGAATGTTCAGACGAAGAAGTAAATCGTTTGAATGCCTATCGACCAGACGTATGGATTGCCGTCGGCGGAGGTAAATTGATTGATACGGCGAAGCGGATTGCATTCGCCCAGTCAGTCCCGCTCATTGTCGTCCCGACACTCGTATCAAACTGTGCAGCCTTCACACCACTGAGCGTCATCTACAGTGAGGAAGGCTCTTACATTCGCTATGACACGTTTCCGGTCGTCATCGAGCGCGTCATCGCAGATGAACGACTGTTACGTGATTCGCCTTATGACTATTTCAAGGCTGGCGTCATCGACACGGTCTCAAAGTGGTTCGAGGCTCGTTATATTAGCGGGACGACTTCGAAGGATGCAGGGATTCAGTCAGGGTTATCACTTGCTGCGCAGTGCGGTAAATTGATGGACTTGTCGATTCATGAACAAGACTTTCGTCGTTATGGAACGGACGTCCGATATATCGTCGACCATGTCCTCGCAATCGGTGGTGCGGTCGGTGGGTTCGGGGATGCCGGCACACGTGTTGCCGTTGCGCACGCCGTTCATAATGCACTCAGTCGCTTTGATTCGACTCATCATTGGTTACATGGGGACAAGGTCGGGTTCGGATTGATTGTTCAAGAACGGTTGATTCGGTCCGATGACACCTTCCTGCTCGAGGACTGGCTTCAATCCATCGATGCGCCGACTTCGCTAACACAACTTGGGATTCATCCTGATCAAGTCGATGAATTGGTCACTTCGATTGTTGAAGAAATTACGATTCAAGGGATTCGGAATCTTGAAGATTCAGAGCAGTTAAAAGAAATTCTCATCAATCTACAAGAAGTTGTTTACAAATAATGCTTTTATCAGTAATATAATAACAAAATAATAAAACCGTTTGCTTATCAAGAGTGGTGGAGGGACTGGCCCGATGAAACCCGGCAACCAGATCAGTATGATCATGGTGCTAATTCCAACAGACGAGACGTCTGGGAGATGAGCGTGTCCGACTTTCACTTGTCGTGCCCGCCGCTCTTCGTGAGTAGCGGGCTTTTCATTTGGAGGAGGAACTATTCATGAACATCAAACAAAAAACACTTTTGGCAGGCACGTCATTCCTTGCAGCAATCGCACTTTCTGCGTGTGGACAATCCGAGGCGAGCGAGACGCTCAGCACGGAAGAACTGACGATCGGCGTGACTGGTGGCCCACACGAGCAAATTGCGGAGAAAGTACAAGAACTCGCGAAAGAGGACGGTCTTGAGATCGATATCAAAGTATTCAATGATTACAACACACCGAACACGGCACTCGACGAGGGAAGCCTTGATGTAAACAGTTACCAGACGTTATCGTTCCTCGAACTTCAAAAGTCAGACAAAGGGTATAAAATTGACGACGTATTCAAAACGGTCGCATTCCCGATGGGTCTTTATTCTGAGAAGTTGACAGATATCAAGGATTTAAAGGAAGGGGATAAAGTAGCCGTCCCGAACGATCCGGCAAACGAACTTCGTGCCTTGCGACTATATGAAACAGCAGGTCTGATCACACTAAAAGAAGGTCTGACGGATAAAGCGACTAAACGAGATATCGCGGAAAACCCGCTCAATCTCGAATTCATCGAACTCGAAGCGTCACAGCTCCCGACACAACTTCCGGAAGTGGCACTAGCAGCGATTAACACGAACTTCGCGATGGGTGCAGGTCTCTCCATCAACGAGGATGCCCTGTTCCATGAGGACACGGTCGACAACCCATATCCGAACTATGTGGTCGTCCGCTCGGCCAACAAAGAAGATGAGGTCGTTGAGACATTGAAGTCTTACTACCATTCGGATGAAGTACGTGCTTTCATCGAAGAGGAATTCAATGGATCTGTCGTACCAGCGTTCTGAGGAGGGATTCGATGATTGAACTGAAACAAATCACCAAGCAATTTCACGTCAATGGAGATACGATCACAGCGCTCGACGACGTCTCCCTCACAATCGAAAAAGGGGAGATCTTCGGCATCATCGGCCGAAGCGGTGCCGGAAAGAGTACCCTTATCCGGATGATCAATCTGTTGGAACGTCCGACGACAGGTGTCGTTGAAATTGAGGGACAAGACATCACGCTGCTAAAGAAAAAAGGTCTGTCGACGTTACGTCAGCGAATCGGCATGATCTTTCAACATTACAACCTATTAAAGACCGCGACCGTCGAAGAGAATGTCGCCATCCCGCTCCGCCTCGAAGGGCTCGGGAAGCAAGTCATCCGTGAACGGGTCGACCGCTATCTCGACATCGTCGGTTTATCCGAACATCGGAATCATTATCCGGAACAATTGTCAGGCGGTCAAAAACAGCGTGTCGCCATTGCGCGAGCGCTCGCCCATGAACCGGACATCCTCCTCAGCGACGAGTCGACGAGTGCACTCGACCCTGAGACGACCGAGTCGATCTTAGAGTTGTTGCTCGAGATTAACCGAGAACTCGGATTGACCATCTTCTTGATCACGCATGAGATGGAAGTGATTGAACGAATCTGTGACCGAGTCGCCGTCATCGATCACGGCAAAATCATTGAACAAGGCAACGTGTTGGATGTCTTCTCAAACCCGAGACACGAAACGACGCAGCGGTTCTTGAAGACGAATCTCGATGTACCGGAAGAAGTGGTGTCGGAATTACAGACGCGAGGCACGCTCGTTCATTTATCATTCATCGGTAGTCAAACGGAACAAGCGGTGCTCGCCCAGTTGACGAAACGATTCGGGATCTTACCGAACATCATCGGAGGCGGGATCAAGAAATTGAAAGCGGGTCTTGTCGGAAATCTGCTCGTTCACCTTGACGGGGATCACGATCAAACAGAACTTGCTGTCCGTTATTTGAAAACGAGCGGCGTACACGTAAGGGAGGTGTCGAATCATGCAACAGTTCTGGACAGACTGGGGTGACCTCATTTGGACGGGAACGATTCAAACGTTGACGATGACGAGTATCGCGCTCCTCATCTCGACCTTGATTGGACTTCCGCTCGGGACGTTGCTCGTACTGACGAGACCGAACGGGCGTCTCGCGAACCGGTTCGTGTACGGTGGATTATCGAGCGTCATCAACGTCATTCGTTCGATTCCGTTCATCATTCTCTTGTTTTTCATCTTGCCATTCACACGCTTCATCATGGGTACGACGATCGGGGTCCAAGGTGTACTTCTACCACTCATCGTCTTCACCGCTCCATACATCGCACGACTCATGGAGTCTGCTCTTCTTGAAGTCGACCGCGGGGTCATCGAGGCGTATGAGGCGATGGGCATCTCGACGAGAAAAATCATCTGGTACGTCCTCATCCGTGAGGCACGTTCTTCCATCGTTCTCGGATTGACGATTGCGACAATCGGGTTGATTGGTGCGACAGCCATGGCAGGTCTCGTTGGAGCCGGTGGGCTTGGAGACATCGCGTATCAATACGGACACCTTCGTTTCGAACCGGAAGTCATGTATGTGACGATTTTTGTCCTTATCCTACTCGTTCAATCGATTCAGTCATTCGGAAACCGATTGGCAGCTAGATTAAAACGAGCCTAAAAAAGAATCGTGTCGCCTTGGCGACACGATTTATGCGTTGTGGAGCAAACGTTTTAGTTCAGCGATGCGGTCATGCCGAGGAATGAACGTCCGAATCTCTTTCTCACTGAAACCGACCTGGATGCGATGATGGTCGAAGACAATCGGACTTTTCAGGATTTGAGGGTTTGATGCGACAAAACTGTACAGTTCGCGGATCGACATCTCGTCGAGTTTCTCAGCCGCTTGTTTATAGACGCTCTTCTGTACCGACAATAAGTCGGTCGTCCCATTCTCAGTCAGACTTAGCATTTCTTTAAATTCACCAAAGGATAAGCCTTGGTCTGTCAATTTCTTTTCGATGAAGGGAATCTTTTGTTCCCGCAACCAATCAATCGTTTTTCTGGAAGAACTGCAGCTCGTATGCGTGAATACCGTGACCGTCACGACAACCACTTCTCCTTTACATCAGTTTGGTTCTAACTATTATCTCTTTTTATACGTTACGTTTCGTGATTATGTTTCAAATCACATACAGTTTCTTTTTGATTGAAGAAGACTTCGTTCGGGTACAGATTTCAAGAGTGACCACATAAGGAGGAATGAAGATGTTTGATTATACTGTACAGTCCGACCGTACCGTTGAGGACGTCATCGACCGTCTTGGAGAAGCGCTGAAAGATGAGGCATTCGGTGTATTATGGGACTTTGATTTGAGCGACACGTTAGAGAAAAAAGGGCAGGCCATTGAAGGGAAGTATCGCATTTTAGAAGTATGCAACCCGAAGGCAGCAAAAGAAGTGCTGTCACACCATCTAGAGGGAGGCTACTTCCTCCCGTGTAAAATTGCAGTTTTCGAAAAGGACAATCACACACAAATCGGCATGCCGAAACCGACAACGTTGATTCGCCTCATAGATGACGAATCGTTACAAGCCGTTGCATCGGACGTCGAATCTAGATTGCAGCGTGCGATCGACCAAAGTAAATAATCGATGTAGCATCCGCTCATGAAACATGGGCGGATTTTTTTCGTATAGGATAGTTAGATAATGGTAAAATTGGATAGAACGATGACTGGAGGAGATATTTTGTTTAAACGAGGGATTACAATGATACTTAGCGCTTCCTTGTTAAGCGCATGTGGAGCATCTGACATAGAAGTCATTCAACTAGATTACATAGAAAATCAATGGAATCTCGAGAGTTATACGAAAGAAGGAGAATTTGTTAAAATCCATGAGGCGCGAGAAGTGCTCGAGGCATGTGAGGGCGAACGAACGACGGAGCTAAAAGGAGATGTCACTGTATATCAGACAGTGTTCGCAGGGCGAAATGGGATCGTGTCATCCATGGATCCGTACTCGATGAAGGTAGTTACCTATTTAGAAGGTGACGAACGATATGCGGTTTGTCGAGAAGATTATACGAATCAATTGATGGCGAAGACAATCGATAAGTTTCCGGATTTTGTGAATACATCTGAAGGAATCAGCGTCCCCCGATTACCTAGCCTTCATCAAACATCTTCGTCCTCAAAGGACAAGCTAATGAAAACAGACGGACTGAACATCGATGAAATCGAGATCATCCCGTTCCGAGATACATTGCTTGAAATTGAACCGGCACTATTCGGAGAGCTTGAACTAGAGCTCGATGGTAATGCGACGAGACATTCGCTCACTAGTTTTCAACCAATCGGAACCGATATGCCGCATCGACAGATTGCCATCGGACTCGATCGACAAACATCTCAACCGTATATTCTTTTTTCATTCAATGAACGCTTTGTTTATCAGCCATTACAGTTTGAAGAACTAGAGGATCCTGCGTCAATAGAACAACAGTCTTTTGAAGAGTTAAGCGTCGACACCATCATCGAACCTGGAGAGATAAAAAAAGGAGAAGCGGTTCCCATATATACGTTCCATTACATGCGGGAGGGTGAACCCGTGACTGAAACGATGACGGTTCGCTTTGTTGAAGGTACGTTGCTGAAAGAAGGCGAAGAACCCGATTCGATGTATGAAGAGTGGATGCCGGCCCAAGAAAATGGTCCAAGAGTCGTCTCACACCGGAAACCGTTTGATGGAAATGAGCTCGCTTATCCTGATTTTATTGAAATCTCGACGGAAGAATCTGAACAAGTCATGAAAGTATTGAAGGAGGCAGAACCGGTCAGCCGAAAAGGTGAGCCTGCAGACTATCGATACTTGACGTTGATGGATGGATGGAAAGGTCAAGCGTTTGAAGTCAGTTATAAACAGCGGTCAAAAAAGATCGACATCTATCTGACAGACCCGCTTCGCGAGCAGACATTTAAATTATCTAGTAAAGGGGCGGAAGTGTTCTTGGATATTTTCCCGGAGTACGAAAAATCATGATGAAACGACTATTATTCACGTTATGTACAGTTGGAATTTTATCGGGTTGTGGTAGTGAAGAGGTAAAGGTCGTCAAACTGGACCATATGCCCTCACAATGGGATGTACGAGACATGAACTCGAACAGCTTTACTACTGGTCCTGAGACGTGGGCGAGCGATTTACTTCTTGCATGCACCGATGACCCGGTTCCCCAAATCCATGAGGACGTCACGGTCTATCATTCGTATGTCTTGAACCGAAAAGCCATGATTTCCGACTACGATGCACATGCCTATAAGCTAGTGACGTATGTAAAAGGCGAACAGAATTATGTCATTTGTCAGGACGGCTTTTCTCCAAAGATGAGAGTCGGACTTGTTGAGAAGTTCCCTTCGTTTGTACAGGCTTCTGAAGGCGTCACCATCCCAAGTAACCCGACAATTGCAAATGGAACTCCGGAACAAGAAGAGAGTTTGAAGGAAAGCGATTATTCCGATGTTTTCGAGGATCCCGTCAATCTCATTGACGGAACGATGATTCAAGTGACCCCTTCCTTGAATGGAAGTATCCATTTAACCATCGGAGAGGACGAAGGAATCTTTCCGCTCTCAATCATTGAACCTTATCACGCGCAAATGGGAAGCATGACAATCGCACTCGGCTACGACGAACAATCCAAAGAGGCTTACATTTTCGCTAAGTCGGAAGGTGGGTTACTTTCTTATGACCCGATTGTCCTTATAACAAAAGATGATTATTCGCAACCAGAGCAGCAACCAAAGCAATTTGAAGGGCTCAAAGTTGAGCGGGTACTACAGGCAGAATCGCTCGAACCCGGGGTCGAGACACCGCTCTACACGTTCTCTTTTATTGAGGACGGGAAGCGTGTGACGAAAGACGTCCATCTCACGTACACGGATCGCGAATTTGCGACGAATGAATCGATCGAAGCGGACAAGGAATCGAATCCCGCCGTACCAAGTGGTCCGTTCGTGTTCGTCCATAAAACTCCTTTAGACGAAAAGGCAACGATTGATTACCCGAACGTGCTGCGGGCTGCAGGAATCGAGATGTCTGATTTGATGGATGCAATCAATGAGGCAGAACCGGTCAAGCGAGAAGGGGAGATAGAGGAGTATTCCCTGCTTACGATCATCGACGGGTGGGTCGGTCAGGAGTTTCAATTAAGCTTTCAGAGACGCTCAAAAAAGGTGGATGTGTACTTAACCGATTCAAATCGAAAGCAGACGTTCAAATTGTCGAGCACAGGAGCAGAGACATTCTTCAGCTATTTTCCAGACTTGAAAGAGTAAAGGCGCCACTCGGCGTCTTTTCATTTGGTAAATACTTCAAACTTAAGATATTGACCTTCTATACAAAAAGGATGCAATGGATTGCTTCACAATACGTTACACTGAGGTTCACGATTTAGTACGAATATCCTACGAAGAAGAAAGGTTGCTATCTTTAATGAGTACATTGAACCAGAAAATGATCCATTCAGATGACGTATTCCGGTCCATCGAGACGAACATGGCGATGATTCGATTTGATCGTCAACGCCGGGTCGTCGATGTGAACGATACATTCGCAAAAGCGATGAAATATAGACGCGAAGAGATGGTTGGCATGCAACACCATTTGTTCTGCCCTTCCTCCTTTGTCAATAGTCCAGAGTATTCGGCGTTTTGGGAGAAACTTTGGAGCGGATTCAGTTTCTCGGATAAAGTGGAGCGTGAGAATGCAAAAGGAGAGACGATCTGGCTCGAGGCGACGTACATGCCAATCTTTGAAGGGGATGATGTCGTCGGTGTCGTCAAGATCGCATCGGATATCACGGAGCGACAACAGGTGATTAAAGATTACGCCTATCGCTTCAAATCGATGACCGATGTGCTCGACGAACGGGCGAAGACAGGCATGCAAGATACGAAAGTATTGAATGAAACGATTGAACGGCTTGCAAAAGATGCAGCGGACAACCTCCATGCCCTTCAGAACTTGCGACGCCAAGCCGATGACATCGCAAAAATCGCACTGTCCATCAAAGAGATTGCGGCACAAACGAATCTATTGTCCCTGAATGCCGCCATCGAAGCCGCTCGCGCCGGTGAACACGGACTTGGTTTTAATGTCGTGGCGACGGAAGTGCGGAATCTCTCCCGTATGGTTGAACGTGCGGTCGTCGACGTCAATTCAAATACGGAAGGGATGAACTTTGAACTACGAAAAATTGTAGAAGGTGTCACCGCATCCAATCAAGAAATTCAGTTGAGTGCAAAGACGATGGAACAGACCATGGATCGATTCCATGCGTTCGAGCAGGCAGCAGCCGAATTACATGATACGGCTGACACGTTCACTTCTAACCTGTGAACCGATTGACCCTTTGATGGGTCAGTCGGTTTTTTTGAGCTGTAATGTATGGCCGTTCTGCTTCAACCAAGCTTTCGCTTGATCTGTTTCTGGATATATTGTACGTAACGTGTTCCAAAATGAGGCAGAGTGGTCGAAGTGGACGAGATGCACCCATTCGTGAGCGATGACGTAGTCCATCATTTCTTTTGGTGCGAGCATGAGGCGGACGTTGATGGAGATGGTCCCATTTGAACTACATGACCCCCAACGTGTCTTTTGGTGACCGATCCGAATCTTTTTCGCTTTCACGCCTAAGATTCTTTCGTAAGTCGGTGCCCGCTCGGTCACATATTCAAATGCACGTTCGCGTAGCCATGCCTCATAATGTTTAGACAGAGTGTTTTCGTCCCATGTCCTCGGGACGAAAAATGAGGAACCGTCATGTCTGAGTGTCGTGCCATCATCTCTTTTTGTTGGATAGCTTTTTCCATGAAAGACGAGCCCCTCATCAAGAACAGACGTCTGTTTCGGAAGGTTGTGCCATGTATGACGAATCCATGAGTCGTGCTCTTCTAAAATGCGATCGACGACTCGTTTTGACAAACGTGCTGGGATACGTAGCTCGATGCCATTTGGTGTGACATAAAATGCGGCTTTTTTTCTTCGTTTATGTCTGACGATGTTGACGTTCATACATTACCTCCTCTCTATATCTCGATTGAGTATAACGAAGTCGGCAAGAAACTGCCATGCTTTTTTGGCACGCAGTCGAATCAACTTTGATACAGTAAGAGGAGGAGGGATGAACATGAAATCAATTTTACAACAACAACTTGAACGTACTGGTACGAACTCAGTGAAGTGGGATGGGTTGGAGCGTTGGTTCCATCTGTCAGAAGAGGTGTTGCCGCTCTGGGTGGCCGACATCGATATCCGTACAGCACCGTCTATTTCGGAGGCACTCGCAAAGAAGGCCGCTCAAGGAGAATTCGGCTATACCTTGTTCGCACCTGAAGCGCAGGAAGCGGTTCAGTCTTGGTATGGACGACGTCACGATATGGAGATTGATCCGAAGCATGTCTTATTCTCAAGTGGGGTCGTCCCCGCATTGACACATATCGTCGAGGCATTAACGGAAGTAGGGGATGGTGTTGTCATTCAGTCACCCGTCTACCCACCTTTCCATGAACTCGTCATCGGTTCGAAGCGACAGGTGTTCGATGCGCCATTGAATGAGAACGATGGACGTTACGAGATGGACTTCGTCGCCTTGGAGGAAGCGATGAAACAAGCCAAGCTCTTCTTGCTCTGTTCTCCGCATAATCCGGTCGGACGTGTCTGGACGAGAGCAGAACTGGAAAAGGTCGTCGAGCTTGCAAATCAATATGATGTCATCGTCGTCGCAGATGAGATTCATGCGGATTTGACGTTTCCTTCTCACAAACATAATGCAATCGGCTCACTCGACCCCCGTGTCATCACGGTAAGTGCGCCCTCAAAAGCGTTTAACATCGCAGGTTTATTTGCATCTTACATCATCTGTCCGGTCGATGAATGGCGGAAACAGATCACGAAAGTACAAAACAAACATCACGTCCTCCCGACACCGTTTGCGAATACAGCCATCATCGCGGCCTATACAGACAAACGTGCGGAGCAATGGCTCGATCAATTGCGTGAAGAACTCGAGCAACAAATGAGCGAGGTCATCGACTCGATTGAAACCAATCTACCGATGCTCCGTACGGCGCGTCCTGAGGCGAGCTATTTATTGTGGATCGACTTTTCGGAGCTCCCGATGTCTGCCGAGGAGAGAAAGTCTTGGCTACATCAAGACGTACGAATCTTCTTGTCACCGGGTACTCCGTTCGGTCCTCAAGGTGAAGCGTTTGAACGGATGAATATCGGGACGCGTCGCGAATTGCTAGACGAGGCAATCCAACGTCTCAGCACGCAAATGAAGCGAAAAGCGTTTGTGTAAAACGAGAATCGGGAAAAATTCACAATGAGATGATGAGAGAAAGTGAGTGGATGGGATGGAGACGATCAATTGGAAGAAAAAAATGGAGGAACAGTTAAGGCGCAGTGGATTCACCTTGCAAGTCGAAAACATGTCCAATATTCGCTTGACTGAGATTCATGCGAGCTCTTCTCCGTTGATTTCTTATCCGCTCCGTGTCCGATTGTATGAGCGGATGGGCTGGCTCATGTGTGCGGTCGATTCGCCGACTCTTGACCGAAATGAGGATCATCCCTTATTCGAGCGGATGGTGACAGCCGTGTTCGAACGAATCGTACGTCATTTATACAACGGATATGGATTCCATGTGCTGACGTTCATCGGTGATACCGGGAACTATATCGCCCCGAAAGATTCTGAGACGGCCGAGGTCGTCCGGCTCGTCGCTCACCTATGGAATGACCGCTCCTATATCCATCTTGACACATTCGAGGAATATCCGGCCTTATATGTCACCCCACCGTGGGCCCACCAGGCGTATGCTATCGAGAGTACAGATGAGGAATGGGTCATTTACGCAGGTAGGGGGGGTAGACCATCGACCGATTATCGGGCGGATGGCGTCGAGTTAAAGCCTCATCGTCTGGCAGACGGTGAACTCTTTTTTCCGGTCGACCGCATCTCAAAACACAAAGGCACACTCGCTCTTGCCGAATGGCTCCGACTCGAGCGGAGAGAAGTTGAGGACTTTATGATGTCGTTCATGCAGACGATTCGAAAGTTCGACCCTGCCTTCGGATTCGCATGGGGTGGTACAGAGACGTTCTTTCATGGCGTGCCGGTCGAGCCTTATGCGCAAGTACTCAGACTCGAGAGCGGAAAGCGTCGCTATCGCGTTATGAACAATACGGCGAAGCGATTGTTTGCGGTATCGGATGACCCTAACGAATGTCTCAAGGAAGTGAGTCAGACGTTAGGGACGATCACGTTACCGGAACGACGCGTGTCAGCACTCGGTCAACTGATTATGGGGATTTGGCAACAGTTCGAGACCGATGAAGAGACGTATATCCAAGAAGTCGCATATCGGGACATCTCAAAGTTTCAGATGGAAGAGAAAATTGGTCATGCTCTGGCGAATCAACAGCGTATTCGTTGGATCGATAAGAATCATCCACACCAGAATGTGATTGAATATGCCCATCTCCGTATCACGTTCCCGAAACGACCACCGGGCCTTGTCACTGTCGAACCTGCTGAATCTGGACATGAAAGAGGTGCTTTATGAGAATTGTGGACGCACGTGCCATGCCGATCGACCATGAGGATTTGATTGCTGTCACATCATCCTCGGTCTACTATCGTGAAAAGAAAGATGAGACGACTTTCTCCCTCTATCGTTTTGATGAAGAGGACGGGATGATTACCCAGTTGAACCGTCGTCCCTATGAAGACTACGGGTATTCGAAACTCTTTGTGGATGGGGACGTCGTGTACTTCTTAAACGAGATCCCAGACGGCAAGGGAATCATCAAGACAGAGTTGATCGCGTTCTCTTATAAAGCAGGGAAAGAAGAAATTGTAACGACATTTGAGAAGAGAGGGAATAGTACGCTATTCTGGGTACTCGACCATCGTTACTTCCTCTTTTTGACGGCGTTTGAATCGTCTGATGAGGCATGGTTGTATGATCGGGTGACCGGTCAGCGTGAGCGTATTCGGGACGAGCGTCTAATCGGGAAGACAGAACGATTCCGTGAGCTGTATTTGTTCACGACGACATTCGCGGGTATCGCGTATATCGTCTGTAACGCCAGACTCGATGAATTTGACTACTATGATGCACTCGACAATGGACGAGTCTCTCCGGACGATCCGATTGACCATTCTGAGGCGCTACTCATCTGTCCTCTCGAGGAGGCGATCGAGGCGATCTGGGATCAACGAGATGAATTGCCATTCGATGATGTTCTCCGATTG
This sequence comes from Exiguobacterium sp. NPDC077395, assembly GCF_050269125.1. Lineage (NCBI taxonomy): Bacteria > Bacillati > Bacillota > Bacilli > Caryophanales > Exiguobacterium > Exiguobacterium sp. NPDC077395. The sequence continues at coordinate 1,237,610 of NZ_JBNNHU010000001.1, forward strand.
CAAGGGGAAGGCGACACGGTACAATACCTTGGTGAGAACGAGGGTATCCTTCGATTTTCAGCGTTCGTCGACTCTTTGAACGAAGAAGTCATCTATGATTTGACGGCACCTGATGTGTTACACGAAGTATCGGTTGTCGACTGGGGTGCCTATGAACCGCTCGACTTCACGTATGACGATGTCAGTTCGACAATCTTCATTAAGGTAGATGAGAGTGACATGCATACGGAGGTCATCGATATTGCGACTGGAGCACGTTATATCGATGTGGAACCGTTCGAGCGCGTGATCGGTCGTCGTTATCTCGTTCATGAGTATACAGAAGGTCTTACGAGCGGCGTCGTCATTTTCGATTTAGAGACAGAGGAACGCTTTGCCTATGAAAATGCCTATTATATGGTCATCGATGATGCCGTATTAATCCTATCCATGTCGAGCACATAAATATAAACACCACCCATTTATTAGGTGGTGTTTATATTTGGATATATAGTTTACATAACATATTATTGTAAACCTGATATCGCGTGTTTTTTCCGCTCGTCACCGATATGGGCATACACTTGTGTTGTGGCCACCGATTCATGACCAAGCAGCTGTTGAATCGTCAATACATCGATTCCGCTCATCGCCAGTCGTGTAGCAAACGTGTGGCGGAGTTTATGGGGTGTCACTTGTTTATATGACAAGAAAGGGAGATATGGTTTCAATCGATCGATATGACCTTTTAACACGTGTTGAACTGTACGAACGGCAATTCGTTTCCCTTTTTCATTCTGAAATAACGCACCTTCACGCGACAATTGACGGTATTCGATGAGCAAAGGCTGAAGAGGACCTGCTATCGGAATGAGGCGCTCCTTATTCCCTTTACCGATAACGCGGATGGTTTCGGTTTCGAAGTTGATATCGGTCCAATTGAGTCCGACGAGTTCCGACACGCGCATACCCGTAAGTCCGAGAAGTTGGATGATCAAAAAGTCACGTTCGCGATTTGCCTCATACCAGCTCGCCTCACGGTTCGTCATCCCGACATTGCTTCGGACGAGCGTTGAGAAGTCGAGCCACTCCGACTCTGTCAAATAGATTGGGTTCCGTTTGCCTCGTTTTGGTCGCTCCACGGCCTGAAATGGATTGATTGTGGCCTGGTTCGTCTCAATCAAATAATTGAAGAGTGATTGTAATGTAGACAATTTTCGATTAATGACACTCGGGGCGTTCTCGAGCTCGAGGGCGAGGTAAGTCGCATATGCTTCCGCCCCTGCATGATCGATTTCCGTAAATGCCGCCAAATCAATTGTCTCAGGTTCTAATTCAGTTCCGCTCACGTGTTCAACCCAACGGAAGAAGTCCAATACATCATAGACATAGCGTTGAGCGGTCTGTTTGGAGTAGTGCTTGGCCGCTAAGTGGTGGAAGAACTGTTGGATGAACACAGGTAATCGGTGCAATCCGTTCAGCTCAAACCGTTTCAAGTTCGTTGTTGTCGGCCGTTGTCCAAGTTGACGGAAGATACTCATTGAACCCCTCCTTTTCTTACGTATCTGACTTGATTCTTTCCATTTTGTTTTCCTTCACGCAAATAATCATCTGCCTCTTTCACAATCTCCTCTAACGTATCGAACTGTGTACGCACGGCAAGTCCGAACGTCAACGTGATATGGAGTTGTTCACCTTCGTATTCCAAACGTGTGGATTCGATTTGATGTCGCAACTGTTCCGTTATGGCGTAAACGTCTCCAGACGAGTTCGTATAGAAGAGCAAAAACTCTTCACCGCCCCAGCGTACGGCAAGCCCGTCAACCGAGGATAGGATAGATGCGACTTGTTGGATGACACGGTCTCCACAATCGTGACCATATGTCTCATTGAACGACTTGAATCCGTCGATGTCACATAGCGCAATGGCGTAAGAGATGCCGCCACGACTAGCCTGCTCGATGGATTCCGAGACGCGTTCGTGCCCGATTTTTCGATTCAGCAGCCCTGTCAATCCGTCTGTCGAAGCGAGAACCTGCAATTGTTCGTTCGATTGCTCGAGTTCATCCGTCACCTCGACGACGGCCGATTCAAAGATGAAAGAGAGACCGGCAATCATCATGACCGTCGAAAGGATACAAAAGAGCCCAAGCGCCTGTTCGATAGGTTGCGGCAAAGTCACCATTCCGTCTGACACATTGACGAAGAGGATGCTATAGATCATCATCGCGAGGGCGGTCGTCAAGACTCGTTGTCCTTTTGTCACGCTCGGCATGAAAAAGACGCCATAGGCCATCATGAGTATGAAATAATGCATGTTGACATCCCAACCGAGAATGATGGTCGAGATGATTGCGTTATACACGACTTCGATGAAGAGTCCGGTGAAGAAAATACCGTACCATCGCTTATGTACAAAATAAAATGAAATCGTGTAATATAGGACGCTCACTCCATTAGAGATGAACAAAGAGGTCACATCCGATCGCCAGAATAACAGACAGAACAAGAGATGAACGAACCAGGCGATGACGTTGCCATAAAACATGATGCGTTCATTATACAGCGTTCCGCGACGGGCATCATAAATTGTTCCCATCTCACACCTCCTCTCATTCAGTATAGCGAAAGAACACTTGTATTTATATAAAAGTCATCAAAATCATCCATAAAAACCCCTTATAACACGTCCTTATTATTGCGTGAAATAGATATTTCACGCAAAGTTTATGAGTTACGTGATTGTTTCTGAATCGAGTGGTTAATCGACCAATAAGTTTTATCGCAAAATAAATGGTAGACAATAATTTGTTATGTAAACCATATTGATTTGTCTTGAAATTGTAATGTTGGACCATTATACCTTATGATGAAAATAGGACTTGAAACGGCAAGTCAGGTAACGTTACACTGTAAACGTAAACCAAAGGGGGATTTTGGATGGATGATCAGCGTTTGAAGCAACTTTTGTCTGAAGCGAAGACCATCGCGGTCGTCGGCGTGTCCGACAACCCGAACAAGACGGCGAACCAGATTGCGGAGTATTTACTACGTGTCGGGTATACCGTCATCCCTGTCAACCCGATGCTCGAGGAGTGGAACGGCCGTAAGGCATATCCATCCGTCGAGAGCATCCCGGGTAGAATCGATATCGTCGACGTGTTCCGTCGCAGCGAGTTTTTGGCAGGTGTCGCGGAAGATGCGGTACGACATAGGGATGTCGGGCTCGTCTTCAACCAGCTCGGTCTCTCAAGTCCAGAGGCGGAGCAAATCGTACGCGATGCCGGGCTCGACTACATCGAGAACCGCTGCCTGTACGTGGAGCATGCTCGTCTACTCGGATAAGACCTACCTCCTTGGTAGGTCTCCTTTTTTTCAGCAACGGCTGACAAGGGAGGCTTGCCAGAATCGATGAACAGCTATACAATAGGAAAGAAAAACGAACGTGTGTTCGAAATTGAGGTGACTGCTATGTCAACAGATCTATTTAATTACAACGAAGACGCCATCCAGGTTCTCGAAGGACTCACGGCCGTACGAAAACGACCGGGGATGTACATCGGGTCAACCGACCATCGCGGGCTTCACCATCTCGTCTATGAGATCGTCGACAATGCGATCGATGAGGCGCTCGCCGGGTTCGGTGGTCAAATCGATGTGACGATTCATAAGGACGATGCAATCACGGTCCGTGACCACGGACGTGGGATGCCGACAGGAATGCACGCCTCTGGAAAACCGACACCTGAAGTCATCTTCACCGTTCTCCATGCTGGTGGGAAGTTCGGGCAAGGCGGTTACAAGACGTCGGGCGGTCTCCACGGGGTCGGTGCCTCGGTCGTCAACGCACTCTCGAGCAAGGTCGTCGTGACCATCCATCGCGATGGGAAAGTGTTCGAGCAGACATTCGCGGACGGCGGTGTGCCGCAGACGACGCTCCTCGAGACGGGCAAGACGCGCCAGACCGGAACGAGCGTCTATTTTAAACCGGATGCATCCATCTTCTCGACGACGACGTATAACTATGACACGCTCGCCGAACGCCTTCGTGAATCGGCTTTCCTATTAAAAGGATTGACGATCACACTGACGGACGAACGTACCGATAAACAAGAGACGTTCCATTACGAGGATGGAATCGCTGAGTTCGTTCAATATTTAAATGACGATAAGGCGACGCTTCATCCGATCGTCTACTTCGAAGGGACAGAGAACGAGATTGAGATCGAGCTCGCATTCCAGTTCACGGACGCCTATTCCGAGAACGTCCTTTCTTTCGTCAACAACGTCCGTACGCGTGACGGTGGGACGCATGAGGTCGGTGCCAAGACGGCGATGACCCGGATCATGAATGAATATGCGCGTAAGAACGGATTGCTCAAAGAGAAGGACAAGAACCTAGACGGCGGCGACGTCCGTGAAGGACTCACGCTCATCGTCTCGGTCCGAATCCCTGAGGAGTTCCTCCAGTTCGAGGGCCAAACGAAGTCGAAACTCGGCTCCCCAGAGGCGCGCGCGAGTGCGGATAGCGTCATGGCGAAGCAACTGACAATCTTCCTAGAAGAGAACCCACAGATGGCCACGATGCTCATCAAAAAAGCGATTCGCGCGGCTCAGGCGCGTGAGGCGGCACGAAAAGCACGTGAAGAGGCACGGAACGGTAAGAAGAAGAAACGTTCGAGCATCTTGAACGGGAAATTGACGCCGGCGACATCGAAGAATGCCGCGAAGAACGAACTGTTCCTCGTCGAGGGTGACTCGGCCGGTGGTTCCGCCAAACAAGGGCGTGACCGGACGTTCCAAGCCATCCTTCCGTTACGCGGGAAAGTCATCAACTCCGAGAAGTCAAAACTCCAGGACATCATGAAGAATGAAGAAATCAATACGATCATCCACGCGATTGGTGCCGGGGTCGGTCATGATTTCGATTTGGATGACTGTAACTTCGACAAGATCATCATCATGACGGATGCCGATACAGATGGTGCGCATATCCAAGTGCTCCTTCTCACGTTCTTCTTCCGTTATATGCGACCGCTCGTTGAGGCGGGCCGTGTGTTCGTCGCCTTGCCACCGCTCTATCGCATCTCAAAAGGGAAAGGCAAGTCCGAGCAGTTCGACTACGCCTGGGACGAAGAGGCGCTCGAGAAGTTGGTCAAAGTGTATAAGAAAGGCTATATCCTCCAGCGCTATAAAGGTCTTGGTGAGATGAACGCGGACCAGTTATGGGAGACGACGATGAATCCGGATACCCGTACGCTCATCCGTGTCACGGTGGACGACGCGGCCGTCGCGGACAAGCGTGTCTCGGTCTTGATGGGCGATAACGTCACGCATCGCCGTGAGTGGATCGAGGAGAACGTCGCCTTCGGACTCCAGGAAGATGATTCAATCATCGCCAATGAACATGTGACTAAAGCGATTGAGGAAGTGATGTAACGATGTCGACGATTCAACACATTTTAAACTTATCTCTCGAACAGGTCGTCGGTGACCGGTTCGGGCGTTATTCGAAATATATCATTCAAGACCGTGCCTTGCCGGACGCACGGGACGGACTCAAGCCTGTACAACGTCGTATCCTCTATGCGATGCACCATGAGGGGAATACGAACGACAAGCCGTACCGGAAGTCCGCGAAGACGGTCGGGAACGTCATCGGGAACTATCACCCGCACGGTGACTCGTCTGTCTATGAGGCGATGGTACGTCTCTCTCAGGACTGGAAGCTACGCTATCCGCTCATCGACATGCATGGGAACAACGGGTCGATGGACGGTGACCCGGCAGCGGCCATGCGTTATACGGAAGCCCGTCTCTCGAAGATTGCTGGGGTCATGCTGACGTCGATCGCGAAGAACACGGTCGACTATACGCCAAACTTTGATGATTCGACGGAAGAGCCGCTCGTCTTGCCGTCACTCCTCCCGAACTTACTCATGAACGGGACGACAGGGATCTCAGCTGGTTACGCGACAGAAATCCCGCCGCATAACTTGACGGAAGTGCTCAACCTCGCCATCGCACGCCTGAAAGGCAATGTCGATACGGCAAAAGACGCCCTCGAGTATGTCACAGGACCTGACTTTCCGACCGGAGGAACGGTCATGGGGAAAGAAGGCATCCTAAAGGCGTTCGAGACCGGTAAAGGGAAGGTCATCATCCGCGCGAAATCAGAGATTGAGCAGCTAAAAGGTGGTCGTGAACAGATCACGATCACCGAACTTCCGTATGAAGTGAACAAGGCGAACCTCGTCAAAAAGATGGAAGAGCTCCGTCTCGACAAAAAGGTCGAAGGTGTCGCGGAAGTCCGTGATGAGACGGACCGGACCGGCCTTCGTGTCGTGATCGAATTGAAGAAAGAGGCAGACGCGGAAGGCGTCCTTCACTTCTTCTTGAAGCATACGGACCTGCAGCTCGCCTATAATTACAATATGGTCTCTATCGTGAACCGGACACCGAAACAGATGGGCATCATCCCGATCATTGACGCCTATTTGAAGCATGTCGAAGAAGTGGTGACACGTCGCACGACGTTTGAACTCGAACAGGCGAAAAAACGCGCTGAAATCGTCGATGCTTTAGAACAAGCCATCTCGGTCCTCGATGAGACGCTCGAATTGATCCGTTCCGCGAAAGATAAAGCGGACGCGAAGAAGAAACTGATGGAGCGGTTCTCATTCACAGAACGCCAGGCCGAAGCGGTCGTCATGCTCCAATTGTATCGACTCACGAACACGGACATCGTCGAATTGCAAAAAGAAGCGAAGGCGCTCCAAAAAGAGATCGCCCGCCTCTCGAACATCCTTGACGTGGATGCGACGAAACGGAAGTTGATCGTGAAAGAACTCACGGCGCTACGTGATGAGTTCGGGGATGACCGTCGCTCGGTCATCGAGTCGGAAGTCGAAGAATTGAAGCTGAAGACGGAAGTCATGATTGCCGTTGAGGAGACGATGGTCTTCGTCAGTCGTGACGGATACGTCAAACGGGCCTCGATGCGCTCATACGGCGCCTCAAGTGACGTCTTACCGGAGATGAAGGATAAAGACCGTCCTCTCCTCACGACACAAGCGATGACGACAGATCACTTGCTCGTTTGGACGAACAAAGGGAGCTACCTCCTCATCCCAATCCATCAGATCCCTGAATCGAAGTGGAAGGATGCCGGTCAGCACGTCGCCAACCTTGTCCCGATCGAAGGAGAACAGGTCATTTCGGCAGACGTCGTCTCGACGTTCGAGACGGACGCCCATTGCCTCTTCGTGACAAAAGACGGCATGGTCAAGCGTACGCCGTTACGCGACTATGATGCGCAGCGAAAGTCGAAGCCGCTCATGGCCTTGAAGCTAAAAGGTGACGATGAGGTCGTCTTCGCAGGGATCAGTGACGGTCCTGGGCAGTTGTTCCTCGTCTCCGAGCGTGGATACGGCCTCTGGTTCAAAGAAGATGACGTCCCGGTCGTCGGACAGCGGGCAGCCGGTGTGAAAGCGATGAACTTGAAAGACGGTGACGTCGTCGCAGATGCCTTCTCGTTCTTCACGCCACCGTTATTCGTCCTCGTGACGCAACGAGGAGCGGTCAAGAAGATGAAACTTGAAGACCAGTTCGATTGCACGAACCGCAACCTTCGCGGAACGATGCTCATTCGTGAAGTCAAATCAAAACCGCACCAGATCCGTCGTGTGCTCCCTGTACATGGGGATGAGACCTTGCATATCGTCGGAAAAGAGAAAGCAAAACAAGTGAAGACAAAAACTCTCACGCTACTTGATCGCTATGCCAACGGATCGTTCGTCTTCGACGAAGATTCATTCGGTGAGATCGAGGACGTGTATCTCGATTAAAGAAAAGACCTGTCGATCGGCATAATCGCCGCTCACAGGTCTTTTTGTGTTAGCCATCCTTCTAGTTCTTGTTGCTGTCGACGGTGATGTCGTGTATGCATCTCGACAAGCTCGAACCACTCTCTCGCATTCAACCAGCCGAACCCACCGTGAAAGGTCTTCCGATCGTCTGTGGCGTCCCCTAGACGGGCTTCTAACGCATCCATCCTTGAAATCAAGGCGGTCATCCGCCCGAGTAACTGCTCATTCGTATCGGTATTGTTCGGAGGTTGGTTCATCTCGGGAGGGAGTTCGATTTTGATTGGAGGAAATCCACCTTCTCGAAACAACTTTTTCCCAAATGATGTCTTCTCTCCACCGAGTTGGCCGTCTTCTTGAAGACAACGGTCGACTTCATCTAAATACTCATTCGCGACCAACATGATATGATCGTACATCTGACCAATTGACCAAATCGCAGGGGAGCATTTATACCGTAAGTCAGATTCTGAATAATGTAACAAAGTTTCTTTGAAATGAGTCAGTTCATAACGATTCATGCTGCACCTCTTTTCTGTTTACTTTCAGTATACGTGACTTGTCCGAGTCTTCGGGGAATATAAATCTAAAAAGGAGAACGCGACGATTTGCCGAAAGAAACATGTAGGACAAATGATAGGGGGATCTATATGTCTCAATGGCTGACGTGGGCGAAACGGATTCAGGCGCTGTCTCAGGCCGGTCTGACGTTCACACGTGATCAATATGACCGAGAACGATATGAAGAGCTCCAAGAAATCGCAAAAGAGATGTATGAACGACATTCGGACTTATCGAACGAGGCCATCTCACAATTGGCCCATGTTCAAGGGTATCCCACACCGAAGCTCGATGTACGAGGCGTCGTTTTCAAGGGAGACCGATTGTTACTCGTCAAGGAGCGGTCGGACGGGTTATGGACACTACCAGGTGGTTTTTGTGAGGTGAACCGTTCTCCTGCTGCGAATATCATCAAAGAAGTCGAAGAAGAGGCCGGCTTGGATGTCATTCCGGTGCGGTTACTCGCCTTATTTGATATGCACGAACATCCACACCCGCCACTTTCTGAGCACTATTACAAACTCTTTATCGAGTGTGCATTGATTGGTGACGGGGAAGGTGCTGCCGGCGTAGAGACGACGGATGTCGGATTCTTTGAACGTGACCATTTACCAGAGCTCTCCCTTGCCCGAAACACGCTCGAACAGATTCATATGTGCTTCGATGCGCACTGGCAAGAAGATGACTGGACCACCTTATTCGATTAGGAGGATTTTTTGATGAAAGTGAGACGATACGGACATATCCACCAACTAACCTTTTACGCTCCCGTTCTTCCGATCAACGTCCAGCTGATCGAACATGAACTCGGGCTCGTCTTGATCGACACGGCGCTAAAACGGAATGCGGCACATATTCTGGCGTATATTGAAGAACTCGATAAACCGCTCCTTGCCATTTTATTGACACATGCCCATGGAGACCATGTCGGCGGGGTAGACGCCATCAAAGCGGAGCATCCACTCGCAGAATTGTTCATCTCCCGGCGTGATGCCCGCTTACTATCAGGAGACCGTTCACTAGATGAGGAGGAAGAGCACAAGATACGGGGTTCATTGCCGACGATCCGTTCTACACCAGATACGTTGTTAGATCCCGGGGAGCGGCTATTCGGTCTACGTGTTCTTGCAGCAAGCGGTCATACACCAGGATCAATTGCCTATTACGATGAAACGAATCGGGTGTTATTCGCCGGAGACGCTTTTCAGTCGCAAGGAGGGGCCGCAGTGGCGGGGGACGTCCGTCCGTTGTTCCCGCTGCCTGGTCTTGCGACATGGAACCGATCCGTTGCTGTAGGGAGTGCGGAGCGGCTGGTCGATTTGTCACCACTCCTGACGTTTGTCGGGCATGGTCCGCCACTCAAAGGGACACATCGTCTCTATTTGGCATTGAAGCGGGCGAAACGCAAACAGGCAAGGAAGTTTACTCGATAATGGAGGGATGAGACGATGCAACTAAAAGAAATCCCGATCCATCAATTCGAACAGGCACAGCAGATGCTCGAGATTCAGCGGAATGCATATGCCGTTGAAGCGGAATTACTCGGATTTGACGAGATTCCGGCACGATATGAGACGATTGATGTCATTCAAAACTTGCCAGGTACGAGCTATGGATTGTATGTCGAGGAGCGGTTGATTGGATTTGTCACCATTGAAGCATCTGAAAACACGGTGGAGATCACAAAGCTTTGTATTGATCCGACATATTTCCGGGCGAGACTGGCGACGACGCTACTTGAGCACGTCTTGAGTATTCATAAAGGACAGCTCGTATACGTGCATACGGGCAAACATAACGGGCCCGCCAAGCGTCTATATACGAAACTTGGGTTTGTGCGAAGTGCTGAATTTGAACCAGAACCAGGTGTCACATTAATTCGATATACACACTCTTCTTAATTTTTTATCTCATCTCACTATCATAAGTATACTAAGATAATGAGATGAGACTTTATTTTTACTGATAATATATGTTATGTAAACTAGTGAAGAGATGTTCTTATATTTGATTCATTTAGAGCACCCTTTTCGATGTATTTTAAAGATTACGGCTTCATAGGATAGTCTTCTTACTCAATCACGTCCGAGAACAAAGGAACGTCTCCGGTAAATGTAACGCTGCCTAAATACATTTCGCAGCATAACCGGATTGCCAATGGATCTTTAATGGCCGGGCGGATTGGATCATACTCACCTAATTTAGTTCCGTACTCATCCCCTAAAGATAGCATTTCGGTAACTGTTTGAAGCGATCCGGCTCTCCCCATTAATTCACCATCTTTAAACGTTAAAACCGTCTTCCCGTCTCGCAATACGTTAAATTCCATTGTGATTTACCTCCTATAAGATATCTAAGCTAAGTCATTGTAGTCTAAGTCATTTTAGGCTGACTAAATCAATGATTGAACATCATAAATAAAAATTTCGTTCGACTCTGATTTGTTCGAATGTGCATTTTCCTTTTTACATAATAATAACTACTATTTTGATTCTTATTAAGACAGCTCATCGCATAGTTATCTCATTGTTCCACAAAGCACTGTCTCTATCATTTTTACTAACTGTACTAGTTAGTTGATAGTCCGTTTCATCATATTGATAGCGTTTTTATGAATTATTGTTTCATCGATTATAAATACACTGTTTCTTAATTCTTCAAAGTTGCCTGACTGGACAAGTCATGCTATTTTTAGACAGATGAAGCATCTAAGGAGGAATTCTTGTGAAACGAACAACAAAAGGTTTGGCAGCAACATTGTTTTTAGCAATCCCACTTGCCGCTTGTGGTGATGATAGCACGAATCAAGCAGATACGACACGTTGGGAAGAAATTCAAGAAGAAGGAACGTTGACAGTCGGAACGGCTGGTACGCTCTACCCCGCTTCTTTCCGTGAAGAAGAGAGTGATACGTTGACAGGTTTTGACGTGGAACTCATGAAAGAGATCGCGAAGCGCCTTGAGCTTGAAGTCGAGTTCAAAGAAATGGCGTTTGACAACATGTTGACAAGCGTTCAAAACGGACAAATCGACGTCGCGGCGAATGATATTTCGGTCACCGAAGATCGCAAGGAAAAGTTCGCTTTCTCGAAACCGTATAAGTACACATATGGAACAGCCATCGTTCGAAAGAGCGACCTTTCAGGCATTGAATCGCTTGAAGACTTGAAAGGTAAAAAAGCCGCTGGCGAAGCGACGACCGTCTTCATGGAAGTGGCACGTCAATACGGAGCTGAAGAAGTCATCTATGACAACGCCACGAACGACCAGTACTTGCGTGACGTCTCGACAGGACGTACCGATGTCATCTTGAACGATTACTATCTTCAAACGCTTGCGCTCGCCTTCTTCCCAGAGTTTGATATCACGATTCACCCTGATATCGCTTATAACCCGCAAGAAGTCGCATTCTTGATGGATAACGAAAACGACGAGCTTCAAGAAAATATCGACCGTGTATTAGAAGAGATGCTCGAGGACGGTACAGTCAAAGAGTTGTCAGAGCAATTCTACAACGGGGCGGACGTCTCGGTTGAACCTGATGTGGACGCGACAATCGTCGAGACGAAGTAAGGACATGATATGACGTTCTCAGACATCAAATGGGACGCCATCTTTGACGTAGACCTAGCCATCGAGTCGTTCCCTTATCTGTTAGGTGGATTACCGAACACACTTTGGATTTCCTTTACGAGCATGTTTTTCGGTCTTGTGCTTGGTCTGATATTGGCGCTTGGGAAGTTGTCTCCGACGCGACTCCTTCGCTATCCATCGACATTTTATATCTCATTCATGCGTGGTGTGCCCATTCTGATCATCTTGTTCATCCTCTATTCGGGATTCCCGTTCATCGGTATCGAGTTTGCCGCATTGACGGCAGCCATTCTCGGGTTTAGTTTGAACTCTGCCGCCTATATCGCCGAGATTATCCGCTCGTCGATCCGTGCGGTTGATGACGGACAGGTGGAAGCGGCCCGTTCGCTCGGGATGGGAAAATGGTTGACGCTCAAAGGTGTCGTTCTACCTCAGGCGACACGGATCGCCCTTCCCCCTCTTTCGAACGTCTTTCTCGATTTGATTAAAGCGAGTTCTCTTGCGGCGATGATCACTGTCCCGGAGATTTTCAATAAGGCGAAAATCGTCGGGGGTCGTGAGTTTGATTATATGACGGTTTATATCGTCGTGGCATTGATTTACTGGGCGATTTGTACGTTCATGTCGTTTTTCCAAGAGTGGCTCGAACGTCATTTTGAACGATATTTAGATTCCCCAAAACGTTGACTGACTGGCTGATGCCGGTCGGTCTTTTTTAGATTATCGTTGGATTTTCCGCACACCTCAATCGTCGATTATGCTATGATTTTCTTAATTATCAGAAAAATATAGGGGGATTTTGAATGGTGCATCCATGGGTTTCACATTTAAATGATCAAGTCATCGGGCAATCAAAAGCAATCAAGCTTGCCTCGATCGCATTATTATCAGGAGGACACGTGTTACTGGAAGACCGTCCAGGAACAGGGAAAACGACTCTCGCCCGAAGTCTCGCGAGTTCCGTATCGGCGACGTTTCAGCGTGTTCAATGTACGCCGGACACTTTACCGAGTGACATTTTAGGAATGGAATTGTTCAATCCGACGACGGGGGCGTTCGAACGTCGGACGGGGCCGATTTTTACGTCAATCTTACTCGTCGATGAGATCAACCGGACGACACCGCGTACGCAATCGGCCTTGCTTGAGGCGATGCAAGAACGTCAAGTGACGCTCGGGGAAGTGTCACTTCAGTTACCGGAACCGTTCTTTATGATTGCCACACAAAACCCGTTCGACGGACAAGGGACATTTCCGCTTCCGCAAGCACAATTGGATCGATTCCTGTTCAAATTGACACTTGCGCCCCTATCACGAGATTCAGAGCGTCGTTTGATTCGGAACGAGCATCTGTCGACAGAGCCATTCTCGCTTCAACGTGACGAGCTGTTGAAGATGCAACAAGAGGTACGCGATGTGAAGTTCCATGAGGCGATGGAGGATTATCTCCTCGATTTGATGGAGTCACTCCGTCACCACCGGGATATCGAGGTGGGTCCGAGTCCGCGAGCGACCCTTGCCTATACGATGGCGGCTCGGGCACATGCCTATATGGAAGGACGAGACTTCGTTTCGCCAGAAGACATCCGAGCGCTCGCTCTCCCGATCCTAGGACACCGAATCGTCTTGACGGTCGAAGCTTCCTTGAAGACGAAGCCGACGAAGCTCATCAAATCTGTACTCGAGACCATCCCGGTCCCATCAGAGGTGTAAGATGCAGTTAGTCAGCCCACGCTATCTCGAGTCCGGATACATGTGGCTTTTGTTTGTCGTCGGGGTCTTCACAGCACTATATGGGAACGTCTTGATTGCGAGTCTGATCATTGGCTTCAGTCTCTATGCTCTGGTCATGCCAGCTTTCATGTTTCGGTTAGCGGAGCATGTGCATGTCGACCTCACCGAGGAGTTAAAACTGTTCCCGAACGACGACGCCGTCTACGTGTTAAAACTCATATCCACTGCAAAAGTACCACTCGGAGTCGTACGGCTATCCGGGTATTTACATCCGACCGTCGAGTCGGAAGGTCACGCGTTTTGGCGCCAGGAGAACTTTGTCGAGACGAATGCAACCGTCGACTTTACCATCCCGCTCCATGCTAAGAAGCGCGGCCCCATTCGTCTTGAGGCAATCGGGATGGAAATTCGTGACCCGCTTCGTATGTTCTCTCTATACAAGGAAGACACCCTTCCCCGAATCGGTTATGTGTTCCCAGAGTTTTCACCGTATCCGATCCCGAAACGGCCACCTACCCTCCCTGGTGAAGAGATGGTCCGACATAGCGCCTATCGTGACCCGGAAACGTTCCAGTCGGTCACCCCGTATCACGGACAACCGATGCGACAGTTGTACTGGTCCGCTTATGCAAAGACAGGGGAACTGCTTGCCCGTACGGAGCAACCGGTCCAAGCGAACGAGTATGTGATCGTCCTCGATTTGTTGACGAAAGACGGACGAGCCCTCACCTATCAGATGGAACGACTCATCTCACAAGCGGCAGCCCTATGTCGCGATTTTGAGAAAGAGAACGCGAGTTATGGTCTCATCGTCCCGACGCTTACGAAAGATGGGATCACATACGACCTACCGCCTGGAAGCGGCGAGGTGCATTTCCGTAAGATCATGACGACGTTCGCCTGTCTGTCGGAGAGCGATTTTCCATTGGCACGCTCCTTGTTCGAACGAAAAGTCGCCAAGTATAGCGGGAACCAATCGATTTTACGGTTAGGGGGTGACGGTCAATGAGATGGTTATGGTGGGTCTTTGCGGCATTTTATATCGGTCACGTGTTTCCGCTCCTCTTTTTATTGACGCTACGCCTCCCTCGGAACACACAGCTTATCGTGCAGACGGTCCTTTCGATCGGTGCCCTGTACTTCTCTTATGAGATGAGCATCTTGCTTTTGGTCTTCACGTACGTGCATGCATTTATCCGAACGTTGGATTGGACGGACCGTTACGCGATGGCGAGTGTCCTGTTCTTAGTGGCCGACTGGTTATTCCCACCGGCGACCCAGCCGCTCGCGATGGTGCTCTTTCCGTTTATCTTTTTGATCTGGCAGCGAAACCTTTACTATCGTCGTGACTATAAGCGCATGGTGACGATGCTTGCTCTCGGGC
This sequence comes from Exiguobacterium sp. NPDC077395, assembly GCF_050269125.1. Taxonomy (NCBI): domain Bacteria; kingdom Bacillati; phylum Bacillota; class Bacilli; order Caryophanales; genus Exiguobacterium; species Exiguobacterium sp. NPDC077395. The sequence goes on from NZ_JBNNHU010000001.1 coordinate 1,252,726, forward strand.
TAGGAATCGGGTTAGCTGTCTCTCTCGTCATCCGTACGATCAAAGAGCTGTTGTTTGGGAATGTCATTGCCTGGATCAGTCCTTTTTTCTTATGGATCGGCAGCTGGTTCGACGGCATCACACTGGATCCGAATGACCGTGTGAATCGCTTCCTCGTGCCAGACAATCCAAACATCGATGCGGAGACGGTGTCGCAGGAGACGCTACTGGAGTCTGCTTCGAACGAGTCACTCTTTTTCATCGGTATCTTTGTTGTCACGCTATTGATTGGTGTCGGTTTGTTCTTCTATTTACAGAAGCGAAGGGACATCCAGGAAGACGGGATGATTCCAAAGAGTATTTATCATCCGACGATTTCAGATAAACGAATCGTCCGCTCCCCACGACAAATTCAGCTTCTCGAAACGGGTCGGAAGCTCGAACAAGTGCAACCACGTCTCCGTGAAGAGACGGTATCTGACTGGTTACAACGAATTGAGTTCACGGACCATGCCTTATACGCTGAATGGTTAGAGGCAGCGGAATATGGAGATAAGGAAGCTCCACAAGACGTCAATGAATCATTCGAGCGTCTTGTCACACAATTGAAGAAACGTTAAAAAACATCCGGTGAGGAATATCTCTCCGGATGTTTCGTGTTATAGGATCGGGCTGAGTAGGCGTGACACGCTCTCTTTAAATCGAATCCAACGGGTCCTCGACTCGTATCGCTCGATCGTCAACCGTTCGGCACGGGATTCGTCCCGTTCGAATGCATCGATGACAGACTGGGCAACATCTCGGTCGAAGACGAGCGCTGAAATTTCAAAGTTGAGACGGAAGCTTCGCGCATCGATATTCGTTGTCCCGATGGAAGCGACCTCTCCGTCAATAACGAGCGTCTTCGCATGGAGGAACCCTTCCTCGTACGTAAAGACCTCGGCCCCGTAGCGTACGAGTTCCGCCGCATTCGCATAAGTTGCCCAGTAGACAAACATATGGTCCGGCTTATTTGGAATCATCAGCTTGATTTTGGTACCTGCCATGAGAGCGATCCGACAGGCATCAAGGAAGCTTGCATCCGGAATGAAGTATGGTGTCTGAATATAGATACAATCTTTTGACTGGGTGATCATTTTGACGCTCATGTTCTTCAGGTGCTCCGTCGAGGAGTTCGGTCCTGAGGTCACGATTTGAACCGGTGCAGCATGATGTGAGATTCCCTCGGTCGGCCAGACAAAATCGTCTTTCCGCGCTTTCGTTTTTGTCGGGACCGAGCGATTCCAATCTAAGATGAACCGTTCTAACAGTTCCTTGACGGCGTCGCCGGAGATTCGTAAGTGAACGTCACGCCAATAGCCGAAGTGCTCATCTTTTCCAAGGTATTCATCCCCGACGTTAAAACCGCCGATATAACCGAGTTCACCGTCGATGATACAGAGTTTTCGGTGATTTCGATTGTTGACGCGGAAATTGATGCCGAGTTTGGACGGGAAGAACGATTTGACTTCTCCTCCGTGAGCGAGTAGATCCTTAAAGTGTTTATGTCTTAATCCTCTCGATCCGACAGCATCATAAAGGAGACGGATGCGTACCCCTTGTTTCGCCTTCTCCGTTAACAGACGAATGAGCGACTGACCGAGCGGGTCGTTTTGGATGATGTAATATTGAATATTGATTTCTTTCGTCGCACGCTCGATGTCTTGAAACATCTGGTCGAACTTTTCCGTTCCGTCGTGCAGGACGGTGATATCGTTGTGGAATGACATCAGCGCATTCGTCGACACGAGGTTCAGACGTGCCAGCCGACGATACTTTAAAAGAAGCGGATGATTGAACGGGGCGAGCGAACGGTCGAGCTGATCGAGTTGTTCTTCGACGTGGTGGTGATACGCTTCGCGTTTCTCTTCTTCCACTTCATAAAAGTTTTGAGACTTGATCAGTCGGCCGAAGAAGATGTACACGAAAAAGCCAATGAGTGGTAAGAAGAAGAGAACGAGCAGCCATGCCCACGTCGTACCGATGTCTCGCCTCTCAAAAAAGATGATGGTGACGGCGAACGTGAGGTTAAGTAATAAGATGAGCCATGTCAGTATGACGATGATGAGTCCGATTGTTACTTCCATCGTATCCCTCCCTTTCCTTCAATTCTTACCCGAAATCGGGCAATCTTAGCAGATGTTTTTCATGATATGGGTATACATATATGAGGAAGCGATGAAATGGAGGGTGTTTATGGAAGACATGATGATTGGATTCAGCTTACTTGTCCTCATCGGCGCACTTTCGCAGTTGATTGCATGGCGTTTTGACTTCCCGGCCATCTTGATCATGACGGTTGCGGGTATCCTGGTTGGTCCGATTTTCGGATGGTTAGATCCAGACTTGATATTGGGTGATTTATATAGCCCACTCATCTCGATCGCCGTGGCGCTTATCTTATTTGAAGGTAGTCTCAGTCTCGAGTTTAAAGAGATTGATGATTTAAGAAAGCCAATCTTTCGTCTCGTTACCGTCGGTGTCTTCATTTCGTTTATCCTGACCTCCATCTTATTGATTTGGATTGGAGATTTTCATTGGTTACCGGCTTTCACACTGGGTGCCATCTTCGTCGTGACGGGACCGACCGTGATCATCCCGTTATTACGTCAAGCAAACTTATCCGTTCGACCTTCGAAAGTGTTGAAGTGGGAAGGGATTATTGTCGATCCACTTGGTGCATTGATGGGTCTCTTCGTCGTACGGATTGGCTTTATCTTTTATCAAAATGACGGACTAGCGAGCCATTTACCGTTCTTTTGGTCCTGTATCGTCGCCGTTGCTTTCGGGATTGCCGTCGGACATTTACTCATCCGCTTGTTCGGAAATGAGAAAGTCCCAGAATATTTACGGACAACGTTGACGTTCTCCGGAGTCCTTCTTGTCTACTCCATCAGTGAATGGGTCATGCATGAAGTCGGACTGTTGGCCGTGACGGCGATGGGGTTGACGATGGCGAACTCTAAACATGGACATCTCCACATTTTGAAACAACTTCGTGAATTTAAAGAAAATATCTCTATCTTACTCGTTTCCACCGTGTTTATCATTTTGACCGCGAGTTTGACCCGTGACAGTTTACTTGCCATCTTCGACTGGCCGCTCCTCTTGTCGATACTAGCAATTTTATTTATCGTACGTCCCGTTTCGGTGCAATCGTCGTTACTCGGTTCGTCATTGACGACGAAAGAGCGGGCGCTCATCAGCTGGATTGCCCCACGCGGGATCGTCGCCATGACGGTGACAGCATTTTTCGCACAAGAGATTGCGGAATTAGGGATTGAAGACGCAGAACGGATGCTCCCGACCACGCTCGGTCTCGTCGTTATCTCGGTCGCCTTGCATGGATTGACGATTAAGCCGCTCGCCAAACGATTAGGATTGACGAAAGTAAAGAATCCTTGGGAAAAGGGCTAGGCACAAAAAAGACACCGCCCGATGGCAGTGTCTTTGATGAGCTTGAATTAGTTCAAGACTTTGATTGTGATTGACTTGCGACCGAAGTTGAGCGCTTGCTCTTGTGTCGGCATCAAGATATCAATTTTGTTACCTTTGATGGCACCACCAGTGTCTCCTGCGATTGCTTCTCCGTATCCTTCAACCCATACTTTAGAGCCGAGCGGAATGACAGAAGGGTCGACCGCGATGACTTTTTGGTTAGGGTTCGAACGAACGTCGATACCTGTCGCTGTGATACCAGAACATCCAGCGCAGTATGGTGTATAAGCTGTTGCTTCAACAGTCATTGTCTTACCTGAAGCCGGAGCTTGGGTTTGCGTTGTAGACGATGCTGTTTTTGTTACTGGTGCTGATGTTGATGTCTTCGGTGCTGATGTTTTCGCATCATTCGCTACCGATGCAGCTGCTGCACCTTTCACGGCGAACTCTTGTCCTGGGAAAATAAGATCTGAATCAAGACCGTTCCAAGTCATCAATTGATTAACAGAGATCCCGTGGTTCAATGCGATACGATAAAGTGTATCACCTGATTTAACTGTATACGTTTTAGATGCAGTAGAAGCTTTTGCTTCTGCCTTTCCAAGTTTCAAGACTTGGTTCGGGTAAATCATATTTGAGTTTAAGCCGTTCGCTTGTTTAATGTCGTTTACAGAGACGTTGTTGTTCACGGCGATACGATAGAGTGTATCTCCAGACTGAACTGTGTGTGTTGATGCTGCCGAAGCTGGAGCAGCGACTCCTAAACTAAGGCCAGCGAGTGCCGTTAGTGTCAATAGTGGTTTTTTCATAAGAATATTCCTCCCTTTTCTAACGCCCCCTTACTGTAACACCTCTATATTTCATAGCGATTACAGGACGATATGAGAGTCATATCAGTTCATTTACAGAACAATTCATAGGGATGAGAGGATTCAGAAAATTGTTTTAATCCATAAAAACGGCTTTGTAGAGCCATTTTAAGATATAATAAAGAGAGAAATAAGGAGGTTTTGGTCTTTGGAACTATTACTGCTATATTACATTGTGACTAATTTACTAGCGTTTGTGTCATTTTTTGTCGATAAACGACGGTCTCGCGTCGGGGCTTGGCGCATTTCGGAGCGTACGTTATTGACGATGGCATGGATTGGTGGGGCATTCGGTGCTTATTTGGCAATGCGCATCTTCCGACATAAGACATTGAAGCCTAAATTCCGGATCGGGGTACCTGTTGCCATTCTCGTCCACGCGGCTTTTACAGGGTGGCTCATCTTTTGAATCAATTATGAAGGAGACATTCTAGTGAATCATACGAAACTATCTTCGTTCACAATCATTGATGTGATTGAGAGACAAATTCAAGTTGTTGAGACGAACAAAGCATTTGAAGATTTGTTTGTGAACGATTTACAAGTAGGTCGGCTAATTGATTTTCAAACAGGCAAGTTGCTGGCTCTACGTAATATGTTATCAGATGCCATTGAGATGAAAGAGAATCAGTTTTTAGAAAAATACCTCACAGAGATGGATGATTTGAATGAGCGATATAAAGTGGGTGGATTTTCGAGCCGAAGCCAGGCTGATCATCTGAACGGTTATACTACTGCAGTCATCAATATCTTATCTTGTATTGATCCCGAATTCTGTATTGCGTTAGAAGATTACTTTGAGGGTTTATTGTACTGACTTGAAGAGTCCGATTGATGAAAACTTTTTTTTTAGGTTTTGGGATCATTTTGATAGACGCTCTGGAGGGGAGACATTTGGAGAATGAATGGTTGTCGAGTTTCACTTTAGCAAACATGATTGAGAGAGAAATCATGTTTATTCATAAGCAGACAATATTTGATAAAGCCTACTATCAATCGTATGACGAAGGTCGGTTAGTAGCATTCGAACAAATGTTAGAAGATGTTACGGTTATGTATGAAGATGAATTTATTAACAAGTATCTAACGTTGCTGGATTCAGTAACTGATTCATTCAAGACATCTGAACACCAAGATGAAGCCATTGAACATAAACTCGCAGGCTATAATGATGCGATTTTAACAATCATTACATATATCAGACCAGAATATCCGTACAATTGACCGAGTTAAGAGTGAGCTGCGGAATGATTGATCAGTAATATAGAAGAAACTGGTTCAGTTATCATTCGTTCAGTCTGGAAAAATGTATGATTTTTGGCATGATTTTCGGTTTTATTTCTTATTTCCCGGTATAACTCATTAAAAAATATCATGATTTTGAGGTGATCCATTGGAAGGGACTCAATCTCCGTCCGCAACAATATGGGACTCTTCACACTGCCCCACGTCTCATTTTTATGTTTCGAAACAATTCCACTTAATTTGGGTAATAGACGGCGAATGTGATTTATCAATTGACGGGATTCGTTATCAACTTACATCCAAGTCAGGATGTATGATTGGACCGAATCAATTCTATTCGATACGCCTTTCAACATCGGTGAGCCGCGTATATGAAATTTGCTTTACCCCGAAAGGGACGTTATCAACACTATTAGAAGACATATATGTTCGACCGTATATAGAGAACCATTACCCACCCTACATATATAATTCTAATCAGAAACAAGATCGTACCGCACTTCAAGCGGCTGAGAAAGCGGTGAATCGACTATTATCAAGCGATGACTTTTCATTGTTTGATTCACTCCTTCACTTAACTGTTGTGTGGCGCCATCGAATCCAACGAATGAACGAGCCGATGTATCGTTCTAGTTCACTAAATCGTGTTACGAATCTTCTTCATTCGATTCATTCAGAAAAATATTCGCGGCTGACATTAACTCAGTTAGCTGATCATAACAAGTTAAGTAAAAGTGAATGTTGTCGGTTATTCACTAGATATCTAGATACTTCTCCTTCTCAATATATCCAGTCAGTTCGTATGCACAATGCTGCGAATACTTTACTTACGTCACAAATATCAATTGCTGAAACTGCTCAGTTATATGAATACTCATCAGTCAGTCACTTCGTCCAGACATTTAAATCACATCATTCGATCACCCCGCTCGCCTATCGAAAAAAATACCAAACGAAAAGAGCCGAGTGATTTCGGCTCTTTTCGTTTATCTTGCCGTCCAACCACCATCCGCTTTCAGTACATCGCCATTTACAAAACTTGAATCGTCCGATGCTAAAAAGAGCGCAACGTTCGCGATTTGTTCGGGCTCACCCATTGGTGCTTCCCCCGCACCTTGGATGGCACGCATCCCGAGTTCGCTCGGAGCGGTGATTGTCGAACCGATATTCGTGTTGACACCACCCGGCGCGATGGCATTTGCACGAATCTTACCGAGTGTCCCATGTGTCGCTGCAATATTTTTCGTCAACCCGATCAGGGCATGTTTCGATGCCACATATGCTGCGCCTCCGCGAGTGCCGAACAATCCTCCGACAGATGCATTGTTGATGATGACTCCGCCACTATCTTGTTTCTCCATTACTTTAATGGCGGCACGGGCTAATTTCATCGGTCCGGTCAAATTGACAGCAAGGACCTGGTCCCATAGTTCATCCGTCACTTCCCCGACCGTCATAAAGTTGTCCATGATGCCCGCATTATTGACGAGAATGTCGACCGATCCAAACGTTTCTTTCGCCGTATCGACGAGACGGTCGATATCCGTTTGATTCGTGACGTTACCAGCGATACCGACGACATCCCCACCTCCCGTCTTAATCTCTTCGACCACCGCCTGCACAGAATCTTCATTCATGTCGAATGCGACGACCCGCGCGCCTTCCTTCGCGAAGAGTTTAGCGATGGCCCGCCCCATACCAGAGCCGGCCCCGGTGACGATTGCTGTTTTCCCCGAAAGTTTCATCCATCATTCCTCCTTTAAACATAAGAGCATATATGATGCGTGATGATAGAAATCTACCTATCACTAAGTTATACCCACATTTGTTCACGAACACTATGAGAAAGATGGCAAAATTTCTTCAATTGATTTCCAATCATCTTTATACTTGAATGGTACCCAATCTATATAGAGGAGAGATGACGTGAGACAATTCAAGGCAACCATCCACGGTCAAGGCGACCCTATCCTATTTCTTCCCGGTGGCGGATTCACCGGGTCTCAAGGACAACAGTTTGTCGAAGCCTTACATAAACAATTTGAAATCCATCTGTTAGATTTACCTGGTTTTGGTGAGAGTGAAGGACTACATACATATGCGACCTCCAAAGTGCTCGCGGATTGGGTCGAGTCGTGCCGAACTTCACGACAACTGGAGTCCATTCGGTTAATCGGACATTCCATGGGCGGGGCCATCGCGCTTGCTTACGCGGTCCATTACCCAGACCAGGTCAGACGGTTGATTCTCCTCGACCAAGGGCATAAACCGAATGCCATGATGCCTTTTCGTGAATATGGCATATTCGGATTCGCTTTCCCCCTGTTGCGACTGCTCTATCACAGTTCCCCGAAACGCCTCTTGAACTCGATTGAAGCTCGCATGAACAAAAGTGATTCCGTATTTTCCGAGGAACGGTTCCAATTGTTCTGTCGACGGATCGGGGTAGAATCAACACCGATGATTCGAACGGCTTTCGAACAGCCCGCTCGTCTGTCGACCGGTGGCCTACATTTACTGTTCGGATACGACGGACTGGACTTTAAGGATTTGCTTCGACGGGTCAAAGTGCCGACGCAACTCTATTATGCGGACTTCACAGGTATTGATTTGAAGGAGGCGAAACGGACGCTTCGGCATATCAAACGAGCGGAACGGGAGCTTCATCCCTCTGTGCAATTGATTGCCGTCCCAGGCGGGCACTTCGTCCAGTGGAGTCGTCATTTCTCGATGGAACACGTTGAGCGGTTCTTACGTACAGAAGAAGGCAACGGATAATTCTCCGCTGCCTTCTTCTTCATCATGATATCCAGTTGTGGCGTATGAGCCATTCGTGGAGCTGGTGTTGTAGCTCGGGATGAAGCGGCTCCTTAAGTTGTGCACGATATTGTTTTTTCACGTCCAGAATGCTCATCTCCCCGTCGAAATGTTTCAACATATGGTCCATGTTTCTAATCTTTTGTACCTCGACATGTTCCGCGTGAAGAGCATCGAGCTCGTCAAGATGATGGACGTCCGTTTGAACATCTCGATCTCCTGTCAGTGCAAGTGTCGGTACATTCAACTGAACCAAGCGATCCCGGAGCGACTCATCCGTATACGCAAGGTGCTCCCGTAACCATTTGGCAGGGAATTTCATCAGTTGGATTCGCATCGTACCCTGGTCCGTCGCTGTGACACGTTCGAACAGTTTTTGTTGCTTTCCGATGACCGACTTCTCGTTCAAGCTGAGTCGGAGTAGTTTCCCTTTGATTCCTTTCGTACGCTTTACTTCATCGAGTAAGAAGTGCGCCTGTTCCTGCATGCTCGTCTTCAAGGCCACACCGGCACCAGACAATAGAATCAGGCCGGAAACCGACTCGCGTTCAGCCGCAAGCGTCGCGACGATACATCCTTCGCTATGACCGAGCAGCAAGATGTCTTTTGAGACATGGTCAAGCGATTTCAGATAACGGATCATCGTTGCCACGTCATCAACGAGCCCAGACAGACCGACGGTATTCCGATCTCCCCCACTCTTGCCGATGCCACGTTTGTCAAAACGTAACGTGACGAACCCTTGCGTCGTCAGCCATTCTGCCAAATCTTTATACAGATTCGACTTGAAGCCTGTCCCATTCCCGTCGCGGTCCAATCCACCGGTCCCCCCGATAAGGACGATGGCAGGAAATGGCGACTGGCCACCATGTGGAGTCGTCATTGTAGCCGAGATGGTTGATTCTCCTTGAATGAATACCTCTTCTTGCTTATACATCATCCATCTCCTCCTTTTCTTCGACCGGCATGAACGCGTACGAGAACTTTCGCAACGTACGTTCTTCGGAAGGATCATGGTCCAACACATCGTCTAACAAGGCATAAAGATCTCTCAAGAATCGGTCACTTTCGGCATCGGATAGGTAGAGCGGGATGCTCCGGAATCCGACTTTGTCTTCTGGGAGGTCGATCGAGTCGCGCTTCAGATAGTTGCCGAAATCCATGAGCAGTGACATCGCAAACGTGTAACAGACCATATACAGTTGCTCTCGGTCTTCCTCCTCGACAATCTTGTTGATACTGGTCAACGGATTGTTTTGAATCGCATACACTTTCTCATACACCCCGCGAACTTTATTTTCGCTCATGACAGATAAAATCTCGTCTTGTACCATTTTGTTGATATGGCGATAGAGGCTCGCTTGAGGAACATCGGGAAGTGCTTTTGCTAAGTCTCCGGTCGTGACTCCTTCATTCATCAGAACGTGTTGAAAGATTTTCATGCGAATCGGGTTCAATAAACTTTTTAAAACGTCTTGATTCATCGATTCCACCTCAATGTTGTCATATTTGATAATGTTATTATTTATGATAATATCATGTGGTCGAATCGTTGTCTATGTCCATACAAAAAGCCGCCCTCGTATGGCGGCTGATTCGATGCATGATTTATGATCACCGTTCACAGGCGATTCCGTCTTTGTCGCGGTCTTTTGATTGATTCGCGTCATATAAGGCTTTATTGACATAAGGTTTATAACGCGTCTTTCCACCTTTGTTTTTGGTCGTCTTCGATTTGGCCACGCCCCCTTTATACACTTTGTTCATCTCCGTGCAGTTTTTGAAGCGTTTCGCCGCAGCATCGACCGACTCTGTCGGTGTTGCCGTCAATCCAATCATAAGAATGAACGTCGATAGTGCCAGTGAGACTTTTTTCATCAAACCCCTCCTCTTACAAGTTATATCGGGTGAATTTGTGTGATATTTATCATTGAATGAGTGGATGAAAAAATTCTTTTTTAACACTGATGAAGTTCGAAACAGATACTTGTTGTTAGTTTTTCTCTACGACACGTCGCACGATAGAGAAGAACACTTGGTTCGGCAGATAACGCTTCAGCGCGATCAACAGTCCTGCCTGTTTACCCGATGGATAGCGGAGACGCTTCTTCCGGTCGGTCGCTGCACGCCAAATCGTCTCGGCGACGACCTCCGGGCCTTCAGCGTTCGCACCAGCGGCATTCGTGTTATGGAGCGCGACTTCCGTATAGTTATCATATACGTCGAGCGGTTGGTCACGGACGAGTTCCTGGGAACGACCATAAAAGTCTGTCTTGATTGGTCCTGGTTCAATCAATTTCATGTCGATATTGAACGGTGCCAGTTCAAACTGAAGCGATTCGATGAACCCTTCGATTGCCCATTTTGAACTATGATACAGACTATAGATTGGGAATGTGATTTGACCACCGACCGAAGACACGGTCACAATACGTCCGCTCCGCTGTTTGCGGAAATACGGAAGAGATGCTCGGACCACGTTCATGACCCCGAAGACGTTCGTATCAAACTGACGCTGAATCTGTTCAGAAGAGGCTTCTTCAAAAATCCCGACCGCTCCGTACCCGGCATTATTCAATAACACATCGATTGTGCCGTGATCCGAGACGATTTGCTCGAAGGCGTCAAGAATGCTCGATTCGTTCGTCACATCTAGCTGATAGAGCGAGACTCCTTTTAGGTTGGACAGTTCTTGATGTTCTTCAGGACTTCGCATCGTCGCGGCGACATGCCAGCCTCGTTTGCTGAACAGTTCGACGGTCGCTCGACCAATCCCACTTGATGCTCCCGTGATAACAATGGTTTGATTCATTTTCATTCTCCTCTTAATGTTTATATGTTTAAACTTTTAAACTGATTAGTGGAAAAGAAGCCTTTCTCTTTGTTTCCAAAAAGAAAGGTCATAAGATACATTCATCTTCGATCGCACGTGTCAGTGCTTTGAGCAGTCCGACCGCGTCCTCGAGGGTCAAGAAGTAAAAGTTCTCTGTCCCGATTTTCTCGGATGAGACGATTCCTGCTTGTCGCAACAGTTTGAGGTGATGCGAGATGGCCGGTCTAGACAACTCGATCTTTTCATCAATCTGATTGACGTTCAATCGCTCATGTCTGGCGATCTCGACAATGATGCGTTGACGATTGACGTCGGCTAATACTTGGAACAATGGGATTGCATCTTCAAATAAAGATAGCGACGCCTCGGGTGTTGTATCTGGTTGTTTCATATTCATCACTCCGTTTAAAAGTTTAAACGTTTAATCATGTATTCAGAATACTAGGTGATTCGCCTTCTGTCAACGAAGTTGTTCGTAGACTTCTCGAAGAATACTTGAAATCATATGTCTGGAGTCATAATCCCGCTTGGAGATTTGGACGAGCGGCGACGGGTCAGGGAAAAGGTGAGCGTTGATATCGTCAATCGTATAGCCCGCAGCGGTTTTCGTTAACACGTCATCGGTCAAACGTTCTAGATAATCGAGCTTTTTGCTTAACTGCTCCCTTCCCTGTTCGAGACGTCCGGCATGCTGGCAGTACACTTCCTCAAAATAGAGGGACAGGACACGCTTGAGCGAACGGATCTGTTCAGGGACCGACTCCTCTGGAATCATGACCTTTGGATACGGATGAACGAACAAATCACCTGAAAACAGTCGACCGTTCTCCTCATCATATAAGACGATATGATTCGGTTCATGACCGGGTGTATGGATCACCTGATAGGTATGATGCTCTGACGTGATCTGATTGTCGTGATAGGCGACCGGCTGGAACGGTTCCGGGTCACCGGAGAAGCGTGCCCGATAATCGGGGATATCTAGCCCCGTCCGGCACATATCTCTGGCAGACTCATGTATGTAGATTGGCACGCGATACGTTTGTTCGAGCCATGCGGCCGTCCCGATGTGGTCTTCATGTGGATGCGTAATGCTGACGAGGTCGATTGGGACCGATTCATAAAAGGGTTGGAGAGCGGGGAGCATCGTACGTGTCCCGGTATCGATGATCATCCCATCGAGATAATACACATACATCGACATCTCGAATGGACCGTTCTTCACTTTGGCGCAAACTGAGGTCACTGGTCCATGCTGTTTCACTTGCATCATTTTCCCCTCCAATATTGTATTTTTCTTCATTATATCGAAAAAAGCCAAGCAATCCCTTATTTCTGAGAATTCCTTGGCTTTTCTTCTTATAAAGAGGCGAGCACGCGCTCCGGATCCGGTCGAACCATATAGTCAGGGTCCGCCTCGGCAAATTGAATTACACCATCCTGGTCGATGACATAAGTCGCAGGTACTGGAAGGCGCCACGGATTCGAATCTCCATTATAATTCGCGAGTTGAAGTCCAAATTCCGTTTCATATGTTTGAATCAAGTGAGCTGGAAACTCGAAGAGTAGGCGATAAGATTCTGCTACATGTTGATCGGGGTCACTGAGCACTTCAAATGTCAGATTGTTCTTTTCGTACGTCGATAAAGACTCATCTGGCATTTGAGGGCTGATGGCAACGAGTTGTGCCCCTTTCTGTTTGATTTTCGGCAAAATGCGTTCATACGCCTTCAGTTCGAGATTACAGTATGGGCACCATCCCCCTCGATAAAAGTTCAAGATTACCTTTCCATCTTGTAATAATTCGGACAAGGTGACTTTTTCACCCTTAGCGTTGACGAGCGTAAAGTCAGGGGCTTTTTCTCCTACTTGTAACCCTTGACCAACTCCTGATTCAATCAATGATGCTGTCGCTTCCGCAACACTTTGTTTGACGTGGGTGGGCGCACGATCTAAGAATCGGTCCCGTACCGCTGCTAATTCTTCCCGAAGCATGTGACCTCTCTCCTTTTACAGATTTTACGAACGGGAAAGCCCATATCGGGAATAGCCCGCCTTTAGGCATGGGATGGAAGTGAGTTCGGATGTTTTTACATCCGACGTTCGGATATACTTATCCCATAGACAAGAACAAGTCTCTAAAACGCCTGTGTCCATCGTCCCTTGAAAATCGTATACGGTTCGGTCATGAAAACATATGACCGGTAAAACGATGCCTGTCGTCATGCAAAAGACGCTAAAACATCAGATGGATACACCTGCAACGACCTGTGGTGGATGGTAACAGTCCACCAGCCTGAGAATCTATATGATCTGTCTCAGGAGGGGTGATGGCACACCCTCATCTGAAGGCTTGAGCAAAACAGAAATGGACTGCGCTCGCACACTCACTTCAGAATCCCACGGTTTTAATCGTGGGAGTGTCAAGACTGATTTACTGTGATTTCGAACACGTCTTCCAAATGAGCTTGGAGTTCACGCTTATAAAGGTTGATGTCCGGGTTCGCAATCACGTCATGCGCTCCAAAACTCTTTAATGGTTCCATTCCAATGAACTGCTGTGCATAGTGCAGGTGGGCGATTGAATCTTCAAAGTCTTTACCAGCGAAGAAACCTTCAGCATTGTTATATTCTGTGACAGGGGCATTCCACGTTGTCGAGAACATGTATTTCTTCCCTTTCATCAATCCACCTTTTCCGTACCCTTCTGCAGATCCTGCGAAGAAGACTCCATATTCGTACACTTCATCCATGTATTTTTTGAACTTCGCTGGGAGTGAGAACCAGTAAATTGGTGTTTGGTAGATGACGATGTCCGCCCATTTATATTTTTCTTGCTCTTCTTTGATATCATAACCGGCATCGATGACCGTCGTTTTCACTTCATAGGCTCCGTCGAGTGTTTGAATGATTTCGTCGAACATCGTTTTGTTCAATTCACCCTTTGCAAAGTCATAATACTCGTGTCCGTTGATTACTAATACGTTTTTCATCTTTCAAAACTCCTTCGGAAATTGTTTTATAGTTCGATAACCATCAAACTAAAAGTATCGTATCACCGTAAGTTATACTTCGCAAGCATTTTGATCAAAAAAAAAAGCATGCGCCTCGAGCGCATGCTTATAAGTCTTCATCTTTCACGGCGAACACGGAACTCAATAATCCAGGAAACTTCTGTTCAATCTCATCTTTTCGGAGCGAGTAGTAATGCTCTTTTCCTTCGATGCGTCCTTTGATCAGTCCGGCTTCCCTTAAGATTTTGATATGATGGGACACCGTTGATTTATTTAACATTAATTCAAGTGAATAAGTGGAACAGTTGTTTTCACCGGATTCTCTGAGGCATCGGATGATGCGCAATCGGTTCGGTTCACTGAGTGCGTGAAGGACTTTCGTATACGGTATGGTGTCGATAGACGGATGGTGTAATGGTTTCATAACGCCATTATACAAATGTATGCTGAAATTCTCAAATTTCGCTGTTCAATTTTTCCCCGTTCGTCGCGATGACCCGCTTATACCAGTCGAACGAGTCTTTCTTCATCCGCTCCATCGAGCCGTTCCCTTCATTGTCGCGGTCGACGTAAATCATCCCGTACCGTTTCTTCATCTCTCCCGTCGTGAACGAGACGATGTCGATGATGCCCCAAGGCGTGTAGCCGATCAAGTCGACTCCGTCATAGAGGACGGCGTGCTTCAATTGTTCGATATGTGCCTTCAAATAATCGATTCGGGCCGCGTCATGAATCTTCCCGTCGACAATCTCATCGACAGCACCGAATCCGTTTTCCACGATGAAGAGCGGAATCTGATAGCGGTCATACAGACGATTGAGCACATAACGGAGACCGACCGGATCGATGGCCCATCCCCAGTCACTCGACTGGATGTACGGGTTCTCAACGCCGTTCGGCAGACCACCGTTCACGATATCCCCACGATTGTCCGCGACGACATCACTCTTCACGGTTGTCGACATATAGTAGCTGAAACCGAGATAATCGACCTTTCCGTTCTGAAGGATTTCTTCGTCTCCTTCAAGGATCGGGATGTTGTACCCTTCGCGCTCGAACTCGTTCAACGCGTAATTCGGATAGAACCCACGTACTTGTACGTCCGGGAAGAAATAGCGTTGGCGCATCATCTCTTCGGCCAACATGACGTCGTCCGGGTTCGATGAATACGGATAGATCGGAACGTGAGAGACCATGGCCCCAATTTCAAAATCCGGATTGATTTCTTTCCCTTTGGCGACGGCGAGGGCACTCGCAATTAGTTCATGGTGTCCCGTCTGATACATGACTTCACGCGCGTTCTCCCCTTCTTCTAGAAGGACACCTGAATTCGTCCATAAGAAGAGCGGGTTGTTGACGTCCATCTTGTTGTTGATTTCGTTGAAGGTCATCCAATACTTGACCTTGTCTTTGTAGCGGTTGAAGCAGACCTCTGCAAAACGGACGAAATGGTCGACGACGGCACGGTTGCGGAATCCGCCGTACTCACGTGCGAGGTGGAGCGGCATCTCGAAATGCGAGAGCGTGATGATCGGTTCGATGTCATGTTTGAGTAACTCATCGAACAAATCATCATAAAATTGAAGACCCGCCTCGTTCGGTTCTGCATCATCACCATTTGGGAAGATGCGACTCCATCCAATCGAGGTACGCAAGCATTTCAATCCCATTTCGGCAAAAAGCGCTACGTCTTCTTTATAACGATGATAGAAATCAATTGCCTCATGGTTTGGGTAGAATTCGTTCGGCTCAACCTTGTCCGTGATCCGACGCGCGACACCGTGTGCGCCTGCTGTCAAGACGTCGACGACGCTCGGTCCTTTTCCGTCAGCGTCCCAACCACCCTCGAATTGGTGGGCGGCGAGTGCGCCTCCCCATAGAAAATCTTTCGGTAACGTCTTCATCCTCTATTCCTCCTTCTGATGAATCATACACGTCAAGTATAATTGTACCGGTACAATTTAACAAGGTAGATACAATGAAACAATCTTGTTTTTTCATGATATAATACAAGAAGTGACGTAAAAGTGAGGAATGACCATGTTAAAATACCAACAAATCGCGAATGAAATAGAACAATACATTCATGAACAGAATTTAAAACAAGGTGACAAGCTACCTGTCCTTGAGCAGATGATGAGTCAATATGCCGTGAGTAAGAGTACGATCACGAAAGCGTTGGAACTGCTCGAACGAAAAGGCATCATCTTTCAACTCCGTGGTAGCGGCATTTTCGTCAGACGCCATAATCGTCCCGGTTATATGAGTCTCTTTTCCACCCAAGGATTCAAGAGTAACCTTGGAGATCGAATCTTGACCTCTGATGTACTCGATGTGTCTGTTATGAAACCAGATGCGTTGGTGGCCGAAAATCTCGGGATTGACGTAACAGACGATGTGTATCGTGTCGAACGGGTAAGGTATGTGGACGGGGAAGTACTTTGTCATGAAGAATCGTATTATGTAAAAGCCATCGTCCCTTACTTGAATCGAGAGATTGTGGCCGACTCCATTTTCGATTACGTCCAAAGTGCGCTCGGTGTCACAATTGGTTTTTCTGACATGTATCTACAGGTAGGTCGATTGACGGATGTGGAAGCAGGCCACCTCGGATTGCAAGAGAATGACCCGACACTTCGCATCGAAACGATCTTTCATCTGACGAATGGAAAACCGTTCGACTACTCACGCATCACGTATCATTACGAGCACTCGCAGTTCGTCGTCCAAGTGAACGGCCCCTATATGTAAAGAATCCCCTCATGCGCGCATGAGGGGATGTTCGTTAGACAAGTTCTTTTCGGTTCAAGTCGAATAACTCGCGATCAGTCTCATATAGGAGTTCGTCAAACCGTTCGGTTCCGTGTTCTTCGATGAACAGCTCTTCTGAAGGGTAAATCGGTACAAACCAGACGACTAGGACGCTCTGCTCCTCGTTCTCATATGTGATGAACGACTCATCTGAGTAAAAAGGAGCGGTCACATAGACCGAAGAAAATGAATATTGTTCAAGCACTTCCTCTGGCAGTTCGTAGAGTTCGCCCAACTCGAACGCCTGGTGCGTTCCCAGCGCATAATCGGTCAGCTGCCACATCAATTCAACAAATTCCTCTTTGGCATGCTGTTGATTGAAGCGGAACAGCAACTCCTGGTGAGCGATCGAACCATTTTCGAATTGAAGTGCATGCCAATGCAGTCCTAATGTCGAAATACTCGTGATTTTAGAGGACTCTTCTTCAAGTTCGATGATTTGGACATCATCTTCTATCAAGTAAGGGATATCAAACCCGCTGACGAACGTGCCACAATGTTTTTCTAGATGTTCTAAATAGTTCATGTTCCATCCCTACTTTCTCATAACTGGAGTACTTTTTGCTTCGGGTTTTGAGTTTGATGGACTCAATCGATTGACGCAAATTTACTTCTTCTTTAGTTGGGTCATTCAAAACACTTTGATGTCTCCATTCACGTGATCCAAGAAATAATACGTGTCATGGGCATCGTGGGCGAAAACGAAGTTTCCCAAGATGTTTGGATGAAATTCACCAGTGAACCATTCGATTGTCTGATTGTTTGTCGGAAAGAAAAGGGACTGCCATACATTCTTCGCTTTCGGAATTTGAAGCTGAGGCAAAAGTTCGTCTTCAATCAATGTCTTCCAATCTGCGTCAGGCAACGTGAAGCGATACACGTTCTCACGAGGACCGAGCGTTCCATCTAAACAAAATGATACCTCGATTGGAAACGCACCTGTCGTCACATATTCAAAAAATACCTCGAAATTGGCTATTCCCTTTGTTCCGACACGACTCACTTGCTTTCCTTGAAGCGTCAAACCGTCCTCATAATAACTCAGAATCCAATCTGTCTCTCTTTGTAGGACGATGATTTCATTCGAAGAGAGTGTCAATTCCGATTCTAATGACTCACGATTCTTGATGGTTTTGGTCGTCACATGTTCTTCTTGACGTTCAAAAGAGAAGCGATGTTTTCTCGTACCCTTCGCAGTTCGTTTACGTACAAGGCGCAATGGAAAGTCCTCATCTTTCAGATGTCGAAAAATCAATCGCTTTGCTTCTCCTTCTCTCAGTGCATGACTCGGAATGATCACTAATTCTAGTGGTTCATGTTGATTGTATAAATCTTTTGACATCATGCTGTTTTTCGTCTTTTAAGGAACCAATATCCGAATGGCAACATCGCTAACACTGCAAAACCAATCAATCGGTTGGTATTCAATGTTGGATTATTTGATTTCGCTTCATCCGAATAGCCACCCGCTCCATCCATCATCCCTTCTTCGACATCCCCTTCAATACTTTCATGCTCTTCGATCAATAAGGCTTGGAAGTCCTTTGTGGAAATTGCATCCCCACTGATTATCTGTTTTGAGTAGGATGTCAATGCCACCAACATGTCCCCATCATAATCAAACCATGCCGACCTTTCTGTGTATTTCACGAGATGTCCCTGTACGTCCATCAACGCTTTCGGAGTTTCTTTGTCTGAACCGAACGTTGAAAACGCATATGTACCCGCTGATTGTTCATACGTTCCGATCACGTTGACCGGTTCATCATCTTGAAAAACGGTCGCCACAAATTCTTTTGTTGGGACTAACGTACATGTTTCCCCCGTTTTGTAGCAAGAGGATGACGGGATATACGTCTCCAACAACGGACCGAACGTGATGTTCTCACTGTCCGTCATATGATAATTAGTCGGATCATCCCCCTGAATATGATCCATCACAATGTCATAGAAATATGCATCTGCAAAATGTTCCGGCGAAGATTCAGTCATCTCGGCTGATACGGTCGTCGTGCTTGCAAGCAGTCCGACACAACCTATGAGTAAGCTCGTCATTCGTTGCATGTGTTTCTCCTTTCATCACCCTGAAGATTTCAGCAGCATCGCATGACTGATGTGAATCAATTCGGCGTGCGGCTGTTTGTGACGACTGACATATGAAGTGAAACGTGATGACGCAACAAACGCGTTCGATTCATGAATCATCGCCAGTCGGACGAGAATGAGCCGTAATTGTTTTCTTCCTTCTCCCAGTGTAACACGGTCAACTTGGTTGTTTTTGTCGAGTCGGTTGATTAACAGCTCCACTTTACAATCTTCCTTGATCAAATAAGAGACCAAATAGGCCGTCTGTTGAATCAAGTCTTCATATTGCGCATGGAGCCCGTTCCCGAGAGGACCGCTCAAATCAAGGGAAATCGTGAACGTGTCGAGATTTTGTCGTTCGAACACTTTTGCCTGTACATGACCGACCTTTGAAGTGGCGACCCAGTCAATCTGTTTAGCCGGTTCCTTCTCATATCGTTTTGCACTTTGAATCATCAACGGATCGTTCAACGGGGAGTGCTTGACGATACGGTCACCCATCCGAATCATGCGAGATTCGGTGATTGATGACTTCGTGATTGTAGGTAACACAATCCATGAGGGCATATCCATCTCCTCATCCGTGAAAAAAAGAGTACCTAAATAAAACGGTAACGTGACACGCATCACACACATACGAATCGAAGCAGGTCCACGCTTCACAGCCGAGACGCTCACATGATGTATGTCCTGTTCGATCCTTGTGTCGTATGCCTGTGACCCGTCCTCGAATACCATCCGTTCATTACCCTCTAGTCGAATCAATAGCGGAACACCAAGGGCAATGATTCGCTCATACCCATCGATACGGACGATACATGATGTCTCATCGTCGATGAACAAGAGATCTTCTTTCTGCCGGATGGAAAATGAGACTTCGTTTGAAAGTGTTCGAATGATTCGTTTCCGGATGAACATGACGATTAATAATGCTCCGCATACATAAGCGATGGGCCATACATAAGGCATCCACATGGTGAGGAGACCGAGACTGACATAAGCCGGCCAGAGTTGGTCCTGAAGGATGGACGGTGTACTGATTTCGACCTGTCGCATCTTTACACCTTTTCGACGGGGACAGTTACGGACTCTAGTACGTTCGCTAGCACTTGGCGCTTCGTCGATTTGATATCACCTTCAAGGGTGAGGGTCAATCGATGCGAGAGAACGTGTGGCGCAACGGCTTGGACGTCTTCAGGCGTGACGAATTGACGGTCGTTCAAGTACGCATAAGCTTGTGAGGCTTTGACGAGCGCAAGCGTCGCCCGTGGGCTCGCCCCGACTTCGACTAACGGATGTTGCCTTGTCTCTTGGATGAGTGCGAGCAAATAAGTGACGACATCTTCATGAATCCGTACGCTCTCGACATTTTCTTGTGCTTCTAAGAAAGCGGCATTCGTCATCAAGGCGTGTACCACATGTCTCGTCTTTGAAATCGTCTGCAGAATCAAGTTCCGCTCTTCATCTGCCCCTGGATATCCGACTTGAAGGGACATGAGGAAGCGGTCGAGTTGGGCGTCTGGTAGGGCGAACGTTCCCGCCGACTCGATCGGGTTTTGCGTCGCGATGACGAAAAACGGTCTCGGTAGTTGATAGGTGACGCCACCGATGGAAACTTGGCGTTCTTCCATCGCTTCAAGCAAGGCGGATTGCGTTCTCGGAACGGCGCGGTTCACTTCATCGATGAGTAAAATATTCGTGAAGATCGGTCCGGTACGGTTCTCGAACGTCTGGGTCTGCATATTGAAGAAGTCTGAACCGATGATGTCAGAAGGCAGCAGGTCGGCTGTGAATTGAATTCGGGCGAAGTCTGCCTCAAAGCTTTTGGCGATGCTTTTCGCAAGTAACGTCTTCCCCGTCCCAGGCACATCCTCTAGCAAGATATGGCCGTTCGCCAATAGGGCTGTGCAACATAATTTTGTGATTTCCGGTTTACCGAGGTAAATGCGGTCTAATTGGTCCAATACGTGTCGGATGGTCATGAGTTCGACTCCTTTTGTGTGCGTAGTAGGTATTCATCAAGTTGCTGGGTGAACGCTCGCTCACGCTGTGGTGAGATGTCCCCTTCGTCATAGCGCGTCTCTAAATAGGTGAGTAGGGATGCATCGAGCTCGATTCGTTTCGCCCAGGTCGACAACGTCTCATACGGACGGCGACGTTTATGTGGAGGTAACGCTGCCTCGAATTGAATCAACTGTTGTCGAATAGCCGAGGCTGGTAATGGATTGAGTGCTCGCTTTATCTGCTCCGATAAGTTGTCAGAGATCACTAGCGAGTGATCCTCGATATCTAACTCTCCCTCCTCGATTTGTTTCTTCGATGGGCGTCGTTTCTTCCAAAGCCACCATCCGAGCAAGATGATTAGTGCGGTAATCATGTATGGGAGGTAGGAGACGTTGTTCGACTCTTCTGATGAGGGGTTTCCGTAAGAAGGTGACTCGTCATTAACCTTCTCTCTTGGAGTTCCACCTTTATCGTCTGGAGCTTCACTAGAAGAGCTAAGCTCGACCCCTCGCCAGTCTTCTTCAATAATTTTGTCTTCCCCACACCAAAAATCAACATCCGTCACTTCGAAAATCCCTAAAAACTTTCGTTTGTCATGACAGTCGGTGACCCAACTCGTAATCTCGCTCCCTGAGATATCTAATGATTGGTAGTAACGGTATCCCAGTTGACCGGAATAGGAGATGAGGGCGACAAGTAGTAAGGAGAATAGAATCCCTGACACAAAAATCGTTTTGGCTTGTTTCATTGGCGTTTCCGTATATGTAGATTCGGTTTCATCTCAAGTGACGGCTCCTCTCATAGTCTAAATCCTTTTTTTGGAAATTGGATTAAATGGATTATACCATGAACCTTAACGGAATATTCAGTTATTTTTAGACTAAAGAAAAATGCCCGTTCATTGAACGAGCATCCACACTTCTCTACCTTCACTCTCTTCATCGAATCTCCACTCTTCAAATCCGTACACGCGAATATCTCGGTCACTACGGATGACCCATTTGTTCAAAGACATTTTTTCATGAGGAATCGGAATCCATTTTTGGTGGGATGAATCACGCCGCATGAACGTTTGTAGCACCTCTTCATCTTGAAACACGAGAAGCTCAGAGTTCCACAATGTAGGGAGGTCCAGTAACACGACAACTCGCATTCGCTCATCCACACGCCGCTTTGCTAGTCGTTTCGCTTCATCGAGCAGAATATGGATGATTGCCTGTTTGATTTGGGCATTATGTTGAATAGCCAATAAAAAGGTTTGTCCGACCGGAATCTTGGTATTCCAATAACCATATGAAACTCAGTTGGAAAATCGCAATGATTTTCTTGCAAATTACGCTGAAGACGACTTAACTTTCGTTTCAGACCACGCACTTTCCGATGTCTCATTTCAGGATGGACTCGACTTGCTTCATATGGTGCCGGTCATGCTCGATGAATTCTCTGACAATCACATATAGTGAATATGGGACACCTTGATGAGGATCATGTGAGACGCCATTCGCTGTCGTTTTATAAGTCAGTGCTTCTTCACTTAAGGAGTCGAGCATCGTGACGAGCGTTCGCCGACTGTTAAGGGATTCTTTCAGTACGGTCTCACCTGTCAACTTTTCCGCTCTTTTCGTCGCCCGCGCGTTGAACGAGTCAAAGTCAGGGAATATCATCCCTTCGCCGTTCTTCACCGATGGGATGATGACATTCAACAGATGATTGTCCCAATGGGCGATATGTAAGACGATTTGCTTTATGGACCACTTCTCCGAGTCGATCTGTTTATTCCACTCAGATTCACTCAGCTTTTCTAACGACTTGAGCCATTCTGTGTACGATGCGAATTTTTGAAGGACTTGCATCCAATCCCCTCCCCGTTTTCTTCAAATTACTGCGATTATAGCACGAACGAGTCTTTTCAAATCAAAAAACGGCATCGTTCGTCATGAACGATGCCGTGCGTATCTCTATAACCAGACTGGTAATGAGAAAAAAACTAAGAACAATACGGTCAAGACACCGACGACCGGACTGAGTGACCGGTAGCCCTTCTTGAACAAAACAATCATCGTGTATGCGATGAACCCGAGACCGATTCCATCGACGATGGAATACGTGAACGGAATCATAATGATGACGAGAATCGCCGGGAAGGCATGCTCCCAGTTATCGAGCGGCAAATGCTTCACGTTCTGGAACATCATCATGCCAATGATAATCAACACCGGTGCGATCGCCGTCACAGGAATGATGGCAAAGAGCGGTAGCAATAAGAGCGATACTACGTACAATCCAGATGTGACGAATGAAGCGATCCCGCCTCGTGCACCGACCGATATCCCTGCAGCAACTTCGACCGTCGAGACGGTCGGGCTTGAACCGAACATGGCCCCGGCCATCGTCGACAGACCTTGTGCGACGAGACCTTTCGGTGCATCTTCTTCTTTGCCGATTGCACGTGTCTGATTCTGGATCAAGCTGATGTTTTCAATCAACAAGACGAGCGTCAGTACACCTACCGCGACTAAGAAGAGCGGAGACGCAGATTCCGCGAACGAAATGTTCCCAAACACCGTGCCGAACGACTCGAAGAACGGTGACAATGAGAAGCTTCCCGTCCACTCCAGCGTTCCCATCACGGCGCTGAGGCCGACACCGAAACCGATTGTCCATAGGAAGCTGCTCGGTCCCATCTTCAAGAACAGCAAGATGGCGACAAAGAGTGATAAAAAGGCCACCTGGACGTTACGCTCACCGAGGTCACCGATGTGGAGCAATGCCCCACCCCCACCTGAGACAATTCCTGCCGCCTCAAGACCAATCAAAATGAGGAAGAGGCCGAGACCGACCGTCAATCCGTCATGAATGATTGGCGGAAACGCGTTCGCCAATTTTCTTGCCACTTTGGTGACCGTCAATAATACGACGAGTACACCTGAGACGAACGAGACGGCGAGCGCGCTTTGCCAACTCAATCCCATCTGTAAGACGAGCGTGTACGTGAAGAGCGCGTTAATCCCCATTCCCGGTAACAAGAGGAGCGGTAGATTAAAGAATCCCGCAATCAACGTCCCGATGATGCTTGTCAAAATCGCTCCGACGAGCGCCCCCTCGAACGGGAGTCCGGCTTGTGTCAAAATTGCCGCATGCACGGCCGGGATGTATGCTGTCGCCAGGAAGTTCAGCACGCCCCCGTATGTTTCTGTTTTCCATTCTGTTTGTTTTGCCATAGGAATCAATCCTTTATTGGCACCCTCACCCACCCGTGTATACACACGAGATTGATTATATCCTGTCAGACATCTAACAAGCAAGAGCGATTCGACTCAATTCCTTCTTTGGACCCATTCATGAGACCGATTCCATCAAAAGATTCATTTTACGAAACGAGAACGTTTGTTCTTATTTTTAACGCCATTTTACGAACAAATCTGTTATAATGAAGGGGCAGGTTAACGCAGCAATAGTGGGGTCAGCCGCCAAGTCCACAATGGAGGAAGGCGGTGGTGCGGATGGAACAACTTTGGACCTGGGTTGGAGATTATGTCATGATCCCAATCCTCGCTCCGATCATCGTTCACTTGGTGATACACCGAACATCCGATCGTGCAACGTCTGAACGCACAAAAAAATGACCCCCTCGGCGCAATGAGATGGGTCACTTTCTGATTCACTAACCATTGTGGCGGCTGGGACCACTCTTAAAGTGGGAGCCTGTAAGCCAGAGGTCGGTGTGTCCAGCACCGGTCTCTTTCTACTTGCATCATACCATACTTTATCCGCGTTTTCAGTAAGAGAAACATCATTTGATACGAAAATCACAAATAATTCAAACGCTCAGGAAACTTTATCCTGAGCGTTCTTCATTCATTTCGTTATAACGAGAGAACCAGACGAGCATCGCGTCCGCTTCTTCTTTCGGAATGTCGTCAATTGTCTCGACGGACAAGAATCCTCCTCGAGTCGAGAACTGAACCGTACACAGTCCGAATCGACGTTGCAAGAGCGATTGCTTCACTTGAATCTGTTCGATTCGTGGTTTGTCCGTCAAGAACGACCGGACGTTGAATGCACCTGTCCGCAATTGAATGAATTGATCGGTACGGACATATTTTGTCGTGACGTAACTGAGCACACGTCCCCCGATGATAATGGCCCATAAAAGAAGTAGCCACCATGCATAATCTCGGAAGAAATAGAGCACGAGTCCTGATAAGATGAAGCCGAACCAGCTGATTCGCAGTAGTTTGATTCCTAACGCTTTTTTTGGAAGTCGATGTAATTCATCCGACCATGTGAAGTGCGTGAAGTGCTCACGGAGTACTCGCATTGCACGGTCACGTCGAACGAACGGAAGAATTGTTGATGATTCGTCCTTTAATTCATCCATCGTTCCTGCTGCGACAAGTTCGACTCCAACGATATGGAACCAGCGACGGATGAACGTCTCTTTGATTCGAATCGCTTGAATCTTCTCATACGGGATCTCTTTCGCACTCCGGTTCAATAATCCTTTTTCGACGCGAATGCGCTCCCCTCTTCGTTCGAGTCGGAAGTTCCCATATTTCAAGAAGTTGATGACCATGCCGATCACGACCGACAGCATCAGCACCCCGATGACGAGAAGACCGATGACGATGATGGACGCATGGACCACATAATCTTCGACCTGGTTGAACGCCCCATCCAAATTGATGAAGTCATCAATCGAAGAGATGATCGTTGAAGCGACCGGGAAGATGGCGAAGACAGAGAGCGACGTGATGGAGGCCAACACGATTTCGCGCGTGGACAAGGCATATAACAGACGGCTTGGTAAAGATTCTGCCTGTTCTGTTGTCGCATCTGTCATTTCTGGATTGTCTTCGGTTTGTGCATTCTGTTTCCGAAGCCGGACTTGCTCGAGAATCTCTTCAAGTCGTTTGGCTTCGGTCGGAAAGACACCAGCCAGTTTGAATGATGCATCGTCACTGTTGGCATTCGTATCGAAGGTCAATTCCACTACACCAAGCAATCGATAGAGGAATGGACTGTTCGAATGAACGCTTTGAATTTTATAAAGTGGAAGCGACTTTTCTTTTTTCAACCAGTTCCCTTCGATCACATAGACAGTCTTTTCATCCAGTGCATATCGGAAGTTTAACCATCCAAAGAACTTCTGGACAATGTCGAGTAATAGGAAGAGTAGGATCCCGACTCGAATGATGATGCCGATTGTCGACTCCCAGTCGTTGTTGAGCACAAAGAGTAGGACGATTGGAATAGCGAACGACTTGATGACTTCGAGAATACGCAGCACCAAAACGCGACTCGGGAGTCGATGCCATGTTAACGCGGTCTCGGTCATACGACATCCTCCTCTTCAATACGTGCATAGATGGCAATCTGCTCACGGAGTGTTTTCGCGAATGATTCTTCGATCGCATAGATTTCGTGTGAACCGGCCGCTGTTCCGATCGTGATGGTTTGTAACCCGTATTTACGTAGAAGCGGTCCTTGTTCCGCATGAACATATTGGACCTTCGTCATCGGGATGAGTACGTCATGTGTCGTGATGATCCCATGATGAATCCGAATCTCAAGTGGCTGGACATCATACGTGAATCGTTCCTGTTTCCACTTTTGGAACCAGATGAGATCAATCAAGCTATAGACGACATCGATGACAAGCAGCACGACAAAGCCAATCTGTAGCCAAGTCGGCCAGTCGAACCAGTATGATGCGACAACGAGAGCTCCCGTGATGAGGAGACCGATGAGATAAAAAATCGCGCTCGATAATCGAAAGACCGCCCGTGCCTCGATCGGAAGCGTTCCGCTGATTCGTTGTGGTGTGACACCTTCTTCTGGTGTCGGTGTTGTTTCTGACATGGTGAATCCCCCTATCGTTCATATGTATCTGTCTCTATTGTATACGTGTTTCTTTACGAAAAGTTTCAGGATTCGGTCGGGAATGTACTTAAGCGTGCATATAACTCATCAAATATAGACTGATCCTCTATTTCGAAAGCTTGCTTTAATCGATGGATGGCAGCTAATCCTGTTATTTTCAAATTATCTGTCAGCTTTCCCGTCATCTTTATGGAAGCAAACGCACCAGCGACGACGACTTGATCACATGTATAGGCATATTCATACGTTGACCAATCTTCTGGACCGGAAACATCTCGATCAACCCAACTTTCAATTAAGGCGTAAGCGTATGAAAGATAACAAAGGTCTCTATCCTTTCGGAGCACTTCTTCGTACATAACCAATGCATCGGCTCCAGCATCATTCCCGAACGGAGCATATTCTTCCGTACAATCCATATAGAATTCATCGTTGAAACATTCCTGATACTTCGGATGAGAGGTCAGAAAACTCGGTCCAACTTCCGGGTCATCCACATACATATGGTTGTCCCAATCAAAAGGGCATTCAACATATCCTTTTCTCAACTTTTGACGAATAAGTTTTTCTGCTTCTTTCATACATTCCGAATCGGATTCAAAAGATTTTACTTGTACCTTTCCGATTGTCCCGATTTTTCCGTAGTTTACAGCAAATTCATCACCTATAACGATGATGTTCCAATACTTTGTGATGTGTTGAAAAGATTTCTTCATACTCAATGCCCTCTCTTCTATAACAAAATTAACTCTCTTAAAAAACGAGCCGAATGTCGGCCCGTTTCTCAGTCTTCAAAAAACCATTTCTTACGTGGTTCCACTTTTAAGTTATCTCCATGCTTCTTCATTTCCGTCACAAGGTAGCGTTCGAGTTCATTCATTGCCTTGACCCAGTCAGTCATCGTCGCCACGAGCGGCACGACAATGAGGATGAGTTCTTCCTCTTCTTCTCGCATCCTCTCGATCATTAACTTCGCAAAGTCAAAGTTCTCATGAATAAGATCCTCATCCCGGTCGATGAGGTGCTCGTTCTCAAGCTCATAAGCTGAGAACAGACGCTCATGTCGACGCAACAAATGCCGAATGTGGCGATACAACTCATCGCTCAATTGTGGAGGAAGTTGTTCAATCGTATGGAAATCATGATCGAGTTTCTCGATGACATGGAGCGCGGCTCGGTTCGTCTCAATCATCTTGGACTTCAGGACGGCACGACGGAAAATCGGCGTCTTCTTCTCGAGCCAACGATTCGCTTTGATTTCTTCTTCAAAATAGGCATATGTTTGTTTTGAATCACTATGCAACTTCTTCGTCTCAGGCAAGGATTCAAAGGATGAACGACCGCCTTCCGTTTCCGCAAACAATCGTGCGATCCGAACGACCATTTGAAATACCTCAGTCACCTGCTCTTCCAGCTTCCGTTCATATCGAGGTGGGAACAAAAGTGCGTTTACGATTAATGCAACGGTAATCCCCATCATGATGAGTAAGTAACGTTCACCCGCAAACACCCAAACCGGCATGTCCGACTGACTTGCCCCTTCCATGATGAGAATCGTCGTCAAGATGACGGTCCGTGTCGTCGATTCTAAATTTAAAAACAAAAGGATGGAGATGGCGATGATGATGACGAATCCGATGGCGATGGGTGTCGGATTCGGAGTGAGCAACAAGGACCCGACGGAGAGCAATGCCCCAATCAAGTTCCCTTTCATCTCCTCGATTAGGCGAAGCCCGGTCTGATAAACAGACGGGAGAAGCGCGAGTGACGCAGCGAGTGCCGGGACGACGATCTGTTGGAACTGAAACGCCTCGGCAATCAGTAAAACGATTGCGACCGATAGTCCGGTCTTAATAGTTCGAGCCCCAAATTTCATGTGATGATGCCTTCCTCTCTTACGCTTGTCATATGTATTTTTTGCCTTCTTCCTCAATTCTAAAACGTACCACATTCTTTTCAAGCAGAATCGAACCATTTCAGGCAGTTTTGTGAACGCTTCCGTGTTATGATGGCGTTGGATATTTCTTTCATATTGATGGGGAGGGGTTTACTTGTCAACAATTGCTTTATTCGGCGGAAGTGGCCGTACAGGGGAACGGATACTTGAGCGTTTATTAAATCAAGGACATAACGTCAAACTCTTAACGAGACATTCGTTGGATTCAAAGGAAGGTGTCAACGAAATCATCGGAGACGCGACGGACCAAGAAGCAGTCCTAGAAACGGTACAATCTGCAGACATCGTCATCTCGGCGTTAGGGACGGACAAACAAAACGTATTGTCTACATTCACACCACTCGTGATTGACGTGATGAAACAATTTGATGTAACACGCATCATCACTGTCGGGACCGCCGGCATCTTGCGGGCGCATGATAGCGACAACTATCGCTTTGAAACGAAAGAATCGAAGCGTTCGATGACAACCGCAGCAGAGGATCATGCGCGGGCTTATGAATTATTACGAGACTCCGGATTGGCGTTCACAGTCATCTGTCCGACTCAACTGATCAATGAGCCATCGAGCGGAGACATCATCGTCTCAAAAGAAGTGTTAGGCACGAAACAATCAGGTCCAATCTCGAGAGACGATGTCGCCGAGTTGGTGCTGGATTGTTTAACGAATGATGAATATGTCGGACATCGTGTCGGCATCACGACGGAATCATAATTAGGGGATGGGAAACATGCACGAACAACGAGAACAATTAGCACGGCTTGCTTTAACGTTTGAACAAGAGGAGATGACGGACGCAGCACGACTCGCCCGCACCGCCTTACAAAAAGTAATGAATGAAGAAGTTTGGATTGCCGTCTGTGGTCACTTCTCAGCCGGGAAGTCGACATTGCTCAATGACTGGCTAGAAGATGGATTCCTTCCGACAAGTCCGATTCCGACAAGTGCCAATATCGTCACGTTACGTGGTGGAGAATCAGCGGCAGCCGTCGCAATCAATGATACGGATTGGATTTCATTAGACGCTTCTTCCCTATCAAACATCAGTGACTATTGCAAAGTCGAGGAAATCAAGGAAGTCGAATATACAATCGACCGATTCCCATTTGATGAACATGTCGTGTTGATGGATACTCCTGGGATTGATTCAACGGATGAACGACATCGCCAAGCAACGGAACGATCGCTCTTCTTGGCTGATCATTTGTTCTTTATGATGGATTACAACCATGTCCAATCGGAACAAAACATCGGACTGATGAAACAATTTAGCCGGGAAGGACGTCCCTACTCCATCATCATTAACCAAATCGACAAGCATGATGAGGATGAGCTTTCCTTTGTGGACTTCAAGGCGTCATTGACGAAAGCATTCCGTCATCATGACATCGTTCCAAATGACACGTTCTACATCTCACTTCGTGATTTAAAGCATCCACATAACGAAGTCGAGCGCTTGCGGTCGTATGTGCGACAAGTCATCACGGAATCGAGACAGCAGCAAGTCGAGCATGCGGATGCATTGATCAATACGTTGGTCCGACGCAACGAAGCTTCGATTCAATCGACGTTGAATCAATTACCGACCTATGAGAAGAGTCCGAAGGAAATGCAATCTCGCCTGCACCGCCTTGAGAAGAAACGGGCATGGTGGATATCGTTCCGTCGTGAATTCTTCAAACACCAAGCGCCAATCGTCGAGAGTGCACCCATCATGACCTATGAATTTCGTGAATTGCTTCGTTCCTATCTCGAGAGTTGTGCCCCTTCCTTCAAGGTCGGTCTTTTGTTCTCGAAAGAGAAAACAAAACAAGAACGCACTCGTCGTGAAGACGTGGCCGTAAAAGAGTTCAACCGTTTGATTGATATGAATTTACGTCCGCACCTCGTGAAATATGCAGAAGACATCATTCGGGATTTGAAACTTCCAGAGACCTTGCTACCGAAAGGTGATGTCCTCCCGATTGCACCAAGCTCACTTATCACTGAACAAGTGAAGTCCGGCGCATCACTCAGTGGTGATACGGTGTTACAGTTCAGTCGTGACATCGAGACGGCCCTTGCGACATGGGTGACGAAAGTCTCGGAACCTTGGGTCCATTCGACGGATACGTATATGAAAGCTGAAGTCGACATGCGCTTGGAACAATTTTCGACTGAAGAAGACGAATTGTATGAAGCGCTCGATAATGAAGCATTACGCTTACGCCTTTTGAACCGTCTAGATGCTATCGGTCAATATGAAGCGTTGCAACTTGATTCAGGTCAGTTAGATCAGTTGGCCGTTCGAAACTATGTCGATGCAACGTATCTCCCTGAAAAACAAGCGGGAGTTGTCCAATCAGAGGTTGCGTCGACATCGATTTTGGAAGATGATCATGATTTATTTGATTTTAATTTTTCTTATGAAAATGCGGTATGTGAAATATTAGAGAGTCATCCTTTATTCCGCTCCCGTGTCACGACTCTTCGTAAGAAAATCGAGCGTGCGAAGCATGAACAATATACGTTTGCCATCTTCGGTGCGTTTTCAGCCGGAAAATCTTCGACCCTCAATGCCCTTCTCGGAGAGACGGTGTTACCGACATCGCCGAACCCGCTCACGGCGTCAATCACGAAGATTGTTCCGCCGAACAATCGGACGAATCGTACGGCGACAATCACCTTCAAGTCACGAGATGAACTTGAGGATGAGTTACAAGGTTATGGGACTTCCCTCGCCTTACTCGATGTCGACCACCCGTTCGTCAATGCTGTTAAATCAGCACCGCTCGATTATCTCGGGCAAATGGAGACCGTCGACTATGACACGTTCTGCGCGTTCGTCGCACAAGAAGAGAAAAGCTGTATCGTGAAGGAGATTGAACTGTATCTCGACTCACCGTGGGCACGACGCGGCATCGTCTTCGTCGACACACCAGGTGCCGATTCGCAGTTCAACCGACACAGCGAGGTGCAATTCGGTTACATGCGTGACGCGGATGCTGTCTTGTTCGTCACGTATTATAATCATGCGTTCACGGAAGCGGACCGAGAGCTCGTCATCCAGCTCGGTCGTGTCCAAGGGACCGGAGACCACGAGATGTTCTTCCTCGTGAACGCCTCCGATCTTGCGACAGATGACGAAGAACGGGATGCGGTCACAAGCTATGTCTCGCAACAGTTGACCGCGCTCGGTGTTCGACGACCGACCGTTCTCCCCATCTCAAGCCGAAACGCCATGCAAGGGGATGACGCGGGATTCGATCGGTTCGTCTCGACGCTTGAACGCTATGTCGACAAAGACCTTCGTCTCGCGAACGCGATGCGTATACAAGAAGAGACGACAGCATTGCTCGTCGCCTTCAATCGCGTCTTACACGAAGCGGAAGAAGACGAGTCGTTGAAAGAACAACGTCGTAAGCAATTGATTGCCGTACTCGAGAACCCGCCGGCACTCGATGTGTCAGCACTCATCGACCTATTTGACCGGGAAGCGAAAGAACTCCTCGCCCACCTCGAGACCCGTTCGCTTCTCCGCCTCTCGGACTTCGTCAAAGAGACGTTCCACCCGGTCGAGGTCGACGGGTCGAGGAAGAGCTTGGAGCGTGCACTTGGACGTACACTCGATAAATACGCCTATGACATCCAACAAGAGCTCCAAGTGTTTCAATATCGGTTAGAGCGATACGTTAAACGCGAATTCGTAGCCTTGGTCGAACGGTTGACCGAACGTCAAGTGTCTATCCTACCGACGCTTGAATTCGACCGTGAACTCGACGTGGCATGGCTTCGAGAGGCTGTCGAACCGATTCATCTCGAGACACCACCTTATCAGTCGGTGTTGAAGCGCTATAAGAACGCGAGTCAATTTTTCGAAGGGGATGGTCGGACGCAACTGAAGGAT
This sequence comes from Exiguobacterium sp. NPDC077395, assembly GCF_050269125.1. Classification (NCBI taxonomy): domain Bacteria; kingdom Bacillati; phylum Bacillota; class Bacilli; order Caryophanales; genus Exiguobacterium; species Exiguobacterium sp. NPDC077395. The sequence continues at coordinate 1,285,587 of NZ_JBNNHU010000001.1, forward strand.
GAATTGACGGCACTCCTCCGTGACATGATTCGCACTCGTCTCGAGAGCATTCATAAGAAACAGGTCGAGCGGGCAAACGAGGAGATCAGGAATTCTGAAATCGAGATTGAACGAGAGTGGTCGAATCAGGTGAAAGAACTCGCCGCTGCAGAGCTCAGTATGTTGACGGATAGCCATTCCTTTGATGAGATGCGTGAACGACTCGAATCGCTCAGAAAGGAAACGGTATGAACACATTACTGCTCATCGGACTCATCCCTGCCGTCGTCATGACAATCGTCTTGGGACTGTTTCTGAGATATCTCTATTTGAACAAAGAATAATGAGAACGGTCCTTGATATGCACATGACATCGAGGACCGTTTTATTTGTGTACTTATTTGTCTGCTGGATAAACCACACCAACTTGTTTTCGTACCGTTGTCATCACATCAGCAAGACGAATCATATCAGTTCCTGAATGCGCATCCGTCTCTGATTTCCTAGCTTCGATTGCACGGACGAACGCTTCGACCTCATAGGACATCGGAGCATTCTGCGCTTCTGATATGATTTCTGACGTGCCATTCCGTAACTCTAGACGGACTTCATCGCACGTCGCAATATCGTCGATGATGATGCGTCCCTTTTCCCCAATGATCTCAGAAGGCGTCGATGTCGCATGGATTTTTGAGTGCATGACAACTACATCAAGGTCGGCATAAGAGAGAAGGACCGTACCACTCCCGTCCACTCCAGATTCCAACTTTACGCCGCTCGCCTGGATCTCATTCGGCTGACCGAACAGTTTCAAAGCAGGTCCGAGGAGATAGACACCAAGATCCATCAACGAGCCGTTCGAAAAATCAGGATTGAACGTGTTCGGATTCTCCCCTTTTTTGTACAGGTCGTATCGTGAAGAATACTGTGATTTATTGAAGACGGCCCGGCGAACCGGAGCGATTTGTTCCATCGCTTGTTGAACCCGTTCAAGGTTCGGCATGAACAGATTACGTAATGCCTCAAGTAAGACGACGTGGTTCTCCTTTGCGACTTCAATCATACGAGTGACTTCCTGGACGTTCGAGGCAAGCGGTTTTTCACACAGGACGTGTTTCCCATGCTGCATGAACAAGATGCTCTGTTCGGCGTGAAGTGAGTTCGGGCTCGCAATATAGATGGCATCGATGACATCACTCTGAGCCATCTCTTCAAGTGACGTGAACGTATGTACAATGGAGTGATTTTCTGCGTATTCTTTAACACGTGATTCCGTGCGCGAGTAAAGTGCCGTCACTTCTACGTAATCCAACTGATTGATTGTTTCGATAAACCAGTCTGTGATGAAGTTTGTACCTATGATGCCGAAACGGATCATGTGAATTCCTCATTTCTATGTAGATTTTTTACAAGTTTGTTAACTAGGATGAACTCGAAGGTCCATGAGAAATATTGACTTGGTTCTTTTGAAATCAAGTAACAAAATATGAAACCTAGAAGAAGTATAAGCGTAGTTAACACTATACATCAAATTGATTAGGAGAATTGCTATGAATAAAACAGATATATTGCTCGTTGGCACAACGCATCTAAACATGCCAAACAATGGTGATTTATTTATGCCGGACATGCCAGATGTGTTAAGCGAAAAACGTCAGTTAGAAATTAAACAATTCGTGAATCAATTAGCAAAATTTGAACCTACTAAAGTATGTGTAGAAATGAATACTTCAAAGAAAGAATACATAAATGAGCAATTACAACGTATCATTCAGCAGCCGAAATTAGCAACCGCTAATGAACGCGAACAAATTGCATTCCGACTTGCACAACAATCTCATCTAGATTTCGTATATCCAATCGATTGGAATGAGGATGAGGGATTCAGTTTAGAAACCATTATTCAAGATGAGAAGCGAGAAATGGAGGAAATATTATCATCCCAACAAGATGTCATGAATCATATCGAAAAAATATTTAAGAGTCGTACGATTTCTGACTATTATAAAGAAATCAATCACCCTACAATTACATTATCTATGCATCGCGCCTATTTAGAGATTGCATCTCTTGAAGTGTCTGGTATTAGGTGGGTATCACACTACTGGTATTTTCGTAACTTAATGATTTTTAAGGAATTGATGTCACTAAGGGAATCAAATGATCGCATCTTTGTACTTTATGGTTTAGGACATATCCATCTGTTAAAGCAATTCTTGAGTGAGAGCGGATTATTTTTTGTTCATGACTTAAACACATATTTAGTATGATTTAGGTATGTGAAATAATACCCCTAGCTTTTTTGACCTTTAATTTTGTGACTAAATCCACTGACTCTCAATGCGATAAAGAATTCAATTGATTGCCCATTTAATCTACTTTATATCTTCGTTAACTTTCGACTAGTTCGGCACGCTTTCTATCCTCGAATGGCCAGCGATACACCTGCTCGTCTTTCTCGACATAGGCAACACCGTCTTCAATCATCAATGACGAACAGTCAAGGAGATGACGGGGCATCGGATAGGAGTCAATCCGTCCGTTCATTTTGACATGGACGAGACGAGCATCGATTGAAGAGATGACCCAAACTCCATTCGTTGACGCACACATCACGTCACAATCATGAAGAACTGGAGCCTTTCTGACTTCTTGATTATAGCGAAAACGTACGGTTCCCTCCTTTGAGAAACAGACGAGTGCCTCGGTAGAGATCCCATCTCCAAAGATGCCCTCGTCCCCATATCCAATCCAGATTCCCGTATCATTCATTACAACTGCTGCAATCGCGTTACCTGCGTGAAAGGAGTGTTTGATGTCGCCGTCTGCATCTATCACCCACACATTGGTCAGTTCTCCTTCTAACGTAAACGCCCAAATGAACAAGTGACTCTCTTCAATGATTCGAATACCCGAGACATATTCATGCTGTTTAAGGTCTATGACCAGCTCATCCCAATTAATGTAGAATCGATGATTGGACTTTACCAAACGAGCGGAGCCCATTGACTTCTGCAGATCGAAATCAACCACCTCTATTTCATCGTTCATACACAATCACCCCTTATCCTCTTCCAATCGTATGAACTGTAACGCCTCTCGAAACTGTCTAGATTCTACATCAGTCACTCCTTCATCCACATATCTCGATTTCCAATAAGGAGAGAGGTCAACCTCTTCAACACCGATTCGTTTGAACCAGTCCAAAACGGTCTCATTCGATTGATGCTTTAATGAAACCGGTAAATCCAAGTTGAACTGGATGAGCGCATTCCGAATCTCGCTATCGGTCCATTGAATCTCTTTGGATTCTACAAACTCTTTTGCTTTAGTCTTTCTCCGTCTTCGTTTTACGGCGTCACTCGAGAAATCAATGGTCGAGACGACACGCTTTCTTCTTCGCATCGCGATGATCAGTAGAATCATTAAAACAATCAATCCTCCAATAAGGAACCATAACCAGTATGAACTCCCTGACTCCGTCACCGTCCCATCTGCTCCGAACGTGTAATCTAGAAAGTCGATATTCAAGAACTGTAATTCATCGTCCTCTCTCATCTGGCGTGACTTCCCTTCATAAAAACCGCTGCTCTCACCATCCTCTCCAGAAAAAAGGAGCACAATCCCTCCCTCCGTAGGGTCGTGAAACCATTCCCAAAATAGACGAGCCAGATGGATCAATCCAGTCACCAACACCAAACTGCCGAGCATGATCATCAATAATCGGGTTGTAAATCGCATCGTAACCTCCGTCACACATTATGTCCTATCGTATCATGCAAGATTATGGATTGTCAGAAAAATCCAAATAAAAGGACCGAAGATTTTTCGGTCCACTGTTTTACAAAATTGCTTCCGCGAGCAGACGGTCGAACTTACGCACATCCACTTTTTTATTCAGATTGATTTTGATCGTTCCCGCGCGCGTGAACAGTTGGACTTCTGAGTTCAAGTCGAACATGCGTCCCGCGTTCTCCGTCGAGTACATATTGATCGAGTCGTACGGAAGTGAGTAGACTTCAATCTTCTTCCCCGTGAGCCCTTGTGCGTCACGGACAATCAGGCGTTTGTTCGTGAATACGGCGACGTCACGCACCGTCTTGTAGGCAGCTACGGCCCGCTCTCCATCGATGAATGTCTCGGTGATATCACTCGGCACCTCACACTCTGAATAAAACGTCCACGACAAATCGCCAATTGGGTTTCCCATATCGATTCCTCCCTATATGAAATGAATGTACTATCCCCTATATTCCACATTTCCCGTTTGATTAGACCTTGAATGGGAAGATAGTGTATAGCATGTTGAATGTAGAGGAGGACGTCGTTATGATTGCGCAACAGGTGATCACATTACTACTCATTGGCTATTTCATTTATTTGATTGATTCCAAACGCAATTACTTCCCTGTTCCGGTCATCTTGGTCTTGATCGGGATTGGTCTCTCGTATATCGCCTTTTTTGATTCGGTGTTCATCTCAAAAGATATGATTTTCGAGGTGTTCCTGCCTGCACTTCTCTTTACATCTGCCTATCAGTTCAAATACAAAGATTTGAAGGACAATATCGGGATCATCACGATATTGAGTACGGTGGGCCTTGTCTTGACCGCCATTTTGATGGGATATGGCACGTTTTGGATCAGTGAGTTCTTCACCCCGCTCACGTTGACCGCTTCCTTCCTATTAGCGTCCATCTTGATTCCGACCGATCCCGTTTCTGTGACAGCCATCTTAAAACGGAGTAAAGGTGAGAAACGGATTGCGGACGTTGTCGAAGGCGAATCGATGGTGAACGATGGAACGAGTGTGGTCATCTTCACCATTTTTCTCAGTATGTTCGCAACGGGAGAGCGTTTCTCCACCTTCAATTTTTTGACCGAATTTTTGATTGTGTCTGCCGGAGGAATCGGCATCGGTTTCATTTCTGGATTTTTACTTAAGAAATTGATGATTGTCAGCTTTAAAAAGCATGAGCTCGTCATGTTGACGATTGTGACTGCATATGGTGCCTTCTACCTCGCCGATGCGCTAGAAGTGTCTGGTGTACTCGCAACGGTGACAGCGGGTATGATGTTGTCTCACGAACTCGGAACTAAAGAGGATTACGAATCGGTCCAGCGTCACTTGGATGGTTTCTGGGACATCGTCATACCGATGTTGCTCGCTCTCTTGTTCTTATTGATTGGAATCGAAGCGACCAGCTATTTGTCTGTGTCACTCTGGACGTTCGCTGTTCTTTTATTCCTGCTTTCAATCGTGACCCGGTTCATTGTCGTCGGCGGCCTCGTCTATTCGGTCCCCGTCTGGCGTAAGGAATTTAAAGACGATTTAACGGCGACTTCCTTACTCACGTGGTCTGGAATCAAAGGAACGATGTCGATTGCCCTCGTCCTCTGGCTAGAAGCGGAGAATATCGACGGGTCGAGCGAAATGATCTCCCTCGCGTTCGCAGTCATTTTACTCTCCCTGATCTTACAAAGCATCGGTGTTTACCCACTGACGACATACTTAACGAATAAACATGACAAATGACGGAACCCTTCCATAGAGAAGGGTTTTTTAGATTCTTAAATTGACATTGTCTACTTTTAGTGTAAAATTACACTTGTAATATATTAGGAGGTGATTATGTTGGAAAACACTTCAACACCATCCGCTGCCATTTCTACTGGAGTGGTGACGGTTGTACTTGCACTTGTTGCATCATATCTTACTCCATCGTTTTTGAAGGTCGGCATCATCTGGGATATCGTCGCATTCTTAGTCATCGGCATCGCGACTTTCAGTTTTACATACCACTTTTATCAATCAAAACGGTTCACATATTGGCAATACATTTCCTGCTATATCGTCGTCTGCCTGCTCTTATTCACCGTGTTTCTCGGCATCTCATGGATCCTGATCTTCATTAGCTCGGCGTCACTTTGAGTTGTACGAATAGAAAGGAAAAAAACTATATGCAAAAATCTGAATTTATTGGACAAGTCTCTCGAAAAATGAAATTGATTCGTATTGAATCCCAGCATTCACAGGATGAGATGGCGAATTTACTTGGCATATCCAAAAAAACACTCATTCAAATCGAGAAGGAGCGAAATGAGGCGAGTTGGTCGACCGTAGTGACGCTATGCGCCTTGTTCAATGAGAGTGAGATCCTCATCCATTTAATCGGTGACGACCCGGTCGAGTTCGTCAAACTGATTGCGACCGAGAACACTTATGAACCGAAAGAAAAAACACTCGGCGGTCGCGTCTTTTGGCATGCGATCGAGTCAGGTTCCCACTTCATTCTTCAGCAAAATATCATCAGCGGACATTATCGTATCATCGACTTCGATCATGTGAGGTGGTACAGTACGTTTGATGCGGAAGATGCCGAACAGGTAAGATCGAAATTGGAACATCAGCGTGAGATTTCAGATGACACGAAAGCATAAAGATTTGGTGATGGCTTTCAGTCTAATCGTCATAACAATCGTCTACTTTTGGCAGATGCCAAACATCGCGTATGACTGCATTTGGTTAGTTGGCACAATCATTTTACTCGTCCTCTCGTCTATATCGATCACGCGCTTGATTCAATCATACGTTCCACTTTCTTTGATAAAATTCGTCCTGATTAGCGTGATTTTTTTCCTTGTACTCTGTTGTCTGTTGATCACCATGTTTTATGTCGTAGCGCTTTACCAGATGAATCACTTATAACGAATTGGAGGGTTTCCTATGAGATTTTATGTCGGTTCAAGTTTTGCGAATATCGAAGAAGTACGGTTCATCCGTGATCAGCTGATTGCGCTCGGTCACACGCATACGTATGACTGGACACAAAACGAACGCGCCGCTTCAATTGATGCGTTACGCTCGATTGGCGAAGAAGAGGTTTCTGGAATTCAAACAGCGGACTTCGTTGTCATCCTGTTGCCTGGAGGCAAAGGCGCACACGTCGAACTCGGGATTGCTCTCGGGATGAATAAACACGTTTTCCTTTACGATTTGGGTGATCAAATGATGAATATGGAGGAAACGAGCACGTTTTATCATGTAGATGCGGTACAATTTTGCGAGGGACCGTTCAACGCCCTCCCCCACCAAATCCAAGATAGATTGAAGCTCTCTAATCACGTTTGAGCTGATGCCCTTTATTCTCACGGAATCGAGCCGGGGTGCAACCTACCCATTCCGTGAAATGCTTGTTCAGTTGAGCAGAACTGTTGAACCCGACTTCTTGACTGATTGCGATTAGAGTTAGATTCAATAAAATGTTGTTTCCAATATTTTCACAATATGCTATCCTTACCAAAATGATCTGACAAACGCGATGAAGAGAACAGTACATCAATGAATCTTTCGAAGAGAGCTCCGCCCGGTGAAAAGGAGTAAAGAACGTTGGTCGAAACAAGCCTCTGAGCAGCGCCATGGAACTCACCCCGAGGGATATGGCGACGGGCACTCCCGTTATAGAGTTGAGGTATAGTCCGACTCCTTCGGCAGTACCGAACAAGGTTCGTACGGAGACGTGCGGATGAACAGGGGTGGCACCACGATGAGAATCTCGTCCCCAGGAATTCGTTCTTGGGGGTGGGATTTTTTTTGCGTTCCGAAAATTATAAAAAATAGAAGGAGTGATTTACTTGAACTCGTTTCGAAAAACCTCTGCGCTGCTACTCGTCAGTGTCGGAATCTCAAACCTCGGTGCCTGGGTATACTTTATCGCACTCAACTTGATTGTACTTGAGATGACGGGATCCCCATTCGCCGTCTCGATTCTCTATGTATTAGTCCCGCTCGCATCGCTCATCTCGAATCTTTGGTCAGGTAGCCTGATTGACCGAGTCGATACGAGGCGACTAATGATGATATTGGATGCTTTACGCGCGTTCCTCGTATTCAGCTTAGGCTGGATTGATTCACTTTGGCTCATCTACGTAATTGTCTTTCTCCTCAATGTAATGAGCTCGTTTTTCGAATCATCGAGTCTGGTCTACATGACGCAACTCGTACCTGCCTCGAATCGACAAAAGTTCAATGCGATGAAGAACTTTGTGCAGTCATCCGGGTTTATTTTAGGTCCAACAATTGCCGGACTACTCTTCCTAGTCGGGAGTCCAACAACTGCAATTTTCGTGAACGCGTTCGCACTCGTTCTCTCGGTCGGAATGTTGTCGCACCTTCCGTCTCATCTTCGAACGAATGCATCTATTGAATCCTTCTCCGTCCGATTAATTATCGAAGATTGGAAAGTCGTCGTACGATTCGCTTCGAATGCCAGATATGTGACGATCATCTATGGATTGTTCTGTGTCATGACCATCTTCATGTCTGGGCTCGATTCGTTGGAGGCGTCATTCGCGACCCAAGTCCTTCACTTGTCTGAAAGCCGATATGGGTTTCTCGTCAGTATCGCTGGGATTGGAATTATCGTTGGGTCACTCATCAATTCAAGATGGAGTCACCGTTTATCCTTATCGTTTTGTATCGGCTTCGGGGCAATCATGACACCAGTCGGCTATCTCCTATTCGCAGGTTCTTCTTCGTTCACGATGGCTTCCATCGGATTTTTTATTCTGACGTTCGCGCTTGCGTTCGCCAATACCGGATTTTTGTCATTCTATCAACACCATGTTCCTGTGGAAATCATGGGCCGATTCTCTGGTGTCATCAATGTGGCAGAGTCGCTACTTGTCATCCTGCTCACATTCGGGATTGGACTCCTTGCCGAAATGATCGGGATTCGCCCAGTCTATCTCGCATTCTCGATTGTCTTCTTCCTCGTTGGTTGTTACACCATATATGTCATTCGCGACCGCTCGAAAAGGGAGTATTTCATACACAATCAAATTGAAGAAGCGTCATAAGTCATGAGCCGGTCGTTTTTATGCGACCGGCTTGTTCGATTCGATGAATCGCTTCGATGATTGTGTCTGGTCGTTGTAAATGAATTTGGTGTCCTGCCTTTTCTGCGATGATGAGTTCCGATTGATTCGATAATTTCAATTGTTGATGGATGAGTTCATGCCATGTTTCCTCTAATAAGCGTACTTCTGACTCAGGCGCCCCTCCATTTATTCCTTCCTGAATCATCGCTTCACGGTCTCGACAGATGACAATTAATGGAATCGCTGAAAATATTCCCATTTGTTTGATAATTGCAGCGTCATCACGCCAAAACGATTCTTCTTCCAACATCGTTTTGTATAGCGTTGGTGATTGATAAAAGTTTCTGAGACGGTCAATTGCATCTGATGACAGGTTTTTCTGTTCGTTTGACAAATCAGGCTGATGAACTTTCTTTAGTTTTTCTTTTGAAAGGATCGCATAGGAATGACACATCGTTCTCCAATCTTTATCTGAATATTGACGATCCATTTCAGGCGTCTCTAACTTATCTAATAAAGTAAGATCATGGGAAGTAGAATCGACGAGTACAACCCCGCTTACTTTATTCGGAAAAACTTTGGTCATGTGTTGTGCACACAAACCTCCGTACGAATGACCGACTAATATGATCGGTTGATGTAGCTGAAGGGCATCCAACAATTCAACACATTCCAAAAAGTGTGATGCTGTTCGACTCGAACGATTGTTCATCTCACTCTCACCATAACCGGAACGATGATAAAGCAATATTTGATAAGACTCGCTTAATTGTTCAGAAAGAGAAACCCACTCTTCAAATGAACCTCCTATACCTGTCATGACCACAATGAGTTGTTCTCCGGAACCGAATAACCGGTATTCTATGTCATACCCATTTACTTTAATCAGATCATTCATACACTCCACCGTTTAATCAGTTCAAGATCTTCTGGAAATGCATGAACTAAATGCTCTATTTCATGAATTGACCACCATTTGACTTCATCGATGTCCGAGTCGATTATGGCATTCGCCACTCGCTCGTCACACGTTGCCAAGAAATAATGCGTCTCGACTTGATAGGTTGAAATGATGGCTCGTTTGATATGTAATAGTCGATTCACAGAAATGCGATAGCCCGTTTCTTCGAACACTTCACGCAGGCAACACTGTTCAGGAGTTTCTCCTTCTTCTAAACCACCTGATGGCAAACTCCATTTTTGTACGTCACGATTCTTTACGAACAGAACTTTCTTTTCGTCGTTGATGCATAAAGCAGCTGATCCAATCCACTGTTTCATAGTCTTATTACTCCTTTTTTATTTTTCTGCTTGCAGGTGACGTTACGTCACCCGATATGATGGGGCTACAACGACATGAGGAGGAAACACGATGTTCAGTCTAATGCAAAAGAAAACAACTCCCATTTGGACATGGAATCAGTTCGCAATCACAATGATTCTTCTATTCGGAGTGACGCCCCTACTCATCGAAAAACACTTACACAACTTTTTAGAGCAATCATGGGGAAACACCCTCTATTCAGGAACAAGTATTGGCTTGGCGTTAGCCGTAGTGTTTATGACTGTCCTCTATTTCGTCGCAATACGACCACGGGCCATATCCCTCGAAACGTTAGGGCTTCGTCGTATTTCATGTAAAGATTCGAAGATAATCCTTCTATGGACGATGGTATTAATTGTAATTAGTCTCATCATTGTTGTAATCCAAACCTATTTCGGCATCGGTACATCGAACATAAAAACAGAGAGTTTACAAAGTGACTTGTCGCTTATCTCCATACTGATTGCGTTCGGATCGGCGGCCATCGTTTCACCAATCTATGAAGAAATCTTTTATCGCGGGTTTTTATACCGCTTCTTTGAGCAACGATTTGGGGTTTGGATTGGGATGATCGTAAGTGCTGGAATTTTTACTCTCGCTCATTTACCGACAACAAACACATTACTCGTCAATTTTGTATCTGGGCTTGTGTTCGCCTGGGTTTATGAACGAACAAACTCCATTTATTCCAGCATGGTCATCCATGGTACCTTTAATGGGCTGGCCGTTCTATTGACTGCATTGGCATGAATGAATCAGTCTGCTATCTCTTGATATAGTGAATCAATATAGGCAAGAATCGATGCATTGATTGGATACAGTCCTAATTCATTCGATGCATCAGTTGATTTTCGAATCTTCCAAAATGATTCAATCAATTGCTGATCTTCTCCAAATGTCTCGTCTGTTAACCACGTCAAATCTTCTTTAAGAATTTGGGCTTCTTTTGAGGAAGGGGAGACCCCACGTTCGATTAGAATTTCGGTTCTCCGAATCAAGTTGATCCACTTTTTCGTATCATGCTCACCGTCTTCTAATTTAGGTAAAGTTGCTTTCAATGAGTCAGACTCTTCTTCCGAAAAATAGTCCGTCCATTTTTTCCGGTCATTTGATTTCGCTTGAATATGTTGTAGTTTCGTCCAATCGATTTTTTCATTTTCGAGCTTCATGGATTGAAGGAGTGTCATCGTATGATTCTGCGCCTGTTGCAATTCTTCTATCTTTCCTTTTAAAGAGAAGAGATGTGCCGACAAAATGGCTGTCAACGATTCCTCATCTAGGATTCTCCGAATTTCTTCAAGCGGAACGGCCATTGATTTTAGGAGCATGATTTTTTGAAGTCGAAACATTTCGTGGTCGCTATAAAATCGTTTCTGTACATCGTTTGTATACGATGGGGTAACCAAGTTGATTTGGTCATAGTATCGCAGCGTACGCACCGACACGTTCAATTTTTTCGCGACATCTCCAGTTGAATAGTGTCTAGCCAACGTTTATACCTCCTCACGTTATGTTATGTGTATGCACGTAGCACCTGTCCAATCATCCCTTCAAACTGATGAATTCCTTCATTCCGATTTGACAAACAGATCAAACATATTGGAGAGTTTTTCTCCATTACGAGTATGCTTTGAAACCCAATACCCCAACCGAACGAGAATCCTTTACTCGGTTCATTCGGATTTAGAAATAGACCATGTCCTACTTCAGCATTCATAGAAGAGGTTGTGAACAGGATCCTTCTTGACTCAGTATTCAAGAACCCTTTTGTCGTAATCGCGTTGACGAGCGTCGCTAAATCCGAAGTCGTCGTCCATAGACCGCTCGCTGCGGGATACGGGTAAAAACAAGTATATGCAGAAACGATTGATTCATCTGGCTCAATCCCATTAACGCCAAACTTCTCCACTATCTCCAAGTCATACGAACTCGTTTTCATATCGAGTGGTGTAAAGATGAAATCAGACATAATCTTTTCGAATGTAGATGACATACATTCCTCTATCGCATATTGAAGTAAACAGTAACCTGCATCTGAATAATGGAACTTACCTATTTCCTGTGACTGGACAAACACAGGAAGTTCATAATATGGTGTCGTGCCCGATAGGATTTCTTTCATTGACGGAAAGCTTGTACGTTGAACCGTTGTTCCAAACTGATTCGGTAAATCGACCAGACCCCCTTGATGTTGGATGAGTTGACGGACTGTGACCTGGGAACGCATACCATTTTGATCATTCAACGAAAAAGAGGCAAAATAGTCGTTGATTGGAGAGTCTAGACTCAGCTTCCGGTTTTCAACTAGCTTAAGAATAAGAATAGTCGTTACAAGTTTACTGATGGAACAGGCGGCAAACATTCTGCCCTCAGGAGAAGCATCTCCCATTCGATATACAGACATTTCTTCACTCTCATTAACAAATACCATATCTATTTGAGAGACATGATGTTTCTTCATCAATTCACTCATTCTTTCTTTCGTGAGCATCCGATTCCTCCTTATTTATACCAATACACTGATAATCAAATTGTTGGTGCAAAGCGGTTAGTATACCCTTCACAATCTCTTCGTGTGTCAGCCAACGCCAAGTTTCATGCTCATAGATTGCGCCAAGTTGGACTTGTCGGTACGTTTGTTGTTCGTTTATGTATAAAGACCGTTTTTCCTGTTCGGAGTTCGCCTGACTCCCTAAAATATGTAGAACATCTGCATGTGAGGAATGATTCAAGATGATTTGCATCGCCTTCCCGGAGTCCCGGTGTACCCATGCGATGATTTGTTTGAATGGTCCGTACCGCTTGATCGATTCTTGTAGCCCTTTTGATAAATCCTGTTCGCTACGATAATCAAGTAGTAGTGAATGACACGTTTCAGGGTTTCGTCGAACGACTTTTGCCATTCTTTCCGGGTCTCGCCCGATGACAGTGACAAGATGTTCGCTTGCTAAACAAGATGTGACTTCAGCTAACATTCCGGTACCACCGACAATTAAAATATGTTTTTGATTCATGTCATCACCTCATTTCCATTATACACCAATCAATGAACTCTCTTTCGGTAAAGAAGTGTTCTGAAACATTGGCGTATTTTCAAAAATATCCCGTTATTCAATTAAAGAATCACTTATAATGAATCAAGTGTACGAATCAGTTTGAATGATCACTATTTCGGAAAATGGATAATAGTGTTACTATTGCAATTTATTTCTTTTAGGAAGGAGGAGATGAGATGCGACATTGGTCTGCCATGTCACTTCAACTGATTGCGCTCATCGTTGGCTCATTGATTGTAAGTACTCTATTGTCTTCTGTTCTGATGATGAACAATCTACCGGTCTGGTGGATGATCTGTATCCCTGTCCTCTATCTTTCAACGCTACTCATACACCGAGCATCTGGAGTACTGATCTCGTTAGGGTTCGGCGCTTACTTTTTCATCATGATGTCTGGAACTACAATTCCCTTAAATATTCAACTACTGATTCTTCTGTTGTTTGCGATGTTAACGATTCTAGCTTACTTGCTTCAAGTCGGTTTATTTCGCTCACAATTTGCATTGAGTGTCGCAGAAGCGAGAGTCAGTCAATTAATTGCCGTCGATCCTGAGACCGGGTTTGATAATCGTAATCGATTCTTCATGGACCTTGAAGCAGAGCGGGATCGATTGATTCGAAATAGTGGAACGTTCGTCGTCACATTCGTCACATTACCGCTCCTCAACGATTTCGAAAAACGTTATGGACGATCCGAATATGAATGGTTTTTAGATTATTTCAGTGACGAATTACATGAAGCGACACGACGGACCGATAAAAAATATCGGGTTGCCTCCGATACCTTTGCCATCCTTTTTCCTCAAACCTCACTCGAAAATGCACAAATCGTTCATGAACGCATCAAACCACTGTTACAAGGATACTCTCGTCTAGATGGCGAACCACTTACTATTGATTGTTTAGATAAATCATTTGAAGTGACCTTAGAGAATTCATTTATGAGTTTGGATGAGATTCGGATGTACTTGAGTGAAGACGAAAAAAAATGAGTTCAGGAATGAACTCATTTTTTATTCATATGGATGCTCAGTTCATGATTCTCATCGATTTCAATGACATATTGTCGATTGATGGTCATTTGAATAGGACTCGGAATCGACAGCTTTGGTGAAAACAGCCACACACGACCTGGAGGCACCAACAATATGTATGTATCGCTGTTCGGTGCGCCTAAAAAATTGAGGTGATGCTCATCAATCGGGTTGCCGTCTCGGCGGTGAATCTCGATATTCGCAAGTTCCTGTGCGACATGTATCGGGTCTACTGCAGTCAAGCTCATCTCGCCGATTCCAAGAAAATCAACAGTAGAAAATACCTCTGCATCACTTTCCCGGTTAATCGAGTGTCGAGCAATCAATTCGACGACATTCTCGTCCGCATCGTAAAAATAAAGTGACGAGGCATCAATCCCTTCAAAATAAATCTCATCCTCCTCATCTTCACTCAAAAGTGGAACACGTGATTTAATCCATTCTTTCGCTTCTTTGAATCGATTGGACGGGATATTAATGGCGAAATGATACTGTCGCTCTCGAACGGTCGCTGCCTCTTGAAACACCAGCGCATCTTCACCTAGATTGATTCGAAAACTCGTCGAGTCTTCTTCAATGACTGATAATCCAAGTTTTTCCGTATAAAAACGTTTCATTTCGTCAAGCCGGTTCGTGTAAAGCATCGTTTCTGTGATTCTCATGAAATCTTCCCTCACATTCCTCATCACTATTCTTCATCCCTTTACTTGGTCATTCGTTTGTATTTTTTATATGCTGCCGAACTCATATCCATGCCTAACAGCTCGTTACAAATGGCCTGACTCCTTTATTCATCACCTTCAACGAGTCGGAAAATGTCATCGACCCTCGACCTCGTAATGCCATTGCGCTGTTCGATGGCAAGAGGATGATTCGTCGGTTCGAGTTCAATCAACGGACGTAATCCGACTCCACGCATATGGACGTTTGTCTTCAGATTGATTGTATCTGGGTAAATCGGCAATTCCGTCGATAACCAGCCGAACATCGGGTCAAGGTCAACACGAGCGGGTTCATCCCATGAATCGATGACTTTGAAAAAATTATCCGCACTGAGTGACACCCAGACGTTCCAGATGAAGGGGTCTTCTTCCCCAATGATCGGAATTTCTAGGCATCCATAAATGAAAAAGTGAGCTTCATCGAGGACGCATACATCATCTGTCAATACGACACGTTTTTTCATCTCACGTGTTGTCAATCCGTTTAGAACTGTTGGCATTATTGATCCAAAACCAACTTCACTTTCTGTACTCCTGCCACATTTTGAGCAAGTACAATTTTTGTTGTGTTTTCGTTTGAATGGGTATCTCATACATTCTCTCTTTCTATTTTTAAGTTAAAATACGGTATGTGAAATAACAAAATACAAATAATATTATAATAGGTCAGACAATCATTGTACCTTTTGAAACAGTATCTAACACTCTCGTCCTCGTATCATTTTTCGATAGAAACACTTCTTCACCCTTTTCATCATAACAATACGCGATTGGTATCGATACACCACAATTTCGATACGACCCATCCGCGTGACTCGTTCCGATAATCATCGCTTTACGTTCCATCGCAATCTTTCTCGCTTCTTCGGACCACTCCATGAATTGTTCTTCACTAAACATCCCGACCCCGATTGGATTGAATATGATTGATAGATGCTCATGATTCTTTAATCCCTCTACCCCCATAAAAATCTCCCTGCAAAGTAAATATCCGTATTCCTCCGCTCCGTCCTTGACACTTGATGGCATGAACAAGCGCACACTTTCAGGTGTTTTCCGTCGCGTTAACAGCGTTTCACCATTCTTATTTACAATGAGGACCCGATCTTTATTCGTATCATCCCGATAACCTAAAACAATTGCCGTCTTGAATGCACTAGCTAACTGACGGATCATATCTAATTCTGTATATGTACAATATCCCTCCGGATAGAGAATCAAGTCTACTGTCGGGTTCGTTTCAACCTCTAGCTTTAGTTGCTCGAGATTTCGTTCCATCTTTGGTTGTCCAATTAATACATTCATCATTAGTCCCCCGCTCCATTGACTACGTCTAGTATTCATATGTATGTGAGATGATCGTATGCACCTCACCATAAAGCACGAATTCAATCCTTCTTCATCATACCATCGATCATCTGACTTATTCCTATTTGACTGTCACAATCACATTCCCAATCTTCTTTCCTTGATCGACGTATCGGTGTGCCTCGACAATCTCATCCAGTGGATAAACTGAATCAATAACAGGTTGCAGCTCTCCTGCTTCAAACAGTTCGTTCAAGAACATCAAATCCTCTTTTCGTTCACTCGCTGGGCCCTGCCCCGCAACAGAGAGGAATGACCCGTTCCCCGAAACATGTTTTCGAGCCAATCTCTTATCAATTTTTCCAGACGCATCAAAAACCACATCATACGTACCCAATTCGCGGTCGTATCCTTCTCTCGAATAATCGACGACCACATCTGCCCCGAGTCGCTTCACGAGCTCGATGTTCCGCCCATGACAAACTGCTGTGACATGTACACCGAAATGTTTCGCAATCTGTACGGCAGTGGAGCCGACTGCACCCGAGCCACCATAAATCAAAACATTCTTCGCCCGTTCGATGTTTGCTTTCCGTAAAAAATGTAGCGAGGTCGTCCCTCCGAACGGAAGTGCCGCCGCCTCGATAAAGCTGGCATGCTCGGGCATCTGAAACACACATTTCGATTCGTTCACACAAGCAAACTCCGCATATCCGCCAAACCTCATCCCGGTGAGCGCATAGACGTTCTCCCCTACTTGAAAACTCTTTACACCGCTGCCGACCTCTACCACAACACCCGCCAACACGACACCAAGAATCGGTTGTCTTGGCGCATTAAACCCCATAACGATCCGCATCGGTAGTTTTCCGAGTGCAGGAACGTCCAGTGCGCGAAGACGTCGATCTCCTGAATGAACGGCCGATGCATGTACTTGAATCAGTAACTCATTACTTTTCGGCTTCGGTCGGTCTACGTCTTGAATGACGAACACTTCTGGTCCCCCATACCTCGTACAAATCGCAGCTTTCACGTTGATTCACTCCTTTTTTGGCTATTCATCTCATTCTGTTATACACGTTCCCGCAATCACGAGGGTTCAGTCGATTTGGCATAGAAAAACCAGATGACATCATACGATATCATCCGGTTCATTCTTAAATGATACACTCGCATTGACGAGAGAAAACGGACTGTCGAGTGACGCGGCTGCCGCTTCTGACTGTGCAATGTTAATTTCGGTCACCATCGGTTCTTGACGACGTAGCCGGAACGCCCGTTCGAGTCGACTGGTCAATAAATTAAAGATAAAAATCAGCGCTGCGAGCGCAATCGCAGGGATCAGGAATAGATGATTTGTCATCCATGTCATCGCTGTGAATTGTCCGAAATAGTATCCAAACATCGAAGACCATTCATAAATCGTAGGCATGACTCCTTCATGCAAAAGAACAGTCCCTCCAAAAAAGATTCCAAACAATGAAAGATGAATGAGCAACATGAGTGTCTGTACGAATTGTTGCATAAATACGATGACAAGCGTCGGAATCAGATGGGGCAAGAGATGAAGTTTCACGCGATGCCAGACGCTTCCACCAAGTGTCTGGGCAACAATCATAAACTCTTGTTGTAACAATTGACGAATCTCCGTGATGAGATATAGCGTGACGGCAGGTAATCCGAGAACGACTAAAACGATTAGCTCAATCTTCACCCGATCCCATAGTGGAGGCACTTGTGTCGAATCCCAAAAAATCATCGTCGAGGCGAGCATCATTAATGCGAGTAAAGATATCGGCAAAATCAAGAATCCATCGAGCAACGTTTTAAAAAAGTGATTCAATCGCGCTCCTCTAAAAGCAAGCGGTATCCCTATCAATAAGCCGATGACCATTCGTCCGAGTGCGACAATCGCACAGATACTAACGGTCCATTTAAATCCTTCCACGAGCATCTGAAATAAATCATATCCAGCATTGTCTGTCCCGAGCCATTGGTATTTCGAAGGTTCTAGTGGTGGTATTCCGATGAGTCTCCCTTCATCTGAGTAGAGCATAAGGGTTTGGTCAACGTTCCCCTCACGAAACACGGTATTTCCAACACTCATCAACAATAGACCCGTGACGATGACAAAGCAGAAGATAAAAATCGGGTCACGCATTAATACGCGTCGCATCAAATCCCTCCTTTCCATGCATTCGGAATGATCCACTCAATAAATAGGTCCAACAGAAAAATCGGGATATAAATGACGAATAGAATGACGAGTAAGATCTCCATCTGTGGATTGTAGACGGCGAATCGAAACAGTCCCTGAACGTTGAACAGATATTCGACGATGAGTAGCGTCGATAAGATAGTGATGATGTTTGAACGGAAAAAAAGGTAGAAGCGATAGATGATGTTCGGCAACAAATGGTTCCAAAACAGTCCTCTCGGTCGAATCCCTTTCGCTTGGGCAAGTTCAAGGTAAGAGATGGCTTCTTGTTCATGGATATGGATGGTCAACCATTTGATAAAGAAGAACAACGTTGTCAGTGTCAATGTGACAATCGGTAGAAATCGTATGTATTCTGCGAACCCACCAGCTACTTCGATTCGGTCAAACCCTGTTGCTCTATGTATAGAAATAGCGAGAAATTGTGAAAAGATTAACCAAAATAAATCAGGCACCATCTCGAGCGTTTGACTCGTTTGGTGCAGGACGGTGCGAACCCGTCTGCCGCTCCGATAATAGAAGAAGGCATACAGGAGACCAAGTATGGTCGACACGGCAAGCGCCGTTGTAAAAATGATGACCGACTCTTTGACGAGCGGTCCAAGTGCAGGTAATAAAGGTAAATCTGTTTGAGCGGTGACGTTGTAGTATGTAATTTCATCAAGCTTTTGGAGTTGGTCCAGCTGTTGTTGGATACCGTTCCAGTAACTCGTCAGACTAAAATCTGTTTGAACGACAATCGTCGGTAGCGCACTGATCGCAATCAAGACAAAGAATGCGATGACAAGATGTGCAGATTTTCGTGCAATATAGGCCATAGTTCTGTCTCCTTTAGATGACATATCTCAATCATAAGTGTGGAATGACTCTCGTTATTCCTTCACTTTGTAAAGGGAATAATATCCAAAGTCACGTTCTATTGATTCTAGCATATTTATTATGTGAATAGAAACAATTTTCAGAAATTAATATGGGGAATGATGTATGCTATGATGGATTTATAGAAATATTTAGGGGGTTGAAGCATGTGGATTATTTTTGGATTGGCGGCCATTGGAGCCACGCTATTGAATTTGACTGTCTTTATGATGGAAAAGGATTACAAACTACCTATGGCGATTGCGCTATCCTTGACTGCTCTCACGCTATGCGCCGAGTATAGCCTAATCAATATGTGGGTCGAAGCAGAGGACTGGGCTGCCTTAAAGGATGTGGTGCCCGGAATGTCACGCGCATTATGGTTCTTGACGATTGCGGCAATCTTTTTAAATCTTCTTCCGATCTTTTTAGAGAAAAAACGAAATAAGCTGATGGAATCAAAAAAGGAATCAGATTCAATTAAAAATAAGTAATTACATATAAAACATGTTCGAAGCTATATTTCTGGCTTCGAACATGTTTTTTTGACATTAGTTTTTTAGGCATCATATATGCTTATAATCAAATCACAACTTCCATTACTCTACATCTAAATTTATAACATACACATGCTCACCAATAAATAATTGCCCATTCACGAGCAAAGCAACCTGTTCAACATTTTTTGGGATCTCATAAGTCAATAAAGCTCTTATATCCGCCGGTGCAGTTAATTGATTTTTACCATCCCATCCATCTTTTTTAAGTATCGTTACCTTTTCCACCTCATATTTGTCACCATTGCCGTCTAGTAAAGGATAATGTTGCGGCATAAATCTAAAGATGAAGTCTTCCTGACCCGGAACATCTTTTACTTTCAATGTAAGTTCTACTGGAATCGTGAGTAAGCGTGATTTAGAATTCGAAATGTTAATTTCCTTTGGTGAATCAACCGGTTTGAAGACCTGGATTTCCTCTTTTTCTTGTTTTAAGCCATCCACTTCAAAAACTTGATATGCAGCTTCCCCTCGCTCTTGAATAGCATCTTCCAAATCAGTTTCGTCTTTAGCAGGTTGCTGTTTCTTTTGATCCTCTTTAAGGTCCGCTAATTTCTCACCCGTCGTTCCCTGAACGGCTGGTCTGCTCTTATCAGTCGTTTCCAACTCTCCGCCTTCTGGGAGTGCAAAGAAAAAGAGTAATATTACGGCTGCTCCGAGACCACCTCCGACGGTCCCCAAGACCCACTTGAAGCGTCTCTCTGTCCTCTTCGTGTTCACCTGTGTCCCACGCATTGCCTGATAAGGCATCACATTGACGGCCATCTGTGCGGGAAGAAGTGCCCCGCCGAGCCCCGTTATGATTGGGACGAGTAGAGTCGCCGTGAGGAAAAGCACCTCGATGAATGGGAGTGATCCATATACGTTCCAGACAAGGATTCCTGCAACTATCAGACCGAGCACCCCTGCCAAAAGGCCAAGCAGACCTCCCTCGAGGAGCACGAGTCCTCGAATGTTGGAAGAGCGCCATCCGGTCGCCTTCAGGATCGCAATCTCACTTCTGCGCTCGTTGATGTTCTGCCACATGACCTCCGTCGTCGTCAGGACAGCAATCAGGAGCGAAACACCCATGGCGACATAATGCATCATCCCCACTTCCAGTGCGACATACTCTCCGAGGAGCGAGGTGAACATGACTCCTTGCAGTCGGACGGAGACGAATAAGAAGAACATGAACAGACTCGTCGGCACGGCGATCGCGAGGAGCGTCAAGAGCGTGCGCTTCCACTGCGTGACGAGCTGGTTGAACGCCATCCCGATCACGCCTTCGGACCGAACGAGCCGTAGCCCGCGTGTCGTCGCACCGGAGCGCAGTGCCTCGTATGGCTTGATACGTCGAATCATCATCATTGGCACAAGCGAACCTAAAAGATAGATGGCTAAACCTGCGAATCCAATCAGGATCACACGTAATCCTGTTGTCGCCGTATCCCCCGCGAGCAAAAATGAACCTAAAATCAACCATGCGATGAGGGCAACAACACTGCCCAGTAAGCATGCCTCTAGCAAGAGGAGGCGTGAGAGTTGTCTTGGTCCCCAGCCGAGTGAAAGTAGGACCGCGAACTCTTTCTTCCGGGCGTACAACATGATCACGTTCGACGTGAACACATACAAAATCGCGACGAGAATGACACTTGCGATGACGCCACCCATGCCCATCTTCGTCTCCTCAAAGATGGTGAACGAGGATCCCAGGCGGACCCACGGCTGTTGAACCCAGCCGAGCGCTTCACCCTCTTTGAGGCCCGGCAAATACGTGAGCGCCATCTGCGGGGACGACCCGAGTGTGACGTCAGTGATGAGCCCCGTCATCTCCTCGATCTCCTTCGCGATCGCTTGGAGTTTTGCCTCGCTCTCCTCATTCAACTCGTCGACCCCGCTCACATTGACCCGGATTGCTGAAATCGGTTTCTCACCGATGATGGCGACGGCCGCCTCGAGTGTCGTCAGGACGAGAGGTGGGCGCGTCAAGAAACCACGGTCGTTATTGACCGGCAACATCTCCTTCACCGGGTTAACCGGCTCGTCATTCGCATCGATCACCCAATCAGCCTTTGCTGGAAAATACGTTTCCATCGGCAAATCGGTGAGCGGGTCGCGCGCCATGTCGAGCTTTTCTGGATTGAAAACGCCGATGTAATTCAGTTTGACTCTCGGCCAATCCTCACTTGTTTCACCATATAAAGATAAAGGGCGATACATTTGTTTGAACGGATAGATGCTATCCTCGGGCACTTCGTACGGCTGTACTTGATAGGCAAATGGCCACCGCTCATCGAACGGACTTTTGACAGTCTGATAATTTAACGACGAAGGCTTAAACGCCAGGAAATTGAAGGCTTGATCCCCATTCGAAAAATCAAGCGTGCCATCCTTTAGAAATGTATCGACAAGCTCCTTATGTACTTGTTGGGAAGAAATACGTTCGATTTGATCAAGGGTCTTTCCATCTAGCGTATCAAGATACTCTTGTCCGCCCGCATCTCGAATTTTCGAAGCAATTTCTCTCGTGTTCGTCGAATCAAATGGTAACTGAACCTCTTCTAAGTCGAACTCCATCGTTGAATCAACAAACGTTTTCGTACTCATGATGACAGGCATCTCGATAATTCCATTTTCATTTTTCGTTTGACCCGTCTGCTCAAAGTATTGACTGACGTTCTCTTTCTCAATCATCGCCTCATCTAATCCGACAAGTGCTGCCTCTGCTTCTGGATCAATGCCTGCTATCATAAAGTTCGAACCGAAACCGGCTGTAAATTTTTCACCTGGCATGGTCGGACTTAGACCATAACCAGGATCAGCATCCGTCGGTTGCCACTGTCCTAGAAAATAGGTGGAATATTCATCCGACTCGACTCTCGCACCCGTATCTGTTTTCTCCGTGAATTTGACACGGTAGACGACCGGCCGATCTAGTTTAAACTCCCCGACATCTTTGAAATAGTCATATGACCCGATCATCGCGATCGGTGCCGCGACCTCGATATCGTCAATTTGCTTAATCTGTTCATACTGTTCGAGCGTGATCCCACCCTGTAGTCCGCTCATATAGTTTGGCTCGAGGAGGTTCAACTCCTCGGTCACGCTCCGCGTGCCCGGTGGCCGAACGACGATGTGGTAAGAAGACTTCCACCGTTTCTCGAGCTCAGAGACGACGGTCCCTTTGTTCGACTCGGTCAATCCGACGAGATATGACAGCCCCGTACTGACAATCAAGACACCGACGAGGAGCAGGATGAACCGTTCCTTGTTGCGCCACCATGAATTCCAGATGAACTTAAGCATGTCCTGTCACCCTCGTATCGATCACTTCGATGACCTCACCATCCTTCATTCGAACCTGCACCTCGCCTCGCTCGGCAATACCCGAATCGTGGGTCACACAGATGACCCCGCACCCCTTCTCTCGGTTCAACTCTCGTAACAACTCAAAGATGACCTCGCCCGTCTCCGAATCAAGGTTCCCAGTCGGTTCGTCCGCGAGCAGCCATTCCGGCTCGTGGATGAGCGCGCGTGCGACCGCGACACGTTGTTGCTGTCCGCCTGACAACTGTGACGGGAGAGCATCTACCTTGTCGCTTAACCCGACCCGATTCAACAAAGCGAGTGCGCGTTCTTTCGGATCATAGTCGACTTTACGACCGAATAGCGGTGCCATCACATTCTCAACCGCGGTCAGAGTTGGGATGAGATGAAACTGTTGAAAGATAAATCCGACTTTTTCGAACCTGAAGTCAGCTAACTCTTTAGCTTTCAGTTTATTCAAGAGCTGATCACTGTAATACAGTTCACCGCTCGATGGAACGTCTAATGTTCCAAGTAAACTCAACAACGTCGACTTACCCGAACCCGAAGGACCGATGATGGATATGAAATCCCCACTTTTAAACGTCAAAGTAACATCTGATAACGCATTGGTTTCGACCCCTTCACCTGAAAACGTTCGAGTCATTTGATTACACACGAATGTACCCATTACTTCCCTCCTCATTTCATATTCATAAATTCTATATAATTCTAATATACATAAAATTTGGTATTAAGCTACTTTTTTTGTAAAAACGTTTTCTACTTCATAACCATTAACAAATAAAAAAACTTGTACCAGGTTAGTCCTAGTACAAGTCATCTCTATTCCGATCTTATTCGGTCGAAAACAATAACTCACCGTCAAGTGAGCGCAACTCATAATCGATTCCTGATTGCATCTGCTTCGTCATCGTCGCGCGACATGTAAAAACATGCCCCGGACCATATGCAACATCCGGAATTTCCTTGAAGCCGTATGTCCGATCGCCGAACCATAGCGTCACGTTCGATGAACCCTTCGATGATCGGTCAGCGACTACATAACATTCTCCCGTCTCGACGATGTAATTCGTCGTCGCACGATCGTACGTCTCCATTCCAGCCATTCCAATTACAAGAACAGAGCAAAAAATCGCGAGAAAGACTTGACCTAATTTCACACGATCGCGTGTCTTCCGCCACTCCATCCAATAGATGACAAGAGAAGCGAGACACAATAATCCAATGAACCAATAGAATACAATTTCCAACAACCCAATCACCTCACGTTACAATACGTAACAAAGGAAGCGATGGATTCACTTTATTTTAACTTGCCACCAAAGACAGGCATGACACGAGCTTCTCCGTAGTCCTTGATTTTCTCAACATGCTTTAACGTCTCCATATCTTCATCTGAGATCGTAAAATCGAGCTTCTGATTTGATCGGAGGTGTTCGTATGTCTGCGTTTTCGGAAGCGGTAAGAGACCTAACTGTAAGTCATATCGAATGCATAACTGCGCGACAGACACACCATATCGTTTCGCCATTTCAATTAAGTCTTCATTGTCGAGAACGGCACCGTGCGCAATCGGAGAATACGCTTCGACAAGAATTCCTTTGTCTTGCGCATATTGAATCAAATCAAATGGCGTGTTGCTGATATGTGCTAGCACTTGGTTGACCATCGGTTGAATCGTCCCATGTTCGAACAAGTTTTCTAAGTCAGTTTCAATAAAGTTCGAAACACCGATTGCCCGGAGTTTCCCTGTTTCATATGCATCTTCTAATGCACGCCATGCCTCTACATTCCCATCAAAGAATCGATCTTCCTCGCCAAATTCCATCCACGGTTGCGGACTATGAATGAGCATCAGATCGATATAGTCGGTACCCATTTTTTGAAGTGATTCATCAATTGCCTGTTTCGCCTCTTCGTATGTCTTAATCTCCGCTGCGAGTTTTGTTGTCAGGAATAGTTCTTCCCGCGCAATACCGCTTTCTCGAACGCCACGTCCGACCCCTTCTTCATTTTGATAAGCCTGTGCCGTATCGATATGGCGATAACCGAGATCAATCGCCTGCTTCACGACTTCAACCACTTTGTCGTTATCAATCATCCACGTCCCGAGACCTAACTTTGGAATTTTAACCCCATTCGCTAGTGTATAGTTTTCATTCATGTACGCTCTCTCCTTTTTTGCTTAGTAAATGTTCAGTTTGAAATGCAAGCATATTTTCTTCATAACCCTCTATTTTTTCATCGAGTTTCGCTAAAGTCTCTTGCATAACTCTAATCTTTTCAGCCAGTTCCTGGCGTTGGTCAATCAAAATTTCTTTTCGTGTCGAGATACTATCCGTTCCCTCTTGGAACAGTGACACGTATTCAATCAAACTTTCGACTGACACGCCCGCATCCCGCATGCATTTGATAAAGGAGACCCAGTTCAAATCAATATCGCTGTAGTCTCGATAACCACTTTCATTTCTCGAAACTGGCGGAATTAATCCGATCCGCTCATAATATCGCAATGTATCTGTCGTTAAATCGAACTGTTCAGCCGCTTGTTTAATGTTCATGTCAACCTCCTGAATCTAATCCCTCATATATCGATTCATCGACCGGTTCAAACCATTTCGCCTGTCCAAACGTAATCGCAACATGTTCAAACCATTGGTCACGTTTTGCACCATGCCAATGTTTGATTCCTTCTTTTGTCAGAATGACGTCACCTTTCGAAAGTGACTTCGCTTCTTTTCCATCTTCTTGATACCAACCTTCGCCACCAGTCACAATCAGCAACTGATAGCCATTTTCGTGAATGTGCCAATGGTTTCTTGCAGCTGGCTCAAACGTCACATTCGCCATGCTCACGCCCATTTCTTGATCAAACAGCAGTGGGTTCAAGTAGCTGTTCCCTGTAAAGAACTCCCCGTAAGGATTCGGGTCGCCTGTTTCAAACAAGGTTCCGAGCGGAGAATCTGCAGCTTCATCGTCGCTAGCGAAAATTTCCTTCGCCATCCCAAATGTGCTCCACGCCTTTGGCCAACCTACATAGAATGCGAGATGCGTGATGACTTCTGCAATTACTGTCCGAGTGATCCCGTTCTCTTTTGCACGATTCAAGTGCACACCTAGTTGTTCAAATGCTCCAGTTGCCATAAGCGCGGAAATTGTAATCAAACTGCGATCCCTAGCGGACAGATCATCCGTCCGACTCCAAATTTGACCGAAAAGCACATCATCATTCACTTTAGCGAAAGCAGGTGCGAATTGCCTGAGTTGATCGTATCCTGCCGTTACTTTCTTACTCATCTGTTTCCCTCCTTAAACTATCGTCAAGCGACTTACAATAAAAGCGTACACCTTGAAGTTCACTTCAACGCAAGGAGAAAAAATAAAAAAACTCGACACACGTCGAGTTAAGTCGTTTCATATTTGGGCTTTCGCTTTTGCCAAGCGACAAGTAGGATGCTGATGATGACGAGTAGGAACCAAGAGGATAGTTTCCCTAGATCAACGATGTCCCAGCCATTCAACTGGTCCGGATACGCCCAGCCGTTATAAAAGGTAACAATATTTTCAGCGAGCCAGATGAAGCAGGCAATCAAGAAGAATGACAGGACGACCGGCATCTTGAATCGCCGGTCATCGAGTTTATACGAAACAATCGAACGGCCAAACGCCAAGAAGATGAGTGCAATCAACAGCCATCGCAGATCTAGCCAAACATGGTGCCAGAAGAAATTAAAATAAATCGCAATGCCTAGTCCGAAAGCGATGATTGGGTTTGGCATCTTCGTGAACTGTAAATCGAGGCGACGCCACGCCTGAACAACATAACTCCCGACGCTCGCATACATAAAGCCCGCATAGAGCGGGACGCCCCACACTTTTGTGAACGCCTCATCCGGATAGCTCCATGACCCCATCTGCACCTTGAACAGTTCAAGTCCGAGACCGATGACGTGGAACCAGCTGATGACCCTTACTTCTTCCATCGTTTCAAGTCCTGACTTTACAAGGATCACTTGGACGAACACACACCAGATAAATAAAACGTCATATCGCGGGAGCGGTAACTCCACAAATTTCGTGACGGCGAGTGCACCAAAGATGGCGACTGGGAAAATACAGCTGAGAGCTTGTTCATAAGCGAAAATAAAGAGATAACGGATGCGTTCCATCGATTCGTCCTACCTTTCTATATATTCGTATAAGAAAGAAGACTCCCCGTCATAAAAACGCGGGTCAAATACACCGAGCCGTTCCTCATTCGCCACGATGACGACGAACGGCGACCATTTCATCAAAGTGAGTGCTTCTTGATTCGCTTCAAACAATGGTTCGAGACTTACTTGTTCGTCAGACGTCAATTTGTATTGCAAGGTTGCCTCTTGGTAAATAGAGTCTGTATAAAGCGATACGTTTTCGTCAGTCTTCGTAATGACGGTGAACTGAGTCGGGATAAATGAAGCCGAGAGCGCCACTTCGTCATGTTCATCTGCATATGTCTGATACAAGTAAGCTCCTTGCGCACTTTGAATCGCGACATACAGGACGAGGGCAGACCATGCATACCGATACGTTTTATAGCGGACTTCTTGTTTACGCGCGACAAGCCAGGCGACCAAGAAGATGCCCCAATAGACAAAATCTACGATCGGGATCACACCGAACGTAATCCTCACGTCCGAGATCGGTTCGAAGTAGCCCGTCCCCCACGCATTGAACAAGTCAGATGTGTTGTGTATGAACACAGACAACAGAGCCCACCAAAAATAACGGATGTCCGTCACTCGAAAGAGAAGACGAACGAGTATGTAGATGAGTAGTGCAAAGAGCGGGACGAGAAAGATGGAGTGTGTGATGCCGCGATGCCACATCTGATACATCCCTTCCGTGTCCCATAGTCTTGAAATCACATCACTGTCCGGGATTTGACTCCCGACGAGCGTCGTAACGAACAAGGCTCGTTTTTCATGTTGTTGTAAATCACGTTTATCGGCTGCACCATATAGCGTTAAACCGAATAACGTATGTGTAATCGTATCCACGTTCTACCTCCATAGCGAAAGAGACATCTCCCATTCAAGGATGATGTCTCTTCGTGTTAGTTCTCTTTATCCATTTTCATGGCGCGCCTTGCGACGATCGTTACGAAAATGACAGCGACAATCGGAATGATCAATGGCATCCAATTCAACATCCGCCTGTCCCCCTTCATTAAGTGTCGCAAGCAGTATAGCACATCTGATTACTCGATGGATGAATGAATGCTTGTATTCTCATAAGTATTTGCCATTTTTTCAATCGTTGCCTTCATATGGTCGCGAAGCGTGAGTGGTTCAACGACTTCTACTTGTGCCCCTAAAGAGAGCAACCAGTAAATGAATCCGTCAGACACGGCCGCATCGAAACGGATGAGGAAACGTTCTTCATGTTCAGACACAGAGACGTCTTCTCCTAACTTATCGAAGATGACCGGGAGAACGCGCTCATCGACCGACAAGACGATTTGCTCATCCAAGCCGTTGTACATATTGAAGGACTTTTGGTAATAGTCATCTGGAAGATGGTGTTTCGGACGAATGGTGCCGTCTTCTACAATCTCGGAGTTGACGATTCGGTCGACCCGATAGTTCCGAACCTCTCCGATCGATTCATCGATCCCAATCAAGTAATACTGTTCGTGATTCCAATGCAAGTCGATTGGATTGATGACGTACCGCTCTCCATCACGACGGAGCGGGAACGTCCGCTTTGTCACGTCGAATCCGATGACATCCGTATATTGGAACGAGATGGCTTTCCGTTCATGAATCGCACGCTGAATGCGGTCGATATGGTACGGTATCTGTCCGTGCTTTTTCTTCGGTGTCTTAATGATCGATTGCAACGTCTGCGCCTCAGGATTGCTCGTCAGCATTTGAAGCTTTTCAACGATCTCTTCAGTCACATCTTCCGAGATGAATTTGGCTGCGACGATGGCATCGACCATCATCCGAAGTTCGTGAATCTCGAACAAACGAGCAGAGTGCCAATATTTTTTGGCGAGACCATTCTTCTCCAACTCATCCTGCACTTCAAACCCCGAATTATTCAGTGCTTGGATATCGTCTTTCACCGATTTTTTTGCTAACTTAGAAGTATCTCCAATTGTTGACAAGTATTCGAGCAAATCTTCTAGTGTTTTAGGATTTGCTTCGTCCGTGTAACGTTCGAAGAAACGTCGAACTTCAAGTAACCGCTCTCGGTTATTCACGGTTCTATCCCCTTTCATTTCTATATCTATAATATGTATAAACAGACATTATCATTTTATTTCCACGAAATAAAGGTATTTTCCATTACAAACTGTTTAAGGAGGCGCCATCTGAAGTGAAATATTACGCACACGTCGACGGCTCAAAAATTGAATATATAGACCGTGGTCACGGTCCTGTGATCGTACTGATTCATGGGACCCAGTCATCGAGTTTAGAACCATACCATGTGGACCAGCTCGTTTTGTCCGGTTTTCGGGTCATAGTCCCATCTAGACCCGGATATGGAGAAACACCGTACTCTTTTTCAGCATCTCCTCAACTCTTTGCATCCCGACTCGCTCACTTGATGCAAATGCTAAAAATTGATCGATATCATGTTTACGGCATCTCTGCCGGAGGACCGACCGCGATTGAGCTCGCTTCCCAAAACCAACGTGTAAGAAGCTTGACACTCGCTGCCGCCGTGACGAGTGTCGTCGTTTTTCCGTATCGGGACACAGTCAGCAGAAATATTGTCCAACCCGCATTCATCGCACTTCAATACATCATGAAACAGTTCGTTGCTCGTGCCATTCAAAAACATCCGTTCGAAGCGACGGCACGCATGATTCAATCGACGAGTGTGTTGGCACTTGAGACGATTCGGGAAGAGGTGTCTCCTTATGACATCTTCCTCCTCAAACGTGTCGCCAATCAAATGGCGTTTGGTTTAGGGGCACAGTTCGACTTGAAGCAGCGTGTATCAAGCGAGGTGTTGATCGGTGTGACGTGTCCGACCTATATCATTCACTCGAAAAATGACAAAGCCGTCCCCGTACGCCATGCTCATTATGCGAAGCGGTTGATTCCCCATGCTCAGCTAACGATCCTGAACAGCCCGGGACACCTCATTTGGGTCGGACGGCAAGCGAGAAAATCAGAGCGACAAATCGAACGGTTCATTCGATTCAACTCATAAGCATCTCAAAAGAGGTGCTTTTTTACGTATTTAATCCTAGGATATCTATCAAGCGATTCGTCGTATGTTCTGGTAACTTCCAAATAACGTCCGTCCGTTCGAGTTTCGTGATCACACTCGGACGGTTCGGTTGACCGAGCCAAAGTTGATAACGTTCATACTCCCCGCCTTTGTACTGTATTGTAAGGTCAAAATCAGGAGCCACTTCAATCTCAATGCCTTCGATTTCTTCTGAACTTCGGAGCATTTCCGCGAACACCCGCACCTGGCTCAATTCATGGAACTCTAACGCTACTTCTGGATTAAATGTTCCGCGCTCTGATGACTCCGCCACCATCACTCGTTCCATTTCTTCTCTCTCGAGTTCTTCTGTATCGATTTTATAAGACATCGTCATTTTACGAATCTCATCTGCCCAACGAATCCATTTATCCATCACTCTAACCTCCCGTCTCGTTTTATATACGTTTGTTTTTGTGAAACGGTTTCAAAATTTGGAAAATAAAAAAGCCGAGCAAACGCTCAGCTTTTACACTCATTCATACTTCCAACCAACTAATGTCGCATCCACTCCGACGTAGCGAATCCCTTTCTCGTCGTCACTTGGGAAGACGCGAAGCGTTGCCACTGCGTCACCGTCATTGACGAAACATTCAACACTTGAGGAATCGACGAACAGATGAAGGGACGTGACCTTAATCACTTTTGTCCGGGTCGTCCCGAACTCGGTCGCGAACGGTTCACCCGCGTTTGTCCGATCGATGGTCAATTCGCGTGTATCTTTCTCGTACCGAATCACAAGCGACTCTTCTTCTGTCTTCAATAGTTCAAGCTCGAAGTCTTCTCCGGACGTCGACAATTTCAATTCATAACGTTCGGGCGAAATCATTTCGATATGCGTACCTGATTCGTCTGCGAACTGATTAGTTCGGAGTTGCTTCATTTCAGGGACTGGTCGTTGTTTTAATACGCCATCTTCAACCGAGAGTTCTCGAGGAAGCGTCAACGCATGGGCCCAACCGTAGCGATCTGTCGGATATTCAATCTCCGGTAAGCCCATCCAGCCGACTAGAATACGACGACCCTCATGCTCCGTCGTTTGCGGAGCGTAAAAGTCGAAACCGAAATCGAGCTCTTCAAATGACTCGTGCGTGAAGACGAGCGTTTCTAAATCAAGCGTACCTGAGACATATCCGGATTGATAGATGTTGTGGTAGCGATGACCCTCAGGCTCAATCCCTTGAGGAGAAAAAATGAGGACATGTCTTCCATTCAGTTCAAACACGTCAGGACATTCCCACATGTAACCGAACCGCTCAAGCTCGGTCTTCACTTCACCTAAAAACGTCCATTCATTCAAGTCGGTCGAACGATATAAGACGACACATCCTGTCTCATCCGTTCGCTGTGCACCGACAATCGCATAATACGATCCATCTTCTTCCCATACTTTCGGATCACGGAAATGTTCCGTGTAGCCTGCTGGAATATCCGGGATCGCCACATTACGACGCTCAATTACCCCGTCACGTAAGACACCGATAATTTGCGAGGCGTGACGCGTCCAATCGTCGGTACGATGATTCCCGGTGTACATCACGTGAAGGGTGTCATCAACGACGAATCCACTTCCAGAATATGCACCATGAGAATCTTCCTTCGTTTCAGGGACTAACGCCACCCCGCGATCCGTCCAATGGACGAGATCGGTTGAACTGACATGATACCAATGTTTGAGACCGTGAACTGGCCCGAGCGGGAACCACTGATAGAATAGATGGTACTCTCCATCGTAATATGCGAAGCCGTTCGGGTCATTGAGGAGGCCCGTAGGCGGCTGGATATGGTATCCAAACCGCCACGGGGATGCGGCCGTCTTTGTACGGAGCACCTCCATTTCGATGGCGCTCACGTCACGGAGTGAACGATAACGTTCGGCCTTCGTCCAATTCATAGTGTCACTTCCTTTTTCATTATGCGGCTTGTTGGACCGCTTCTTTTTTTGCTTGTCGCTTCGCGAGGATGAATGTCAATCCAAATGTCACGGCGAATGCGATGGCCATACCGATGATATATGAGATGATCGAACCAGGTGCGATTGAAATGATTCCTGGTAGCCCAGCAGCACCGAGCGCTACTGCCAATACGTCGTTTCCGACGATGAAAGCAGAGGCGATAGCTGAACCGACGATGGCTGCAATGAACGGATAACGAAGCTTTAAGTTAACCCCGAACATGGCAGGCTCTGTGATTCCAAGTAATGCTGAGATCCCTGATGCTGATGCGACACCTTTCATCTTCTTATCAGCAGTCAAGAAGAAGACAGCGAGTGTAGCCGCCCCTTGTGCGACGTTCGACATCGCAGCGATTGGGAAGATGAACGATCCGCCAGTTTCGGCGATATCAGCAAGAAGCTGTGTTTCAATCGCGATGAAGCTATGGTGCATACCTGTAATAACGATTGGGGCGTAGAGAAGACCCATGATCAAACCACCGACGAATCCGAGTGAATCATACGTCCATACCAACCCATCAATGATCAAGTTCCCTGCTTCACGTGTGATTGGACCCACGAATGCGAACGTGATGAACGCTGTGAAGAGGAGTGAGAGTAACGGCGTAAGCAAGATATCAAGTGACGCCGGCATGAACTTCCGAATATTGATTTCAAGCTTCGATAAAATATACGTCGAGACGAGGACTGGTAAGACTTGTCCTTGGTATCCTAACTTCTCAATCTCGAGACCGAAGATGTTCCAAACCGGAATCTCTTCAACAGTTGCCTGTGCATAAGCATTGATCAAGTCCGGGTGAACCATGATCATCCCGAGCGCTGCACCAAGATACGGGTTACCCCCGAACCGCTTGGCTGCAGAGAAACCTATGAGTACAGGTAGGAAGACGAAGGCGGCATTTGCGAACGTATTGATCATTGCTGCGAGGTCTGCCATGCCTGGATACTGGTCAATCAATGAACGTCCTTCGAAGAACAAATCCGGTGCCGTCAATAAATTGTTGATCCCCATCAAGAGACCGCCGGCGACGATGGCCGGGATGATTGGAACGAAGATATCCGATAACATTTTGACGAACTGTTGGAGCGGGTTCATCTTTTTCGCTCCGGCTGACTTCACGTCTGTCGTTGACATGTCTCCAAGACCTGTCAATTGTGAAAATTCAGCATAAACCTTGTTGACCGTACCCTGCCCGATGATGATTTGGTATTGTCCTCCCGTTGAGAACGTTCCCTTAACCACATCAAGTTGTTCGAGTGCTTTCTCATCAACCTTTGACTCATCATTCAATACGAGACGAAGGCGCGTCGCACAGTGGGCTGCTGCCGCAACGTTTTCTTTCCCACCAATCGCTTCTAATATCGATGCTGCTTCTTTTTTGTAATCCATCTTC
Organism: Exiguobacterium sp. NPDC077395; assembly: GCF_050269125.1. Classification (NCBI taxonomy): domain Bacteria; kingdom Bacillati; phylum Bacillota; class Bacilli; order Caryophanales; genus Exiguobacterium; species Exiguobacterium sp. NPDC077395. Next base: position 1,319,451 of record NZ_JBNNHU010000001.1, read on the forward strand.
ATTTCCCTCCTAACGTTTCATTCACAAGTTGTCGTGATGGAATTGCTGGAATTGCGCCATAAGCTGTACATGTTAATGCACCCGTTACGTTCGCATATTCAATGTCGGAACGTAAGCGCTCCGGGTCAAATCCGAGCGTCGCCAACCGATATAGATAAGCACCAACGAACGCATCTCCTGCTCCCGTCGAATCGACACTATCGATCGAGATTGAAGGAACGATTTCATGATGCGCGCTTGTCGCAATCAACGTGCCACGAGACCCAAGTGTGATGGCAATCTGTTTTGCACCTAATTGAAGTAGTGCTTGAACAGCGTCTTCAAGTTGCTCTTTACCGGTCAACAAATGCGCTTCTTCTTCACTCAATTTAATGAAGTCTGATTCTGCGATGAAATGTCTCGCATCTTGTTTGAACTGCTCAAGGTCCGTGATTAACGCATCTCGATAGTTCGGGTCAAATGAGATGAACAAACCATCCCGCTTTGCAAATTGTAATAATTTGAAGTACGCATCTTTTAGTTTTCCGTCTAGTAATGCTGTCGCAGAACCGAAATGAATGAGATCACCTTTTTGAATCAATGACAAATCGATGGATTCAAACGCATAATCTCCATCACTTCCGCGACGGAATGTGAAGTCCCGCTCTCCGTCCTCTTGAATCGACACAAAAGCGAATGTCGTATCTCCCGATTCAACAAGGTTATCTGTGCTGACTCCGTTGTCGGTCAACGTCTGTTTCAGGAAAAGACCGAACGGGTCATTCCCGACTTGTCCGAGAAAACTCGACTGTCCACCATGCTTACTGACGACTGCCGCCACATTTGCAGGTGCGCCACCTGCTTTTTTGACGAACGTCGTTCCGTTGACGAGGTCGCTCGAGGCATCCTCGCATACCCAGTCAATCAACAATTCGCCGATACAATGTACGGTGTTCATATCGTCCACCTCCAAAAATCTTATAAGTTCTATATACGATTGGTACCGGTTCCAATTCAGAATAAAAAATGTTGCGGAACCGGTTCCGCAACACAAATGTAAACGATTTAATTCAACTTGTCAACGCTTTCGCGCACTTTTAATTCAAAAATTGTGAACGTTTTCATCGGGACGTCATTTCCTTGTAAAAGTTGAAGCATCATATCTGCCGACTTGGCCCCAGTTCGCCGATACGGAAGATGAACGGTCGTAATCGATGGATGTAAGACTTCCGTAAAATCATAGCCACCAAAGCCACTGACAGAGATGTCATTTGGAACAGAAATCCCTTGATTCGCCAGTCCCTTCAATACACCAAGGGCAATATTGTCCGTTGCACAAATAATGAGCGAGGTCGAGCCAATCTCTTTCGCCAACCGTTCTCCAATCGGGATGGCATCCTCGATTTTAAATGTTGTCTGAACGACTGTGACGCGTGCATCCGCCTCATGAAGCGCCTTCAAAAAACCATCGCGCCGATCTTGTCCGACTGCGATATCTGCTTCCGAAACACCGACATAGACGACGTCTCGATGACCCCATTTCGTGAACTCACTACCGAGGGCGTATGCTGCTTCATAATCCGGATAGACGAGACTGTGCACGTTGTCGTGCTGTTGACCAATCAGCAACACAGGAATTTGAATCGCCTCTATCGCTTCGAGGTGACGGTCGGTGACAGTCGTCCCGAGCCAAATGATGCCGGCGACCTTTTGTTTGGCGAGGTTGTATAATTGTTCAATCTCTCGTTCCGTCTGTTGTGCCGTGTTGACGACAAGCATCTGATAGCCTCGTTCTGTCAATCGTTCATCAATTCCCATCATTGTACGCGAGGCAGCGTAAGAATCGAGTCGCGGAACGATGACCCCAATCATCTTCGTCTGCTTTGACTTAAGACTTTGGGCGAATTGATTCGGTTCATAATTGGTTTCCCGAATGACCCGATCGAGCTTCTCTCTCGTCGCCTTCCCTACCGACCCACCGTTCAAATAGCGGGAGACTGTACTCTTTGCGACCCCTGCGAGTTCGGCGATATCTTTAATGGTGACCTGCTTCATCCTTACCCCTCCATATGAAAAAAGCTGACGTGCGAGACGCCGTCAGCTTAATGGTTTACTACATATCGTTTCTTGAAATTTAAATAATATAGACCGTTCCGCTTTTCAAATCCGTTTTGAACGAGCACTTGATGCATCTCTTGTTGATGTGGGCTTGTCGGTGGAATGCCGGCCCGGACTGTTTGTCCATCCATCAATTTTGAGTCCAATAAGGCGAGACGTAAACCTTCCGTCGCATATCCCTTATTTTTGTATGCATCGAACACCATCAGGTCAAGTTGGTAAACTCGGGCAAGCTTGAGCAACAAGACTTTACCGACAAGTTTGTCATCGACCATCAAGTCGTAATAAAAGTCTTCTCCGTAACTATGCTCTTCTGCATGATAAAGTTGCTCCGTCCCCATTTCTTCGAGGATCCCTTTCAACTCTTCAGCAGAAACGCCATATGAGTTTTCTCCATATTTCTGAAAATGTTCATACTCGATCTCATCAATCTGGCGAATAGGTTGACGCACGATGTTCATCCCGTGCCCTCCTTAACTAGTAGTTCAATATCTGTCTGCGCTTATTATAAACGAATCCAATCATGAAGCGCAAAAGATAACCGAACGTCAAATCGGCTCAATATGAATATGCACCGAATCGACCGCATGCTGTTCATCCAGTTTTCGTTCGATTTCGTCACACAATTCATGGGCCGCGTCCACGGTCAAATCTCCGTCAACTGCAATCGTCACATCGAGCATTACGTGATTTCCTAAATGACGCCCTTTAATTTCCCGAACTTCTTTCACACGCTCAAATTGTTCAATCGTTTCCTCATATGTCTCGACAAGGTGTGGAGGGAATCCGTCAGAAAGTTGATGGGTGGCATCTAAAAAGATTTGGATCGCTGTCCGGATGATCATACCGGCAATAATGATTGCTAAGACCGTGTCCATCCAAGGGAGTTGGAAATAAGCGAATAGCACACCAAGTGTGGCTCCGACTGAAATCATCGCATCGGCCAAATTGTCTTTCGCCGCAGCTTTAAGTGCCAATGACTTTGTCTTCTTCGCGAGGTTCAAGTTGAAGCGATACACCCCGAACATGACGAGCGCACTGGCGAATGCGACGACCGCTGCCAACGGGTTCGGTTCTGCATATTCCCCCCCGATTAAATTCGACAGACTATTAAAGAAGACGAAAATACCGACCGCAATCATGATCAATGAAGCGATGAGAGCGGAGATTGTCTCCATCTTCGCGTGACCATATTTATGCTCGGCATCCCGTGGTAACGCCGCAACCCGAATTCCGATATAGACGGCGACCGACGCGATAATATCCGTCGTATTGTTGAATCCATCGGCTAAAACCGCCTCAGATTCATATAAGTATCCGAAGAACACTTTTAATATAGATAAGATCAAATATGCCGTGATCGACACAATCGCTCCCTTGAGCGCTTTTGGTGGATGATTTGTAGTCTCCATCCGCCCACCTCCTTATTAGCTCAGTTAGTATAGCAGGTGAACTTCGTGTGGGGATAGAGAAACAATGTTTCTTACAGCCAAAATAAATGGAATATATTCCCGGTAGTTTCGTTTAACAAATTTTATGGTAAAGTAAACAGGAAGAGACCTTAGGGTTAAACCGCAAAAGAGGTGAAACAGATGTTTACAGAACGAGATGGAATCAAATTACGTTTGGAACAAATTGACAGATTACTAGTGGATTTGAATCGTGAGGCGAAACAATTGATGGCGCGCCTTCGTGAGTTAGATGCGTCTGGAGAAAATCCGCACGAAGTATCTTTGAAACCTGAAGAGCGTGATACGTTGAAATCGTCAATCGACGAAACACTCGAAGCACTTCAAAGCCGTTCAAAACGTCCGGTGAACGTGAACGACGAGAAGAAGAAAGAACTTGCTTCTCACAAAGCACTGATTGACGAACTGTCAGATTTACTCAGTAAGAAAAAATGAGACGCGAGTGCGTCTCATTTTTTATGAAGGAGCCCGTCCCATGTATATCGTAACCACTTGTTTACGTCCGACAGACGAAGTATTGTATCGGGCGCAAACGCATGCCACCACATACAATATGAAATTTGTCGAGCGACGCAAACATTCAATTGAAGAATTGAAAAAGCGGCATCACCAAGATGTACTTGTCTTTGACAAGCGACGTGTTGAGTTCACACCCCTGCAAAGTAAAGAGCCATTCTTTTTTCACCCTTCTAGCTCGGTCTTTCGCGTGAAGCAACTCAGTCGTGGTGGAACAGATCCACTCATTGACGCATTACAAGCAACACCTGGTGATCGTATGTTAGACTGTACGCTCGGACTCGGATCGGACAGTATCGTCATGAGCCATGCCGTCGGCTCAACCGGAAAAGTAATCGGTCTTGAGAGCCAATTCATAACGGCACAACTCGTCCGGGAAGGTATGTCCGTATGGTTCGAAAAAGATGAGCAGGTCAATGAGGCGATGCGCCGTATTGAGGTCGTTCATGCGAATTCTCTCGCATATTTGAAAACATGTGCGGAAAATTCGTTCGACTGTATTTACTTTGATCCGATGTTCGAAAAGACGATTTCAGAATCGGTTCATCTGAACCCACTTCGTTCAATCGCCGACACCTCCCCACTCTCGGAAGAGTTGATGGTTGAAGCGAAACGAGTAGCTAAGAAACGAATTGTCTTAAAGGCGCATTTCGAGAGCGATGCCTTCAAACGCTATGATTTTACTCACATAAAGCGAAAAACATCGAAGTTCCATTATGGATATATCGACCTGGAGTCTAAGACTATTTAGTTCATATTGACTAAATAGGTCTTTAGACTCTTTTTCTGGTTATTATTTTCTGAATATTGACATTAATCAGACACAAACGGTACATTTACAACAAGCTCACACATTTTCCCATTATTTTTTTACAGGAGGTTCATACAAATGAAAAATCGTTCCATCCGTCGAACGACACTCGCGGCTCTCATGACATCTGCCATGACAGTCAGTATCGTTCCGGCTGCTGGTGCTGCACCGCTATCGGTTGCACCATCTGTACCGACAACGAGCGAGCTCGCTCCGTTCGACCACAACATCATCGATGAAGATCGTCTCGCAAAAGCACTCGAGAAGCGTGGCGTCATCAAAAAAGGATTGTCAGCATCTGAGCGCATGAAAGCGGTCGACGCGTACATCGCGAAAAAACAAGGTGAAGCGAAAGATCCACATAAGCACGACGACGAATTGAATGAGAAGGCTTCAAAAGCAAAAGAGAAGATACATACTCAATTCGAAAAAGAAACTGAACGAATTCTCGACAAAGCGAAAAAGGGACAAGCGAACTACCGTAAAGGAAAACCGAACGGTCAAGTGAAGGTTTCTCCGGCACAACAATCATCTTATAACGGTGCAGTGCGTGAAGATAAGGTCCTCGTCCTTCTCGTCGAGTATAGCGACTTCAAACACAATAACATTATTCAAGAAGCAGGCTATATGTATAGTAACAACTTCAGCAAAGAGCACTATGAGAACTATATGTTTGGTGACCAACCATTTGAACTCTTCAACGGAGAAAAGGTTCAAACGTTCAAACAATACTATGAAGAACAATCAGGTGGAAGTTACACGGTCGACGGAGAAGTTTCTGAATGGTTAACCGTACCAGGAACTGCGAAAGACTATGGTGCAGACAAAGGCGATGGTGGTCATGATAACGTCGGTCCTGGTCCGCGACAACTTGTTAAAGATGCATTGAACGCTGCTGTCGCATCAGGAATCAATCTTGCCGAGCACGATCAATACGATCTTTACGACTTGGATGGCGACGGTGACTTCAATGAGCCAGACGGCCTCGTCGACCACTTGATGATCATCCACGCTGGTACTGGTCAAGAAGCTGGTGGTGGTGCACTCGGTGACGATGCAGTATGGTCACACCGTTGGGTCCTTAACGGCGTTTATCCGGTAGCCAACACAGAAGCTGCAGTTCCTTACTGGGGCGGTAAAATGGCGGCGTACGATTACACGATTCAACCAGAAGACGGCGCAGTCGGCGTCTTCGCACACGAATTTGGACATGACCTCGGTCTTCCAGATGAGTACGATACGCAGTACACAGGTCAAGGTGAGCCAGTACAATCATGGTCAATCATGAGTGGTGGTAGCTGGGCTGGTAAAGTCGCTGGTACAGAGCCAACAAGCTTCTCACCACAAAACAAAGAGTACTTCCAAAAAATCATGGGTGGAAACTGGGCGAACATCACAGAAGTCGACCTTGAAGATATCAACTCACAAGGTTTTGTCTCACAACTCGACCAATCTGTGACGAAGTCAAACAACCCAGGAATTATCAAAGTCAACCTTCCTGATAAGAAGATTAAAGGAATCGAACCAGCTTATGGCGAGCGCTACTACTACTCGACAAAAGGTGACGACATCCATACGGAAATGGCTACACCTAGCGTGAAACTTGGTGCGGACGGTGTCCTCACATTCGATTCATTCTATGAAGTTGAATCAGATTACGACTACTTGTATGTGAAAGCCGTCAGCGGCGGTAAAGAAGTTGTTCTCGATGTGTTCGGTGATGACGTCAACGGTGCAAACGAAGCTGGATACCCTGCTGAGACGACGAACGGTGCATGGGTCAACAAATCTTATGACCTCTCACAATTCGCTGGACAAGATGTCCAGATTGTATTCGAATACGTGACAGATGGCGGCGTCGCAATGAAAGGCTTCGCGGTCGACAACTTGTCAATCCAATCAGAATCAGCAACACTTTTCGCAGACGATGCGGAAGGTGCTGAAGCCGTCACACTTGATGGATTTGTCAACTCAGACGGATACGATTCAAAACCGCATTACTACTACCTCGAATGGCGTAACCATGCCGGGTCGGATATGGGTCTTCTCAACGGCCGTGGCGTGAAATACAACACTGGTCTTGTCGTATGGTACGGTGATGACTCGTACACAGACAACTGGGTCGGTGTCCACCCTGGTGAAGGCTTCCTCGGTGTCGTCGACTCTCACCCAGAGGCGCTCATCGGAAACTTGAACGGGAAAGAGACAGTTGCAGGTAGCACGCGTTACCAAATCGCTGATGCTGCATTCAGTCTTGATAAAACACTCGCTTGGTACATCGATTCACCAAGTCGTGGTGTGTATGACTACAAAGCACAAGCTGGCGTGAAACAGTTCAATGATGCGAATTCGTACATCAACTCACTCATCCCAGATGCAGGACGTAAACTTCCGCAATACGGGCTCGTCATTGACGTTGTCGGTGAAGCGAAAGACAACTCTGCAGGTGCTGTTTGGATCCGTACAAAATAAGGATGAACCATTTGACCTCCAGTCTTCTAACAAAGAAGATTGGAGGTCTTATTATTCTGAAAAAGCTTGAAAAATGGAAGGAACGTGTGTAACATAGTTGGTGTAACGCCTCTGTAGGTTAGTGGCAGACCTCAGCAATGGTAATGCTGCAGCACGAGTTCGATTCTCGTCGGAGGCATCAAGAATACCGCTCAACGAAGCGGTTCAGAGCACTTCCTGTTTATGACAGGAGGTGCTTTCTTTTTGCCCGTTCCCACTTTCCTATTTTTCATGTAGCGAGCGCACGTTTGTCGAATCGGTTTTTATTTTGTCGAACGATTATCCTTCATAGCTGAGTTTGCAAGTCCACATTATAGAGTAGAAATAGCTAAAGGTCTCCTTTGCTTGCTAATACACTTCAGAATGAGTCTCCTTCATCACCTTGACATCATTTCCGTTCCTCTATAAACTTGAAAAGTTGAAATCATTGAATAGTTAGAGGAAGGAGCATGATTCATGCTAAACGAATGGTTATGGATTCCTTCTGCCATCCTTACACTCGGTCTTCTCGTCCTCAGTTACAAATTGTTTGGACGGGTCGGATTATATGCTTGGATTGCGATGGCTTCGGTTGTCGCAAATATTCAAGTCACACAACAGATTGTAATTGGCGGATACATTTTTACGCTAGGTAACATCGTCTACGGTTCGCTTTATTTAGCGACTGATATTTTGAACGAAAAACACGGACGAGCTGCGGCTCGAAAAGGGGTATGGCTCGGGTTCTTCATTTTGATTGTTTCGACGATACTCATGCAGTATGCCCTCTTGTATGAACCGTTCGAAGAAGCGCTCTTCATGCACGAAAGTTTTGAGGCACTCTTCTCGATGCTTCCGTTGATCACACTTGGTAGCCTTGCTGCTTACCTCGTCTCTCAATTGTTTGACGTCTTCGTCTACTCGAAGATTCGCGCCAAAACGGGCGAGAAAAAACTTTGGCTCAGAACGACAGGTTCTACCGTGCTCTCCCAGTTAATTGATACGTTCACTTTCTGTATCATCGCTTTCTGGGGAATGGATTGGGACATCTGGTGGAATATCTTCATTACGACGTACGTTGCGAAATTCGTGATTGCTTGGATGGCAACACCGTTCATGTACTATGCAAAACGCACGAATCCACAAGATGAAACCGAACAAGACGCTGCATAAAATAAGCCGTAACTTCACTGTCGAAGTTACGGCTTTTCTTATGGTCGTTCAATCTGGATACGCACAGCATACGGACGGGCTTCTTCAATCGACGCCGACTCTCGACAGACGGTGATCGCCTTGAATGCATCAATGGCGACCGCTTCGATCGTTTGATCGTTCGTTTCGACTTCAAGAATGGTATAGGCAGGTAAACGCTCGAGTTTAACCCACTCCCCGTTACGTTTTTTTTCATAGATGACTGGTGTTTGAATCGAGTAACGTCGGAGTAAATCATGTACATTCATCTGATCTCCTCCCTATTTAAATCGTATACCCATTATAGAAAGCGTTTTCACATTTGTAAAGCGAGCTTATCTAAAAATTATACACATTTCCACTTCATTTCGAATTGTAAATGTCCGATATAGGGAGTAGAGAAATGGGGTGAATTGATGCGTTATCGCAGACAAGAAACTTTTCGCTATATTCTACCGAATCCCCGTACGATCCCATATCGACTCGTTTGGGAAGAGAAGGAACTTTATGATGGAGAAGGACTTCTACTGAATGTGAGCTCACATGGACTGAAATTGCGCTCCGATTATCTTTTCCCACTATCCGATGATTTGCAGGTCCACTTCGTCCTCGATCTCGTTCCGACTCTTCAACCTATTGAGTTGATTGGACATGTCAGACATCGCAGTCAATTAGGTTCATTATACGATTATGGTATTTTACTTGATGCCAAAATGGAAGAAACGCAACAACTTGTCACGATGATTAAAATGTATGCACGTGAAAATAAATGAGAACATGCGCCATCGCATCTTCTCATTTTTTCGTGTTTCCAAAAGAGGGTATACTACTATTATGACTATCATTGGGTGAGGTGTTCGTATGACAAGAAAATTTCTATTGATTCCATGGGGCGTGGCCATTGCTTTGGCTATTTTCGGTCCGAACGTACCGTTCGACGGGCGTTTCTTACTTGATTTCGTGACGTATAATACGGATGCCTACGAAGGCTATTCTCTTTCCTTATTCAGTATCCTAGGTGTATTTCCATTAGCCATGTTCCCGCTGCTTTGGTCAGAAGTGAACCAATTGAAACCAAATCCGCTGTTTGCGGCAATCAGTAGTTTTTTTGTAGGAGGCTTCTTACTCGCTCCCTATTTGGCTTTTGCGAGACAATCCCCTTATCCAACTCCCGTTAAACCGCTTCCGACACGTATCCTTGGTGTCGTATTGTTGCTGGTGACAATCGGATTGTTTATCGCCGCCGCAAATACAGGGAATGTAGCAGAATATTGGTCGTATGTGGAGAACAATCAGTTCGTCCGAACGATGACCGTCGATTTCTTTTTATTGGCATTTATTCAGATCACGTTAATGAATCGTGATGCGAAGCGTTATAAGATGAGCCTTTGGCCTCTTCCATACATTCCCCTATTTGGCTTGATCTTCTGGCTCATGATCCGGCATCAAAAACCGTTTAACGAGGCACCACCAAAACGTGAGCGGGCCGAGATGAAACATTGATATCCCGTTTTGACTCATGAACCGTTATACTAGTTAGTAGTTTTGTAATTAAAGGAGATTATCGCATGCGCTATTTTCAAGTCACCTCTTATGTGACTGTTAAGAATGAAGAACTTGTCTTGAATGAATATGTAAAAGTGCCAAATCCAAAAGTAGATCAATTTTTAAAAGAAACGCTAGAGCTTGATCTGTATGATGATCAAGTGACGTTGCGTGAATGTGTTGTCGCAAAAGGAAAGTGGGAATGCCCTGTCGGTGACTTCGTCATCACAGAACATATGGATGAAAAGAAGTTTAATCGTCTACAAAACAGCCGTTCCTCAAAAGCGAAAAAGTAACCTCGACACGAAAAACCTCCTTGTCTAATCGACGAGGAGGTTTTGACTTACAAGTTAATCCTTTTATTCATCCGATTCTTCATCGGGATCTGGATCAGGGTGTTGGGTCGGAGCCGGTTTTTGTGCCGGGTTTGATTCATCATCCGGAATTGGATCTGGATGTACCCCTGGTTGAGATTCGTCTCGTTTCATCGTATCCCTCCTTCATCGTTACTCCATTTGTTTATCCGTTTTGTATATGCATGAAACGTATCAATGTATATTTTGATTCCCAATCACTCGTCTTGAGATGGCTTTTTCAATCTCTACGATGATAAATACGGCGGCTCCAAATGCCACTGGATAAATCCAATCTTCCCACGTAAGTGGTGCAGTCCCGAACAGCGTATGCATAAACGGAACGTACGTGATGAACAATTGGAGGGCGATGAGCAACCCAGATACGAGGAACGCGATTTTATTATCAAAGAAACGACGATTGAACGCGGGAACCAACTCGGTACGACAGTTATATAAGTGGAACAACTGTGCCATGACAATCGCATTTAAAGTAATGGTCTGTAATTTCTCGGTGGAGTAATCGAAATCTCCGAGCATGTAGTTGATCCATAAACTACCTCCCCCGATCAATATCGATACGAACGTGACACGGAAGATGTAATAGCGACTGAGAAGTGGAACGTTCGCCGGTCGTGGAGGACGCTTCATCGTACTCTCTTCAAGTGGTTCAAAGGCAATCGCTAATGAAAGAGTAATCGCGACGACCATGTTGACCCATAAGATTTGAACCGGGCTGAGTGGTGCTGCTGCGCCGAGTAAAATACTCATCGCAACGAGTAACGCCTGTCCGCCGTTCGTAGGGAGTAGGAAGAGGATGGTTTTCTTCAAGTTATCATAAACACGTCGACCTTCACGGACGGCGTTATAGATGGTTTTGAAGTTATCATCGACAAGAACCATTTGAGAGGCTTCTTTTGCGACTTCCGTCCCTTTGATCCCCATCGCGACCCCGATATCGGCACGTTTTAAGGCAGGCGCATCGTTCACACCGTCGCCGGTCATCGAGGTGATCAACCCATTCTCTTGTAACCCTTTTACGAGACGAAGTTTATCGTTCGGACTCGTTCGCGCGAATACGTCATTATGAACCGACGCCTCTTTGATTTCTTCATCAGACATGTCTGTCAGCTCTCGACCCTCGAGCGCCCCTTCCACTTCCATACCGAGCTCTTTTGCGATGGCGACAGCCGTATCCTTATGGTCACCCGTGATCATTTTAATTCGGATCCCAGCATCGCGACATGCGGCGACTGCGTCAATCGCCTCTTGACGCGGCGGATCGACGATACCAAATAAACCGAGGAAAGTCAGACCATCTTCAACGTCCTCATGATCAATCGATTGTTTTGAACTGTCGACACGTTTTAATCCGGCCCCGAGGACGCGTTGACCGCGGTCGGCAATCTCTTTTCGTTTTTCATCCCAATACTCTTGTTTGAATCCGTCTGTTGTCGCCATATCAAACAAGCGATCCGGAGCCCCTTTGACGAAGATCATACGCTCGTCTTTATATTCAACGAGCGTCGCCATGTATTTGTACTCTGAATCAAATGGGATTTTAGAGATGACTTTAAGACGCTCAATCGGGCGCTCCGCTTTCTCAGCGACAGTTAATAAACACGCCTCGGTTGGGTCCCCATTGATCACCCAACCCCCATCTTCTTCGTTCAACTGTGCATCATTACACGTCTTCCCAACAGTTAATAGGTCAATCATTGACTCATCGTCATCCAAGTCAAACGGTTGACCGTTCAATTCTAAGTCTCCGTTCGGTGCATACCCGCTCCCTGACACCTCAATGTCATGTTTCGCCGTCACGATTTGTTTGACGGTCATCTCGTTTTTCGTCAACGTTCCGGTCTTATCGGTACAGATGACCGAGACTGCACCTAACGTCTCAACAGATGGCAAACTTCGAACAATTGCTTTTTGTTCAGCCATATTTCGGACCCCGAGCGCCAAGATAATCGAAATGACAGCTGGTAATCCTTCCGGAATGGCCGCGACTGCTAGACCAATCGTCGTTAACATGAGTTCGACTGGTTCATAATCTCGTAAGAAATAACCGAATGCATAAATAATGACTGAGATAATTAGGATGGCGATGGAGACGGTCTGACCAAACTTCGTCGTCTGACGAATCAGTGGCGTCTTCACGGTTTGTACTTCTGAAATGGACGCATTGATTTGACCAAGTTCCGTACCTTCTCCGATTGCCGTTACAATGGCTTTTGCACTTCCGGTCGCCACACTCGTTCCTGAATAGACCATGTTCTTGCGATCTGCGAGCACGGCCTCTTCTTTAACGATGTCTGTTTTTTTCTCGACCGTTGTGGCCTCACCGGTCAATGCGGATTCTTCCACTTTAAATTTTTCCGCTTGAATGACCCTTGCGTCGGCTGGTACTTTGTCGCCGGCAGCAAGCACGAGAATATCCCCGACGACGAGATCACTTGAATCAATCTCGGATTGTTTACCATCGCGAATGACGGTCGCTTTCGTCTCTAGCAACTTTTTGATTCCTTCTAGTGCTTCTTCCGCTTTATTCTCTTGAAGATAACCGACAACTCCGATGACCGTCACAACCAAGACGATAACAATCGTATCGATGTATTCGCCAAGGAAACCGGTGACAACTGCCGCTCCTAAAAGAACATAAACGAGAATATCATTGAACTGTCTTAAAAATTTTATGATTTCAGGCGTCTTCTCCTTTTCAGGTAGGACGTTTTTTCCGAACTCCTCCTGACGATTAGTGACCGTTTGCTTCGAGAGACCTGATTCCACATCAGTCTCCACGTGGGACTGAACCTCGTCTACCTCGAGCGCATGCCATTCCCTGTTTTCGTTCTGCATGTTCCTTCCTCCTCGACCAATACTTTATGAAACATCTATCCCCTATCTGTTCCCAATCTGATGCGGCTCGACACGTCCAAACTTGTATAATTGATGTCATTTTTCAAAGAAAACGCTCCCATGATTCTTTATTTCTTCATGTAAACGGTATCATGAATCAATTTTGATTTTTCTGATTAAAATGGCTTTACAGAAGCCTTTCAATCATTGAATATAGAAGAAATTATGAATGAATACAGATAGATAGAAAGAAGGAAGAGTTTATGGTCATTATTCAAGGAATTGCACTTTTACTGCTCATCCTCGCCTTGTTCACACTTTTCAGTTACAAGGCGCCATACGGAATGAAAGCGATGGGCGCATTGGCAGGTGCGGCAATCGCAAGCTTTCTCGTCGAAGCATTCAACGCTTATGCCATCGGCGGATTACTGCCACTCCCTTTATATGAAGAAGTCGGGCAGGCAGCCGGTTCATTATCTGGTCCTGCTGCCGCGGCACTCGTCGCCATCGCACTCGGAATCAATCCCGTTTATAGTTTAATGATCGGGTTATCCGTATCTGGTTTCGGGATCCTTCCTGGATTTTTCGCAGGATATATCCTGGCTCTGGCTGGCACACGAATCAATCGCTATCTTCCGACAGGTGTCGATATGATTTTCTACGTCATCGTGATGGCACCGCTCGCACGTCTCGTCGCTACTGGCGTGGACCCACTGGTTTCAAATACACTTGCACAAATCGGTGCAGTCATCGAACTCGCCGCGACGCAAAACCCGGTCGTCATGGGACTCGTTCTCGGTGGAATCGTTACTGTCGTGTCGACGTCACCTCTCAGCTCAATGGCTTTGACAGCGATGCTCGGATTGACAGGTGTGCCGATGGCGATTGCCGCTCTCGCGTTGACTGCATCCATTTCGATGAACTACCTGTTGTTCCGTCAACTGAAAATCGGTACGAAAAAAGACCAGCTTTCTGTAGCCATTGAACCGTTGACACAGGCCGACCTCATCTCGGCGAATCCAATCCCCATCTACAGTGTGAACTTTGTAGGGGGTGCAATCGCAGGATTGATTGTAGCGATGACCGGTATGATTAATGATGCCCCCGGGTCGGCTGCGGGTATTCCTGGTCTACTCGTCATGTATGGTTTTAACGACTGGCAGACCGTCACACTGACAGCTGTTGTTTTATTCATCCTTGGAATCGGATTCGGATTGATTGGAAGTCGACTCTTTAAAAACTTCCCGATTGTCCGACATACTGAAAAAGTTGAATCGACAGAAGAAGACGCAGCTTAAATAAAAAATCGATGCACGCTTGAACAATTCGTTCGGCGGCATCGATTTTTTATTTTGTTTTAGTAAGTGTAGTTTCAATTCTCACTGGTGTTCTATAGATAGGGAAGTAATCAGACAGTCCGTGCTGTTGTATATGAATGGTATTCAATTGTTGATAAATCTCCTCGTTAAAAATACATTGACCAATGTAGTAAGGAAGTGGTTCATCTCCAGAAAAACTCAATTTAAATTTAAAGAGTGCGTCCTGTCCCGTTGCACCTCCACCAAGATGCAAATGCGTTTTTCCTTTTTCCCTTGCTCGACGAATCATTTCACTAAATAAGAAATGATTCGGACGAAGAGGTAAGTATTCTTTCAGAGAACCTCCCAGATGATAGTTTGCTCCATCGTCTCCGTACATTACTAAAACTCCTGCAATCACAGTATTTTCAAATACAGCAAATAGAAACTCGGATTCGAATGATTCACTAGTCATCAAATTATTGAAATAAGAATCGGGATAATAATAGTCGTCAATCGCACTCCTGCGATTCATGGTCGCCTCATATAGATGCATGAACGTATGAATATCCGAGGCGTCACCACGCACGACAGTCAACTGTTCACGAATTGCTCGTTTCACATTTCGCTTCGTCATTTTATGGAATCGTTCGGTCAATTTTTCAAACGGTTCATTCAGTTGAACGTGCACCGTCTGTCGAACGGGGACCGCCTTCCCAAACGCTTTCATAATGGCATGATCCATCCTAAATGGATGATAGCGAATCGTTTCAGTTACCGTTCTATCATTCTCCTCAAGCGCAACAAAATGTTGGCGGGCAATCATTACTTCATCGTCCGTGAACTCTCCTACTCGGAACGGACCACCATACCCGTAAGCTGTCACAAGATCATCGTAATTTTGATTAATACGTCGTCGAATGTAAGGATAAACCAACATTCCTTTCGATGTGGCAGCGACAAACATTTCTTGCCTATCGTTATATTCACAGTTCGCATTGATATAATCAAAATGATCATATACATCACAAGATATCAAATCTAACCATTTCTCCCATTCCAAACGGTCTTTAATGATTTTGAATTCCATCATTTCATCCCCTTTTAAGTAAGTGATTTCCATAACCACTTTTCCCATTTGAGGATTATTACACCAATGAAAAAATTAACTTTTTGTTGTTAACAATCAATATCCGTTTAAAGTAATTCACGAAATAAATATCGTGATTTCTTTTTACGTTTTTGTTCAAAAAAAGAACGAACTCGCACTTAGGCGAATTCGTTCTTATAGAAGTCTTAAGGACATCAATCTACTGAAATCACTTGACCCGTCTCGGACGATTGTCGAGCGAGTTCGATCATTTGCGTCGTGAGTGTCGCATCCTTCAATGAAACGACAGGTTGCCGTGTCTGATCACTTTCGGCTAACTGATGATAATACATCAAATAGTCACCTTTCTCGACTTGAATCGTTTCGACCTCATCCGTCGACAAGATCCCAGTCTCTAACACGTCACTCGCCAACTTCCCATGCTTCAGTGCCTCTTCCTGAGGATCGAGCCCGAACTTCACGAAGCTACCTTTCGTTCCATGGACTTCGAATCGGGGAGTTTCGCCAGCGATGAATGGATTCGAGCGAAGATACACTCGCTTCTCTCCATAATAGAATGTCACATAGAATCCGTCGTCAGACTGTCCACCCTCGCGTTGAATCATCACATCCGCTTGAATCTTGTCAGGTTTTCCGAACAAGGCGAGCGTCTGATCGATGAGATGACTTCCTAAGTCAAACAAAATTCCTGATCCCGGACCTGCATTTTCACGCCAACGGTCGCGTACATTCGGTCGGAAACGATCAAATCGGGATTCAATCACTTTCCACTCCCCACACACATTTGAGTCGAGCAATGACCGAATCGTTAGGAAATCACCGTCATAACGACGGTTTTGATAGACGTTGACGATGCCTTCCGACTTCGCTTCAAGTTCCATCAACTCAATTCCTTCCTCAGTTGTCAGGAACGCTGGTTTTTCAACCAACACATCTTTCCCAGCTTTGAGGCAGGCAACAATCATCTCTTTATGTAAATGCGATGGTGTCGTAATGACATATAAAGAAGCATCCGTTTGAAGTGCCTCGTCTAATGTCGCATACACCGTGGCATCCGGTAATTCAGCCTTTACTTCATCCGGACGTGATGACACAACACCACTCACATTGAATGAATCAATTGCCTTTAAAAACGGCAGATGGAATGTATTCGCTGAAAAGCCGAACCCTACCAAAATGGTTTTAATCATGAAAACTCCTCCTTTTCGCTTTTATCATTGTATCAAAAAAAAGGGTCCAAAGACCCTTATGCACTCATGCTCTCATCTAATCTGTATTCGAACGTATTGTACCCGTTTCGTGAATCGACAAAGACGAAACCAAAACGTGGATAATAACTATTTAGAAATTCATTGTCAGCGACACAATCTAGACGAATTGGTTCATCCTCATCGGCTTCCTCTAGTACGTGCTCCATGAGCTGCTGCCCGACGCCACGACCTTTCAGCTTTTCGCTGACGACGATTCGATGGATATATTGTCCACGCTCACTGTCATCCCATAAGTTGTCATCCCAATCGTCCGGGGGCAACAATGCGATTGAAGCTAAAATTTGTTGGTCATCTTCAAAGACATATACACTGCCTTCTGCAATGTCAGTGCGCACACGCTCTACGAGGTCCTGTTCCAAATATTCGGTCCATTGGTCGCTTCCTTGTTCATTTAGCGCTACGGCTCGTTGTTCGATTAGGTTCGCGATGTTGTTGGCATCGCGCTTCGTCGCGAGTCGAATCATAACGTCCTCCTTTAGTTATACAGTATTTGAAATACAAATATAACGGAGAACAGATTGCCTTTCAACCATCTTGCTCACTGTTGAAGTTCGAACGGTGTGACCTCGCCATCGTTTAATTGATAGCTGTAGGATAAAGTGGCGTTGAGACTATGTGAAACAGAACAATAGCGTTCAACAGATAGTTCAATCGCACGTCGCACTCGCTCTTCTGACATTTCGCCTTTCAGAATATACAAGATGTGAATAGCTGTAAAGCGTTTCGGATGATCGATTGCCCGAACCCCATCAATCTTCATTTCGAACGATTCTAACGGTTGACGCATCTTATGCAGAATGGAGACGATATCGATCCCCGTGCAAGACGCGGTGGCGTGAAGTAACATCTCCGTCGGACGAGGTCCCGTGTCGAGACCGCCCACGTCCTCGGACGCATCAAGTGTCACCGTGTGCCCCGATGGCGTATGCGTCTCAAACGCCATGCCTTGCTTCCATACGACTTCCATGTTCATTGTCTTCTCCCCCTATTTCATTTGATAGCAACCTATTCCCGCATTTGTTGTATGATTAAGCTACAAATCGATTTTAAGGGGTGTATGTCGTTGGATTGGTCCGTTATTTTCAGTTGGGGGCTATATATCGTCCTCGGGTTAAACTTATTGTTCGCACTCGCCGTCATTTTTGCCGAAAGACGTGACGTCGGCGCGACTTGGGCCTGGTTGCTCGTCCTATTTTTCTTGCCGGTGCTCGGTTTTATCATTTACCTGTTCCTCGGGCGACAACTAAAAAAGGATAACTTTTATAATTTGAGTGTGGAAGAACGCTCTTTTCATGCGCTACAAGTGGAAGCACAGCTCGAACAGATTCACACACGTCAGACGCAACTTGCGCAACCACTGTTCGAAAAGTATGACCAACTGCTTCAAATGAACTTGCGCTCTTCAAAATCATTGATCAGTGTACATAACCGTTCCCTCATCTTACATGACGGCGAACAAAAGTTTAAGGCGTTGATGGATGACATCCGCTCCGCTGAAACCGAAATCAATATTCAGTACTATATCATCCAGCGTGATGCTCTCGGACAAGCACTCTTAAAGGAATTGATTGAACGAGCGAAAGCGGGTGTCAAAGTACGGCTTCTTTACGACGCGGTCGGTTCTCGTAGTCTTCGGAACTCAGACTTCAAAGAATTAATTGCGAACGATGGAGAAGTACGTGTTTTCTTCCCACCGACACTCGGGATGATCAATTTCAAGTTGAACAACCGCAATCACCGAAAAGTCGTCATCATCGATGGGAAGATTGGTTATGTCGGTGGCTTTAATGTCGGGACCGAATACCTCGGACTCGTTGAGAAGTTCGGATATTGGCGCGATACCCATTTACGCGTCGAAGGAGACGTCGTCTACAATCTCCAACACCGCTTCATCCTGGACTGGAATTACTCAGGTCACCGCAAGCATGACCCGGAGAATACGTTCTGCTTCGCGAGACATGAGATTAAAGACAATTCGCCAATGCAAATCGTCACGAGCGGTCCAAACTCGGATACCGAACATTTAAAAAATATGATGATTAAAATGATCATGTCAGCGAAACGACGGGTCGTCATCCAAACCCCTTATTTCATACCCGACACGAGTTTTATGGATGCATGTAAAATGGCACTCAACTCCGGCGTTCAGATGGACATCATGATCCCAGGAAAACCGGACCACCCGTTCGTCATGTGGGCATCTCTCTCCTTCCTTGGAGAGTTGCTTGATTATGGGGCAAACGTCTATCTGTATGATGAAGGCTTCCTCCACGCGAAGACGCTTGTCGTCGATGAGGAGATTGCGACGGTCGGAACGACGAATTTGGATGCCCGAAGCTTCCGTCTCAACTTTGAAGTGAACGCAGTCATTTACGACGAACGCGTCGCTCTCGAACTCGTTTCCCTGTTTGAGACAGACACGGCGGTAAGTCGAACGTATACGATGGAAGACTATGAAAAGCGGAAATGGACAGTACGTGCTCGGGAGGGTGTCTCACGACTCCTCAGCCCGATTTTATAACGAAAGAAGCAGAGCTCGGCGCTCTGCTTCTTTTTCATTTTATAGTTTGAATCGTGAGACGAGGTCTTGTAGTTCTTCTGCCATCGTCGCGAGTGCCTTCGCCGATTGTGACACTTCTTCAATCGATTTCAACTGGTCGTCTGTCGTCGCTGCGACTTGTTTGGAGACACTTGAGTTCTCGTCGGCGATGTCAGCAATTTGGGATGCGGTCGCCGCTACTTCTTGGACGTTTGCCGCAATCTCTTCTACAGTTGCGGTCACATCTTCGATTCGCGGTGTCATCGCGACCGTTCGCTCTTTGATTTTCTCAAATCGGTCTGCTGTCATTTCTGAAGAAATGAGACCGGCTTTCGTATGAGTGGATACTTCTTGCATCAAGTAAACGGATTGCTCCGTCTCCTGTTTGATGCGGTCAATCAATGCCGCAATTTGTTTCGTCGACTGTTGGGACTGTTCCGCAAGCTTTCGGACCTCACTCGCCACGACGGCGAACCCTTTCCCGTTCTCACCGGCACGTGCCGCTTCAATCGCTGCGTTCAAAGCGAGCAGGTTCGTCTGTTCTGCAATCCCGTTGATGACCGAGACGATTTCCCCGATCTCACTTGAACGATGTGCCAACGATTGGATGACACCTTCAAACGTGACGACCGATGCATCGATTGCCTGCATCTGTTTAACGTTCTCTCGCACGGTCGTCGACCCATCTTCTGCTTCGTTTGACGTCTCACGTGATAGTTCAGACACGTCCATCGAGCTCTCTGAGATGCGCATGATTCCGGACGTGATGGCCTGAAGTGACGTCGCGTTGTCATCGAGCTGACGTTTTGAACCATCGGCACTGACCGCCATCTGGTCGACCGCACGAGCAATCTGTTCTGACGAAGCGGAATTATGTGCGGAGTTCGCCATCAATTCCTGCGAAGATGCTGCGACTTGACTAATTGAATCGTCTAGACGAAGTAATACCATTCGCAGTGAGGCACTCATCTCATTGAAACTCTCTGAAACACGACCGATCTCATCGTTCGATAAGACACTGATCGGTTCAGTCAAATCGCCGGATTTGATCCGTTCTGCCCCCTCGGTTAATAAGCGTAGAGGGCGCAAAATCGACCGAAGAACGAAATATAGAAGAATAGCCGCCACACCGAACATACCGATAATGACGAACACGGTCGTCCAAAGGATGCCGACAGTCTCGTCTTGAATTTCGCCATCGTATAGGGTTCCTGTGATTTTCCACCCTGTGAGCGGGTTCGTCACGAACGCTTTTTCGACACCCTCTCCATTCTCTTCAGCGGACAGGATTCCTTCATCTGTTGCAAAAACAGATCCCATCGATGACTCTTCTGATTTCTCTCCGACAGCAATCGATGGATGAATGACGACTTGTTTGGCCTCATCGAAGATGGCCACATATCCTTCTTCACCGATTTGAATATTCTTTGCGACTTCTGCAATATCATTCACGTCCACATCAACCGCCACGACCCCGCGACCATCCGTCGTCTTTTTAGAGACCGTGATCATCATTTTTTGAGAAGCGGCGTCTACGTATGGATTTGTGATGGCGACGTCTTGACCACTCGTTTCTGCCGCCTCATACCAAGGACGGGTCCGTGGATCGTACCCTTCCGGCAATTCTTGCTCAGGATAGATTGTCATCGTACCTTCCGCTGAGGCAAAATAAATATTTGTCACTTTAGGGTGTGTGTCTAAGTATTCCATGAACTTTTCTGCTAACGCTTGATTGTCTTCACCTTCTTCATAGATGGATGCATCAATCCGATTGGAGAAGAATGAAATGTCCGTCTGAATCGGAGCAATCAAATTCGTCACTTCATTATTCATCCGGTCTACCCCCGAATTGGCAGACTGGATCATTTGTGACTCGATTTTTTGTTTCGCCTGCGTATAAGCGACGACCCCGATCAATGTTGCTGGAATGAGTAGTAATAGAACTGATAAGACAATTAATTTCTGTTTGATGCTGATGGTACGTTTCTGTCTCATAAAACATCTCCTTACCCCGAATAGATTGTTCAAGAAGCATCGGTATGGGGTACCGATTCCTCCTTGGGTTACTTTCAATATCGGTTAGGAAAAATAGATGTTAATCATTGATTGAATTATTCGAAAATTATTTTTCGGAAGCTGAAATGGAGTTTCACTTTATTCAGAACATAACGACAAATCATTATATTCGAAATCTGAAGTGTATTAAGTTAACATATCGGAAAAGGGGGTAAAAACATGAACACATTATTGGAAGAAATCAAAGCGTATAAAGATCAATTCAAGCAAAAAGCGCCAGCCGAAAAACAACGTTTGATGGCGCAGGCGACACAAGAATTGAAAGAATCAGGGGTAGCTACCGGTTTAGCAGTCGGGGATCAAGCTCCGCTGTTTGAATTGCCTCATGCGGATGGGACAGAAGTCGGTTTGAAAACACTTCTTGAAAAAGGACCTGTCATCGTCACGTTTTATCGCGGTGGATGGTGCCCATACTGTAACCTCGAACTCCGAGCGTATCAGCGAGAATTGGCACAAATTGAGGAAAAGGGTGCGACGCTCGTGGCAATCAGCCCGGAGACTCCGGATTACTCACTATCTACGAAAGAGAAGAATGAGCTCGATTTTTACGTGTTGAGCGACGTGGATAATCAAGTCGCACGCCAATTTGACCTTGTCTTTGATATGCCGGATTATTTGATTGAGATTTATGAGGCGTCTGGTCTTCACGTCGATGCACATAACGGCAATGAGGACTGGCAACTTCCGAAGCCAGCGACGTTCATCATCCAACCGAATGGTGCGATTTCATTCAGTGATGTGCCCGCTGACTATACAGAACGAGTCGACCCGAAAACGGTCGTTGAGAAACTATAAACGAAAAAGGAGGTGACGTGTGTCATCTCCTTTTCTTTGTCTTATTTTTACTGATCGTCTGATCACTTCTTGAGTTCCTCATGTAGTATTCCATACACCATGCTATCGGTCCATTCATTCTTATTCCAATAGTCCTTCAAGAAATGAGCTTCTTTTCTCATTCCAATTCGCTCGCATAATTTTTGGGAAGCGACATTCCTTGTATCAAGATTGGCTTGTATTCGATGTAGGTTGAACTCATGGAACAATTTTTCAAGTAATCCCTTAACTGCTTCAGTCGCATACCCTTTTCCTGAATGTGAATCAGGAAAACAATACCCGATCTCTACCGTTTCTTTCATACCCGCATACCAGACCGTGAGATCTCCAATCACTTCATCTTGATGTATGACCGCTAAATTTAACGTACCTGTCTCGGTAAGAGTAGAATTCGTCATTTTTTTAGCAAACGCTTCATTCATATTCTCGGAAGTCCAAGGGTCATGTAAAAGATATCTACATACTTCTGGTTTTCTATACATTTCGAATGTAGCATGCAAATCTTTCTCCGTAAATGGTCTTATTTCTAGACGTTCAGTGGTAAATTTCACGTTAACTCCTCCTTGCTGAACGTAGTGAGTGTCCTCATGGATTCTCTTCACCACCTTACAACTTTATGGTGCAATGATAAATTGCTCCACTCGCTTGAGAAGTGTTTCAAGTAACCGTAGTGACCGGTATGTCTCTCCTGTGTACTCGAGGCTATGATTCATCTCCTTGACAATCTCGAGTTCGGTCAAGGCCAGATGTTCAAGACGCTTCATTCTCTCATCTACATAATGTTGGTCCGCCGTTCCCATTAGCACGAGCTGTTTACCTTTATGAGACAGGATTGCTTCGTATACGTCGTCTTGTTTCAACAACGGTGTCAACCAAACCAGCTTGGCATCATGAAACACGTTTCGGGTACGCTCACTTGCCATCGCCATCGTACCTAGCGATTTTCCGATGATTATGTATTCATTAATAGAATGGGATTGTATCACTTGGTCGATGACGAGACGAACATCGTCAACAATCGCCACTGATACATCGACTGAATCATACCGCTCATCCCGATAATTGTAGTTGAGTTCAAGAACGTTCAATCCATTCTCTAAACATAACGCTGTCGTATAGCGAAACATCGGGGAATCATTCGTATATCCGTATCCGGGCAACAACATCACGAGCGTGTTGGATGACGAATCAGGCTGCAGGAACGAATACGAGACAGATATTCCGTTTGTCCCGACGACTTGACCATCTGTTACTTCATGCATATCGTCCCCTCAATTCTGCAAAAGTTGCGTGTCATGGTGATGAATCATCGTTCCAATGGTCTCTCCTTGGAGAATCCGATGAATGGCGTTCCGTTCCTTGAAGTCGAACAAGTGAATCGGCAAACCGTGGTCTCTTGCGAGGAGTAATGCCGATTGATCCATCACTTTTAAATCATGAGCAATGACGTCGTTATAGTGTAGGGTTTCATATTGACGCGCCTCGGAGTCCAACCGAGGGTCTCGGTCAAATACGCCGGAGACACCGTTCTTGGCCACAAACAAAGCGTCGCATCCCACTTCGATGGCACGCTGAACAGCCGGGTAATCTGAAGAGACGAACGGTTGACCGTTACCGCCTGCGAAAATGACGATATACCCTTTTTTCAAATGATTGATGGCCCGAAGTTGAATGTATGGCTCGGCTACACTTGGCATTGGAATCGACGTCATGACGCGTACTTCTCGATTGGCATCACGTTTCAAGATGCCACGCAGCATCAATGAGTTCATGACTGTCCCGAGCGTCCCGATGCTGTCAGCTTCCACTCGATTGATCCCCCATGCTTCTGCTTGATTCCCTCGGAAGAGATTTCCCCCGCCGACCATGACACACACTTCAACCCCGCTATTTGCGAGTGATAATATTTCTTCTGCAATCAGGCTGAGGCTCATTTCGTCAAAATTATCCGTTCCATCACCAGCTAGAGCGGCTCCACTTAACTTGATACAGATTTTTCGGTGTTCCATCTTTCCCCAACCCTTCATTTGGAATTTTATGTTCAATTCAGTATAGAAGAGTTTATATAATGGAACAACACTATTTTTAATTGATTCATAAGGACATTTCTTTATATTCCTTGTAAAACTCATCGAACATATAAAGTCCACCGATTTCTTCATCAATGAACGAATATAGAGAAATTTCATAGTCTGGGAGTGATGCTTCATTGAAACACTCTTTTACTCTTAGCAAACCTTCTCTTACATACTGCTTTCCTTTTTCAATACTCTCGTTTGAGATATAGTACCGTCCAAGACAAAGATAGTAACGAGGAAATTCTGGGTACTCCGCTATCGCCTTTAATAGATACGATTCATACTGTTCTGGATATTCGAATTCATGTAGATTGGCCATTGAATAGTAGAGGATCCCTTTTGACTTAGCATCCATTTTATTCAGCATCGACTCGATCTCCTCAATCTTTGTTTCGTCATATACTGGATAGACGAAAGTTGATTCAAGATATACGCCGAGGGCGAAGAAAATCGAATGCTCCGGAAACTTATCAAATGCTTCGAATAAGTGTTTGGAGGCACTTTCATAGTCTTCTTCCGGCGTATCCATTTCAGCACTAATGAGAGTCGTCCAGGCGATGAATTCGTCTGGGTACTCTCGGACTAATTCTCTGGCAGCACGGATTGCAAGGAACAGCTTCTTTGGTGATTGTGCCATAGTTTGTATCTTTTGGATTTCTTGATCAAAATTTATCATTTTCTCTACCCCTAAAAAAACCAAATTTTCACTACTTCCCCCTAATTTAACTAGGTGATTTGAATACCATTTTGTCACCACACATGAAGTAGCAATATGAATTCCCCAATTATAACTAGATGCATATTACTATGATTTATTGAACATAGAAAATGAAACGGTGAATATATTTCATATATATTTATGATTGTAGCAAAAAAGTAGACTTCATCGTCCAAGAAAAAAGCTCCAATCGGCACAAAAAAAGACCGTAGAACATTCTACAGTCACTAAGCTTAGGCACCCATAATCGAATCATGACGGGTCGTTTCCCAACCATACGCCACTTCACGGAGTAACAATTCACCAAATTCCCGATCCTTTTGGTCGATGACCTGCCCTTGTTTCCGCTCATAAAATGTGCGGAATGGGTTCATCTCAAGCGCCCAAATCAAAAGTCCCGCCTCGCACATCGATTGGACGGCATGTTCAAGGAGAGCGGACCCGATTCCGTTCCCTTGATGATTTTCCAAAATATAAATGGCATACACTTCGTTCGTATGGTCTGGATACTCACCCGTACGCTCTTCTCCGTAGAGGACGAAGCCCACAATCTCATCATCCACGATCGCCACAAAGCCGGCGACTTCCTGCCGACGAAGCGCTGTCCGCAACCGTTCTGCCCATTCGATAGAACCGGACGAAACTTTCAATAAATACTCAGTCGGTACGATCCCCCGATAGGTCGTACGCCATCCGTTCACACGCACTCTCGCAATCCCATACACATCATCTGGTTTGGCGACTCGAATGTCCAATGTGACCCCCTCCTAACCCGAAGCTTTACAAATAGTTTACCACAAATCCCCAACTTGCAATCCGAGATTATGTGAATTTTCATTGTTCTTCTACCACAAAAAAAGAGCCGCCACCTCTACTGAGGCAACGACTCTCTCGGTTTATGCGACTTCTTTTGATTGCACTGGTGCAGATGTCGTCAACGGCTTTTTCAAGAATGAAAGGAGCAATGCACCGACGAGGGCACCTGTCAAGATGGCAACGGCATAGAGTCCCATACTCATCGCGACATTTCCAGCACCTTCAAGAAGTGGGAAGACGAAGATTCCACCATGCGGGGCCGGTAATTGAATCGCGAAGAATGCTGACAATCCACCTGCGATTGCAGAACCGAGGATGGCA
The DNA here is from genome assembly GCF_050269125.1 of Exiguobacterium sp. NPDC077395. Lineage (NCBI taxonomy): Bacteria > Bacillati > Bacillota > Bacilli > Caryophanales > Exiguobacterium > Exiguobacterium sp. NPDC077395. The sequence goes on from NZ_JBNNHU010000001.1 coordinate 1,345,844, forward strand.
GATGGTAGGACGCGAATTGGGTCAGCAGCAGCGAACGGAATGGCCGCTTCGGTGATGAATGAAGCTCCCATGATGTAAGCAGTCTTACCAGCTTCACGCTCTTGTTTCGAGAATTTCTGACGAGCAAATACGGTTGATGCAAGTGCGACAAGGATTGGTGGTACCATTCCACCCGCCATGACGGCTGCCATGACTTCTTGGTTTCCTGCTGTGAGGGCTGCCGTACCGAACACGTATGCTGTCTTGTTGATCGGACCACCCATATCGACTGCCATCATACCACCGACGATGACACCGAGAAGGATCGCATTCGCGCCACTCATGCTGTTCAATGTATCCATCAACCATGTCATAAGTGCTGCAATCGGTTCATTGACGACAAGCAACATGATCATACCTGAGATAAACGATCCGAGTAACGGATACAAAAGAACTGGCTTAATTCCTTCAAGTGAAGCAGGCAATTTCGCGAGTGCCTTTTTCAAGAAGAGGACAACGTAACCTGCCAAGAAACCGGCAATAAGGCCACCGAGGAATCCGGCGTTCCCTTGGCTTGCGAGTACCCCTGCGACGAGACCTGGTGCGAGACCTGGACGATCGGCAATCGACATCGCAATGAAACCTGCAAGAATCGGAACGAGGAAGCCGAATGCTGCTCCACCGATTGTCATCAACTGTGCTGCGAATTCATTGTAAGATGGATCATCCGGGTTAGCAGAGTTGATGCCCCAGAAGAAACTGATTGCGATCAAGAGACCACCTGCGACAACGAGTGGGAGCATCGCAGATACACCGCTCATCAAGTGCTTATAGACACCTGTGCGTTGTTCTTTCGGTGCACCAGACGTTTTGGAAGCTTCATATACCGGCGCATCTTGATTGACGGCACGATTGATGAGTTCTTCCGGTTTCCGGATCCCTTGTGCGACCGGTACTTCGATGACGCGTTTTCCAGCGAAGCGATCCATTTCCACGGCTTTGTCCGCTGCGACGATGATAGCTGTCGCACGATCGATGTCTGCTCGTGTAAGCTCGTTCTTCACTCCAGTAGAACCGTTCGTTTCGACTTTAATATCGACGCCCATCGCTTCCGCTTTTTGTTTCAAGCTGTCCGCTGCCATATACGTATGGGCGATTCCTGTCGGGCAAGCCGTGACCGCTAAGATGAACGGAGCATCTTCGTTCGTCGGTTTGACGACTTCCGGCTTCTCTTCTGCCGCTTCCTTCTCCTCGATGGCACGGATGACATCGCTTTCAGAAGTCGCTGCATAGAGGCGCTCTTGGAATGCTGGGTCCATCAAGTAGACCGATAATTTAGAGAGCGTTTCAAGGTGTTCGTTATTCGCGTTCTCCCCTGCCGCAATCATGAAGAAAAGGCGGCTTGGTTGACCGTCCAACGCTTCGTAATCGACTCCTTCTGAGCGTCCGAAGGCGATTGCTGGTGTTTGGACAGCACTCGTTTTCGCGTGAGGGATGGCAATCCCTTCTCCGAGTCCAGTCGTGCTCTCGCTTTCACGTTTTAAGATGGCGTCACGATATCCGTCGCGGTCAGATAGTTTGCCGGCACGGTCGAGGACATCGACGAGTTCTTCGATGACCTCACGCTTAGAGCTAGCACGAAGATTCAATTGAATCGTATCGCGTTGAAGCAAGTCCGTGATTTTCATGTTGTTTCCTCCATTCGTTTGAGTGGTGTGAGTTGTACTTGATCAATCAATCGATCAATATCTTCTTTTGAACAAAGACCAAACGTATATGCGGACGCACTACCTGTTGTGACAGCGTAGCGGAACGCCTCCTGTTCGCCTTTTTCTTTGACGTTTGCGACAAATCCGGCAACGAGTGAATCTCCGGCACCGACTGAGTTGACGAGTTTACCGACCGGTGTGTTCGCCGTGACCGCGCCGTCCTTGTTGACGAGTAGTGCTCCATCCCCTGCAAATGAAATGATGACGTTTTTCGCGCCACGTTCGACGAGTTGCTCCGCATAAGGAAGGGCGTCCTCGAACGTCTCGATCTCTGTATCGAACAGTTCGCCTAACTCGTGATGGTTCGGTTTAATCATCAACGGTTCGAGAGAAAGGACTTCAAGCATGGCGTCTTTCGTCGTATCGACGACGAAGTCGGCACCTTTTTCGCGAATCGATTCAGCGATTGTCCGATACAATGAGTCCGGTAAATTACTTGGGATACTTCCCGCAAGAACGACGATGTCACCTTCATCGACTTGGTCGAACTTGGCTTTCAATTGTTCGAGTTCACCATCCGTGATGTTCGGTCCGCTCGCGTTCAATTCGGTCTCTTCTTTTGCACGAATCTTGACGTTGATTCGAGTATTTCCGTTTACTTCAACAAAATCCGTGTGCACGCCATGGTCGACGAGCGACTTTTTGATGAAATCACCTGTCGTTCCACCGATAAAGCCAAGCGCTTTCGTTTCTTTTTCATATTCTCGAAGCACGATCGAAACGTTGATCCCTTTTCCACCTGCTCGTTCGGTCGTTTCTTCGATTCGGTTCACTTCTCCTAAATTTACTTCTGGTAATGTCACGTAGTAATCAATAGAAGGGTTGAGTGTTAACGTGTAAATCATTTCGCATTCACCACCTTTGTTATTGTTTGGATGGAACTCATTGATGCATCGCTTGATGTGATCAATTGCGCAGCGTCTAACGTGGCGACTCGGCTGAACGTTCGTTTCCCGATTTTCGATGCGTCCGCGAGCACGTATGACGTCTGTGCCAATTCAATTGCCGTCTTTTTGACAAGCGCTTCTTCTGGGTCCGGTGTCGTGTAGCCTGCGTCAAGGTCGATTCCGTTCATTCCGAGGAAAGCGAGGTCAACTCGATAATTCATCATGCTCTCGCGGGCATTGTATCCAACGAGCGCTTGAGTCGACCGTTTCAATTCTCCGCCGATCACAAACGTCTTAATATCAAGATCAAATAATTCATTCGCTATCGGTAGACTGTTTGTGACGACTACAATTTTCTTTCCTTCTAAAAACGGTACCATCGCCTGAGTCGTTGTCCCGGCATCTAAATAGATCGACATCCCATCTTCAATGAATGTTGCGGCCTTCCGTGCAATCGCAACTTTTTCATCGACGAAACGATCTCGTTTCTCTTCAAATGTCGGTTCTTCGTCAGGAGTCGCGATGAGTGTCGCTCCCCCGTGCACCCTTGCCAGATATCCTTCCGCTTCGAGGTCCGTCAAATCACGACGAATCGTCGACTCGGATGAATCCGTCAAATCAACCAACTCTTTCAATTTGACGACTTTCTGCTCAGATAAGCGTTGTAATATCAACTGATGTCGTTGTTTCGTTAACATCTTGTTCCCTCCATATGTCTAATATAAAGCGTTTTCATTATAAAAACAACTAAAATCATTCAAAAACATTCAGATACATTCAATTTGTCACAATTATAACATAAAAAACGGTCATATAATGACCGTTTTTTATGTTTATGACTGTTTTCTTAACCATTCCACCACTTCTTGGACGAGTTTTGGATGAATCGGTTCATCAATCGCCTCACGGTATTCTTTATGAAGCGTCAGAAGAGAATGCGGTGAATCTCGCTTCACGAGAAGGTGATTCATGTCATCGATGATCGAGGACGTAACCTCCCCTTTCGTCTGAATCATATGGACGTGCTCCGGTGGGACTTGTACGTCACGCCCTCCTGTAATCGCAAGGACCGGAACAGTGACATGTTCTAACCGCTCCCGTACGTCATACGAGGCATGTTCGCGAATCCATTTTGCGTTCACGACTTGTCCTCTGTATTTAAAAGCGGAAACTTTCGTGCGTAAAGATCGCTCGAGCAAGTCATCCTGCCGCTGTCTCACCTTTTTCGCCACCCCTGTCACCCGGTAAAACATGCCTTTTAATCCTTTGACACGTTCGACGTCCTTTGCTAAGGCGTCTGCCTGATATAAAAACATCTGTTTCGATGACTCATGGAACCCTGACAATAAAATGAGTCCATCGGATTTCGTCTCCAATTGTACAGCTGGCGCAAGGATTGCCCCTTCACTATGACCGAGTATATAGAGATGATTCACATCTGCGAGTTGTCGAATCGTCCGCACGACTAGAATCGCATCGTTAATCAAATCATGTAACCCGACCTTATTGAAGTCACCATCCGACTTCCCGATTCCTTGTTTGTCATACCGAAAGACGTTATAGCCATGATCGTATAGCGCCTCAGCTAACTTTCCGTACGTATTAAAGCCGACGCCACCCATATTCCCGTCACGGTCACTTGGTCCGCTTCCACTCAACATGACAATGGTCGCCCGAGGCTCCTCATGCGAAAGAAAAGTTCCTGCAATTGTTCCATACGCTGTCGTAATCGTCATCTCTTGTTTCATCGTATCGCCTCCACTTCTATCATACCCGAAACGAACGACCAAAAAAATATGTCGTCGCCTGTACCGTTTCTTAACTAACCTTTTATCTACTCAAAAAAGGTGCCCGCTCTCTCGAACGGGCACCTTGATTGATTTGATTTCTTATACGCCTTCGTATGCTGCGTACATGATTTCTTTCAACTCTTCAACGAGCGGCATTTTCGGGTTTGCCGTCGTACATTGGTCTTCGAATGCGTCGACTGCCATTTTGTCAATCTTCGCATCGAGTTCTGCTTTCTTGATGCCTTGTGCTTTGAACGAGAGTTTGATGTTCAAACGTTGACCGAGCTCGATGATCGCTTGGACGAGTGACTCGACACCTTCTGCTGTCGTACTTGCCGGGAGGCCGAGGTAACGTGCGATTTCTGCGTAACGCTCGTCTGCGATGAATGACTCATATTTCGGGAACGCCGCAAGTTTTGATGGGCGTGTCGCGTTGTAACGGATGACGTGTGGCATAAGGATTGCGTTCGTACGACCGTGTGGTACGTGGAACTCTCCACCGATTTTGTGAGCGATCGAGTGGTTGATTCCAAGGAACGCGTTCGCGAACGCCATACCAGCCATCGTTGAAGCGTTGTGCACTTTCTGACGTGCTTCCGCATCGCTACCGTTTTCATACGCTTTTGGTAGGTAGTCGAAAATCATCTTGATGGCGCGGAGGCAGAGGCCGTCCGTGTAATCATTCGCCATGACTGAAACGTATGCTTCGATCGCGTGCGTCATGACGTCCATTCCTGTGTCAGCCGTAATTGATGCTGGCACGGTCATGACGAACTCAGGGTCGACGATGGCAACGTCTGGTGTGATCGCATAGTCGGCAATCGGATATTTCACGTTACGTTTTTTGTCTGTAATGACGGTGAACGGTGTCACTTCAGAACCTGTACCAGAAGTTGTCGGGATGGCGATAAACATTGATTTGTTACCGAGCGTCGGGAACTTGTACGTCCGTTTGCGAATATCCATGAATTTCTGACGAAGGTTTGAGAACTTCTCTTCTGGACGTTCGTAAAAGAGCCACATTCCTTTTGCAGCATCCATCGGTGATCCACCACCGAGTGCGATAATCATGTCTGGTTGGAAGTGACGCATCGCTTCGGCACCGTTCATGACCGTTTCGACAGATGGGTCTGGTTCGACTTGGTCAAAGATGCGGTACTCAACACCTGCAGGCAAGTTTTTGATGACTTTGTCAGCAAATCCGAGTTTGACCATCATTTCATCCGTGACGATCATCGCCCGTTTTTTCGTTGTGAGCGATTGAAGGTATTGCACCGAGTTTTTCTCGAAGTAGATTTTTTCAGGTACTTTGAACCATTGCATATTCACGCGACGTCTCGCCACCTTTTTCACGTTGAGTAGATGTTTCGCCGTCACGTTTTCTGAGACGGAGTTTTTACCGTATGACCCACAGCCGAGCGTGAGGGATGGTGTCATTTCGTTATAAAGGTCACCGATTCCACCGTGTGCTGAAGGTGAGTTGACGATGATACGGCAAGCTTTCATGCGAAGACCGAAGTCAAGGATGGCATCGTCATCTGTTGAGTGGATGACCGCTGTGTGACCGAGACCACCGATTTCGAGCATTTTTTCAGCGATCGCGAATCCTTCTTCACGTGACTGTACTTTATAAGCACCGAGAACCGGGCTCAACTTCTCATGAGAAAGAAGTTCAGTTGCGCCGACCGTTTCAAGTTCAGCAATCAAGATTTTCGTATCAGCCGGTACGTTGAGACCTGCTTTTTCAGCGATCCACGCTGCTGGCTTCCCGACGATTTCTGGGTTGACCGCACATGTGTCCGTGCGAATGACGAGTGTTTCGAGTTTCGCTTTTTCTTCAGGTGAGCAGAAGTAGCAACCGAGTGCCGTCATTTCTGCTTTCACTTCTTCATAAACTTCTTGGTCGACGATGATTGCTTGTTCAGACGCACAAATCATACCGTTGTCGAACGTTTTTGAAAGGATGACGTCCGAGATGGCACGTTTCACTTTCGCAGTCTTATCGATATAAGCCGGTACGTTACCAGGTCCGACACCGAGTGCTGGTTTACCAGTCGAATAAGCTGATTTGACCATTGCTGCCCCACCAGTCGCAAGAACCATCGCCACACCTGGGTGGTTCATGAGTGCTTTTGTTGCGTCGAGTGACGGGACTTCAACCCATTGAATCAAGTTTTCAGGAGCACCTGCTGCTATCGCTGCGTCACGAAGAACACGTGCCGCTTCACTTGAACACTGTTGAGCGGATGGATGGAACGCGAAGATGATTGGGTTACGTGTCTTGATGGCGATGATCGCTTTGAACATCGTTGTCGATGTTGGGTTTGTGACCGGTGTGACCCCAGCTACGACACCGACTGGTTCTGCGATGTATGTGATTCCGTTTTGAACGTCGTCTTCAAGAACGCCAACTGTTTTTTCTCCACGGAGTGAGTTGTAAATATATTCTGTCGCGAAGATGTTTTTGATCATCTTGTCTTCAAAGACACCGCGGCCAGTTTCTGTATGTGCTAATTTCGCAAGTGCGACGTGTTGCTCAAGACCAGCGAGCGCCATCGCTTGTACGATTTCATCGATTTTCTCTTGGTCGAACGTCATCAACGTATCGAGTGCGGCATGTGCACCCGCTACAAGCGTATCCACCATTTGTTCTGCCGTAGTTTCCACTTTTGCTTTCTCTTTGACTGCCATGTTAGGTTCCTCCTCATAATTGAGAGCTTTTAATGAACATATTGACTTGATGGAAGACACAATGTGATGACTGCTTTCAAGAGATTGTGCTTTCCTTCACATTCATAGAATACAATGTTTTTCAGAGTTTGTGGGTGACAACAATGTGAACTCTTTCACAATATTTTTTTGTCATTTGTTGATACCCCTTGATTTTTAACTGTGTCCTCAGTAAAATCGAATGCGTTTTCATGAAAACAAGTAATTCCGTTTATGTAAACGCTTACATAAATTGTGTCGGTTCTATTTCTTCTAAGATGTATCAATCATCACATCAACCCGTTTTTAGGTTCAACTGCACCTAACTCGTGTATAATGAAAATAGAACCTAACTAGGAAGTGAATCTACTATGCCGAAACAAGATGCTGCGGACCAGTTCGTCAAACTGATCCCTTTAATTCGTCGTAAACTGCTACGTCGATCTGATTTCCCACAAATTCCGAACTTGAACTTCTCTCATTTCCATCTGTTGATGTTGATTGAGGACGAGGGGGCTGTCACAAATGGACGAATTAGTGAAACACTCTCCATCGCGCCGCCCAATGTTACCCCGCTCATCACGAAACTGTTAAATGAAGGATATATTACACGCGTACCGGATGAACGGGACCGCCGTGTCATTTGGAACCAGTTGACAGAGAAAGGTGAGCGTATTTTACTCGAACGGAGAGACTCGTTCCGGAGGCTTTTTGAGGAGCGTCTCGCCTTTTTAAACGAGGATGAAACCGACCGCCTCATTGACAGTTTGAAGACGCTCACCGAGATTGTTGAGAAGATGGATAAGGGCGACGAGTAAAACTTTTCTCGTCAATTCACGCAACTTCTTATATAATCTGTAATGAATCTACGTACAAATGGAAAGAGAGATGACATGTAATGGGTCGTAAATGGAACAACATTAAAGAGAAGAAGGCGTCGAAAGACGCGAACACGAGTCGCGTCTATGCGAAGTTCGGTCGCGAGATTTATGTGGCCGCCCGTCAAGGGGAACCTGATCCTGAGTTGAACCAGTCATTAAAATTCGTTGTGGAGCGTGCGAAAACGTATAACGTGCCCCGTGCGATTATCGATCGCGCCATCGATAAAGCAAAAGGTGGCGACGAGGAAAACTTCGATGAGCTACGTTATGAAGGATTTGGACCGAACGGTGCGATGGTCATCGTCGATACGTTGACGAACAACGTAAACCGTACAGCATCTGAAGTACGTGCCGCTTTCGGTAAAAACGGAGGAAACATGGGTGTCAGCGGTTCGGTCGCCTACATGTTTGATGCGACAGCCGTCATCGGTGTCAATCAAATGTCGGCAGACGATGTCCTTGAACTCATGATGGAACACGACCTCGACGTTCGTGACGTCATCGAAGAAGATGAGACAGTCATTGTTTACGCCGAGCCAGAAGCGTTCCATGCCGTTCAGACTGCATTCAAGTCTGCCGGGGTTGAAGAGTTCGCCGTCGCCGAGTTGACGATGCTTCCACAAAACGAAGTGTCGCTCGATGACGATTCGAAAGAACAGTTTGAAAAATTAATCGATGTGCTCGAAGACTTGGAAGATGTTCGCCAAGTGTATCACAACGTCGATCTGTAACACGTAAGCGATAACTTTCACGAGTTATCGCTTTTTTTCATAATCGATTTGACAAGGGTCACATCATATGTTAAATTTCAAAAAGTCTTTATCATATTAAAGTGATACCAAGAGAAAGAAATTGTGAAAGGTGTTGGATGGATATGAACGCAGTATTACTTGCAGTCATCGTCTTATTTGCACTCGCCATCAGTCGTGTGCACATTGTATTGTCCTTAATATTAGCTGCGCTTGTCGGAGGGCTTGTTGGAGGGCTCGGATTTAACGATACGTTGACCGCTTTCAGCGACGGTCTTGGCGGCGGAGCGAGCATCGCCCTTAGCTATGCGCTTCTCGGAGCATTCGCCGTCGGATTGTCGAAGACGGGTCTACCAGACGTCTTAGCTGAAAAGTTAATTGCGATGTCAGGTCGTGACGTGTCAGGAAAGCGCGTGATGTACGTCAAAGCGTTCTTATTGTCGCTTCTTTTATTGTTGTCAATCAGCTCACAAAACGTACTCCCGATTCACATCGCCTTTATCCCGATCGTGATTCCGCCGTTACTCGTCTTATTCAATGAGTTGAAGTTAGATCGCCGCCTCGTCGCAACCATCTTGACGTTCGGTCTCGTGACACCGTATATGTTGCTACCAGTCGGGTTCGGTGGCATTTACTTGAACGAGATTTTGATTGCAAACGTTGAAGCGAACGGCTTAGCTGTCGGAGACGTCAATATCATTTCGATTATGGGAATCCCGGCATTTGGGATGGTCGTTGGATTGATTGCCGCGTTCATTCACTACCGGAAACCACGAACGTACGAAACGATTGCACTCGGACCGTCTGACTATGAAGTTCGTCAAATGAGTGGTTTCAAGATGATCATGACACTTGTCGTCGTTCTCATCGTCCTCATCGTCCAATTGCAGACGGAGTCGATGATTGCTTCAGCGGTGACAGGACTAATCTTACTCTCGATTTTCCGCCTCATCCCTTGGTCAGAGGCCGATGACATCTTCACGAGCGGGATGCGCATGATGGCATTCATCGGTTTCGTCATGATTGCCGCTAGTGGATTCGCAGCCGTTATTCGTGAAACAGGTGCCATCGATCCGCTCGTCAACGGTGCGAGCGATTTGATGGGTGATTCTAAAATGATCGCAGCTCTTGTCATGTTACTTGTCGGACTCGTCATTACACTTGGCATCGGCTCGAGCTTCTCAACTGTTCCAATCATTGCGGCCATCTTCGTACCGCTTTGTGTACAGTATGGCTTCTCTGTCGAGGCGACGATTGCCATCATCGGGACTGCAGGTGCTCTTGGTGACGCCGGGAGTCCTGCAAGTGACTCGACCCTCGGACCTACGAGTGGATTGAACGCTGACGGTCAACACGATCACCTTCGTGAAACGGTTTGGCCAACGTTCTTACACTACAACATTCCACTCATCATCTTCGGGGTGATTGCCGCGATGGTGCTTTGATCATTTTTTCCGTCGTGAATAAATGGTTCCTAATAAAATCAGGATGAGAATAAACCAGATTCCCGTATACATGAGGATTTCGGTGAACATAAAACTCCTCCTAAACAAAAGATAAGGAGCGACAGTTGTCGCTCCTTTTTATGATGAGGTTTTTAAAACGGTCTTGCAAGTATCGAGATACGCATCGACCACTTCTGCCACCTCTCGTCCTTCTCGAATTGCCCATACAATTAGGCTTTGCCCCCGCTTCGCATCCCCAGCTACAAAGACGTTATCCGTTGCCGTATGGAAATCTATCGTTTTCTCGACGCCGATTTTCCGCAACTCGTGCTCTGGTCGTTCAAATCCAATGGCGACGAGGATGAGGTCCGCCGGGTACGTCTCCATCGAATCTTCCTCTACGAAGAAAGTCGCTTGACCATCCGGGTTGACGACTTTCGTCATCCGTTCCGTTTCAATCCCTGTGACACGTCCTTCTTTCGTGACGATTTGGTTGGAGCGAATCAAATATGTTCTCGGGTCTTTCTCATAGACCGCGAGTGATTCCGCATACGCATAATCGGTCGTAAGCGTGTCAGGTTGAAGTGGCCAAGGTTTCTCTGGTGCACGGAGCAACCCTTTTGACGGGTGCTTCCCAAATTGAACGACTGATTTTGCACCTTGACGGATTGCCGTCGCCACGCAGTCCGCTCCTGTATCTCCTCCTCCGATGACGATGACATCTTTGTCTTTGGCGTCATAATCAGAGGCAAGGGGAGCTCCTTTTCGTTCATGCATGGATGCCGTCAAATAATCCATCGCCATTTCAACTCCAGCGGCATCATCTCCGTCAATCCCGAGCGTGCGCTGTTTTTGAGCTCCGGTCGCCAAGATGACCGCATCGTATTCGTTCCGAAGCGATTCGACCGTTACATCCGTACCAACCTCGACGTTCGTCCGGATGACAATACCCTCTTGTTCGAGTAACCGAACGCGACGTCTTACGACATCTTTATCGAGTTTCATGTTTGGGATGCCATACATGAGCAGTCCTCCCGCTTCATCCGACTTCTCGATGATGGTGACCGAATGTCCCAGTTGATTCAATTGATCAGCGGCGGCTAGACCAGCAGGACCACTTCCGATGATAGCGACCGTCAACCCGGTTCTTCGATGAACTAGTCTCGGTTTCACCCATCCTTCTTCAAATGCCCGGTCGATGATCGTTCGCTCGATAGACTTAATGGCAACCGGATCTTCACTGATCCCGAGTGTACACGATCCTTCACAAGGTGCCGGACAAACCCTTCCCGTGAACTCCGGGAAGTTGTTCGTCTCCATCAATCGATGGTACGCACCCATCCAGTCAGCTTTCGTGACAAGTTTGTTCCACTCTGGAATATAGTTGTGAATCGGGCATCCAATCGTCTCCTGACCAATCAAATCACCGACGTGACAGAACGGTGTGCCGCAATCCATACAGCGCGCGGCTTGTTGTTGAACGGATTGATCATCCATACGAGACGCATATTCATCATAATCCCTCACCCGCTCTTCGACGTGACGTTCTGGCAGCGTCGTTCGCGCGATGTTCAAAAAGTTATGTTTCATACGGTACCTCCTTCTGTCACGACACGGAACAATTCAAGTGCTCGGTCGGCCTCACTCAATTCAGGACGATTTGCCTCAATTTGACGCATCACGTCTAAGACGTTCGCATAGTCTCTAGGAACGACTTTCACAAACTGTGAACGTACTTGTTCAAATGACTCTAAAATCGTCCGTGCTTTGACGCTATCTGTGTGGAATTGGTGCGCTTCAAGAAGCGCATAAATTTGTTCGATATCTTCATCGTCCAACTCCCGTACGACGGAAACAAGCTCCTCATTGACGAGTTGTTCATAGGCTTGCGCTCCGTAAATATAAGCTGTACCACCGGACATACCGGCCGCAAAATTTCGTCCAATCTGTCCGAGTACAAGTACCGTCCCACCGGTCATATATTCACACCCGTGATCCCCGACTCCTTCGACGACTGCCGTCGCACCAGAGTTACGAACGGCGAACCGCTCACCGACATGTCCGTTTAAGAACGCCTGACCGCTCGTCGCTCCATACAAGCAGACGTTACCGGCAATCATTTGTTCACTTTCATCAAACGGCGCATGCTTTTCAGCAATCAATGCCAGTTTCCCTCCGCTCAAGCCTTTGCCGATATAATCGTTCGCATCGCCAATGACAGAGATAGTGATCCCGTTCGGTAAAAATGCCCCCAGACTTTGTCCCGCAGATCCACTAAGGCGAAGCGAAATCGTATCGTCCGGTAAACCGACCTGACCATGAACTTTCGTCACTTCAAAACCTAACTGTGTTCCGACCGCTCGATCGGTGTTTCGGATGCGACCTACGAAGAACGTCGGTTGGCCAGAAGTGATGGAACGTGATACAGCTGGGATGAGCTTACGATGATCGTATGAACGGTATGCCGGATGAGTGAGTTCTTCTCGTTCCGGCAACGGTGTCGGCATCGAAATCATTGGAGACAAATCTAGACGTCGCGCTTTCGGATGATTCGTCTTCCATACGCTTTCTTCGAGTAGATCCGTTCGACCGACCACTTCGTCGAGTGATGTGACACCGAGTGACGCCAAGATTTCCCGCACTTCTTCAGCCAAGAACGTCATCAAGTTGACGACATGCTCTGGTTTCCCCATAAATTTCTGACGAAGTACCGGGTCTTGTGTCGCCACACCGACCGGACAAGTATCTAAATGACATGCGCGCATCATGATACATCCGAGAACGACGAGCGGTGCTGTCGCAAACGCAAACTCTTCTGCACCAAAGATGGCTGCCATGACGATATCGCGACCCGTCATAAGCTTCCCGTCCGTCTCGAGCGTGACTCTTCCCCGGAGTCCGTTCAATGCGAGCGTTTGATGTGTCTCTAGGAGACCCAGTTCCCACGGAAGACCTGTATGCTTAATTGATGTTTTCGGAGAAGCACCGGTCCCACCGTCGTATCCGCTAATGACAATCGTATCCGCGTTCGCTTTCGCCACGCCTGCTGCAATCGTCCCAACCCCTGATTTTGAAACGAGTTTGACACTGATTTTCGCGTTCGGGTTCACATGTTTTAAGTCAAAAATAAGTTGTGCCAAATCCTCAATCGAATAAATATCGTGATGCGGAGGCGGCGAGATGAGTCCGACGCCTGGGACCGATCCCCGGACTTCGGCGACCCATGGATACACCTTGTTCCCTGGAAGTTGTCCACCTTCCCCCGGTTTTGCCCCTTGTGCCATCTTGATTTGAATCTCATCGGCATGATATAGATATTCCGCCGTCACGCCGAAACGGCCACTCGCTACTTGTTTGATGCGGCTGATGCGCTCGTTCCCGAATTCATCCGGGACAAAGCGAGCACGGTCTTCCCCACCTTCACCTGAGTTACTTTTCGCACCGATTTGGTTCATCGCAATAGCGAGCGTCTCGTGTGCTTCTTTCGACAAGGATCCGAATGACATCGCCCCCGTCTTAAAGCGGCTTACGATCGACGTGATCGGTTCCACCTCATCAATCGGCACCGGACGTTGTTCCTTAAACGCGAACAACTGACGGATAAATTGTCCCGACGACTCATGTAACTTCACGTAGGCATCGTAATATTTTCGCTCATTCTCACGGCAGGCGCGTTGCAACAAGTGAATCGTCTTCGGATTGAACGCATGTTCCTCTCCGTCTGCACGCCATTGGAAATCACTTCCCGCTTCGAGCGGGCGATTTGTCTCATATGCGTGTGTGTGGAGTGTTTTTGCCTCGTCCTCTAATTCAACGAATCCGATTCCTGATAGCTGAGACGTCGTTCCTCGGAAATGCGTTTCGATCAAATCACGGTCTAATCCGACCGCTTCGAAGATTTGAGCCCCACGATAACTTTGAATCGTCGAGATTCCCATTTTCGACATGATTTTGACGATGCCTTCAACGACTGCTTTTTGATAGGAGCGAATTGCCTCTTCAAATGAATGAGCGATTTGTTCATGTTCGACCAAGTGTTGAATCGTTGCATAGGCAACATAAGGGTAGACCGCATCGGCTCCATAACCGATCAAAGTCGCAGCCTGATGCACTTCTCGCACTTCGCCACTTTCACAAATCACGCTACAGTCCGATCTCAAGTTCTCCCGAATCAAATGTTGATGAACGGCACTAAGCACGAGGAGCGCCGGCATCGCAGCCCGATCACGTGACATATAACGGTCAGATAGGACAATGACGTTCGCACCATTTCGTACAATTTCGCTGACGTATTGCAAAAGAGCTTCAAGCGCCGCCTCTAAATCATTTGTGAACGTCGTATCGACGCGAGCGAGTTTGAGTCGCTCACCAATTTGATCGAGTGTCGAACCATCGATGATTGGATGATCCAGCCACACACGTTTCGCATGACCACGTCCGGTATGGACCGGATCACCTTGCGGACCAATCCAAGTGAACGTCGCTGTGACAACTTTCTCCCGTAAGGCATCAATTGGCGGGTTCGTCACTTGCGCGAAATGTTGTTTAAAGTAATGGAAGAGCGACCGAGGACGGGTAGAGAGAACTGCGATTGGTTGATCATGCCCCATCGACCCAATCGGATCTTTCTCGTCGTTGATCAATGGAATCATATACTGTTCGATATCCTCTTTTGTATACCCGAACGTGCGTTGCACACGATCGAGTTCTGAGACGTCTTGTTCCTGAACACCTTTATCTTCCACTTTCATCATTTGTTTGAGCCATTTATGATACGGCTCCGATTTTGCAATTGTCTCCTTAATTTCCTGATCGGGAATCAAACGTTTCTCAATCAAGTCGATCAAGAGCAATTGTCCAGGTCGTAGGCGCTGTTTTGATTTGACGTTCTCGGCATCGACAGGGATGACTCCTGTCTCTGATGACAGGATTAATTCTCCGTCTAATGTTTCGACGTAACGCATCGGGCGCAACCCGTTACGGTCTAAAATTGCACCGATCTGTCGCCCATCGGTAAATACGACGCCCGTTGGACCATCCCACGGCTCCATGATGGATGAGTGATATTGGTAGAAGTCACGTTTGAACGGTTCCATCTTACCTTCAACAAACGGTTCGGGAATCAACATCATCGCCGTATGCGCAATCGATCGACCGGTGCGTGTGAAGAACTCGAAGGCATTATCGAGCATCGACGAGTCACTGCCGTCCTCTTGGAGAACTGGGAACAAATGATTCACATCCTCAAACAGATCGGTCGATGTGACCCCTTCGCGAGCGCGCATCGCATCGATATTGCCTCGTAACGTGTTGATTTCCCCATTATGGACAATCATCCGGTTTGGGTGTGCACGTTCCCATGAAGGAAACGTATTTGTCGAGAAGCGAGAGTGAACGATTCCGAACGTGCTCTTATAATGCGGTGATTGCAAGTCCAAATAAAAGGCATCAATTTGAACTGGCGTCAGCATGCCTTTATATACAATCGTTCTCGTCGACAGGCTCGCAATATATAAGTTTAGCGATTCAACTTTTTCAATCTTTCGTCGGAGTTCATAGAACACACGTTCATTCGCATCTTCATCGAGAAATGGACAAGAGATGAACCACTGATAAATGACCGGTTGCGTCACGCGTGCATGTTCCCCGATTTGCGTTGCGTCCACGGGTACTTCTCGCCACTCGATGGTCGAACAGTCTAATTCATCTGCCATGCGTTCCATCAAATTTATTTTTTCCTTTAGTCGATCGTCTGATGGCTGAAAAAAAACCATTCCGACAGCGTAACGACCAAGTGACGGAAGGTTCATCGTTTGCGTGAAAAGTTCATGTGGGATTTCAGTCATAATACCCGCACCATCACCGGCATCGATGACACCTTGCCCTCCTCGGTGCTCTAATTTACATAGCATCGAAAGTGATTTACGGACAATCTCATGTTTTTTTAGTCCGTTTAAATTGACGTATAATCCAATCCCGCACGCGTCTTTCTCAAATCTTGAGTCATACAGTCCAACTCGACTCATATCATCGACCCCTTTCACTCACAGTTTCGTAATTAACATTCTGTTCTAAATATTCTGAAAAATCAAGTGGACTGTATGTATTTTTGCATAATAAGAATTGAATCTATTACGATTGAAAGCGTATACATATCTGATATCAATAGGTTCTACTGTTTTAGTTATGTTAAATAAAGAATAAATATCCATGAATATTATTTATTTATAGGTTCTCAAGAACTCAAAAAAAGGATACCTGTTAAGATATCCTTTTCTAACTTAATGTTCTACTGTTTTACGTGGATGATGTAGAAACGATTTCGGACGCTTCCACAAGATCAAACCGATATATCCAATCGCGAGCAGTGCGAGCGCACTGACGATGACGACATACAGTGTCCCTTCTTCGATTCTTGCGAAAATACCGATATAGGCCCAAACGAATACGAGTGGATAGATGAAATCGTGATGCCACCACATGAAGAGTAGAGCTAATACAACACCGACCATCAGCATGAGCGATGTCCATGCAAGTTCATCAAGACCTAATAAAGAAGTGATCTGTTCTGTCTTCATCACGACGAACGTATTGACAATCGTTGCGACCGACACCCAACCGATATAGATTGAGAACGGGAAACGATCGAGCCAACTTGTAGATGTTCGGAATGCAATATAGTATAGCCAGCATAGAGACGCTAAGAATGACACCATGATTACGAGCGAGAGTACGAACCACTCATTCGTAAATGCGAGAAGCCACAATCCGTTCAACACACATGAAATCAGAAATCCTGCTTTCATACGTTCGGCCTGTCGGTTGGCCGTCGTCCCTTTTTTCAATTGTAAGACTAACCAGACAAGTAATGCGACATAGATGACGCCCCAAATGGAGAAGGCGTAACCCGCCGGTTTAAAGTAGATGTCAATTCGATCTGAAACCGCGGCATTATCACCGCTCGCAAAATAATTGATGACGACGGTCGCTAGAAAAGCGACCCAGTTGACAATTGGCCATTTTGATAAGTCCATAAGCACGATCTTCTGAATGAAGATCAAACACCTCCTTTTAGCAACATAATAATCATTACCCGCATACATGTGACTCTACACGTAGAAAGGGGCTCGCAAATGCGAGCCCCTTGTTATTAAAAGTCGATTCCGTCCGGATCTGGTCCAAGACGTTCACCTGTCGCCACCTGGTCGATTTTTGCCAAATCGTCCGCGTCGAGTGAAAAATCGAATACATCGAAGTTTTCACGGATGCGATGCGGTGTCACCGACTTCGGCAATGCGACATGACCTGACTCGAGGTGCCAACGAAGCACGACTTGTGCAGGCGTTTTTCCATGCTTCTCCGCAATTTCTGAGAAGGCATCGATCTCTAAAAACTTCCCTTGCATAAGAGGACTCCACGCCTCAATTTGAATGCCTTCATCCTGGCAATAGTCCAACAAATCCGGTTGTGGAAGCTGTGGATGAAGTTCTACCTGATTGATGAGCGGTGCCATCAGTCCTTCTTCTTTTAACGTCTCAAGATGATGTTCTTTGAAGTTGGATACACCGATTGCTTTAATCTTTCCGGCTTCATATAGTTCGATCAGATCTTTCCAAGCATCGACGAAACCATCAACTGGCCAGTGAAGCAGACAAAGGTCTAAATAGTCTGTCTCGAGGCGTTTTAATGAGTCTTCAAACGCTTCTTTCGTCTTCCCTTCACGAATATCGTCATTCCAAATTTTCGATGTGATGAATAGGTCTGAGCGGTCGACTCCCGAGACTTTAATCCCTTTTGCGACGCCTTCTTCATTTTTATAAATGGCAGCCGTGTCGATATGGCGATAGCCAGTCTTGAGTGCCTCGACGACAGCGGCAGGTGCCTCCGTCTCATTGTCGACTTGCCATACCCCAAACCCAATCATCGGAATCTCTACTTTGTTTCGTAACGTAGCATATAGCATTTCATTCATCCCCTTTTCTTTCTAACGAGCTGATTGTATCATACCCGACAATTTATTTCGGAAAACTAAATCGTTAAATCTTTTCGGGTAAAGCGGATGAATGAGAGTGCTGAAAAGACGATTAACAAGCCGATTAACCAAATAAAGTGAACACCACCGAACTGTTCACGCATGATGGCCGGAGCATCGAAGAGAGAAAAGAAAGAGATGTTCCCTAACCATTCGAACTGCTCGCTTACTCCGTTGATGATATTCACCATCAAGAAGAACGTGAAGATTCCGCCGGTCACCATATAAGATTTACTACTGTCATCAAACAGACTGGCCAGCATATAGGCAACGACCCCTAATACGAGAAGCATGAGCGCTCCGTTCAATTGAAGCATCCATAATACTGCATAGTCGATTTGTAAATCGAATAATACATCTGCCGCCATGAGACTGAAGCCATTTAACCCGACAAACAAGCCAACTGCAATGATCAGGATGACGAACGTAGACCATACATATTTGACACGAGAAATCGGAGCTGCCATATACAGCATGATTTCACCTGAATCGATCGGTTTAGCAAGAAGTTTCGAGGCAAACGTCAACGCAAACAACACGGCAAGTACATAAAAAATTAATCCATAGTAATTACTCGACAATAAATTGAGCAGATTATCCATCGCCATCGTCGCATCAATTTGAAACACTTCGAGCAACTCAGGTGGAAGTGACTCTAATTTCGCCTCAATCAGTCCCGTTTCCTGAATGGATGGGAATATAGCGGCCAAAAAGAAGAGATAGACACTTGTCCCGACCGAATAACCGAGAATCCAACTGCGATTCTGTTTAAACATTGAGCGTATTAACATTTATGTCGCCTCCCCGTAATACTGCATAAACAAGTGTTCGAGTTCGTCAGCGCCACTCTCCAATGAAAGAATCTCATAGTCGGCAAGCGTTCGAATCAATTTGTTCAATTCTTCTGGCGACGTGATGGCGACTTCTACGTGTATTCCATCTTGTGTTCCAGTAGTTTTGATGAATCGGATTGCCTCTGCCTCGGAAGAAAACTCAATCTGATATCGTTTCACACTGTGCTGTCTAAGTTCTTCCATGTCTTCCTCAATGATGATGCGCCCGTCTTTAATCAATGCGGCTCGATCACACGTCCGCTCCATCTCAGGAAAATGGTGAGAGCTCATCAAAATCGCCTTACCTGCTTCTTTTTCTTCGATTAGCCAATCGATCAAACGTTCTTGCATGAGCGGATCGAGTCCGCTCGTAGGCTCATCCAGAATATAGACGGGTGCCTCTTTCATGAAGCACGTGATGATGGCGAGCTTTTGTTTCATCCCTTTAGACATCTTCCGAACTTTCGTCGACTCATCGAACGCGAATCGCTCGCGAAGTCGTCGCTCTCGTGCAGGATCCGTTTTATGCAAATGACGCGTTAACCGAATGATTTCTTCTCCAGTCATATGTTGTGGATAATTGATTTCCCCAGGCAAATAACCGACATTTCGTTTGACCTGCTCGGTTTCGCTCCAGCAGTCGAACCCGTTAATGGTCGCCTTTCCTTCGCTCGGTTTCAACAGACCCATTAGATGACGAATCGTCGTCGATTTCCCAGCACCGTTCGGTCCGATGAATCCAAAAATCGTTCCGGGTAACACATCGAGTGTCACATCAAAAATACCGTGGGTTGCATCGAATCGTTTTGTTAATCGTTCAATCCGAATCATCACAAACCCTCCTTTTTTGAAATATAAGATTAATATGATTACAAAACTAGTATATCACGTTCTTTTTTGAAATGGAAATGGTATATTTATTACAAAACTACAGAAAGGAGCGCTCCGACCAATGGACGGATTCGCAAAACGCACCGAAGAAAAAAGACAGGCCATCTTAAGTGCCGCATATGACCTGATGACGGAGAAACAATCTCGGTTTACCGTTAGTGAACTCGCCAAGCAAGCTCATGTATCCCCCGTCTCAATCTATAATTACTTCGGCTCGAAAGAACAAGTCATCATTGAAGTGTTACAACAGATGACGGAAGAACAAATGAGCTGGATTGATGAACAAATCGAGTCGAACGCTCCGTTTGATACGTTACTCGTCGATATATTGAAACGAAAAATCAAAACTGCCGTTCTTTTTGATGAGACCATCACCACGATGATTCAACAGGATCCAAACTGGGAGCAGTTGGCGTCCCGTGGTTATGCATCTTTCGCCCGTTTGATCGAATACGGGAAACAAGAAGGGGCGATCGACGCCACATTATCGACCACATCCTATTTACGCTATGTGCAATTGATGCAGCAGGCCATCCTGTCCGACCCGCATTTTTCAATCGGCGACATGAAAGAGACAATGGAAGACTATTTTCATTTCTTTTTGAACGGGGTCATCAAACGCTAAAAAGGTGACTGTCTATAAAGAGACAGCCACCTTTTCTTATGCTTTGAATATAAAGTCTTCAATCGGATAGAGTGAAAGATCCACTTCGCATTCGCCCGTCAGCACGAGGTCACTTAACACCTTTCCGATGAACGGACCGACCGTCAAACCGGATGACCCTAGTCCGTTCGCCACAAGCATTTTTTCAGCACCTGGTACTCTCCCGAGTATAGGGATCGAGTTCGGTGTGACCGGACGGAAACCGACTTTCGTCTCGATGAGTTCTGCTTCCGCAAGTCCTGGTGCTGATTCAAGCCCTTTCGTCAGCACTTCGTGGACACCGATTGCCGTCGGGCGAACATCGAACGCTTTACCTTTCTCGTGAGTCGAGCCGATGACGACCTTCCCGTCTTCAAATCCAAGTAAATAACGTCGCCTTGGTGGCATGACGACCGGCCAATCCGACGCATCGGTATCTTTTAACTGGACGTGAACGAGTTGCGCCTTTTCTCCGTCGACGCGAACCGTATATCCGAGAGGTTGTAACAGCTCCGGGAGCCACGCCCCAGTCGCAAGGATGATTTCATCTGCTTCATAAAACATCTCATCACACTCGACGCCAATCGCGTCCCCATCGGTCAACCGTGCCGAACCGTATACAAATTTCACACCACGCTTCATAGCGACTCGTTCAAGTGCTGCACGGAATTTCCCACCATCCACACGTGCGCCACCTTTGACTAGAAGCGCATCATATTCATCTGATAGTGGAGGGAAAAGACGTTGTGCCTCTTCTGCTGTCAATCGTTCTAAGTCACCGATTTCTGGTGCTTCTTCGCGACGAACCATCGTCCGCTCCATCATTTGATCAAGTTTAGACTCTTCATGGAGTGCAAGTGTCCCGACACGCTTGTATCCGGTGTCTGTCTCCCCTTCAGTTTCCAACTCTCTCACGACATGCGGATAATAGTGCGCACCACCTTTAGCGAGTGCGTACCAAGCTTTATTACGCCGCTGCGCAATCCAAGGACAAACAATTCCCGCTGCCGCATCTGTCGCCCGTCCTTCCTCCTTACGGTCGATGACCGTCACGTCAGCTTTTCCTGCTAAATGATAGGCTGTGGAGACACCAACGATGCCCGACCCAATAATCACAATTTTCTTCATCATGTACCTGTCTTTTCAGACAGATGAACACATCCTTTCGTGAAAAAATCATCGACCCAATGGATCGATGATTGATTGTTATTCTCTCATCGCTAGACGATACAGTAAGTCTAGCAATTCAATATACAACCAGACGAGCGTGACGATTAAACCAAACGCGGCAACCCATTCCAATTGTTTTGGTGCCCGCTCTTCGACTTGACGTGCGATGAAATCGAAGTCTAAGACGAGTGCGAGCGAAGCGACGATTACAATGACAAACTGTACGCCGATTGCAAGTGGGCTTGAACCTGTCATGAACGCCAATCCTGAACCGAATAGGCTCATGACGAGTTGAACAAGGTACAATAACATGACCGTAAACATCGCAGCCATGACCCCTGCTCTGAATTTTTGCGTCACTTTGACAAGACCTGTCGTATAGACGAACCACATCGCAAAGGCGACGACGAACGTCGTCATGACGGCACGGCCGACAATACCAGGGACCATCGCTTCAAAGAAGTATGAAATTGAACCGACGAAGACACCCTCGATAATTCCGTATAGCGGTGCAACGACTGGTGCCGTATTCGGCTTGAACGTGATGAGTAATGCAAAGATGAAACCGAGGATGAGTGACCCAATCATGAGCGGGAACAAGAGCCCTTCCCCGATTGTAGGAACGACGAGCCAAGTCGTTCCGGCTGCCGCTGTGACGAGAAGAAGCAAGGTGAACACTTTTGACCATGTTCCTGCTTTCGTCATCGGCTCGGCACTGTAAGCTGTAGACTGCATTGATTTACGAAGTAGTGGATTCGATTTTAAGTTCAACGTTGTATAGCTCCTTTATGGTTCAATTACTGTTTTGCGAACACGTCGATAAACGCACGCATGTAGTCTGGTAGATCGGGTGGTCGACGACTTGAGACGATGTGTCCATCGACGACAACAGCTTCGTCATGCCAAATGGCGCCTGCATTTTCCATGTCGTCCTTGATTCCTGGTGTACTCGTGACGTTCACCCCGTCCAAAATATTCGCTGAAATCAAGACCCATCCAGCATGGCAAATTTGACCGATTGGTCGTTTTTGTTCATCCATATAACGGACGAAGCCTTTCACCGAATCAAAACGGCGCAACAAGTCAGGTGACCAGCCTCCCGGTACGAGGATCGCATCAAACGATGTGATATCCACATCATCGAATGATACGTCCGACTTCGCTGGCACACCATACTTCCCGATGTAGGCATGGTCTGCCTTTTCCCCGGCTAAAATGACATGCGCTCCTTCTTCACGAAGACGGTGTACAGGATACCAAAGTTCTAAATCCTCGAAGTCATTACTGACAAGTTGAAGGACTTTCTTTCCTTGTAGTTTCATCAAACCCCTCCTTTTGTTCATTCCCCATTATACCCGAAACAGAGGTTCGCGAAAACGAAGAATCAAGGTTGTTTTTTTCAGTATATGGATGGAATACGCTCCTAGATACTATATCTTGTGTTATGTTATGATACCTTTAGTCAATGGAGATTGAGAAGGAGGTTTATCACCTTATGAAGCAATATCATGATTTATGTCGACATATCCTCGAAAACGGAGTAGTGAAAGAAGACCGTACCGGCACAGGGACGACCAGCGTTTTCGGCTATCAAATGCGATTCAATTTACAAGAAGGCTTCCCCCTCATCACGACGAAAAAGTTACATACTCGTTCGATTATCCATGAACTTCTTTGGTTCATCTCGGGGGAGACGAACATTCGATATCTACAAGAGAACGGAGTGCGGATTTGGAACGAATGGGCAGATGAAGAAGGAAACCTCGGCCCAGTATACGGCTCACAGTGGCGCTCTTTCCCACGCCCGGACGGCTCGTCCGTCGATCAACTAGCTCAAGTGATTGAACAAATCAAAACGAATCCTGATTCAAGACGGTTGATTGTCTCCGCATGGAATCCTGGGCAGCTCGATGAGATGGCCCTTCCACCGTGTCATTTACTTTTCCAATTCTATGTCGCTGATGGGAAGCTCTCTTGCCAGTTGTATCAACGAAGCGCCGACACATTTTTAGGTGTTCCATTTAACATCGCATCGTATGCACTTTTGACACATATGGTCGCTCATGTGACCGGCCTAGAAGTTGGCGATTTCGTCCACACCCTCGGAGATGCTCATATTTATCATAACCATCTCGAACAAGTGGAACTTCAACTGTCGCGTGACCCTCGTCCGTTACCACAACTCAAGATTGTCCGTGACGTATCTTCAAT
Organism: Exiguobacterium sp. NPDC077395; assembly: GCF_050269125.1. Lineage (NCBI taxonomy): Bacteria > Bacillati > Bacillota > Bacilli > Caryophanales > Exiguobacterium > Exiguobacterium sp. NPDC077395. The sequence continues at coordinate 1,369,833 of NZ_JBNNHU010000001.1, forward strand.
TGAATCCTTCCGTTTTGAGGACTTTGAGATTCTCGGATATGACCCACATCCACATATTAAAGGAGAAGTGAGCGTATGATTTCGCATGTCGTCGCATACGGACTCAATCGGGAAATCGGGAAAGACAATGATTTATTGTGGCGGTTGCCGGATGATTTGAAACACTTCAAATCTGTCACGTCTGGTGGCACCGTCGTCATGGGAAGAAAAACGTTTGAATCAATCGGGAAGGCATTGCCGAACCGACGGAATATCGTCGTGACGTCCGATCCTACTTTTAAAGCAGATCACATTGAAGTGTGGCATGATTTAGAACGTCTCGTTGAAGAAAGTCAAAACGAGGAATGGTTTGTCATTGGCGGCGCAACGCTATATGAGCAGACCATGTCGATGACAAGTCGAATTTATGCCACCGAAGTAAAATCCACGTTCGAAGCAGACACGTATTACCCTGAACGGAGCGGTTCATGGACGATCCAAAGTCAGACAGATCATCCGCAAGACGAAAGACATGCATATGCCTTTTCGTTCATACAATATGACAAAGCAGACATCGATCATTAATCGATGTCTGCTTTTTTAGTCAGGTAGTTTTTCTAACCACTGTTCAATTTTTTTCGTGATGACTTCATCTTGATTATCATCAGCGTAGTCGTCATAAATCGCTTCTAGTTCGGAGGCTGTACGCTTCGAAACCGCGAGGATGTGACTATATTTTCCACGCTGTTCTTTCACAGCAGAGAGCGTCCCTTTCGCTTCATGGACGCGGGTATCATCTAAGACGAACATTTCGATGTTGTCGTTACAAGAATACGCTTCGTATGGACGATACACGACCTCATAGCGACGATGCTCTTTTGGCAAGCGGTTTGCAAGCGAAGTGTACGTGTTCTCGGACATCGTCACGTAAGCAATCCGCTTTTCCTCACGAACCGCCGACGTGTATCGGACAACCCGATTTCGACCATCACGTTTTGCCTTATAGAGCGCCTCATCTGCGTATGCACACCATTCCCCAAGCGTATATCCTGTCTGGCAGACACGAGTATATCCGATTGATACGGTCACGTGATGCTCGTAAGGGAACTCCATCTCTTCAATTCGGGTACGGACGCGCTCTAACACCGATTCGACGATTGCTCGGTCAGATACGTTCAAGAGAATTAAAAACTCTTCTCCTCCATAACGGATGAGTTCATCACTCGATCGAATCGCGTGTCGAATTTCTTCGGAGACACGATGGAGAACGTCATCCCCATAAGAGTGACCGAACGTGTCGTTCAATTGCTTGAAATGATCGATATCGAGGAGCGCAACAGCAAAGCTCTCACCTGAGCGCTCTAACCTTGAGATGAAGCGCGTAAATGTCGCTTTTAAATACTTCCGGTTGAACGCACCTGTCAGTTCATCGACAAGTAATGCCTTTGAAACTAAACGAGACTTTTCAATATGAAGACCAAGACGGACTAACCGTTCCTCCATCGGTACCCATGATTCCCAATAGTCATCGAATCCATAGGAATAGGCAGCGAGACGATAATGCTCATTCGTTCCGATGACGATGAGCGGAACGTAAAGTTTTCTCATCTTGCTCACAAACGATTGGATGTCACGTTCTTTAAACTGTGGCCATAGTTCAACGTCCATGATGATGGCTTTTGGGACGTCCTCATAGTCATACTCGACCGCTTCTTCGAGTGTTTGCAAGAATACAGGACGTGCTCCAAGCTTCTCAACACGCGATTTATACCGACTAAATGTCGAAAAACTTGCAGAAAGAATCAAAACGAGGTCCTCATCTTCTTGTTCGATTCCCAGAACGGTATGGATGTATCGTTTCACCGGTGAGATCAAGGTCATTGCCTCTGCTTGGGTAAGGACGCTAGGCAACTCCTTCGCATCAGACTCGACACGACTAAATATTTCTAACAGATGCATAAAGCGTCGCTGTCTAACCTCTTTCTTCACCCAATCAAGTAGAAACTCGATATCGGATTTGGGAATTTGTCTAGACTCTGATATTTTTTTTAAAATCATATGTATACGCTCAGTGAGTTGACCTTGCTCCATCTTCGTCCCCCCTACGTTCGTACTCCCCGAATTCTCTTATGTATCGATTATGCGACTTCTACAGATAAAATACAACTATTTCCTTATTTATTTTCTATTGTTTTACATATACATAGGTCTTACGCCCTAAAATAGACATAGGAAAAGCGGTCTTCCGACCGCTTCATGTTATTTTTTCACTTTTAGGTTTGGTGATGTCATCTCTTCAGGACGAATCCATTGATCAAATTGCTCTTCTGTCAATAGTCCCGTTTCCAATGCCGCCTCTTTTAAAGAAGTACCGTTTTTATGTGCCAGTTTTGCGATTTTCGCAGCATTTTCATATCCGATATGTGGGTTGAGTGCTGTGACGAGCATGAGCGACTGTTCCACGTTACGAGAAATCACTTCATGATTCGGCTCAATCCCGACCGCACAATGATCGTTGAATGAATGTAGGCTGTCCGTCAAGAGACGACAAGTCTGTAAGAAGTTATACATGATGACCGGTTTGAAGACGTTCAGTTCAAAGTTCCCTTGGCTCGCCCCGAAACCAATCGTCGCGTCGTTACCAAGAACTTGAGCGGCAACCATCGTGAGTGCCTCACTTTGTGTCGGGTTGACTTTCCCTGGCATGATTGAACTTCCTGGCTCATTCTCAGGAATCGTAATTTCGCCGATCCCCGCACGTGGGCCCGATGCCAACCAACGCACGTCGTTCGCAATCTTCATTGCATCCATCGCTAACGCTTTTAAAGCACCATGTGTAAAGACGAGTTGATCGTGACTTGTAAGTGCGTGGAATTTGTTTACGGCCGTGACAAACGGTTTACCTGTCTCTTCAGAAATCTTTTTCGCCACGACTTCCCCAAATTCGGGATGAGCGTTGATTCCAGTACCGACAGCTGTTCCACCGAGAGCAAGCTCCGTCAGCGGTTCAATCGTCCGTTCAATCATTTGTTTTGAGAGTTCGAGCATCCGCACCCAGCCGCTGATTTCCTGACCGAGCGTGACCGGTGTCGCATCTTGAAGATGTGTGCGTCCGATTTTGACGATATCCATATACGCTTCCGCTTTTTGCGAAAGAGTTTGGTGAAGGGCATCGATTGCCGGCAAGACGTCATCTTGCACGGAAAGGATGGCCGCAATGTGCATAGCTGTCGGATACGTGTCATTCGAGCTCTGAGATTTGTTGACATCATCATTCGGATGAATCCAAATCGATTGCTCACGCGCATGCAATTTGATATTCGCAATGTTCGCGATTACTTCGTTGACGTTCATGTTTGATTGGGTACCCGATCCCGTTTGCCAGACGACGAGTGGAAATTCAGCGTCGTACTTTCCTTCTAAAATCTCATCGGCTACTTCCGCAATGATTTCAGCTTTCTCTTCTTCCAGTACTCCAAGTTCAGCGTTGGCGAGAGCCGCCCCTTTTTTCAAGATTGCGAAGGCACGTATAATCTCAAGCGGCATCTTTTCTGCACCGATTTTAAAGTTCTCAAGACTACGTTGCGTTTGTGCTCCCCATTTTGCATCAGCCGGGACTTTGATTTCCCCCATCGTGTCCCGTTCGATTCGATAATCCTTCATGCTAAATTCCCCCTCTATAGTTGACTACGCTTTCATTTTAGCGAAAAACCATCTAAAAAGAAACGACTCAATCCAAAAAGCGACCAAGAATGATCTTAGTCGCTTACTTCGTTCCGTTTAATGCTTCACGTGCAATGACATCTGCACGATTTTCTGCACGAGGAATCCATTTGATAAAGACGTTCGGTAAATCATCGTACGCAATCAACGCTTTGAGAAAGAGGGGTTTGGCCGAGGAATCTTTCATGAACCGTTGCTCCAACGCACGAACAATCACTTCCGCATCGGAGTAGAGCATGAATGACGTCTCTCCTTGCATCGAATGCGCCATTTCAAGTGCATAGGCACAAGCCGCTAATTCTGCATGGACACTGGACAAACCTTGCGTTTGACGCTTGAACGTCGAGACTGTACCGTTTGATGACTTGATCCAGACACCGAGCCCGTTCTCTTCGGTTGTCTGATTTGTTGCTGCGTCAAAATAAATGTGAACCAAATCGATACGCCTCCCAGTCCGTATTAATCGGCGCATGGATATCAATTTGTGACAGACGTTTAGATAAGAGCGCAATCTCTTCATGCCCGTCTAATTTTTTTGCAAACTTCTGGTGTGGTGCCTCGAGCGTTGCATTTTGAACGTGCGTGTAGAGAGTTTCGACCGTATCGTAATGTTGAATCAAGATGGTTGCCGTTTTTGGCCCGATGCCACGAACCCCAGGGATATTATCTGAAGAATCACCCTGTAATGCTTTCACGTCGACAAACTGATATGGTTTCACCCCATACATCGCTTCAAACGAACTCTCATTGACGAGTTGTTCTTCACCTTTTTTCGGCATGATTTGAAACACGTTTGGTGACAATAATTGTAATAAGTCACGATCAGACGAGTAAAGATACGATTCTCCTGGGAACGCTGTCGCCACAGCTCCCATCAAGTCGTCCGCCTCATAACCGGTCAATTCTGATTGTAGAATCCCTCGCTCGTCCAAAGCCGCTCTCAATTTGACATAGTCTTCGAAAAGCGGTTCCGGCAATCCGTTACGCGTCGCTTTATATTCAGGATAAAGGGCATAACGATGCGTCGTTTCTCTCGTCCCGTCCCAAAAGAAAGCGATGTGAGAAAAGTCCGTCGTCCAGGCATCGACTTTTCGCAGCAACCCTTTCACCGTCACATCTGGGTCGAGTGCTCTTCTACGCTCCGTTGCAAAATAATAACGTGATAATAAGTTAAATCCATCAACGAGAATGAGTTTCATCCTGCTCCACCTCACATGCTTTTAGTCCTCGTGCCAATGCATCGGCATCTAGTTCTTTTCCAATCCATACGAATACCGAGCGGTTTCCTTCATGTTCCTCGTTCGCAAACGTCGCGCCCATGAGTTGATTCGTCGCTTGAATGACAAATTTTCGATTCTCATCCTTGAGACGAACAATTGCTTTCATCCGATAAATTGAATCCTCATAATGCATCAATACCTCACGAACATATCGTGTCACGCGTTCACGAGAGAGCGGACGATCTGCATTCAACGTGACGGCCCGAAGCGAAGAGACAGATTCGGTCGCTTCTGTTAGACGACTCAATTGTTCTTCATCGACTCGCGACAGTTGGAACGTATTTTCAAGAAGGTCAAATTCCCCTTCCGTCTGGACCGTTTCCACTACACGAACGGTCGGATTGATTTGAGTGATCCGTGCCCGGGCGTGTTTCAATTCCTCGCTCGAGACTAAATCTGTCTTGTTTAATAAGATCATGTCTGCATACGCGATTTGATGAATGCCTTCTTTGAATAAGTCACGATCCATTTGACTGGCATCGACGACAGTCAAGATGGCGTTCATCTTAAAATGTTGACGTAAGTACTCATCATAATAAATCGTCTGGATGATTGGGGCCGGGTCGGCAACACCAGTCGTCTCGATGATGATTCGGTCAAACGTCTCCTTCTTTGCCACAAGTTGATAAAATGTCTTACTCAAGTCATTTTGAATCGAACAACAAATACATCCATTCGAGAGTTCGATTTGCTCCTGGTCCATTTTTACGATCAACTGTTCATCAATATTGACCGCCCCGAGTTCATTGACAATTAAACAAATCTTCTCATCTGTCGCAGCGAGTAGACGGTTCATATACGTCGTCTTTCCTGCTCCTAAAAATCCAGTAACTAATTGAACGGGAATCATAATACCACCCTTTTCTTACAAATCTTCGTGCGCACGAGCCCATTTCTCATAGCGTGCGTCTAATAAATCAATCAAGTGAAGCATCCACGCTTCTGTCGTCATCGGTAATACACTCGAACCCCACTCACGTTTCCCATGATGCGATAAGATCATATGCCAAATACGGTGATGGACATCAATTGGCAGACGGACATCTGCACGACGCAGCGTTTCTTCGAATAGAAGTCCACCATACGGCATATGCCCAATCAACGTTCCTAGCGGATTGATGGAGATCCCTGTCGTCTCACTCGTTCCTTCGACAGGCGACAGTTTTTCAAAACGGTTAGGGCTCGATAAAAGGTGACTGTATTCATATATTTTTCCGATGTCATGGAAGAGGATTCCTAGCGCAAGCTCATCCCAATTGAGTGGTTCCTTCCGCTCTGCCATCGCTTCACATGCCGCATATAATGATTCGAACGTACCTTTATAGGCTTGTTCGATTTTAACACCGTTCATCGTATTCCAAAGGTCGACTTTATGCAACTGCTCGGCTTCCTTGATCACACGGAACACCATTGCCAAATAATCGTCCTGCTCCTGAATTCGATATCCGAGACGCAACATGCAGGCGGTATGCTTCAGCAATCCTCCTGCGTAATTGTGATGGTGATAAAGAGCTGCAGGCGAAAGTACAAAGTCATCCCAGACGAAATCAAGGAGTCCGTATGCAATCTGTTGATAGGTCGGTGACAACGTATCGATTAAACTGAACAATTCATCTGCAAACTGCTCCATCGTCTCATCACCCGGTAACCCTGGGAGTAAAGAAATCGCCTCATCTTTTGAAATCGGTTGGACACGATCGATTGTAATCGACTTAGCACCGTCCGGTTTCGGATAGACATCGATTTTCCCGGACAATTCGATGACACCCGATTCATAAATCGGAAGTAGTTCACTCTCATTTCCACGTAGCCAATGCTTCGCACGCATCATCCCGCTCGCCGTCGTGACACTTAACTGTAGCCATTTCGCCCCGCTTTTCCCTTCTCTCACTTCGACCGTACTAACGAGCGCTTTCGTCTGAACAGGAGCCCCGTCTGGCAACTGATCTAACCGCTCTTCCGATTTTTCAATGTGTGGTATCTGAAATCTTTCACGGTTCGTCGATAAACCTGTGACCGAATCAATCTGTTGATAATAATTCATGAACATTCCCTCCTCGCATCTTCTGACATTGTATCGCGTTTCTACACATTAGGCGAACATACTTTCTAGTAGGGTCATGATTTCACATTCATTATATTGAAAGCGCTTACGATTATTGGTACGATAAAGATAGTTCTACAAAGGGGGAAGCGATAATGATTTCATTAATCGATACGTATGAGCGTTTCATCGCCTCGGGGGAAGCGACACGTTATGCACAAGAGCAACAATCCATTGAACATATTCTACAGGCGTCTAGTTGTCCGATAGAAATGAAGGACTTAGAACAGTCACTCACTCACCTTTCGGGTAATCCATATACAAAAGATGAATCACTCGATAAAATCGTCGAACACGAGATGAAAGGCGCTATGGCCGCTCTCGAGCTATCTGGTTACCCACTTCAAACTCCACTTGCGAAAGCGGTCATTCTATCTGCTTTCACACGAACGAACCGTCTTAACATTGATAAGTTGAAAGAACTGAGCCATGCCGACCTGTTAGTACGGATTCAATCGGCAGAACGGGCATGGAAACGAACATATACATTGTTACACCGTTCGACACCGACACAAATTTGTGACCAAATGGATTCGCTCCTCGGTGGTTGCGCCGTCCAGCGCGTCTTAGAGGCAATCAAACAGCCCGGTACATCAAAAACAGCATAAGAAAAGGAGCGGTCCCCGGGCCGCTCCTTTTCTTATGCTTATCCTTCTGTTACTTCGACTGCATCTGGCTCGTATAACGTGACGTTACGTGCCGGTGAGAATGTTGAGATCGCATGCTTATAGATCAATTGTTGACGACCTTCCGATTCGACGATGACAGTAAAGTTATCAAATGATTTGATGACACCTCGAATTTGAAACCCGCTCACTAAAAAGACGGTCGTTGGCACCATTTCTTTTCGGAGTTGATTCAAAAAATGGTCTTGGATGTTGTAGCTCGCTTTCATGCTGGATTCCCCCTAGTCTTTATCTCTTTAAAATAATCGGAATTTTCGAAAAAACCCCTCTACATCATCATAAATATTTTTATATGATAGTTCAAATGATTTTCGTCCCATATCCACCCAAATTCCATCAAATTGATGACGGAACCACGTCAATTGACGCTTTGCAAACTGTCTCGTATGTTGTTTCAACAAGTCTGTCGCACGGTCTTTCGAAATATATCCCTCAACATACGGAATGATTTCCTTATATCCAATGGCACGCATCGCCTGAGTATCTCGATATCCTTTCGCCATCAAGCTCTCTACTTCCTCAACAAGTCCTGCTTCCATCATCGCATCGACCCGTTGATTGATTCGGTCATATAGAAGTTCCCGGTCAGCGTGAAGGACGAATAATCGGTAATCATAATGTTCGGACGGTGTGCTATCTGTCGTCTGCGTATCGCCTTGCATCGCTACTTCGAGCGCTCGCACGACGCGACGGACGTTATTCGGATGAATCGTAGCCGCACGTTCCGGATCAAGTTGAACTAATCTTTGATGTAACGCCTCACGTCCTTCGACTTCTGCCAATCGTTCGAGGTCAGCCCGCAACGCCTCGTCCACAGATCGCTCCACAAATTCATAGTCATATAAAATCGAACGAATGTATAAACCTGTTCCTCCGACGATAATCGGTAACTTACCACGGGCATAGATATCATCAATGGCAGCACGAGCCAACTGTTGAAAAGTTGCGACACTCATTGCATCATCCGGGTCGCAAATATCAATCAAATGATGCGGGATTCCTTCGGCTTCTTCTTTCGTCACTTTTGCCGAACCAATGTCCATGCCTCGGTATACTTGAACCGAGTCACCTGATACAATCTCGCCGTCGAACGCTTTCGCGAGTTCAATGCCCGTCTTTGTTTTCCCAACAGCAGTTGGTCCGACGATGACGACGACAGGTGTTTTTTCCATACTTCTCACTCCTCAATTAAAAACCCGTCTCCTCATGAGACGGGCCATCAAATTCTTCTTTTTATTCTATCATCAAATACGACGGCAAACAGCATCCAACCACATAAAAGTAATCCGAGTAATAACACGAGTCCATCACTCATCTGCTTTCGCCTCCTTTAGCATCCTCATTCCCACTTTTCACATTTTAGACACAAAATAAATGAGAAAAAAGCACACTCGTGATGAGTGTGCCAACTAAGATATATGCGGAAACGACTAGTTAGACCTTATCTTCTAAACCAATCCCAAAAATGGGCACCTTGCGCGACAATCAAATAGTCGAACCAACGTGTATAATCCATCGGAAGTTTTTCAATGTCATCTTGATAAGTCAAAAATTCTCCGACCCAAATGTAGTTTTCATGTTCGTTGACGACCTCACAAACAATCCATTCTCCATCCATACCAGCGCCGACGGGGATAAACTGCTCAGGACATTCCCATACTTCCCGATACTCGTTAATTTCTTCCACACTAAAGAGTTGAATCCCTCCACCGTATGTCGGATGGACGAATAGCTGTGCGCCGTTATGCATGTTCAAAAAGTGAATCATGGCTTCGGGTGTTCTTTTTGGCAATTGTTTGATTTCAAGTTCTGTCGCAGGCTGATTGAAGGAAAATCGTAACGTGTCCACATCCCCTTCTTCCCTTTGTACTTTCAATTGATTGTCTGTAAGTCGACTTTTCAATGCTTCTAAGGCAATCAATCCACTGTCCCCTTTCTACACAACGTGTTCTGTTGAATGTAGTATATACCAAACCATTTCATGTTATACAAAAAGGTCATCCGATGCGATAATACCTCACCAGATGACCTCATATGTGTTTCTATATACTTAAGCCACTTCTACGGCCTGTTTCGTTCGTTTGACGGAGACGATAAAATACAGAATCGCTGTCCCGCTCGCTGCCCACCAAATCATGTCATACAATCCGTTCATGAGTCCGGCCATCCCAACCATCGCCGGGATGATCAGCGTCAACCACGACAATACGAGAGCGACACGTGCTGTGATGGCCTCATTCGGTCTCCCGAGTCCCATTCCGAAAAAGAAGAGTCCCCATAATAGTGACCAGAAAAACCATGTCAATGCACCCATTGGATCGGCTACAGCGATTGCCATCACCCCATAAAAAGTAGCTGCAATCGAGACGAATAACGAGAACCAGCCGACGCCACGTCCGTCTAAATTCAAAATGAATGTCACACCGACATATAAATACGTGAACGCAAACAAATATATGCTCGCGAGACCGAACTGTTCTTCAGGACTTGCCCCAATTAGTAACCACGTTGCGATAAACGTTTGCAAGAGTCCTGTGAACAAACTGAATACACCGGCACTCTTCATATCAACCTTCCCGAGAAGGACAAGACTATTTAAAAATAGCGCGACGCCACCAAATAATAAACTTACGTTACCCACACTCATTACCCCTTTGTACAGATGTCTGACCTCTATTCTACTGTATCACTTTAGCTTGAATTCGCTTTCAGCGCAAGGGGATTTTTAATTGTTCACGAGAACGTCATCCGTTATTCATTTTCAAGTATTTGAATCGCCTCATCGATGCGTTCTTGCTCTTCATCCGAAAACGTCGGATATTGCGGGTCGATTCGCTCGAGGACATCGATCATGACGGATGAGACGATATAGCGACTATACCATTCGTCATCTGCCGGCAAGATAAACCACGGTGAAACGTCCGTTGATGTGTGTGTGATCATCTCTTCAAAGATGTGTTGATAATCATCCCAATATTGCCGTTCCTCCACATCGCTGAACGAGAACTCCCAATTCTTCTTCGGGTCTTTCAGTCGTTCGAGCAAACGATCCCGTTGTTTATCTTTCGACACATAAAAAAAGAACTTGATGACTTCAAATCCGTTCTCTTTCAGGTACAATTCGTAATCGTTAATTTGGCGAAATCGCATTTCCCACACTTTTTCTTGATCCTGTTCATTCGGAAGTACTTCCTCCCCTAACAAGTCATGGATACGAGGAGCAATCACTTCCTCGTAATGAGACCGATTCAAAATGCCAACTTGACCTCTTTCCGGTAGCAGGTCGTGCATTCGCCACAGATAGTCATGCTTTTTCTCTGTATCGGAAGGTTTCTGAAATGCATTCGTCTTTAACCCTTGAGCGTTCAAGTTTGAAAAAATGTAGCTGATCGCCTCGTCTTTCCCACCTGCATCAAGTGCTTGTAACACGACAACGATTCCGGTCTTGCTCTCGGCGTATAGTCTCCAATGTAACTCTTTCAATCGTTCTACACTGTCCGGAATCAGTTCATCCGTCAAAGTCGAATCATCAGGTTTATCTTTCACATGGGTAGAGAAATCACTCAACTGAATTTGCTTGTTCGGTGTAGCCATATATTCTTTTAGATTCATGTTATTTCTCCTTTTCAGTCATCATTCCAATTTGATTTACCCCAAATCGACACAAAAAATCCCTTCCGAAATATTTCGGAAAGGATTTCTCAATTAGACTCTTAGTTGATTCCGACAGCATCAAACGATTTCGCAGCCGATACCGCTTGTGGGCTAGTCGCACCGTAAAGATCTTTCGCCGATTGAACGACCGCTTGGCGAAGGCTTGAGAAGTTAGACGTTGGCGTCAAGTAAACATTGAGCGCGCGGTAATAGATATCCCCCATCTCCATAACACCGACTCCTTGGACAGACACACCGTAGTGCGATCCGCCGTTACCTAAGAGGTATGCCGCTTTGTTGACGATACCAGAGTTGATGTGAACACCTCCGTTATCTTGCGTACCTGTGTAACGTTTTGAGTAGTGGTCCGGGTCTCCATATGCAGCAGGGTTTGCCATCGAACGAAGGCCGTCTCCCGCAACTCCAGGTGTGTAGATGTCTTCCCCTACCAACCAGTCGAAGTTTGTGCCGACACTGTACTCGGCAACTGTACCTAAGATATCCGATACCGCCTCGTTAATTGCGCCAGACTCGTTCTGATAGATCAATCCTGCCGTATACTCCGTGACTGCGTGCGTCAATTCGTGCGCAACAACGTCAAGTGCGCCAGAGAGGTATGTGAATGTCTGACCATCTCCGTCACCGTATACCATCTTGCTTCCATCCCAGAACGCGTTGTTGTAGCTACGGCTATAGTGAACCGTCGAGTTGAGGGCAGCACCAGCATTATCATAGCTGTTACGTCCATACGTGTTCTTATAGAAGTCATACGTTTTCGTTGCGTTGACGTGTGCAGAAACGGCAGCACGGTCATATGTCGTGTTCAAAACGTTATCGACATCAGCCCAAAGCGAACCCGGAAGGCGTGTACGGTTTCCAGCATCGTACGTATAGATCCCTTTTCCACGTGTCGAGTCTTGTAAGTAGTAGTATGAACCACTCTTCGTTGTCTTGAACGTCTGACTATACCCAAGAACATCAATCCCTGTTCCTGTATATGTAGTTCCCGTCACACCGTTCGTCGGTTTTGCGTGTGCCAACTGATCGAATTTGTTAAGAACTTCTCCTGTACCAGCATCAATGAAGTACGTCCAACGTGATGGCTCTTCAGCATCTAAAATCGTTCCAGTCACTTGATACGCGTAGACCGACTTGTCTCCATTTGGATAGACGATTAATTCAGCTTCAGGTTCGAGTTCGTAAGCACCTTTATGTCCGACAAGCGTTTTGTAGCTTGCAATGGCTTTCTTCTCGCTCAATTTGATTGACTTATGTAGATTCTTTACTGATTTTGCATCATCTACGACTGTTTTCAATTGTCCGTCTTCATCAACGACACCGACCACGACACCACCGAATACCGGGACACCGTCTACCGTCTGCTGTAACTTGACGACTTTACCAAGTTTGTCTGATTTCGACTCGATCGTTTTGAATTCACCTTTTGCTTTCACGAACTCTTTGACAATTGTCGTCGGAGCACTTTCAGATGGTTTCGTCAACGTGCCTGACTTCAATTCTGCCGCCCCGACCAATTGTGGTACGAGTAGGACACCTGCGATTAATGATGTAGATACAACTTTTTTCATGTGTTTGCCTCCTTTGTGATGACTCTTACTTTACACAGTTTCCCACAAACAATGTATCCAACTTTTTAATTATTTTGACAATTCTAAATATTGAGTATTTAGAACTAATTATTTCTCTTTCATAATCATTTAGCCACTAAAAAAAGTGCCACCCAGGAGGGTAGCACTATAAACAATTAATATACATCTTTTTGCGTAAAGTGATAAAACGCGTACGCGAGAGCAGCCATTGACCAAATGAGAATGACGACTAGAGAAAACGGTAGAGTCATCCCTTCAATCGGTGGGGCTTGTCCTTCCAAATAGGTATGAAGGCCGAAGTTGACGTTCACCAAGTACTTCGAGCTATCCCAATTTGATCCAAGCGACGTCAAAAGCGGTCCTGAAATGAGGACGGCCATCATGATCCCGATTCCGGTCGCCGTGTTTTTCACCAGCACCGAGATCATAAGTGAAATTGTACCAACGGCAGCAACGACAAGCCATGAGAGCCCCATTGACATGAGCAAGTATTCCCACATCGGCAACGTATGGACAAAATCGGTTGAGAAGGTGCCGGTCGGTGAAGCTTGGAAGCCTGTCAGGATTGGAGCTGTCCAACCGTCCCATCCGAGAACAATCCCCGATATGGCATAACTGACGACGGCGGTCACAAATATTAAGATTGATGTATACAAAAGTGTCGTCAACCATTTGGCAAGCAAAATTTTATAACGCCTTACCGGTCGGGACAGTAGTGTTTTGATTGTCCCGTCATTATGCTCCCCACTGACGATATCTGCCATCAAGACGATGATAAAGAGTGGCAGTACGAGCGTCGTCCCTTGCGAGAAGAAGACACGCATAAACGTCGGAGCGCCTGGATAGTTCGGGTTGATGTCATTGTCTAAATAGTATTGGTTCTGTTGGACACGGAATTCTAAAATCTGACGAAACTCGTCTTGGACGTTGGCGGAAGCGAGTCGGTTTTGTGTATCGATGATTTCTTGCTGAAGATCAACACGCCAATCAATCGTCCCTTGTTCTTCACGTTGCTTCTCGATTTGCCGATAGTTCGCGTATGTGAACATCGAGACGAGTACAATCAGGATGATCGAGACGACCATCAACCTACGCTTCCGATGAATTTTTAATACTTCATTACGTATGAGTCCGAGTAAAGATGGATTAGGCAATGTGGTCACCGCCCGTCAATGTAATAAAGAGATCCTCTAACGTTTGTACACGACGTTCGAGTCCGAACACGTCGACATCTCGTTCCATTAAGTATCGATTCAACTTTGCCGTCTCCTCGACGTTCATCGAGATTCGAATCGTTCGCTCATCGATCACGTCCGCTTGATCGATTCCTTCATAACCTTGAACGATTGGCAGCACTTCAAAGCTATTGGCAACGTGCAAATCGACCGTCGATGTGAGTTCTTCAATCAAAGCATCGACCGTCCCCACTTTGACAATCTTCCCGCGCGACATTATCGCGACTCGATCCGCCAACAATTCAATCTCGGCCAAGATGTGACTCGACACGAGAACACTCAGCCCAGTTTCTTCGACAAGTCTACGAATGAAAAGTCGTAAATCTCGAATCCCCATCGGATCAAGTCCGTTCGTCGGTTCGTCTAAAATAAGAACGCGTGGATTGTTCAATAATGCCTGTGCGATACCGAGCCGTTGACGCATCCCGAGCGAGTATGTCTTCACTTTATCATCGATGCGAGCAGTCAAATCGACAAGGTCGATCACTTCTTGAATTCGTTTATCGTCCACATCAGGCAACATGCGGGCGAAGGCTTCTAAGTTCTCACGTCCAGTCAAAAATTTATACAGCTCTGGATTCTCGACGATGGCTCCGATCTGATTCATCGCTTGAACGAATTGTTTATCGACACGATAGCCACAAATCGAAACATTTCCTTTTGTCGGTTTAATCAAGCCGACGATCATCCGAATCGTCGTCGTTTTCCCGGCACCGTTCGGTCCTAAAAATCCAAACACCTCACCTGGGTTGACTTCTAACGAAATATTATCGATGATCGTCTTTTTCCCTATCACTTTTGTCAGTTGATGTAGCTTTAACGTCGGTTCCATTGTCTCACCTCTTTCTTTATTCTATCGGACAAAATCAAATCTGTCCTATTCGAACATTCACATAGGGCACATCGTCACATTTTTGATATGATGTCTGTATAGAAAGCGAGGTCAGTCCATGAAACAGTCGAAATGGTATGCATTTTTAAGTGGCGCCGTACTTTTGACCGGAATCGCCATATATGGTCTCTGGATTGGTTATCAAGATATCGTCAATCCGCCAGAAAGAACACTTTCCGTCTCTGAAGACGAACGTCCTGAGCCAGAAGGAGACATCTATGTCGCCCTCGGCGATTCCTTGACTCGCGGTGTCGGCTCGACGTCAGGCGCGGGATATGTACAACCCGTCAGCGAAGGTTTGGAAGATGAGTCACTCCGTACACAAAACCTGGCCGTTTCCGGGGCACGTACAGAAGATCTACTTGCTCAGCTTGAGCAACCCGAAGTACGTCGGACAATTGAAAACGCACGATATATCACGTTGACCATCGGCGGAAACGATTTGTTCAACCGCGGGGAGAACGTCGACAACTTTGAATCTGTCGATATTCAACAAGTGGTCACGGATGCAAAGACAAATCTTGAAACGATTTTTTCTGAGATTCGCGCGTTGAACGACTCAGCTACGATTGTCTACATCGGTCTATACAACCCGTTTCAAAATGATGAGAATGGACAAGCGTTCAATCAGCTCATCCTCGATTGGAACGCCTCTGCGAAGCAATTAGCGAATGCGCAAAATATCGATGTGATCGACCCGTTCGCCTATATCTCTGATTTATCACGTGATCTCGCGACCGATCAGTTCCATCCGAGTGACCGCACGTATGAAAAATTCGCGAATGATGTACTCTTCGTCCTAGAATAATCAAAATCCTCGTCAGCTTGACGAGGATTTTTTTACTTCTCGTATCGAACAACCCACTGTTCCCCTTGTTTCATGAGACCAGTCCCGAACCAACCATCTTGGAGTAACTTAACTTGTCTCGCCCGTTCTTCCATTGGAACATCCACCACTTCTGATGTGGGTTGCCATGACCGATGAAGCTCCTTGTAAAAGATATAGCGGAGTTTCCCGCCATACTTTTCTTTCAATGCGCCGATTCGAAGTCCAAGCATGAACTTGTCTTTCATACTTGGAATATTGAACGGTGCGACCGTCGCACAGACGACATCAAATCGATCATCCGCTTCAACTTGTGACATTAATAGTTTGCCCAAGTGCGTCTGCAACCCAAATCCCCGGAAATCTGGATGGACGTTCGTCACTTCCTGATAAAGGACACGTTCAAGCGAAGCCTCCGGCCAGCCGATATCTCGTCCTAAATGTTCGTCGTCAATCGGCGGGATCAACATGGCACGGAATGCAATCAGTCGCCCTTCAGCCGTTGCCCCAATCAACGTCTGATCTGCCAACAATTTTGTGAATTCTTCAATTGATAACGATTGATAGTGCTCCGGTTCAGCCAACGCTTGAATCACTGCCTCTTGAATCGACAACAACTCAGGTAAGTCTGACAAAGTCAGAACACGCACTTGAAACAGAAGATCTTTAACCTTACCTTGCCACATGTGAGTCTTCTCCAATCACGTATGAATCGATTGTCAGTTCACGCAATAAGTCCTCATCGACATCGATGCCGAGACCAGGACGGTCGTTCAATGAGATGATCGGCAAATCATATGTTAAGTTCCCGACATCCTTCCCGAAGCGGAGCGGTCCTGTCAATTCTACCGTTTTTACAATCTTACTAGAAAAGGCGACATGGAATCCCGCACTCGATGCGATCGACGATTCGACCATCGAGCCGATTTGGCATTCAATCCCTGACATCTCCGCCATATGGACCAACTTCTTCGCCGGATAGATGCCACCACATTTCATCAGCTTGATGTTCGCTTTATGGGCTGCTTGCATCATCGTCAACCGTCTCATATCGTGAATGTCTTTCAGACCTTCATCGATCATGAGTGGCACCGAGATTTTTTGTTTCACTTCGACCATCCCTTCAAAATCATCCGCTTTGACCGGTTGTTCGACCCAATCGATTCCGTACGGTTCGAGTAGACGCATAGCTTGGACCGTGTTGGCTGCATTGACCCACCCTTGATTGACGTCGACCCGAATCGGAACACTTGGTCCTACGGATTCTCTCACGGCTTTGACACGTGCCACGTCCGTTTGTACGTCGACCCCGACTTTCATCTTCACGGCCGTATAGCCCTGATTGATTTGATCAAGAGCCTCTTGTGCCATGTGATCCGGTTCCCCGATACTTAAGACGTGTGTGACCGGGAACGATTCATGGTACCGACCACCAATCCATTCGTAAATCGGTTGATTTAGTTTCTTTCCAATCAAATCGTGACAGGCGATATCGAGTGCTGCTTTTGCTGCAGGAACACCTTTTATCGCACGGTCCATCTCATCATGAATCCTCTCCAAATGCATCGGATTTTTCCCAATCAATAATGGTGCCAATAGATGACGGAGGACACTCACCGTACTTTCAGCTGACTCTCCCGTCACGTGCTCATCCGCTACCGCTTCCCCATATCCAATCAGTCCGCAAGACGTGGTCATTTTGACGATGACAGATGGCATATCGTCATATCGATGATAACTCACGATAAACGGAACTTTTAGTGGGAATCGAACCGAGAAAATTTCAATGCTTTGAATGTTCAAGTTCATCACTCCTTTACTTCGTCTACGCTTTCCTCTATATTGTCGTTATATAGTCGTTAAATTGCAAGGGGGATTTTGTGATGTCCATCCATATCGCCGTCGTCGGCTCACTAGCGTTTATTCAACATATTGTAAATGGTTCTTCCTTACCCGATGTCCGGATTGAAGGGTTTCCTTATGATGACCCACGCGAAGCGAAAGACATCGCCCATCAACTACACTTTTTTGACGGTGTTTTCTTCTCCGGTTCATTTCCGTATACGTACGCGATGGAGAAGGCGAACCTCCCGTATGCTCATCATGTCGTTCAAGACGATGTCGTCTTATTGACTTCACTCTTATATATGACGTTAACGCAACACGTCGAGCTTGAACATCTATCGATTGACCTCGTCGACACATCACGACTTGCATCGGTGTTAGAGCCATTCCCTACTCGTATCTCGCAATCGCAAGTGAAACAGATTCATCCAAACATGAATTTCGAGGACTTGATTGCTTTTCATAAACAACTTCAAGAAAATGGGACGACACGATTCGCTTTGACGAGTGTCGAGCAAATCCATCGCCGGTTAATGAGTGACGGCTATCGGAGTCAACTCATGATTGAACCACAAGAGAGAATCCTTCACCATTTTAATGATTTTCTTAAACAGATTCGATTGCAAAAATCAGATCAGTCTCAGTTTGCCATTCTTCAGTATTCGAATTCGAGTGAAGAGACGTTAGCACACGTGTCGGACCAACAATTCTTCGGTGGCAAGTTGCTACAATCGAATGAAGAGGGGGTCACAATCTTATCGAATAAAGGCAAAATTGAGACCGCTATTTCAAATGGTATTGTTTTACCGAATCCCTCGTCTGTCCATGTCGGCATCGGATATGGCTCAGACTATCAGCGCGCTCTCGACCATGCACGACTCGCGCTTTATGCAAAAAGTGAACGACAGATGCGCATCGTCGATGATTCGAAGCGACTAATGTTCTCTGATCAACCATCACCCATTCATTTTCGCGTCACGCAAACACGAGTCTACGACATGATGAAACAGACCGGTATGAGTCCGACCAATATCGAAAAACTCATCCACTTCTCACGTAATCAACTTGAGTTCACGGCTAAAGAGTTGACCGATTACTTACAAGTCACCCGTCGCACGACAGAGCGACTCATCAAAAAATTGGTTGATGCAAAACTCGTTCATCCGATTGGCGAAGAGATGAGCTACAGCCAAGGTCGTCCGCGCACCGTCTATAAATTTCAATTCCCGGTCGATTGACGACCGGGAATTGTTTTATTGTGCTGCTTGCTTCACAACTGACTCTTCTTGCTGAATGACGGCCATGCGCTCGATTGTGAATCCCGTAAAGGCATACAGAATCGAAATGACCGGTACGATAAAGTTTAAGACAGCGTAAGGCGCGTATTCGAATGCCCCAACCCCGAGCGTACCAAGAATGAATACCCCACACGTATTCCATGGGATGAACACCGATGTCAATGTTCCACCGTCCTCGAGTGCGCGTGATAAGTTTTTCGATTGTAATCCCATTTTTTCATAAGCCCCTGCAAACATACGTGACGGAACAACAATCGAGATATATTGCTCCGAACAGGTCGCATTTGTCGCAATCCCGGCCAAAATCGTTGAAGCAATCAACGAGCCTGCCGTTTTCGCCAACTTCAAGATTTGATTCATGATCGATTGAAGCATACCTGAATATTCTAAAATTCCACCGAACGTCATCGCGACAATCGTCATCGAGACTGTGTACATCATCGCATCGAGACCGCCTCGGCTAAAGAGGTTATCGACCAATTCATTACCTGTATCAATGACATAGCCACTTTGAAGAGCACCTACGCTGTCTGAAAGTGACCCGCCTTGGATGAACACTTGAGCCAAGAAGCCCAGTGCAATCCCGACAACGAGTGCTGGAATCGCTGGTACTTTTTTTGCGACGAGTAAAATGACTGCGAGCGGAACGACAAGTAACCATGGCGAGATGACAAAACTGTCTTCAAGAATGTTAAGCGTCTGTGTAATCTCTGACGAGTCCGTCGTCGAATCCGCAAACCGTCTTCCAAGCCATGCGTATACACCTAGCGCGATGATGAGACCCGGAATGGTCGTATATAACATGTGTCGGATATGTACGAATAGATTCGTATGAGTCAGTCCTGCCGCCAAGTTTGTCGTATCTGACAATGGTGACATCTTGTCCCCGAAATAAGCACCTGAGATGACGGCCCCCGCAACCATCGGAGCTGGTATCCCCATACTCAGTCCGATTCCCATCCCTGCTACACCGATTGTACCCATCGTCGACCACGAACTCCCAATCGAGAGCGCGACGACCGCACAGATGAGGCAAATCGTTAACAAAAAGTATGCCGGCGAGATGATCTTCAGTCCGAAATAGATCATCGTGGCAACGATTCCCCCACCAATCCAAGCACCGATTGTCAATCCGACCAAAATGATGATGACGACTGCCGGTAAAGCGAGACGAATCCCTTTATACATCATCTCTTCAATCTCTTTCCACTTGAACCCATGACGCCAGGCGACGAGCGAAGCGACCGCCGTCCCGACGATGAGCGGGATGTGTGGTCCTTGTCCGAGCTTGACGATTGAGATGAGCATGACAACAATCATCACACCAAGTGGTAAGAGCGCCCACCCTAGCTTCATGTCTTGCTTGTTCCCCGTTGTTTCCATCTAACTTCCTCCCCTATAGCGAAAATTCAGAATTGTCGTTATATTGTCGCTAATAACGTTATGATAGCGCTTACACTTATTTGATGCAATAAAAAAATGAGTGGACAGACATCTGTCTATCACACTCATCCTGAATTATGATGCTGCAATTCGGAGCGCATCCGCAAGCAGGCGTGCCCCGTCTTCTAACGCATCACGGTCAAACGTCATATGCGGATGATGAAGTCCTGGACCTAAATCTGCACCGATTCCAATCATCGTCGCATCAAGCGTCGGTTTCTCGACGGTATAGAAATGAAAATCATCGCTACCTGAGGTGACAATCCTCTCGACGAGAGCCGACTGACCGAAGCGTTGCTCGATCGCCTGCTTTGCAATCTGACTCGACTGTTCCCCAACGACCGCTCCCGGTGTGAAGTCTTGCCACTCCCACTCCAATGTCACACGATGAAGCTGACCGACATGGAGTAACATGTCTTCGACACGATTTCGCAGTTCGAGCAATTCCTCATTTTGTTGAGCGCGGACGTCAATCGAGAACGTCGCATTCCCTGGAATGATGTTCATGTTGTCACTCCCGGCGTGTACTTTCGTCAACTTGACGGAGTGTGGCTCAAACGGTGATAAGTAAATGCTTTTGAGCATGTGTTGAATCGTGAAGATGACATCGAGTGCGTTTTGTCCTTGATGCGGTCTTGCGCCGTGCGCGTCATCCCCAATCACCTCTCCCTTTAAGAAGAAGGCAGCGCCATGCTGAATCGCCGCCGCGTATTGACCTTTCTTCAACTCTTCTTGTGGACGCAAATGAATCCCGAACAGTTGCGTCACGTCTTCTAACGCCCCACGTTCGATCATGGCGAGGGAACCATTCCCTTGCTCTTCGGCAGGTTGGAAGATGAAACGGATCCGCTTCTGTAACGCCTCGTCCTTCAATTGTTCGAGTGCACCGAGTACCATGCTGATGTTCGCGTCGTGCCCGCATGAATGGTTCGCACGAAACGTACCGTCCACTTGTTGCCATAACGCATCGATATCGGCGCGGACCGCAATCACGTTTTCTCCCGATCCAATCTCCGCGATCACCCCGGTCACATCCTCGAACGTCCGATGCGGAATCGACCAGTCTGATAAAATCGAAGCAATCGTTCGGGTCGTCTCGATTTCTTTCCAACTGATTTCTGGATGTGCATGAAATTGTTCAAACCATTTCAATACGTTTGTCATATGTATCTCCACACCTTTATATTTTTTTGACACCTTTGATCAAAACCCATTGTAGCGGGAGTCGTCCCCATGTAATCCATTTCGGAATGACTTTCCCACCGATTTTAGATGGCTTGACGGCCATATTGATATTGGCTGGGAAGACGGCGATAAAGAATGCTGGTAGCGTCCGCTTTACGAACGTCGTCCCTTTGTTTAGTAAGAGCATTGCCCCGAAGACGACTTCCACGACTCCGCTCAGTTGCACCATCAAGCGGCGGAACGGCCAAGATTTCGGAATAATCGACATGAATGCCTTCTCTCTGACAAAATGTAAAATTCCTGCCCCGAATAGTAACACCCCATATAAGTTTCGTACCATATCTCATCCTCCTTTTGTATAAGCATAGCAAAAAAGGCGGGCTTATTGCCCACCTTTTACAATGCAGAACCGTTAGCGTTTTGAATCTCGACTTGAACCGTTTCCGTTTTTCCGTCACGGACATATTCGATGTCGACCGTTCCGTCCGTATCTCGAATCAATTCACTACGGAGGTCGATGAACGAGCTGACGTCTTTGTCATTGATTTTCACGATGACGTCACGCGCCTCAAGACCCGCTTTTGCGGCTGAACTATTTTGTTGAACTTCTACGATAATCGTTCCCGCCGTTACCGATTCAGGTAAGTTGATTTGTTCCGTCAAGTAACCTGGAGGGAACTCTGACACATCACGTAGCGATACGCCGAGCGAAGGATGATTGACTTCTCCCGTCTGTTCGATTTGATTGATCAGCGGAAGGGCGATGTCGACCGGAATCGAGAATCCGACTCCCTCGACTTCTGCCGTCGCAATCTTCATCGAGTTGATGCCGACGAGTTGTCCTTCTTCGTTGATTAACGCACCACCCGAGTTACCTGGGTTGATGGCCGCATCCGTTTGAATGACCTCAGCATTGAAGTCGGCCTGTCCGTTCTCATCCGTATCTACCGGCACGAGACGTGACGTCGATGAGACGACACCGCGTGTCACGGAGTTCTCGAATTGTCCAAGCGGATTCCCGATGGCGATGACCGTTTGTCCCGGTTTTAACTCGCTCGATTTGCCGATTGAGATGACGGCCGGTACTTTGTCAGCGTCCACTTTCAAGACGGCCAAGTCATACGTCGCGTCACTTCCCATGAGCGTCGCTTCCGCTGTCGTTCCGTCATTAAACGTGACCGTCAGCTTGTCTGCCCCGTTGACAACGTGATGGTTCGTCGCGATAAATGCCGAGTCACCTTCTTTTTTGTAGATGACGCCCGATCCAACGCCAGCCTCGACGGCTTCACTCGAGAAGCCAGTTTGGGCGAAGTTGTTCACGGTGACGACTGCAGGTTGAGCGGTTGCGACGGCATTCGTGACTGAAGAGTCAGACACGTTTGATGACGTCTGGACCGGAGTCCCTTGCGAGGTCACGTTCGTATCACTCACATTCGTTGCGGGTTGGTCGATAAACGGATAAGCGATTGCGCCCGTCAACAATGCCCCGATGACCCCACCGACAAGTCCTGGGAACATGCGGCTGACGAATGAAGGTTTTGACTGTGTTCGTACTTTTGTTTCTTCTCGGTTGGATGAACCGAGTTCTGTATCTAACCAATCTTTTTGCTGTTCTGATTCATGTAATTGATCGTGTTCATTTGATTGATTGTGACGATCCATAATGATTCATCTCCTCTGTGTTATCTTCTACCCTTACTATAACGAAGAGGAACACTCATTTATAAAATGATAAATGAATTACAAGATTCTTCACATTTTGCGTCATTTCATTCAGACAATCACATTTCTTAGCGTGCCCAGACCTTCAATCGTCACTTCGACGGTGTCTCCCGTTTGAAGATAGGTCGGTGGTGTCATCCCGTGCCCGACTCCGGCTGGCGTTCCTGTCGCGATGATGTCACCCGCTTCAAGCGTCATGCCTTTCGATAACGTACGAATGAGCTCGTCAATCGGGCGAATCATATCGGCCGTCGTTCCGTCTTGGCGTGTCTCCCCATTGACATTCGTTTTGATTCGGAGAGGGAACTGAAGCTCTTCCGGCGTCACGATGAACGGTCCCATCGGACAGAACGTATCGAACGACTTACCACGGAAGAATTGGACATGTTCTTTTTGCACATCCCGTGCCGTCACATCGTTTAGAATCGTGTATCCAAAAATGTGTTCTTCGACCGATTCGATGTCTCGTCCCGACTTTCCAATGATGACGGCAAGTTCGCCTTCGTAGTCGAGTTTGTCCGTCAATTCCGGATGGCGCTCGATGACAGCGTCCGGTCCGACTACTGAAGTTGGTGCTTTCGTGAAGATGACGAGTTTCCCCGCTCCCGCTGTATCCATTTCTTTCACGTGTTCTTCATAGTTCTTCCCGATACAAATCACATTTTTCAACGGTCGATACGGAGCAAGCAATTTCACGTCCGTCACTCGGTATGAAGGTGCCACGTCTAAATCAATATCCGGTTCGAACTCACGCGCGATCACTTCTAATAAATTTGTCGTATGTACTTGATTGCTGACATCGTAGACGAAATCACCTTCGACGATCCCCACTCGTTGCTCTTCTTGCATCTCAAAACTACACCATTTCATTAAAACTCCCCCTTTTACATCATTATACAAAAAATCGAGACATCTCTGCCTCGATTACACTTTATTCAAGAAGATGATCCGTTGATTACTCGATCCCCGAAAGCGGAGCCTCATGTCTCGTTGCGACTGCTCAAAGCGACCATCAACGAGCACATCGGCGTAGTCTAACACCGTTTGAACGGCTTCGTCCTGCATCGCTACCAACTGTTCCATTGTATAGCCCGTATACACCCACACATTTTTACCGAGCGACTTACATGCCATTACGAGTTTTGCTAACGGTGACGATTGAAGAAACGGTTCACCTCCTGAGATGGTCACCCCGTCCCAACCACTGAGCTTGACGCGTTGAACAAGTTCCTCTATTTCGACATCCTCACCGCCAGCTGGATTCCACGAGGAAGGATTGTGACACCCTTTACAGTGATGCGGACAGCCGGCAGTAAAGATGACCGTTCGAATCCCCGGCCCATCGACGACGGATTCTTCAACGACGGATAGAATGCGCATCGTGTTTCACCCTCGCCCGTTCTTCTTCTCGTTTCGCCGTATTCCAGCGGTCCATCGTCCCGACCAAATAACCGGTGATGCGGCGGATTCGTTCGATGTTTGTATCCTCGCCACACGTCGGACAGGCATCATCAATTAGTCCTTCTAATCCACAATTTCCGCAACGGTCGACCGGATGATTGATGGAACCGTAGCCGATGTTATGCTGACGCATCAAGCGGACAATCGATTCCACCGCTTCCGCATTGTGGGCAAGTGACCCATCGACTTCGACATATGATATATGTCCCGCGTCACACAATGCGTGATACGGTGCCTCGATTCGGATTTTCTCACGAATCGATACAGACTGATAGACCGGCACGTGGAATGAATTTGTGTAAAAGGCACGATTGGTGACACCTTCAATCATCCCGAACTCTTCCTGGTCTCGCGTCACAAATTTGCCTGACAGTCCTTCCGCGGGTGTCGCAAGCAATGAGAAATTCAAATCGTATGATTCGGCCGCCGCTCGCATCCGATCAGCTAAGTGCGTGACGATATCGAGACCGAGTCGTTCCGCTTCACGCGACTCAGCATGTGTACTGCCTGTCAACACCTTCAACGTTTCAGCGAGTCCGATGAAACCGAGTGAAAGCGTTCCTTGTTTTAATACGTCTCGAACCTCATCATGAATATGTAACTGTTCACTTCCACGCCAGACCCCTTGTGTGTAGAGGAAACGGAATTCTTCAGCGAGACGCGTACATTGATACTCGAAACGCTCGATCAACTGTTCGATGCCGATATCGATATAGCGGTTGAGAATGCGGTAAAAGTCAGAGAGTGACTCCGAGATCAGTGCCATCTTCACCAAGTTGAGTGTGGAGAAGGAAAGATTGCCACGTCCGACCGACGTCTCCTCTCCGTGTCGGTTTCCCATGACCCGAGTGCGGCAACCCATATACGCCACTTCAGATGCATACGTCCCATCATAGTAAGCGACATTAAACGGAGCATCGATGAAGGAAAAGTTCGGAAATAATCGTTTGCCTGTTACCCGACACGCTTCACGGAAAAGATCGACGTTCGGATCGTCCTCCCGAAAGTTGATTCCTTCCTTCACTTTAAAGATTTGAATGGGAAAAATCGGAGTCTCTCCGTTCCCTAACCCACGTTCCGTGGCACGAAGTAACTCTCGAATGAGGATACGTCCCCACTTTGATGTGTCCGTTCCATAATTGATTGAAACGAAAGGTACTTGCCCGCCCCCTCGTGAGTGCATCGAGTTCGCATTGTGGATGAACGCCTCACACGCCTGATACGTCGCCGAGATCGTCTCTTCTTCCGCGAGTTGTTTCAATTGCGCATCGTCCCAGTCAACGGGTAATGATTGAAGTCGGCTCAGTTGACGCTCATATGTCTTCTCGACATACGGTGCCAAGTCGACGTCAAACATTGGGAAGGCCTGCCCCCCATGCTGCATGTTTTGATTCGCTTGAAGGATGATCGACGCGAGTGCCATGGCAGAGCGAATGTCCTTTGGCGACCGGATCGTTCCATGCCCTGTGTGGAATCCATCTTTTAATAATTGACCGAGTGGAATTTGACAACATGTCGTCGAGCCAGTGATGTAATAGTCGGCGTCGTGCACATATAAATAGTTATCAGTGACGGCTTGTTTTGACCGTTCCGACATCAAATACGTCTGCGACAATTCTTTCGACACTTCTGAAGAGAGTCGTGCTAGTTTTCCGAGCGGGGATTTCCCGTCCACATTCGCATTCTCTTGCACCAAGTCTTGGTCTGGTAAAACGCAGACGTCCTCATACAACTGCAGTAATTTCAAAACCCATCACCTCACTATATATGGATTCAAAACATTCATATTCGTTTTAAGAATCCTATATATAGATTATGGCATGTGTTTTTCTCGATGGTCACGAGTCGATATTGTGACAGTTTACGTGTGGCCATACGATAAAAAAGAGCCTCGTCTTCGATAAGACAAGGCTCTACGCTACATGTGACAAACATCATTTATTTAACAGCTTTTACAACTTTTAATTCGACTTCTTCCTCTAATTCTTGTGCTTCACGAAGACCCTTCGAGTTGAGCCAGGTATAGATGGCTCCCATGAAGAGCGCTCCACCGATAATGTTACCGAATGTTGCAGGAATCAAGTTGTGAATTGCACCTGCCATGCTGATCGTCTCCGGGTGTGGGACGACGAGCGTCAAGGCGAACAAGACGAAGTTGGCGATGACGTGGTCGAATCCTGAAGCGAAGAAGACGGCGACAAGGAAAATCATCGAGAAGATTTGAGCGAACTCATTTTTCATTTGTTTCGGTAAGAAAATAGCGAGACAGACCATCCAGTTACAGAAGATGGCACGGAAGAAAATTTCGACCGTCGTATGATGCATTTTACTTTCAACAACGGAGAACAACCAGTTGTTCATCCCGAGTTCTTGGATGACGCCAGTCGGTGCAAGTAGTAAGGCGAATAGGATTCCCCCGAGTGCGTTCCCGACGAAGCAGAGCAACCAGACGAGCATCGTATCACTGAGCGTCGTATAACCACGAAGCGTCGACGTTGTGAAATACATCGTATTCCCCGTGAACAACTCAGCTCCCCCATAAATGATCATGACAAGCGCGATCCCGAACGAGAAGCCTCCGATGAGTGTCGTGAACGGAGATTCCGCTAAATACATACCGTTGACGACTTTCAAGGTAAAGATTGAGGCAAAGCCGATAAAGATCCCGGCTAACATTGCCCGTAAAAAGTATTCCATTGGACGATAATGAATCATTTGTGAGGAAGCTTGTGCTTTTTTTCGTAATGATTCGAGTGCATGGATTTCCATTGATGCCATGTCACAAACCCTTCTTTCTGAATAATTAAATAGGAAAGTATCAGTTCTAATATGTGAAATCATTAACAATATAAACTGTACAGTCTCTGTTGGCAATCCTGTCTTGCATGAATTGACAGAGTGTTCACATCGTAATCGTTTACATATGGCGGATTTGTGACAAAGAAAAATTCTCCCGATTTTCGGGAGAATGTCTATGAATTAGCATTTTCAATTTTAATATCAATCTCCCTGTTCCAAAATAAATCTTACATCCTACTTTTAATTTCGAATGTGCATAGTCTAATCATTAAAGAAACTTATTCTTTAAATAATGATAAATCATTTCATCTTGTAAGATTATTTCGAAGCACTCGAAATCAAAAGCTCTAATTTCAATTGAAGTTTGATTTAATTGAAACTCTAGCTCAGCTTCTGAATGAGGTTGATTTTCAAAGTCAATTTCTATATTTTTGAATTTACTCCCTATAAATACTCCACTTTCGAACTGAATTATATGTTTAACTCTCCCTATCAGTTCATATGTACTAAAAAAATTAATTATTCCAAAATCATTTGATGGGAAAAGTTCGAATAGTGACACCTTACTACCCCCAAAGATATCAAAAAGATACCATATCAAACTATCAGTCTGTATCTCATTTATAGCTTGAAGAATACTTTCAAGTTGTTCTCCAGTACATGATATATCTTCATTAAAACACTTACCACTAATTTCAATTTTATAATAGCTGGGGTTTGACATTACCTACTCCTCTTGTAAAAAGGTTTTGAAATGGATATGTAAAAATGGTTTATTCATTGACTAAATTTAGGTTTTCCGTTTGAATAATCAATTCAGAGTATAGGTAAAAATCGTCCGTCATATTTTTCTTAATTATGTGTAGCGATTAAATCCTAGAAACTTTAATCAGTGATATTCCGTTCCGATTCTAATTTTTGTGAAATGAATCTCTGCCGTAACAGGAGGCAATAAGAGATGGCATATAAATATTTCCTGCCCCTCTAATTCGTAACTATCAATGCTAATATCCTGCATGAAATATGGACGTTGTCCCCTTGTCAATTCTTTGATTGGCATTGTTCGATCATCTAGAGCAGCAGAAACCTCTACTTTAATACAACCTAAAAATTCAATCTCGTAGTGACGATAACTCTCTTCCTCATCTTCAATCTTTATTAAAACCTCATCTCCAAAATAACGGCAATCGAATCCTAAAACGCGCGCATCCCAATAATATATCTTTTCAATTTCTCTTAATATTTCCTGAGCTTTCATTTTTTCACCTTCTCTATGGAATATGTGCTGCTTAACTACGTGGCTTCACAAGTTTTAAATGGTTTTAATAATTTTGATCGTATATATGGACATCATGATACAAAGCTATATGATTTGGCTAAATTTACTCTTATTCCAACTCTACGGACTGTATTTCTCACATCGATAAACCCGCTATTGTCAGTTTATATAATTCTAACAAAGAGTCATCATGAGTAAACCCCCAAACCTCATCATACATATCATTTTTCATAGTATCTATGTAACATGACTATGCGTTAAAACATGCTCAAACTGAGGCCCTCATATTTCATTGTTCGTTTAAATAATCTATATCAAATTTTCGAGGTAAATTCTTTGTTAATTCTTCAATAGACTCATATCTTTTTTCATTAGAAAACAAAATAAACCCAAGTCCATCTCCATCTATTTTAATAAAAGAAGTTGGTATACTCATATCAATTAAAGGTACAACTTGAGTTCTAGAGAACAGCCACTTACCATACTTTTTTAAAGTGAAATTCAATTTATCTTTAAAGATAATATTATAAAACCTATTTTGAGCAGGCATCCAGTACGTTTCGTTAATCAAAAACCTTAAATCTTTTTCGTTTTCTATTTTTGCATTGCAGTAATAAAAAGAATTCTCATCCTCAGAGCAATAGTTCATAGAATATTTATTTTTCCTTGAATCCATTTTTTCAACCATCTCATTATCCTGACTTATATTTTTAGATAATATAAATGTTATGACCATTGGATATACATTTTGGTAAACCAAAAAATCAATTAAAGCTTTTTGGTTATCGTTAATAGTTAAATCATCATAACTAGTGATCTCATATACCTTTTTAATTTCACCCATAATGAAATAATTATCTAAATTATCTTCAAGATGCTCTAATAGACGCTTCCTTTCAATAATTGTAAGCTCTTGCATAGTGATCACCTTTGATTTTTCAGTTTAAAGACCTTGTAATTTAAATCAGCTGTTTTTTTCTATTAATTCTTATGATGGTCGGGGACTATAAAAATTATATTGAAAATTAGTGATTGTGAAATGGATACTCTCTTAGAGACTAGCTTTATATATTAGTAAGCCAATTAGATTACAAGAAAACAATATGACAATGTGAAACAGAATATTCTTCGTTATACTCTTCTAAGCACATTTTTAAGTACTTAGCATCCTCACTTAATTTCGTTTCAAGCAAAGAATATCCTATGAAAGTGATTTGATCAGGAAAAGTTATACAATCCACATCAGTAATGACATCATAAAAGGCATCCCAATTTTCGCCGTAATGATCAGGAAGATGAAGACTTTCTTTTAATATTTGATGTAGTTCCGAAGAAGAAGTAATGTCACTTAAATCGATATATAAATGCGACATATTTAGTCTCAATCCCCCACTCTTACTTTACTAATCAGTAATCGTCTAAGCTTCATTAGAATTTAATTAATTTTATTTCAGTCATATAAATTGATGGATCTAATTCTTCACTTTCAATTACGATAGCTGTTAATCCTCTATCTGTTTTCGTTTCATGCCACTCGTTCTTCGTCTAGAAAACATCATCTCCAGCTTGCACTTTAAAATATTCATCTTTTTCACCTCTAACGTAACCCTCACTCACCATAATGAGAAGAAGTTGGGGTGCAACTGCTTGATGATAACCGATGACACCACCCGGATCTAAATGCATACAACCAATATTAGAACCTTTTTCAGTTTGTATGATTCGTAACATCACAAAGTTCGAATTAAATATTGTGATCTTCTTACCAGTTTCATTATCAAATTAATAAAATATCATCGTACATCCCCTTACGAAATAAACTTTTATATAGTTTACCTCATTCATACCTAGAATCACATTGAATATATGCTAATTTGTAATATTTTGGTTTGATTAAGTATGATTCATCCTTTTTATTTAAAAGTATAAAGTTCAGATTTAATTCGACAAATAAAACAAAGGAGCATCGCCCCTTCTTTGGGACAATGCTCCTCTCCTTTGCATCGTGTGATTATTTCAGACACGAAAGAAACTCTTATTCTTTATCCTCAGCCGATTCTTCTGTTTCTTCAGAAGAGGTTTCTGATGCTTCCCCTTCAGATGAAGCTTCTTCCGATTCTTCTTCAACTTCTGCAACCGGCTCATTCACAGAGGCGATGTGCATATCTGGTTCAGAGACAATCGTGTACGATTTGTCTTCTGGAAGATCCGCTACCGTCACCGAGTCACCGATTTCGAGGTCTGACACGTCGAGTTCGATGCGTTCAGGGATGTTGGCAGGTGTCGCAGAAACCGTCACTTTATAGAGCGACTGAGCGAGATATCCACCTTCTTTGACACCTTTCGCGTCGCCGACGAGGACGATATCCGCTTCGACTTCTGTCTCTTCATCCATCTTCACAGCCATGAATTCAACGTGTTGATAGAAGTTTGTGAACGGATTTGTTTCCGATCCGTGCACGAGCGTATTGATTTTGTTTCCATCAAAATGGAGTTCAATCAAGGCGTTGTCACCATGGTCTCGAAGAATTTTACGAAGGTCCATCTCGTCAAACACGATTGGCGTGCTGTCTACTTTATAACCATAGACAACTCCTAACGCTTTTCCTTCGTTACGCAACTTCGTGCGTAGTGATCGTGGGCGTAATTCTCGCTTTGAAACTTGAAGTTTGTTCGTCATTTTCTTTTCCTCCTACATGGATATACATTTCATGTCGACATCTTGAGGGTGAGGCAGTGAAAAAGCCACCTCTCAACCTCGATGCGTTGAGTGACATGTGTATAGTTTTCCCATGAGGACTCGTAAATAAACGTGACATCGTATTAAAACAAGGTAACAAGACGATTACATGACGCGTTTGAACAACTTCTCGAGTTCGTACGTGCTCCACTTCACGAGAATGGGACGACCGTGCGGACAAGTGAAAGGAGAAGTCGTTCGACTAAGATCTTCAATCAATTGTCGCATCATGTCCATATTGAGTGGATAATTCGCTTTAATCGAGCGTTTACACGCCATGAGGATGGATGCTTCCTCACGATATTTCGCGATGTCAATCGAGCGTTGTTGAATGGCCATCTCCACTAGATCACGAATTGTACCCTCTAAGTCATGTTGCGGATACCATGTCGGAATCTCGCGCACGAGGAACGTGTTGCCGCCAAACGGTTCTAATGTGATACCAGCTTCCGATAGTAGCGGGAGCACTTCTTCGATGGCGAGCGTCTCTTCCTGTGTGAACTCCAACGTCAACGGAATCAACAGGAGTTGATACTCTTTTTCTGGACGTCCTAACTGCTCATAAAACAATTCATACTTGATGCGTTCCTGGGCAGCATGTTGGTCCATCACGTACATCCCGTCTTCCGCTCCACAGATGATATAACTCGAATGCAGTTGTCCGATGACGTCTAATGCTGGAAGACGTTCGGACTGAAGAACGGGTTCCTCGGCCTGTTCTGCCTGGAGCATCTCTGGCTCTGGTTCATGAACGAGCGGCGCCGGGTTCCACTGGGAAGGAGACGTGAGCGACTCTTTTCGCTCGCGAGGAATCGGATAATTCCACTCGACCGTGTCTACTTGTTTAGGTTGCGGTTCCATCGAGAAATCGAGTTTCGACTGTTCGGATGGTGTTTCTCGTTTTGGTTTTGGCTCTTGTTTAACAGACGGAATAAGACGTTGCTCACGGAGCGTCAATTGAACAGTCTCTCGAATGAGCTGGCACAATTCTTTTTCTTTCGACAAGCGCACTTCACGTTTCGTCGGATGGACGTTCACGTCAATC
Source organism: Exiguobacterium sp. NPDC077395 (assembly GCF_050269125.1). Taxonomy (NCBI): domain Bacteria; kingdom Bacillati; phylum Bacillota; class Bacilli; order Caryophanales; genus Exiguobacterium; species Exiguobacterium sp. NPDC077395. The sequence continues at coordinate 1,402,639 of NZ_JBNNHU010000001.1, forward strand.
AACATCGGGTCCATCTTCACTTCGAGCACGGCAATCGGATAGCGACCAATCGGTAAGAGCGTATGGTAGCCTTCGAGCACGCTTTGTGTCAGTGCAAAGTTCTTGATGCTTCTGCCGTTTAAGATGAGGGTCACGTATTGTTTATTCGAACGAGTCACTTCCGGGCGCACGAGATGCGCGCTCAGTGTATAGTCGTTCGTTTTACTCGAGGCCGTGACGATTTGCGCGGCGACTTGGCGACCATAGATGGCGAGCATGACTTGTTTCAAGTCTCCGTTGCCGTTCGTTCGCAACAATTCTTTCTCTTCATGAAAGACGGTGAAGCGAATCTCTGGATGGGACAATGCCAAACGGTTCAACGTGTCGGTAATGCTCGCGAGTTCTGTCGCCGATGTCTTCAAATATTTCAGCCGTGCCGGTGTGTTGAAGAAGAGCTGACTGACCGCAATTTCGGTCCCGACGTTCGTCGCCGCCGGATTCGTCTCCTTGACGACACCGCCTTCAAGCGTCATCTCAAAACCGTCTTCATCTGCTCGTTTAGACTTCAACGAGACGTGACTGACCGACGCAATCGAGGCGAGTGCTTCCCCACGGAAACCGAGCGTCCGAATGCGAAACAAGTCGTGCTCGTCCCGAATCTTACTCGTCGCATGTCTCAAGAAGGCTCGCGCGGCGTCTTCTTCATGGAACCCATGCCCGTTGTCACGCACTTTGATGAGACGAATGCCCGCCTCTTGTAAGTCCACGTCCACTTTCGTCGCTCCCGCATCAATCGCATTCTCGACTAATTCTTTGACGACGGAAGCCGGTCGTTCGACGACCTCCCCGGCTGCGATTCGGTTCGCGAGTTGTTCCGGTAACTCTCGAATGATTCCCATCGACTCACCCTTTCTTTGCGGTCTGTTGCAGTTCGTAGAGCGCCTGCATCGCTTCGATTGGATTCATTGCCAATAAATCGAGTTTGAGCAGCTGTTCTCGAACAGCGTCATTCGACTCGAACAATGACAACTGACTGACTTCTTCCACTTGAGGTGGAGCAGGTTGCTCGTTCAAAGCAGGTTTCGTTGCTTCGGATTCGAGTTCTGACAGAATCGTCCGTGCCCGGTCAATCAATGAATCTGGGAGTTCGGCCAATTCCGCCACGTGAATCCCATATGATTTATCGGCACGTCCCGGATGCACTTCGTGGAGGAAGACGACTCGTCCATCCCGCTCAATCGCCCGGACATGGACGTTCTCAAGTGACGGAATCGAGTCCTCGAGCACCGTCAGTTCATGATAGTGCGTCGAGAAGAGTGTCTTCGCCCCAATAGACGAAGCAATATACTCTACAATTGCCTGTGCAAGTGCCATCCCATCATACGTTGACGTCCCTCGACCAATCTCATCCAATAGAATCAGACTATTGCTCGTCGCCTCGGTAACGGCTTGTCGCGTCTCGGTCATCTCGACCATGAACGTCGACTGTCCGCTCACCAAATCGTCCGCCGCACCGATCCGTGTAAAGATGCGGTCAAAGAGCGGGAGTTCCGCAGCTTCTGCCGGGACGAATGAACCGATTTGATGAAGGATCGCAATCAACGCAAACTGACGCATATATGTCGATTTACCGGACATGTTCGGTCCGGTGATGAGTAACATTTGACGTGTGTCGTCAAGCGTCAAGTCATTGGCGACATATTCGCCTCGCGGCAAGACCGTTTCAATGACAGGGTGACGCCCGCGTTCGATTTGTACATGCTTCGCTGTAATTGGACGCACATACTCCCGTTTCTCGGCTACGACGGCAAGGGCGAGTAGCACATCCAACTCACTGAGTGAACGGGCCAATTGTTGAAGGGCCTTCGTGTACGTCTTCACTTCTTCGCGAAGTGCGACAAACAAGTCATATTCGAGCGTACAGCTCTTCTCTTCCGCTCCTAAGATGAGGGCTTCCTTCTCTTTTAGCTCAGGCGTAATGTATCGTTCCGCATTCGTCAATGTCTGCTTCCGCTCATAACGCCCTTCTTCGAGCAACTTCGCATTCGCCTTCGTCACTTCCAAGTAGTAACCAAATACGCGGTTATAACCGACCTTTAGCGACTTGATGCCGGTCGCGATACGTTCCTGTTGTTCGAGGTTGGCAATCCACGATTTCCCGTTCGCTTTCGCTTCAAGTAGTTCATCGAGCTCTTCTGAATACCCGTGACGAATCATCCCGCCTTCTTTCGTCGAAATCGGAGGTGAGTCGACGAGGGCAGTCCGGAGCTGTTCACTCAACGTCTCGAACGAGTCGAGATTCTGTTCGATTTGCTGCAAGCGATCCGCCTTCACCGTTTGTAAGAGTGACCGGACAGAAGGCATCCGCTCGAGCGTGTCGCGAAGTTGGACGAGATCTCGCGCATTCGCTGTTCCGTACCCAACTTTAGCGACAAGACGTTCGATGTCATAGACTCGCTTCAACTCTTCCTGTAGTTGATCGCGCAACATGAAGTCGTCCACTAAGTTCTCCACGGCGTCTTGTCGCTCTTTGATGCCTTGTTCGGTATAAAGCGGTTGTTCGAGCCAGCGTTTCAACAAACGACCGCCCATCGCCGTCGTCGTCTCATCAAGGAGTGAGAGAAGTGACCCTTTCCGTTCTCCCGAACGAGCGGAACGGAACAGTTCAAGGTTTCGGGCCGTATTGGCGTCGAGCTGCATATGCTGTTCGACCTCATAGGCGACAGCCGGTTGCAAGTGATCGAGCGAACGCTTCTGTGTTTTCGTGAGATAAGCGAACAACAACTCAAATGCCGAGCGCTGCGCCTCGTCTTTCGCACCTTGCGCGAGTGGACTATCTCGCTTGTCCACTTGAATCGAAAGAGGAATCCCGGTCTGTCGTAACAAGTCAGCGAGTCGTTCATCCTCAACAATGACCTCGTTCGGGAGCAATCCTTCGATTTCCCGTAAGACGGCTTCTTCTGACGAGAGTGTCGTCAACCACGATTCCCCCGTCGTGACGTCACCCCTAGCAATTCCGAATCTGCCTGCGACGTCTGAGATGGCGACGAGATATCGGTTCTCTTTTTCGCTAAGTGACGCCATATATGTACCTGGCGTGATCACTTGGATGACTTCCCGTTTCACGAGCCCTTTCGTTGCCTTCGGATCCTCCGTCTGTTCACAGATGGCGACGTTAAAACCTTTTTCGATCAACTGTTCGATGTAGATTGCCGCGGAATGGTGCGGGACGCCGCACATCGGAATTGGATGCTCAGCCTGTTTCCCATTTTTAGAAGTGAGCGTTAGCTCTAACTCTTTCGCGACAATTTGCGCATCTTCAAAAAACAACTCGTAAAAGTCGCCGAGTCGATAGAATAAAAAGGCGTCCGGATAGTCTGCCTTGATGGAGAAATATTGTTTCATCATTGGTGTCTGATGGACTTCTTGCATGTTAATTCACCTCTAGAAAGTACAACAGCTGACCATCGGCCAGCTGTGTCGTTTTAGTATCCGCAGCCGCCGCGTGCTTGTTCAGCCGCCATGCCGCTCCCTGTCTTCCCTGCAAGGACGTCTCCGTCCGTCGATTCGATGATGCGATCCGTCACGGAGTTCGCGAGCGTGACCGTCACGTATTGAAGCAAATCGTTCACTTCAACTTGTGTCTCCTGGAACGCTTGAACGACCGGAATTGAATCGAGTTCTTCCATCGCTTTATCAATCTTTTGCTCGACCTTTGCAAGTGCTTCCGTCTTGCCATAGTGCTTACAGTTGACGGCTTCTTTTTGTAAGAACTTGATTCGTTTAATCAACGTCTGTACGCGGTCACTTCCGTTCACTTTCGCTTCCGCTTCTTTGAAACGCGCCACTTCTGGTGTTTGTGCTAATACGTCTGCCAATTCTCTTGCTTTTGCAATTACTTGTTGATCGGTCACCATTGTAAACCCCTTTATGTCTATGATGTAATCGTGCTCAAAGGCACGTGAATGTTCTTTCTCATTCTAACATGAACGATTCGGAAACGGTACTAGCGGGATTCGTTGATTCTCGTAACATATCGACGTGTGGAATACTATCTTCTTGATACACATCACTCGTCCGTTTGAAACCAAACGAGGCATAAAAAGGTTCCACATACGTCTGAGCTTGAAGATAGAGCGTCTCATGACCAAAATCCTTGATTGCCGCATCCATCAAGAGGCGAGAATACCCTTTGCCTCGATGCGTCGCTTTCGTGACGACACGTCCGATGGCGACTGGAGAGGCTTCCGTCAAAACACGAAGCGCAGAGACAATCTCTCCGTCTTCTTCAATCCAATAATGGATGGCTTGTTCATCTTTTCCATCGATTTCTTGATACGGACAGTTCTGTTCGACGACGAAAATCTCAGTCCGTAGCGCCAGTAAGCGATACAATTCCAATGTTGTCAGTTCATCAAATGCTTTTTTCTTCATCAATATCCCCCTAATCTATCGTCACCCCGAGTGCTCGGGCGACATGTAACCCGCTCGTCATTGCGCCAATCGTCCCCGCCCCTGGAAAGACGGTATCCCCGCATACATAAAAGTTCGGCAAGTCTGTGCGAAAACTCGCGGCATGGAACAACGCTTGGCTTGGTGTCTGGGCATACCCCCCGACTGCCCCATGCGGTCGCTTCGTATACTTTACCCATGCCCCTGGTCCACCAGGAAGGAGCAGTGACGATTCACGGTTCCATGCAGGGAACGCAGTGGCGACGACGTCGACTAGACGATTGGTCCAATCTTGTTCTAGTTTCTCATATGCCGCCCGGTCTTTCCAATGTTGCCATTCTGATAAATCGATATGTGTGGATACCGTAATGGTCCGTTCCGGTTTTTCTGTGCGCAACACGTCATCCGGCGCCGACATGGAAATGAACGCATGCCCACTCGGTAATCGCTCGTGATAGATTTGTTGAAATAGTGGTTGCTGTTGACAGACATCCTCAGGCAAGACGAGGTAGAGGCTGAACGTGCCCCATTGCGACTGCCTCAACTGTCTTCGATATTGCCGTTTGAAGCGTCGTTGTTCCTGTCCTTTGAGAAGTTCGCTCGTCCGCTCGATTGGGATGGCGGAAACAATCACATCGACCAGTTCAAGTCGTCCTCTTCGATCGGTGATGAGCCATCCATCCGTCACTCGTTCGATGGACTGGACGTCTCTCCCTAATTTCGTCTCGCCACCAAACGTTCGGACGGCGCGCTCTAACGCATGAGCCAATTGATACAGCCCACCTTCCACATAGTACGCTCCTTCGTGATAGACCGACAGCGCCACTGCACCGAGTAAATGACTCGCTTCTTTCGCACCGGTCTGCAAACTATCGAGCAGGACTCCATCAATAAATCGCTCGAACATCGTACCGTTTAATCCATGACGAGCCAACGTGTCACCGAGTGGCCGCTGGAGTTTCAGGAGCGCTGTGATTTGATTCGGTCGAAAACCTTTCAGCGCGTATACCATATCCGATGTCGTGCGAAACGGAAGTGCAGGTAACTGCTGAAACAACGGACGAATCTTCTCAAAGTCACCCCACACTTCACGATAAAACGCATGGATTGCCTCATAATGCTCTGAGAACACTCGACTGAGCTCATCAAGCAGACGTTCTCGGTCGCGATAGTAAGTGAGGGTGACGTCAGGCAGATGAATGTCCATCACCTCATCCAATAAAGTGACCTCGACCGATTCGTCCAATTTCTCAAAAACACGCTGATGGACTCCACCTTTTTCAAATCCCATTCCGAGCGTCGCTCCTGCCGGGAACAAGTAGTCACCCCGTTGAAACTTGCCGGCACATCCGCCCCATTCACGCGATGCTTCAAAGACGGTTACGACATGTCCTTTTTGTTGCGCGAGCGCAGCTGCCGTCAAGCCCGCAACACCTCCACCTATGACCCCGATTTTCATGTACATCCCTCCTATCTGTATCATACCTGCTCCTTTAAAAAATTGAAGAAATGAATCGGTTTTTGAGATTCCAGCGTTCTTTTAAAGGGAACTGATTCTCTTATGCAGAAATAGTTTACAGTCTGAAAAGGTAAGGTGATGAAAATGCGTAGTCGTGTCATGGTTTATTTATTGATTCCCATCCTCATCTTTATTGGTATACTGATTACCCCACCTTCCGAGGAATCGCTCAAGCTCGCGACGATGACCGTCGTCAGCATCCAGGAGATGATTCCTTATGAAAAAGAGTATACGGCACAGAAAGTGCTAGAAGAACGAACAGTAGACGGCAAATTCGCCATCATCGAAGAATGGCGTCTCGAGCAAGGAGCGAGAACGTCTTATAGTTATGTGCTCAGACTGAGAGGATTTGAACACGTGACTCAGATTGATGCAGGGGCAGCCAATACGAGATCGGACGGGTATTACGCGATGCAGGCGCATAGCCCTATTTTCGAGACCGACAAACCCGTGTCAACGAACTATCCGATTGTCATGTTCAGTTCGGAACAACGTCTCGTCATCGGACAGATGGATGTCCGGGTCATTTATGAAGAGGATGAGCAATTGAAGAAATGGATTGTATTGGAGGATGAGCAAGAATAGATGAGCAACTTACCGATTAATCGCAATACAAGCATGAAACGAATCCTCATCATCGGTTCAGGCGGTGCAGGAAAGTCAACACTTGCCCGTCAACTCGGGGAACGATTACACCTCGATGTCTATCATTTGGATGCTCTTATGTGGAGACCGGGATGGGTGATGGCACCGAGAGAGGAACGAATCGATATTCAACAACAACTCGTGAAAAAAGATCAATGGATCATCGATGGAAACTTCGGGAACACGCTCGATTTACGTTTACAGGCAGCAGATACCGTCATTTTGATTGACCTCCCGCGAATCGTTTGTGTATATCGCGTCCTCAAACGAGTCATCCGATATCGTGGTACGACGCGACCAGATATGGGCGCATCCTGTGAGGAAAAGCTCGATTTCGCATTCCTCAAGTGGGTTTGGAATTTTCCTGACGTTCAACGGCCACAACTGTTACGACAAATTCAACAACATCCAAAGCAACCGAATTTGATACACTTAAAATCGTCACGGGCAGTCAGAAACTACTTGAAATCAATCTAAAACGCTTTCATTTCAAAAGCGTTTTTCTTTTTAATATTTTTGTATTTTTATGCTTTACAATTAATAATTATACATATACACTTAGTCTCATCTACAACAGGGAGGCATTATACACATATGAAAAAATGGTTATTAGCAGGTACACTTATGTTAAGCGCGGCTTTACTCGGTGCATGTAGTCAAGAAACAGAAGGTGAAGCGACAGAGCAAAAAACACTCGTCATGGGGACGAGCGCCGATTACTTCCCATATGAATTTGTCGATACGGCAAACGGGGATGCGATTGTCGGATTTGATATTGAAATTGCAGAAACGATTACAGAACGTCTCGGTTACGAATTGAAAATTGAAGATATGGACTTCGGTAGCTTACTTGGGGCCTTGAACAGCGGGCGTGTCGACTTTGTCATGGCAGGGATGACACCAACAGAAGAGCGGAAAGAGAACGCCGACTTCTCAGACATCTATCTTTCCGCGACAAACTTGATTATGACAAAAGACGAGTCGCTTCAGGCAATCGTAGATTTGTCTGGTAAGAAAATCGGTGTCCAAACGGCTTCGATTCAAGAAAACATCGCAAAAGAACAAGCGCCTGACGCTGAACTCGTATCATTGAACAAGATCCCTGAAATCGTTCAAGAGTTGAATACAGGTCGAATCGATGCAATGGTCATCGAAGACACGGTCGCACAAAAGTATCTCGATCAAGACGACAGCTTCTATACATTCGCTTTAAAAGAGGATGGCGAAAAAGGATCAGCTGCTGCCTTCAAATTAGATGATGAGTTACGCGACCAGTTCAACGAAGAATTGAACAAGATGATGGAGTCTGGCGAAATCGATGAATTGGTGAAAAAATGGTTCTCGATGGAGCCAACTGAATGAGACAAGTCAAGCTGCCGATCTATCCCGTCGTTTATCCGACGGGACATCGGTTAAATCAAAATGAAAGTCAGTTCCCGTTACCTGACCGAATCAAGAGCCAGCTTGATTCGTTGACGTATCATGACTTACACGAATATCCGGTCGAACCAATCAATGAGTTGTTCGAACAATACGCTGCGTATGTCGGTGTGACACCTGAGCAACTGCTCGTTGGTTGTGGGAGTGATGAGATGATTCATGTCGTGACGCAAGCATTGCTCGCACCAAATGACATCGTCTTGTCCCCGGCACCTGACTTTTCGATGTATCCCGTCTTTACGACCATCGCCCACGGGCAACATGTTCAAGCCGTTGATTTATCATATGAGGCAATTGTAGAGGCAATCGAGACGCATCACCCGAAGCTTCTTCTTCTCTCGAACCCGAACAATCCAACCGGGAAGTTGTGGACCGTAGCAGAATTGATGCACCTCGCCTCACTCGTTCCGTACCTCGTGGTGGACGAGGCGTATATGGACTTCACACCGGATGGCAGCATGATTCCGTTCATTGCGAACCATCCGAATCTCATCGTGCTTCGCACGATGTCAAAAGCGTTTGGATTGGCAAACGTACGAATCGGATTCATGGTGACAAACAACGAACTCGCACACTATTTCCGTCAATTCATCCCACCGTTCAACATTAGCGGGGTGAGTGCAAAGATTTGTAACATCTTCTTAAAAGATGCGACTTATCTTCAAGAAACAATCGAATGGCATGACGAGATGCGTCAAAAGTGGGCATCCGCATTTAATTCAATTGGTCATGTCTACCCTGCCTCGACAAACTTTTTGTACATCGAACTCGAGCAACCTGAAGCGGTATGGACGCATTTGACCGCATTGAACGTACACACGTCGAAACAACCGACGGGCATTCGAGTGACCATCGGTGACGAAGCGGCACTTCAGCTTGCACATACAGCAATCCAGCAATTCATAGAAACAAGTCACGTAAAAAACTCCTGAACCTCGTGTTCAGGAGTTTTTCTCAGTCGATCGTTTTGATCACGCGCGCCGGGTTTCCTCCCACGACCGTCCGTGGTGGCACATCTTTTGTGACGACGGCACCAGATGCGATGACTGCCTCATCACCAATCTTCACCCCCGGATTGATGATGGCCCCTCCACCAATCCACACCCGGTTCCCGATTGTCACAGGTTTTCCGAACTCATACCCAGAGATGCGCTCAATCGGGTCAATCGGATGTGTCGCTGTATAGATATGTACACCCGGTGCAAGCATACAGTCATCCCCGAAAGTGATCGGACAGATGTCAAGGAAGACACAGTCAAAGTTCGCATAGAATCGTTCACCTAAGTGTATATTGTACCCGTAATCACACTTGAAGTTCGGTTCGATATAATACGACTCTTTCGTCGATCCGAGTAAAGTATCAAGAATTTCTTTCCTTTCACCCAAGTCATCAATCCCGGAACGATTGAATCGCTCGGTCAATCGCCGGGCATGCTTCCGGTCTGCGACGAGCGTCTCATCACCAGCTAAATATAATTCACCACGAATCATCTTCTCTTTTTCCGTCATCATGATCCCTCCTTACACTCAGTATAGAGGATTTTCAAATCATTTAGGGAATAGAGATAAGGATGAGCAGAAGGAGGAAGATGTGATGAAACGTATTTTAGAGTGTCGGGCAAGTGATTTTATCACGTTTAATCGTCAAGATTTAGTCGGGTCGATTCGAAAAGCAGAAGGACGAACGGTCATGGCGGAGGTCATCCCGACGGTGCAACCGCTCTACCCAGAAGTCACGAATGCAGAACTGGCAAGAGCGTTCGGCGCCGACTTGATTTTATTGAACATGTTAGATGTGTTCCATCCTTACATTAAAGGACTTGAAAGTCACGCGCTGTTCGGCGACATGCCAGGTGAGGAGATGAGTGACCATCCGATTTTGGAACTAAAGCGATTGATCGGGTTACCGATTGGAGTCAATTTAGAGCCTGTCGACTTTTCAGAGAAATCGTCTGAAATGAATGAAGTGAAACGAGGTAGACTCGCTTCAGTCGAAGCGTTCCAAATAGCGTCTGAACTCGGGATCGATTTTGTTTGTCTGACAGGTAACCCGAATACCGGGGTCACGAATGAAGCAATCGAACAAGCCATCATCCGGGGACGTCGTGAATTCGCTGGCGCTATCATTGCCGGGAAGATGCATCAGGCCGGTGTCGGCAGCGTATTAGATCGCGACGCATACATCCGCTTCGTTGAAGCAGGGGCAGACATCATTCTTCTACCGGCTCCAGGAACCGTTCCGGGTGTCCGTGAAGAGGCATTCCACGAACTCGTACAAGAACTGCAAGCACTCGGCGCACTCACGTTAGCCGCAATCGGGACATCTCAAGAAGGGGCCGATGTGGCGACTGTTCGCGAGATCGCACTCTCTTCAAAGCGCGGGGGCGCAGATATCGTTCATATCGGTGACGCCGGATTGTCTGGGATTGCCGTACCAGAGAACATTCAGGCACTTTCAATTGCCATTCGCGGGCGACGTCATACATACATTCGCATGGCTGCCTCGGTCAATCGTTGACACAAAAAAGGAAGGAGACGCGCTCCTTCCTTTTGTTTTACCATTCCGTGACGTCTCGACGAGGCTTCGCCGGCGTCGTCGTGCCGTGACGTTTGGCAAGTAACGCTTCCACATCTTCTAAGCGCACACCTTTAGCCGCCAATAAGACGAGCAGGTGATACAGAAGGTCGGCCGATTCTTCGACCAAATCTTCGTCCGTCATTGCGGCAATGACGACTTCGAACGATTCTTCACCGAACTTCTTCGCAATTTTTTCAACGCCTTGTTCAAACAAATACGTCGTATATGAACCTTCTTTTGGTTCATTTTTTCTGGACTCGATCAATTGCTCCAATTCATGAATCATACGTTCACCTCCGTAAAGAAACAGCTTCGATTACCGGTATGACACGTCGGACCGTTCGCATGGACACGAACGAGAAGCGCATCCTGGTCACAGTCGACATGGATACTGACGACGTCAAGTGTGTTGCCGCTCGTCTCCCCTTTCATCCAAAGCCTACCTTTTGAACGAGACCAGAACGTTACGACCCGCTCACGTAGCGTTTGACGGATGGCCTCATCGTTCATATATCCGAGCATGAGAACGGCCCCGTCTTCTTCTGAGACGATGATGGCGGGAATCAATCCATTTTCGTCGAAACGAACCGCATCGGCAAGTTGTGACTCGTGCATACGTGCTTCACCTCTTCTACTGTCGTTTTTCGGTCATGTAAGATGGAGGCAAGTAGTGCGGCATCGACCTTCTCGAGCGCTTCGACTACGTGCTCGGCATTCCCCGCCCCACCTGAGGCGATAATCGGAATGTCGACGACTTCGCGAAGTTGTTCTAAAATCGCAAGGTCATATCCGCTTTGCTTTCCGTCTTGGTTCATGGACGTGACAAGAAGTTCACCTGCTCCGAGTGCGGCCACTTGTTTCGCCCATTCGACCGCTAATAGTTCTGTCTTCTGTTTACCGCCATATGTGTACACATAGTATTCCCCGTCTTCAAATTTCACGTCGATCGCAACGACGATACATTGTGACCCGAAACGATCGGCCGCTTCTCGAATAAGACTTGGGGATTCGACAGCGAGCGTGTTCAACGATACTTTATCTGCTCCTGCTTTTAACAATGACGAAATGTCATCAAGTGAACGAATCCCTCCGCCGACCGTCAACGGGATGAATACTTTCCGTGCCACTGCACTGACGACATCGAGCATCGTCTGGCGGCGTTCCGTACTTGCCGTGATGTCGAGAAAGACGAGTTCATCGGCTCCGGACTCATCATAATATTTTGCGATTTCGACCGGATCACCGATGTCTCGTAGTTGAACGAATTCGATCCCTTTGACGACACGGCCTTCCTTCACATCGAGACATGGAATAATTCTGCGTTTAAGCATAACGCGCCTCCCATTCAATCAGTTCATCGATACTTACTTTACCAGACAGAAGTGCTTTCCCGACGACGGCCTCATCAATCTTAGCCATCTTTAGTTCCTTCACGTCCTCTTCAGTCGTCACACCGCCTGAAGCAATCAGTGTGACGTTGACGATTTGGCGTAGCGCCTTCATGCGCGCGACGTTCGGTCCGTTCAGTTTTCCGTCAGATCCGATGTCCGTATATAGAATCGTCTCAATCCCTCGCTTGACAAGATCTTGAGCGACCGAGATGTCATCGAGCTTCGTCGCTTCTTGCCATCCGTTAATGGCGACCTTTCCGTCATATGCATCGAGTGCCACAGCAACTCGTTTGCCATACTTTTCAATCGCCTTGTCTAAAAAGTCAGGATCTGTAAACGCCTTTGTTCCTAAGAGGACACGGTCGGCACCTGTATCCATGACCGCATCGAGTGAGGCTTCTGAACGAATCCCACCACCTGTCTGTACGAGGAAGCCAAGAGACTTCGCATAACGGACGACATCTAAGTGACGCGGTTCGCCTGCCTTAGCCCCTTCTAAGTCAATCAAGTGAATCATCGGCACTTTCCCTTGCCACGCTTTTAATAATTCATACGGGTCACCGTATTGTTCTTCCGTCGAAAAATCGCCTTCCGTCAAACGGACAATCTTGCCTCCAATCAAATCAATGGCGGGTAGTAATTTCACGCTCGACCGCCTCCTTCCATTCTTGAAGTAAACTGAGACCGAACGCCCCACTTTTTTCTGGGTGAAACTGCATGCCCGTGACGAGTCCTTTTTGAACAATCGCAGGAACACGCTCTCCCATATAATCCGCTTCCGCCACGATATAGGCATCGTCCGTCACGGCGTGATAAGAGTGAACAAAGTAGACGTCCTCATCGCGAAGAATCGAGTTCCATCCAACGTGTGGAAGACGCTTCGCGCGCATTCGCTCAACCGTTCCCGGAATCAACCCGAGACCTTTCGTCGGCATGCCTTCCGTGCTCGAATCAAACAAGAGCTGCATCCCAAGACAGATCCCTAAAAACGGCTTTTCCGTCGCCATCTTTTGTAATAGCGGGATGAGCCCCGTCTGTTCGAGTGATTGCATCGCTTGCGGGAAAGCACCGACCCCAGGAAGTAAAATGGCGTCCGCTTCTTCAATTTGGCTTGCCTCATTCGTAATCACGACGTAGCAACCGATGGCCTGCAACGCACGTTCGACGTTGAATACGTTACCCATCCCATAATCGATGACCGCTACTTTCATCCTTCAATCCATCCTTTCGTAGAAGGGAGACGATCCGTCCCATCGCTCGAGACCGCCTCAGCGAGTGCTCGTCCGAACGCTTTGAACAACCCTTCAATCATGTGGTGTGAGTTCGATCCATATAGGACCGCGAGGTGAAGCGTGAGTCGACCGTTCATGGCAACCGCCCGGAAGAATTCCTCAGCGAGCTCGGTATCAAAATCCCCAAGCTTCGGATTGCGAATATCCGCCTGATAGACAAGGAAGGGACGTCCTGACACATCGACGACCGCTCGCGCTAACGTCTCGTCCATCGGCATATAACTCGATCCGTAGCGGCGAATCCCGACTTTGTCTCCGAGAGATTTGGCGATAAGTTGACCGAGCGCAATCCCCACATCTTCCACTGTATGGTGGGCATCGACCCATGTATCTCCTTCGACTTTCACCTCTAAGTCCATCTGACTGTGAAAGGCAAGTAACGTCAACATGTGGTCAAAAAAACCGACTCCTGTTTGGATGGTGCTTTCTCCTGTACCATCTAGATTGACTCGAATCTCAATTTTTGTCTCTTTCGTCTCACGCTTTAGTTCAGCTGTTCTCAACAGAATTCACCTCTTCAATCGTTTGTCGGATATAGGCATACGCCTCATCTGTCCCTGCACTGACACGTAATCCATCCGGAAACGCACGTACATGGACGCCTTTTTCAAGGAAGCGGGATGCCCACCCTTCACTGTCATCGGTTTTTACATAGATAAAGTTGGCACGACTCGGTAAAATCTCACCGATCGGTCGTAACAACTCAGTTAATTTCTCACGTTGCGCCGTGTGGAACTGAATCGACTCTTGGATATACGTCTCATCACGCAATACAACGTTGGCGACCGCGGCACTGAGTCCACTCACGTTGAACGGCGAACGGAACCGGTCGATCTGTTCGATGATTTCTTCTGACGCAATCATGAATCCAATTCGAAGGTTCGCAAGACCGAACGCTTTTGATAACGTCCGTAAAATGATGACGTTCGGATGCTCGTTCAAGCGAGACACAAATGAATCCTCCATCGTGAAATCGATATAGGCTTCATCCACAACGAGATAAGGGACACTTGTCGCAATGTCCGACAATTCTTCAAGTGTCCACATCTTACCGGTTGGGTTATTTGGATTCGAAATCAGAACGAGCTTCGGCTCATTCGTTTGAATGAGTTCGGTTAGCGCATCGTAACTCAATCCATGCTTCTCCAGTTGCATGAAGTGCCCTCTCGCAATCTGTGTGTATATGCCATACATCGAGAAGTCTGGGGCCGGTGCGACCACACGGTCTTCCGTATCTAAAATAGCCTGACTCAGAATGGCCAACAGCTCGTCGCTTCCACTTCCGACCATCAGTTGCGTCGTCTCGACTCCCGCATAGTTCGCATAACTCGCTTTTAAGGCAAGCAATTCTTCGACCGGATAACGGCTGAGCGCCTCGAGTGAAACGTCTCGAATAGCTCGTTCAAGCCGCTCTGGTAACGGATATTGACTTTCATTTTGATTGAGCGCGTACCCTGATACGGCATGGGGCACATATCGCGGGATGTTCTGATAATTTCGTCTCATACGTCCTCCATCCGAACAGCCATCGCACGGGCATGTCCTTCTAATTGTTCTTGTTTTGCGATTCGAATTGCAGCCTTTGTGATCGCCTCATCAAGCTCTGTCATCTCAAGGAACGTCTGACGGCGATAAAAGTCATCGACGGACAATCCGCTCGAGAATCGCGCCGTCCCACTTGTCGGAAGGACATGGTTCGGTCCTGCGATATAATCCCCAAACGCTTCCGCCGCCTCGTGACCGAGGAAGAAAGACCCGCCGTGACGTATCGCACCCATCAACGTTTCAGGATTTTTGACGGCCAACTGGACGTGCTCCGCAGCCATCGTGTTCGCGTACTCGATGGCATCTTCTAGTGATCGAACGATGACTCCGCCACGTTTCAATGATTCCCTGGCAATCTCTTGTCGTGGTAAGAGCGAAAGTTGACGCTCAAGTTCTTGGTCTACTTCATCACGAAGCGTTTCTGTCGTGACGAGTGCGATTGCCGTCGCTTCTACGTCATGTTCTGCTTGTGCGAGAAGATCCGCCGCGACCCACTTCGGATTTGCCGTTTCATCTGCAATGATCAGCACTTCGGACGGTCCCGCTACAGAGTCGATCCCGACGATGTGCGAGACGAGCGCCTTCGCCGTCGCGACATACGCATTTCCGGGTCCGACAATCTTATCGACCGGACGAATCGTTTCTGTCCCATATGCGAGTGCGGCAACGGCTTGCGCGCCTCCGACCAGAAAACACTCATCAGCACCTGCGATTTTTGCTGCAATCAAGAGGGATATGTCGATCCCATCTGCTTTTGGTGGGGTGACCATGACGACTCGTTTGACACCGGCCACTTTCGCCGGAATGATATTCATCAGGACGCTCGACGGATAGACGGCTGTCCCACCCGGTACGTAAACACCGACCGAATCGAGCGGCATATAACGTCTTCCGAGTCGGAACATCGCATCTTCGAACACATCATCTTGACGTACTTGATGCGCGTGAAAGGCGCGAATTCGTTCTGCCGCTAAGGTTAACGCTTCCGTCAGTTCAGCATACGCTGCCGGCGGGGTAAAGCGAGACAAATCGACAGACTCGATTTGGTCGACCCCATCGAATTGACGCGTCCATTCAAGGAGTGCTTCATCTCCGCGTGCCTCAACCGCTTCTACGATTGGTTTGACCGCTTCCGCCCAAGCTTCTCGCCGTGATCGATTCGTTTCTGTACTCATGCATTCTCCTCCTGACTCAGCTTTCGAATCCATGCCTTTAATTCGTCAGGCTGCTCTGCCAAAGCCGTTTCGCTCGTGATGAATTTTGCATTGATTGAAAAAATTGTTTCATATTCCTCTAAGTCATTCGCTGCTAACGTCGCACCTGTCTCAACGATATCGACGATGCAATCCGCTAGTCCTGTTAACGGAGCGAGCTCCACAGACCCATTCAACGCGATGACTTCTACGTTTTGTCGCTTTGACGCGAAGTGTGAGATGGCGATGTTCGGATATTTACTCGCCACTTTTAATTTCTTTGTGCCATTACGTCGAACTTTCGGACCACATACGGCCATCCGACAGCGTCCAAACGGTAAGTCGACGACTTCAAGTACACCTGGCGTTTTCTCTCGTAAAATATCTCCACCAACAATTCCGACATCAGCCGCTCCGTGCATCACATATTTATAGACGTCGTCCCCTTTGACGAAAATAAATTCATGATCTCCTGCTTTTACTGTGAGTTCACGTCCCCGCTTCTCTGGCCAAACGGGTAAATCACGTTCGACAAAAAATTGACGAGCTGCTTTTTCGATTCGTCCTTTCGCGACCGCTACCTTCATTTGATCACCTCATCTAACTGTTCTAAATCGAGTGACATGCCGAACGCTCGTCTTGAGTGTCCGAAATGACCATATAGTGAATCGTATCGACCCCCTGAAAGGACACGCTTTCCTTCTACACTTCCCGTCACGGTCAAACCTGAATAGTAATCAAAATCTCCCGTTTGACCGAAATCATACGATACGTCTAGACCGATTGCACGCAAATGTTGTACGGCCTCATCGACTTCATCGATGGCATCGTTTAGAGATTCTGGTGCCTCAGCCCGTAATTCTTCGAGCGCTGAATTCCCAATTAAAAATGGTAGTTTTGCAATCAATGGATAGCGATACGTTTCGGCTAACTCACGTAGCGATTCTAAATTTCGAAGTGCTAAGATTTTTCGGAATGTCCGTTCTTGAATGCCTGTCTCTTTCGCGATGAGCGAGATGACAGCCGCTGATCCGATTTTGATTGTCAAACGCTCAGTAGGCAGGACTCCTTCCGTCATATCGAGAAATGATTCGATAAGATGACTGTCCTTCATTTCCCCGTCGACCCACTCGAGTCCAAGCTGTTGTCGTTCATGTGGTTGACCGGAATGCTTGATCGTCCGACGATAGACGGCCCCAGCGTATGCGACACGCATCGGTTCATGACCGTCTGCTAATTTTCTTGCGATTTGCAATGTATAGTCAGGGCGCATGACGAGAAGTTCCCCGTCATTCCCGAATAAACGATAATAGGCCGACTCGTCAAAGAGCGCCAAATTTTGATAGTGCGAATAGTATTCGAGTAACGGCGGGTCGATGACAGCATAACCGCTCGCCTCTGCCTTTTCTAAAAATGACAGCATCCACCGCTTTGGTCGAATGACATCTCCTGATTGTAGTTCATACCATCCTTCTGGAATTGAACCTTTCGAATTTGACCAAATCATGATAACCACCCTTTATCTTATTATCACTTTACCAAACTAAAGTAGTGTGTTAAATTTATCAAACAGAGAAACACCTGTCAACCAATTGAACTGAAAAGGACGTGTAACGGATGTTTAACTTTACCCATGATGGCCATGTGCATACCCCATTTTGTCCACACGGCACAAAAGACCCGATTGAACAGTATATTCAAGTCGGGATTGAAAAAAACCTGCAAACGATGACGTTCACAGAACACGCACCGTTCCCACAGGCATTTATCGATCCGGTGCCGAATCAAGACTCCGCGATGTCGATTGACCTCCTTCCTGACTACCTTAATACGTTGCATCAGATGAAAAGTCAGTATCAAGAGGTCATTGACATTAATGTAGGACTAGAAGTCGACTTGTTACCACATCTAGAAGAAGAGACGATTGCTTTGTTAAAATCATATGCTCCCCTTCTTGATGAAGTCATCTTGTCCCAACACTTTTTATTGGTAGATGGTGTGTATATGCCGATAGATTATTCTGCTGAAACGTTTGATGACCTCGTTCAAGCGCTCGGTTCATTTGAAAACGTGATGAAAGCTTATTATGACTCGATTGAACGTAGTCTTAGCTTTCCATGGGAAACGA
Source organism: Exiguobacterium sp. NPDC077395 (assembly GCF_050269125.1). Classification (NCBI taxonomy): domain Bacteria; kingdom Bacillati; phylum Bacillota; class Bacilli; order Caryophanales; genus Exiguobacterium; species Exiguobacterium sp. NPDC077395. The sequence goes on from NZ_JBNNHU010000001.1 coordinate 1,420,801, forward strand.
TTCAAGTCGCTCGGATTGGACACATCGACTTACCGATCAAATATCAAAAAAATTATGACTGGGATCGTTCAGCAGTCAGACAAGAGGAAGAACGTCTCTTGCGAGCGATTGCCGGCAGAGGATTCGGTCTCGATTTTAATACCGCCGGACTTAGAAAGCCTGATTGTGGTGAGCCATACGTCGCAGGACTCGCCAAATATGCGAGCCAATTGAATATCCCTTTCACGTTAGGATCAGATGCTCACCTCGCTAAAGATGTAGCAGCTGGATTCGACATCATTGCACAAAAAAAAGCCACGTTCCTATGAACGTGGCTTTTTGACAGCGATCTAGCTATCTAGATCCCCATGCTTATGTTTGACAACGATATGGCGTTCCATTTCTTCATCTGTAAATATCATACCATAACGAAGAATAGATGCAACAAAAAATTGGGTGAAATGGTTCACCCAATTAAAATCACATCGCTGCGTATAAAGTTTTCAAGTCGTTTGTCGCTGCCTCATCCATTTGGAGGGCTACAAGTTCAACATATTGAAGGGCAGGATCTTGATCTTTTGATAAAGCAACGATTTCAGCGGCTGCCTTATCGAGTGCTAACAAAATGCCTGACACCCCGAGTGTCGGATAGTAACGAAGAAGTGCACGGACATGCTTAATCTCAGAAACTTCATTTCCATTGATGGTCAACGATTTGACTGCCAATTCCTGATGCATGCCAATCGCAAATTTATCTTCCCATACTTCTTCAAGTGTGATTAACGCTTCTACTTCATATGCACCATCTGTAAAGCGAACGTGTTTTTCCATGAACAAATTCCCCTCTCCTGAATCTACTTTTATTATATAAAAGATTTTAAAGAGTATATTGTGAAATGTTGAACATTATGTGTAAAGTTTGTCTCACTTCATTTTGAACAACAAAAAAGGCCCCTCCGTAGAGGGGCGAATAATGGAAGAGTAAAACACCATTGGCAGTACATTAATAATATATCATCTAATGAAAACGTTTACAATGTATTTTTGTACATTTTTTCAAGTGGCATATGTAACACTTCGATCCCACTCTCACGCATTAATTCTAATCCATCACCATGCTCATATCCGACCGCATAGACGACGCGGGCGACGCGCGCTGCAATCAGAGCAAGAGAGCAGGCATGACACGGTGAATGAGTGACGTAGGCCGTTGCACCGAACGCATTCGTCGAATCGGCAGCCAATTTTCCGATCGCATTGATTTCGGCATGAATCTCATGTTGTTTCGACCAGTGATGATGATCATACGGGTCTGTACATTTGATATATGTCACACCATCCCGGATGAGCCGAGCGGGCTCATTGATCATATCGAGATCCGACGATGAAACATAATCAGCATGCTTATAGAACCCGTCTTCTTGCTTGATATAAATCTCATTACAATTCGTATGACCAGAAGGTGTACCATTCAGACCAATTGAAATCGGTTTTTCATCTTTTACGATGACACAAGCAACACTTTTCGATGCACACTTCGAATGTCGTTCTGCCATCATATCGGCGAACAATAGCCACGTCTCGTCCCACAATCGTTGTTTCTCCATATAAGCCCCTCCTCGTAGAAAAGGAAAGTCTGATTGCTCAGACTTCCCTTCTTAATATCCTGTATCTTTTGGCAGTTCTTTATTTTTTGAGGCAATCTCAATGACTTTCTCTTTGAGTTCATGCTCCATCCGGTCGAGTTCACGTTCAGCGTCACGACGCTTTTGTTTACCTTCTTGTTGAATGCGTAACGTTTCATCAAGTGTCGAGAGTAAATTCTCGTGGGCGACTTTTAGGGATTCCACAGAGACAATGCCTTTTTCATTTTCTTGAGCGATTTCAATCGAAGAGTCTTTGAGCATCTTCGAGTTCTGCTCAAGCAACTGATTGGTCGTCTTCGTCACGTCCTGTTGCATACGAAGTGCCGTCTTCTGACGCGTCAAACTGAGCGCGAGAACGACTTGGTTCTTCCAAAGCGGAATCGTATTGACGACCGCTGACTCGATTTTCTCAGCGAGGATTTGGTTGTTCTGTTGGATGACTCGGATTTGTGGCGCCATTTGTAGGCTGATGGTACGGCTCAATTTCAAATCGTGTAGCTTCTTCTCAAACCGATCTGCCAATTGAATCATATCGTTCAACTGTTGAAGTTTAGACTGATCTTTTGAAATTTCGACTTCTTGACGAAGTGGCGCGATTTCATGTTCACGTACATGATCAAGTTTCGTTTCACCCGCAGCGATATAGACGTTCAACTCTTCGAAATACCGCTTATTCTTATCATACATTTGATCGAGCATCGTGATGTCTTTCATTAGACCGAACTTCGCACGATCGAGGTTATGGATGACCTCTTCCAAATAGACGTTCATTTTTTCGAATTGAAGCTTATAGTTTTCGGCTTTCTTCTTTGCACGACCGATGAGCGGGATGTTGTCCATAAAACTCTTTTTCTCCGGTTGAAGCATGTCCGGGTCCATCTTTCGGACGTTCTGCATTAAGTCAGACAAGAGTTTCCCCGCATCCCCGCCATCTTTCATTCGAACTTCCGTCAGAATTTGGTCAGAGAATTGTGAAAGTTCACGTTGAACGTTCGAGCCAAACAACATGACCGAATCTGTCTTTTTAATATCAATCGACTCCGCCAATCGTGTAATTCGCTCACGGTGCTCTTGAGGCACGTCTGGCTTGGCTTGGATGGCAGGTACTTCGTGAGGTTGTGAAACAGATGACCATTCCACAGATGGGTCGCTAAATCCCTCTGTTTCTGTTTTCGTTTTCGTATCAGATGTCAGCTCTTCTTCCGGCCATGACTGCCAGTTCGTTTCATTCGATGAAGTCATGTTTCTTTCTCCCTTCCGGCTGATCAGATAAGACTCGCTCCATCATGATCAGTTCGCGTTCGAAGTCTACGGCGTCATCTTCAAGAAGACGTCCGCGTTGTTCTTTAAATTTATCGACAATTAGTCGCATATTCGTGATTAATTGCTCTCGAGTCTCTTCTTGAATGACGACTCGTTTTCCTTCAAGTTCTTTAAATTTCAAGACGACCGAGACGAGGGAATCTAAGTAGAATGTGAACAAGTCTCGAACATGTTTTGCGTCTTGTGGATTTTCGAAAAGTTCTTCGAACAATTCGTGTGCTTCTTTGGAGACAGCTTTCATCTCACGCCTTACTTCCACATCTTTGATTTCAGGAAGGACGCGGTCAATCTGTTGCAGCTTTTCATATCCTTGTTCAATCGTACGTTGCAAAAATTGAAGTTCTAAATCGTCCGTCGCTTCAAATTGACGCGCCGGGACGGGTTCTTCAATCGGCTTGAGGATTCTTGAACCTGAGAATGGTTCGTCCTCATCGAGCAACAGTTTTTTCTTGGCACGTTTCGCGACCATTGTCGGTGTTCGTTGACGATTTTTGCGCTTGTTCGTCGACCAGACTTCATTCAAGACGAGCGCCCCTACTATGATGAATAACCAGGAGAAATCGAATACGTTGATGGCAAAGTATATGACTGCCCCTGTCAGGGCCCATTTCATCCATGTTTTCATTCTTTTCACCTCATCTCATGTTACTTCTATTGTACATTACGAAACCTATCAAAAAAAGTTTCGTCATCCCTATCATTTTAGCATAATAAAATTTGTTGTTTCCTCCGTCCACAGGTGTAAAAACGAATACCTATATCGACTTCTTTCCCGTTGTGCTATGAAAAAAACCGTAGACCTTTAAGCCTACGGTTTGTCCATTATGTTGTAACCCACGTTGATACCATAACAATGGCTACTGTCACAGGAATGACGTAGCGAATGAGCGCATGCCAGATCGGATAAAGCTTCTTACCCGGTTCTGACGTTTGAATCTCATCTTTCAAAATACGTTGATCGATGACGTATCCGACAAAAATCGATGTCAAGAGCGCCCCGACCGGCATCAAAATATAGCTGACGAGGTAATCCATTGTATCGAAGAACGTACGCCCATTCCAAATCTGTAAATCACTCAATAGTCCGAATGACAATGCAGATGGAACGCCTACGACGAACACGAGAATGGCTGCCGTTACGGTCACCTGCTTCTTCGTCCAAGTCGATTTCTTTTCGTTCAACCGATCTGTCACACCCGCGACAACAACTTCTAACATCGCGATTGACGACGTGATCGATGCGAACGCGAATAAGAGGAAGAACAACACCATGAAGAACCCGCCAAGTGGTACTTGGTTAAATACAGCTGGTAATACAACGAACAGTAACGCCGGCCCTTCAGCCGGATCAAGTCCTGAAGCGAAGACTGCCGGGAAAATAGCAAGTCCAGCTAAGAGTGAAACCGTGATGTTCAAGAGAACAATCATGTTCGCAGAACGGTTCAACGTTCCTTTCGTCTTAATATACGACGCATATGTCAACATCGCCGCTACCCCTAACGATAAGGAGAAGAAGGCTTGTCCTAGGGCAAATAGTACCGACTCACCCGTCAATGCAGAGAAGTCAGGTTGTAAGAAGAAGCGAACCCCTTCCATCGCCCCGTCGAGTGTCAATGAACGGACGACGAGTACAATGAAGCTGATGAACAAAAGCGGCATTAAAATCTTGCTCATCCGTTCAATCCCAGCTTCGACCCCGCGTAAAACAATCAATAGCGTGATCAACAAGAATAAAAATTGTCCGAGTACCGCGATGCCAGGTGTTGACACAACATTTCCAAATACATCTCCGAACTCGTCAGCTGTACGACCACTTAATGTCCCACTTAAACCGAGCCCGATATATATAAGGACCCATCCTCCAATAACACTATAGAAGGAAAGCAACAAGAAACATGCGATGACACCTAAGTAACCGATAATGCTCCAACGACCATGTCCTAATTTTTTGAAGGCAAGAAGTGCCGTCTTTTGAGTTGAACGTCCAACGATGAATTCACCAATCAATAGTGGCAGACCAAGTAATAATGTGAACGCCAAAAACATGAGTAAAAAGGCACCGCCCCCACTAGTTCCAGTGACGTATGGAAATTTCCATATCGCACCTAAACCGATTGCCGACCCTGCGGCAGCTAGAATGAATCCAATTTTTGAGGCGAATGAGTTTTGCGCCATGATTACCCCTACTTCCTGTTTTTCATTTCATTTTCATAATAATAGTGAAATACTAACACGGTTCAAGGGTCAGAACAACATAAAAACAGAGAAAAGTCTGAATACTTTTCTCTGTTGATGCTTTATGGCGTTAAAAACGTGAGTGCACGCTCTCGAATCTGGATCGTTAGATGATTGGTCTCGAAATGTTCACCGTCAATATCGATGATTTGAGCCTCATTCAATTCGACATCGACATGTGAAGTTTGAAAGTGGTTCCACTCTGGCGATTTTTGATCAAGACCGAGCTGTTGGGCCAACAATTGTCGAATCATCGGAAATCCAATTGACGAACTATGAACGACTTCTAACATACCATCCGAAAACGATTGCGTCTCCAATTTCGTCGGTACGGTTCCGAGATAACTCCCGTTCCCTACATATAAGAAGCTGACGTCTCCTTCGTAAAGAAGTTCATCTCCTCGTCGTAACCGAATCTGAAACGGGTCAGCTTCACGAAATTGACGAATGGTTGCCAGAAAGTAGCCGATTGAACCTAATGATTCTTTCTCGTCCGGGTCGATTTGACGTGATGTGTCTGCAATCAATCCGACTCCAACGAAATTGAGGGCATACATCTCATCTACTTGAATCACGTCCACATGTTGCTCATGGTTCGATTTGATGATGCTCGCGGCTTGTGTTGGTTGAATGGGAAGTTCGAGCGCTCGTGCGAAGTCATTACACGTCCCTGCAGGAATGATTCCTACTGTCGGTCGCTCCTCAAGCTCTAACGTCATCAACCCATTGACTACTTCATTGAGTGTACCGTCTCCCCCGATGACAATCAGATGGTCGAACAATCCACTTTCTTTTGCAAATCGAAGTGCGTCCCCGATTTCTCTTGTCTTCTTGATGATGATTTCTTCATAGAGCGATTCAATCGTTCCGAGGACTTCCCCGAGCATCGTTTCGCTCGTACCAGACTTCGGATTCGAAATAATCAATGCTCTCATAATAACCCTTCCTGTTCTAAGAAGTCTTTCGCTACATCATATGCACGCTCGTTTCCGTACGCCACACGACGGTTCAATTCAGACATTTGTTCGTCTGTGATTTTACCTGCAAGCTGATTGAGCGCATCCTCAATCTCTGGATACTCTTCAAGCGTCTCTTCCTTCAGGAGCGGTGCCCCTTGGTATGGCGGGAAGAATTGCCGATCGTCTTCTAGAACGACAAGGTCGTTCTCGGCGATATCAGGATCCGTTGCATATGCGTCTACTAAATTGACATCTCCTCGTGAAATGGCACGATAGCGTAATTTTTGCTCCATCGAGACGACAGAAGGGAAATCAAAACCGTACTCGTTTTGAAGTCCTGGATATCCGTCTTCACGGTCGGTGAATTCAAGTGTAAAGCCTGCTTTAATATCTGACTGAACGTTTCGTAAATCTGAAATGGCCGAAATACCTTCTGCCTCGGCATAGTCACGTGGAATCGCGAGTGCGTACGTATTGTTAAACTGCATCGGTTCGAGCATGACGTACCCGTCTTCGGCAAGCGCCTCTCTAGCTTGTTCATATACTTCACGGGCATCATTTGATTCTGGCGTCTCCTTGACGAGACTCGCGAGTGCCGTTCCGGTGAATTCTGGATAAATGTCAACATCACCAGATTGGAGGGCGCCCCATACAAATGTCGTCTCCCCAAAGTTCGGCTTCACCGATACAGTCAAATCTGTTTCTTCTTCAATCAACAACTTATACATATTCATAAGAATTTCTGGCTCTGGACCGAGTTTCCCGGCTACGACAAGGTCTGTCTCTTGCGAACGACCAAATGCGAGCGGTGTGATGATGATGAGGGCGAGTACGGTAGAGACGGCAATCAATTTCGTCTTATTACGGGTCGCTGTCGCACCTTCCATCTGACGTAACAAGAAGTCAAACAGTAGTGCTAAAATGGCGGCCGGGATGGCACCCAGTAGTATTAAGTAATTATCGTTACGGTTAATCCCGAGCAAGATCAGCGTACCGAGTCCGCCTGCCCCGACGAGTGCGGCAAGTGTCGCCGTACCGACGATGAGGACCATCGCTGTACGGATACCTGCCATGATAACAGGTAGGGCGAGCGGAAGTTCGACTTTCATCAAACTTTGATTCGGTTTCATCCCACAAGCTCGAGCTGCTTCAAGTAACGATTTGTCCACTTCGTTTAAACCAGTGAATGTGTTTCGTAAAATCGGTAGGAGCGCATATAAAACAAGCGCAATGATGGCAGGTAATGCCCCGATCCCGACGAGCGGAATCATCAATCCAAGCAAGGCAAGCGAAGGAATTGTTTGAATAATCGCAGTGACACCAATGGCGGTTTCGGCGATTTTCTTGCGACGCGTCAGCCAAATCCCTAATGGTACGGCAATTAAGACGGCAATCAAAAGTGATACGACAGAGAGCTGTAAGTGCTCAATCAGTGCCTCGACAAGCTGTCCTTGTCTATTTTGGAACGTCTCAAGCATCCAGCTCACCTCTTCCGCGTTGTGTAAATTCTAAGACGAATGGGTCTTCACTCGCTAATATCTCCTCAGGTGTACCAACTAACATTAATTCACCATCCCTCATCAATGCGATGCGATCCCCGAGCTTCATCGCTTCTTGCATGTCGTGTGTGACAAACAGAATCGTCTTTCCGAGTTCATCATTTAATCGTTTGATGTCATCTTGCAATTGGCCACGGCTAATCGGGTCAAGTGCAGAGAAAGGTTCATCCATGAGGATGACGTCCGGGTCAGCCGCTAAGGCGCGCAATACACCCACACGTTGCTGTTGACCCCCAGATAGTTCCGAAGGCTTCTTCGAACGTAGTTTTGGATCGAGACCGGCAATTTTCATCAATTCCGTCACCCGGTCTTTTGTTCGTTCTTTTTTCCATTTTAATAGTTCAGGTACGACAGAAATGTTTTCTTCCACTGTCAAATGGGGGAATAAAGCAATTTGTTGGAGCACGTAACCGATGTTACGACGCAATTCGAAAATATTGAACTGGTAGATTTCTTTTCCATCGATTAGAATCTTTCCATCCGTATGATCAATTAAACGATTCACCATTTTCATTGTTGTAGTCTTTCCACAACCGGAAGGTCCGATCAATACAAAGATTTCTCCTTTTTCCACTGTTAAGCTTAATTCTTTGACGGCTAACGTCCCGTCCTCATAACGTTTTGACACATCCCGAAACTCAATCAACCTGATCCCTCCTCGACTATTTCCAAAATGGAAATTCAAATAGTATTTTGCCCTATTTTCTGCTTTGTTAAACAAAAAAAGGCTCTCCTTCCGGAGAACCTCATCATTAATAAAGCGTAACTTGAATATGTCGACGCCCCCACTGGATGGCATCCTGTTTTGAATCGACGAGTAAATCGACGATATGTCCTTTGATTCTGCCGCCTGTATCAAGGGCAATCGCGTCACCGACACCTTGAATATGGACTTTAGAACCTAATGGAATAATGGCCGGATCGACGGCGATAATTCGCATCCCATTATAATAGATTGAATCTGTGACATCATGACCGGTTGCCGTTAAGACACGACCGCCATACGCCTTGTTATCAGCCACATCATTCGAGTATGCTGTCGATTCGACTGTAATGACTTTCTTATTCGGCGACGTAGACACCGGTGTTGCCGTGGTTTTCTTGCTCGAAGAAGCCGCTGCTTGTTGTGCTGCCGCACGTTCTGCTTCTTTACGCGCTTCTTCCGCTTTACGCTCTGCTTCGAGTTTAGCAAGTCTTGCTTTCTCTGCTTCCGCTTCTGCTTCCGCTTCTGCTTTCGCTTTTTCAGCAGCGAGACGTTCTGCTTCTAGACGTTTCTCTTCAGCGATGCGTTTTTCTTCAGCAATTTTCTTTTGACGAGCGATTTCTTTTTGTCGTTCTTCTTCGATCGCTTGTCGTTCAAGTTCAAGAGGATTTTGGACGATTTTCTGTTCTGTCCCGATTCCGATCTGAGCAGCATCTGCTTGATCGACAAATGTGAACATCCCCATCATCGCGGTTCCAAATAGAATCATATATTTAATGAATTTCATCGTAGTAAGGTCATCACCTTTCTCGTTATGTAACGAACAGATGTTAATTTACCACGACCCGTCACATTCGAGTAGCCATTTCAACGAAGTGAAACATTCCTGACATATGACTTCAAAAGTGGTTACAGATTGTAACAATTGCAAAAAACGTTGCTATTACTAGGTTTCACAAAAAAATTACAGATTCGTTACAATAAGTCTTGTAACAAACCTGTAATCTCCCTGTCATGCGGTTTACTTATTCAATTGGCTTTAAATCATGCAATCTGAGCATTCCCCACGGTGCAACATCGACTTCCACTGTGAACGATTTTTCACCCTCGACCCTATCCACTTCATCTAGAGGGACACGATACGACCCCATTTCTTCTATATTAAGGTTACGGTCATAATAGTTCGCGCGTACTCCTCCGAAAAACGGTTTTGACTCAACTCGGTCGATGACAGCAAATCCATCATCCCCTTGTTCGAACGAGACATAAACGGTGCCCGTCTCCACATTATGACGGCCTTCAAATTCATCATATTCAAGATAAATCGAGTCCCCAAAATACGGATCATATGGTTCGAACGAGGTACCCTTGAAGGTGTATGTCTCTCCCACCCACGAGATGGCATAAACAAGAATGACAAACAAAATCGCAATCATAACTTGGACAGCAGGAATGATCCACGTAGACAACCGTTTCATGTCGTCACATCCCTTCTCGTACGATTACGCCACCATAATCCGAGTGACAACGCAAAGACGATCAGTGCACCAATCAAGAAGAAGAGAGATATATCGAGACGGTCCCAAACGTAAATGAAATAAATCGTCATCTGGACGACTAAGAAATAGATGAAGGCAAAGATGGTTCGTTGTCTCGTCATATCTTGACGAACGAGATAAGCCAATGCAATCACTTCAATTAATACCGCCAAAAGAACACCAGAGTCCTCGAACAACGCGAACGGGATGACCGCGAGCAAACTTACCCACATCAAATCGCTCCGACGATGAATCAAGTAGACGGAAACGAGCGCAATAGATAAAAGCGTAGCCTCTATAATCGAAGGCGGTCTTTGAGAGAGCCAGCTTTCCGTGACGTTCACTAAATAACCGATGGAGAGGATGGCTGCGACGAACAAATATACAGCTTGCCATGCAGCTTGTTTTCGATAAATGAGAAGCAGCACATGTAGAATAACAAGAGACCAAAGTGGCCATAGTCTACCTTCATAGTCGACATATTGTCCAAAGATATTAAGAATGCCGTAAAAGGTAAGCCAAGCGAACGTCCGGTCTAACGATTCCTCCACAAAATGGAACCATACCCATGTCACGATGAGTGCAAATCCAATCAACGTCAATCCGAGACTTTCGAAACTGTTCGTAACGGCCATAAATGCGGTGATAGCGGAGATCACCGAAAAGATAATGTGCTCATATATGATTCGGTGAAGGACTGCCATTGTGAACAGAATCCAAAATAGAAACGTCAACTGTCCGGACAGATTATACGTTGTAAAGATGACCGCCATGGTCGCCACAAAAAAGACGAATCCTAGTACTCGTAATAATGTCACGTACCTTGGGGTTTTCAATCTGACCCGTTCGGCAAACACATAAAATCCAACCATAAAAATAAGAAATAATCCAATCTTCAAAAGGTCGGGAATCGCCTGCCAATTGGCTGCGACGAAGCTGAATAGACTGAGTGCCAGTAAAATTGAACCGACAATGACCAAAACAGGCGGCTTGTGATCATGTTGCTCACTAGCCGCCCGTTGTTTATGTTCATAGTCGACTAGTCTTTTACCGGTCGCTTCATCTAACAAACCCGCCTCTTGCCATTCACGTACTTTTTTGTCAATGGACACCTGAATCATCCCTTTCGGAAAAAAGGTCAGCTGGCGCGTTCAATCAATTCTAATTCTGATTTTAGTAAAACTTGTTTTTCAAACTCGAGTCCAAGCTGTTGGAACTCTTCCATAATCGATACGTCTCCGATTACAGTATTGGTCAGTACGGCGGTCACTTCTGCGACCCATCCTTCACGAGTCGACTTCACGATATCACCTACGAGGAACTCTTCAGACACACCCATTCACTTCCAATCTAAATTTGTTTCTATCATTATAACGAAATTATGTCGGTTTGAATACGTTTTCTTTTATGCGTTGAATAAATTGTGTCAAAAATTTTCCAGTAAGTCCCCAAATGATGTAGTCATCATGTTCATAGAAAGGTTCTTTCATTTTAATTACCCGTTTTTTGTACGCTTTAGCATTCGCCAATCGGTCTAACGGAATATTTTGATCTGGGTTCATCGTCCACTCCATCTCCCCATGAAACGGGTCAATCATGAGCAAGGTGGATACCGGTACCGTAAACAAATGATCGACCTCATCTGTCTCTTTTACGGTCGGCAACTCCGACAACATGCCTACAAAGGGATAAATCAATTGTCGATGGGGCGTGGCGAGCGGCCTCAATTTACCGATGACTTCGACTTGATTGGAGTCAAGCTCGAGCTCCTCACATGTTTCTCGAACGGCTGCTTCGACAGGCGTCTCCCCTTTTTCAAGTCGTCCACCGGGAAATGAAATCTCTCCAGGCTGCTGTCGCATGGTGTGGGCACGTACTTCAAAGACGACGTGCCATTCATTCTCTATTTCAACGAGCGGTATCAAAACCGCTGCCGTCTGCTCATAATCTTCTTCCATTGTAAAGCTATCTCGAATTTGCTTTTCTTTGATCCATGGCTGCACGCTGTTCACTCACCTTCCGTCATCGAATTTCCTATACCGTTCTATACCCCACTTTTCGTTTAATCGCTGCCAATGTCGGAAATATCATTATTAATGATAGGAGTTGATCACTTTGGACGAACAAGTGGATGTACTAATCGTTGGAGCCGGACCGACCGGCCTAACACTCGGCCTCACCTTAGCCAGATATGGCGTATCATTTCAAATCATCGATCGAAAAACGACCCCGTCGGATAATTCTCGAGCCATCGGAATCCAACCGCGGACAATCGAAGTGTTTTCTCGTTTGGATGTCGCTCAAGAAGTGCTCGAACGGGCCCGGACGATTGAACGAGGGAATCTCTACTTCTCAGGTCAATGGACGGCAAAGCTCGAGTTTTCAAAACTTGTCACTCCTTATCCGTTCGTGACATTACTTCGTCAAAATGAAACAGAAGAAATTTTAGAAAATGCTTTAAAAAAACATGGTCACTCGGTGAAGCGCGGAGAATCACTCTCTTCCATCACACAATATCCTTCACGCACGATTGCTCATTTGACTGCCGAAGGCGGAACTCATCGTTCGGTCGAAGCCAAATATGTCGTTGCTGCAGATGGCGCCAATAGTTCGATCCGTCGAATGCTCGCCCTTCCATTCAGTGGGAAGTCCTTCAAAGAAGCATGGGTATTGGCAGATTTAAAAGCAGATTGGCCGATTTCTCGCGAAGAGGTTCACATTTTCTTCTCAGACCAAGGGGTGCTCGAAGTATTTCCACTCACAGATGAAACGATTCGAATCACAGGAAACCTACGGACCGATGAATCGTTCGTCGAATCGGACCTTCAACAATTCGTGGAGCAACGTAGCCATATGCCCGTTCACATACACAATGTCGAATGGTTCTCGCTCTTTCGGGTTCATAACCGGATGGTCGATACGTTCATCCATAATCGCGTCAATCTAATGGGTGATGCCGCACATATCAATTCACCGGTCGGGGGGCAAGGAATGAATACCGGGATTGCGGATGCATTCAACTTGGGCTGGAAACTATGGCTCCATTTGAAGACGGGGGCACCGCATCAAGTCGTCTCGACGTATCGGAATGAGCGTGAGCATGTTGCCAAAAATGTACTTCAAACGACAAATGTCGCGACAGTGATGCTTCAGACGACGTTGCCGATGTTGTTACCGTTTCAAGCGATTGGGGCAGATGTCTTCACTCGCGTCAATCTCGTCAATCAAAAGATCACGGAACGGATCTCACAGCTTCACCTATCCTATCCGAAAACGCTACGAATACCGTTTCGTCGCGTCGCAGAAGGGAAGATATTCCCGGAGACTGAAATTTTACGAACGGATGATGGGTTCCGGACGAAGATTTCAGAAATTGCCGATGGACGCTTTCAAGTGCTCGTATTCGACGATGGCAAACGCGATTTGACGTCAATCTATGAATACTTAAATCAGTATCACTCGTTCCTTCAGACGATCACCTTGTCGAAGACAAGTCGTCCATTTTTCGACCAAGGCAATGAACTCGCCAAGTCCCTGTTTATGAAACGTGGTATTTTAGTCATTCGTCCGGACGGTTATTTGTTGCACAAGCAACATCACGTCCGTCTAAAGCCTCTACAAGAGAAATTGGCTGTCTGGCTTCCACCATCATAAGCGTTTATAAATGGAGAGCCTCACCGAATTGGTGAAGCTCTCCATGTCATTTACTCTTCAACATTTACATACAGAATACCTGGTTTTGAGAGCGTCAAATCATAGAATGCTTCGAACGCTTCGATATCTTCTAGCTTGCGAAAGTCAATCTTGTCCGTCTCTTCGTTCGGGATAGCGACGATAATCCCTTCCTCTGTTGACTTAATCATGCCCGTTTGTCCGTTGTGAATGCGAATATAGAGAACTTGTTGATCTTCAAGAAGCGAGATAGCCTCTCGTCTCGATTGAATCGGTTTTTTCATATAATCCCCTCTTTTCCATTTTAGTATAACGTTCAGTTCATATTGCTTTCAACTCGCCACCCTATTAAACTTGTGTAAAGAAGGGGTTGAATGCGTTGGAAACATTATTCATCATTGTGCTTGCCATCTTGTTCGTCATTTTAGTGACGATTCGGACGATTCGGAACTTAAAATGGGTTCGCTTCGGTGAAGCGTTCGGGAAACAAGGGGAAGAACTTCTAGGTGACTATCATTACCTGACAGAACAGGGAATCACTTGTCGCATCGAACAAGGACTTCCGACCGGAAAGTTATTAAAGCCGCTCGCGAAAAACTTAGAGGACCGTGTCGCACTGTTCGTTCATCGTGACGATGCGGCAAAGGCAAGAGAACTCTTAAAATAAGAAGAAGGCCAAATCCAATATTTGGCCTTCTTCTTATTTATGTACTTGTCGTTCAGAACAATAGTAGGCGATTTGTTTAACGAGCGGTTCTGTCAACGTCTCAAGATTTGTTTTGCTGATGACCTGATTGACGAATGCGAAAGAGTCACCACAATTTGCCTTGACCCGCTTAAGCTTCAACTGTTCCGTCTCGGGGAAAATTAAGAAAGAATAGACCGGAATCGCTTGCCCACACTCTTTTTTCAACCGTGCCCGCACTTGTTTCGTCATTCGCTCTAGCTCCGTGAGAGGATGTGGGTAGATATGCTTCCATCCCATAGACGTCTCCGTCCGACACTCGCGATTTGTTAAATGGACAGGGGCTGGAGTTCGATTCAATTGAATCAAGAATACACCTTTCGGTCCGACGAGCACGTAATGTACGAGATCCTCGCCAAACTCGACTTGTTCAATCATCATCCAATCAAATCGACAGGTGTGCCTGATGTTTTCGACGAGATGATCTGTATAGCTTGTCGGTGCTTTCATCACTTCTTCTTTCGTTCGAAACAGCTTTCTTGTTTGTTGTTTAACGGGTTGTTTCTCCGTAGCCGTTAACACTTGCAACATTCACTCCACCCCCTATTCCTTATTCGCTTGGTCCCACTTGCTTTCCGAAGACTGCTTTTTCAAGATTTGAAATGCGACGTAACATATCATAGTTCGACGCAACGGGTTGCGCTGGTTTTGTAGGTTCTGCCACTGGTGCCGATTCGCGACGCAATGAATCATTTTCTTTCTGAAGCCGTTCGATTTCTTTCGCCATCTTTTCATAATCGCGGATGACGACATCTAAAAATTGATCGACTTCTTCTTGCGAGTAGCCTCGTAATGCCGTTTTAAATTCTTGTTTATAAATTGCCTCTGCCGTTAATTCGGTTTGCATTGTATCACTCCCATTGTTGTTCCCATTGTTTTTCTTCCTCAATGACACGTAAATCTTCCTGTGTGATGAGGAAGACCTCCATATTCGGCTTTCGCCGAGCCCCTTCGACTAGAAAACGGGGACTTCCCTCCGTTTCTTCGTCATACAAGGTAATCAATCCTTCTGCTTTATCTAAAAAGAATGCAGTTTTTGCGCGTAATTGACTCGGATCCTCATATGGCCGTTGCGTCAACGGTTCAAAGAAATCTGCTTCGAGTTGAAGTTGCACAAACAATTCTTGTTCGAACGGCTTGTAGCGTTCGTCCATATTTAAGAACGGAGGAAATACCGCAATTTTAATCGGATATGTTTCTCTTAACTCTAACAATACTTGTCCGGCCCATAATTCACAACCGTTCGTTCCACTAAAGATGAACCATTCAGCGCCTAATTCAATGACTTCTAGGATTTTTTTGCGGTAAGCTTCTTGAATGATGTCGATCCCTGGATGGTCCGCTTTGAAAATCCCAAGTTCATGGGGACGATATCCTGTGACGGCTACAACTTTCATGATTGCTTCCTTTCTAGACGGGCAAGCCGATGTTCGAGATCGGTCTTCTCGCGATTAACGGTTTGACGTAAAACGGTGCGCTTTTGCTCGAGCAGTTCGATGGCTCGTTCCGTATAATCAATCGCGAGTGCCACGTCCTTCTGTTTATGCTCTGCGTACTTTGCGAGCTCCACATACCCTTCAATCGTATGCAACGATTCAAAGAGTGGGATTGCTTGCTCCATACGACCTGTTCGTTTCAATAAGAGCGCTTGCCGCATGACCGCTCGCTTCGAAGGGTCAGATAGCTGTTCGAATTCTTTAAGCGCCTGCTCCTGCTCCCCTAGGTCATGCAACCAATGCGCACGCTCTTCTCCGAAATCAGTCTCAGGAGTCATGACGAGTTGACTGAGTCGCGTGTAAAGAGAGACGAGGCTCAAACAATCCGCATGATGGTGCTCAAGGACCGGCATGAGAATCTCAGGGTTGCGCTCTTTGACGTACTGAAAATAATGCATCGGAGCTAAAAATCCAGGTAAATCGTCTGTCCGTCCGTGACCGAAATACGTTTCGACCGCTTTGAGCGACACCGATTCTAACCTCGGTTTTAACAATCGTCTTGCCGCATGCAATAGATCGACATGACCGACGGAAGGCAATGCTTTTACCCGTGATTTGACAAACGTATGTCTCGTTTTGATTTGTGGCCAATCAAAAGACTTTCCATTATAGGTGACGAACCGTACCTCATCCCCGATGTCCTGTAGAAAATGATAATAAAAGGCAGTCTCAAAGGCAGGATGAGGCAAGACATACTGAATCATTTCAAGTTGTTCCGCACGAATCCGTGCAAACCCGATTAAGAAAATCGACGTCCCGGACCCACGTAATCCGGTCGTCTCTGTATCCATAAATAAGACTTGATCCGGTTTTAAGTCGACCGCGAAAAACGGATGATTCGTTTTCTGCATCATTCGTCTGGCGTCTCCGAACGCATAGTCGTGATAAATCTCATCAAGCGGATAGGTGGTTCGGATTCGGACACACCATTCTTCTTCGAACGTTAAAATTTCTCCACCTTGTTCAGTCCATTTCTGTTGTTCCACTTCATCAGGTGAAGTGATGCGCGGACGTTCGACAGGTTCTTTTGTTTTAATCAATCTAGATAATTTTGCTTTCATAACGATCCTTTCAAAGCTTGTAACTGACGGATGACCTGATGCTTGAAGTCTCCGTATCCAATCATACCGACACAGCGAGGGCATCCGCTCTCACAAGGACAGTCCGATACCGTCCGCTCTGCTGCTTCGAGTACCATGTCTGCATCTTTATAGAGCGCCTCACTGAGACCGATGCCACCAGGATAACGGTCATATAAATAGACGGTCGGTTTATTCGTATGAGTCGACTTCATTTGAATGGTTGTAAATAAATCGAGCGTATCACACATGAGATAGAGCGGTGCAAGCCTTCTGAATAAGTCACTGACCGCTTCGAGTTGATCTTCAAGATCTGCCTCCGAATAAGCAAAGCGTTCATCTAATGTGAACCATGTCGCCGTCGTATGCAGTTCTCGCTCCGGAAGATGAATCGGACCTGACCCGATATTCTCATGCGTCCCGAATTTGATTTTTTTAAAGAGCGTGGCCATCGCAATGACCGACACTTCACCAAACGTTTTTGCACCATCCGTTTTGTTCTCTTCGAGCACTTTTAATTCTACTGCCAGATTCGCATCCGTATAGTAGTCGACATCGACGCGACGGACGAAAGCCTTCTTCTCTTCAAAGTCTAATTTCTCGACTTGATACTGTTCAGCTCCGTGTAAATAAATGGCTTCATCGTGTAACAAAGTCATCGCGCTGAACGTGTCCATTTCACCGATTACTTGATGCTTCGCGGTTTGGTCGACGATGACAACATTCTCTTGGTCGCTCGTCCGAAGGGAGATATCATGCGCCGGGAATGAATCGGTCATCCAATAGTATTTATTCGCTCGTTCGTGTAGCACTTGTGCGTCTGTCAGGAAATCTAAAATATCCTCCGTGTCGACCGTTCCGAAGCGCTCTCCTTTTTGAAAAGGTAGTTCAAATGCAGCACACTTCATGTGATCGACTAAAATGATCAAGTTGTTCGGGTCAAGACGAGCTGCTTCTGGCGAACGGTCTAAAATCATGTCCGGCTGTTCGACGACGAGCTGATCAAGAGAGGAAGACGATGCGACGAATACGACAAGTGATTCGGAATGACGACGACCGGCACGACCTGCTTGTTGCCAGAGTGAGGCGACGGTTCCAGGATATCCATTGAGAACACATGCTTGCAATTGACCGATATCGACGCCGAGTTCTAACGCGTTCGTCGATACGACTGCTTTGATTTCGCCATTTCGTAAGCGCCGTTCAATCTCGCGTCGTTCAGACGGAAGATAACCGCCTCGATACCCGACGATTGACTTTGGTCCAAGTTCTCGTCGTGTCAATTCTTGTAGATACGTCAGAAGCACCTCGACTCGAACACGTGAACGTGCGAAGACAATGGTCTGGATGTTCGCTTCAACGAGCTTCGACGCGATTCGTTTCGTCTCAAGCGTTGCACTTCTTCGGATTCCGAGCGCCTCATTGACGACGGGAGGATTGTAGAAGACGAGGTGTTTCTTCCCTTGTGGTGCCCCGTTTCGGTCAATCAATACGACTTCCTCTTCCGTCAATAATTCGGCGAGTTCTTGCGGGTTCGCAATCGTCGCAGAAGTCATAATCCATTTTGGGTGACTCCCATAATAGGCACAAATTCGTTTTAAGCGGCGAAATACGTTGGCCACATGACTACCAAATACGCCCCGATACGTGTGTAACTCATCGACGACGATGTATTCTAAGTTTTCAAATAGACGAATCCATTTCGTATGGTGCGGTAAAATACCGGAATGTAACATATCCGGATTGGTGATGACGATATTCCCCGCATCCCTGACTTTCGTTCGGGCAGCGGGAGACGTATCCCCATCATACGTGAAGCATCGTAAATTCCCTTCAAGTGCCTCGACCATCTCCATCAAGTCACTATTTTGGTCCTGGGCGAGCGCTTTTGTCGGGTATAAATAAAGTGCACGTGCTGTCGGTTTTTCAATCATTTTTGAAAGTACCGGTAAGTTATAGCACAATGTTTTCCCTGATGCGGTAGGGGTCACAATGACGGTCGAATGACCGGCAGCCGTTTGTTTCACAGCCTCAGCTTGGTGCGTATACAGTTGCTCAATTCCCCGATTTTTCAATACGTTTGTCAATTGTTCCGGCACTTGCTCTGGAATAGGTGCATATTGTGCCGGACGTGCATCGACTGTATGCCAGTGACGAACGTTTTTGGCAAAGCTCGGGTCTTCTTTTAATTCTTGAATCATCTCTTCGACGGAGCGTGATTTTCGCATCAGTTCACCTTCTTTTTTATGAGTTCGAAGGTGCAAGTTCGACTACGGTTTGTCGGATCGATTGAATCCGTTCATCTCGTATCATTCTCGATACAGCGGGCATTTTTAAAATGGTCATGTGTTGAAACGTATCAGCCACATGTGCATTCTCTTCTTCAAGGCGGAGGAGCGCGTCTGAAAATAGACGTTGTGTCGATCGACCGAATAAGACAATGGTATGTAGCTTCGTACATTTCGAATGAACCGCTAATAGATGTTTGGCGTAGCGTTGCACCGTTTTATAATAATCCTCGTCTGTCGATAACTGTTGACGGTTGCCACGAAGTAAGTCTGGATAGTAGGATTCTTCACCCGTGAACATCGTTTCGACTCCGATTCGTTTTAAGTAAGAATGTCCAATCGCTTCAGCGACGGTCTGATCTTGGATGAGACGTCCGAGTGGAATCGACTCTTTTAATAGCAAATGGGAAAGCTTTAATCCGAGATGTCCACTGAGCGGTACGCCGAAATCGTCGTCTTGCAGTCGATCCATAACAAATAACACTTTCATCTTTCGCTTTAAAGAGAGTTGAACCATGTGTCACCATCCTGTTCCCTTTCTTTTCATTATAACAAAGTCATACGAAAAACAGGGCGCACAATGTCGCCCTGCCTTCCTTAGTTGTTTCCGTTATTCGAATTGCCGTTCCCACGTTCCGTGGCTGGCGATTCATTATTCGATTGACCTTCTAGCGGAGCACCTTCATCATCTCCATCCGTCGGTTGGTCGGTTCCTTCGTCCGTACCTTCATCGGTCGCTGGCTCATCAGGATTTTGTTCGTCAGTGGTATCTTCACCGTTTCCGTTTCCGTTACCATTACCGTTCCCGTTACCGTTGTTCTCGTCCGATGGGTTGTCTTCGTTATTCTCTTCATCAGAAGGACTTTCCTCTTCTTCATCCTTCGGTTCTTCTTTTGGTTCGATTGAGTAACTTGCTTGTGCTGGGGCAGATTGCTGTTCACCCGTCAATGGGTTTGTCGCCTTAGCGACGATGGTGAACGTTGTGTCCCCTTCAGCCAAGTTCGAAATATCAATACTCGTCTCTCCCGTCGTACCGACGACTTGTTCGCCGCCTTCGGCTGACTGTTGCGTCACGGTGAATGAGATGTCTGAGTAGCCATCTGCTTGTGCGCCATCAAAATCGTATGACCACGAGACAGAGCCTGCTTTTGAATCTTCATCATAGTTGACGCTTGCACCCGTTGGAGCGGCAAGCTTCTCAGGTTGAAGATCCTTTGGCTTCGTCCCTTTGACATATAGTTCATTCCCGAGTGATAAGACAGAGTCTGGACGTTGGAAGCGGTCGGGTTGACCTGAAATCTTTGTCGCTTCCTGCATGATATATTCAAAGAAATATTGTGCATGGTCAGGATCAAATTGTTCAGATGTGGCTTCACTCGATTTTCCCGTCCAAACCGAAATAGAATAGTCGGTCGAGTATCCTGTAAACCATTTATCTTTTGGTTCCTTTGAGTTCGGTTCATTGGTCGTACCCGTTTTCCCAGCTACATCCCATGGGAATGCACCCGGTACATATGTTCCGCCTTCAGCGCTCACTACATCACGGAGCATATCGGTTAACATGTATGCCGTATAGTCTTCCATCGCCTGTTTCGCTTTGACTGGTGAGTTAATGCTTGAACCATCATTAAACTCGATTTTTTGAATCAAGTGAGGTTTTGTATACATACCGTTTGCACCAAGTGCCGCGTAGGCGGCAGCCATCTGCGTCGTGCTCGCTTCTGCCGTACCAAGTGCATTTGATGGGTTTAATTGATCGCCAGAATATGAAGGTTCGATCCCCACATTTTTCACGAACGATTCAATCGCTTCTTGACCATACTCATCCTGAACTTCTTGATATGCGCGAACAGCAGGCGTATTTGCAGAAATCTTCAAATATTGACGCATCGTATTTGGTCCGCGGAAGCCCGTATAGTAGTTACTCGGTTTGAATTCCCCTTCAAGTTGTGCATCAAGTAATACTTTCCCAGTCGACCATTGTCCGTTTTCAATCCCCGGACCGTAGTCGAAGAATGGCTTCGCCGTTGACCCAATTTGATACTTCTCGTTTGAATAGTCACGGTACGTCGTATCACCTTGTTTTTCCTGATGACTATCAACAATCGCGACAATCTCGCCCGTCTTCGTATTCAGTACGGTCGCACCCATTCTTAATTCCTCTGGGTAACCATTAGTTTGAAGATTGACATTGTTTGATTTAATATCACTATTGATTTTCGTGTGCAATTCTTTGTTGATTGACGTATATACTTTTAGACCTGTTCCGTAGATGTCTGACTGTTCAAGTCCGAAGTCATCTTCTAGCTCTTTAAGCACTCGTGAATAAATCGCACGTGTGAACGCCTCTTCTTCCGTCTCTTCACCAGGTGAAATGACGTCTGCGATGGCAACATCAAGCGCTTCGTTATACTGTTCTTCCGAAATGTGGCCGTCTCGCTTCATCGCAGACAAGACTTGTTCTTGGCGATAACGCGTCAACTCTTGGTCACCATTGATTGGATCGTATGCACTTGGACGTTGCGGAAGACCTGCAAGGATTGCCGCTTCTTGATAGTTGACCTCAGAGACCGGCTTGTTGAAGTAGCGCTTCGATGCGGTTTGTACACCGTATCCACCACTACCATAGTAGTTTTTATTTAAATACATCTCTAAAATCTGTTCTTTCGTATACTCACGTTCAAGTTTGAGCGCGAGCCACTGCTCTTGAAGCTTACGCTTCAACTTCTTATCTGTTGAAAGAAACGACTGTTTCACTAACTGCTGCGTGATGGTTGACCCACCTTCTGCACCGAAACCGTCAGTCAAGTTGGCCACGACTGCGCCACCGATCCGACGTAAGTCGATTCCGTTGTGCTCATAGAAACGACGGTCCTCAATCGAGACGACCGCTTGTTGCATCACTTCTGAAATATCGTCGATGGAGACGTATTCCCGAATTTGACCGGCTCCTTCGAGCGGTTCTCCTTCAGCAGAGATTAACTGAATCGGATACGTATCGACGAGTTTTTCTTCATCAAGCTCTGGTGCCGTTGCAATCGCATATACGGTATATGCCCCAAACGCGATGACTGCTGCAATAAATAATAAGAAACCTAATAAAAAGATGCGTTTCCACATCGGTTTTTTACTCTTCGTCTTTGGTTGTTTCCCAGTTTTTTTGCGTTTATTCGTCGTCGAATCTTGTCGACGTGCGACCCTACTTCGCTCCATTCATGGTTCACTCCTTCTATTCAATCGAGCCATTGATCGAGCACCGCCAAATAGTCAATCGACGGCAAGGCTCTCGTCGGAACTTCAATCGCTTCCTCTTCGATAAAACGAAGTGGAATTGACTTGCGTCCCGTCAATCGTTGTTCCCACCACTGAACAAGTTGTTCCGTGGTCAATACATATTGCGTATTATAGCGACTAAAGCGGATTATGACAAAACAAATCCCTCCATGGCGTTCGCACTCGCGCATGTGTTCAATCTGGTGCTCGTGAAAGTTGCCGAGCGGAAACGACGTCTTATTATTCGTTTCTTTCGCTTCAAAGTCAATGTACTTGCCGCGATACACCCCGTTATAGTCAGTCGTGGATGCCTGTTTGAAATAGGCTTCCGTCACCTTGGCTGCACTTCGTTTGGGGTAATCGACTTTGACGATTTGTAGCGGTGTCGGTTTCTTATGAATGACGGCTCGTTGATGGATTCGATAAAATTCATTCGTTTCATTCAACAATGTCTCCAAATTCATTCCGCGATTCGCATAGGTTGGAGAATTCGAGGGTTGTTTCGAAATTCCTTCCTCCTTTGGTGTCTTTGTCACTTTTGCTTTTTTACCGTTTGGATAATGGAACAATGTCGTCACCCCATACATACATATTAACAGGTCGGTCCACTCGTTCCTTCCGTCTCAGGTCTGATTGTCGACTTCTGTCGGTCGACACTTGTGTGGATTTACCGCAACACATATCGTACCAAACTCCCGTATGTTAAACTAGTATGTAAGCGATTGTGTATCCAAATTGAAAAGCTCTCGTTATGTATGACCCGATTGTTTTTCTATGATAATAGCACTTATAATGTTTATCCAAGATGACACATCGATAAACCTAATTGATGTCATTCTGAAAAAAAGTGTGCAATACCTGTGCAATTGATTGACCGAATCATCATTCGGAAATAAAATAGAATGCTTAAAGACGTTACTGTTAAGCCGTTTTGGAGGGATTGGATGGAAAGTGGAAAGAAGTATGTCATGTTCGTCGACGAAACAGGTACACCGAAAGGAAACACGCAGTTCAATTTGACTGGTGTTCTGATGGAGTACAAATATTCAATCGATGCGGATGAGACTGGAATGCCATGTGAATTGAAGCGACGTCTTCACGCGTTCAAGCGAGATGTTTTTAAAACCGAGCAAATCCCGCTTCATTTAAAAGAAATTTTAAAAGCCGAGCATCCTTATGGGAAAGAAGATGGCATCACGATCGACATGTTGCGTGATTTTTGGGACAAGCTACCTGATTTTTTGCGAGGAATCGATTGTACAATCGTCAGTGTTGAAGTCGATAAACAAAAACTACATGACTTTTATTCGACGCCAAAAGATCCGTATGTAGTCGCCTTCGCCCACTTGATGAAGTCGTTCTATGCGTTCTTAGAGGAAACAGAGGCGGTCAGTGCACGCGTCGTCCTCGAATCACGAGATGATTACCAGAACTTACTCATTCAAAAAGCATTTTTTGATATTTTCAACTCGGGCACGGTCCATCTAGATGTCGAAAAGAGTCGTCAAAAAATTAAAGGGTTCATCTTCTCTGAGAAACAGAACACAATGTATCAATCCGGTTTAGAAATCGCTGACCTCGTCTGTCTACCACTTTCACGTGTCCGTCGAGGTGTGATCGAGGTAAAACCACGGTTCGTCCATTATGGGGACGAGAACCGAATCTTTAAAGCAATCAAGGACAAAATTTACATTCGTAAAGAAAGTCCAGACCAAGATTTCCGCAACTGGGGCTTCAAAAAGGTACCCATCACGAAAAAGCGTCGTGAGTGGAGCGACCATCCTTGGAATCATTAACACAAAAATGCATCGACACACATGTGCCGATGCATTTTTTATGTTGTGACTTTCGCAGACTTCATTCGTTTCTTTCCTTCCCGACACATATGAAGAAGCGGGCACGTCTCACAGGCAGGTCTCTGGGCTTTACAATGATAGCGTCCGAAGAAAATAAATTGATGATGGAGTTGTGACCACTCCTCGCGTGGGAACTTCTTCATCAACGTATCCTCGACTTGACGGACGTTATCTTTCCAGCGGCAAATGCCAAGACGCTTCGACACCCGCTCGACGTGGGTATCCACCGCAAAGGCCGGCTCATGGAACGCGACCGACAGGACGACGTTGGCCGTTTTACGACCGACACCTGGAAGGGCCTCAAGTGATGCCCGGTCCGACGGCACGATGCCGTCATGCTCGTTCACGATTTTTTCAGAGAGTGCCTTCACGTTCTTCGCTTTGTTCCGATACAATCCAATGCGTTTGATCAACGCCTCAATCTCTGAAACGTCTGCCGCAGCCATCGCTTCGACTGTCGGAAACGCTTCAAACAAGCCCGGTGTCACCTTGTTGACGAGGGCATCCGTCGCCTGGGCGGAGAGGGCCACGGCGACCACTAATTCGAATGGGTTTTGATGCGTCAGTTCGCAATGTGCATCCGGGAACATTTGCCTCATCGTATCAGACACTTCTTGTAACTGGACTTTCGTCAACATCATTTATTCCTCCGTTGATATTCCACGACATCCTCAAGCGTCTCGACTTGATGGTCCTGCCAGACGCGTAATATTTTATCCATGTATTTGAAGTTTCGAACATTCCGAAGTTTCGCTTCGCGTAACGCGGCCATAATTAGTTCTTCGCTGAAATTATCTTCCGTCATCCATCCGACGATTTGTTCAATCTCAAACGGAGTGATCGTCCCAAATTCTCGTTCGAACGTATGGATGATATTTTCATTCAACGTCTGTTGCGGTACAACCTTCTCTTCTCCTTGCAACGCTTCAAACAGAGGTATTAAGCTGTATCGCTCGCCATTACTCGAAGCGTCAATGGCAATCAATTCTTTTTGCAACAAGCCGAGTAACACAGAGCGCGCCTCATTCTCAGAGACGTTCAACCGTTTTCCTAATTCGCTTGGGAGTGGCATGACGATGCCTTCCCCAGTCATTTCAAGAAGATGGACGATGAGACTGAATTCGACAGGCGATAAGTCGAGTCGTCTAGCGTCAGTGAACAGTTTGCGCGGAATAACGACCGGACTTTGCTCGAATAATTGAATCAATTGATGTGCATCCATGTCGCACTTCCTTTCTAAGACACATCAATCGGGGAGGACATGACGTCTTCCCCGATTAATCGTTAAGGGTGGATTCGGTTTAATAAACGTGGGAATGGAATGGCTTCACGGATATGCTCGATTCCACTGATCCATGCAACCGTACGCTCAAGTCCGAGTCCGAAACCAGAGTGCGGGACCGAACCGTATTGACGAAGTTCGAGATACCAGTCGTATGCATCCGTTTCATCAAGACCTTCTTTAATGATCTCTTCTTTCAAACGATCGTAATCGTCTTCACGTTGTGATCCCCCGATGATTTCTCCATATCCTTCTGGTGCAATCAAGTCTGCACAAAGAACGAGCTCAGGATTCTCAGGGTCCACTTTCATGTAGAACGGTTTGATTTCTTTTGGCCAGTGCGTGATGAAGACTGGCTGGTCGTGTGCGTTAGCAATCGCCGTCTCATGCGGCGCACCGAAATCGTCGCCGTATTCGATATCGTCGAATCCTTCTGATTTCAAGAATTTGATTGCATCTTCATAACGGACACGTGGGAAAGGTGCTTTCACTTGTGCCAACTTCTCAAGGTCACGTCCAAGGAATTCAAGTTCATCCTTACAGTTCTCAAGCGCGGATTGTGCGATGTATGAGACGTATTGCTCTTGAATCTCAAGGTTCATGTCGTGATCGAAGAATGCCATCTCTGGCTCGATCATCCAGAACTCAATCAAGTGACGACGTGTTTTTGATTTCTCTGCACGGAAAGTCGGTCCGAACGAGAAGACTTTACCGAGTGCCATTGCAGCGGCTTCCATATACAATTGGCCCGTCTGTGAGAGGTAAGCGGATTGACCGAAGTAATCTGTCTCAAACAACTCTGTCGTGCCTTCTGGTGCACTGCTCGTAAGGATTGGTGGATCGATTTTGACGAATCCTTCTTTATTAAAGAATTCATACGTCGCACGAATGATTTCGTTACGCACTTTCATGATTGCGTGTTGGCGACGTGAACGGAGCCATAAGTGACGGTTATCCATCAAGAATTCCGTTCCATGTTCTTTCGGTGTGATTGGGTAATCCACTGACTCTGCAATCACTTCTACATCTGTCACTTCTAATTCAAATCCGAGTGGCGTACGTCCACCATCCGACTTGACGTTACCTGTCACCCAGACAGAAGTCTCTTGTGTCACACCTTTAGCAAGAGTGAACAATTCTTCAGAGACGTCAGCCTTCACGACGACTGCTTGTGCAAATCCGCTACCGTCACGTAGTTGAAGGAAGGCAATCTTCCCGCTAGAACGTTTGTTGGCAATCCAAGCTCCGACGCGGACCGTCTGTCCTTCGTAGTCTTTAAATTGGTTAATCGAAATTGTTGTCATGTTCATTTCCATCCTTTCGCTTATCGAGCGCGCTTCGTAATGAAGTCTTCTACTCGATCGAGCGCTTCTAATACGCGTTTTAATTCTGTTGCATATGATAATCGTACGTAGTCTTCCTGTCCAAAACCAGAACCTGGAACAAGTGCCACGTTTGCCTCTTCAAGTACTGCCTCGCACCAAGCATCGACTGTGTCGTATCCACTCTCAGTCGCGGCAACTTTCGCATTGGCATATAAGTAAAATGCACCTTGTGGCTTCAAGCAAGTGATTCCTGGAATTTGTTCGAGACGGTTGTAAACGATGTCGAGTCGCTCTTCGAATGACTGACGCATCATCTCTACATCATCCTGTGGTCCATTGTATGCCTCAACCGCTGCCGCCTGAGCGACAGATGTCGGGTTTGATGTGGAGTGAGACGCTAAGTTTGTCATCGCGCTGATAATTGTCGCATCACCAACGGCATACCCGATTCGCCATCCTGTCATCGCATGGGACTTCGAGACCCCATTGATGATCACTGTACGTTCACGCATGTTTGGTAGAGTCGCAATCGATACGAATTCTGCGTCCCCATAAATCAACTTCTCATAAATTTCATCGCTCACGACGAGAAGGTTATGTCGAAGAACGACATCGGCGAGGGCCTGTAGCTCTTCTTTCGTGTAAATCATTCCCGTCGGATTTGAAGGGCTGTTCAAAATGACTGCCTTCGTACGATCTGTAATTGCACGTTCGAGCAGTTCAGGTGTCAATTTGAAGGATGTGTCTTCATTTGTATCGACATATACAGGTTCACCGTCAGCGAGTTTGATTTGTTCTGGATAACTGACCCAGTAAGGTGTCGGGACGATGACTTCGTCACCTTCATCTAAAATCGCTTGGAACAATGCGTAAAGCGCATGCTTTGCACCCGAAGCGACCATGACTTCATTGCGCTCAAACGTCAGCTGGCTGTCCCGCTTCGTTTTTTCAATGATGGCGTCCTTCAACGCGACCGTTCCGCCCGAAGGTGTATATTTCGTATCGCCATCACGAGCCGCTTGACACGCAGCATCGATGATTCGTTCCGGTGTATTGAAATCAGGCTCACCTGCGCCGAGTCCAATGACATCTTTGCCCGAAGCCTTGAGCGCCTTTGCTTTAGCTGTAATCGCTAATGTTGTCGACGGCGTGAGTTGTTTCACTCGTTTCGCTAATAGATGTTCCATCGTTATCCCCCTCTAATTCGTCACATTTGATCGGTCAATTGGACGCGTCGAATAAACTCTCCAGTCTGTAACGTGTAATACGAATACGTATAAGATGCGTCTGCCTTTGTGACCACTTCGACTAGCGCTCTCTCGTCGAATCCGTACTTACAACTGATGAGTTGTCCGCCTGTATCTTGGACAGAACGAGCGCAGACATCATTCGCATTCACTTCACCAATTTCACGTTGTTCAATTTCGAACTCGTCATCGAGTGGAACGAACCAAATCGAGTCTCCGTCCTCTTCCTGAAAAACGACGTATGCCTCTGTCCCATTGAACAGCTCTCCTTGTCCCACTTGAACGTCTGGCGATTCCTCGTTCAATCGAATCAAGGCTTCCTCGATGAGTTGTTCCTTTTGATTTTCTGTGTGTCCAATCGTGAATCGATACATCACGCTAAAGACAAGGACGACACCGAGCAGTGCCGCCAGTAACGAGACGATCCATTTTGTTTTTCTGGTCATTCTGTACGATAGATGGTGAAGACCATCTCTTCCTTCTTCGGATCATTCACTTTCTTTTCAAGCGAAAGGCCGAACATCAAATCTTGACTTTTTAACGTCCGATTCAATAAATCGACAATCTTATAAACGTCCGCCGTCGGTTCGATGCGCACACTCGCAAGCGTCTCAATATTCGAATTCATGTTGACTCCTCCTCCAAAACCTATACGTATCATTATAAAACGATAACATCATGATGCCTAGCGTTATCTATCATTTCTTGTCACAGAGTTTTCCTTTTCATCTAAGAACAATTCTAACTCGGATAAGGATGTCTCTAGCGTCCCTTCAATCCGGTCCACCTTCGGTAAGCTATTGATGAATTGTTTCCCGTAACGAGTCGTCTCGACACGGCGATCGAACACAAAAATCGCACCATAATCCGATTTTGATCGAATCAATCGACCGACACCTTGTTTGAAACGAATGACTGCTTGAGGAAGCGAAAGCTCGAAGAATGGGGATTTCCCCATCGATTCAATTTTTTCCGAACGGGCTTGCATGATTGGTTGATCAGGCGGCGCGAACGGAAGACGTACGATGACGAGGCACGTCAACGCCTCACCTGGAATATCGACACCTTCCCAAAAGCTGGCCGTCCCGAATAAAATCGACTGTTCCATCCGCTTGAACTGTTTCGTCAATCGGCTTCGCGATCCCCCACTGACCCCTTGAGCAAGTAGCGTATAAGAAGGGTCGAGATGATCTTTTACTTGTTCGTAAGTGAGACGTAACAATTCATTCGAGGTAAAGAGGACGAGCATTCGTCCTTTTGTCACGTTTGCAATTTGAACAATCGATTGAGCGGTCTGATCAACGAACTGAGGAAGCGGCACATCATTGATCAACGGGAAGTCTGACGGAACAAACAGTTTTGCCTGTTCCTTAAAGTTGAACGGTGAAGGCAATACGACTCGTCTGACCGGTTCTCCTTCAAGTCCGAGTCGACGCTCCATAAAACTAAACTTGCCCGAGACCGTCATCGTCGCTGACGTCAAAATCGTCGGTCTCTTCTTAAATAATCGTTCGTGCAGCAACGGACCGATTTCAACCGGTTGCGTGTAGACCGATGTCAACTTACGGTTGCCTAAATTCAACTCGACCCAACTGACCGCATCATCATTACGTGTCAGCATCGTCTCATAAATGACACTTTCGAGCTCACGGACGTCGCTAATCAATGTTTTCAAATCACTCAAAAGTGCGCGTTGTTTGAACGTCATGTGCTCTTTACGCTCATCGAGCAGTCGATGGAGATGTCTGAGTGACGTCCGTAGTGTACGTAACTTGTCCTCTAATCGATTCGCCACTTCACGAATCGGCCTGAATGATGCGCCTTCTCGCTCGAATCGAACGGTTTGCCGGGGTTCTTTTTTCTTTCCTAGCGACTGTAGTGCCGTCAAGAGGTCTTCGAGCTCTTCTTCGACCCGTGCGAGCGCAGAATCAATCTGTTGACTGAACGCCTCTGCCTCTTCTGTCACAGACGTCAAATCGGCTAGCTGAATGATCCGAGAATGAAACTTCCCGTCCGCACCGTATCCGAACCATTTGAACAACCGATCAAATTGGATGGCGTCAAACGTCACACCGAAATGGTGAGAGGCCACTTCTTCGACTTGATGTGCCTCGTCTAAGACGAGTGGAGTATCGGTCGGTAAGATGCCTGCCTGATGTTGCAAATCAGAGAATAAGAGCGCGTGATTCGTGACAATCAAATCTGCTTCTTTCGAACGGAGGACTGCTTTTGTGAAAAAGTCTCGGCTATACCAAGGGTCGAACCGTCCGAATTCACTTGAAGCATCAGCTTGAATCAACCGTTTAAAAGAAGCCGGACCTTGCGTCGCAGATCCTGGGAATGAGAGTTCTTCCAAATCCCCCGTCTCAGTTTCGGTTAACCAGACGAGTACCATCGCCTTACACATCGAAACCAACAATCCATCATTCGACTCATCGAGTACCATTTCGAATTTACGTAAATCAATATAGTTCCGTCTTCCTTTTAACAAGGTGAATTCAATTTCCGGAAAGATTTGTCGAAGTACCGGCAAATCCCGGTTCAGGAGCTGTTCCTGTAATTGAATCGTATGCGTACTGATGACGACAGGGCGCTTCGTCTCAAGTGCATGATGGGCACTTGGGATTAAGTACGCCAACGTCTTCCCGGTTCCCGTCCCCGCTTCGACTAACAACGTTTCCTCGTCGTCTAACGCTTTATAGACGTGACGCATCATTTCAAATTGACTTTGTCTCGGCTCAAATTGATCAAAGATTGACGGGAGCGTTTCTTCGATCGTTCGAAGGAGGAACGGTTCAAATGGCTCTCGTTCTTCTGCCGGAACGAATGTATCGCTTGGACGGTGTAACGCAATCTTTCGATGAATATCAAAACGCGTTTCGTCGTCTGGTCGAATCCCGACCTCGAGGATGATTTCATCGAGCAACGGCTCGACGTGACTCGTCCACGACTCAGACAAGTCGCGAAGTCGTTTCAATGTCACGACCGGTAAGTCGCGCAAGCGCTCGAGCATTCGGATAAAGAGCTCGGCCGTTGCTTCCGCATCACTGAGTGCGCGGTGTGCGTCTGTATGTACGAGATTGAATGTTTCCGATAACGCTTCTAGGGCATGACTCTCAAGTGTCGGGTAGAGGATGCGAGCGAGTTCAACCGTATCAATGGCCCTCCCCTGAAACGAAAGATAGCCAGCTTGTTCAAGGCTCTCGTTTAAAAAAGTTAAATCAAATGCGACGTTATGCGCGACAAATACCCGTCCATCTAGCATTTTCCAAATGTCGGGAATCACTTCTTCAAATGTTGGTGCATCACATACGTCATCATCGCTAATCGTTGTTAATTGCGTAATAAAAGGTGGGATTGGTCGACCCGGTCGAATCAAGGTGCTGTAGCGCTCGATCACTTCACCATCTTGTACAACGACCGCCGCAAACTCAATCAGTTCATCACCGGACTTTACGGAATGACCCGTTGTCTCTATATCCACAATCACATACGTGTCCATAACATCCATCCCATCTTAGGCACGCTCGTGCTTTCTGTCTGTCTCATCTTACCATAGAACGAACGACGAAAAAACGAGGATGCCTTTGTCGACACCCCCGAATGTTTTATAAAATCGTGTGAGCGATTTCTTCATAAAGAAGTTGATCGACCTCGTTTTGCTCGTTCAATACGGCTACTTTCGGACGATGCGTTTTCGCTTCTTCTGCAGTCATTTGACCGTACGCCATGATGATGACAACATCACCGACCTGGAAATGTCTTGCTGCCGCACCGTTTAAACAAATCACACCAGAACCACGTTCGCCTTTGATGACATACGTCTCGATACGAGCGCCATTGTGGTTGTTCGTGATGTGCACATGTTCATTTTCCATGATGCCTACTGCATCCATCAAGTCCTCATCGATTGTAATCGAACCGACGTAGTGTAAGTTTGCTTCTGTCACCGTTGCTTTATGAAGCTTCGCGTGCATAAATGTACGAATCATTGGATTCATCCCTTCTTCCAAATCACATTATCAATCAATCGGGCTCGCTCAAACTGAACGGCCACCGCCATCAATATTTCCTTCGAATCGCTTGAAGCGTCAGCAAGCGTCGGGTAGTCAACGAGTTCGACATAGTCGATTTGACTGTTCGGGATCTCGTGTAATCGTTCGGTCAGTCGTTGTTTCACTTCTTCAAGATCATGACCTGCTTCAAGTGTTTCTCTCGCTGTCGTCAAAGCTTTAAAGATTTGACTCGCATCTTCTTTTTCAACGTCTGACAAATATACGTTCCGAGAAGACTTGGCTAGTCCTGTCTCCTCACGAATAATCGGGCAGCGTCGAATCTCGATCGGGACAAAATAGTCTCTGACGTACCCTTCGATGAGTGCTACTTGCTGGGCATCTTTCAGACCGAAGTAAGCACGTGTCGGTTGAACAAGGTTAAATAATTTCGAGACGATTGTCAACACACCATCAAAATGGCCGGGACGACTCGCCCCACATAATACATCCGCCCCTTGGCGCACAGTGACACGCGCCATATCAAGCGGGTACATCGTCTCCGTCGTCGGATAGAAGAGAAGGTCGACACCGGCTTCTCTTGCCAACTTTTCATCTCGTTCGAAGTCACGAGGATATCGGTCGAGGTCTTCGTTCGGACCGAACTGAGTCGGATTGACGAAAATACTCATGACAACGACGTCATTCTCACGTCGTGCATTCTCGACAAGACTCATGTGCCCTTCATGTAAATATCCCATCGTTGGTACAAAACCAATCGTTTGATCCGCTGGCAACGTGTGACGTAACTCTTCAACTGTTGATACGATCTTCATCATTTTCCTCCGTACAGCGAGTCGAGCAATGACTCATCCATTGTAAACGTATGACGTTCAAGCGGGAATTGTCCAGCTTTCGTCTCTTCCACATAAGAGCGGATGGCATCTGTCGCCACTTCATTCACGTCGGCATATGCCTGAACGAATTTCGGTAAGCGGTCCACGCCATATTTTAATACGTCATGGTAGACGAGTACTTGTCCGTCGACTTCTGCCCCAGCACCGATACCGATGACTGGAATCGTCAACTCTTCTGCGATTCGTTTCGCCAACTGATGCGGTACACACTCAAGGACGAGCATCTTCGCACCGGCACGTTCGGCAGCCAAGCTATCTTGAAGCAGTGTCTCTGCCGCCTCAAGGGATTTCCCTTGTACTTTATACCCTTCTAGTACACCGACCGATTGCGGGGTCAACCCTAGATGGGCAACACAAGGCATTCCTACTTGAGTGAGTCGTTCAATCGTCTGAAGAACTTCACCTGCACCTTCTAGTTTGATTGCATCCGCATGTCCTTCTTGGAAGAGACGGGACGCAGCCTGAAGTGTTCGGTCAAAATCACCATGGTATGTCGCAAATGGCATATCCACCACGACGAATGTGTTTTTCGCTCCACGGCGAACAGCCTTCGAATGGTGAAGCATATCTTCTGTCGTCACCGGGATTGTCGAGTCATACCCGAGGACGACCATCCCAAGAGAATCGCCGACCAAAATCAAATCAACCCCAGCCGCTTCGGCAAGTTTGGCTGACGGGTAATCATACGCCGTCAACATGACGAGCTTTTCCTGCTCGTTCATTTTTTTCAATAACGAAGTCATTGTGTGCATCTGTTTCTCCTCCTAAACGTGGAGACAGGAAAGAATAAACGCCTTCTTACACGGTTGGCAAGAAGGCGCACGAAAAACAATTTCATGGTTTTCATGAGTAGTGTCCTTCTGTCCCTGTCAAAATGATCAAGGCAGACAACTGATTGTGACAGTCTGCAAGCGCGGTACACTTCAAAAATTGATAGCGTCCGACACATTAAGTATAGTCGATGGTCTCGCTTTCATCAATCATTCCACACTGCAATCTCTGCAGAGTAGACCGGTTCAACCTTTCCTTCTTCTTCAAGAAGCAATGCGCCCTCTTCGGAAATCCCTCGCATGACCCCTGTACGAGAAGTACGAGAAGCGTTCAACGTGACTTTTTCATTCAAGTAGGCGGCATGTTGCATCCAATTGATCCGGATTGGATCAAAACCACTTTCGAGGAATCGGTCATATTCGACTTCAAGTTCAGCCAGTAGTTCAGCCAACAGTTCACTTCGACGGAATCGCTTTCCGGTCTCTAGATAAAGAGAAGTGGCCCGATGAGCTAACTCGTCTGGAATCTCCTCACCATTGACGTTCATCCCGAATCCTAGGATGACAGCCTGAATCCGATCACCCTCCGTCTGCATCTCTGTCAAAATGCCACCGATTTTCTTCCCATTCAATAATAAATCATTCGGCCACTTGATCATGACATCAAGATTTTGATGGTTGAGCGCCCGTGCGAATGCACTCGCTGCCATCAACGTGAGTTTCGATGCGTCTCGAATCGGTAAATCTGGTCTTAAGATGATGCTCGCCGCAATATTGACATGTTTTGGGTTATGCCAATGACGACCGAGCTGTCCCCGTCCGGCAGTCTGTTCTTCACTGATGACAATCGTTCCTTCCGACACATGCTGTTGCGCCAATTCATGAGCGATTCGTTGTGTCGTATCGACTTGTTCATACGCATGGACCGTCTGACCGAATCGACCTTTACGGAATGAGACAAATGCTGGTTCATCTAGACGGTCACTCTGTTCAATCAGTTGATATCCTTTACGAGGAATGGTATGAATCGCGTACCCGTCTTGCTTTAAGGTTTCAATATGCTTCCAAATAGCGGTACGTGAAATATTCAATTGGCGCGCCAATTCTTGTCCGCTCCACACTTCCCCATTTTGTAATAACGTCAAGACACGCCCGCGCGTTGAAGCCATCGTCTCGCCTCCTCTTTTAATACGGTCCCGTGATTCGGAATCTCTTGTGAAATGACACGTCGTTCGAGATCAAGCAACAGATGCTTGATTGCCTCGCCTGTCGCACCGAGTTCAAGCGCATCCCGTCCATTGAATTTCAGTTCTTGACGTGACTGGATCGGGAGTAACTCTTTCAGTTCGCGACTGCGGTCTGGTTCACCATTCATTTTAAAGTAAGTCGAGAGAGTCCCCTCATCCGTCGTATAAACCGTCATCACATCGAGTCCGGTCTCACAGAGCTGCGCAAGCACTCGAGCCTCCCGCTTGATTGCATTCGATCGTTTCCATGGCAGTAGCCATGCCTCATCTTTTGCGTGATAGAGGAAGATGGCCCACCCACTGACCGCATTCACTGGAGTGCGATCATCTTGTTGCACCCGTTGCATCAGTTCGGTCGTCACGTTCGGTAGATGACGATGGATGCCGAGCTCGACCATCTCTGCTAACGCTTTTCGATAGGCTGGTCCCGTCAACAGTTTCTCAAACTCGATTGCGATGCGTTCCATTGCGATTTGTTCGAGTTTGTGACTAAGCGAACTCGCTGCGTGACGCAATTCTTCGTGTAACGTGAAGTCGAGCTGAGACATGAAACGGAGCGCACGCATGATGCGTAGGGCATCTTCACCAAACCGCTCGAAAGGACTCCCGACCGTGCGAATGATGCGTTCATCTAGATCGTGTTGTCCTCCGAATAAATCGACGACTTGTCCATCATGAAACGCCATCGCGTTCATCGTGAAGTCACGACGTAACATGTCCTCTTCAAGCGATACACCGAGTGCGACATGGTCCGGACGTCTTGAATCTGAATATGATCCTTCCGACCGGAATGTCGTCACTTCGAACGGATGATGGTCGATGATGACCGTGACCGTTCCATGTTCGATACCGGTCGGGACCGATTTCGGGAACAGCGCCATCACTTCTTCCGGGAAGAGGGACGTGGCCAAATCGATATCATCGGGCAAATTTCCAAGGACATAGTCCCGAACGGCTCCGCCAACGATATACGCCTCGCCGCCATGTCGTTCAATCGTCTCGATGATCTGTTTTGCATACTCCCATTCTGTCATGATGTCACCACCTGTTCATACAAGCGTTCATATTGTGTCACGATGTCTTGTGAGGCGAATCGTTTTGATTTCACCAACCCGTTTTGTCTGAAACGCTCCTGTAACGTTGCGTCTGTCAACAGCTGTTGCATGGCCACAGCTGCTTTCGTTGCATCGCCTCGTGGAACGACGAACCCGTCCTCACCGTCCGTGATCACTTCGGGTAGTCCGCCTGCGTCACTGACGACCGACGGGACTCCCGTTGCCATCGCCTCGAGTGCGACGAGACCGAACGCCTCTTTGACTGATAAGAGGACATGGACGTCACTAATGGAGAGCAGTGCAGCGACTTGCTCTTGTTTCCCGGCAAAGATGACTTGATCTTCAAGTCCCATCTCCGTCACGAGGCGGCGCATGGCACCCATGAGCGGACCGTCTCCGACGAGTAACAATTTTTTATGCGGGACATCCATCTGATCGAACGCCTCGAGGACAAGATCGACGCGTTTGACGGGACGGAAGTTTGAAATATGGATCACGACCCGGTCGTCTGTCGTTAAGCCGTATCGTTCCCGTAAAGTCGGGTCGAATTGTGGGGTGTATACCGATTCATCAATAAAGTTGTGAATGACTTGAATCGGCAAATTGCTAGCAATCCGCTCCTCTGTCTCCCGTTTCAAACTGTGTGAGACGGCCGTAATCGCATTAGATTGGCGCAACCCATATAAAATCGCCGGTTTCAATTCCTCATCCTCACCGAGAACGGTGATATCGGTTCCGTGTAGCGTCGAGACGATCGGCGTCTTCACACCGGCCATCTCACGCCCGAGCGCGGCACACACGGCATGTGGTACGGCATAATGTGCATGAATGACATCAAGGCCGAATGACTGGATGACACTCGCAATTTTCGCGGAGAGCGTCATATCGTACGGCGGATAGCGAAAGACCGAGTATTGGTTGATTTCGACTTGGTGGAACGTGATATTCGGATGATAGGCGTTCAAACGAAACGGCATACTGCTCGTAATGAAATGAACGTCATGTCCTCGGTCCGCAAGCTTCATGCCGAGTTCCGTCGCTAAAATACCCGAACCACCGACAGATGGATAACAAAGAATTCCGATTCGATACGTCATGTGAGCTCACCTGCCCGTTTGACGACATACGGTCGCACCCGTTTCAACCCTTCCGCATAAGCGACGCCGATCAAGCTCCCAAAATGGCGTTCACGGGCAATGACCCGTTCCACGTATGCATCGGTGAGCGGTGTTTTCACCCCATCGACTGGAGTGAACTGGCTAGCGTAACATTGGAGTGCCCGTGTCTTCACTTCAATCGTGTCACTAATATCAACGCATACATCCGGCTCGACATGTGCATTGATCATATATTGATACACACTTTCTGGTCGATATGCCGGAAGCTCCGGTAAATATTTTCGAATACCCGCGTTGAATAACGCCTCTGTCACGAGATAAGCGCATGCCGCATGGTCGGGATGGCGATCGACTTCATATGGATACAACAAGTGTGTTGGACGCTCACGTCGAATCAAGGAGACGATTGCCTTGAGCTGTTCTTCTCCCCCGTCAATTCCCCGGTCTTTAAATCCGAGATTGATTCGGCGGACACCAAGCACGTCATCTGCCACACTGGCTTCCTGTTGTCTCATTTCTACATCACCATTTGAAGAAAGTTCCGCTCTCGTCAAATCGACGTAAACGACCTCAATCTTCTCTTTCGTCCATTGGGCGGTCATCCCTGCAATCCCGATCTCGATATCATCTGGATGTGCCCCGATGGCTACTACTTTCATTTACATCACCTCTTCTTTGAAAAGTATAGCCGACTCGTTTCTGAATGTCATATGTTCAGGGTAGTCAATCGAACTGTTTTTCGAGTACTCTATCTAAGGGGAGGTGAACCTGATGACGGTACAATTACCGATTCGTGTTCGAAATATTATATTCATCTTGATAGGTTCTTTTATTTTTGCATTCGGCGTTTATCACTTCAACGTCCAAAACAACTTGGCAGAGGGTGGATTCACCGGGATCACCTTGATTCTACGTGGTCTCTTTGATATCTCGCCTTCCATCACGAACTTGGCGTTAAACATCCCGCTCTTTTTCATGAGTTATAAGTTGTTAGGGCGAACGACTTTCGTTTATACACTCATCGGGACGTTCTCATTTTCACTTTGGTATGCACTCATCGCTAAATATTCTACACTCGTCATCGACCTGACGGATGACATGGTGCTCGCAAGTTTGTTTGCCGGTCTCTTTATCGGAGTCGGACTCGGAATCATCTTTAACAATGGCGGAACGACGGGGGGCGTCGATATCATCGCGCGACTCGTACAACGCTATATCGGCTGGTCGATCGGAAAGACATTCCTCATCTTTGACTTCTTTGTCATCGTTCTCAGTTTGACGTATCTCGATATCCGCGAGGCGATGTATACGCTTCTCGCTGTCTATATCGGGGCACGTGTCATCGACTCGATGCAAGAAGGAACGTATGCCGGTAAGGCGGCGATGATCATCAGTGACCATCGGACTGCTATCGCCGACGGTATTCATGCGACGATGAACCGCGGCACGACAAGACTACTTGCCAAAGGTGGCTATTCGAACCGTGAACTTGAAGTGTTGTACGTCGTCGTCGGGCGAAATGAAGTGAATCGCTTGAAGACGATCGTCAAACAGATCGATCCTCATGCGTTCGTCACATTCCATCACGTCTATGAAGTGGGCGGAGAAGGCTTTACGTTCGATGAGAATCGAATGCCACTGAAATAAGCAAAAAATCGCCTCGTTCACAGGAATGAATGGGCGATTTTTTATGGCTCGATGTTGAGCACCTCGACTTGAATCGTACCTCCGGGCGTTTCGACTTGAATCGTTTGGCCAACACTCGCCCCCATCAAACACCGACCGAGTGGCGATGTCATCGAAATGCTTCCTCGTTCTAGATCTGCTTCTGCCTCACTCACGATTCGATAGCTCTCGGTCTCCTCGTCGCCTTCACGAATCACGACCCGATTCCCGAACGTCACGACTTCTGACTGTTCGGATTCGACGATTGTCACGTCGGCAAGCAGGCGTTCAAGGTCTAGAATATCCGCCTCCACCCGCTCATATTCCCGTACCGCCTCAGTATAGGTCACATCTTCTCGAAAATCACAAAATTTCCGCGCTTTACGTATACGTTCACGTGCATCCGTCCTGTCTTGCTTTAACATGGCTAGTTTATTTTTCAATTGCTCATGACCGTTCTCTGTCAGTTGCGGTTTCATCAACAACATTTCCTTTCATCACAAAATAAAAAAACCCCGCCGAATTTGACGGGATTTCGTTCTACTCCTCACGTGGCATAAACACGATGAGTGCCAAACGGATAAGTTCGGCAACCGCAACGAGCGTTGCAGCCACATACGTCCATGCTGCAGCATTCAATACTTTCCGTGCGCCAGACTCTTCTGTCGCCGTCACAATTCCGTGTGACGTCAACTGAGCCATCGCCCGTTTCGAAGCATCGAACTCGACTGGGAGCGTGATCAATTGGAACACGACCGCACCGAGCATCATGATGACACCGAGTTGTGCCAATCCGAGTGCACCGAACAAGAAACCACCGATTAATAATGGGAATGACAAGTTCGACGTGATATTGACGACTGGAACGAGACTATGTCGAACGCGCATCATCTTGTAGTCGGTCGCATCTTGAATGACGTGACCAATCTCGTGGGCCGCAATGGCTGCCGACGAAATCGTCGATCCTTGATACACTTCACGAGAGAGACGGACGACCTTATTGACCGGGTCATAGTGGTCGCTCATGAGTCCATCGACCATCTCGATTCGTACATTGTGGACACCGTTTTGTTTCATAATGAAATCAGCGACTTGTGCGCCAGTGACACCGCTTTGAAGCGGTTGTTTTAAAAACTGTTTGTACGTACTTTTCACTCGCATCTGAGCCCATAAGGGGATGAGCATAATCAGTGCAAGATAGAAAATATAGCCACCTAATGACATTTTCTATTTCACCTCTGCGTGTATTTGATAATTCGATTTTACATTCTTATGAACTTATTTTCAAGCGAAGGGCGCAGGACGAACGCATATCCCATAAAAAAACATAATCCCGTTAACCAAAACGAGCCGTAACCGATCCACATGATATGTTCCGCGAGTGACGGATAGCGCGGCCATTGACCAAGCACATAATCAACTACGTCATTATGAATTACCCAAATCAATGTACAGACAAACGATGTAATCGTCCATTTCATAAAAGGTGCGTAAATGAGTGCTTGAAGCGCCATCGCTCCATGAGAAACCATCAACATGACCGCCATTAAGATGGTGATGGTCGGTGCATCCACGGGTAACGTCCCTAAAAACATGATATTCATGATGACGGCCCAGACGCCGTATTTGATTAAGGTAATGAATGCAAGCGTCTCGAATAATGGTGAACGCTTCTTCACGATCCATAATCCGAGGACGATCGTAAAGAAGAGGGATGCTGTCGGGCTGTCCGGGACGAACGGCCAATATACGTATGGTGTGTCACGAAGTTGAGGCTCATACCAAATATAGCCGTAAATCGTACCGCCTAAGTTGATGATAAATAATAACGTCAGTACGATTCGATTCATTAAGAAAGTGTTTAAAAACGTCGGGTTCATGTTCTCAATCCTTTTTTCTTCAGTTTATCGCAATACGAATATATAAGTAAAAAAGTGTAGCCTGGTTTCTCAGGCTACACTTTATGGCTTACTCGTTATTTTCGCCGCCTTCACCATATGAAGCGATGAATTCAGATAGTACTTGTAAATCTTCAGGCGAGCCGTCCCACTGACCAGCAGGCATCGTCCCAATCCCGTTTACAGCGATATCCGCAATCTCTTCAGCTGTATACTGTGTTCCCACGAGTGCTGGAGCTGCTGCTCCCCCCTCTAGGTTTTGACCGTGACAGTTCACACAAGATTGAGCTGAATAAATCTCATATCCTGGTGCAGCTGTATCAATTTCAGGACCTTCACCTGGAATTTGAAGTTCACCTTGAGCGTGAACTTGATCCCAGTGTGTCGTTTGAACAGATTCCCAAGTCAAGTAGAAGACTGAGAGAATTCCAAGCAACATGAAACTGATGGCGACTGGACGTTTCGCCGGACGACGCTCGAGACCTTGGTCAAGCCAAGGTGCGATGAGAAGTGCCGTGAACGCCAAACCTGGAATGATGACCGTTCCAAGCAAGATCCAGTCCCCTGCAGCAAATTGATATTTGAGTAATTGATACAAGAACAAGAAATACCAGTCCGGTAACGGAATGTATGACGTGTTCGTTGGATCGGCGATATTTTGAAGCGGTGGTGCTTCGACGATTGTCAAAGCGATGAAGCCGATCAAGAAGACCGACCCTACCATCCACTCTTTAAGCAAGAAGTTCGGCCAAAACGCCTCTGTGCGTCCTGGGTATTCTGAATAGTCTTTTGCAATGTTTTGTTTCCGATTCGAGAT
This sequence comes from Exiguobacterium sp. NPDC077395, assembly GCF_050269125.1. Classification (NCBI taxonomy): domain Bacteria; kingdom Bacillati; phylum Bacillota; class Bacilli; order Caryophanales; genus Exiguobacterium; species Exiguobacterium sp. NPDC077395. Next base: position 1,462,485 of record NZ_JBNNHU010000001.1, read on the forward strand.
TCCTACTCGAGAGTCGGTTACAAATTTCATCCCTTTACCGCGATGCATATCGTTTCTCCTCCTTTTTCTCCTCGAATCGGCTTATAGCGGTCCAGAAACCCCTTGTTTACGAATCATCAAGAAGTGGGCTCCCAATAGTCCGAACAATGCCGCCGGTAAGAAGAAGACGTGGATGGCGAAGAATCGTGCGAGCGTGCTCGCCCCGACAATCTCACCACCGGCGAGAAGTGTCTTCGCAATACCACCGATGACCGGTACACTTTCAGCGATTTGAAGCGTAACTTTCGTTGCGAACAATGCTTTCATGTCCCATGGAAGCAAGTATCCTGTGAGTCCAAGCGCCAAGACGACGAAGAACAAGAGAACACCGACGACCCAGTTAAGCTCACGTGGCTTCTTATACGATCCCGTGAAGAACACGCGGAGCGTATGTAAGAATAACATGACGATTGCAACGGATGCGCCCCAGTGGTGCATCCCACGAACGATTTGTCCGTGTGCGATTTCATTTTGCAAATAGTATACTGACGCGTGCGCGTTGATGATATCTGGTACATAGTACATCGTCAAGAACATCCCTGAAAGGATTTGGATGACGATTGTAAAGAACGTCAAACCACCAAAACAATAGACAAATGCAGAGAAGTGATGGGCAGGGTTGACGTGTTCTGGTACTTCGTGGTCTGCGATATCGCGCCAAAGTGGTGTGATGTCTACGCGCTCATCGACCCAATCATAAATTTTTTGTAACATCGACTAGTCCCCCTCTCACTTCTGTGAAATTGGGCTACCTAGGTATAGGAAGCCATCTTTTTCTTCTTTTTCATAACGTGCAAGTGGTGCTGTTGGTGGTGTACCCGGGATGTTCGTTCCATCTTTTTCGTAACGTCCTAAGTGACACGGACAGAAAAATTCTTGTGGACGAGTCGGATCACCCGCAAAAGCTACCTGACAGCCGAGGTGTGTACAAATCGGAGAGAGTGCGATGATTTCGCCACTTTCTGTTTTGTATACCCATGCTGAGAGTGTTTCTTCAAATTCGTACCAAGCATCTTGTGTTTGTTTCTTAAAGTCGACACGTTGCGGCTCAGTCGTGATGTCATCAAGACTCATTACTTTTACTTTGTCGCCTGCTCCAGATTTTTTCAAAACCGGATCGATCGCAAAGTTGACCATCGGACTGATCAATGTTGCCGCCATAAAGCCACCTACTCCAGTCAGTGTGTACGTTAAGAACTGACGGCGCGTGACTTTTGACCCATTTTGAGCCATTTCGTTCCCCCCTCATTCGTGTGCATAACCCCATAATTCTTTATGCATTCTTCACAAAAATTTCTCACTCAACAAAATAGTATATCAATAAAACCTCTACGTCAACCGCTTCATGTCGCCATCCAACGGCTCGAAAGTTCCGTGATAACTTGTGTCGCAAAATTTTGAACCATCGTGTGCGCCTGATCGCTCGACATCGCTCCTAGCGCGAGCGGTGGTACGAACAAAATCGGCAAATCATATGGCTTGAAACGGACGTCTGACGCAATAAATAAAACGTGAGAAAAACCGGATGATTCCGCTTTTACCACCACATCTTTCACCAGTTCAACACCAGCTTCCACATCGGTGTAACTGATTGTTGGGCTGAGCATCGTCCGACCAGATAATTGTCGTTCTGTCTCAACCGTGACGGCATGAATGACTTCATAGCTTTCGGCTTTACGAACCATATCCTCACCAAACGCCAATTCTGCGAGCGGAACGATGAGCGTATCGACGTATTGTCGTTCGGCAATCGAGCGCAGTGCCCCTTGACTATCGAACCTCATCTTTTCCCTCCTCTCCAACTTATCTCATCATGTCTATTGTATCGTACATGACTTCGTTCACGTTTCAAACTTATGAACGAACTGTGAAATAATTGTGTATTCCTACGTTATTAATATACCAAAAAACAAGCGCCAACCGGAACGGAAGCGCTTGTTTTTTTCAAAATAATTTAGATTCACGTACTTGGTGGAGTTGACTCGTCAAATTGCGGAATAAGTTCTCGTCCCGACGGTCGAGTGCTTTATCGATTTCAATCAATAAACGCTCTTCTTCGAATTGAGCAACGGAAGCCTGGATGACCGTCTGAGCAGAAGAAGATACTTCATCTTTCACTTCCGCCACCGGTTCGAACGGATTTTGCTCCACGATGTCAATCCAATTCTCATCAATCATCATGCCTTGAAAATTCAATTCTACATAAATCGGCCCATCGTGCAGACGGATGTCATGATAAGCCTTTTCAGGATTCATGGTCACAAGGTCTCCCCGTCGATATCGAAACGGTTCACCGTCAAATCCATACGCCGTCATCACAAGACTTCGTGGCGAGACCGAGGCGTTTGTTACGAAATGAACGTTGCCAAGCTTATCCGGATGTCTCAACCAGTAGTCAAGAATCCATTTCGCTTCACGTTTCCGAAGTGTATGATGAGCGACAAATCGCTTCAAAAAATTCCGTTTCCGCTCGACCATCTGACCTCATTCCCTTCCCTTTATCATTCTACGTCATCAGACAATTGTTCGAGCTGGTCTTCGAGCACTTGGCGATCTTCAAGATCGACCACTAGTGCAAGCGATTGCTCGACCACACGGCGTGCGTCTTGTCTACGACCTTCCTCTATCAACAGTGTAGCCCATTCTGTCACAAATGACACGTCCTCTTTCATCATCGGCTCAATCGAGGCATACAAACTGACAGCTTCGTCATATTCCTCGAGTTCATATTTCGCCTTCGCCTTGTACCAAGTCATGAGCGGGGATGTCGTATGATCTTCGAGTGCATCTATTGTTTCGAGGACGTCATCGATTTCTCCTGCTTCGAATAAAATCGATAAGATTAATTCTGTCGCTTGTAGCGATTCCGGATTCAAGACGAGTGCTTCTCGAAGCTCTTTAACGGCGCCATCGCGATTACCGAGCTTGAGGAGCAATTTTGCTTTCACGTGACGAAGTTCGTCATTATAGTCGTCGCGCGTGATTCCTTGATCGACGATTTCAAGCGCTTCTTCCGTCTGACCATTCGCGTCCAGTGCTTCGGTGTAAGGAAGATAGAGCGAGGTAAAGTCCGGGTCCATCGCCTGAAGCTCTTTAAACTGCTTGATGGCAACTTCCTCTCGACCGATTCGATGTGCTGTCATCGCATGTCCGAAGACGGTATTTAAATTGCGATGTGTTGCTTTTTCATATTCATCGAGCGCTTCTTCGAACGACCCAACCATTGTGAGTGCTTCCGCATAGTCAGCTTGGTAATCGATTTCGGACGGCAAATTCATTTTAGGTAATCGTGCATAGAGCGGGATGGCCTGCTCGAACGATCCCGTCGAAGCGTACAATTCCGCCAACCCGTAAATGAGTAACGGTTCGTCCGGATTCTTTTCAAGAGCTTCCATCAATTTTTTCACAGCTACCTCGTCGAGCCCTTGAGATTGATACAAATCAGCCAATAAGACGAGACTTCTCACTTGCGTCTCCGCGTCATCTGACTTGACCTTCTCTAATACAGCAATTGCCTCTTCTTCACGGTCACTGTCTAAATATGCCTCCGCGAGTGAAAGGGCGACGTTTGGGTCACCTTCGTAATCTACGTACAATTTTGAAAGGACTTCTGTCGCTCGGTCGGCAAGACCAAGCTCTAAATACAAATCAGCAATCGCTAAGCGATCATCATCCGACCCGTCTTTCTCAAGTTCTTCTATATGCGCAAGAGCATGTTCAGTCTCTCCTGATTCAAGCATCTCGATAATATGTGTTAATGCTGCTTCATCTAGCATGTTTCGTCCTCCTGGCCTTCGGTTTGTCGTTATTCTATCTCACGTTGAATCTGTTGTAAATCTTGACGGAAGCCAGGATAGCTGACATCGGACGCATCAATGCCTTCAATCTGGATCGTTTCATCCGTGACGAGTGTAGCGACTTGTAACATCATCGACAGACGATGGTCACCATGAGCCGAGACGTTTCCGCCATGAAGACGACTCGGTTTCACGATAAACCCATCCTCTTTTCCGACGATGTCCACCCCCAATTTCCGCAACTCCGAGACGACCACATCGATCCGGTCCGTCTCCTTCACTCTTAGTTCTGCTGCATCGTTCACGATTGACGGAGAATTCGCCTGTGAAGCGACGAGTGCGAATAACGGCAACTCATCGATTTGTGACGGAATCAGATCCCCTTCTATGACCGTGCCAGACAGTTCACTTGTCGTCACCGTGACGTCCCCGATCAATTCTTCCCCGACGGTTCGTTCATTGGAGATGATGACGTTTGCTCCCATACGTTCGAGCGTCCGCAAAAATCCGATTCGCGTCTCATTCAAACAGACGTCTGTCGTCGTGACAGAGCTATTCGGCACAATGGCTGCCCCTGCCCAGAAAAAGGCGGCCGACGAGGGGTCTGCCGGCACATCGACCGTCGCGCCGCTTAGTCGAGAAGGTTTGACACGAATAGTGCGCTCTCCTTTTTCCTCATCCACAGAGAGACGAGCCCCAAAGAGTGGCAACATTCGCTCGGTATGGTCTCTAGACAATATCGGCTCACGAACAATCGTCGTCCCTTCCGCACGTAACCCGGCAAGGAGGACAGCCGATTTCACTTGGGCGCTCGCTACCGGTAACGTATAGTCGATGGATTGTAGCGTTTTCCCTTCAATCACGATCGGCGCCAAATCACCTTTCACGTCCGCTCCCATTTCACGGAGTGGTGCGTTGACACGTCGCATCGGACGTTTTGACAACGACTCATCTCCCACGAGTTCAAATAACCCATCATACCCCGATAAGAGTCCAATCAATAAGCGCATCGTCGTCCCTGAGTTCCCGCAGTCTAATCGTGCCGAACGCGGTGACTCGATCCCCGTGATGAGGAGTTCGTCTTCTTTTTCGATCACTTCTGCTCCGAGTGAACGAATGATTTCGAGCGTAGAGCGACAATCGGCACCGAGAAGTGGATGCACGACGCGCGTCGTCCCAGTCGCCATCATGCCGAATAAAAGCGCACGATGAGTGATCGACTTATCACTTGGCACACGGATCGAACCGTTTAAACTCATCATTCCCACCATCCTTTCATCTGGTCAAATGTATGTTCAAGGTGCTCGAGCGGCACAGATTCAACGACAATCGTGTCACGGAGCAAGACGAACCGAATTTCGCCGTGACGATTCTTTTTATCCCGAATCATTTTTTCGACATATTGCTCGAACGGTTTCCAGTCAATCGGTGTGACATCGTTCAGACGAATCCATTCAAACAACCGTTTCGCCCGTGTCTTGTCACCCAATAACAAAAAGGCAAACACCATCCCATGTAACACCGCTTCTCCATGAGGGATACGGTACGCCTCGACGGACTCAAGCGCATGACCGAACGTATGCCCGAAGTTGAGCCAAGCGCGAATGCCTTGCTCTTGCTCATCTTTCTCGACAACTGCTCGTTTGACTTCAATGCCACGAGCTAGCCATGTGATCCAATTCAATTCATCATGTTCAGAAAGAGCGGAAAACAAGTCGTCCTCGAAAGAGGATTCGAGGACGTAACGTGATAAATACGCATGTTTCAATAGTTCACCGAGACCGCTCCGAACTTCCTGAACCGGCAAGGTATGAAGACGAGAAACATTATAATAGACACCGATTGGTTGATAGAATGAACCGATCGCGTTTTTCGCAAACGGATGATTGACGGCCACTTTACCACCGACAGCCGAATCATGTGCCAAAATCGTTGTCGGGACTTGTATGTAAGGAACACCACGCATGTAGACACTCGCTAAAAAACCAGCCAAATCACCGATCATCCCGCCACCGAAAGCGACAATCAGAGTATGACGGTCGCATCCGTGTCTCAATCCTTCTGTGACGAGCTGTTCGAGTTGCGATAACGACTTCGACGCATCACCCGCCTTGACGACAGATGAGACGACGCATGGGTGAACTTGCTCCAACTTTGCAAGGAACGATTCCCCGTAAAGCGCGTCGACCCGTTCATCCGTGACGACCCAGAGCATCGGGTAACGTGACCAATCATTTGTTTCCATCCAGCGGTCTTGATCGTCGACGACAACCTGATACGGGGTCGATGCCGCGATTGGAATGGTCACCATACTCGTAACTCCTCTCGATACTCATCGATTCGGTGTTTTATTCGGTCCATCGTATCATGACCGAACGTCTCACATACTTCCTTCGCCATTTCAAACGCAATGACCGCCTCAACGACGAGTGATGCTGCAGGGACAGCACACGAATCGCTCCGTTCTATTTGAGCGAGGAATGCCTCTTTCGTATCAATATCGACTGATTGAAGAGGCTTATAGAGTGTCGGGATTGGTTTCATGACGGCTGAACAGATAATCGGCATACCCGTTGTCATCCCGCCCTCAAAACCACCGAGATGATTACTGAGTCGGGTATATCCTTCGTCTCCATATGCAATCGGGTCCATCACTTCAGAGCCGGGACGGTATGCCATTTCAAAACCATCTCCAAACTCCACGCCTTTAAATGCGTTGACACTCAACACCGCCTGCGCAATTTTCGCATCCAATTTTCGGTCATACTGCACATATGAACCTAGACCTGGTACGACACCGTGCACTTCCGTACAGACGATGCCGCCAATCGAGTCTCCATTTGCCTTGGCTTCATCGATGCGACGCATCATCCGCTCAGCAGCTGCTTCGTCAAGCGTCCGAACGGGTGAGGCGTCAATCACTTCTCTTGCTTCTTGGAGCGATTCAAATGTACGTATTTCTGCCCGTTCTCCACCAATCACTTTGACGTAACTAAAGAGCGACACCCCAACTTGTTGAAGCAATTGTTTACAAAAGGCACCGACCGCGACGCGTGCCGCCGTCTCCCTTGCGCTTGAACGTTCCAAAACATCCCGCAAATCGCGATGGTCATACTTCATCCCACCGACCAAGTCGGCATGCCCTGGTCTCGGTCGCGAGACTCGGCGCTTGATTTCGACATCATCTTCGATCGGCTCGGCTTGCATGACGTGTTTCCAATGGGTATGGTCTTTATTCTCAATCCAGAATGTGATTGGTGCGCCTGTCGTTTTACCGTGACGTATACCAGAACGAACATCTACTTGATCTGACTCGATTTGCATGCGACGCCCTCGTCCATATCCCGACTGACGTTTTTTCAACTCTAGGTTAATTTGATTTAAATCTATAGCGAGACCGGCAGGGGCACCTTCAATGATGACCGTCAGTCCCGGACCGTGTGATTCACCAGCTGTCAAATAGCGCATCTGTTCACCTCATCCATCTATTTTTTCGTAAAAGAAGCTTTGTTTCATCGCATATCCATAACGCTTAGGCTGGAAGATTTGTTCAGTTCCTCCGACAAACAATATTCCTCCTGGTCGAAGGGCACGTTGAAACGATGTATATACTTTTTCTTTCGCTTCTTCCGTAAAGTAAATCAATACGTTTCGACAGACAATCAAATCAAAGTTCCGTTCATACACATCCGCTAATAAATTGTGTTTTTTAAACGTCACGAGTTGTTTAATCTCATCCGAAATGAAATAGTCGTCTCCACGACGCGTAAAGTAGCGGCTTTTAAACTCGTCTGGCAAGTCGATGAGTGCACGTTCGTGATACTTCCCTTGTTTCGCCTTTTCAATGACGAGATCATCTAAATCAGTGGCCATAATGGAAAATTGAGAAGGTGCCAGATGTTTAGACAACAGCATGGCGAGTGAATAAGGTTCTTCTCCTGTCGAGCACGCTGCACTCCACACGCGGAGCTTCCCTTGACTCGAACGAATCAAGTGAGGCAGGATATCTTCTTCAAGCTGCTGCCAACGGATCGGATTGCGATAAAACTCACTCACGTTAATCGTCATTCGGTCTAGGAACTCCTCATAGAGCTGTCGATCTGTCTCCATCGCCTTTAAGTATTCAAGAAACGACGCATATCCTTTCTTTTCGCGTAAGGCGACCATCCGACGCTTCATTTGCGCCTCTTTATATAAATTCAAGTCAATTCCAGACTTGATATAAAACTTTTTTACGAAGATGGCATAATCATTCATCACCAATTTCAACCTCAATTCTTTCTCATTTCCTCTTTCTTCTGACCACAGGCTTTTAGAAGGGAATCAAAAAAGGACAGGTTTCCCCGTCCCTTCGAAAAGTCATGAAACGTGTGAGGCAACTCCTGCGAACCAAAGTGCCAATTCGCGTTCTGCGCTGTCCACACTATCAGAACCATGAATTACGTTTTGTGACATCGTCGATGCAAAATCACCACGAATCGTTCCAGGTTGTGCATCGATCGGCTTTGTCTTCCCGATCATGAGACGAGAGACGGCTACGATGTCTTCCCCTTCCCATTCCATCGCGACGACCGGACCAGAAGTCAAAAACTCTACCAATTCACCAAAGAACGGCTTTTCTTTATGCTCTGCGTAGTGTGCCTCTGCGACCTCAACTGACGGTGTCACCATTTCGAGACGGTTCAATGTATATCCTTTGTTTTCAAAACGTGAGATGATTTCCCCAATCAATCCACGTTTTACCCCATCCGGTTTAACCATTAAAAATGTCTTTTCCATTCCCCAAATCCCCCTAAGTCAATAAATGTGTACGTTGTACGTATTTAGTGTACACGCTCCTGCACATTTTTGAAAGGGGTTACATGGGCATTTACCATTTACGTTTCCCGATATATTGAGCGATTTCAATCAAAGATTGTTTGTCAGGCACATTTGGCAACCCATCGAGTCTTCGAATAGCGCGTTCAACATATCGGTCAATCGTGCGTTGGCTTCGTTCTAACGTTCCATTCCGCTGCACTTCACGCACGAGTGATTTTGTCATCTCCGTGTCCGTCGATGCGTTCACCTGACAGAGACGCTCGTAAAAAGTTGGATCCTCCGATGAATAGAGGAGCGGTAACGTTTTATGACCATGCTTTAAATCTTCTCCGACTGGTTTCCCGAGTTGGAAACTTTTTGCCGTAAAATCGAGTAAATCATCAGTCATTTGGAATGCCATCCCGATGTCATACCCGAATAAGCTTAATTGTTTGACGACATGAGGTGACGCTCCTGAAATAACAGCGCCTGCCGCACAACTCGTCTCAATTAAAAGGGCCGTCTTTCGTGCAATCCGATCTAAATATCGTTTAGGAGATTGACCCCAATCATATTGATCTTGGATTTGATTGATTTCGCCGACGCAAATCCGCTCCATCGTGTCCGCCATGATTCGCATCACTTCCGGAGAATCGATTTCGGATACGAGACGAATCGCCTCCCCGAATAACGTATTTCCAGTATACATTGCAACGGTCTCATCATACCGCTCCATCACGGTCGGTTTCCCCCGGCGAAGCATCGCATCATCGATGACATCATCATGAACGAGTGATGCCATATGAATCAATTCAAGACTTGAGGCAACTTTCGTCAAACGGATATCTTTCGTCTCACCGAATCCTGCGCTCAATAAAACGAAAGCTGGTCGGATGCGTTTACCACCAGCATCGAGTAGTTGGCGAGATGCCGATTCAATAACAGGGTGGTCCGTCCTGACTCGAGTTGATAAAAATTGATCGATTTGATCAATCTCTCGGTTCATATGACGGTAAAGTCGCTTCAAAGACATGTTTCACCACTTCTTTCCTAGATGCATGGCACATGCACCTCCGGAGAATGTCTTTACTTCGACTTGTTCGAACCCGGCATCTTCAAACATGCGTTTTAGCGTCAGCCGGTCAGGAAACTGATCGGTCGATTCTTGTAACCATTTGTATTGGTCGTATGATCCGGCGAACACTTTGCCGAACAAAGGCATGACCGTCCCAAAGTAGAAGCGATACAATTCTTTAAAGACGGGTGCTGTCGGTTGACTCGTTTCAAGACAAACGACCGTCCCACCCGGTTTTAAGACGCGATGCATTTCACGCAACACCGTCATGTAATCCGGAACGTTCCGAAGTCCGAATCCGATTGTGACGTAATCGAACGAATGATCCCCAAACGGGAGCGCCATCGCATTCCCGTGTAATAACTCGATTGTCGGCAATGATTTTACTTTTTCCTCTCCCACTTTCAGCATATTCTCTGAAAAGTCGAGACCTTTGACGACCCCCGTATTTCCTGCAGCTTCAGCCAATTGAATCGTCCAGTCAGCTGTGCCACAACAAACATCTAAACATTTAGCCCCCGGAAAGACGTTCATTTTCTTCATCGTTGTCCGACGCCACCATTTGTGAAGTCGGAAGCTGATAATCGAGTTCATCGTATCGTAGCTCGGAGAAATGGACTGAAATACTTCGTATACTTTTTGCTCTTTTTCTATCGGTTGCAACGCGTAACATCCTTTCCGTTCTAAGCGACCGCGTGCGCGAGCAACGTGTTGAGCTGCTCCTTTTGATCTTGTCTGAGCGCTGTCGCTTTCTTATCAATCATTCGTTTCCCACTTGTTGTCAAATAAGGTTGTTCAATCAGCTCGGAAAGTGTTTGAATCAATCCGACGTTTGCTTCGATCCAAATGTTCATCGAGACGTTTTTATCGAGCAGTAGTGTACACTTTGCAGCATTGACACGTTGTACAGACTGTCCGAATCGATCGCTATACGACGCTGGGAAAGCCGTCAAGATTTTATAAAACTGAGCCGATGCAAAATCGCCCGCGAGCACTTTTAATTGGCGCTCTAGCGACCCTTTCGGACTACTGTTCACTTGATCATGTAATTCGAGCGCCTGATGAGCGAAATAAGTTGCCATCACGAGTTGTCGATGCTCAATCGATTCCAAATCAATCATCTCGACCATCCAACGAAGCAACAGCATGTCGACCGCTGGTACAACCTCGTGTTTCGTCAAATAGGGATGATTCATACGTTGTTGGATTTGACGAGCAAGGTCTGTGACAACGAATTCATTTGTCAACTGTTCCATGCTATCCCCCCTCGTCCACTTCATTGTCATTCTGACATAGTATAGCACATTTTTGTCACATTCACGTCATTAGAACTCGCAAACCAAACAAAAAAGCCGCCTTTCGGCGACTTATGTATTGCTGATTACTTGACCGCATCTTTGAGCGCTTTACCTGCTTTAAATGCAGGGACTTTGCTCGCTGGGATTTCGATATCTTCTTTTGTACGTGGGTTACGGCCTTTACGGGCAGCACGTTCACGAACTTCAAAAGTACCAAAACCGATCAATTGAATTTTTTCACCGTTTTGGAGTGCTTCAGTGATAGATTCGAAAGTAGCTTCTACAACTACTGTAGCTTCTTTTTTCGAAACATTTGCTTTCTCCGCTACTGCTTGGATCAATTCAGTTTTGTTCATCACGATTCACCTCCTCTCACTAGGAGTTTACGGGATTAATCATATCGTACAAACGTTGATATGACAACATTTTTTGCGTGAATTCACGACATTCGCCATCAAAACAAGCTCAGTTGTTTAAAAAAACAACTTCTCCTTGTTCATCTATTGTATAGCCTTGTGAATAAGCAGGGGCGAATGGAGCGTCTTCATACAGCAAATAACGAATGTCTTCACCGATTTCTGGCGACTCATCCGTATTTTGAAGCGCTTCCTTCACATCTTCTCGATAGTCTACAAATAGTTGTCCGGTACCGTCCACGTAGATCGGGAGTTCGCGATCCGAATACGGGCTCGGGATGACCGGCTCCTCTGTGACAAAAATCTTGTCGTAATCGAGCGTGAACTGATTTTTCCCAATCGATCCATCGAACGGGAACTTCCCTTCTTTCGCCCGAAACGCATTAATGTTTGTCTGAAGCTGTTGCAAACGTTCCGACACACGCAAATCAATCAATTTGACGGTCGGTTCCGTTTCGACATCGACGAGAATATACTGGAACAACCCACCGCCCTCAAAGCTATTCCCTGGAGGGTCTGCTAAATATCCTGGTACGAGACGGGCAAACTCGATTGGATAACGCTCCATGAGCGGCGTTTCCGCTGGTTTTGTTTTAATGGGCAAGACGCCAGATTGTTCACGATATGCATCGACCGCACTTTGTACGGTATTCAATTGGTCTTCATACGGAATATTGTTAGCTCGTTCCGAGTCCGGAAACATGCATCCTGCCAACAAAGTCGTTAACAGTACGCTAACAGCGATAATGCTCTTTTTCATGGTCTATCCTCCCGTCGGTCCTGAGACGACGACAAAAATCATAATAACTGTCCCAAATAAGAAAATGATGAACGCAATCAGGCGCACAAGTGTCGCAAACCATCCGGTCAGTTTCGTGTGACTGATGGCGACCATCAGTGCAGCGATGGCAAAAGCACCAATCCCCGCAAATGAAATCCACATTTTGATGAGTGACGGTGTCACGTCTATCCCCCTACTTTCTCTATGTTCTCCAGACTTCAAGTGTAGCAAAAAAAAGCGAGGAACTGAACGAAAACGTCAGCTCCTCTCCAAAGTATTATTCTTCAAAATGAAATACTTGTTCCATCTCATGCTTTTGTGGGCGTCTCATAAGTTTTTTCACTTCATCATGAGGACTCTTTTCTTCAAATAGCACGTTATAGAGCGCTTCCGTGATTGGCATTTCGACACCCGCTTCTTTTGCGAGCGAATGTGCCGCCTCACAGGCGCGGACACCTTCGACGACCATTCCCATGTTTCCGAGAACGTCTTCAAGCTTTTCGCCGCGTCCGATTGCATTGCCGGCCCGCCAGTTTCGGCTATGTTGCGACGTCGCCGTCACAATCAAATCCCCGATTCCTGTCAATCCAGAGAAAGAGGCCGGATTTGCTCCGAGCTTCACTCCAAGTCGAGCAATTTCCACAATCCCACGTGTCATGAGGGCAGCTTTTGCATTGTCCCCATAACCAAGTCCGTCGGTCATACCTGCAGCAAGGGCGATAATATTTTTGAGCGCCCCGCCATACTCGGCACCGACGACATCCGAGTTCAAGTAAACGCGGAATTGATCGTTTGTGAGCAGCTCCTGCACTTCGTCAGCGACATCGAGGTCCTCACAAGCAATCGTGATTGTCGTCGGTTTCCGCACTGCAACTTCTTCAGCGTGAGTCGGCCCAGTCAAGACACCGATAGCCCGACGTTTCGACGGGTCGATTTCTTCCGCAATGATCTCCGAAAGGCGTTTGTGCGTTTTCGGTTCAATCCCTTTTGCGGCATGAACGATGGTGACCGGTTCCTTCAACATGGTGTTCAACTGTTTCGAGACAGGACGAATCGCAGAGCTTGGGACGACAAGGAAGACGATGTTGCGTCCGTCGAGCGCTTCCTTCAAATCTGTCGTGGCCCGAATCGATTCCGGTAACGGTGCGTCTTTCAAATAAAACGAGTTTGTATGAGACGAATTGATCTCGTCCACATGCTCTTGTTCACGTCCGTAGAGCAGGACGTCATGACCATTATCCGCTAATACGAGCGAGATGGCCGTTCCCCAACTTCCCGCTCCAATGACAGCTACATTTGCCATAAGTGGCACCCCCGTTATTAGTTTTTCTGACGAGCCACGATATGAATCGGCGTCCCGGTGAAGTCAAATGCTTTACGGATTTGATTATCTAGATAACGTTTATACGAGAAATGCAACAATTCAGGATCGTTGACGAACAAGACGAACGTCGGCGGCTCGATGGCAACTTGAGTCGCGTAGTTGATCTTCAAACGTTGTCCTTTATCTGTCGGTGTCGGGTTCATCGCGACCGCATCGACGATGACATCGTTCAATACGCTCGTCGAGATCCGACGACGATGTGTTTCTGCCACTTGCTTGATGACAGGCAACAATGTTTGCAACCGTTTCGACGTAAGTGCCGACAAGAAGACAATCGGTGCATAATCAAGGAACAAGAATTCTTTGCGAATTTCCTCTTCCATCTTCTTCATCGTCTTATCATCTTTTTCGACTGCATCCCACTTGTTGACGACGATGACAATCGCCTTCCCGGCTTCATGGGCGAGACCGGCAACACGTTTGTCTTGTTCGATGATTCCTTCTTCACCATCGAGGACGACGAGGACGACGTTTGAGCGTTCAATCGCCTTTTGCGCGCGCATGACGCTGTAACGTTCTGTCGATTCGTATACTTTTCCGCGTTTGCGCATACCAGCCGTATCGATGATGACGTACTCTTGTCCGTCACGTGTGAACGGTGTATCGATCGCATCGCGAGTCGTTCCAGCGATGTTTGATACGATGACACGATCTTCGCCAAGGATCGAGTTCGTCAAACTAGACTTCCCGACGTTTGGACGACCAATCAACGAGAACTGAATGACGTCTTCGTTATATTCAAATTCATCCTTTTCAGGAGCAAGTTCGAACACTTGGTCTAACAAGTCACCAAGTCCTAACCCGTGTGTACCCGAAATCGGGAACGGATCGCCGAATCCAAGTGAGTAGAACTCATACATGAGATCTCTCATTTCAAAGTTATCCACTTTGTTGACGGCAAGGACAATCGGTTTGTTCGAACGGAACAACAAGTTCGCCACTTCTTCATCGGCTGCTGTGATGCCTTCGCGACCGTTCACCATGAAGATAATGACATCCGCCTCATCGATGGCAAGTTCAGCCTGATGACGCATTTGTACGAGCAACGGCTCGTCTCCTACTTCGATCCCACCTGTATCAATCAAATGGAACTTACGGTTGAGCCACTCTCCTGTACCATAAATACGGTCACGTGTGACACCTGGTTTATCATCGACGATTGAGACACGATCTCCGATGATGCGGTTAAAAATTGTGGATTTCCCGATATTCGGGCGGCCAACGATGGCCACTGCTGGAATTCCCATAACAACACCTCACTAATCTTTCTATCAAAATTTCATCATTTCAACATTTCGAAACGCAACTTACCTATCATATCACAGGCAAAATTAAGTGACCATACAAAAAGAAGCGGGAGCATGACTCCCGCTTGAACGATCATCTTATTTAGAGTCGTCCGAAGATTCATCACCTGTCAGTTCAGAGACAGAGAATCCTCCTTGGTCGCTGTATTCGTCGAGTAACGCTTGATCATCATCTTGACGAGTCGGTTCAGATGATTCGAGTGCACGCATCGACAATGAGATTTTCTTATCATCGAGATGAACATCTAATACTTTGACTTTCACTTCTTGGCCTTCTGATAACACTTCAGATGGCGTTGCGATGTGACGGTTCGCGATTTGCGAGATATGAAGGAGTCCTTCCACTTGTGGTGCGACCTCAACGAAAGCACCGAACGTCACAAGACGTTTGACAGTTCCTTCGATTACATCACCCGGTTGAATTTTTCCTTCAATCGTTTCCCACGGACCTGGTTGTGTCTCTTTAATCGAGAGCTTCACTTTTTCATTATCCAAGTCGAGACCAAGGACTTTCACTTTGACGCGGTCGCCTTCTGTTACGACATCGCTCGGCTTCTCAACACGGCTGTGCGCCATTTCTGAGATATGGACGAGACCGTCCACACCGCCGATATCAACGAACGCACCGAAGTCCGTCAAACGTTGAACCGTTCCTTCGATCACTTGACCGACTTCGAGCGATTCAAGCGTCTCTGATTTCTTGGCACTCATTTCTGCTTCGACAACTGCTTTATGTGACAAGATGACGCGATTTTTTTCGCGATCAATCTCGACGACTTTTACGGTAATTGGTTTGTTTAAATAAGACGAGAAGTCTTCGACAAAGTGACTTTCGACAAGAGATGCCGGGATAAATCCACGGATTCCGATATCGACGACAAGGCCACCTTTGACCTTATCTTTCACCATCACTTCAAACACTTCGCCCGATTCGAATTTCTCGACAATTCGATCCCATGCTGCTTCAGCATCGACGTCTTTTTTCGAAACGACCACTTCTTCGTCCGTGACTTTTTTAACTTTGACACGAATCTCGTCGTTCACTTGGAGTGATTCGTTTAAATCGTCTAGATGCATGCTTGATACTTCGCTAATTGGCAAAATCGCTTCGGTTTTATAACCGATATCGATCAGCGCTTGCTTGTCCTCGATTTTGACAACTGTTCCGGTCACAATTTGACCACGATTAATTTCAAAATCAGGCATATCTTTCATTTCTTCGACCATTCCAACACTACCCCCTCACGATGAGTACAAAAAGGAGCGCCCTGAGGCGCTTACACCTAGTATAAATCTCTTATAATTCCGAGAATTTGTCAAGGCGTTATGAAGATTGTACCTCTATTGAAAGAAGTTTAAACCTCAATTCCTCAAACCTATAATTACTTCGTGAATGAATGTTTCAAATAGAGGTCGGCAATTGTATCCATGATTAAGTCAGCCGCCTCTTGTGCGTTTGCCTTACGTTCCTTCAAAGGAGTCAAATCAATCGGCTTTCCGATGACGACACGCAATTTCGCACGAAACTTATATCTACCGATGATGGCAATCGGTAAAATGTGCGCGTCTGAACGCATCGCAAAGAAACCAACCCCGGCTTGCGCCTTTCCTAACGTCCCATCTTTTGAACGTGTACCCTCAGGGAAAATCGAGATGACCTCATCTTCTTTTAGCTTTTGAAGAACAACTCGTAGCGCCTGACGGTCACCTTCCCCACGCGATACAGGAATTTGTCCCGCACGGTTCAAAATATGCTTCAATACAGGAACGCTGAAAAGCTCTTTTTTCGCAAAGAATCGTAATGGACGTTCTTTCGGAATCGCACATGCGAGGAGGACCGGGTCCCAGTTTGACTGGTGGTTCGAACAGACGAGAATCGATCCATCTTTTGGGACATGTTCGCGTCCGATGAATTCGACGCGAAACGATGCGAGTTGAATGATGTTCACGACGGCCCTAGCCATCCGATACATTCCAAACGGACCATTGTTCAACGGTTTACTCATGCTTTCACCTCTTCAATTAATCGTTCAATCGCCGAGACGACCCCATCAATCGACAACGTCGTCGTATCGAGATAATGAGCATCTTCAGCTTGACGGAGAGGCGCGACCTCGCGCTCTGAATCACGTTTGTCACGAAGAGCAATTTCTTCCTTCAATCGCTCGTAATCACTCGGGATTCCTTTTGATACATTTTCCTCATGACGACGGCGTGCCCGTTCTTCGACCGAGGCAGTCATAAACACTTTCAAATCTGCGTTCGGTAACACATGCGTGCCGATATCGCGCCCATCCATGACGACACCGCCATGCTTCGCCAAATCACGCTGTAAATCCATCAAGGCATCCCGTACTTCCGATTGACGGGCGACAAAACTCACATTATTCGTCACTTCACTAGAGCGAATGACATCTGTCACTTCTTGTTCGCCATCGAATACACGTTGCCCTTCTTCAGATGGCACGAGACGAATCGACATGTTCTCGATCATCTTTGCAAGTGCGGGACCATCTTCAAGATTAATCTTCTCGTTTAAAGCACGATATGTGACTGCTCGATAAATCGCACCTGTGTCGATATAGACATAGCCCAATTGTTTCGCCAACGACTTGGCGATTGTACTTTTCCCGGCACCAGCCGGTCCATCTAAAGCAATTTGTAACGATTTTTTCATACAAAACGGGTATCGAGTGTGCCCGATACCCTCCTCCTCTCGGTCTATAATCCCGAGAACATCATAACAGTTTTTTATCTTGAAGAAAATACAGACCCTGTCCGCTTACGCGCTTCAAGTTGAACGCGGAAACAGTATCGTAAAATCGTCTCCTGATCACGAGGGGTCAAATCTTCGAATGCCAAAGAAAGCTCTTGCTTCACTTCTTGTTTATGTATACGTACTAAACGACTCTTCACACGAAAAAGTCGTGGCGCTCCTTGTTCATCTTCAATTCGGAACACAACGATGAGCGATTCGTTTACTTCAACGGGCACACGGTTCGCAATAATTTTCATACCGCCTGCCGATACGTCAAGCGACGTCGTTTCGAACGATTCGAAGTCTGCCCCATCTGCCGCAACAACTGTCACATCAATCATTTCAGGGACGCGCAAATATTCACGTCGTTGAATTCGTTTGATTTTTTTCTCATCCGGCATCTTGAAAGCATAGCGAATCGTCATCTGCGCATCACTGATTCGCTTCTCAATTTTCGTATCAAATGCGAACAACTGGTTATCCCCTTTGAAAAAGTAAACACGCATCTCTTCTTCTTCATGTAAGAAGAAGGTTTTAAGCGTCGTCATGTCACTTGGTGATTCAATCCAAACGATTTGATCCACGATGGCCGCAATCTTTGTTTTCCCCTCATTCCGTCCTTCTACTTCGATTCGTAACTCTTGTCCTTCTTTCAGCATACGCATGTTCCCCTTTATTTAAATTGACGACGATTGGACAGATTTGCTGCTCGTACAAGCAGAAGTGCAACCATCCATAAAATGACGATATAGAGCACGGCCGGCAACTTATGATTCGGTTCTAAAATCAAGATCAAATCAAACGTCCCGTGGATGACCGTTGCAGAAAAAATTGCCATAAACAGCCACACCCGCTCACGTGCCGAATGTTTTGCACGTCCCAAGCAATAGCCCATGACAACCGCAAACAATGCATGGCCGCTCACGGGTAAAATGGCGCGCCAAATCGCGATTTCTAATGAATCGTACACCCATAAGTATAAAAAATTCTCTAACGTCGCAAAGCCTAATGAGCAGGCGACCGCATAGAGAATCCCGTCGTAGTAATCATCAAAGACTTTATGTATATATATTGTATAATAAATCATAAACCACTTAAAAAACTCTTCGAGTAAGGCAGTGGTGACATATGCCTGCCAAAACGGACCAGTCAGCACCCCTTCTTCAACGAACGCATATTGGATAAACATGATCGGGAAAACGAGAACGGCCCCGGCCACGAAAGAACGAATCACATATCCGAGCGGTTCTGCTTCCAATTCATGGCGAAGATAGAAGTAGGAAAGAAGGGCAAGCCCTGGTGCCACCGCAGACAAGGCGATTGCGATCATGACGCATCTCTCCTTTCTCTCATTAGCATACACTGAATTGTCTGAAAGAAAAAGTGTGTAACGCCTAGAAAATGGAAATATTCATAAAAATAATTAGGAGGTCATTTATGAATCATTTATTACTTATTCACACAGGCGGTACAATCGCCATGTCCCAATCCGGTACCGGACACGTCGAACCGAGCGATGTGAACCCAATCGACGCTACACTTCCGAAGGCGACGGACATCGCCCACATTACGACGAAGCATTTCTCAAATATCCCGTCTCCACATATGACACCCGACAAAATGCTTGAACTGGCCCAATTCATTCAACATGAATTGACGCAGGACACGTATGACGGAGTCGTGATCACGCATGGAACAGATACATTAGAAGAAACAGCTTACTTCTTACAGATTACGCTCGGTGCGCCTGTACCAATCGTCTTGACAGGAGCGATGCGTTCCTCGAATGAAGTCGGTTCAGACGGGGAATTCAATTTAATTACCGCTCTTCGGGTCGCAAAGAGTGAATCGGCTCGCGGAAAAGGGGTACTCGTCGTGTTCAATGGAGAGATCCATTCGGCATTCAACGTCACAAAAACACATACGTCATCCGTTGATACGTTCAAATCGGTCCATTTCGGAAACGTGGGCATGGTCACAAAGGATCACGTACTCATCTATAGTCAACCGGCGACGAGACAGCCTAAAATGATTCCGTCCATCTCAAAACGGGTAGCTGTGTTAAAAGTCGTCGCGGGGATGGAGCCTGATTTGCTCGAATCGGTGATGGAGCTTGGATACGACGGACTCGTCCTCGAAGTATTAGGACAAGGCAATGTCCCACCGACACTTTTGCCGGCGCTCGAGCGCTTGGTCAAGGAAATCCCCGTCGTGATTGTCAGCCGTTGCTTTAACGGAATCGTCCAAGACGTATACGGTTATGCCGGTGGCGGAAAACAATTGAAAGAGATGGGGATCATTTTCTCGAACGGGTTGAATTCACAAAAAGCTCGCCTGCGTTTACTCGTGGAACTCGAATCCGGTTCTTCTCAATCCGTCATGGAGCATAGCTTTAGCTTCCAGCAATAACCTTGCGCTTCCGCATTCCCTTCCCTACAATGAGCAAAGAGGTGATTTTCAGTGAATAAACAAGCGATTATTGTGGGTGCTGGACCATGTGGTCTATCAGCGGCCATCGAGTTAGAGAAGATCGGGGTTTCTTGTACGATAATTGAGCGAGGAAATATCGTTGATGCAATCTATCGATATCCGACTCATCAAACGTTCTTTTCATCTGCAAACCTGTTAGAAATCGGGGACATCCCGTTTATATGTAAAGATTTAAAGCCACGTCGACAAGATGCACTCGTTTACTATCGGGAAGTCGTCACCCGTACCGGATTGAACGTCCATCCGTTCGAGAACGTCGAATCAGTAGAAAAAATCGACAATCGGTTTGTCGTGACGTCAAGACATGAGCGTCGTGGGGAAATCGTTCGCGAGGCAGATTATGTGATTTTAGCCACAGGATATTATGGACGTCCTCGTATGCTCGATGTACCTGGTGAGGAGTTACCACACGTCCACCATTATTTCCACGAGGCCCATCCGTACTATCGACAACACGTCACCATTATCGGGGGAAAGAACTCTGCAGTCGATGCGGCAATCGAACTCGAAAAAGCCGGAGCGTACGTGACGGTGCTTTATCGCGGTGAGTCCTATAGTCCTTCGGTGAAGCCGTGGGTTCTGCCTAACTTCGATTCACTCGTCCGACATGAGAAAGTTCAGATGGAATTTGAGGCGACAATCGATCGCATTACCGAAGACGGGGTCTATTATCACCAATATGGGGAAGAGAAGCACGTGTATGCCGACCACGTCCTCGCGATGACGGGGTATCAACCAGATCATCATCTTTTTGAAAATGCCGGAATCACAATCGATGAGGAGAGCGGTGTTCCGACGTTTGATGAGGAATCGTTCGAAACGAATGTCGAGCATTTGTTCATCGCTGGTGTTGTCGCTGCCGGCAACGATGCGAATAAGATTTTTATCGAGAACGGTCGATTCCACGGGAAAGCCATCGCAGACACGATCGCGAATCGTATTCAAGTATAAAAAAGTTCGGTCAACATGCGTTGACCGAACTTTTTTATTTAAACCCAACCGCGGAAACGTGACGCTTCCGCCATCTTACGTACACCGACCATATAGGCTGCGAGACGCATATCGACTTTGCGGGCTGAAGATGTGTTGTAAACCGTGTTGAACGAATGAACGAGTACTTTTTCAAGTTTTTCCTCGACTTCTTCTTCCGTCCAGTAATAACCTTGGTTGTTTTGTACCCATTCGAAGTAAGAGACCGTGACCCCGCCACTTGATGCCAATACGTCCGGAACGAGGAGAATCCCGCGCTCTGTCAAGATTTTCGTCGCTTCGTTCGTCGTCGGTCCGTTCGCCGCTTCCACTACGATGGAGGCTTTAATGGCATCGGCATTATCTTCCGTGATTTGATTCTCGATAGCAGCTGGCACGAGAATGTCACAGTCGAGTTCTAACATCTCTTTATTCGAAATCGTGTTTTTGAAGAGCGTCGAAATCGTACCGAATGAATCACGACGGTCTAACAAGTAAGGGATATCTAAGCCATTCTCGTCATGGATCGCGCCATACGCGTCACTGACCGCAATCACTTTTGCTCCTGCATCGTACATGAATTTCGAAAGGAAGCTACCCGCGTTCCCGAATCCTTGAACAACGACACGGGCACCTTTCAATTCGATGCCACGGCGGAGTGCCGCCTCTCGAATCATGATAGCTACACCTTTCGCAGTCGCAGTTTCACGACCGTGCGAACCTCCAAGTACAAGCGGTTTACCTGTAATAAAACCTGGTGAGTTGAATTCATCGATTCGGCTATACTCATCCATCATCCAGGCCATGATTTGTGAGTTCGTGAACACGTCCGGAGCAGGGATATCTTTTGTCGGTCCTACGATTTGGCTAATGGCACGCACATAACCACGGCTCAATCGTTCGATTTCACGGAAACTCATTTCACGTGGGTCACAGACGATTCCGCCTTTCCCCCCACCGTATGGCAAGTCGACAATCCCCGCCTTTAAACTCATCCATACAGATAATGCTTTGACTTCTACCTCAGTTACGCTCGGGTGGAACCGAATTCCCCCTTTTGTCGGTCCGACCGCATCGTTATGTTGAGCGCGATAACCCGTAAAGATTTTCGTCGAGCCATCATCCATGCGAACTGGGATCCGAACGGTCAGCATGCGAAGCGGTTCTTTTAACAACTCGTACATCTCATCTGGATAGCCGAGTTTATCTAAAGCTTCGTGAATCACCTCTTGTGTCGATTCCAAGATGTTTTTTCGTTTTTGATGACCTTTTTCTTGATCCGTAATCATGAAGGTTTCCTCCCCTAAATTGTCAATTCTCCCCCAAGAATCAACCTCGTATTCGTTTAAAAGTATAGCTGATACGCGCTCAATTTGAAAGGGTTTTACAAAAATAATGAAAGCGTTTTCTTGAAGTGTGGAATGATCCAGATGTCTTACTTCGACTCACGTTCGAGTGCTAGCTCCATAAAGCGTTCTAAAAGCTCACCGTACGAGATCCCGACTGTTTTTGCACTGTCCGGGAAGAGGCTCAACGGCGTCATTCCAGGCAGCGTGTTCGTTTCTAAAATATACGCTTCTCCCGTTTCCGATACGAGGAAATCAGAACGTGAATACCCTGAGCAACCGAGCGCACGGTGAGCCATGACTGCCGCTTGTTGCACTTCCGTCGTCAACTCATCCGAGATTTCGGCTGGACATACGTGAATCGAACCACCTTCTGTATACTTCGACTCATAGTCGTAAAACTCATTTTTTGGAATGATTTCAATGACAGGAAGTGCTTCCTCTTTCCCGAAGTTTCCGATGACCGGTACCGTCAATTCTTTTCCTTTAATGTACTGCTCAACAAGTACCGCTGAATCACATGCAAATGCTCGGTCAATTCCTGCACGTAACATCGACTCGTCCATCGCGATTGTCAAACCGTTCGAAGAACCTTCTTGTGCAGGCTTGACGACACATGGAAACTCATTTCCCCACTCAGCTACTTTCGCATCAATCGAATCCACAGATTCAATTAACACGTCGCGTGCCACACGGATGCCTGATGCTGCGAAGATGATTTTCGCTCTTGCCTTATCCATCGCAAGTGCAGATGCCAAGACACCTGACCCTGTGTACGGGATTCCCGCCATTTCTAGCAACGATTGGACGCGACCATCTTCGCCATATTTCCCGTGTAATGCGCTGACGACGACATCGACATCTAACGTCAATAACTCGTTCGCGCGTTCTGGATGAAAATCGATTGCCGTGACCTCATGGCCACGCTCCGTCAATGCCTCAATCATCCCTTGTCCACTTGTGAGGGATACCTCACGTTCTCCTGACACTCCACCATACAATACAGCGACCTTCATTCCAATCTCTCCTTCAACTAACTACTGAAAATTCATGTCTAATCATAACACGGACATGTCAAAAACAATAGAAACAGAAAAGTAAAAAAGCCGTACTTATGCGAATGCATCGTACAGCTCTTTCACGGCCTGTTCAGTTTGAATCGTTTTTCCATATTCCATCATGACGTACGGACTGACCGTAGTCGTTTTACCATATTCGGACAAAATGGCAGCGAGACGTTCTTCCACTTTCTCAGGTAGCACTTCCACGAAGTGGAGATAGTACCGTCCCTCATAGTGATAAAGTGCTCCACCCTGCTCAGTTTCATGTATATGTGGAAACAGTTGAATCGACGCGTTGATCACATCTTCGATATCATCAAACTGATAAATCAAATGATGAATGACATCAATTGTGAGTCGAATCTCAACTTGCTCGACATCAAGTTCTGCTATGGCCTCACCTTTTTGAACATCGATGACGAGACCATCACGAGGAAACATCGTCACATTCAAATCGACCGCTCCTTGTGGAGAGAATCCGTATTCACTCTCTGCTGTTTCAAGTAACTCTTTCCACAGCTGTTGACCGTTTTCCCCCACGATCGTATCGATAGCGATCCCACGTAACGAAAGCTCATTCGCAGTCACATATACACGAAGATGTTCTTTTGTTTGTTTTTCAAATCTCAATCGAAAACCTCCAGTGAATATTCAATCCTACTAATAAGCTACTCCCGTTTTAATCCCGTGTCAAATAGTTGATAACCATTTCGTCCACTCTTCTGGCGCATCACCAAGAAATGCATCATCGAACCGACTCCGTTCGAGGCTGACCGCGTATCCACCCGCCCCAATCTTTAATGTGGGGTGCTCTTCTTGAATATAGTGCATCGCCTCTAACAAGTTCGGGATATGGTCCGTTAACGTGCATGCGAAAATAAGGCAAGATGTGTCGATGTCGTGCAGCGCCTTGCTTAAATCTTCTTTCGGGAAGCCCGCTCCTAAAAAGATGACGTCGTACCCATGTTGGCGCAAATAAAGTGTGACAAACAACAATCCGATTTCATGCATCTCACCCGGTGCACAGACACAAGTGACTCGTGGAAGAAACGGGTTCATCGGCATTTGAAGTGACAACGTAGAGAGACGTGCCCGTAAAAACGCCGTGGCGAAGTGCTCATGGGCAATCGTAATCGTTCCTTGCTCCCACTTTGAACCGATATCCATCAGTAACGGTCCAATGATATCTTTTGTGACCTTTTCAAAACTGAACGTATTGAACGCACGATTGATTAAATCATGCGCGGTCCGCTCATCAAAAGAAAGCAATGCCTGAAGCAGAGCATCCTTTAACTCTTCATCGTAAAGCTTCGCAGACGTCGGTTCTGGTTCAGGAGCTTGGTGGAGTTGTTGGATTGCTTGTGAGACCGTCAACCCTTCTTTTTGCTTGTCTACCACCCATTTAATTTTCTCGACATCTTGATCTGAATACAGGCGGTGACCTGATTCGGTCCGGCTCGGTACGATAAATTGATATCGCCGTTCCCAAGCTCGAATGGTCGTTGGATTGACACCGGTCAACGTCGCCACAGTTTTAATGGAGTATTTCGGCATCTCCGCCCTCCTCTCCTATTCGTTCTATGATATAAGTATATCCTCAATTAAAGAGGTTTACCCCTTTTATTGTGCAATCGAGTATTTTCCAAAAATAAAAAAAGGCACGGACCATGTCCGCACCCTTCTTAAAAAATGGCATCTCGCCCGATATATATGAAAATGAGAATAATCGCTAACATGGCGAAGGTTAGAGTCATCGCCAACGGGCGCTTCATCAAGTTATCATTCAACTTCCTCTTCCGTTCATGCTCTTGCCTCTCCGATCGAGACGGCAACGTGTCCGCCAACTGCTCGCGTAAAGAATCTGCCTGATTCCGATGTCGCAACGTATGCCCTCCTTTACCTTTTTTATCATTTTACTATGATATTATTCAAAGGAAAAGATTTGCGTCAACCGTATTTTCCATTCTGTCACATTTTTTCGAACGATTTGCGGTGTCTCAGGAAACTCAATCGTCCCACACACATCACAACATTCCTCTTGGTCGATTGTCGGCTCCGAAAAATAACGGAGTAAATAATCGCGTCGGCACGTTCGGATAAGAGCATAATCCATCATCTGTCCGAGTTGACGATAGCGATCACGTTTTCTTTCTTTTACCCAATCGAGCGCCTCTTGAAGCGAGCGTTCAGACAGCATCTGCTTTAAAAGAAGGAATTTCGGGTCTTCTTCGTTCATCCTCAATAAGCGGGGTAATTGCGAAAGTGTCGTGCCATTTTCACACTCAAAGTATGCTAAGCGAATCTCTTCGTCTTTTGGATATTGACCATCAATCAAAAATTGTTGAATGCGTTCATCTCCATCCGCATAGAGGAGGACAGCAAACGCCGGCTCTCCATCACGACCTGCTCGTCCAATCTCCTGCATATACGCTTCCACCGTTGCAGGGATTTGATAGTGGATGACAGAACGGACGTTGTCTTTGTTCACACCCATCCCAAATGCACTTGTACACACCATGACCGACACTTCATTCCGTAAAAATTGAGATTGGACGAGTCGTCGGTCTTCCGTTGACATGCCGCCGTGATAAAACAACGCGTCCTCTAGTTCAAACGCCAACGCTTCCGCTTCTCGACGTGTCGCCGTATAGACGACTGCAGGTTTTGGTATGTCTCGGACCAATTCTTTGAGTCGTTCAAGTTTCTTCTCTTTTTCAAGTCGTTCGACCATCAATCGAATTTCTGGTCGATTCGCAGAATGCACGAACTGCTCCGGTGAAAAGAGTGCCAACTTCTCAATGATATCTTGCTTCACGCTCTCAGGAGCCGTCGCTGTGACGGCCATGCATTGAGGACTCCCGATTTGTTTGCGTAGTTCGCCTAAGCGCGCATATTCTGGTCTAAACTCATGACCCCATTGTGAGATACAATGCGCCTCGTCAATGACGAGCATTTGAATCTTCACGTTTGAGAGTGCGCGTGTAACGTACGGAACGGCCAACTGTTCGGGGGAGAGATATAAAAATCGATAACGTTTCAAGTGATTGATGATTTCTTGTTTTTCATCAGAAGACTCCATCGACGTCAAACGTGCGACACCACGTTCTCCCCGCTCTCGGATATGGAGCATTTGGTCTTCTATCAAAGAGAGGAGAGGTGAGACGATGACCGTCAATCCCCCATTTTTGATATACGAAGGGAGTTGAAACGTCAACGATTTCCCTGCCCCTGTCGGCATGACGGCTAATACATCTTGCCCTTCTACAACGGAATGGATGATTTCATGCTGCCCAGGACGAAACGAATCATATCCGAACACGCGTTTTAATGTCGATTCATACAAATGTCTCACCTCGTTTCAACCTTGCGAACACAAGGCGTATTTGAAAGTAACTCACGTTGCCCATCTTTTCGAAGATAGGTTTCAAAGCCCAGCTCTCTGGGTCTCGCAGCTTCTCGATGGTGACGATATCGTCGCTCGGCACAAATTGATCGAGGGGAAAGGTGTCTAAATACATTGCCATCTCCACCACATGATCCTCAATCGTACTCGTTCGTAGTCGTCGGCGAGACTGAACTTGTTGAAACGAATAGCCTTTGAGAAAGAGATCATACGATTCACGTGCCGAAAAGGTCATTCGCTCAGTCGACAACCCATACATGAAGCCCCGAAGCTTCGCCTCTTTTGGTAACACAGTTAACAGTTCATTCCATCCTGCTAAAAAATAAAGGCGAGCCGTCTCCGCGTCGACATCAAGAAGACTGGCGATTTGTTCATAGGTCAGACCGGTCTCAAAGGCTCCCGTAAATCGATAGACGACCGCTGTGGCATATGGATCTCCAATGATGTCAAGCGCGGCCTCGATCTCATGATGGAATGTTTGCATAAGGATTTTCCAATCTCGATCGATCTGTAACAACTGTTTGACCCACTGTTCCGCGGGTCGATCGGCTTGAACGGGATAAAACGTCCTCTCATGTTCCCTAGACATGAATGTCTGGACAAAGAGACTCAAACGTTTCCACGTCGTCGCATTATAATCACGGCGCTCTCCCCCTAAACGATTGAATAAATCTTTAACCGTTTCAGGTGAAGACAATAGGTTTCCCGCTTCTGTCAGTTTAAATTGTTTGCGGTCCAACCATCCCCGTTTTTCAAATCCTTTTAATAAAGACTCATATGAGTACGTCGTTTGAGGAAATTGACCAAATACAGGCTCTAGCTCATAAAAGAACGCGTCTTGTAACGTCGTGGCCGAGCGCTTTCCGTTCAAGACATGGAACAGGCTACGTTCACTCCGTTCCCCGTTTAATCGCTTAATGGCCAGCAGTAAAACTCCATCTGCTAAATGAACCAAGTCGTCACATCCTTAAAAAAATCATTATCCTACCAAAAAGACACTCGTTTCCTCATTGAAATAATTGGGTATGTAGACTACAATTACTCGTAGACAGTAGATTGATTTCTAAGAGAAACGAACCGTTTGGAGGGTTATTATCATGGCAAAATTTACTATCGTCGATAAAGATACATGTATCGCATGCGGAGCTTGTGGCGCAGCAGCACCAGATATTTATGATTACGATGATGAAGGTCTCGCATTCAACTTGATGGATGACAACACAGGTACTGTGGAAATCCCTGACGAGTTGTACGAAGACATGATGGATGCATTCGAAGGGTGCCCGACCGATTCAATCAAAGTGGCAGACGAATCGTTCGATGGCGATGCATTGAAGTACGAATAAACTTGCAAAGACATATTGGTCAAATGACCAATATGTCTTTTTTTGTTCACTTCTCCATCCTACTCTAATCATGACAGCTCTAGCCAAGTATAACAAAAAAGGTTGTTTGGCTTAAGTACCAAACAACCCTCCTAAAATGGACATATGTCCTATTCCGGATTAACGTTTTCCTTTAATATATGGAATACCGACCGACTTCGGTGCATCTGCACGACCGACGAGTCCAGCGAGCGCAAGAATCGTGAGGGCATAAGGTGCAATCAAAAGTAGAAGCTGCGGCACGTTATTGATGACAGGCAAGTTGCTTCCGATAATCGATAACGCTTGGGCGAATCCAAAGAACAATCCAGCGCCGAGCGCTCCGAGTGGATTCCACTTCCCGAAGATCATTGCAGCAATCGCCAAGAACCCTTGACCAACGATTGTCGTTCCACTGAAGTTCGTCGTAACCGTGACGGCGTATACCGCTCCGGCAAGACCACCAAACGCACCAGAAAGCATGACGCCCATAAAGCGCATTTTCGTGACGTTGATCCCCATCGTGTCAGCTGCCATCGGGTGTTCTCCGACTGAGCGAAGACGTAGTCCGAACGGCGTCTTGAAGATAACGAACCAGACGACAAACGCTAAAGCGATGGCAACGAATGACGTGTATTGCACGTTAATGAAGAACATTTTTAATACAGGAATATCTGATAGAAATGGTACGTTCTCCTTCGCAATACGGTACTCAATAAAGTCAGTTTGACCTTTGTTGTAAAGCACACGCACAACGAAGATGGCGAGACCGATTGCAAGCATGTTGATCGCTACTCCAAGAACCGTTTGGTCTGCACGCCATAGGATGGCAGGGACAGCCAAGAAGAGCGAGAAGAGCGCACCGACTACCATCGCAACGAGCAAGGAGATCCATGGGCTAAATACACCAGCTCCTAAGTCTGTTAACGTGAGCGTCGTGATGATCCCTGTTGCGGCACCGATAATCATAATCCCTTCAAGGGCAATGTTAACGACACCAGAGCGCTCACTGAAAATCCCACCGAGTGCTGCGATAATGAGTGGAGTCGCATAGGCAAGTGCAACCGGTACGACGATATAGAGGACTTCTAAGAAGCTCATTTTTTCTCCACTCCTTTCTTACGATTTCCTTTAAGTTTCTCAACGACATAGTTGATGGCATAACCAGATGCCACAAAGATGACGATTGCTGCGATGATGACTTTAACAAGTTCAGACGGTACGTTCGCACCGAGCTGCATCGCCAATCCACCGATGTTCAATCCAGCAAATAGAATCGCTGCGAGAATGACACCGATCGCTGTGTTGGCACCTAGAAGGGCTACTGCGATCCCGTCAAAACCGACACCTGTGAACGATGCAGAGAGCGTCATACTACCGAACGTCCCGAGACCTTCCATCGCACCGGCGAGACCTGCGAACATCCCTGAGATGACAAACGAAAGGACGATGTTACGGTCAACGCTCATCCCCGCATATTGAGAGGCATGTTTGTTGAATCCGACTGCACGCAACTCATAACCGAGTGTCGTACGCTGAAGAATGTAGTAGTATACAATCGCCGCGAGTACTGCAACGAGGACACCCCAGTGAAGACGTGAGTACGTCGTCAACTCTTGCAACCAAGGTGACGCAAGCGATGCCGATTCATTGATTGAGTCAGTACGTTCGTTCGTTACGCCGATGACGCTACGCAAAATCGCGTTCGTCGTGTAAAGCGCGATATAGTTCATCATGATGGATGTGATGACTTCGTGGACGTAAAACTTCGCTTTCAAGAATCCAGGAACGAACGCCCAGAGTGCTGCTGCGACCATCGCCGCGAGAAGTGCAAGCGGTAAATGGATGAACATCGGCAAATCGAAGTTGATCCCTACATATACAGCTGCTACCCATCCGATCAATACTTGACCTTCTACCCCGATGTTGAATAGCCCCGTCCGGAATGCGAAGGCAACCGCGAGACCTGAGAAGATGAGAGGTGCTGCTGCTCGTAGCGTCTCCCCAACGGCATATGGGCTTCCAAACATCCCTTCAAACAAGGAGATAAAGCCTTGAATCGGGTCGTATCCACCAATCAACATGACGATGGCTCCGACGAGAAGTCCTAAAATGATGGATAGGAATGGAATGAGAAGTTGATTTAAACTTAATTTTTTCATTCTTTGTCGTCCCCTCTCTGACCGCCGGCCATCAAGAAGCCAAGCTCTTGTTCCGTCGTCTCTTTCGGATCACGAATTCCTACGATTTTTCCTTCATAAAGAACGGCGATCCGGTCGGATACGTGCAAAATCTCATCAAGTTCGAACGAAATAAGCAAGACGGCACGGCCTTTTTCACGTTCTTTGACGAGTTGTTCGTGAATGAATTCAATCGCACCGACATCAAGACCACGCGTCGGCTGTGCTGCGATGAGTAAATCAGGTGAACGATCGACCTCACGGGCAATGATTGCTTTCTGTTGGTTACCACCAGAAAGGGCACGAGCCGGAACGTCGATGGATGGAGTTCGGACGTCAAACTTCTCAATCAACGCCTTCGCTTTTTCTGCCACTGCTTTATAATTCATGAGTCCTCGTTTCGAGAACGGTTCTTTGTAGTACGTTTGAAGAACCATATTGTCACGAATCGAGTAGTCAAGGACGAGACCATGTTTATGACGGTCCTGTGGAATGTGTCCGATTCCAGCTTCCGTCATTTTACGCGGTGTATGACCCGTCACGTCTTTTCCGTTGAGCAAAACTTTACCCGACTCCGGTTTTTTAAGTCCCGAGATCGCTTCAATCAGTTCTGTCTGACCGTTGCCGTCGATTCCGGCAATCCCGAGTACTTCTCCAGCACGAATCTGAAGGTCCAATCCTTCGACAACCTTCAAACCACGGCTGTCTTTGACGACAAGTCCTTGAACGTCGAGAACGACTTGTTGCGGGTCGGCTTTCGAATACTCTGCATCGAAATTGACTTCTCGCCCGACCATCATTTCAGCAAGACTATCTTCGTTAACCGTCTCATCCACTTCAACGGTACCGATATAACGTCCACGGCGAATGACTGTGCAACGGTCTGCGACTTGCATAATTTCCTTCAGCTTGTGAGTGATCAAGATGATCGACTTACCTTCAGCAATCAGACGTTTCATAATTTGGATAAGTTCTTGAATCTCTTGTGGTGTCAACACTGCCGTCGGTTCATCGAAGATCAAAATATCTGCCCCGCGATAGAGCGTCTTCAAGATTTCTACACGCTGTTGCATGCCGACTGAAATATCTTCAATCTTGGCGTCTGGATCAATCTTAAGCCCATACTGTTCTGAAATATCCATGACCTTTTTACGGGCTGTCGCACGGTCAATCGTCACACCGCTCTTTGGCTCAAGTCCAAGGATGATGTTCTCAGTGACTGTGAATTTTTCAACAAGCATAAAGTGCTGGTGGACCATCCCGATCCCAAGTTCGTTGGCGATGTTCGGGTTTTCAATATCCACTTTTTTCCCATGCACACGAATCTCCCCGCCTTCAGGCTGATAGAGACCGAATAACACGTTCATGAGCGTCGACTTCCCCGCCCCGTTCTCTCCGAGAAGCGCATGGATTTCTCCTTTGCGCAATTGGAGTGTGATATTGTCGTTCGCAACGAACGTACCGAACTCTTTGCGAATATTTAGCATTTCAATTACATATTCCAAGGAAGTTCACCCCTAACTTTAAGTAAAGGGAGACCACATGGGTCCCCCCTTCACTCAAATGAATTATTTTACGTTTTTCATGAACTCTTCGAACTCAGCGTCAGTTGCTGGTGCAGTGAGTTCTCCGTCAACCAATTGTGTACGATATTCTTCAACTTTATCGAGAATTTCTTGTGAAACGTGCTTGTCAGAAGTTTCTGCGATGCCGACACCGTCATCTTTCAAACCGAACTCGATGATTTCGCCGCCTGGGAATTCTCCGTCCATCGTCTGTTTCGATACGTCATAAGTAGCTGTATCTACACGTTTGACCATTGAAGTCAACGTAACGTCTTCTGGAAGACCTTCTTCGTACTGGTCACGGTCAACCCCGATTACCCAAACTTCTTCGCCGTTCTTCTTACGGTTTTTCGCTTCTGTGAATACCCCTACACCTGTACCACCAGCTGCGTGATAGATGATGTCCGATCCAGAACCGTACATACCTGAAGCGATTGCTGTTCCTTTTTCAGCCGAGTTGAAGTCTTCTGCATACTTCACGTCGATTGTTGCTTCTGGGTTAACAGCCATGACACCCGCTTTAAATCCATTTTCAAACTTCTTGATCAAGTCTGACTCTACTCCACCGATGAAACCAACTTTGTCAGTTGTCGTTGTGAGACCGGCAATGACACCAACAAGGAATGAACCTTCTTGCTCTTTGAACGTGATTGAAGCAACGTTCGGAGCGTCAACAACCATATCAACGATTGCGAAGTTGTTGTCCGGGAACTGCTCAGCAACTTTTTGTACGTCTTCAGCCATCAAGAAGCCGATACCGTAGATCAAGTTGAAGTTGTCACGAGCCAATTGTTGCAAGTTTGGCTGGTAGTCCGCTTGTTTAGCTGATTGAAGGTATTTGTATCCTTCGTTTTCAGTCAAGTTGTTGTCTTCACCAAATTTCGTGAGACCTTCCCAAGCAGATTGGTTGAATGATTTGTCATCAACACCGCCAGTATCTGTAACCATTGCTACTTTAAAGTCGCCGCCCTCGCCGCCTTCGCCGTTTGAAGATGAGCCGCCTTCGTTGTCATCTCCACCGCATGCTGCGAGTACTGTAGAGAGTGTGAGTCCTGCTGCTAAAGCTGAGAGAATCGTTTTCTTTTTGTTCATCATCGTCGTGTTTCCCCTTTCGGTTCATAACAAATTTTGTTGTCATGTTATCAGTAGTCTTTACACCGGTATAAGAAAGCGCTTTCACGCTGTTCCCCAAAAATAACTCTTCCGTTAAAAAACTGTTCGGTTACACTCGTTTACGTACGACGTGGAAGTCGAATCGATCAGCTCGGAAAAAGTTGGCCGAATCGAGCAATGGTAAATCACTCTCATCGTAATGCAATTGTTTTAAAGCGAGTAACGGTTGGTCCGTCTGAAGTTGTGACGAAATTTCAGAGCTGACACTCGGTTCGATGTGCGTGATCGCGTATGCGACTCGACGTCCTACCTCTTTTTCGAGAGAGTCAAACAAAGACTTTCCTTCAGTCAATGCCTCAGGATTTGAGACGAGATGGGCCGGCACTTTGTCGACACAATAAACGACCGGTGTGTCATCCGCATATCGAATTCGAACAATCCGATAAATCGGTGAGTTCGGCTCAATCTTGAGACGCTCGGCTTCTCTCTCTGTTGCCAACACTTTCTCGGCCACCAATACTTTCGTTCCTGGTGTCATTTTTGCGCGTGTGATCATATCAGTGACACTGAACAACTCTTCAATCCCTGACGTGAATGGCGGTTTAGAACTAATAAATGTCCCTACTCCATGTTTTCGCACGA
Organism: Exiguobacterium sp. NPDC077395; assembly: GCF_050269125.1. Classification (NCBI taxonomy): domain Bacteria; kingdom Bacillati; phylum Bacillota; class Bacilli; order Caryophanales; genus Exiguobacterium; species Exiguobacterium sp. NPDC077395. Next base: position 1,496,273 of record NZ_JBNNHU010000001.1, read on the forward strand.
CAAATTTCTCATCTTCGAGAATTCTTAACGCTTCACGAAGTGTCGCTCGACTTACTCCGAGTTGCTTTGAAAGCTCGAACTCTGAAGGTAACTTCTCACCTTCACGATAGACACCAGCGTCGATATCTTGCTTAATTTTCTCAATCACTCGAAGATAGAGCAATCGATGATCGAGCTTAATCGACATTGGCCTCACCACCTTTAATTTACTTACCAGTGCTCAGACATCTGACGTATGAATGTCCTTGCCAATATTAAGTATAGGGATTCGAGAATTAGAACGCAATAGTTTTTGTTCGGAATCAAGGAAATATTTTAAAAAACCATCTCCAACCGTACCTCTGAGTCCATTTTACCCATTTCGATTCAGTTTGAAAAACTTTTGTAAAATGTAAACGTTATTAAAAAATGTAAGCGTTTCAGTCGTTTTTAAAAGTATGTACTAATAAACGTTATAGGACATATGTGCTATATTACAATTATATTATAGCGAACCTCTCTGATTTGCGCGAATATTTCCATATCGTAGAAAAAGGAATAAAAAACGAACGATTGTATATCTATGTATACAATCGTTCGTTTTTTAAATTTATTCGTCTTGTTCATGAATTAATACTTTCCGTGGTTTCGAACCTTCTGACGGACCTACGTATCCCGCCTCTTCAAGCGAGTCAATCAAACGCGCTGCCCGATTATACCCAATTCGAAATCTTCGTTGAATCATCGAGGTCGAAGCCGTTTCCTGGGTAACGATGAATTGAATGACTTCTCCGAACAATGAATCGTCCGAGTCAATCGTCGTCACTTCTTCTTCTTTCGGCATCATCGCTTCTACGTACTGCGCACGTTGCTGTGCGATGACGTGATTAACGACCGTTTCGACCTCTTGATCGGAGACGAACGCTCCTTGGACACGTACCGGCTTGTTCATCCCATTAGCAAGCATGAGCATGTCGCCACGCCCAAGCAGTTTTTCTGCTCCTCCTCCATCTAATATCGTCCGGGAATCGGTTTGTGATGAGACCGCAAATGCGATGCGAGACGGGATGTTTGCTTTGATGACCCCTGTAATGACGTCAACCGACGGACGCTGTGTCGCCAGTACCATATGAATCCCGGCTGCCCGTGCCATTTGAGCGAGTCGCATGATGGCGTCCTCAACGTCATTTGAAGCGACCATCATCAAATCTGCCAACTCATCGACTATGACGACGATGAACGGTAGACGTTTTGCATCCTCATCATCGGACTTGTCGACGAGTTCATTGTATCCTTCAATGTTACGGACACCATATCGACTGAACAGCTCATATCGTCTTTCCATCTCGGCGACGACTTGTTTCAATGCCTGAGCCGCCTTTTTCGGATCTGTGACAACCGGTGTCAACAAATGCGGCACACCATTATAAACATTGAGTTCGACCATTTTTGGGTCAATCATCATGAGACGGACCTCATCCGGTCGAGAACGCATCAAGATGGATACAATCATCCCGTTGATACAAACAGATTTACCGGAACCTGTCGATCCTGCCACGAGTAAGTGTGGCATTTTGTTTAGTGAAATGCCGACAGTCTCGCCACTAATGCTTCGTCCGAGCGCAACGAGCAGTTTTGAATCGTCTTGTTTCACTGGGTCTGCCTCAAGCACTTCACGAAGACAGACTGGAGCGACTTCCTGGTTCGGTACCTCGATACCAATCGCCGCCTTGCCTGGTATCGGTGCTTCGATTCGAATATCTTTCGCGGCAAGCGCAAGTGCGAGATCATCGCTAAGCGACGTGATTCGACTGACCTTCACACCGATGTCCGGCTGTAACTCATACTTCGTGACCGTCGGACCAAGGTGAATTTTCAATACTTTCACCCCTACACCAAACGATTTTAACGTCTTCACTAACTTAGCTGCATTCTCTTTCAGACGCGCATTTTCCCCAGATAAATCGGTGATCACCGGTTCCTTCAGATTGGTGAACGGCGGGAGCTCATACGTATCTGAGACGTCTTGCGCCGCGGTCATCATCATCTCCTCGGTCGAGATCGATTCATCCGGTTCCGTAGACGACTCCTTTTTAGGCTCCTCTTTTTTCTCCGCGACAACTTTCTCACTGAATCCGACGATTGGGATGTCATTCATCGTGACCACATCTGATTCTGACTCCACCTCTAAATCGGCTTCTGCGAACATCGGCTCAGGCGATGGTTTTCGCGACCGCTTCGGTTCTTGATTTTGCTTGTTGTTTTGTTTTTTCTCTGTTTTCGGTCTCGATTGCCATTCTTTTTTCACGGCCATTACGGATTCCTCTAGGCGATGATAGATGGTTCCCCAAATCGTTGGGACATAGAGGGAAACACCGAGGATAAAACAGACGATGCCTAAAAAGATGAGACCAAAATCAGAAAATAAGTATTGGTTTAAGCCATAAAGTGCACCGTTGACCCCACCGCGCTCATCTCCCCAAAGTAAATCTCCAAACAGTAGAAATGAGGCGGTCATACTGAGCAGTCCTGCTCGCTCCATCGGCTTCATCGGTTTTAATACAATCCATAACAAGATGGCAATCATCAAATAGGTGAGCGCACCCCAGCCACCAAACAGGTATTCGGACAAATCAGATAGTTGCCGACCAATCCATCCAAAATCGAATAAGGCAAATACGAATGCGACGATGGAAAGAACGAAAATTCCCCATCCATATGTACGTGGCGCAATCGGCTGTTTTTTCCGTTTTCTCGTGTTGCGCGCTGCTGGTCGCTTCCGCTTCACGGGTGTTTTTCTCGTTTTTTGAGCCACTTTTAGTTCCTCCTAAAAAAAGAAGGCAAAAGTCAGATGACTTTTGCCTCACTCTCATTCCATTAAATCTCCATGATGATCGGCAAGATCATCGGACGACGTTTCGTCTGCTCGAATAAGAAGACGCTAAGTCGCTCGCGGATATTTGATTTCAATTCGGTCCAATCACTGCCAGCTTGCAGACTCTTTTCAATCTGTTTCGTGACAATACGGTTTGCCTCTGAAATCATTTCTTCCGACTCGCGCATATACACAAATCCACGTGAGATGAGTTCAGGTCCTGAAATCAATTTCTTCTGTTTCCGATTCAATGTGACCACGCAAAGCACGACCCCATCTTGTGACAACAAACGACGGTCTCGTAAGACGATGTTCCCGACGTCACCGACGCCAATCCCATCAATCAATACGTTACCCGCAGGAACTTTTCGGCTCATCCGGGCTTTTCGACCCGTGAACTCGACGACATCTCCTTTTTCGACGATGAAGATGTTGTTCGATTTGACACCGACTTGTTCAGCGAGCTTCGAGTGTGCCATTTGCATCCGGTATTCCCCGTGAATCGGTAAGAAGTATTTCGGTTTGACGAGGTTGAGCATCAACTTCAATTCTTCTGCCGAACCGTGTCCGGATACGTGAACTTTACGTTGGTTGTAAATGACGTTTGCCCCAGAACGGAACAATAAGTCAATCGTTTTCGAAACCGACTTTTCATTCCCTGGAATCGGTGTCGCCGCAATGACGACTGTGTCGTTCAAACGAATGTTCACTTGTTTATGCGCGTTACGTGCCATACGCGTCAATGCAGCCATCGGCTCTCCTTGAGACCCAGTCGTTAAGATGACGACTTTGTTATCAGGAAGACGATTTACTTGCGACAACTCGACGAGTGTCTTCGCTTTGAAACGTAAGTAGTTTAATTTTTGTGCGACTTCGACGATATTGACCATACTACGGCCAACGACCGCGACTTTACGGTCATTCGCTTCTGCGGCTGCAAAGACTTGCTGTAAGCGATGGACGTTCGACGCGAATGACGCTACGATGACACGACCTTCGGCTTGATAAATCACATCGTTCAATTCAGCACCAACAATCGATTCTGAACCAGTCTGACCCGGACGCTCTGCGTTTGTCGAATCAGAAAGTAACGCGAGTACACCGCGCTGTCCAATCGCTGCTAATTTATTGAAATCGGATTGTTTCCCATCGACTGGCGTATAATCAAACTTGAAATCTCCGGTATGGACGATCGCACCTTGAGATGTTTGAATACAAACACCGACACAGTCGGGAATCGAGTGATTGACGCGGAAGAACGTGACGAGATGATCAGCGATAGTCAATTTCGTTTTGGCATCAATCATGCGAAGGTCGACTTCTTTCAATAAACCGGCCTCTTTTAATTTCAGTTCAATTAACCCGAGAGTCAATTTTGTCCCGTATACCGGAACGTGTTTCAAATCGCGTAGGACGTAGCTGAGTCCACCAATATGGTCTTCGTGACCGTGTGTGATGAAAATCGCTCGAACGCGATCCTTGTTTTCTTTTAAATATGTGATGTCTGGGATGACGATATCAATCCCGAGCATCTCATCGCCTGGAAACATGAGACCGGCATCGATGACGAAGATGTCGTCGTCTAGCTCCACGACGTACATGTTCTTTCCGATTTCGCCTACGCCTCCAAGCGCAAAGACGCTAATATTCTCTGTCTTCTTTTTTGACACTAACAAAAACCTCCTAAATGTTTCATATTCTGTTTCGTCCCTTATCGCTACTGAATATTGTATCGGAAAACGGCTTCATTGCCAACATTTCCGTTCAATCTAGTAGAGGTTTTAGTGTATCCGCAAGCGGTGCGACCGCTTCTTTATCCGGGCGTTTCCCTGCGTCGAGTTGTCGGATGGACAAGCCAAAGTCCATCTGGAGGTGCGGATAGTCAGGGAATGAGTTCCAGTCCCCACCCCATTCGAAACCGAGCGCCTTCCCTAATTCTCCGAGCTCTTGCCAATCTGGTACATCATTGCGATTACGGTCCGTACTTAAATCGTAGTCCGTTTTGTTTTCATGGATGATGACAAAATCGACTGCAAGTCCATAATTATGATAGCTCTGACCCGCTTTTGCATTCGTCACGACTTGCCCGGGTTCAGACCTGCCTTGCGCATATAATGCATTTTGCTCTTTCGCTGAACGATATCCTGACGTCAGTCGAACTTCGAGACCGAGACAAGAATGTGCCAAGCGCACGAAGGTCGCTCCCCGTTCCGCAACTTGCGGATGAAGGCGGTCGAAGTCAATATTGGTTCTTGCCAAAATAGTACTTTCTGCCTCTACGTTTCGCACACACATGTCCGCTTCAAACGTCGGCTCATCCACCCACGGTACAGGTTGTGGTTGCATATAAAAGTAAGCCAGCACTATCCCAATCAAGAAGGCGACCATCGCAAGTGATAACACGCCGGTCCACCTCATCTTCTTAACCGTTTACGCAGTCCTTTAAGGATTGGTAATCCTTTTTCAAGTGCCATATAGAGTGGACGATTCAAGACGAGGTCGAACTCTCCGACTTTCTCAATCATGTCACTCCCCCATCCGGACTTGAAGGCATAGAGACCCGCGTATTCATCATCTGGGTCTGTGCTGCCTGAGACACCGCCGAAGTCATATCGTTCGGCTCCACTCTCTTTCGCCGCTTGCATCATCGTCCACTGCATCAAATGGTTCGGCATGAATTCACGGAACTCATTCGATGAGGCACCATATAAGTAATATGAACGTCGTCCCGCAAGTGTCAATAGCCCACCTGACAACACAATCCCATCCGGATAAGTCTTGTTCAGTTCGATGAGCTCAGGTAACGCCTGCTCAGCTTTTTGAATTTGTGCCACCGTCTGTTCTTTACGATTAAGAAGGCTTGTCCGTTTCTTTTCGACCGTTTCCTTCTCTAATCCACGTTCAATCTTTTCCAACTCTTTTTTTGCTTTTTCAAGCGTCGCTTGTTGCTGCTCGAGCGCAATTTTCGGTTCGAGCTTTGTCAAAAAGAGTCGCGCATCGTTCGGTTGGAGACAATCATATAGATTCTCAAAATAATCGAGACCTCGAATGGCAAACCCATCACGTTCTCCCGTCACTTTCATGAGGTCGGCAAACGTTTTTAATCCGTCTCGCCCGACTTCTTTACAGACGATTCCTTTTTTCTCCGCTAACCGGACGTTATAACGGAATTTATGATGGAATTTCGCAAAGATTTCTTTTTCACTCGGACGTAAATCTGTCTCCATTGTGAAACGAGGTTGTGCATAGTCAAAGCCACCCCCGTACCCTTTATGACGGAATCCGACAGCTTCCATTTCCGTCAAGAGGCCCGGCATCTCATCGCGGTCGATGTTTGGATCGATTTTAACGACAATCGCCTTGTGATTCGCAGCGATTCGTTTTGCTTCTTTTACAAGTGCCTGGAGAGACGCCACGTCATCATAATCCACCACTAATCCGCGTGGCGCGTAACATAGCGTATACGGTAATTTCGGGACGCGCTTAAATAACAGTAACGCCGCACCGGTCGTTAAACCGTCACGGGCAACCGCAACGCGCTCCGACGTCCATCCATTCTGTCGTTTTACGTCTCCCCAACTTGATAGTTGTAATAAATCACCACGATCATGTGCTTTGACGAAGTCGTCATGTTCTTTTTCTGTCAACGTAACTGGTTGTACTGCCATAAATCATGCTTCCTCCGTATTCAAAATGGTCGATCGGACAATCGCCTCTTCGTCGAGTGGCAATTTTTCGTTTCCGATAATTTGATATTTTTCGTGCCCTTTTCCTGCTAACACGATGATATTATCCGATTTGGCTAAACTTGCCGCGTAACGGACCGCTTCTTCCCGATCGCCGATTTCCACATAGTTATCATGCGTCATTCCGGCCGCAATCCCTTTCGTGATGGATTCATACGCTTCGAAACGTGGGTCGTCCGTTGTAATGATGACCGTCCCAGCGTAAGTCGATGCCATCTCACCCATTGCCGGACGTTTTGTCACGTCACGGTTCCCGCCCGTACCGATTAAAAAGACAATCTTCTCTTTCGGTACACCGACGAGCGATTTCAAACATTGTTCGATGCCATCCGGTGTATGTGCATAATCTGCGTATACGTTGTACCCAGGCACGTCTAGGCGCTGCATGCGTCCTTTGGCCGGATGAATCATTTCAAGCGCTCTAGCGATTTGCTCCAATGAGTATCCTGCTGCGAGGAGGCAACCTGTCGCAAGCAACAAATTATACACGTTAAAACGACCGATAAACTGTACGGTCACCGGTAGGCGTGTGCCTTGATAGTTCAACACAAAGCTCGTTTGAGACAATGTCTGTTCAATCTCTGACGCCATCAAATCGGCCGTCGTGTCGATTCCATATGTCAACACTTTAGCGCCTGTCATCGTCTCATAGAGAGCGCTCTGTGCATCATCCGCATTCAAGACGGCTACCTTCCCACGTGATGCCATTTGACCGAGTTGAGCGAACAACAATCCCTTTGCGCGGGCATAATTTTCAAACGTCCCATGAAAATCGAGATGATCATGCGTCAAATTCGTAAATCCGACGATATCAAAATCCGTACCGATGACACGACCGAGTTCGAGACCGTGCGAAGAGACTTCCATCATGACGTCCGTCACACCCTCATCACGCATTTGTGCCAGTAGTTGTTGCAGTTCTGAGCTTTGAGGTGTCGTATTCTTGCTCGGTACGACCTTGTCATTGATTCGTACCTCGACGGTGCCGATCAGGCCAGTCGAGTGTCCGAGGACGTCTAGGACATCCCGTAAAATCGTGGTCGTCGTCGTTTTACCATTCGTTCCAGTGATTCCGAACAGTCGCATCTGTTCAGAAGGATACGCATAAAACGCCGAAGCCAAAAGACCGACCGAGCGAGAACTATCACGCACAATCAAGTTCGGAACCGATAGTTCGAGCGGTCGTTCACTGACAACCGCTACTGCCCCTCGTTCCACTGCTTGAGTCGCATATTCATGTCCATCGACCGTATAGCCTTTGATGGCGACAAACAACGTCCCCGGGACAACTTCCCGAGAATCGGTTGTCACGTGAGTCACCACGATGCCTTCAAGATTTGGTTGGTTAATGAGTTGTATCGTCTTCACTAAGTCCGTTAAGTTCAAGTCTTTCCCTTCTTTCACCTGTATCCTATCCAAACTAAAGAATACCTCTTAATCAGTGTAGAGAACTTACAATTCGGTTTCAAGTCACGCTTCGTTTGGGAGGACGTATGACTTCGCTGGCTGATGTGTCAACACTTCACGAATCAACGCATTGACCTCATCACGCTTGATTTTCTCCACTTTTTGAATCACTTGTTCAATCGGCTCCACTTCATCAAGTAGTAACAAGTTCCGACCATTCCGATTCATCCGTGCACTCGAGCTCTCATTCCCGAGGGCGAGTGACCCTTTCAATTGGCGCTTCCCTTTATCGACTTCCTCATCCGTCAATCCTTCTTCGAACAAACGCTTCAATTCTCTTTCTAGAATGACTTCGACTTGATTCAACGTGTCTGAAGATGTTCCGACATAGATTGTAAACGTCCCATGATCGGCGAACGTCGTATAGTATGAGTAAATCGAGTAGGCCAATCCTTCTTCTTCACGAATCGATTGAAATAACCGTGAGGACATCGTTGCACCGATGGCGTTGTTCATCAGTGCCAAGTGCGGTAAACGATCATCCGTTGCCGAGATGGCTTCATAGTTCCAACAGAGATGTGCTTGCTCTGTCTCCTTAAGTTTCGTCAACGTATCATGGAACAGTTCTGGTTGATTGAGTTCTTTCGACGATTCCCTAGAAGGGATGTTGGCAAACCTACGTTTCACTGCCTCCATCAACTCTTCAGAGACATGTCCTGCGATGGAGACGACGATTTCTTCTGCCACATACCGTTCTTGTAAATAATCGACGAGTTGGTCGCGTGTCAATCGATTGACGCTCTCCTCCGTTCCAAGGATTGGTTGTGCGAGGATATCGTCACGATATGCCGCAACTGCCAATAGCTCATGTACGAGATCTTCAGGTGTATCCTCATACATTTTGATTTCTTCCACGACGACACGTTTCTCTTTTTCGAGTTCTGTCTCATCGAGTACCGAATCAAACAACATGTCCGTCAAGACGTCGAGCGCCATGACCGCATGCTCGTCGAGCGTCTTCACGTAAAAACAAGTATGGTCTTTTGAGGTGAAGGCATTGACGCTTCCACCAAGTTCATCGAAAAAGGAAGCGATTTCTTTCGCGTTTTTCGTCGATGTTCCTTTAAATAACATATGTTCAATCAAATGACTGATTCCGATGTTTTCAAATGACTCTGTTCGTGTCCCAGCTTTAATAAAGACACCTGTTGACGTACTGCGAGAACCTTCAATCGGTTCGATGATGACGCGGATACCATTTTGTAGTGTCATCCATTCCATATTCTCACTCCTATGAAAAAGGCCATCGCACCAAGACGATGGCCAGAATAATTAATTTGTCGAGCGCGGTGGACGACGGTCCCCGTCACGACGTGGCGGACGGCCTTCACGAGGTGGACGGCTTTCACGTGCAGCCTTCCGTTTCGCTTCATACGCTTCACGCTCTTCAGGAGATAAGCCTTCTAAGATGAGCGCTTTATGCGACGCGTTGACACGACCTTTATCATCGATTTCCGTGACTTTGACTTGAATCGTATCACCGAGCTTCACAACGTCTTCAACGTTTGCGACACGCTCGAGACTGAATTCTGAAACGTGTACGAGTGCATCTTTTCCTTTGAAGAGTTCGACGAACGCGCCGAACTTCTCGATGCGGCGTACCGTTGCATCAAATACTTCACCGACGACGACTTCGCGAACGATGTCCCCAATCATCTTCATGGCAAGATCAATGCCTTCTTGGTCTGTCGAGGCGATGAACACCGTACCATCTTGTTCGATGTCAATCTTGACGCCTGTTTGGTCGATGATGCTGTTGATCATCTTACCACCTGGTCCAATCACATCACGGATCTTATCCGGATTGATTGTCATCGTCACGATTTTCGGTGCATATTTCGACAATTGTGTACGTGGTGTGTCTAATGTTTCAAGCATATGGTCAAGGATGTGTAGACGACCGACACGTGCCTGCTCAAGCGCTTCTTCTAAGATTTCACGCGTGATTCCAGCAATCTTGATATCCATTTGAAGGGCTGTAATCCCATCTTTCGTTCCGGCAACTTTGAAGTCCATGTCGCCGAGGTGGTCTTCGAGACCTTGAATATCTGTCAAGACCGTGTAGTGCTCCCCTTCCATTATGAGGCCCATGGCAATCCCAGCGACCGGCGCTTTGATTGGTACACCTGCATCCATCAAGGCAAGCGTCGAGCCACAGATTGAAGCTTGTGAACTTGAACCGTTTGATTCAAGTACTTCCGAGACGAGACGAATCGTATACGGGAAGTCTGCTTCTTTTGGAATGATTGGCAAGAGTGCGCGCTCACCGAGTGCCCCGTGACCAATCTCACGACGACCTGGTGCACGGACTGGACGTGCTTCTCCGACCGAGAACGGTGGGAAGTTGTAGTGGTGCATGAAGCGCTTGTTCTCTTCTAAGCCGATTCCGTCGATGATTTGTGCATCGCCGATGACACCGAGTGTTGCGACCGACATGACTTGTGTTTGACCACGTGTGAAGAGACCGACACCGTGTGCGCGTGGAAGCAATCCGACTTCTGATGCGAGCGGACGGATGACATCTGGGCGACGACCGTCTGGACGGACTTTGTCGACCGTGATCAAGCGACGGACTTCATCTTTGACGAATTTGTTCAAGATGCCCGAAACTTCACCAAGTTTCGACGGCTCATCAGCAAGGCGCTCTTCATACATCGCCACGTATTTCGCAATCACTTCGTTGATCGCTTCATCGCGGGCATGTTTCTCTTCCACTTGAACCGCTTCAACGATTTCAGGACGAGCTGCTTCAAGCTCTGCTGTGAGTGCCTCATCGTATTTCGAGACCGTATATTCAAACTTCGGTTTGCCGACTGCATCAACAATCTCTTGTTGGAACGCAATCAAACGCTTGATCTCTTCATGTCCAAATAAGATCGACTCAAGCATGACATCTTCTGGTACTTCATTCGCGCCAGCTTCAACCATGTTGATGGCAGTCGATGTACCTGCAACTTGAAGCTCAAGATCCGTTTTCTCCATTTGAGCTGTCGTTGGGTTGACGACGAATTCGCCATCAACACGTCCGACCGTCACACCTGCGATTGGACCATCGAACGGTACATCTGAGATCGAGAGTGCGATTGACGTTCCGAGCATTCCCGCCATTTCCGCCGAGCAATCTGGATCGTTCGACATGACATAAATCATGACTTGAATGTCATGACGGAATCCATCTGGGAAGAGTGGACGAATCGGACGGTCGATGAGACGTGATGTCAAAATCGCATTTTCCCCCGGACGTCCTTCACGGCGAAGGAATCCTCCTGGAATTTTACCTACCGAGTAAAGTTTCTCCTCATAGTTGACCGTCAATGGGAAAAAGTCTAAATCTTTTGGTGCTTTTGAAGCCGTTACTGTCGCAAGGACGACCGTGTCACCATAGCGAACGAGCGCCGAGCCATTTGCTTGCTTCGCAAGTTGACCGACCTCTACAGACAATGGGCGTCCGCCCCACTCTGTAGAGAATACTTGTTTCGTACCTAACATGTACATTCTCCTCTCAAACCTTATCTAGTTTATTATGTAACTCTATCTTACGAATGTCTAATCATTTTCCTCTTAACAAACAAGAAACGGACTAGGACGTTGTCCCAGCCCGTTAAACAGTCTCGATCGATTAACGACGGAGACCGAGGCGTTGAATCAATTCACGGTAGCGCGTAACGTCCTTGTTACGAAGGTACGTAAGCAAGTTACGACGACGTCCAACCATTTTCAAGAGACCGCGACGTGAGTGGTGGTCTTTCTTGTGTGTACGAAGGTGAGCGTTCAATGTGTTGATTTGTTCAGTCAACACTGCCACTTGTACTTCCGGTGAACCAGTGTCACCTTGTTTAGTCGCGTATTCTGCGATAATTTCGTTTTTACGTTCTTTTGAGAGTGCCATTGCCTCTCCACCTCCATTTAATTAAAAATTGCCGCGTTGCCGAGCCGGCGTTGGTGAATCGACCAGCCAAGCGAAACGGTGTACTTTGCGTACTTGACAAGGATAGCGTAACCGCAACCGAAAGTCAAGATAGGATTGAGCGTGCTGATACCTCATCCTGTTTCAGTTGAGCGACCAATGCATCTAACCCATCGAACGCTCGCTCGTTACGAATATACTGAACCCACTCGATCTCGATCACTTGCCCGTACAAATCCTCCGAAAAGTCAAAGAGATGGCTTTCGACAGAGACCGCTCCCGTCTCATAAAACGTCGGACGACGCCCGACGTTGGTCATCGCCTCGAACGTCCGACCATCAGGGAGCGTAACACGTGTCGCATACACGCCGAGTCGTGGCATGACATATGAGGCGTCCATCAACACGTTTGCTGTCGGGAACCCGATTGTACGCCCTCTCGCATCTCCGTGAATGACTTCACCGCAGATGACATAAGGGGCACCGAGTAACTCTTGAGCCGCGTCAACGTGGCCTTCAGCCAATAATTTACGAATTCGCGTCGATGAAACCTTCTCTCCATTCATCGTCTGTTCTGTAACAATGGACGTCGTGAACTGATCGCGAGAATGGTATGGGAGTGTCTCCATCGTCCCTTCACCGAACTTGCCGTACGAGTAATCAAATCCTGCCGTCACGTGTACGGCTCCAGCAGCAATCAAATAATCGTCGACAAACTGTTGAGGAGATAATCCAGCCAACTCTTTCGTAAAGGTCAAGACGAGACATCGCTCGACCCCGAGCGCTTCGATTCGTTTCAATTTTCGGGATAGCGGTGTGATATAACGGACCGCGTCGGATTTGTTTGAGAGTACTTGTTTCGGGTGTGGGTCGAACGTGACGACCGTCACCGGAAGGTTATGCTCCGCTGCAACACGCTTCGCATGATTGATCACGGCTTGATGCCCTTTATGAACACCGTCAAAAAAACCGAGTACCATGACCGATGGATACAGGTCAGGCGTTTCTGGATAGGTGAGATGTCTTGTTTCCATACTGTCAATTTCCCCCTTAGTCGATGGCCAGCATGACCTCGACTGTAGCGTCTGTCGTTCCATCTTGTCTTCGATATAAAGCAAGAGGGATTCCTTCTTCATTATAGACAGTAAATAACTCAAATTCGAGCGAAACGCCGTTCAGCTTGCCACCATTCCGAATATACCGCTCCCGATTCTTTGGAATCGTGATGGCTGGCCAACGTTTGATGACCTCTTCGAGTGGGATGACATGCGCCATTCGTTCTTCGACCGTCTCTAATGCCTGTAACTGTTCGAGGGATATAGCGTTCGCTTCTTCGAAAGAGCCGGAGCTCGTGCGTCTCAGTTCGCTCATATGGGCAGGGTAACCGAGCTTCTCACCGATTTGTACGGCGAGCGTACGAATGTACGTCCCTTTTCCGCAATCGATTTCCATTTGGAAACGACATACTCCTTCTTCAAACGTTAACTCGCTCGTCCGCTCCAGACGGTGAATCTCGACCATCCGACGGGGGCGTTCTACGGTTTGGCCTTTGCGGGCGTACTCATACAGTTTCTTCCCATTGACCTTGACCGCTGAATAATAAGGTGGAATCTGTTCAATCGTTCCGACCAATTGTCGCATCGCTTCATCAATCTGTGACTCGACCAACTCATTCGGTGTGACTGTCTTCTGTTCTACGACCTCGCCATGAGCGTCCTCGGTCATAGTGGCCGTCCCGATTGTCACCTCGGCCACGTAACACTTGCCCTCATCCGTGATAAAACGAGATAACTTCGTGGCACGTCCTAAACAGATTGGTAATACGCCTGTCACTTCCGGGTCAAGCGTGCCCGTATGACCCACTTTTTTCGTTTGAAACAACTTTCGTAACTTGAACACGCAGTCATGACTCGTCATGCCTCGGTCCTTATCGAGTACAAGCACTCCGTTCGGTTCCAACTTCATCCCTCCATACAAAAAAGGGAGAACGATGTCTCCCCTTTCAAATTATTGGTCTTTGTTCAAATCACGAATCAATGAATCGATATGGCTACCATATGCGACCGAAGAATCGTATTCAAACGAGATTTCTGGTGTTTTACGAAGACGGATGCGGTTCCCGATTTCGCGACGGATAAATCCTTTCGCTTTGTCGAGACCTGCTTGCGTTTCTGCTTTCACATCTTCCTCATCACCGAGCACCGTATAGTAGACCGTTGCTTGTTGTAAGTCCCCTGTCACATCAACGCTCGTAATTGTAGCGTTCTTTGTACGTGGGTCACTCACTTCCCGTAACAAGACATCTGTAATCTCTTTACGCATTTGCTCGGCAACACGTTGGGCACGAATTTTCATACGTGATCCCTCCTCACATTATTTACGTTCGACTTCTTTCATGACGAACGCTTCAATGACATCTTCTACTTTGATGTCATCAAATTTCTCTACTTTAATCCCACACTCATAACCAGTCGCAACTTCTTTTACGTCATCTTTGAAGCGGCGAAGCGTATCGAGCTTGCCTTCATATACGACGATTCCGTTACGAATGACACGGACACCAGCGTCACGTGTGATTTTACCTTCAGTCACATAACAACCTGCAATCGTACCGACTTTCGATACTTTGAAGACGTCACGGACTTCGACTTGACCAGTGATTTCTTCGACGAACTCAGGGTCAAGCATCCCTTTCATCGCACTCTCGATTTCTTCGATTGCGTTGTAGATGATGCGGTGGAGACGCATTTCAACATTTTCCTGTTCCGCCATCGAACGAGCGTTACCGTCAGGACGTACGTTGAAACCGATGATGACGGCGTTCGCAGCTGATGCGAGAATGACGTCACCTTCTGTGATGGCACCGACACCTTGGTGAACGATGTTAACTTTGACGCCTTCGACATCAATCTTGCGGAGTGAACCAGCCAATGCTTCAGCTGAACCTTGTACGTCTGCTTTAATGATGACGTTCAAGTCTTTCACTTCACCTTCTTGAATACGGCTGAACAAGTCGTCAAGGCTGACTTTCGCTGATTCACGACGTTGTGACTCGAGGTAACGTTGGTAACGTTTTTCCCCGATTGCACGTGCTTTCTTCTCATCTTCAAACACGATGAACTGGTCACCGGCTTGTGGTACATCGTTCAGACCTGTGATTTCAATCGGTGTAGATGGACCGACTTGTTTCACACGACGACCGATGTCGTTGACCATTGCACGGACGCGACCGAACGTGCTACCGACAACGATTGGGTCACCGATACGAAGCGTACCGTGTTGAACGAGAAGCGTTGCAACAGGTCCACGACCTTTGTCGAGTTTTGCTTCGATGACTGATCCACGAGCTGGCATGTCTGGCGTCGACTTGTATTCTTCGACTTCAGATACGAGAAGAATCATCTCGAGCAACTCATCGATTCCTTCACCTTTAATCGCAGAGATCGGAACGAAAATCGTTTCGCCGCCCCACTCTTCCGGAATGAGACCGAACTCTGTCAATTCTTGTTTGACACGGTCAGGGTTTGCCCCTTCTTTGTCCATTTTGTTGACCGCAACGATGATTGGAACGTTCGCTGCTTTCGCGTGCGAGATTGCTTCCTCTGTTTGTGGCATGACGCCATCGTCAGCCGCAACGACGATAATGGCGATATCTGTCACTTCCGCACCACGTGCACGCATCGTTGTGAACGCCGCGTGACCTGGCGTATCGAGGAATGTGATTTTCTTGTCGTTTACAGACACTTGGTACGCACCGATATGCTGCGTGATCCCACCCGCTTCTCCTGCAACGACTTTCGTGTTACGAATTGAGTCAAGGAGTGTCGTTTTACCGTGGTCGACGTGACCCATGATTGTAACGACCGCTGGGCGCTCTTCAAGGTCATATTGTGAGAAGTCAATCTCAACTGTTTCGAAGTCTGTCTCATCGACGACGACTTCTTTTTCTACTTCAAAACCAAACTCTGAAGCGAGCAACTCGATTGTTTCGTCATCGAGTGTCTGGTTGATTGTCGCCATCACACCAATACCCATCAACTTCATGATGATTTCGTTTGGCTTTTTGTTCATTTTCTCTGCGAGGTCAGAGACGCTGAGTACATCCTCATACTTGATGACGTTCCCCATCTCTGCTTCTTGAGCGAGACGAGCCGCTTTACGCTGACTTGTCTTCGAATTTGGATCGGCTTCTTGTGGCACAGCCGCTTTTACCGGCTTGCCTTTACCTTTCCCTTTTCCGCGTTTTTTATTGCGCGGATCGTTGTTTCGGTTGTCGTTACGATTTTGACCACCGCGATTATTTTGACCGCCACGGTTTTGTTGCGCCGCTTGCGGACGTGACTGTTCTTTTTTCTCTTGTTTCGGCTCGTTTGAAGTTGAAGTCGCTTTCGCTTCAGCTTGCTTCTCAGCGCGATATTTTTCTGGATTGAACACACGGTCCAACTGTTTGACTGTCTCATCATCGAGGACGGCCATGTGGTTTTTCACCGGTTTGTTCAATTTTTCTAATTGAGTAATGACTTGCTTACTCGTTACATTCTGTTCTTTTGCAAATTCATAGACGCGTTTTCCCAAAGCATCCACCTCCGTTAATAGTTAAGAGAGAAGTTGCTTAAGCTTGTTCGCAAATCCGGATTCTGTCACCGATACGACGACACGCATATCTTTCCCAAGTGCGGCACCGATCGTATAGCGATCGCTCACTTCAATCAGCGGCACTTGATAAGATGCACACTTGTCGGTGACTCGTTTTTTCGTCGAGGCACCTGCATCTCCGGCTAGAATGACGAGCTTGGCACGACCCGCTCGCACATCCTTTAATACAAACTCTTCTCCCATCGTTACTTTCCTTGCTCGAGCGGCAAGGCCTAACAATGATTCCCACTGACTCATGATTCGTCACCTGCGACAGCTTTCAACTGCTCATACAAGTCATCGCTCGTTTTCACTTTCAAATGATGATCGAGCGTTCGTTTTTTCTCTGCTTGACGAACAACATCGATATCTTTTGATAAGTAGGCACCGCGACCGTTCACTTTACCCGTCTGATCGATGACCACGTCACCTTCAGGCGTTCGAACGACACGAATCAATTCTTTCTTCGGGAGCATTTCTTGTGTGACCACACACTTACGCAAAGGAAGTTTCTTTTGCTTCATGGTCATTCCTCTTCTTTCACCACAGCTGTTTCAACTGAAGCATCTGATAAGTCTTGTTCAACTTCATTTTGAACAATTTCTGGTTCTGATTCAACTTTTTCAGCGAACGTATCGAACAAATCGAGTGCTTCCGCATCTGTCTCGCTCTTGATGTCGATTTTCCAACCAGTCAATTTCGCAGCAAGACGAGCGTTTTGACCACGTTTTCCAATCGCGAGTGACAATTGGTAGTCCGGTACGACGACTGTCGTCGACTTCGCAGGCTCATTGACATAGACGGCAACGACTTGCGCCGGGCTGAGTGCGTTTCGAACGAACTCTTTCGGGTCTTCAGACCAACGAACGATATCGATTTTCTCACCGTTCAACTCGTCGACGATTGTTTGGACACGTTGTCCTTTCGGTCCGACACATGCGCCGACCGGGTCAACGATATCCGAGTGCACAGCAATTTTCGAACGGTCACCTGCTTCACGCGATACAGACATGACATCGACTGTTCCGTTTGAAATCTCAGGTACTTCAAGCTCGAACAAACGGCGCAAAAGTCCCGGATGCGTACGCGACACTTGAATCGCAGCACCTGAACCTTTTGTCGTCGAATCAACTTTCGTCACGTATACCTTGATTCGGTCGTGAATCTGATACGACTCGTTCGGCATTTGTTCGTTCGGAGTAAGGACTGCTTCGATGTTGTTCTCAAGACCGATATACAAGTTGCGCGGGTCAAAACGCTCCACAATCCCTGTCATGATCTCGTCTTCTTTATCTGCGAAGTGGTTGTAGATGCGTTCACGCTCCGCTTCACGCATCTTCTGCGTCACGACTTGTTTCGCCGTCATCGCTGCGACACGTCCGAAATCACTTGGTGTGACTTCTTCTTTATGGAAATCACCGAGCTCATAGTTCGGGTCGATTTCATGTGCTTCCTCAAGCGAAAGCTGTTGGTCTGGTTGTGTGAGACGTTCGACGACTTCTAAAAGTGCGTAGACACGAATGTCTCCCGTCACCTGGTCGAATTCGACTTTCACGTGCTCGTTCGGGTTCGCGACGTTTCGGCGATATGCAGAAATGAGCGCTTGTTCGAGAGCGTCGATAATAATATTTTTGTCAATTCCTTTTTCTTTGGCAATCTGATCGATTGTAGTGAGTAATTGTGGACCCATCTTCTTCCCTCTCCTTAACTAAACGTGACCGCTAAGCGGGCTTGTGCAATTTTGTCTACCGGTAGCGATACCGCTTTTTTTCTCGTCTTGATGCGTGTCTCGATCACGACCGTTTCCCCATCATATGCCGTCAAAATTCCTTCAAACTCTTTGGCACCATCGATCGGAGCGAACGTTTTCATGTAGACGTTTTTGCCTACAGCACGTTCGAAATCACTCGGCTTTTTCAGCGGACGCTCCGCACCAGGACTCGAGACATCAAGATAATAAGCCTGTTCAATCGGATCGGTTTCGTTCAGTTTTTCCGAGAGTTGTTCATTGATATTGACGCAATCGTCTAAATCGACGCCCCCTGGTTTATCGATATAAACGCGCAAGAACCAGTCTGGACCTT
Organism: Exiguobacterium sp. NPDC077395; assembly: GCF_050269125.1. NCBI lineage: Bacteria > Bacillati > Bacillota > Bacilli > Caryophanales > Exiguobacterium > Exiguobacterium sp. NPDC077395. The sequence goes on from NZ_JBNNHU010000001.1 coordinate 1,514,965, forward strand.
CTTTTACGAATTCCACATCGACCAATTCCATGTTTTCTCGTTCGACGATTGGCAACGCAATCGATTCAACGACTTCTGTTATTTTGGACACTCTCATCCCTCCTTCTGGCTTTTACATACAAGAAAGGAGTAGGGTTCCCTACTCCTTTCCGTCGTAGTATCCAACTTTGTTCGATACCAATATATCATATTTTCCCGACAAATCGCAACTTACACCCCAAAATCAAAGAATGAGAGTTGGTTCTCATCAGGCAAGCCTTCAAGACATTTCATCGTATCAAGTGTCTCGATGACCGTTTTCGACAACTTCGCTCGTTTGCGTAAATCTTCTTTCGAGAGGAACTGTCCTTCCTCCCTCGCTTCGACGATCGCTTTTGCCGCATTCGTCCCGAGCCCATCGACCGCATTGAATGGAGGAATCAACGTATTGTCCTCAATCAAGAACTCTGTCGCGCTTGAACGATACAAGTCGATGTTTTGGAACTTCATGCCCCGCTCAAGCATCTCAAGGGCAAGTTCGAGGACCGTATGCAATCCTTTATCTTTCGCTGTCGCATCGAAGCCTTTTTCCCGAATATCCGACATCGCTTTACGGACGGCTTGAGGGCCTTTGATCATTGCAGATAAGTCAAAGTCCCCGGCGCGCACGGTGAAGTATGTCGCATAGTACAAGATAGGATGATGCACTTTGAAATATGCGATCCGGACGGCCATCAAGACGTATGCTGTCGCGTGCGCTTTCGGGAACATGTATTTGATCTTCTTACAAGAAGAGATATACCATTCCGGCACGTCGTTCTCCCGCATCTCTGACTCCATCTCGTCTGTGAGACCTTTCCCTTTACGAACGGACTCCATGATTTTGAAGGCGAACGATGGCTCGAGCCCTGCGTAAATCAAATAGACCATGATGTCGTCACGACAACCGATAACGTCTTTCAGTTCACACGTCCCGTTGTAAATCAGTTCATTCGCGTTCCCAAGCCAGACATCCGTCCCGTGAGACAGACCTGAAATCTGAACGAGCTCCGAGAACGTGGACGGTTTCGTCTCTTCAAGCATCTGACGGACGAACTTCGTCCCAAACTCAGGAATCCCAAGTGTGCCGGTCTTCGACTCGATCTGTTCCGGTGTCACTCCGAGCACTTCTGGTGAGGAGAAAATTTTCATGACGGTCGGATCGTCTGTCGGAATCGTTTTCGGATCGATCCCGGATAAGTCTTGGAGCATCCGAATGACGGTCGGGTCATCGTGCCCGAGAATATCAAGCTTCAATAAGTTGTCATGGATGGAATGGAAGTCGAAGTGTGTCGTCTTCCATTCAGACGAGTTGTCATCCGCAGGATATTGAATCGGTGAGATGTCCGCGATGTCCATATAGTCAGGGACAACGATGATTCCACCCGGGTGCTGCCCCGTCGTCCGTTTCACGCCGGTGACCCCGGAGACGAGACGATCGACCTCAGCGTTTCGATAAATCTTGTCGTTCTCGGTCGCATATCCTTTCACATACCCATATGCCGTCTTATCCGCAATCGTTCCGATCGTACCGGCACGATATACATATTCTTCTCCGAACAACACTTTTGTATAGGCGTGGGCATGCGGTTGATATTCACCCGAGAAGTTCAAATCGATATCCGGTACTTTGTCCCCTTTGAATCCAAGAAACGTTTCGAACGGAATATCGTGTCCATCTTTTGTATACCATGTGCCACATTCCGGACACTCTTTGTCCGGTAAGTCATATCCCGAACCGACAGACCCGTCGTTGAAGAAGTGCGAATGTTGACAGTTTGGACAGACGTAGTGCGGCGGTAGCGGGTTGACCTCGGTGATCTCTGTCATCGTAGCGACGAGACTCGACCCGACCGACCCACGCGACCCGACCAAGTACCCATCGTCTAGAGATTTCTTAACGAGTTTATGTGAGATCAAGTAGATGACCGCGAATCCATGGCCGATGATTGACTTCAATTCTTTTTCTAGACGTGCCTCAACGATCTCAGGAAGCTCATCCCCATAAATCGAACGGGCCATATCGTAGCTCATATTCCGAACCTCGTCATCCGCGCCTTCAATTTTCGGCGTATATAAGTCATCCGGGATGATTTGGATCGATTCGATTTGATCGGCGATCGCATTCGGGTTCGTGATGACGATTTCACGTGCCAAGTCGTCACCAAGAAACTTGAACTCTTCCATCATTTCCTTCGTCGTCCGGAAATGGGCATGTGGCAATTCTTTACGTGTATTGATAAAGTTCGCCCCACCTTGGGTACGAATCAAAATCTCACGATACGAACGGTCGGCCCGGTCCAAATAGTGCACATTCCCTGTCGCACATACCGGTAACTCGGCTTTCTTCGCGACACGAATGATTCGTTTGATGATTTCACGGAGCTCCATCTCATTCGCGACAATCTCTTTATCGATCAAATGGTGATAGAGCGCCGGCGGGTGAATCTCGATAAAGTCGTAAAACGACATCATCTTCTCGAGCTCATCATCTGACTTATTCAAAGCAGCGTCAAAAATCTCACCATTGTCACAAGCCGAACCAATCAACAGTCCTTCACGGCGCTTCACGAGCTCTGAACGCGGCATCCGTGCCATCCGATATAAATAATCGATATGAGAGAGTGAAATGAGTTCATATAGATGGCGAAGTCCCGGCTTTTTATTTTTCGCATAAATCGTCGCGTGGAACGGACGAATCTTCGACACGTCACTCCCGACTTTGGCGTTCAACGAGCGATGCGTCGTCATCTCAAACATCTGTTTGGCGAGGTCGAGAAGTTTCATCAACAAATACGCTGTCGCCTCCGCATCATAAATCGCACGGTGATGCTGAGTCAATTCGATATCGAATCGCTTCGCAAGCGTGTTCAGTCGGTGATTCTTCAAGGTCGGCATCAACGTACGAGCCAGCTCGAGTGTATCGATGACCGGGTAATCATCCGGTTCATGACCTCCGCTCCGAAGTGTCGCCTCGAGGAAACCCATGTCGAACGATGCGTTATGGGCGACGAGGATACTGTCACCACACCATTCGACGAACTGTTTCGTGATGACTTCTGGGTCAGGTTGTCCTTGCACCATGTCATCCGTGATTCCCGTCAACTCGATCGTCGTCGCCGACAACGCATGTTTCGGGTCAGCGAACGCCTCAAAGCGGTCGATAATCTCCCCGTCCTTGATTTTGACACCTGCGAGCTCGATGATTTTATTATAGACGGCAGAAAGTCCCGTCGTCTCGACGTCAAAGACGACGTATGTCGCATCGTCTAACGACACATCACTTGGATGATACGCAACCGGAACACCATCATTGACGACGTTCGCCTCGACTCCGTACAACACTTTGATGTCGTTTTTCTTCCCGGCATAGTACGCTTCCGGGAACGCTTGGACACCAGCATGGTCGGTGATCGCAATCGCACGATGTCCCCACTTCGCGGCACGCGCGACGAGAGCGGACACGTTCGTGACTGCGTCCATTTGACTCATCTGTGTATGTGCGTGGAGTTCGACCCGCTTCTCACCTTCCCACTCATCTCGGAGTGGCTCGACTTTCACTTCTTGGAGTTGCGACGCCATCATGCATAGTTCACGCATGAACGAATCATCCTCGACTCGTCCTGCCGTTTGAATCCACATGCCCTTCTTGACGGCACTGAGCATCCGATCGTCATCGTCATCGCGCGCAAACACTTTCACGATGAGCGAATCGGTGTAGTCCGTCATTTTGAAAGTGAATAGCTTTTTCCCACTCTTCAGCTCTTTTCGCTCCGCGGAGAAGACGAGACCACGAATGGCGACACGGCGCTCTTCTTCGATAATCGTCTTGATTGGGACAATCTCATCTTTGATGAGCGCACCCATCCGAATCTCTGTGATGGGTTCATCGTTCGTTTCCGTCGCTTTGGCAAACTGTGCCGCAAGTGCCATTTTCGCTTGCTCGATATCTTCTTGTACCACTTGTTCACGTAAAGCCTGACTGGCTTCGGCGTCTTCAGAAAAGTGTGCCTGACACGGTTTTTTCGTGAACCCATAAGCGCTATAGAGCGCTTGGACTTCTTGACAGAGCTCTTTGTCCACATAGCTTGCCTCAGGTCCAGAGCGTACCGGGATCAACAGTTTATTCTGTTCAAATCGCGGTGAGACCGATCCGAAGTAGCTTCGCATCGCTCCGGACACTTGACTCAATTCACTGACGATTCGTGGCCAGTAGTCGATATAGTCCTGCTCACTCCCACCTTTTGCTGTCGAGAACCGCGCGTACACTTCGTCAGCGAACGTCGCGTACCGATTTTCTAACCGACTCATGAACAATTGATGGACGTCGTACGGTAAGACTGTCGGAAATGTAAAATAAAACGTCCACGTGCGTCGTTTTTTATTGACGACGAGTCGTGAGAGTTCCGCTTCGTCGAACAGGTCTGTCTCAGTCGTGATCCCAAGATCACTTAATAATAGTTGCATCTTTTGATTTGCTTCCACGGGTCCGTCTTTCCCCCTTTATGCCAATTCGACAAATGAAGGTGACCGCTTACGCTGTCACCTTCATCCATTAATTAATGAACTTCGCTAAATTTTGAAGTGATGACTTGTTTCAATTCGTCGATTGAAGTTTCAATCACTTCGCCTGTGGCACGTACTTTTACTTCAACGATTCCTTCACCGGCTTTTTTCCCGACGTTGACGCGAATCGGAAGACCGATCAAGTCTGCATCGGCAAATTTGACGCCCGCTCGTTCTTTTCGATCATCGAACAAGACATCGTACGTTTGGCCGAGCTCTTCATAAAGACGATTTGCAAGTTCAACTTGCACCTCATCTTTCGTGTTGATTGCAATCAAATGAAGATCGAACGGCGCCACGTTTCGTGGCCAGATGATTCCACGATCGTCATGATGTTGTTCGACGATGGCAGAAAGTGTCCGTGACACACCGATTCCATAGCAACCCATGATGAGTGGTTCAGCACGACCTTCTTCGTTTAAGAATGTCGCTCCCATCGCCTCTGAATAACGTGTCCCAAGTTTGAAGACTTGTCCGACTTCGATTCCGCGAGCGAAACGAACAGGACCCGACTCGTCAGGTGCTAAATCGCCTTCGACGACGAAACGTAAATCATGATAAGTCAATTCTGCTAGGTCACGCTCGGCATTCACGCCTGTGTAGTGCGTGTTTGCTTCGTTCGCTCCACAAACAGCGTCCACGAGATACTTGACCGCATAGTCGGCAACGACTTTAACTGGCGCATGGATTGGTCCGAGCGTACCTGGTGCACACTTGAACAACTCGACGATTTTTGCCTCATCTTCGAGTTGAATATCGAGTCCACCGAGTGCGTTCTTCACTTTGACCTCGTTCGCTTCGTGGTCGCCACGAACGATTGCCATCACCGTCTCTCCATCCACATTAAATAGGACAGATTTGATGGTCGTCTTTGGATCGACGTTCAAGAATTTCGCTACGTCTTCAATCGTGCGATTTTCTTCCGTGTCCACTTTTTCGAGTGGACGTACGTCAGCTTGTTGCATCTCATAACGGTCGAGTGTTTCTGCCATTTCAATGTTCGCCGCATAGTTCGATGAATCGGTATAAACGATCGTGTCTTCACCGATATCAGCGAGCGCTTGGAATTCGTGCGTATCTTTCCCGCCGATTGCTCCAGAGTCTGCGACGACCGGACGATACTTAAGACCTGTGCGGTCGAAGATGCGTGAGTACGCGTTATACATGTTTGTATATTCTTCGTCTAAGTCTTCTTGTGTCGCGTGGAATGAGTATGCATCCTTCATCAAGAACTCACGTCCGCGAAGCAATCCAAAGCGCGGACGACGTTCATCGCGATACTTCGTTTGAATCTGATACAAGTTCATCGGAAGTTTTTTATACGAGTTGAGCTCGTCTCGGACGATTGATGTGATCAATTCTTCGTGTGTCGCACCGAGTGCGAAGCGACGGTCATGGCGGTCAGTCAATCGCATCAATTCAGGACCATAAATACCCCAACGTCCCGTCTCTTCCCATAGTTCTGCCGGTTGGATGGCCGGCATCAATAACTCTTGTGCACCCGCACGATTCATCTCTTCACGGATGATTGATTGGATGTTGTGTAACACTTTATGTCCGAGTGGAAGATAAGAATAGATTCCTGCCGCATTTTGACGGATGAATCCTCCACGGACGAGAAGTTGATGGCTGACCGCTTCCGCGTCAGCCGGTACTTCTCTCAATGTAGGCATGAGCAATCTAGATTGTTTCATACAGTTCAACGTTTCCCTTCTCTACAAACAGCTTATTTAAAGAATGATTGAATGTCGTTCCAAGTGACAATCAACATTAAGATCATCAATAAAGCGAACCCGATAAAGTGGACGAATCCTTCCTTTTTCGGATCAATTGGACGCCCTCGCACCGCTTCGAATAAGAGGAAAATCAAACGTCCTCCATCCAAAGCCGGGAGTGGGAGCAAGTTGAAGATGGCGAGGTTGACAGAAAGGAGCGCTGTCCAGTTCAACAGCATAATCAAACCGCTCGCTGCCACTTCGTCTGTCATCCGTACGATTCCTACAGGTCCTGCCAATTGATCGACACCAACTTGTCCTGTCACCAAATCACCGACGGCTGAGAAGATGAGGGTGGACATCGTCCACGTCGTCTCAGCACCTGTCGTCACGGCTTTGACCGGTGAACGCTCTAATGCGTTTGTGACACCAAGAATCCCGACCGTTTCGCCATTTTGTTCAACCGCTTGTGGTGTGACGGTGACAGTCGCCTCTTCACCATCGCGGACGTATGTGACGTCTGTTGGCGTATCGGCACGTTCAGCTAGAGCCGTGCGCAAGTCGAGCCAATCCGTGACTGGTTCGCCTTCAATCGAAACAATTTCATCTCCACTCATCAACCCTGCCTCATCAGCGGCTGAATCAGGTTGAACGGTACCGATTTGACCATCGTTCGTCGGCGTTCCTTGAACGAGACCCACGATAATGAGCAAGATGAACGCTAACACGAAATTCATCGCTGGACCGGCTGCAATCGCCAAGACCCGTTTCCATACCGATTGGGCACCGAACGTGCGATCATACGGTGCGATTTGAATTTCCATCCCTTGGTCGACAAGAAGTGTATCCCGTTCTAACGAATAGACACGCACTTCCTCATCGATGAGGAGCTGTACTTTTAATTCATGCGTCGCGTCAAATTTATCGACGGTACCGACGACTTGAACATCCGTAGCGGTGTCCGGCTGAAAATAAACCCGATCCACTGTGCCTTGTTCGGTTAAACGAAGTCCAACGTGTTGCCCTGCACGTACTTCAATCGGTTCGAAATCTTCCCCAGCCATTTTGACATAGCCACCGATTGGTAAGAGACGGATGGTATAGAGCGTTTCATTTTTACGGAATGAAACAATTTTCGGACCGAATCCGATTGCAAACTCGTGACAGAGAATGCCTGCCCGTTTCGCCATGACGAGGTGTCCCCACTCGTGTACAGAAATGAGAACCCCGAACATCAGGACGATGGCGATAAAAGTCGTCATGATTTATTCCCCACCTTCAATTCCTTGCTGAATCTGTTGACGTACTGCCCGGTCTACTTCTAGAATTTGTGCGAGCGTCGGTTCGGCAATCACTTCATGTTGAGCCATCGCATCTTCAACGAGTCGTTCAATTTCTAAGAACGTGATCTGACCGTTTAGGAACAGATCCACTGCCATTTCATTGGCCGCATTCAGGACTGTCGGCATCGAGCCGCCGATTCTTCCTGCTTCAAACGCTAACCGAAGTGCCGGATAACGGTTGAAATCAGCCTCTTGAAAATGTAGCTTACCGATTTCTTTCAAGTTTAACCGCTTATTCCCCTCAATTTCAAGCCGCTTCGGTTCCGAAAGCGCATAGAGAATCGGTCCCCGCATATCCGGGTTTCCGAGCTGTGCCATCACGGCTGCATCTTTAAATTCGACCATCGAGTGAATAATCGATTCACGATGCAAGATGACTTCAATATCATTATAATCGATATCGAACAGCCAGTGTGCCTCGATCACCTCGAGCCCTTTATTAAACATTGTCGCAGAATCGATTGTGATTTTCGCCCCCATCGACCAGTTCGGATGATTCAATGCATCTTCAACCGTCACGTCGGCTAATTCTTCCCGCGAACGGTCACGGAAGCTTCCACCAGACGCTGTTAAAATAATTTTTGAAACATCTTCTCTTCGTTCCCCATTCAAACATTGGTAGATGGCAGAATGCTCGCTATCGACCGGTAAAAGTTTAACTCCATGTTCTTTTACGGCCGCCTTGACGAGGTGCCCTGCCGTAACGAGTGTTTCTTTGTTGGCGAGTGCAATATCTTTTCCTGCTTGAATCGCAGCAAGCGTCGGCTCGAGACCGACCGCTCCCACGACTGCTGTCACGACGATATCCGCGCGTTCTGCCGTCGCACACTCTTTGAGACCTTCAGGACCGATGAAATATAGAGGTTCATATGTAAGGCGCGGCTTCAATTGTTCGAGTACCTCGATACTTGTCGCCGACACATATTTTGGTCTAAGTCGATTGATCCATTCCGTGGCGACATCGACGTTCGTGCCGAACGCATACGCCTCTAATTCAAACAGGTCGGGGTGCTGTTCGATGACGTCACATGTCTGCACGCCAATCGAACCTGTCGCCCCAATTAAGCTAATTCGCTTCATCTCGACACTCCTTCTTATAGCAGATTAAACACCCAAATGACGGTAAAGACCGCAATCATACTGTCGAACCGGTCAAGGATTCCTCCATGCCCAGGTAAGAGATGACCCGAATCTTTTACTCCGAACTGACGTTTATAAGCGGATTGTACCAAATCACCGAGCTGTCCGACGACAGCAACGACAATGGCTAAAATAATCACTTCTAATACGGGTAAAATCGGATCGATCCAGACGAAGATGATGCCGAGTACAATGGCTGATACAATTCCACCGATTGCCCCTTCGATCGTCTTATTCGGGCTGATTGAGGGCCATAATTTTGCCTTCCCGAACGCCTTTCCAGTGAAATAGGCTCCAGAATCCGTCGCCCAAATCATGAACAAGATGAGCAACACTTTTGACAACCCATCGTCAGACAGGCGTACGAGCGCGAAACTCGAGAAACCGACGACCAAGTAGACAGCGGATACGAAATAGAATCCTGCATCTTCATACGTGAATCGATTTTTTGTGACGACCGTCCAAAACAGTAATAACACAAGCCCTAATACGAGCCACTGTTCAATAGTAAACGGCATCTCGTCCGTGACGATTCGCGTTTCCAGTAACAACAAGACAAACGGGAAAGCAACGAGGAGCGATGTCACTAAAAATGGGAATGCCAACAGTTTATGTTTTCGCATCAACGTAAACTCGCTCAATCCAATGAGAGCGAGAATCCCCATTAAAGAAACAAAGGCGTTACCACCAAGTGCGATGACGGTAATAAAGATTGCGCCCGCCCAAAGTCCTGTAATAATTCGTGTCTTCATGTTACACCCCACCAAAACGTCGCGTGCGCGCGTTGTAAGATTCAATCGCTTCTACAAAATGCTCACGCTTAAATTCCGGCCACAATACTTCTGTAAAGTGGAGTTCAGCATATGCGCTTTGCCAAAGTAAAAAGTTTGAGAGTCGTTGTTCACCGCTTGTACGTATGATGAGGTCCACATCTTGAACGTGAGTCATGAGACGTTCACCGATTAACTGATCATCCACGGCGTCTGACATTAGCATACCAGACTGTACATCCTCGGCAATGCTACGCATCGCTTGGACGAGCTCATCCCGACCACCGTAATTGAGTGCGAAGACGAGTTTCAAGCCTGTATTTGTGGCAGTCCGTTCTCTCGCCTGATCGACAGCCTCCCGCGTCTCGCGTGGAAGCTTCGTCGTGTCCCCAGCGACAAGCACCTGGACGTTCTGTTCATGAAGTTCCTTCAAATCGGTCTCTAAAAACTGTTTCGGCAACTTCATCAAGAATGAGACTTCCTCTTCCGGACGAGTCCAGTTCTCCGTAGAGAACGCGTAAAGCGTCAGTGATTGAATCCCGAGTTCTTGCGCTGTCCGAACCGCTTCACGGATTGACTTCATCCCTTCTCGGTGACCCATGATGCGAGGGAGACCACGTTTTTTGGCCCAACGTCCATTTCCATCCATGATGATGGCTACGTGCTCAGGAACACTTAATTCTGCCTCGATTTTTGTTTTAGGATTCACCCATTTAAACATTCTGTTATCCTCCTGATTGTATGAAAGAAGGACCCTCTCAGAAAAAGGGTCCCCACACAGCTTTTTGGTATACCACTTCCGTGATTACACTTCCATGATTTCTTTTTCTTTCGTTGCTGCAGATTCATCAATCTTCTTGATATACGAATCCGTCAACGTTTGAACGTCATCTGCATATCCGCGGAGATCGTCTTCTGTTAACTCGCCATCTTTTTCGAGTTTTTTCAAGTTTTCATTGGCATCACGGCGAACGTTACGGACAGCGACTTTCGCCTCTTCCGCATATTTCTTCGTGATTTTAACCAATTCTTTACGACGTTCTTCCGTCAAGGCAGGAATCGCCAAACGGATGACTGTTCCGTCAGAAGATGGAGACAAGCCGAGGTCTGCCTTTTGAATCGCTTTTTCTACTTCTGAAACCATTGATTTATCCCATGGTTGAATCAAGAGCAAGCGCGCTTCTGGTGTATTGATGTTTGCTACTTGATTGAGTGGTGTCGGAACACCGTAGTAATCAACTTGAACAGGATCCAAAATCGATGCGCTGGCACGGCCAGTGCGAAGCGTACCAAAATCACGTTTCAGTGACGTGTGCGCTTTTTCCATTTTTTCTTCAGCTGTTTGCAATACTTCTTTGACACTCATGAATTGACTCCTCCTACTACCGTCCCGATATGTTCCCCGAGTACGACACGTTTAATGTTACCTTCTTCAAGCAATGAGAATACAATCAATGGAATGTGATTGTCCATACAGAGTGATGTTGCCGTTGAGTCCATGACTTGAAGCCCGTCTTTTAAGACATCAAGGTATGACAACGACTCATATTTCACTGCAGTGGCATCCAATTTCGGATCAGCAGAGTAGACGCCGTCCACATTGTTTTTACCCATTAAAATGACATCGGCTTCGATTTCAGCAGCGCGAAGCGCAGCTGTCGTATCCGTTGAGAAATATGGGTTTCCTGTACCCGCTGCAAAGATGACGACGCGACCTTTTTCAAGGTGACGCATTGCCCGGCGACGAATGTATGGCTCAGCAACTTGTCGCATTTCAATTGATGTTTGGACACGCGTTTGGACACCATACGTTTCAAGGCTGTCTTGAAGGGCAAGTGAGTTTAAGACAGTGGCGAGCATTCCCATGTAGTCTGCGTTTGCCCGGTCCATTCCAAGTTCACTACCCGTCTTTCCACGCCAAATGTTTCCGGCACCAACAACCACGGCCACTTCTACACCCATCTCGATCAATTCTTTAATTTGATTTGAGATTGAGTTTACAATGTTAGGGTCAATCCCATAACCTTGATCTCCAGCGAGCGCTTCTCCACTCAATTTTAACACAATTCGTTTATATTTCGGTTCCATAACTTTGCCTCCTCTTGCTTGAAAAAAGGGAACACGCTCCCTTAACGAACTAACTCAAGGTTATAAAGACGTGTTCCCAATTTTGAATGCATCATATACGATGACGCAGATTATTTTTTAAGTTGGTTCATAACTTCTTCAGCAAAGTTCTCTTCACGTTTCTCCATACCTTCTCCTACTTCGAAGCGTACGAATGAGTTGACTTTCCCGCCTTTAGATTCTACATACTTACCAACTTTGAAGTCGCCGTCTTTTACGAACGTTTGGTCTACGAGGCAGATTTCCTCGAAGTACTTGTTCATGCGACCAGCAATCATCTTCTCAACGATGTTAGCAGGTTTGCCTTCGTTAAGAGCTTGCTCAGTCAAGACTTTCTTCTCACGGTCGATTTCTTCAGCTGATACTTCATCGCGTGTCGCGTAAAGTGGACGTGCTGCTGCAACGTGCATTGCAACGTCTTTTGCAACCGTTTCGTCAGACGTGCCGTCGATTACGACGACAGAACCGATGCGACCACCCATGTGGAGGTACGTACCGAATACAGCGTCGTCAGCTTTTTCAAGAACAGCTACACGGCGGAGTGAGATTTTCTCTCCGATTGTAGAAGCTTCTTCTTGGATGTACGTTTCAAGCGTTTTGCCTGCTTCGTAATCAGCTGCGAGTGCTGCTTCTGCAGTTGTTGAACCTGAAGCGAGTACTGCTTTCGCTACGTTGTTGACGAGTGTTTGGAACTTCTCGTTCTTCGCAACGAAATCTGTTTCTGAGTTGATTTCGACAAGCACAGCTTTGTTGCCTTCAACTGCTACTGCTGTCAAACCTTCAGCGGCGATACGATCACCTTTTGATGCTGCTTTAGCGATTCCTTTTTCGCGAAGGAAGTCGATTGCTGCTTGCATGTCACCGTCTGTTTCAACGAGTGCTTTTTTGCAATCGAGCATTCCTGCTCCTGTTTTTTCACGAAGTTCTTTTACCATTGCTGCTGTAACTGCCATCGGAAATTCCTCCTTGTAAAACTTACGAATTTTAAGAAAAAGCACGAGGCTTTTTGAATACTTGTCCTAAAAAAAGGTGATAAAAGGCTTTCCCTTTATCACCTATTGTCTCACTGATTACTCAGCTTCTGTAGCTTCAGCTTCTGTCGCTACAGCTTCTTCAGCAACTTCTTCTTCACCTTGCTTCGCTTCGATAATTGCGTCTGCCATTTTCGAAGTGAGCAATTTAACTGCACGAATTGCATCGTCGTTCGCTGGGATTACGTAGTCGATTTCATCTGGGTCACAGTTTGTGTCGACAATCGCAACGATTGGGATGTTCAATTTGTGAGCTTCCGCGATTGCGATACGCTCTTTACGTGGGTCAACGATGAAGAGGGCGTCAGGCACACCAGGCATATCCTTGATTCCGCCGAGGAACTTCTCAAGACGAGTCATTTCTTTTTTCAAGATGATGACTTCTTTCTTAGGAAGTACTTCGAACGTGCCGTCTTCTTCCATTTTTTCGAGTTGCTTCAAGCGGTTAATACGCTTTTTGATTGTTGAGAAGTTAGTGAGTGTTCCACCCAACCAACGCTCGTTAATGAAGAACATACCAGAACGGATTGCTTCTTCTTTGATTGTATCTTGAGCTTGTTTTTTCGTACCTACGAAGAGGACGTTTCCGCCTTCTGCCGCGAGTTCACGAACAAAGTTGTAAGCTTCGTCTACTTTTTTGACCGTTTTTTGAAGGTCGATGATGTAGATCCCGTTACGCTCTGTGAAGATGTATTTCGCCATTTTTGGGTTCCAACGGCGTGTTTGGTGACCGAAGTGTACACCAGCTTCAAGCAATTGCTTCATTGAAATTACTGCCATGATAAATTTCCTCCTTGTGGTTTAAAAAAGTCCTCCGCCTCGTTCATTGTTGTATTCCGACCTTTCGGCACCGAGGAATATCATCCCGAGACGTGTGTGATGTGTTTAACACCGAGAACTACTATAGCATATGTCACGAAATCCGGCAACTCTCACTTTTTGCGAAGTTTCGCATATAGCGCGAGTTCACCTTCCCCTTTTCCGAGGATGCGGGCCGCGTCTCGAACCGAGTGGCGCAGTAACACATCGTCTACGTCAACCGACGTTGTTGAGTTCTCTTCATTCAACTCATCGGACACGGACTCAATCTTTGCTTCAACAAGTATCGAGTCTTCCTGATGAACGTCCGCTTTACGCTCTACCGGTTCCTTCGTGACAAGGTCGTTCATCGACTCCATGAACGAGAGAAGCAACGTCTCCGTTTCATGCTTCTCCCGTTCGAGTCGTTCGATCCGTTCTTGTAACGTCTGGACTTGACGGTATCCGAATAAAAAACCGTAAGCAACCAAACAAGCCGTTACTACATACACAATATACACTTGTTCATCTCCTCACGATGTCTTTTCTTCTAAATAGGACCGTCCAAGCGCTTGTTTCAATGTCTTCAAGGCCTTTGAATGAATTTGAGAAATGCGGGAAGTCGATAGTTCGAGCACTTCCCCAATCTCAGTCAATGTCAATTCATCAAAATAAAATAACGATACGACGAGCCGTTCTTTTTCCGATAGATGGTCCACTTCTGTCGCGAGCACGTCAATCAATTCTCGTTGAAGGAGTGTGTCTTCTGGTTTTTCGGAGTCCGGGTCGAAGTACGTGACTGACATCACTTTGCCTTCCTCTTGTAACGTCACGGCCTCGTCGATCGACAACATGTTGGCGAAATACCCTTCTGCCATCGTTCGTTCGATTTCTGAAATAGGAAGATCACAAGCAGCCGCCAACTCATTCTTCGTCGGAGCGCGATGAAGTGATTGTTCAAGTTGTTCTGCTACCTGATCGATTTTTTTCACTTTCTCACGAACCGAACGAGGTAACCAGTCTACTTTGCGCAATCCATCGATAATGGCTCCTCGAATTCGAAACGCAGCGTACGTATCAAATTTATTATTATGCTCTGGATCATATTTCATAAGGGCATCGTACAATCCCATGTAACCCAAACTTTTCAATTCGTCGCGTTCGACGCTCTTTGGAAGCGTCACGATCATCCGTTGTACGTGGTAGTGGATGAGAAACTCGTAATGTGTTAGTAATTCGTTTGCTGTATCCATATCACGGTCCGTATTCCAGCGATCCCACAACTGTGTAAGATGAGTCGTCATGTCGATCCCCCCTTATAGTTCTTTCGTACCTACGCTCACCGTCCGAATCGATAAGACCGATGTCGCAACATCGAACTCAATCGTCCGTCCGTTATGACCGCCGCAATCTTCGGCCACGAGCGGAATCCGATGAACCTTTAATGCTTGACGAATCGCCTCGGCGTTTCGTTCGCCGATTCGCATCGCTTCATTCTCATATTTGAATTGAAACATTTGTGCCCCACCAGCCATTTTCGCTTGTAGCCGCGTCGCTCCCTCTCGTTTGAGAGAACGGACGAGCGTATCGATGGCTGTGTCCGCATATTTTCCTACTTCAATCGCTTGATTCTTCCGCGCAATGGTCGAGTCAGGTAACATGACATGCGCCATTGCCGCCAATTGGAGACGAGTGTCATATAAGATGACACCTACGCACGAACCAAGTCCGGCTGTCCGTAACCGATTCGGTGCCGTCGTTTGCTTCCACTCGGCGATGCCAATTTTTAAAACGTCAGCCATGACCAATCAACCGTTCTTGAATGCGTTTGAGTGAACCATGTGTTGGTAGGAACAACACATGTCCTGCACTTACTTTTTGATCAATCATAAAGGTCGTATCGATATACAGTGCGGCGTCTTCCTCGGGTTGAACCGATGTGACGACAAACTCGACGATCGATCCTGCCATATCGATGGCGGTAGCCGGTACTTGAATCATGATTGGAGTCTGCAACCAATCGCCTAATGCACGTGCGTACGCACCACTCATAATATTCCCGACCTCTTCCCAGGCCGATTGTCCGAGTTCATCACCAGATTGGAACGAGAACGGCATGCCGATCAAAGTCGAGACCATCTGCTCGGCGTCCTCGACAGCGAATAAAATAAGAATCATGCCACGAATCTCACCGTCTAACTCGAGCAGCACCGAAGCGACATGTCGCTCCGGACCACCAACCCGGTCTGGCAAATAGGAAATCGGTTCCATCTCTGCAGAAGAAACCGTGATGTTGACCGGTTTCGCTAACATAGCGGATAAAGCAGTTGCCGCATGCCCAGACCCTATATTTCCCAGTTCCTTTAACAAATCTTGCTCAAACTCACTCAGCATACTGTTCCTCAAACAACGCATTCGCATCGAGAAGCGAGAAGAGTTTATCTTCCCCTTTGGCGATTGCGGTCAAGTGTGCTGAAATCATGTCGCGACTCGATTCCGGAATTGGTTCGATTCGTACTTCATCACTTTCGACAACTTCGTTTGCACGGTCGACGATGAAGCCTGCATCTCCTTGATTCAATGATGCGATTAAAATACGCGTCTCATCCGTCGGTTCGACTTCTTCATAACCGAGACGTAAACGAAGGTCGATGACCGGTGTGACGACACCCCGAAGGTTGATGACCCCTTTCACGTGTGACGGGGCGTTCGGGACGCGTGTGATTGGCTGAAGCCGCTCGATTGAACGGACCGATTGCACATCGATCCCGTACGTATTTTCTTCAAGTGAAAAGACTACCCATTTCTGTTCCATCCAAATTCCTCCTTAAAAGAGATCGTTACTATCTACGATAAGGGCGACGCGACCGTCACCAAGTATGGTCGCACCTGAGATAGCTGGAATCCCTTCAAGATACGTACCGAGCGGTTTCATGACAATTTCTTGTTGGCCAATCAAATCGTTAACGACAACGCCAACGAGTTTGTTGCCTTTTCGAACGACGACGACCGGGAATTGGGATTTCGTCTCTGATTCGATTCCGAACATTTCTTTCAAATAGACGAGTGGAACCAATTGCCCACGGAAATCAAAGACGCGCTCACGATGCGCCGTCAAAATGTCTGCCTCATCAAGTAAAGTCGTCTCAAGAATCGATGACAACGGAATCGCATACGATTCCTCGCCGACTTGTACGAGCATGGCCGAGATAATCGAGAGGGTGAGTGGCAAGCTGACTTGGAATTTTGTCCCTTGTCCCGCTACCGTCTCTAACGAAACGACACCACCGAGCGACTCGATTTTATTTTTGACGACATCGAGCCCGACACCACGACCTGAAAGGTCTGTCACCACGTCTGCTGTCGAGAAACCTGGGGCGAAGATCAACATCGCCAACTCATTCTCAGACATCATGGTCGCCTCTTCATCTGAAATGACGCCACGTTCTAGCGCTTTTGAACGAACTTTGTCGACATTGATCCCTGCGCCGTCATCTTCAATTTCGATGAAGACACGGTTCCCACCGTGATAAGCACGAAGGGCGAGCATGCCTTGCTCCGGCTTCCCAGCTTGTACGCGTACTTCTGGACGTTCGATTCCATGGTCGATTGCATTACGAATCAAGTGAACGAGCGGGTCGCCAATCTCATCGATGACCGTCCGATCTAGTTCTGTCTCCGCACCCGAAATATCCAATTGAACTTTCTTATGGATTTCTTTTGCAACCGAGCGCACCATACGCGGGAAGCGATTGAACACTTGTTCGATCGGCATCATGCGAAGTGTCAAGACGAGAGATTGTAGTTCGTTCGTACCTCGTTTGATTTTTTCAACGGTTTCATTTAATTCTGGTTGCCCCACCTCGTCAGCAAGTCGTTCCAAACGTCCACGATCGATGATGAATTCTTCGAACAAGTTCATGAGACGATCGATTCGTTCCAAGTTGACACGAATCGTCTTCGCTTGAGCCTGGGCCGCAACTTGTTCTTTCGTATCTTTCGTATCTTTTTCTTCCTGGTCTGGAGCTGTCTGCACTACTGGTTCTGGGACTACCGCTTCGGCTGTCACTGCGACTTCTGGTTCGCTTTCTGACGCTCCTGTGAACACATTGACTTCAACACGTTCCACTTCCGACACCTGGGCGATGGCGTGTTCGATGACTTCTGCTGTCTCTTGTGAGAGGAACAAAACGTCAAACGACAAGTCGAATTGCTCTTGTTCAATTTCTTCTGTTTCCGGATGTGTCCGTACCACTTCACCTAATTCTTGAAGGCGATCAAACACCATGTACGCCCGAGCCGCCTTTAAGACGACAGCGTCTGATAGTTTCACAGTGATTTGATACGCTTCAAACCCAGTCTGCTTCGCCTGGTCGATGACCGAGTTTGTGTAAAGGTCGACGTCGAAAGTACTCGACTCTTTCGCTTCAGTGACCACGACCTCTTTTCCACCGATGAATGATTGGAATGCGGCAACTGTTTCAGAAACATCAACGTTTGCCCCTTGTCCCCCGTTCTCGATGTCGGCAATCATGTCTTCCATTTGTTCCATCGCGATGAACATCGTATCCAACAAAAGTTGGTTGCTTTCTTTCTTACCGCCACGAACGAGGTCGAGTGCACTTTCCATCTCATGCGTTAAATTGGCAACGCGTTCGTACCCCATCGTCGAAGACATCCCTTTTAACGTATGCGCAGACCGGAAAATCTCTTGAACGACATCCGCCCCACCCGACTGTTCTAACTTAAGTAACTGTGTGTTGATTGATTGGATATGTTCTTGGGATTCATCTAAAAACAACCCTAAGTATTCGTTCACGTCCATCTTCTTTGCCTCCCTGTCGTTATACTCGGTTCCATTGTTTCCGTAAGTTCCCCATCAAACGGTCCATCAAGTGACGTGGTTTTGGAGGCGTTCCCGTAAGCGTTGTCAAAATTCGTTCGAGCCGCCAGCTAATATCACTTTTTCGATTGTATTGATAAAACGGGACTTGGGCGATGACAGCCTTTCGGACTGAAGGGTCATCCGGTAAAAATCCGAGGAATCGAATCGTCTTATTTAAGAACTGCTTGCATGCGACTTCCATCCGTTCGAAACATTGCAGTGCTTCCTCTCCAGACTGAGCTCGGTTTACGATGACGCCGAGTGGTAAGTCGGGATATTGATGATGCACTAGTTTTGTATATGCGTACCCGTCCATGAGCGAAGTCGGTTCCGGTGTTAAAATCAAAAACATTTCGTCACACCCCGCAATAAATTGCAGGGAGGTGTCCGTCGCCCCGGCGCCCATATCGAAGAGGACGTAATCATATGCGGTCAGTACTTCGAGTTCTCGCATGAGAAATTGCATGTCATCATCTGAGAGATGGACGAGTTGGTCTTGTCCACTCCCTCCATGTAATATATCGACACCATGCACATTTTTCTGAACAGCTGCAGCCAATGGAATACGAGCTTTTACGGACTCGATCATCGTTCTCGACTTCATTGCGTTCATCAAGATGTGAACGTTGGCCATGCCGATATCAAAGTCAACGATCAACACCCGTTTTCCGAGCTCCGAAAGGGCGATTGCCGTATTGACGCAAACGTTCGTCTTTCCAACGCCGCCTTTCCCGCTCGCAAAAGCGATGGTCGTCGGATGGACATCATTGATTGCTCTTAAACGCCTTGCTTGGTCCATCTGGCCCACCCTTCTTTCTCAAACAGCCGTTTCGTCAACGCCTCCGCATCTCCTCGAATCAAATCATCTGGCACTTCTTGACCGTCTGTCATCCATGCGACAGGCAGTCCACTCTTTTTCACCATTCGATACATCGCGTGGATGTCACTCGTCTCATCCGCTTTTGTGAAGATGAGCGAACTGAGGGGGAGAGATTCGAATTGGGAATAGATCATGTCCATATCTTTCATTTTGGATGTCAAACTCAATACAAGCGATAGACTCGTTTCCGTGAAGTCATGATGCTCGTGAAACTGTTCCACATATGCTGGGTCTCGGAAGTTTCGACCTGCCGTATCGATCAATACAATATCTTTTCGGGCAAATAATTGCTTCGCTCGCTTAAAGTCATGAAAGTCATACGCTACTTCAACGGGGATGTTCATGATTTCTGCATACGTCTTCAACTGTTCGATGGCCGCGATTCGATATGTATCTGTCGTAATCAGCCCAACCGTTTTGCCTTCTGTTAATTTGAAATGCGCAGCTAGTTTGGCAAGGGTAGTCGTCTTCCCGACACCCGTCGGTCCAACGAGCATGACATAACGTTTCGCTTCAGGCGGGTCGATAAAGGATGACTTGACTTGCTCATACACGAATCGTTCGGCTACCTCTACTGATTTCGTCGTATAATACAACTCGTTCAACGTCTCTTCCCATGCCTCTTCTGCGAACGACTCCGTCGAAAGTAACGCGTCAATGTGTTGCAGTGACGAGTGGAGCCGTGGTGCTGTCCCTCCTACCATACGAGGTGTTGACGGTACTTGAGGTGATGGCGTTGGTGCAGGTGCAGGCGATGACGTCGGATCTGGTTGAACCGAGTCGGGTCGCCTTGGCTTCGTGACCGCCTTCTCTTTTTCGAGTGCGGCGATGACTTCCACTTGTTTCGAAGCGAATAAACCAAACCATCCGGTCTTCACTTGCCGCGAGTTGAGGATGACCGCTTCATCACCTAGCTCTTGCTTCACTTTCGTCATCGCCTCAGCCATCGTTTTCGCTGTATATTTTTTAATTTGCATTTAAATCACCCCAATACTTTTCACTTCGACGGAACTGAGTAACTCGTTATAGGCCAAAACAGGCACATCTGGATAGTATCGTTCGAGCAACTGTCGGACGAACAATCGAATCGTTGGTGAGCATAAAATCACCGCTGACGCACCGTAGCGTTCGAACATCGACAATTGTTCTCCCGTACGTTCGATGATCTCACGTGCTTGCTCCGGATCGAGCGCCAAATAGTTCCCAAACTCGGTCTTCTGTACGGCATCTTGAACGGTCTGTTCCGTCTGACCACCTAACGTGACCACATACAATGGACCTTCTGGTGGCTTGACTTGGTCGGTCAGCTGACGTGACAATCCTTGGCGACAAT
Organism: Exiguobacterium sp. NPDC077395; assembly: GCF_050269125.1. Classification (NCBI taxonomy): domain Bacteria; kingdom Bacillati; phylum Bacillota; class Bacilli; order Caryophanales; genus Exiguobacterium; species Exiguobacterium sp. NPDC077395. Next base: position 1,535,571 of record NZ_JBNNHU010000001.1, read on the forward strand.
ATTCCCCAAGGATTTCTGCATCTTTCGTCACCTTTCCGTAGTCTGCCATCGTCTCGAACAAGAGAGGCAAGTTTCGAATCGATACGTTCTCTTGTAATAAGTGACGCAGCACTTTTTGAATTTCACCGATCGAGAGGACTGAAGGCGTTACATCTTCTACAAGAACCGGATGGGTTTCCTTCAAGTGCTCGACGAGTTGTTTCGTTTCTTCACGACCGAGTAAATCAGCGGCATGTTTTTTCAGCGTTTCGGTCAAATGTGTCGCGACAACGGACGGTGGGTCTACGACAGTGTACCCACTCATTTCAGCTCGCGTCCGTGTCTCCTCATCAATCCAAAGGGCAGGAAGGCCGAATGCCGGTTCTGTCGTTTCAATCCCGTATACTTCTGGGTCTTCAATCCCCGGACTCATCGCCAAGTAGTGGTCGAGTAACAACTCCCCTTCTGCAACGACGTTTCCTTTCACCTTGATGCGATACGCGTTCGGCGAGAGTTGTAGGTGGTCGCGAATGCGAACAGTCGGCAAGATGAAGCCGAGTTCGAGTGCTAGCTGACGACGAATCATGACGACACGATCTAACAAGTCACCGCCTTGTGACTCATCCGCAAGGGGAATCAAGCCGTATCCGAACTCGAATTCAATCGAATCGATTTGTAAGAGTGAGACGACAGATTCTGTCGGAGCCGTCGAAGGTTCTTCTTCCATGATTGGTTCCTCCGTCGCCTGCCTAATGTTTCGTCGCATCGTATAAGCTCCGAAGAACGCCGTACCTGCAATGATCATCGTCACCGGAATAAGTGGGGGTGACACGAAACCAAGCATGAAGACAATGCCGCCTGCGATATAGAGAAGCGATGGGTTTTGACCGAGCTGGTCGATGACATCCTCCCCTAAATTACCGTCTGAGACGGCACGGGTCACGATGATCCCGGTCGCCGTCGAAATCAAGAGTGCCGGGATTTGGCTGACGAGTCCGTCCCCAATCGTCATGAGCGAGAACGTTTGGAACGCCTCCCCGACCGGTAGTCCCATTTGAACGACACCGATGATGATCCCGAAGATCAAGTTAATCGTCACGATGATGATTCCGGCGATGGCATCCCCTTTGACGAACTTGGATGCCCCATCCATCGAACCGTAGAAGTCCGCTTCACTTTGAATTTTACGGCGACGCATCTGAGCTTCCTTGTCATCAATCAATCCGGAGTTCAAGTCAGCATCGATGGCCATCTGTTTCCCTGGCATCGCATCGAGCGTGAAGCGGGCAGATACCTCAGATACACGCTCGGCACCTTTCGTGATGACAACGAACTGAATGATGACGAGGATCAGGAAGACGACGAATCCGACAAGGACATTTCCTCCGATTACGAAGTCACCAAACGTTGCAATGACTTCCCCTCCATACCCGTTCGAGAGGATCGAGCGGGTCGTCGATACGTTCAATCCGAGACGAAACAACGTCACAATCAATAAGAGAGAAGGGAATACGGAGAAGTCGAGCGCCTCTCTGGCATTCATCGCCACAAGTAAGATCATGAGGGCGATTAAAATATTTACGATGATTAAAAAGTCTAATAAAAAGCCCGGTAACGGGATGATCAGCATGATGACAATCATCAAGACACCAATCAAAACTGCAAAGTCTTTCGCTTTTACTGCCAACACATACTCCTCCTCAAGACGGTTGCTTCATTTGATAGACGAACGCGAGCACTTCCGCGATTGCTTGATAGAATGATTCGTCTACCACTTCTCCAATATCGATTTGGGCGTAAAGCGCCCGTGCGAGCGGTTTGTTCTCGACAATCGCCACATCGTGCTCTTTTGCGACATCTCGAATATGAAAGGCGACTCGGTCGACCCCTTTTGCGACAACGAGCGGCGCAAAATCTTTCGTGTCATCGTAGCGGATGACGACCGCGTAATGGGTCGGGTTCGTGATGACGACATCGGCATTCGGGATTTCTTGCATCATCCGTCGCATCGCCATTTCCCGTTGTTGTTGCTTAATCTTGGATTTGATGAGCGGGTCACCTTCTGAGTTTTTATACTCGTCTTTAATGTCTTGCTTTGACATTCGAATCGATTTTTCGAAATCAAATCGTTGATAGAAAAAGTCGAGTAATGCGAGTGCGAGCAAGGCGACACTCACCCAGAGCCCAAGCTCAATCGTGATACCCGCGAGCGCGACGATGGATTCTCGAATCTGCTCGACGGCCATACGGGACAATTCTTTTTGGTTTTGCCAAAGGACAGCGACAGCGGTTGTCAGGATGATTAAAAATTTGAATAAGGACTTTAAAAATTCGACGACCGCTTTCATGCTGACGATCCGTTTCACCCCTTTAATCGGGTCGATACGTTCGAGCTTTGGCTGAATCGCTTCTAACGAAAATAGCGTTCCAACTTGTAGATAATTGATGAGAATCCCAAAGACGACAGCAACGATAAAGAACGGTGCCAAAATCAGTCCGACTCGAAGCATTAAGTCGATGACCATCCCCGACATGCCCTCAGATACATTGAATAGTAAATATTGCGGGCTAAGTAAATCTCCGATTAGTGAAAGTAGCTGTTGCCCGATGAATGGTCCGAAGAATGACAGCATGAGAAACATGGCAAAGAGTGCGAATGCCCCCGTCAAATCAGCAGATTTGGCGACTTGCCCTTTCTTTCGTGAGTCTTCTCGTTTACGTGGTGTCGCTTTTTCTGTTTTTTCACCTGCAAAAAACTGCAGATTGACCGATAAAGGATATAGAGGCTTCTTCATGAGGCATCTCCTAGCATGAGCATAAAGTCGCGCATCACTTCTTGTAACAATGGAATGAACTGACTAATTCCTGTCAATGTCAATCCCATTAACAACACCATGACGGCAAATCCAGCAATAAGTTTGAAGGAAAAGCCGATTGCAAAGATATTGAACTGTGGTGCTGATTTTGCTAAAAATCCAAGTGCCAAATCAACAAGCAGTAATGATGCCATCATCGGTAAGGCCAGCTGCAAGGCGACCATCATCGTCATCGTGACGACTTTCACCGCCATCATGAGTGAGGCTTCCGTGAAATTAATCATCGGTTGACCGGGTGGATAGATTTGAAAACTGTAATAGATGCCGTCAATTAGGAGTAAATGTAAATTACTCGTCAATAAAATAAACAAGGTAAATATATAATAAAATCGTCCAATGAGTGGAGACTGTCCGCCAAACATCGGATCATATGCGGAAGCCATCGCTAATCCGAGTTGAAGATCGATGACCCCTCCGGCAATTTGTGGAGCGAAAAAGAGGATGTTAATCAATAGACCGAGTAACAGTCCAATCATGACTTCATAGACTACTTGAAGGACGAAAGCATTCGTCATCACGATTGGCTCAGTCAATGTGAACATCGCGTAATACGCTAAGAATGCACTGAACCCGACGCGATGCATGACCGGCAACTGCCTCGTCGAGAATAACGGGACACTGACAAAAAAGCCAGAAAGTCGCGCAAACGTCAGACCGTACATACTGATGAAGTCGACCACATTCATTTCGAAGCGACCTCGACCATCAGCTCAAAAATCAATCGAGTGAACCCTTCAATTTGTTGAAGCATCCACGGTCCGAAGATGACAAGACCGATGAAGACCGAGATAATTTTTGGAACGAACGAAAGCGTTTGTTCTTGAATTTGAGTCGTGGCCTGTAAAATCGAGATCACGAGACCGACAATCAGTGAAATGAGTAGCAATGGCATTGAAATTTTTAATAATGTCCACACACTCTCTGTTGCCAAGTAAATGACCATTTCTTGTGTCATGTCCGTTCCCCCTACATACTTCTAAGCAATGATTCCACAATCAAGTGCCAGCCATCGACCAATACAAATAACAATAATTTAAACGGCAATGCGATCATGACCGGTGGTAACATCATCATCCCCATCGACATGAGGACACTCGCGACGACCATATCGATAATTAAAAATGGCAAGAAAATCATGAAACCGATTTGGAAGGCTGTCTTCAATTCACTAATCGCATAAGCCGGGACAAGCGCGAGAAGCGGTACGTCATCAAGTGATTCAGGCTGCTCGTAGTTCCCATACTTCAAAAAGAGTTGCAAATCTTCTTGTCTCGTATATTTCGACATGAATTCTTTCATCGTCCCGCTCGCTTCATCAAACGCTTCATCTTGAGAGATTTTATCATCGAGATAAGGTTTTAATGCGTTCTCATTCAAATCAGAGAGAACGGGAGACATGACGAACAATGTAATGAACAAGGCTAATCCGACAATCAACTGGTTTGGCGGTGTTTGCTGTGTACCGAGCGCCGGTCGAATGAAAGATAAGACGACGACGACACGTGTGAAGCACGTCATCAAAATTAAAAAAGATGGTGCAAGTGTCAATAACGTCAGTAAAATCAAGAGTTTGATCGATGTAGATGTACTGTCTGGTGTCTCTAAATTGATTAATTGCTCAAACGTTGTCATGACTTCTTCCTCACTTCTTCTAGTTGAGCAAGTTGTTTCTTAAAGGTATCCAAAAATGCATTCGAATTCGCCGTTCGGAGTGATAAAGGTTCCGACTGCTCCTCATCCATCGCTTCCGCATCGAGTCGATCAATCAATTGAATCGATTCCCCGACGCCGAGGACATAGACTTGATCTCCAAGCTTCACGAGTTGGACGGAACGGTCTTTTCCGAGTGGGACGCCTCCGAGATGTTTCATATGTTGAGTCGCTTTCACACCTTGTGTTTTGGAACCGAGCCAACGCATCAAGACGATGAAACCGCCGACCACGACTACGAGACTCAACACGACTTTCACGCCATTCCCAATCGTTGACGCTGTCGTTGGAACGTTACTTTCCAATTCTTCTGTCTGTTTTTGCTCGAATTGTTGGTCTACGGTGGCGGCCTCAACCGTGGTCGGAATATAAAAACCGACCACGAGAAGAATAATCAACCACCATTTCTTCATTGTGCGACCGTTTTAGAAACCGCTTCGATGACGCGCTCTGCGTTGAACGGTTTGACGATGAAGTCTTTCGCACCTGCTTGAATCGCATCGATGACCATCGCTTGTTGCCCCATCGCTGAACACATGATGACTTTTGCGTTCGAGTCGAAACTACGAATCTCTTTCAATGCTGCAAGTCCGTCCATCTCTGGCATCGTGATATCAAGTGTGACGAGGTCCGGTGTGAGCTCACGATATTTCACGACCGCGTCAGCTCCGTTTTCTGCCTCACCTACTACGTCATATCCGTTCTTTGTCAAAATATCCTTGATCATCATACGCATGAACGCTGCGTCGTCTACTACTAATACTTTTGCACTCATTCTAATTTCCTCCTTAAACGATTCCGATCCGCTCATGCGGTTGAATAATTTCTGTTACACGTACCCCAAAGTTTTCTTCAATGACGACTACTTCTCCTCTAGCAATCCGCTGTTGGTTGACGTAAATATCAACAGGTTCGCCTGCTAGCTTGTCGAGTTCGATGATTGAACCTTGTGATAGCTCGAGTACTTCCCGGACAGATTTTTTTGTTCTGCCTAGTTCGACGGTCACGTTCAACGGAACGTCATACAGTAATCCTAAGTTCGCCGGCACGGACTCTTGCGGAGCCGGTGATTGGAGCGGCATGAATTCGGCTTGGCTTACCGCGACCTCTGGCATCGATTTTTGTTTTTCCGGTTGTGCTTGTGGTTGCGCCTGTGGTTGCGCTTGCTGAGGTTTAGGAACCTCGGCTTTCGGCTGCTCTTTTACAGGTTCTGCAGCTTGTGCCTCCCCGGTTGCTTTCATCAATTCGTCGACCAACTGTTTTCCGAATTGAATTGGTGCAATTTGAACAATTGTCGAGTCAATCAATGTACCGACTTTGAGATTGAACTCAATCAGCACCATCGTCTCCCAAAGTTCGAGGCGGTCGATAATGGTTTGATTTTTCGTCGCATCAAACACCTCGACAAGTGGTGGAGAGATGTCAATCTTCTTCGAGAACACCGTCGATAAAGATGTCGCGGCTGCACCCATCATCTGGTTCATCGCTTCTTGAACAGCCGATAAGCGAATCTCATCAAGGCTTTCAGGATCGACGTTCTCTCCCGTTCCACCTAACATGAGATCAGAGATGATGGCCGCATCTTCGCGAGTCAAGACGAGGACGTTTTCACCCTTTATCCCTTCCGTGTAACCGACACGTAACGCCACATGAGGCGTCGGATAACGTTCACGCAACTCTTCGATTCTCACTTCACTGACAACCGGTGTCGTAATTTCTACTTTTTGTTGTAGCAACGTCGACAATGCCGTTGCAGAATTCCCAAACGAAATGTTTCCGATTTCTCCAAGAGCATCGCTTTCCATCGAATCTAGGTGCTCTTCTTTTTCCGCCTTTGGCGTCGGCGTACTGTCGCTTGTCCCACGTAGTAACGCGTCAATTTCATCTTGTGACAGCATTTCACTCATTGCTCTTCCTCCTTCACACGGTGAAGCACCTGAACCGCCATCCGCTTCCCGCTCACACCGACTTGCCCTTTAAATACTTTATTCTCCCCTACCATGATGGATAGAGGTTCTTTTGCCACTTGATCGAGTGCCAAGCAGTCCCCAACTTCTAGGTGCAACAGATCACCAAACGTGATTGTCGTCTCGCCAAGTAATGAGACAACCTCGACCGTCGAATTCATCAACTGTGCTTTGAGTGGTTCTTTGCTCGACTCACTCGCATTGCGACGATTCGCTTCCTGCATCCAGTAATGACTCGACAACTTCGACAAGACAGGTTCGATTGTCACGAACGGAAGACAAACGTTGATTGTTCCGCTCACTTCACCGATTGTCACCCCAATCGAAATGAGGACGACCGTCTCGTTTGGTGAAACGAGTTGGAGAAACTGCGGATTTACTTCCACTGCAGACATTTCCGCCTTAATTTCCGCAATCGATTCCCACGCGTCTCCATACGTTGAGAAGGCACGCTTATACAATTGCGTCAAAATACGCATCTCGATTTCTGTGAACGATTCAATTTTGTCCATCTCGACACCAGGTCCGCCGAGTAGACGGTCGAGCATCGCATAGGAAATGTTCGGATTGACCTCGATGATGAATCGTCCGTTTAACGGTGGCGCTTCAATCAAGTTGATCATCGTCATACTCGGAATAGAATGAATGAATTCATCGTACGGTAATTGTTCGACCGAGTTGACGGAAAACTGAACATATGTGCGAAGTTGGGCCGAGAAGAACGTCGTTAACATGCGAGTGAAGTGCTCGTGAATTCGAGTCAAACTGCGAATCTGATCTTTTGAAAATCGGACGGCTCGTTTGAAGTCATATTGCCGAACTTTCTTTTCTTCCTCTTGCGCAAGAAAGGAATCCGCTTCGACATCCCCACTGCTTAGTGCAGATAGTAAGGCATCAATTTCTTGTTGAGACAGTACTTCTCCCATGATGCCACCTCACTGAATAATTTTCTTCGTCATATAGACGCGTTGGACTTCACCTTCTTCAAGCAGTCCATTAAGTTGTTCTCGTAGTGTCTGTTCAAACTTTTGCATATCTTCTTTTGTCGCTAACTGTGTTTTTGTCATTCCAGCCAAGTCCCCGAGAATGACGTTGTGTACTTGGAATTTACGTAACTCTAGATTCTCCCTTGTTTCCAAAGAATCTGTGACAATCGTGAATTGAACGTTGATGAAACGCTCATCTTGAATGTTTGTCGTCATGTCATCGGTCGTGAAGCTTCGTTCCGCCAATTCTTCGGCAGTGACCGGTTTCGTTTTAGCAGTGACGTTATCTCCGAACACGTATTTATATGTCATGAAGCCGGCTCCGCCCATGACAAGTAGGACGACTAGTAAGATGATGACAACCTTCAGGCCGCCACCTTTTTTCTTCTCTTCTTCACTCATCTTCTTCACCTCTTGTGAACATCGTTCCGACTAAACCGATTGAGCGGTAAAAGGCTTCAGTTCGTTCAATGATTTGATCTTTCGTTTCTTTCACGAGATACGTTTTGCCATTAAATAATTGGATAATCGTGTCGGGCTCTGCTTTCACCGTTTCGATGAGCAAAGCGTTGAGCACGAATTCCTCACCCCGAAATGCTGTGACGCGAATCATCAGCGTTTCAAGTTGACGAGTTCTTGAAGAATCTCGTCTGACGTTGTAATGATTCGTGTGTTCGCCTGGAAACCACGTTGTGCCACAATCATTTCCGTAAACTCTTCAGAAAGGTCGACGTTCGACATCTCAAGAGCACCTGAAACGAGGTTACCTCTTCCTAAATCACCAGCTGCCCCGATGAGTGGGTCGCCTGAGTTTTGAGATTGTAAGAAGTTGTTGGCACCGACTTTTGATAGACCAGCGTTGTTGCTAAAGTTTGCCGTCACAATATAGCCTGCTGTCTGAAGTGCACCGGCTGCATCGACATAACTGACTTGACCATCTTTTCCAATCGACAATGAACGTGCATCTGTCGGAATCGAGATTTTACCGTAAGCTGTCGATCCTGCCACGGTGTCAGGAATATTCCCAGTCAAGTTTGGAGCTGGAAGGTTAGCCGCAGGTTTTGCACCCGTTCCTAATAAGTATGTTCCTTCACCAGTCACCAAGTCACCGTTATTGTCCGTGTAAAAGTTACCGGCACGCGTGTACTGCGCTTGTCCGTTGACGATTGTGACGAAGAAGCCTTCACCCGAGATACCGACGTCTAATGCACGTCCCGTATTTTGCATCGCCCCTTGGTTGTAGACGTTATCGACAGTAGCCATCGTGCCCCCAAGACCGACCTCTTTCGGGTTGATCCCTCCTGCCGTTGTCCCATTCCCGCCTGACGCACTACCGACTTGTTGACTAACCAAGTCTTTGAACGTGACACGTCCCTTTTTGTAACCGAACGTGTTGACGTTCGCAATGTTGTTCCCGACGACGTCTAGCTTAGATTGAAAGTTCTTCAGTCCACTGATTCCTGAGTACATTGCTCTTAACATAATAATTTCCCCCTATGCTTATTTGATGGAAGTGATATCGTACACGCTGACCGATGTGCCGTCTTCAAGGTCGGCCATGTATCCAGTTAAATCAGATCGTGAAATCGAGACGACACGACCTGAGCCTTTTGTCGTTTCTTCACTCGATTCCGAATTATAGTCAATCGTTTTACCGATCATGCTACTGAATTCAGAAATCGAGGCCATATGACGGTCAACCAAAACAGAATCAAGTTGCTTCGAAATCGTTTGCATTTGTTCTAGTGAAGAAAATTGCGCCATCTGAGCGATGAACTCACGGTCTTCCATCGGTGACATCGGGTCCTGGTTCGCGATTTGAGCGAGCAGCAACTTCATAAACATGTCTTTGTCATATTGATTCGTCACTTTCGGAAGTGACTGGTCTGGCAATGTATAGTCATTCGTCTTCGGTTGGATGCTCGTCATCTTCAGACCCTCCTTTAGGCTGTTCCTGCGGTTGCTCTTGTTCCGGTTGATCGGAACCATCTGGCATCGTCGACTTCGCATCTAGTGCTTGTTGTGTCAAGTTGACCTCGACACGAACGTTTTGGGAATGAGGTGTCAGCGTTTGTTGCAACTGCTGAACTTGTGACTGAATCAGTTGCTTCGCTTCTTGGTTGCTTGCAAACAACTTCACGACAAGTTCCCCATTCTGCCGCTCTAGCTTGACGACGAGTTCTCCTAGCTGCTCTGGATAAAGTCGTACCGTAAACACTTTCGAGCCATCCGCTCCACTTTGAAATGGTGCTTTTTGAAGTGCTGCCTCAATTCTTGCCTGTAAGTTTTCAGGTAAGGAGCCTTTCGAGGCATACATGACAGTCTCTACATCAATCTGTGGTCGCGACCAGTTCAAGCCTTTCGGTAACCAATCCACGCTACTTGATTGAGGAAGTGCTTTCGTCGATTTCATGGTTTCAACTTGAGGCATGACGGGAATTTCTTTCGTATTGCCAGTTGGTCCATTAAATTGTGCGATCACCCGCTGAATCGTTTGAACATGCTTTCCAAGTTCTTGATTCGGAACAGGATGTGTCACAAGTGTTTTCGCAGACGGATCTGCTTGTTGAATGATGCCACTAATTGAACCGATTGTTTGAGCAAGGACGAGGGTCCCCTCCTCAACATTGCTAGACGGCATGGACAGGTGCCCGAGTACGCCTACATATGCATCCATAAACGTCCGATATGCATCTTGAGGAAGTGATTTGAGCCATTTTAGTGTTTCAGGTTTTTGAAACCATGTTTCAAGTTCCTGAGCCATTTTTTCGAGGTCGACGAGTTCTTCAGATAACACGCCCTCTTCAAGTTTAGGAATTTCCCCCTGCTCGCCAGAGGCTTGCATTGGCGCAAGCATGGCAGATAAGAGGCTTAAGAAACCGCCTGTTCCCTGAGATCCGCCTTCTGCCACTCCGGTACGAGTCGTTGAACCTTGAATGGCTTGTGATAGTAAAGCAATATTCAATGTAGGTCCTCCCTTCCCATATTCATTGGAGAAGCTGTGTCACAACTGCAGCTTGTTGCGCATTCATCCTCCCTAAAATATCAGCCTGTTGCTTCGGTGATAATTCTTTTAACAGTTCAGCCACTTGGGGACTCTCTAGTTCCCCCATAATGGCCGCAGCTTGTTTGGCAGACATCTCTTCATACACACTGGAAATGTCAGATGAATTTTCCTCTTCCGTTGTGGCCGCCGCAAGTTCGGAGACAAGTCGGTCACGTTCTCGTATTAAATCGGTGATCTCTTCTTGTCTCGCTTTCACTTCATTCGTCAGTTCCACATTTTCATTTCGAAGTTTTTCAATCTCACTGTTTGCTGCTTTCAACCGGTTCGTGGCGTCACTGTCGATGCCCGTGACATTCACTTTCGCTTCAGACGTCTCAGGCGTTTCTGATGACTTTTCTTCCTCGCTAACTGGTAGGAATGGTACAGATAAAAGTGGACGATCCATCGCATAGTTCATGACGACCATTCCGCCGACTAAAATGAAGATTGCCGGGATGAGGACCAACGCCACAATCATTTGTTTGCCTCGTTTATTGTTCTCTTTTGTCATGCTACTTCCCTTTCCCATGATGAATCACAGCGAGTTCGTCCATCATTAGTTGCTCTGTGAGTTTTGCCGCTGACATCTCTTGTAAACTGACCTTTTCATGTAGCGTCACATATTTCTTTTCTTCCACTACTTTCCCAAGCAGTCTTTCTTGCGACGCATGATAACGATTGCGTGCTTGTTGGACGACGAGCTGTTGCGTTTCGATTTGACGCTTTACCTGCTCACGCGTTTTTTCTCGGTACTGAGACATGAGTAAATCAATATACCCTTGCTGCTCATCTTGATGTTTAATCAATGACTCATACATGAGGAGAAGGTCATACAACGCTTCCATTTCCGTTTCGAGTTTAGCCTTGAAGCCTCTAACTTCTGAAGCAGCATCTTCTTTCTCATGTTCAGCAATTGGCATGATTCGTTCTAAAATAAGTCTGTTCATGATTCACCTCGCGCAATGTCTGACAAATGAGTCATCGTTTGTTGGAATGCTGCGTCTTCATCGATTGATTGTTTCAAAAATGTCAATAAGTATGGATACTTCTCGATTGCGGTGTCAATCGCTGGATTCGACCCTTTTTTATATGCGCCGATGTTAATCAAGTCCTCGGCATCGATATATGTCGCCAGCCAACTCCGAAACGTTTGTGCGGCTTCACGATGTGATGGCGAGGCGATTTGGTTCATGACCCGACTGATTGACTTCAATACATGAATCGCAGGAAACTGTCCACGGTTTGCAAGCGCGCGATCCATGACAAAGTGTCCATCTAATATCCCACGCACCGCATCGGCAATCGGTTCGTTCATATCGTCACCATCGACGAGGACCGTATAAAATGCTGTAATCGATCCAGTCGCCGCCGTCCCGCTTCGTTCTAACAATTGCGGGAGCATCGCAAAAACAGACGGTGTATATCCTTTCGATGTCGGTGGTTCTCCCGTCGCGAGCCCGATTTCTCGTTGGGCCATTGCAAAACGTGTCACCGAGTCCATCATGAGCACCACTTCTTTGCCTTGATCACGAAAGTATTCGGCGATTGCGGTTGCGGTATATGCCCCTTTCAATCGGACGAGCGGGGGTTGGTCGCTTGTCGCCACAATGACGACAGATCGGGCCATCCCTTCTGGACCAAGCTCTTTTTCAATGAATTCCTTTACTTCCCGACCACGTTCCCCAATTAAGGCGATGACGTTAATATCTGCCGAGGAGCGTTTGGCAATCATTCCGAGTAACGTGGACTTCCCGACCCCAGAACCGGCAAACAACCCAACACGTTGCCCTTTTCCTACAGTCAGTAGACCATCGATCATACGAACACCAGTCGACAAGGCATCTAAAATCCTTGGACGATTCAACGGGTTTGGCGGTTTACGTTGGACATCATACCGCTTACCTGTCACAAGTCGTTCACCCGACAAAGGACGTCCTAAACCGTCGAGCACTTGTCCAATCAGTTCTTCACCGACAGGGACTTGAAGCATCTTCCCGGTCCCTTTTACTAAACAACCGGGTGCAATCTGTGTCGTTTCACCGTATGGCATGAGAAGGACGCGCTCTTCATTAAAGCCCACCACTTCCGCTTCGACCGACTCATTTGAAGGGAGCATGATGAAACATCGCTCCCCGACAAATGCACTCGGTCCATTTGACTCGATCATCAACCCTACGACCCGACAAACTCGACCGATTTTGCGAGTAAACTCGCCATCCGTAGACTGTTTGATCGTATCGATGACCTGCTCAATAAGCGCCATCCGCTAAAACCTCCTCGATTTTGGCTTGGATTCTTTCGAAGCTGTACGAAAGGTCGATTTCATTCCCTCGATGTGGTGATTCAATGCGCACGGACGTTTCATCTAAAGAGCCGTCTCCCCGATATTTCAAAGGAGGTGTCTCTTCATCACGCCACAACGATTCAAATCGCTGAATCGAAGCAAGACGAGTGGGATGAACGAAGATCGTCAACGCTTCTGCATCAATGAGGTGCGCCATCTGTTCTTGAATCATCTCCGCAAACAACGCCTCATCTTTTCGGACAAGATCTGTCGTCACTTGCGCACTTACTGCAATCGCAAGGTCAATGAGTTGGACTTCTGCCTGCTTCCATTTTTCTTGGAACAGTTGTTCGAGTTCAGTGGAGACCGAGTTCAGACGCGTCGTAACGTCTTCAAACTCGGCATACCCATCTTGTCTTCCTTGGAGTAGGCCCGCTTCATAACCTTCTAATCGAGCCTGTTCATATGCTTCTTGTTTGAATCGTTCGAGTTGTTCGATTTCTGTCTGCTGAAACAGTTGAAACGCTTCTTCATCCTGTCTTAATTTCTCATAACGCGACTCGATGACTTGATGATGATCGATGCCTTCAACCGGGTCCGGAATGGATGATTCCAATCGTTTTGATTCAATTCGATGAGGAATATGCGATGTCGCGCGTTGACGTTTGATCACATTAGACAACGATGTCATCTCCCCCACCTCGACTGATCACGATCTCACCGACGTCTTCTAGACGACGAATGATTCCGACGATTCGACTTTGTGCTTCTTCGACGTCACGCAATCGAACAGGTCCCATAAATTCCATATCTTCTTTGAACGTTTCGACCATCCGTTGAGACATGTTTTTGAAGATAATTTGTTTCACTTCTTCTGACGACACTTTGAGTGCTAGCAACAAGTCGTCGTTCGCCACTTCGCGAATGATTCGTTGAATCGCGCGTGAATCGAGCGTAACGATGTCCTCGAAGACAAACATACGCTTCTTGATTTCTTCTGCGAGTTCAGGATCTTCAATCTCGAGTGCGTCAAGAATGGTACGCTCGGTCGTACGATCGACCCCATTCAATACTTCGACGACCGCCTCGATTCCACCCGACTGGGCATAATCTTGCATATCCGTCTGAGAGAGGTTCTTTTCAAGGATTTGTTCGACTTCATGAATAACATCCGGATTAAGTCGGTCCATCGTCGCAATCCGTTTCGCAACTTCCGATTGAATCTCAGGAGGGAGTTCCGATAAGATTTGCCCTGACTTGACCGGCTCTAAGTGAGCTAAGATTAGAGCAATCGTCTGTGGATGTTCGTTTTGAATAAAGTTCAGTAACTGTTTCGGGTCGGCTTTCCGAGCAAACTCGAACGGTCGAACTTGTAAAGTCGATGTCAAACGATGAATCAATGCCATCGCCTTATCTTCACCGACCGCTTTTTCAAGAACTGTTTTGGCAAAGCCAATCCCACCTTGGGTAATGTAGCTCTGAGCCATCGCAAGTTCGTGGAACTCACCGAGAATGCTCTCTTTTTCTTCTGGAGACACCTTTTTGAGTGCCGAGATTTGAAGCGTCAACTGCTCCATCTCTTCTTCCGAAAGATGTTTATAAACATTCGCTGCCACTTCTGGACCTAATGAGATCATGAGCATTGCTGCTTTTTCTCGATTCGATTGTTTGGCATAGTTCACGTTACTCACTCCTCAGACATCCAAGTACGAAGCAGTTTAGCAAACTCTTCTGGATTACTTTCAGCTAATTTTTCTAACTGTTTCTTCTTCACAGCCCCTTCGCCTCGTTCCTCGAGGTCTAGGTCAGGTACTTCATCTTCATATGGAACTTCCCACTCGTTCGTCTCTTCCACTACTTCTTGTTTACGTCTACGCATTGCGAAGAAGATTAAGGCAAGCAAGACGACTGCTCCGGCTGCTGAAGCGTACATCCACCATGGTGTAGGCTGCTCTGCCGTTGCCACCTCTTCTGCTTCAGCGAACGGTCTCGAAACAACGACTACTTTTTGTTCAAGCTCCGCATCTGTGATAGCTTCGTCCGTTTTCGCTAGTGATGTTCGAATGATGGAATACATCATCGTCTCAAGATCACCTTCAAGTTGTGGGTCAATACTCGTTGCGCCGTCTGGTGGTTCTACAATCAATTGCACCCCAAGGTCGCGGATGGTGTATGGTGCATTTTGAATCTGTTTCGTAATGCGATTCACTTCATAATTAATGATTTCATGATTTTTTTCACTTTCTTCTGTGCTGTCACCTGTAGCAGCAGGGAAGTTGATCGTGTCATTCTCACCGGTCCCAGTCGCTTCTGTCGCCGTCCCCGTACCACCTGTATACGCTTCTGCAATTCGTTCGGCCGAAGTCACGATACCTTCCATGCTCTCTTCATTGACTGGCGTGACAAGGTTTTGTTCTTCGGCAGTCTGAGTCGTATCAATATCTGCTGTGACAGAGACAAGAACGCTCCGTTCACCAAGAAGAACAGACAACATCTGCTGAATTTGTTGACGGACGTCTTTTTCAACTTGACGTTTCAGTGCCAACGGATCAGAGGAAGAGCCCCCAGCCACAACGGTTTGATCAAGGTCATAATACGTAAAGTATTGGTCCATGATCGAGATGTTTTCAGGTTTTAAGTTCGGGACACTTTTACTGATTAAATGATAGAGACCTTTGACCGTGTTCGGTTCTAGATTCGTTCCTGCTCCGATATTTAACACGATCGAGGCTGTGGGCTCACCTTGGTCTTCCGCTAAAAAGACAGACTTCTCAGGAAGCGAGATGATGACTTTCGCTTGATTGATCCCTTCGATTTGGGTAATGAGCCGCTCTAGTTCGGTCTGCATCGCACTTCGTTCAATGACCGCCATTTCTCGGTCTGTCGTTCCGAAACCAGCATTCTCACTGAAGAAACTATAGTCGATTGACCCGGATTTGGGGATCCCAGCCGCAGCAAGGCTCACTTTCAATTGGTCGACCATTTCATTTGGCACGTATACACTGACCCCGTTCGAAGTCGCTTTTATTTCTGACTTCACCCCATCCGCCGTTAGTTTCTCTGTCACTTCTCCCGCTTCTTGCGCGGATAAGTTCGTGTACAAAGGAGCCATGTTCGGTCTTGCAAGGAAGAAAGTGAGTAAGAGGGCCGCGATTAAAATGACCGCAATGGAAATCCCCCATATGAGCTTCCGCTTTGCCGGCATCGATTTCAGCGCATCGGTCATCGATTTGAATCGTTCTTTTAATTGTTCATTCATCGCAACTTGTCATCCTCTACAATTAAACTTGCATTCGCATCATTTCTTGATAGGCTTCAACAGCCTTGTTCCTCACCTCGATGGCAAGTTGCATCGCAATCGACGACTCTTCACTTTGAATCATGACTTGATGAAGGTCCGCTTTCCCGACAGCTAAATCTTGACGGGCTTGACTCGTCGCTTGTTGCGTCTCGTTCAACGCATTCATCGCTTCATTCAAATATGACCCGAATTGAGATGGGTTCGCTTTGTTCATTGATGGCGTGATTTCTGGGCTCATCATTTGAATCGGATTAATTTGCATCCTTCGTCACTCCTTATCCTTTTCCAATCTCCATCGCTTTGACGAGCATCGCTTTTGATGCGTTCATCGCGGCGATGTTTGCTTCGTAAGAGCGGGTCGCACCCATAAGGTCGACCATTTCTTTAAGTAAATCAACGTTCGGCATTTGGACATATCCCCGCTCGTCTGCATCAGGATGACTTGGATTGTAAGCAAGCTTATACGGTGCATCGTCCTCAATGATTTGAGCTACCTGAACCCCACCATTGACGGCATTTAACTGTTTACGGAAAGGTGCTTCCTGTAATACCGTCATCTTTCTCGTGTACGGTTGCCACTCCCCATCGACAAGTTTTCCTCGAGTCGTCTGAGCGTTGGCAATGTTCGCCGATACGGTATCCATCCGCAAACGTTGAGACGTTAAAGCAGTAGCTGAAATATGAAAACTATCAAACATTCCCATCGATTAACGACCTCCTCGGATAACAGATTTCAACCCACCTAGCCTGCGATTTAATTGTTCCATCATCGCCTCATACTGGAGTTGATTACGTGCCAGTTCACTCATCTCATAATCTAAGTCGACGTTGTTACCATCACTTCGCATCGCCCCACCTGCACGATTGACGACAGTAGACTGCGTCGAATCACTCGGGCGCCCACCTTGGAGTTTCAGTCGCATCTCGCTTTGGAGCGTCTGTTCAAACACGGCTTGCTTTGCTTTGAAGTTTGGCGTATCGATATTCGAAAGATTATGACTAATCACTTTTTGATTGAGGACTGCATGATTGACGGCTTGCTTGAGTAATTGATAGTCACTACCAATCCAATTCACGGCGTTCACTCGCTTTCATATGCTCATTACTGATATATACCTGATTTGGAAATTCTACTATTTCATTGAAACAAATCTGTAACAGTTCTGAAAGATATTTTTTAAAACATAGGTAAATGGCTTCGCATCTTTTTGTCGAATTAACGACAAATTCTGAAAATGATTACTTTTGCACTAAAAAAAACCGCTTCCTCAATGGAGAAAGCGGTTTTTTAGGAACAAAGTCCCTTTTTATAGTATTTTCAATGGAAAATGCACATTAAAAGTTGTGTTTCAGTTTGATTTCAGTTTTTGCAATTCAAACAAGAAGTTATCATTTAATATCTTGATATACGTTCCTTTCATTCCTAATGAACGTGATTCAATGACACCTGCACTTTCAAGTTTCCGAAGTGCGTTCACGATGACAGAACGTGTGATTCCCACACGGTCGGCAATTTTGGAAGCAACTAACAACCCTTCGTTTCCGCCGAGCTCTTCGAAAATGTGTTCAATCGCTTCAAGCTCTGAATACGACAATGAATTGATTGCCATTTGAACAACAGCTTTTTTACGGGCTGACGTTTCTGCTTCTGCCGCTTTCTCACGAAGGATTTCCATGCCAACGACTGTCGCACTATATTCGGCGAGGACGAGGTCATCTTCTGTGAACTCGTTAGCCAATCGACCTAACACGAGCGTCCCTAGACGCTCACCACCACCGATGATTGGGACAATCGTCGTCTTCGAGTTGAGGAACAAATCGTGGTTCTCTACAGGGAACGCTGTATACTCGCTGTCAATATCGATGTTCGCTGTCGTTTCTTTCACATTGAACAAGTTTGAAGCATATGGTTCCGGGAACTGTCGATCAACGAGAAATGCCTTCATGCGGTCATTCTCAATCTGTTGTTTGATCGCAAAGCCAAGTAGGCGACCACGACGGCTCACGATAAACGTATTGGATTCAAGCACTTCACGCATTTTATCCGCCATTTCTTTAAAATCAACGTGCGCACTCGCTTCTTGTTGAAGCATCGTGTTTAATTGGCGAGTTTTGTCTAGTAAATTCATAATGTCTATTTCCTCCCTGTATGTGCATACAGAATCTTATAAAATATATTGGCTGAGGTCTCGGTCATCCGCGATCGACCCAACTTTAGCTTGTACATAAGCGGGAGTGATTTCCACGCTTGTTTGCGGCATATCTGCCGCCTCAAATGAAAGATCTTCTAACACGCGCTCCATAATAGTATAAAGGCGACGCGCGCCGATGTCATCGGTCTCACGATTGACATGTGTCGCAATTTTTGCGATTTCTTCAATCGCTTCATGCGTGAATCGGACCGTGATTTCTTCCGATTCCAATAATGCAGTATATTGTTTGATTAACGCCTGAGATGGTTCTGTCAAGATTTTGACGAAGTCCTCTTCCGTCAAGCTGTTCAATTCGACACGAATTGGGAAGCGACCTTGCAACTCCGGAATCAAATCAGACGGTTTGGCCATATGGAACGCTCCAGCTGCAATAAAGAGAACATGATCGGTTTTGACCGGTCCGTACTTCGTGACGACCGTTGACCCTTCGACAATCGGAAGGATATCGCGCTGCACGCCTTCACGAGAGACACCAGCATGGTCTTGCGACTTCGTTGCAATCTTATCGATTTCATCGACGAAGATGATGCCCATCTGTTCACTACGCTGCACCGCTTCATCATGTACTTCGTTCAAATCCAGAAGATTTTCAGCTTCTTCCGCTATGAGAAGCGGTCTCGCTTCACGGACGGTCAACTTCCGTTGCTTCCGTTTCTTCGGAACGATTTGTCCGAGCATATCTTGAAGGTTTGATAACCCTTCCATTCCTTGCCCTTGGAACAAATCCATCGTTTGCTTTTCTTCAAGCTCAACTTCGATGACTCGGTCTTCTAGTTCACCGAGCTCGAGAAGACGGCGAAGCTGTGCCCGGTCATTCTTTGACGTATCCGTTGTCGATTCAGGCTGTTGTGTCTGCCCACCGAACAACGCCTCGAACGGGTTTGATGCACTTGGTGTAGCTTTCGCTTTCCCTTGTAAGGCATCTAGCAATCGTTCTGTCGCTGCTCGCTCTGCCGGCTCCTTCACATCTTCTTTCTTCTCTTCTTTCACGAGACGAACGGATGCTTCGACGAGATCTCGTACCATCGACTCGACGTCACGACCGACGTAACCGACTTCCGTAAATTTCGTCGCTTCCACTTTGACGAACGGTGCCCCGACCAACTTCGCTAAACGACGTGCGATTTCGGTCTTCCCGACCCCAGTCGGTCCGATCATCAAAATGTTTTTCGGTGTGACTTCATCACGAAGGTCTGCACTTAATTTCTGACGACGATAACGATTACGCAATGCAATCGATACAGCTCGTTTGGCGTCCTTCTGACCGATTACGAACTTGTCTAGTTCCGATACGATTTGTCTTGGTGTCAACTCTCGATTCATTCAGCATCGCCTCCGATCGTTTCTACAATGACTTGATCATTCGTATACACGCAAAGCTCACCGGCAATCTCGAGAGCGGCTCGTGCGATTTCTTTCGCTGACTTCTCAGCGGAATGGCGGACGAGTGCACGACCTGCTGCGAGTGCGTAATTACCACCCGAACCGATTGCAAGGATCCCGTCATCCGGCTCAATCACTTCTCCATTCCCAGAAACGAGCAGTAAATGGTCAGCATCCATCACAATCAATAGCGCCTCGAGTTGCCGCAAGATTTTATCCCCGCGCCACTCTTTGGCAAGCTCGACCGCGGCACGCGGTAAGTTACCGTTATACATTTCAAGTTTCGATTCAAACTTTTCAAACAATGTGAAAGCATCGGCTACACTGCCTGCAAAACCGGCAACGACTTTCCCGCCGTATAAGCGTCTGACTTTCTTCGCTTTGTTTTTCATGATGACGGCATTCCCGAATGTGACTTGGCCATCTCCACTCATCGCGCATTGGCCATTGTGTCGAACTGCAAAAATCGTTGTTGCATGAAACATATCGTAACCTCCTACTTTCTTGGATGTGTCGCTTGATAAATCGAACGTAATCGTTCAGTCGATACGTGGGTATAGCGTCCGGTCGTCGACAAGGACTCGTGACCGAGCAACTCTTGGACAGCGCGCAAATCCGCTCCCCGCTCCAATAGGTCCGTTGCAAAGCTATGTCGCAACGAGTGCGGGGTCAACGGCTTATGTACCCCACTGTCTTTTCTCAAACGCTTCATGACATACCGAATTTGGTCTGTTGTCATCCGATTCCCTTTTTGACTCAAAAATAATGCGCTTTCCGTCGGGAGTCCGACGTCTTTCCGTATTTCTACATAGCGCTTCAATGCTTGTACGGCATATTGACCGATTGGAACGTACCGTTCTTTCTTTCCTTTCCCCATCACATGGACGAAAGATAAGACATCGTCAAAGGAAGACAGGTTCATCCCACAAAGCTCTGCGACGCGAATGCCCGTTCCGTACAACACCTCAACGATGGCGACGTCTCTCGCCTGTAAATAAGGGTCGTCTTGCATAGAAGCCGCCTCTAACAACCGTTCGACTTCGGATGGGACGGCGAACGTCGGCAAGGACTGTCGCTTTTTCGGTGAAGTCAGGTCGTGGAACAAGGGCTCTCCCCCATGCTCTCTCGCCATATATTTCCCGAACTGTTTGAGGCAAGATACTTTCTGGGACACCGTAGACGCGGCCAATTGTTTCTCATAAAGGACATATAAATAACGCCGCGCCGTCTTTGCATCATAGGGATCTTGATGCGTCGATTGGCAATATGCGGCGTACTGGTCGAGCGTTTGCTCGTAGGAGCGTTTCGTATGAGGAGACAGTCGACGTTCAATTTGGCAGTAGCGTAAAAATGATTGTCGATCCTCTAAGAATCCCATTTTATCGCCTCCTCGATGACACGTAAAAACGCATGTTCTCGTCAAATCGAAATTAGCATAGCATACAGAATGTATGGTGACAATAGATAGTCGTTCAATAATCTGAAAATTTTCAAAGTATGAAACAAAATACACAATTGAAACTTTATTTCAAAACAAAAGAGCCAAAAACTGGCTCTCCTGTTCAAAGGTCCTTAAATTGTTGAATCGTTTCTAAAGCACGGTTGGCGTAACGCTCGTACCGTTCTTGTTTTTTCATTTTCTTCGGAGCGTCCTCTAAAGATGGGACCAATCCAAAGTTCGCATTCATCGGCTGGAAGTGCTTCCCGTCTGCCGTCGTGATGTAGTGCGCCATCGAACCGAGCATCGTTTCACGTGGTAAGACGACGAGCTCTTCTCCTGCGATCATCTTCGCTGCATTGATTCCCGCCAACAATCCTGACGCTGCTGACTCCACGTATCCTTCTACTCCCGTCATCTGACCAGCAAAGAATAATGTGTCACGCGTGCGCGCCTGATACGTCGGTTTCAACAAGCTCGGTGAATTGATGAACGTGTTGCGGTGCATGACACCGTAACGAACGATATCTGCATTTTCGAGTCCAGGGATGAGACGGATGATACGCTTCTGTTCGCCCCACTTCAAATGCGTCTGGAAGCCGACCAAGTTATAAAGCGTTCCTGCTGAGTTGTCCTGACGAAGTTGAACGACCGCATACGGACGTTTGCCCGTCTTCGGATCTTCTAGACCGACCGGCTTCATCGGTCCGAAGAGAAGTGTCTTCTTCCCACGCTCAGCCATGACTTCAAACGGCATACAACCTTCGAAGTAAATCTCTTTTTCGAACTCTTTTAACGGAACGACTTCCGCCTTGATCAATTCTTCGTAAAAGACATCAAACTCTTCTTCTGTCATCGGGCAGTTCAAGTAAGCGGCTTCACCTTTATCATAGCGCGACTTCAAGTATACTTTATCGCGATCGATTGTATCGCCATCTAGAATTGGAGCGGCCGCATCGTAGAAGTAAAGATAATCTTCCCCTGTGAACGCTTTGAGCGATGCCGATAAATCCGGAGACGTCAATGGCCCTGTCGCGACGATGACAATCCCTTCAGGAATTTCTTTTAATTCCTCGGTATGCACCGTGACGTTTTCATGGTTCTTCAACTTCTCCGTGATGAATCCAGCAAACTCATGACGGTCAACAGCAAGGGCGCCACCAGCTGGGACGCTTGCCGTGTCTGCCGCTTTCAAGATGAGCGAGTCGAGTGTACGCATCTCTTCTTTCAAGACGCCGACCGCATTTTGAAGACCGTTCGCCCGTAGCGAGTTCGAACAGACGAGCTCCGCGAATTGATCCGTGTGGTGCGCCGGTGTTTGACGGACCGGTCTCATTTCATACAAATCTACTTGAATGCCGCGCTTGGCGAGTTGCCAAGCCGCTTCGGAACCGGCCAAACCGGCTCCGATTACAGTTACACGTTGTTGCAACATTAATCCTCCTCTTGCTGATGTACCTCGGTATGGGTACATTTCGTACATTGGTATTTCACGCCGTCTTTAATTTTCTTCTCGACCATCAAACTGTCGCATACTGGGCACGGTTTCGCAACCGGTTTATCCCATGAGACGAACTCACATTCTGGATAGTTCGAGCAGCCATAGAAGAGGCGTCCTTTTTTACTACGACGTTCCACGATTTGTCCGTCCTTACAGTCTGGGCAAGGGACACCAATCTCAACTTGAACTGGTTTCGTGTTCGTACAGTTCGGGAAGTTCGAGCAAGCCATAAACTTACCGTATCGACCCATCTTGATGACCATCGGTGAACCACAAACTTCACAATCGATTCCCGCAGGCTCATCTTTCACTTCAATCTTTTCGATTTCTTCTTCGGCACGCTTCAAGCGTTTCTCGAATGAACGATAGATTGGAGCGACGACTTCTGTCCACTCCACTTCTTTATGCTCAATCGAGTCAAGGAGCGTTTCCATGTCGGCCGTGAACTGTACGGTGATGAAGTCATTGAAATATTCATCAATCATTTCAATGACGAGTTCACCGAGCTCTGTCGGAAGGAACTTCTTCTCTTCTAAGACGACATAACCACGACGCTGAATCGTGTCGAGTGTCGGCGCATACGTTGACGGGCGACCGATACCGAGCTCTTCCATCGCGCGGACGAGTCGTGCTTCCGTGTAACGCGGCGGTGGTTGCGTGAAGTGTTGCTTCGGCTCAATCGCTTCAAAGCTGACCGTATCCTCGACTTCAAGAGGTGGTAGTAAGCCTTCTTTCTCTTGATTCGTGTCCTCGATATCATCATCTTTCGATTCGATATACACTTTCATGAAACCTGGGAATTTGACGGTCGAACCATTCGCACGGAAAATCATCCCGTTCGACTCTACATCGATCTTGACGGTATCGAGTACAGCAGGTGCCATTTGACTCGCAATCAAACGTTCCCAAATTAATTTATAAAGGCGTAACTGGTCACGAGACAAATAAGGTTTTAAAGAAGCGGGGTCGCGGAGTGCCGAAGTCGGTCGAATCGCTTCGTGCGCATCTTGTGCGTTGGCCGCTTTCTTTTCCTTTTGCTTCTGTGAGGCGACGTATTCTTCACCGAATGTCGATTCGATGTATTCTTTCGCCTCTCCCTTCGCCAAGTCCGAGATTCGTGTCGAGTCTGTACGCATATACGTAATCAAACCGACCGTTCCCTCTTTCTTACCGAGGTCGATTCCTTCATATAATTGTTGGGCGAGCATCATCGTCTTTTTCGCACGGAAATTCAATTTACGTGCCGCATCTTGTTGCAACGAACTTGTCGTGAACGGCAACGAAGCGTTGCGTTTACGTTCTTTCTTCGTCACGTCGATGACTTTGAATTCGTCGTTGATGGCATCAAGGACGGCTTGAGCGTCTTCTTCCGACTTCAATTCCATCTTTTTCCCATCTTTTCCGTAAAATGAAGTCTCGAACGTTTCCCCATCATGATTCAAGTCGAGCTTGATCGTCCAATATTCTTCTGGGTCGAACGCATTGATCTCGCGTTCACGGTCGATGATCATCTTCACGGCAACCGACTGAACTCGTCCAGCAGATAGTCCTTTTTTGACTTTCTTCCATAATAACGGACTCATCCCGTATCCGACGAGACGGTCTAAAATCCGTCGTGCTTGTTGCGCATCGACGAGGTCATGATTGATTTTACGTGGATGTTTAAATGATTCTTTAATTGCATCTTTTGTGATCTCGTTAAAAACGACACGACATTCAGTCGTTTCATCTACGCCGAGTGCGCGAGCCAAATGCCAGGCAATCGCTTCCCCTTCTCTGTCGGGGTCGGCTGCGAGAAAGATTTTTGTGGCTTTTTTCGCCGCTGTCTTCAATTCTTTCAATACGGGTCCTTTACCACGGATGGTAATATACTTCGGTTCAAAGTCGTGTTCGACGTCTACACCGAGTTGACTCTTCGGTAAATCGATGACGTGTCCCATCGAAGCTTTGACCATATAATTCGGACCTAAATAACGTTTAATTGTTTTTGCTTTCGCAGGTGACTCAACGATCACCAAATATTTTGCCATACATCTGCTCCCCTTTTAGAGGTCATTTAAATCCCTACCATAATATTCATGTTCTCACCGGTTTGTCAACGTACAATCCTGAGATCTCGAATAATTTGATCGGAATTCGTCAATGGAATCGCGCCTTCTTCAATCAATCGATTCGGTCCTTCCGCTAATGGATCAAGCGGTGAACCGGGTACGGCGAACACCGTCTTTCCCTGCTCTAGCGCGTGTCCGACCGTATTCATCGTTCCGCTCTTTCGTCTCGCCTGTAAGACAACGAGCGTGTCACCGAGACCGCTCACCAATCGATTTCTTTCCAAAAATTGAAATTTTTGAACAGGTGTATTTGGGGCATACTCACTTAAGAGAATCCCTTGCTTCGGAATCCGTAAGAGCAACTGTCGATTCGCTGCTGGATAGAGGTTGTTCAGTCCAGCTCCGAGCACCGCCACGGTCGGACGATGTTTATTTAACGCGTGTGCGTGGACAAGACCATCAATGCCAAGCGCTCCACCTGAAACGGAAACAGTTTCTTCTATTAAAGAGTGATAGTGTTGCACTAACGATTGACTAATTCGATTCAATTCACGACTTCCGACCATCGCGGTCGTTCTTTCTTGTAGTACCTCTAAATCTCCATCGTAAAACAAACAGTACGGCGGGTTAGGAATCTCGAGCAATCGTTTCGGGAACGTTTCATCTTCCCAAGTGACGAAGCGGGAATACGATTCGGACGAGCGGAGCGCAGAATGAGCTCGCTTCCAGACATGTGAAGAAAAATGAGTGCGATGTGCTTCTAGCGTCCCGTTCAAATAATGATGCACAAACTCAACCGGAATTCGTGCAGCGGCAAACCGAGCTATTGTTTGATTCATCACAATCTCTCCTTTAAAAAAATGAGGGATGCAAGCATCCCTCATGATTCTTATGTCGTCGGTTGACCCGTGACACACGCTTCGTATAGACCTTCATTTTTCAAGACACGAATCAACGTTTCACCGATGACAGCTGGTGTTTCAGCTACTTCGATTCCATTCGCGTTCAACGTCTTAATCTTTTCAGCAGCCGTCCCTTTACCACCTGAGATGATTGCGCCGGCATGTCCCATACGTTTGCCTTCAGGAGCCGTCTGTCCGCCGATGAAGCCGATGACTGGTTTCGTCATGTTCGCTTTCACCCATTCAGCCGCCTCTTCTTCAGCTGTTCCACCGATTTCCCCGATCATGATGACAGCTTTCGTGTCCTCGTCTTCGTTGAACGCTTTGAGCGTATCGATGAAGTTTGTTCCGTTGACTGGGTCTCCCCCGATTCCGACAGCTGTCGATTGACCGATCCCTGCCGTCGTCAACTGATGAACCGCCTCATACGTGAGCGTTCCAGAACGTGACACGATTCCGACATGCCCTTTCGTATGAATATAGCCAGGCATGATTCCAAGTTTTGCTTCTCCTGGCGTGATGATTCCAGGACAGTTCGGTCCGATCAAGCGAGCCGGCTTGTCTTCGAGATAACGTTTCACTTGGATCATGTCCACTACAGGAATGCCTTCAGTGATACAGATGATGAGTTCGATGCCACTGTCCGCTGCTTCCATGATCGAGTCAGCTGCGAAAGCTGGTGGTACGTAGATGATTGATGCGTTTGCACCAGTCGCTTCGACCGCCTCAGAGACTGTGTTGAAGACTGGAACGTTGTCGAGAACGGTCGTACCACCTTTACCTGGCGTGACCCCACCGACTAATTTCGTGTTATAAGCAAGCATCTGTTCACCGTGGAACAAACCTTGTTTCCCTGTAATCCCTTGAATGATGACTTTCGTATCTTTATTCGCCCAAATACTCATGTCGTTTCCCCCTTATCGAACAAGTGCTGCGATTTTTTCCGCACCGTCAGCCATCGAACTAGCTGTCGTGATCGCAAGTCCAGATTCATCGAGAATGCGCTTCCCGGCATCAACGTTCGTTCCTTCTAAGCGAACGACGAGTGGCAAGTCGAGTCCGATTTCTTTCGTAGCTGCGACAATCCCCTCTGCGATGATGTCACACTTCATGATTCCACCGAAAATGTTAACGAAGATTCCTTTGACTTGGTCATCAGACAAAATCAATTTGAACGCTTCTGTAACTTTTTCTTTCGTCGCACCGCCACCTACATCGAGGAAGTTAGCGGGTTCAGCGCCGTAATGTTTGATGATATCCATCGTTGCCATCGCAAGGCCTGCACCGTTGACAAGGCAACCGATGTTTCCATCAAGTGCGATATAGCTGAGGTCATGTTTTGATGCCTCGACTTCACGTGGATCTTCTTCCGTCGTATCACGAAGCGAAAGGATATCTGAGTGACGATAAAGTGCGTTGCTATCGAAGTTCAACTTCGCATCGAGCGCGATGACGTTTCCGTCTTTCGTCGTGACGAGCGGGTTGATTTCCGCGATTGTGCAATCTGTCTCGACATATACTTTGTACAACTTCATGACCATGTCACTGAACTTGTTCACAAGTTTCGTCGGGACTTCCATTTTGAATGCGAGACGACGTGCTTGGAATGGACGCAAGCCCACAACCGGATCGACAATCTCTTTATGAATCTTCTCAGGTGTATGTTCAGCGACTTCCTCGATGTCCATACCACCTTCTGATGAACCCATGATGACAATTCGGCCGATCGAACGGTCAAGCACGAGTCCTAAGTAAAATTCTTGGTCAATCGCAGAACCTTCTTCGATATAGAGACGCTGGACAACTTTTCCTTCCGGACCTGTTTGGTGTGTCACGAGCGTTTTTCCGAGAATCTCTGTCGCGTATTGCTTCACTTCTTCATCTGTCTTCGCAAGTTTGACGCCACCTGCTTTACCGCGTCCACCTGCGTGGATTTGAGCTTTTACAACTTTCAACTCACCGTCAAGCTTAGCAGCTGCTGCTACAGCTTCTTCAACAGTAAAGGCTGGATAACCCGTCGGAACGGCTACCCCAAACTCTCTTAGCAATTCTTTCGCCTGATACTCATGGATATTCATATGTTTTCCCCCTTAGTCCCCTTTAATATCGGCACGTCTATTGTAACGAAAAACTGAAAGCGCTGTCTATCGTTCTTGCTTTAAGTTTTCATCTTTTTTTCACATATAACCCTAGACAAATCAAATTTTATCTTGTTCCATCTGATAAAGAAAGACAAAAAGTTCGGCAATGACTTGATAAACGTCCTCCGGAATCTGCTCTTCGATGTTTAATGCTGAGAGTAAGGAGAGGAGTGCCGGGTCCTCATGAACAGGAATTCCGTTCGCTTGAGCAATCTCAAGCATCCGCTCAGCGACAATCCCCGTCCCTTTTGCCACGACGTGCGGGGCATCCATTGATTGCTCATATGACAGAGCGATTGCTTTCTTTGGATCGTTCATATTTGGAGATCCACCTTTCCGAGAGGCGCAAATGTCTCTGGCACACGCTCACGCTTTGCTTCGTATGAAAAAGAAGACAAATCGAAATCGACACGTTTCAACCCTTCTTTTAGAAGCGGTTCGTATGTACGAACGTATGGACTTAAATCGTGAGTCTCATTAAATACCCGAACGGATACATACCGTTTTTGAATCAACACATCGATTCCTGTTTCGCCGAATCGCGGCGTTTCAAGAAACAAGACGATTCGAGCATGATCAGAATCAATCGCCTCTCGTTTTGGTGCTTCTAAACGAAGTTGAACGTGTTCAAACGGACCTAAATGCGGTATGTGAAATGCTTGAGCGACGAACGGGGGGCTCTGGGTCGCATTGAACGCTTCCTGGGTTCGCACGAACTGCTCGAACTTCGGCTCGCCTTTCGCCTTGAACAGCTCGCCGACGAGCGCCTTTACATCAGACCCCGCTCCGCTCTCTAGCATCGTTTTCCCGGCTGTCTTGACCGATTCTGGTGTCGGAATCGGTTCGCGAATGAAACGGGCAAGTTGTTCTCCTAATGTCTGGAGAGGTGATTTGGAAGCCACGAGCGCTTCTGTCGCTTGTGGGACGACTTTCAAGACGAGCTTCGGCTCGACGTCCGTGACGACCATCTTATACGTCACGTTCTCTTTCACGTTCGCATTGACACCGACCCGAAAGATTCCTTGCGGCAACTGCATGACTGCCTCATTGCCGGGCAGAAGTTGTAGCACCTTCCCGACAATTGTATTCCCGAGCAAAAGCGGTCGCGACGTCTGTTCGGTCACTTTGAATGGTAAAACTCCTTGATGATCGATGCGCAACGCCATCACTCCTTTCACATATGCTTGATCGGGGCGAATGTACGACGATGGATCGGTGTCACCCCGTAACGTCTCAATCCTTCTAAATGAGCCTCTGTCCCATACCCGGCGTTATTGGCAAACCCGTAACCGGGATACGTCCGGTCGTATTCTTCCATCATCCGGTCCCGGACGACCTTAGCGACAACACTCGCCGCAGCGATTGAGACGCTGAGCGTGTCCCCTTTAATCAAGGACTGCTGAGGTATGTCGAGGTCCAGTTTCATGGCGTCAATCAATAAAGCGTCGACCTCCCCGACTTGACGAATCGCCTCCATCATCGCAAGCTTCGTCGCCTCATAGATGTTGACCTCATCGATTACCGCAGGATCGACGATTCCGACACCAACTTCCGCGACTTCCATGATGTAATCGTATGACGTGTCTCTCGCCGTTTTCGACATTTTCTTCGAATCGTCCAACCCCGCGATATAAAACCCTTCCGGTAGTAAGACAGCAGCCGCCACGACCGGTCCTGCGAGCGGTCCACGTCCGACCTCATCGACTCCTACAATTCGAGTGAATCCTTGTGACTTCCATTCACGTTCATATGACATTCGACGCTTGAAATCCTCTTGTAATGCTTGTTCTCGCTCGAATTGGCGCTCTTTTTGCCGAAGCAACGTTTGCACGCCTGCTCGGGGGTCTTGTGACAAGGCCGGGAAGATTTGTACCCATTCTTCATATCGGATGTCCGCTAGTTGTTGTTTAATCTGTTGAATCGTCACGTTCTTCCTCCTATTCAAAAAAGCCCTGTTTACACAGGACTTTACGCCATTTCATGGTCAGCCGGTGTCTCAAGCGAGATCCGTCCGATTTTTTCATGCCGTAGTTCATTCAAAAGTAGTTCGCTCGCCTTCTCAAAATCGACGTAACCGCCACTGATGAGACCACGTTTTTTCCCAATCATCTCAAGGAGTTCCACGCCGTCCTCCGGTAACGTTTCGAGTTTGAAGCGTTCCTTTAATTGTTCCGGATAACGAGCATGCAACTCACGAACCGTATACAAGGCGATATCATCTAAATTGAGAATCTCGTCTTTGATGGCGCCGGTCGCGGCGAGACGATAGCCGACGAGTTGGTCCTCAAACTTCGGCCAGAGAATACCTGGCGTGTCTAAGAGCTCCATCTCCCCACCTTTCATCTTGATCCACTGTTGACGCTTCGTCACACCCGGTCGATCGCCCGTGATGGCGATGTTACGACCTGCGAGACGGTTGATGAGCGTCGACTTCCCGACGTTCGGGATTCCGATGATGAGCGCACGAATCGGGCCAGGGTTACGTCCCTTTTCACGCATGCGATCATGTTTTTCTTGCATCAACTTTTGAGCGCCTGTGATGAGCTGTTTCAAGCCTTTACTATGCTTCGCATCAACTGCGACGACTTCGACCTCTTCTCGCTTCAGAGCACGTAACCACGCGTCCGTCACGACAGGGTCGGCCATGTCCGCTTTGTTGAGGACGATGAGTCGCGGCTTGCCTGCCGTGATCTCATCGACCATCGGGTTACGGCTCGATTGTGGCACGCGTGCATCCACGAGCTCGATGACGACATCGATCAATTTTAATTTTTCAGTTACTTGTCTTCTTGCTTTGGCCATGTGGCCAGGAAACCATTGAATTGCCAAAAAAGCACCACCTTAATCTTCTACCGTGCCAACATCGTCGAGCGGCCAGAAGATGAAGTTCGTCTTACCGACAATCTCCTCTTTCGACACAAATCCGATTTCACGACTGTCCTTCGAGTTTTGACGGTTGTCTCCCATGACGAAGTATGAGTCTTCAGGGACGACTGACTCGCCTGTCACTTGTTCAAGCGTGAAATTCTCCGTCAGCGGGAACCCGTTCATCTGTGCGCGGAACTCGTCTAAATACGGTTCTTCTACCGCTTCACCGTTAATATAGAGCACGTCATCTCGATATTCGAGCGTGTCGCCTGGAATGGCGATGACACGTTTAATATAATCTTTTGATTCTGTCGCATGGAATACGACGATATCACCTCGGTCTAGCTCACCAACATAGTTCGAAATTTTACTGACGATCATTCGATCCGCATTGTGGAGTGTCGGCATCATCGACTCCCCTTCAACGATGACAGGAACGAAGATGAACGTCCGGATGACGAACGCGATGACAAGAGCGACAACGATGGCCTTGAGCCAACTAAACACTTCTTTCAACTTCACTCACTCCTCTATCCATTTGAACTTATTGTACTAGAAAAAAAGAAGCTTGTCGCAAGCGACAAGCTTAATTCCCATCTTAACGACGGATTTCTTTAATACGTGCTGCTTTACCGCGAAGGTTACGGAGGTAGTAAAGTTTCGCACGGCGAACTTTACCGTAGCGTACGACTTCGATTTGTGCAACGCGTGGTGAGTGAAGCGGGAATGCACGCTCAACACCTACGCCGTAAGAAATCTTACGGACTGTGAATGTTTCGCTGATGCCGCCACCTTTACGCTTGATTACAACACCTTCGAAGATCTGGATACGCTCACGCGTTCCCTCTACAACTTTAACGTGGACACGTACTGTGTCACCAGGACGGAAAGCAGGTACGTCCGATTTGAATTGTTCTTCTGTGATTTCACGGAACAGTTTTTGTGTGTTCATGAATCATATCTCCTTTTTCTTCAATGTTCATATCTTCATATGCCCAAGCATCCAATAGCGGAACATCGGTAATCGATGGGTTTAACCCACATGCTCAAACATAGCATATATTTCTCAATCGCGCAACGATTGGAGAAACTTTTTATCGTCTTCTGTCAGCTCGAGTTGTTCGAGTAAATCCGGTCGACGTCGATACGTTCGCTCGAGTGATTGTTCGCGTCGCCACGTCTCGATCCGGGCGTGATTGCCAGAGAGGAGGACATCCGGTACTTTCAACCCACGAAAATCGGCAGGTCGTGTATAGTGCGGATATTCCAGTAGACCGGTTGAGAACGAATCGTCCTCATGGCTCGCCTGATCGCCGAGGACGTCCGGGAGCAGTCTCACCGTCGCATCGATCATCACCATCGTCGCGAGCTCGCCACCCGTCAAGACAAAGTCGCCGATCGACACTTCGTCCGTCGCCAGTTCATCGTGGATGCGCTGGTCGAATCCTTCATAATGTCCGCACAAAAAGATCAGATGTTCTTCCCGGGCCCATTCTTCCGCCATCTGCTGATTGAACGGCTTTCCGGTCGGCGTCGTCAGGATGACACGTGGTGACTTCGCCTCGATCGAGTCAAACGCATCGAAGATTGGTTGTGGGGTGAGCAACATGCCCGCCCCTCCCCCGTACGGATAGTCATCGACTTTATGATGCTTGTTCGTTGAAAAATCCCGAAAATTGATGAACGACATCTCCACTTGTCCGAGCGTTTTCGCGCGGCCGACGATGGAATGGTCGAGCGTCTTGAACATGTCCGGGAATAACGTCAACACATCAATCTTCATCGTCAATCATTCCAGGAATCGGTGTGATGACGACACGTTTTGCTTCGACGTCGATTTCTTTGACGACCGATTCGATATAAGGGATGAGGGCATCCGATTTACCTGGGCGTTTGATGACCCATACGTCGTTCGCACCCGTCTCAAAGATATCATCGATCACACCGATCGACTCACCATCGACGATTGCCTCACAACCGATAATCTCATGATAGTAATATTCGTTCTCCGAGAGATCATGCACGTGTTCGGCATGGACATACAACTTCAACCCTTTATATTTCTCGATGAGGTTGATATTCTCAAACCCTTTGAACGTGACGAGATGGAACTGCTTATGCGGACGATACGTCGTGATCGTCATCTCTTGTTTCGTTCCGTCCACGTCAAGGAACAACGTGTTTCCTTTTTTAAAGCGTTCTTCCGGAAAATCTGTCGCCGCCAAAATTTTCACTTCCCCTTTAAGGCCGTGTGTATTGGCGATTTTCCCAACGTATAACCAATCCATTCGCGTTCCCTCCTCAACAAAATAGGCCGACCTCAGAAAAGGTCGGCCACATCATTACTTCGCGTTTTTCGCGTTGTGGAATTTCTCCATGATCCCTGCTTTAGAGAACAAGTTACGTACTGTGTCAGATGGCTTCGCGCCGTCTGCCAACCATTTGAGAGCGAGTTCTTCGTTGATGCGAACTTCAGCTTCTGGTTTTGCAACCGGGTTGTAGTGACCAACTTGCTCGATGAAGCGACCGTCACGTGGTGAACGTGAGTCTGCTACAACGATACGGTAGAAAGGTGATTTTTTTGCGCCCATGCGCTTAAGACGAATTTTAACTGCCATGGTAATATACCTCCATCATGTGTTTAAGAATTGACAACTTTTATAGTATACAGCTTTTTTGTCCGACTGACAAAAGTTTTTGTTAGAAGAACGGAAGACCTAAGCCCTTTTTCTTCCCTTTCATTTGTCCTGACATTTGCTTCATCAGCTTCTTCATGTCATCGAACTGTTTGATGAGACGGTTCACTTCTTGAATCGAGCGACCGCTCCCTTTTGCGATCCGCTTCCGACGACTCGCATTGAGCACTTCCGGGTTGGCGCGCTCATGTTTTGTCATCGAGCGAATGATCGCTTCGACGTGATCGAGTTGTTTTTCGTCGATTTGGACGTTTTTCAACCCTTTCATCTTACCTGCACCAGGTAACATCGAAAGTAATTCATCAATCGGGCCCATGTTTTTCACTTGACCCAACTGTTCAATGAAATCATCGAACGTGAATGACGCGTCACGAATTTTGCTTTCTAGCTCTCTTGCTGCGTCTTGGTCCATCTGTGTCTCGGCTTTTTCAATGAGCGAGAGCACGTCCCCCATTCCAAGGATCCGTGACGCCATGCGTTCTGGATGGAATGGTTCGAGGGCATCCAACTTTTCTCCGAGACCGACGAATTTAATCGGCGCTCCCGTGACTGCCTTGATCGAAAGGGCTGCCCCGCCTCGTGTATCTCCGTCGAGCTTTGTGAGCACGACCCCGGTGATTCCGAGTTTCTCATTGAAACTGTCGGCCACATTGACCGCATCTTGACCTGTCATCGAGTCGACGACAAGGAAGATTTCATTTGGTTTGGCAATCGTCTTCACATTTTCGAGCTCGCCCATGAGCGTCTCGTCGATATGAAGGCGACCCGCCGTATCGATCAACACGAAATCGTGATGATTTGTTTTTGCGTACTCGAGTGCTTTCGTCACAATCTCTTCCGGCTTCACTTGATCGCCAAGTGAGAAGACCGGTAAATCGAGTTGTTTCCCGAGTGTCTCGAGCTGCTTGATTGCCGCCGGACGATAAATATCCGCCGCGACGAGAAGTGGACTGCGGTTATGCTTTTTGCGAATCAAGTTCGCTAGCTTCCCGGTCGTTGTCGTCTTACCTGCCCCTTGCAGACCGACCATCATGACGACTGTCGGTGGTTTCTGACTGAATGAGATCGGGACGACATCGCTTCCCATCAAATTCGTCAACTCTTCGTGAACGATTTTGACGACTTGTTGACCTGGCGTCAATGATTTCATGACATCCTGACCAACCGCACGTTCTTTCACGTCATTGACGAATTGCTTGACCACTTTAAAGTTGACGTCGGCTTCTAGTAAGGCGAGGCGAACCTCACGCATCATCTCTTTGACATCAGCCTCAGAGATTTTCCCTTTACCGCGCATCTTTGAAAGCGTCGATTGCAACCGTTCTGATAATCCTTCAAATGCCATGCTCCAGCCCCCTACTCTAAATTCTCAAGCGCAGAAATCGTAGCCTGCACGTCATCCGTGAGCTCGACTTGACGTTTGAGGGTCTGAAGAAGTTGCTGACGCTGTTCGAATTTTTCGAATAGAGCGAGCTTTTCCTCGTACTGTTCAAGCATCGTTTCTGTACGCTTTATGTTATCGTAGACCGCTTGACGGCTGACTTCAAACTCTTCCGCTATCTCTCCGAGCGAGTAGTCATCTAGGTAATAAAGAGACATATAGTTGCGCTGTTTCGGTGTGAGGAGCGCTTGATAGAAATCGATGAGATAGTTCATGCGATTCGTTTTTTCGAGCGTCAAACCTTTCACCTCCACATGTTAAGTGAAATCCCTTTACAACTACCAATAGTACAGCCGTGCCTAGTACTTGTCAAGTTTTTTTCTTAACAGTAAAACTTAGGCGAGGTCTTTGTTTGTGTCCTCATTTTCAGTTGAATCCTCTTCTGATTTGTCCTCGAAAACGTCTCCGAACAATCCAAGGACAAACTGCTCTGGGTCAAACTCTTGCAAATCGTCCATCTTCTCCCCGAGACCGACATATTTGACCGGAATATCGAGTTCATTTCGAATCGCGAGAACAATCCCACCTTTTGCTGTACCGTCGAGTTTCGTCAAGACGATCCCGCTCACGTTCGTCGCTTCTTTGAACGCTTTCGCTTGAATCATAGCGTTTTGTCCGGTCGTTGCATCTAATGCGAGTAACACCTCATGTGGTCCGTTCGGGACTTCTCGTTCGATGACCCGTTTCACTTTTTCAAGTTCTTTCATTAAGTTCACTTTATTTTGAAGACGTCCCGCCGTGTCGCAGATGAGCACGTCCATGTTACGTGACTTCGCAGATTGAACTGCATCGTATACGACTGCGGCCGGGTCCGACCCTTCCGTTTGACGAATGACCGGTACTCCGACGCGTTCGCCCCATACTTGAAGTTGCTCGATCGCTCCTGCACGGAACGTATCTCCTGCCGCGAGCATGACGTTACGACCTTCCGACTTCAATTGATGCGCCAGTTTTCCGATTGTCGTCGTCTTTCCGACACCGTTCACACCGACAAACAAGATGACCGTGAGTCCGTCTTGCATGTTCAGTTCACGGTCAGATTCGTCTTCCTGAAGGCGTTTCGCCACCACTTCAACGAGAGCATCCCGAACAGCGACCGGGTCCTTCAAGTTGCGTCGTTTGACTTCTTCTTTCAAGTCTTCGACAAGGTCCATCGTCGTCGTGACGCCGACATCCGCTTGAATGAGCAGATCTTCGAGTTCATCGAAGAAGTCCTCATCCACCTCGCGAAAACGGTAAACGAGGTCGTTGACGGCACTCGCAAATCCGTCACGCGTCTTCGTCAATCCGTCTGTAAACTTTTGTGACACCTCTTGGGTAGATGTCGTTAATTTTTCTTTTAATTTCTTGAAAAAACTCAACGTGATTCCTCCATCTCTTCATCCATTTCTACGACACGTTTTGCTTCAGACAGTTCGACCGATAACACTTCGGACACTCCGTTCTGTTGCATCGTGACGCCATAAAGCGTATCTGCCGCTTCCATTGTACCTTTTCGGTGCGTGATGATGACAAATTGCGTGTCGATTGAGAGCGTGCGAATATATTCCCCGAACCGATGTACGTTCGCCTCATCAAGCGCCGCTTCGACTTCATCGAGGACACAGAATGGTACCGGACGCGTTTTCAAAATCGCAAACAGTAAGGCGATTGCCGTGAGTGCACGCTCTCCTCCAGACAACAGACTGAGCGTCTGTAGCTTTTTACCAGGCGGTTTGGCGACGATTTCAATCCCTGTATTCAACAAGTCGGACTCATCAACCAATTTCAAATCGGCTTCGCCTCCACCGAACAACTCGGTGAACGTCTGTTTGAAGTGTGCCCGCACGTTCGTATACGTCTCTTTGAAAAGACGTGTCACTTCACGGTCCATCTCGGCGATGATCTCATACAAATCTTCTTTCGCACTGACCAAGTCATCCCGCTGTTCAGACAAGAACGTAAAGCGCTCATGAACGCTATCGAATTCCTCAATCGCATTCAAGTTAACCGGTCCAATCTCTTCAATTTGACGAACGAGCAATTTGAACTCTTCTTTCGCCTCCTCAAGAGGAATCTCAAGCGCCGGTAAGAGTTCTGCAACGAGCCCGTGTTCCTCTAACGCATCGAGCTTCCACTGTCGTTTTAATTCGAACTCTTGTTTCGCCGTCTCTAGTTTTCGAACGACTGCTTCAGCTTGACGCCGCGCTTCCGTCGCTTGATCGACACGTTGACGCATGATGCGGTACGCCTCTTCATTTGACTTGAGCGTTGCCGTCATGTCTTGAAGTCGCTCTTGAATGTTGGTGAATTCAAGCTTGGCCGTAGCGAGCGTCTCTTCTAATTCGGCAGATGAGACGACTTCCCCACTGTCAAGTCGCGTAAGTTCACGATTCATCTGATCGGTCCGGTCCTGTAGACGTTTCCGTTCAGTCGTCAAGCGCTCCACTTCATAGCGAACCCGTTCTTCTTCGAGCGTATGGCGTTGTAGGTCGAGCTCGTTTTGACGAAGCATCGCTTCGAGTTGCCCCGTACTTTCGGCACTTTTCGCCTGTTCGGCACGAAGCGACTCTAGACGAACGCGAATGTCCGCTTGCTCTTTATCCGTATCTGCCAACGTTTTCGTCAGACGTTCGAGCTCGGCTGTCGACGTCTCAATCGTTTTCTCGTAACGCAGCATCTCATGATCGAACAGTTCAAGTTGTGACTTGGCATCAAGCGAGGCGCGTTCGGCGGTACGGTAAGCAGCTTCGACCTCTCGAAGCGATCCTTCGACGGTACGTTTTTCGTCTCGTAGCGTTGATAATGCTTCAGTGATTGTCTTCAACGCTTCCGTGTATTCTTGAAGACGTTGTTTTTGCTCATGAAGCATCGCAAGCCCTTGCGTCAATCCTTGTTTCAAGTCGTCTAACTCACGCGATTGTGTGAACAGGGCCACCCCTTGCTTACGACTACCACCGGTCATCGAACCACCGACGTTGACGATGTCTCCTTCGAGCGTGACGACGCGGAAACGATATCCGGTCATTTGCGCAATCCGGTTCGCGACTTCTAACGTCTCGGCGACGAGCACCGAACCGAGAAGTGATTTTTTCAACGTTTCGAACGACTCGTCGGTCTCGACTAAATCAGATGCCACCCCGACAAATCCAGTCGTCGATTCGAGGCGATGTAACACCTCAGTCGGTACGAACCTTGGTTTGATCGTCGTCATCGGTAAGAACGTCGCGCGACCTGCGTTCGCTTTGCGCAATCGATCGATTTCATGACGTCCGACTGTCTCGTCTTTGACGACGACATGTTGTTGCGTCTGACCGAGAGCCGTCTCGATTGCGGCTTCATAGGAAGGACGAACGCGAATCAGTTCAGCGACAGCACCAAGCACACCTGAAGACCGGTCTTTCAATACAAACTTGACCGCATGGAAATATCCTTCATACGATTGTTTCATCCGTTCGAGCATCTCAATCCGATCTTCCGTCTTTTGACGACGACGTTCGAGGTCATAGTAAGACGTTTCTGCCCGCGTCAACTTCTCACGGATCGCCGTCTCTTGGTCGCGAAGTTCCGTTTCTTTTTTATTCAGTAGTTCGAAACGACCTTGCACTTCTTCATATCGTTCCCGTGTCGCTTCGAGTGTTGCTTCTTGTGAAGACCGATCATCAAGACGATGTTTGTTCTCACGAAGGAGACGTTCTTTCGACTCGATGGCGACATCGATATCCCGTTGCTCCCGCTTTTGTTGGTTACTGATTGTCGCTCGCGTTGTTGCGAGTTCGAACGCCTCACTTTGTAACGCTTCGATCTCGGCATTGAAATCACGAGAGGCAGCAGTCAATTGTTGTTGAAGCGCGTCTCTCGCCTCGGTCGTTTGTCGCAACGTATCTACTTTTTTAGACAACTCGTCACGAACGACCGTCAGTCGAGTCTCTAGCTCTGCCATCTCGGCGCTCACTTCTTCACGTTGACGGACGAGACGCTCTTTCATCTCGGCTCCATGCTCTTCTTGTGCTTTCGCGAGCTTGATGTCACCCGTCAAGCGCTCGACATACGTCGACTGTTCGCGCTCTTTCTGGTTCATCTCGGATAACTCTTCACGAAGGGTCGATAGCGTAGCCTCGAGTTGAGTACGCTCCTCCGTGAGGTGTTGTACCGAACGATCGCAATCCGATAATTGCTTGATCGATTCTGTATGACGTACCGTCACTTGTTCAATTTCTTGTTGGAGCAACTGAATTTCGGCACCCATGATTCCCGTTTCGAGCTCATCATGACGGGCTTTTGCCACTGTATATTCCCGAGCGAGCGCCGCCTGCTCACGAAGTGGTTCCACCCGGTCAGCCAATTCAAATAAAATGTCGTCGACACGTGACAAGTTCAATTCGGTGTCTTGCAATTTACGCTCAGCCTGTTTTTTACGCTGGCGATACTTGAGGACACCCGCCGCCTCTTCGATGACGGCACGGCGGTCTTCCGGCTTCCCGGAAATGACTTGTTCGACTCGACCTTGCCCGATGATTGCGAACGCATCACGGGAAAGACCTGTGTCTAAAAAGAGGTCAATGACGTCTTTTAGACGACAAGGTTTTTTATTCATAAAATAGTCGCTGTCCCCACTTCGGGTCACGCGACGGGTCACACTCACTTCTTCATAAGGGAGACGTAACTGTTCGTCGCGATTATCGAGGACGAGCGTGACCTCCGCGACGTTTCGGTGATTCTCACCTTCACTTCCGGCAAAGATGACGTCTTCCATCTTGGCACCGCGAAGTGATTTGGCCGACTGTTCTCCAAGTACCCAGCGAACAGCGTCCGATATATTGGATTTCCCGCTTCCGTTCGGCCCTACTACAGCCGTGACGCCGGGACGGAAATCTAATTCAATTCGCTTGGCAAATGATTTAAAGCCAGCGAGTTCGATTCGTTTTAAGTGCATCGTGACCATCCTATCCGCAGTAAGCATTCATCTGTATATTTTACCACAGTTAACAGTTCGTCAAAATGACAGAATCATGCTATTCTTAAAAGAACTGTAGAAAGGGGAATACAGATGACGAATGAACAGATGATTGAAGCGATTTTAGACAAAATGAACATTATTAACCGCGGTGCGATCAAGGCGGAAGAATATAATGCGGCTGACCCATCAGCGGTGAAAGAGATTTACGAGTACGTAATGACACGTTCTTCCCTCTCTTTATCGGAAGTCGACGGGATTGTCGAAGAACTCGGTCAATTGACATGAAAAAGGAGTGGAACCATTGTGAATGGTCCACTCCTTTTTTGTTTATAGATCTGCGTAACGTCGATTGAACGCGATGAGCGCTTCTTTAGCAGCCAACTGCTCGGCTTCTTTTTTAGAGCGCCCAACTCCCTCCCCGACGATGTCGTCGCTGAGCCGTGCATGGGCAACGAATTCACGGCTGTGCGCCGGTCCTCGCTCCTCGATGATTTCATACGTGACCGGACCTAAGCCTTCCCGTTGCACACTTTCCTGCAACTGGCTCTTGAAATCGGTCTGTTCTTCAAATACACCCGCTAAGACTTTCGGAAAAACCGCTTCGGCGAGGAATCGTTCGACTGCCTCAATCCCTTGGTCTAAATAAAGAGCACCGATATAGGATTCGAAGACATCGGCAAGTAGTGCCGGACGTTTTCGTCCACCGGTCAACTCTTCACCTTTTCCAAGTAAGATGAAGTCAGAGAAAGCATAGGCCTCCGCAAAATTCACGAGTGACGGCTCGCAAACGATCGCCGCCCGTAATTTCGTTAATTCCCCCTCGGAGCGCTCCGGATAAGTCTCATATAGAAAGCGGGATACGGTCAACTCTAACACGGCATCCCCTAAAAACTCTAAGCGTTCATTGTCTTTTCGTAATCCACGTTGTTCATTCACATAAGAAGAGTGTGTGAACGCCTGCATGAGCAAGTCGTGATTCGAAAACTGAACGTCTAAACGCTCTTCTAATGACTTGAATAATTCTAAGATGCGTGCCCGTTCCATTTCCTGACGCCGGCGCCGTTGCGCCGACCCTTGACGGTCAAACCGTCGTTTGTCTTTTGTCATAGTTCCCTCCATGAATAAGCACAAGCCCACCGCTCGGAACCGAGCGGTGGGATGGCTTGATTACACTTTTGTTTCGATATACGCTACTACGTCGCCAACAGTCGCGAGCTTCTCAGCGTCTTCGTCTTCAATCGTGATGTCGAATTTGTCTTCGAGGTCCATCACCATTTCCATTACTTCAAGCGAGTCAGCGCCAAGGTCGTCCTTGAACGATTTCTCTGCAGTGATCTCAGAAATGTCTTTCCCGAGCTTCTCTGCTACTGCTTCTTGTACGTCTACTAAAATTTGTTCTTTTGTCATGATAAAATCCCTCCAAAGGTAAGTATATTAAATGTCTGTCTATTGGTAAAGTTCTCTTTTACGCCATCGTCATGCCGCCATCGACGGCAATCGTCTGACCTGTCACGTAAGCGGCCTGTTCAGATGCTAAGAATGAGACGAGGTTCGCCACATCTTCGACCTGACCGAAGCGATTGAACGGAATTTGCTCGAGTGTAGCGTTCCGCTGTTCATCTGTCAAGGCATCAGTCATATCGGTTTGAATGAAACCTGGGCAAACGGCATTGACCGTCACATGACGACTTGCGAGTTCGCGTGCCACTGATTTCGTCAACCCGATTAACCCTGCTTTCGCAGCCGCATAGTTTGCTTGTCCGGCATTCCCAGTGATCCCGACGACTGAGGCGATATTGATGATTCGCCCCGATTTTGATTTGAGCAACGAACGTGTGACCGCTTGCGATGTGAGGAACGCACCTTTCAAGTTCGTCGATAAGACGTCATTGAAGTCCGCTTCTTTCATCCGCATGAGTAACCCATCACGTGTGATGCCTGCATTGTTCACAAGACAATCGACGCGTCCGTACGTATCGACCGTCGTCTTGACGAGCGCTTTAACGTCGTCAGCGTTTGAGACGTCTGCCTTCACGGCCGTAGCATCGCCACCTGCTTCAATGATGGCCGCCACGACAGCGTTTGCTTTTTCTTCACTACCCGAGTAATTCACGACGACTCGGAAGCCGTCTTCCCCTAAACGTTTCGCGATGGCCGCACCGATTCCACGGGACGCGCCAGTCACGATCGCTACTTGATCATGCACGAACTTCTCCTCCTAACGAGGCGACTTCTTCCAACGTGGTCGCCTTTTGAATCGATACATTCGAATCGATTCGTTTAATCAACCCTGAAAGTGGTGACGATGGACCGAATTCGATGAACGTGTCCACCCCGTCTGCAATCGCTTTTCGAACACATTCTTCAAAACGAACCGACGAATACAGTTGTTTCGTCAACAACGCTTTCAGATGTTCCGGATCACGATGCACAGCCGCATCCACGTTCGAGATGAAATCGACAGACGCTTCTTGGAACGGTGATGAGGCGAGGACATCTTGGAAACGTGTCGCCACCGGCATCATATATGAACTGTGGAACGCACCGGAGACGTTTAACGGCAATACCCGTTTCGCGCCGGCTGCCTTCAGTTCTACACTCGCCTGTTCGACCGCATCGATTTGCCCGGAAATGACAAACTGACCAGGGCAATTCAAGTTAGCGATTTGAACCAAGTCCCCACTCGCACTAATTTTTTCAGTGATATGAAGCGCTTCTTGTAAATCGGTCATTCCGACGACTGCCGCCATCGTCCCGTCTTTTACAGAAGACATCAAATTACCACGTTCTCGAACGAGCACGGTCGCCTCTTCTAAATCGATGACCCCCGCTGAGACGAGCGCCGCATACTCTCCTACGCTATGTCCGATGACGACATCCGGTGTCGCACCGTTTGCCGCATAGGCTTGTGCAAGCAACGAGGCATGTGCCACGATTGCTGGTTGTGCGACTTCTGTTTCTTGTAGGTCTTCTTTCGACCCGGCAGACATGACTTCAAGAAGGTCAAATCCGAGTCGACGCCCGATCGCCTGAAGGGCTTCAGGTTGGTCTAAAAAGGTTTGTCCCATTCCAACGGCTTGAGAGCCTTGTCCCGGGAACACCCATGCTACTTTCCCCATGTCCTCACCTGCTTTCGCTTAGTCTATCGCTTTGGCACGCTTGATTTTATCGACGACGTCGTGGTCTACCATGATCTTCGCCTGTTTCAACGCACTCGCAATCGCAAGTGCGTCGCTCGATCCGTGTGCCTTGATGACAGGCGCATTGATCCCGAATAATCCGGCTCCCCCATGTTCACGATAATCAAGCGTTTCTTTCAATCGTCTTAATTTCGGCTTTAAGATGAGAGCGGCAAGTTTTGATACAAGGTTGCTCGTGAATTGTTCTTTCATCATCTTCATGAGCATCGCTGAGGACCCTTCTACACCTTTTAACAAGATGTTTCCGGCAAATCCTTCCGTCACGATGACGTCCACGTCCCCTGACATCGCTTCCCGCGCTTCGACATTCCCAACAAAGTGGACAGGGGCCTGTTCAAGGAGGGGGAACGCTTCTTTCGTGAGCGCATTTCCTTTTCCGGCTTCCGTCCCGATATTGAGAAGGGCGACACGCGGTGAATTGATGCCACGGACATGTTCTGCATATAGTGAACCCATGATCGCATAATCCACAAGATGTTCGGCTTTCGCATCCGGATTCGCTCCGACATCCAGCACGACGACACCACTACCTGTATATGTAGGGAACGTCGGAGATAGTGCCGGACGCTCG
This sequence comes from Exiguobacterium sp. NPDC077395, assembly GCF_050269125.1. Lineage (NCBI taxonomy): Bacteria > Bacillati > Bacillota > Bacilli > Caryophanales > Exiguobacterium > Exiguobacterium sp. NPDC077395. The sequence goes on from NZ_JBNNHU010000001.1 coordinate 1,579,064, forward strand.
ATTCCTGGGATTCGTCCGATGACGAAGAGAGACGCTGCCATCAAGGCGCCGGTGTTCCCGGCAGACACGAGAGCATCCGCTTTTCCTTCTTTGACAAGGTTTGCCGCTACGACGAGCGAGCTGTCTTTTTTGCGGCGGACCGCACGAACAGGCTCATCCTCACCTGTAATGATTTCACTTGCTGGAACGACCGTCACACGAGGATCGTCAAGTCCGTAAGAGGCAATTTTCACCTCGTCACCGACTAGAAAGAGTTCCATCGGTTCATTCGGATATTGTTCAACGAACCGTTTCACACCTTCTACGACTGCTTTCGGTGCGTGATCGCCACCCATTGCATCAATTGCTAATTTCATGCTTGTTCCTCCTCACCACGTCGGTAAATCGTGAAGTCGCCTTCAAAAACGCGCTCCTCACCGACATAACTTTCGACCGTGACGTCTGTTCTCCCGTCCCCTCTTAGCTTCATCACACGAGCCTTGGCAACGACTCGCTCTCCAAGATGAACCTGGCGACTAAATCGGATTTCCGCTTTAGTGGTCAACGCCAATTCATCATTGATGAGCGCCACCGCTAACGAGTTGGCTTGCGCGAACAGGACGTGCCCACGTGCAATCTCATTGCGGCTAAAGACGTGTTCTTTTTCTATATCGAGGACAGAAATCGCAGAGTCATCGAGTTTCAAGTCAATCATATCACCGATGACCTCGCTCATTGAAAGCGATTTGACTTCATCGAGGTGCTCGGAAGCCACATGTTTGATTCGTTCCCTCACTTCTGGAATTTTTAATTCCATCCGGTCGAGTCGAATCGTCTGGATGCTGACGGAAAACTGTTTTGATAGTTCTTCGTCTTTGATGAACGGGTTGCGCTCAATCGTTTCTTGTAACAAGCGTTGCCGCTCTTTCTTAGGTACCCGCATTCAGTTCCCTCCTAAACTAATCGCTAAAGAACTTAATACCTGGTACTAATAGCAGTATATATTCTTTAGTCGTCATTTTCAAGTATTATTCTAACCTTTCCCCAACGAGAAGGTCGAGTTGTTTCAAATAGCCACGTAATCCTTCATATTGGGCGTCATGCCAAAAGGCGTCGCTCCCGAGAAGTTTCACGGCATCTTGCATGGCCACTTCCATCACTTTCAAATCGAGAACGGGATCTGCGACCCGGAAGCTCGGAAGACCGCTTTGCGCGGTACCAAAGAAATCACCGGCACCACGTAACTCTAAATCTTTCTCCGCCAATACGAACCCATCGTTCGTTTCCGTCATCGTTTTCAGCCGAACTTTCCCGACATCTGACTTCGGGTCCCCGACGAGGATACAGAACGATTGATGGGCACCACGGCCGACGCGGCCACGTAGCTGATGCAATTGCGCGAGACCGAAACGCTCGGCGTCATGGATGATAATGAGTGAAGCGTTCGGAACGTTCACCCCGACTTCGACGACCGTTGTCGAGACGAGAATTTGCGTCGCGTTGTCAGCAAATGATTTCATCACGTCGTCCTTTTCTGCGCTCGACAGCTTTCCGTGCATCAGCCCTACCGAATAGTTCGGAAACCGCTCTTTCAACAGTTCATATAATGCTGTCGCACTTTCGACCTCGAGCGTATCCGACTCCTCGATGAGTGGTGCGATCACATATGCTTGACGACCGAGCGACAGCTCACGGTCGACCATCGAATGGACACGGTCGATTTGGTCTTGTTTCGCCCAGTACGTTTCAATCGGTTTTCGCCCTTTTGGCATCTCATCGATTGTTGAGACGTCCATCTCTCCGAAAGCGCTGATGGCAAGTGTCCTCGGAATCGGGGTCGCGGTCATATATAAGACGTCCGCAAATTCCGCTTTATCGCGAAGTTTCTTTCGTTGTTCGACACCGAATCGATGTTGTTCATCCGTGATTGCCAAATGTAAGTTCGAAAACTCGACGGGTCCTTGAATGAGCGCATGTGTCCCCACGATGATGTCGACGTCTCCTGCTTGAATTGCCGTTAGAAGCGCTTCTCGCGCCTTTCCTTTCACCGAGCTCGTCAAGAGGGCGATTGTGATGCCAAACGGTTCAAACAATTCCTGTAAAGACGTTGCATGTTGTTCTGCTAAAATCTCGGTCGGCACCATCAACGCCCCTTGATACCCAGCCATGACGGTCGCATACAAGGCAATCGCGGCAACGACGGTCTTCCCGCTCCCGACATCCCCCTGTAGCAATCGATTCATCCGTTCCGGCTTCTCCAAATCGGATACGATTTCACGGATGACCCGTGTCTGGGCTCCCGTCAACGGAAATGCGAGTCGTTTGACGAACTCGTTCAATTGATGCTTATCGAGTTGAAGGGCCCGACCGTTTCCTGACCGCTCCATTTTCCGGAACGCCTGTAATTTCAATTGATACATGAGGCATTCTTCATAAACATAACTTCGTCTCGCCTGCTTATATGTCTCCACGGTATCTGGAAAGTGCATGCCGCGTAGCATATCCATCCGGTCCTCAAGTCGATACCTGGCCCGTATGGACGGTGGCACCCGCTCCGGAAGCTCGCCCACTTGTTCGAATGCTAACTTGACGATCCGACTAAAGTTCTTTTGCGTTAGACCCGCTCGTAATGAATAGATTGGTTGAAGTCCGCCTGACGGAGCACCGAACTCGAGGTCGGTCGCGCTGATTGTCATCCGATTCATGTCCCATTTCCCTTTGACCGTGACGGTCTCGCCGATTGCTAACTTTTCTTTATAAAATGCGCGGTTAAACATCGTCACTTGGACCGCATAACGTTCTTCTAACAATAATCTGAACTGAAGTCGATTCTTTCCTTTACTATAGTAGCGAACGAGCGGTTCTGCCTGGACCGTCCCACTCCACTTGACGAGGTCACCGTGAACGGCTGTCGTTACGGTCCCACTATTATAATTCTCATAACGAAACGGGACGTGCTCTAGCACGTCCTCGATTCGAACAAGTCCCATCACTTCTAGTTTTTTGGCCATCTCTGGCCCGACACCTTTCAGAGTCGTCAGTCGTTCATTGTTTTGCATCTTCTTTCGCTCCAAATATATTTCGTTCGAGGCGACGAGCCGTCGGCGTATTCGCCAGTCCGCCTTTCGCCGTCTCTTTCAATGCGGTCGGCATCATTTGACCGACTTCATGCATCGCTGAAATGACTTCGTCACAAGGAATGCGTGATGTGATTCCCGCGAGGGCCATGTCCGCCGCGACAATGGCATTGGCACCACCCATGGCGTTTCGTTTCACACATGGGACTTCAACGAGCCCTGCCACCGGGTCACAGACGAGACCGAGCATGTTCTTAAGGGCGATTGCGAACGCTGTCGCCGACTGATCCGGTGTCCCGCCGGCTGCTTCGACGATGGCGGCTGCAGCCATTCCGGTCGCTGAACCGACCTCTGCCTGACAACCACCTGCCGCTCCCGAGATCGAGGCGTTGTTCGCCACCACGAAACCGAAAGCGCCTGACGTGAACAAGTAGCGAATCATCGCATCGCGGTCCATCTCGAGACGATCTTTCACAGCGAATAACGTTCCAGGTACGACGCCTGCACTCCCCGCAGTCGGTGTCGCACAAATCCGTCCCATCGCCGCATTTACTTCGTTCGTCCCGATGGCTTTTGACACGGCATCTAAAATGAGGTCTCCAGCCAGTGATTTGCCTGATTGGATATACTCTTGCATGAGTACGGCATCGTTCCCCGTCAATCCCGTCACCGATGTGACACCTTGAAGGGCGCGTTCAACCGCTTCTTCCATGACCTCGAGATTACGGTCCATCATCCCGACGATGTCCTCCCGGCTCGAGCGTCTGACGTGCATCTCTTGTTCGATCATGACTTCAGAAATCGGGATGCCTCGTTCTGTGGCAATCGTCACTAACTCTTCTACTGATTTAAACATCTCACATTCTCCTTATTCCCCAAAAATAGCTATCCGTTCGATTTGCGGTAACCGTTCCAGTTCTGCGATCACTTCAGCAGGAATCGTTTCATCAATCTCAATCGCCATCAACGCTTGCATTCCTTTTTCGTGACGACTCACTTCCATATGCCCGATGTTCAATTGATGGTTTGCCAAAACGCCAGTCACTGCAGCGATGGCACCGAATCGGTCATGATGCAAGACGACAAGCGCAGGTCCCCCACCTGTCAATTTCAACGGGAACCCATTCAGTTCCGTAATCTCAATCGTTCCCCCACCGATTGAAATCCCGACGATTTCAAATGTCCCGAACTCATCTTCGAGCAAGACACGCGCTGTATTCGGATGATCCGTCAACAAGTCACTCGTCTCAAAGATGACCTCGATTCCTTTTTCGCGGGCGATGTCTAAAGCCTGTGGAATCCGCAAGTCAAACGTATCAAATCCCATGATTCCACCGACAATCGCGACATCCGTACCGTGACCCCGATACGTGTCCGCAAACGATCCGTAAAACGTGATGCGTGCGGTGCGTGGTGTTCTCCCGAATAACTTCCCTGCCATCAGCCCGATGCGTGCGGCACCGGCCGTATGCGAACTCGACGGCCCGACCATGACAGGACCAATAATGTCAAACACACTACGATATTTCACTTCATTTTCCCCCTTTCAAAAATCCCTACCTTCATTATACAGAAGGTAGGGATTTGAAACAGCTTATTCTACACTAAAAATATAAGAGTAAAGCGGTTGTTTGCCGTCGTGAACTTCAATCTCAATCTCATCATTTACAGATTCGATATATGACGTCAACGCTTCCACGTCTGATTCAGATGAACCTTCACCTGTTAAGATCGTGATGATTTCATCGTCTGCTTCGACGAGTGCATCGACCAACTTCTTAGCCGCTTCGAGGCTTGACGTCGATGAAGAAACAATTTTCTTCTCCGCAATCGCCATATGCTCGTCTTTCTTGATTTCCACACCATCGATGCTCGTATCACGAACAGCGTAAGTGACCTGACCAGACTTCACAGTCGCGGCAGCCGCTTTCATCGCTTGCTCGTTCATCTCGACATCCGCCTCTGGGTTGAAGGCGATTGCCGCCGCAAGACCTTGTGGGACCGTCTTCGTCGGGATGACAGAGACGCCGCATGGTGCGACAGATGCCGCTTGCTCAGCAGCCATGATGATGTTCGAGTTGTTCGGGAAGATAAAGACATGTTCCGCATGTGCAGATTCAATCGCCTTAACGATATCTTCTGTCGATGGGTTCATCGTCTGACCACCTTCGATGACATGTGCCGCTCCAAGCGAACGGAACAATTCACTGACGCCTTCACCCATTGCCACCGTTACGATTGCAAATGGTGCTTTTGGCTTCTCGGCTTGTTGAACACCGTGCTGATTTGCGCCGTGTTCTTCTTCGAGAATTGTCGAGTGCTGTTGACGCATGTTCTCGATTTTGACTGCAACGAGTTCACCGAAACGCTGACCTTTCGTGATGACCTCACCTGGAGTCTCGACGTGAACGTGAACTTTTAAGAGTTCTTCGTCCGCGACGACAAGGAGAGAATCTCCTAGTTCTGACAATTCGTTACGGAATGCGTCTTCATTGAACGGCGTATCCTTTAACTTATCGTCTTGGAAACGAACCATGATCTCCGTACAGTAGCCGAATTCGATGTCTTCTGTTGACATGAATCCTTGTGCCGCATGAGCATGATGCTCTGCCTCGATCAACGCATCCATGACAGGCGCATGTGGTTTCTCGAGTTCTTTCCCTTCAAGGCTTGCAAGGAATCCTTCGTAGATGACGAGAAGACCTTGACCGCCTGAGTCGACGACGCCGACTTCTTTTAATACCGGCAACAAGTCCGGTGTACGGTCTAACGATGCTTTCGCTTCTACGATGACACGTTTCATAAATTCAGTGAAATCACTTGTCGACTCTGACGCAAGGAGCGCTTCGTCGGCCGCTTCACGAGCAACCGTCAAAATCGTTCCTTCAACCGGTTTCATAACCGCCTTGTATGCCGTGTCGACACCGCGCTTGAGCGCCTCTGCAAAATCAACCGTTGTCAATTCCGCTTTGCCTTCAACTGCTTTACCGAATCCACGGAACAACTGACTTAAAATAACGCCTGAGTTTCCACGTGCTCCCATCAGTAGTCCACGAGCAAACTTTGATGACACCTCTGCGATATCTGATGAGTTCATCGCTGCTACTTCTTTCGCACCCGATGTCATCGTCAAGTTCATGTTCGTTCCCGTATCTCCGTCTGGAACCGGGAAGACGTTAAGCGAATCTACATAATCCGCGTTTTGGCTCAAGTTGGCCGCTCCGTTCGCGATCATGTTTGAGAGCGCCAATCCATCTAAACGTTTTAAACCCACACCAAATCCTCCTCCGTTTTCGTCAGTCATTCGTCAGACGAACGCCTTGAACGAATATATTTACCGACGAAACGTTTAATCCTAAAGTTTCTCCGAGCGTATACTTCACTCGGCTCTGCACGTTGTATGCAACTTCAGATACTTTCGTTCCGTAGCTTACAATGATGTGCATGTCGATATGTACGTCTTCGTCTTCTTGACGTACGACGACACCACGCGCGTAATTTTCACGTTTTAACAATTCAGCAATGCCGTCTTTTAATTGTGCTTGTGAAGCCATGCCGACCACACCGAAGCATTCCATCGCCGCACCACCTGCGAGTGTCGCGATGACGTCACTTGTGATGTCAATATTGCCATATGTTGTCTTCATTTCAATTGCCATATGGAGTAGCCTCCTTTATTCGGAATGATTCCTAATGTACATTCTACAATAAGTACCTAGTTATTAAAAGAACCTGCTCCAGAAACTCGGTCAATTAACGCGATAACCTCATTCATTATTCAAATCCTTGAGAGTAATGTCAAGTTTTTTTCTTGTCATGGTACGATTTTCTAGTTGCATCGGGAAAAAAGCCGTGCTAATATAAACGAGTGTCTATTAGGACGAACCCACATAAAAAAGGAGGGGAAACGCATGGCACGTAAATGCTACGTAACAGGTAAATCACCTAAATCAGGTAACAACCGTTCGCACGCACTCAACAAGACAAAACGTACTTGGGGTGTAAACGTACAAAAAGTTCGTATTCTCGTTGACGGTAAACCGAAACGCGTTTGGGTTTCAGCTCGCGCACTTAAATCAGGTCTCGTTGAACGCGTATAATACTTATACACGAACGAATAAATCCCAGCGGCATTCGCCGATGGGATTTTTTTTTTGCTTATTTTTTGATGATCATGACAAGAACCATTCCTTGATGGACCGTCAATCGGGCAGACGCTTCGGTCCATTCATTCGAAATCGTCAATGCCTCCCCACTCTTGACCTCATGATGGTCGAGTGGATATTTGACACCTTCAATCGAGATCGTGGCCGTCTTCCAAGGCATGAAGGAAAGATAGTACCCGTCTCGTTTCATGATCACCTCGTTACCTGTTCTCACGAGATAAACCGTTTGACCTTCTCCGTGAAGAACCATCTCCGGATACGCTTCAAGTAAGCCGACGTTCGCAAACGTCATATCGATGCGTCCGCCTAAGCCACCATATACATCCATCCGTGTCGCCCCGCGTTCTCTCGCGAACGCTAGTGCAATCTCTAAGTCCGTCACGTCTTTCTCCGAAGGATAGCGTAGCGCCTCATCAGGCGGCAATCCTTTGAACGAATCAAAGTCACCGACCACGACGTCTGGCATGATCCCTTCATCTAATAACCTTTGATATCCGCCATCAACTCCGATGACAAAATCGGCATCACGCGGTAAGTCTGGAATGGGTTCCGGACTCGCCGCGACGATCAATATATTCATTGACGGAGATCCCGTGTCGCCACACGTGTGAAACGTGGTGCTGTCGTGAAGAGGAGCACTAACACGATGGCTGAGATGACGAAGGATGGTGCCATGTACGTAGCATTATAGCCGAGTGAATAGGCGACGACCGGACCTTCTGCATATTCAGCAAAAAAGACAATTCCCGAGATGACGTGTGCCGCGTATCGTAACATCGACCCAAGGAGCGCCCCGAGTACTAAATAAGTGGCAAGCGTCTTCGTCGCGCCTTGACTCGCAGCATGTTTCACACGCCCCGCGAACACTCCGGCCATACCGACAAGGCCATAGGCGACCGTATAATCGAGCAAGAATTGTACGGGCGTGAAAATATAGGCACCGAACAAGAGTTGGAGTGTCCCAACGAGGGCACCTGTCGCGAGACCACCTTTTAGTCCGTGACGGAATGCCATCACAAAGATTGGGAGCATCGCTAAACTGATTGACCCTCCTTGTGGCAAGCGATATGGAATGAGCAAATCAAAAATGAGCCCTAGCGCCGCAAACAATGAAATTTCAATGAGCGCTTGTAATTTGAAACGTGATTTCATCTTTCTTCCTCCTTTATTTTGTTGAACGACAAAAAGCAGCATGACGTAAACGCCATGCTGCTTGGATTCGCAACGTGCATTTTCGCCACATCCCTACGTCCGTGTGAACGGAACAGGTTCAAAGGGTTAGCGTATGCCTCTCAGCCACATGATGTGACACCCCTTGCGACTCTATCTTGTTGTTCTATCGTTGATTATACACGAGATGCGCCACGAATGCTATCGATGGCTGCTTTATAATCAGGTTGATTGTAGATGGCTGATCCCGCAACAAGGACATCAGCCCCTGCATCGATGCAACGTTTTGCCGTTTCCGCGTTGACACCACCATCGATTTCAATCTCAAAATCAAGCTGACGGTCTTGGCGAAGTTGGCTGAGTGCTGAAATTTTCGGTACGACCGATTCGATGAAGGCTTGTCCCCCGAACCCTGGGTTGACGGTCATGAGCAATACCATGTCGACGTCCGCAAGCACGTGCTCAATCGTCGAGAGCGGTGTATGCGGGTTCAAGACAACTCCGCATTTTGCGCCAGCCGCTTTGATTTGTTGCAAGACGCGATGCAAATGGTTCGTCGCTTCCACGTGAACGGTCACGATGTCTGCTCCCGCTTTCACGAAGTCTTCGACATAGCGTTCCGGTTGGTCAATCATCAAATGCACATCGAGGACCATGTCTGATTTTTTACGCAAGCTTGCGAGGACCGGTAGACCAATCGAGATGTTCGGCACGAACTGTCCGTCCATGACGTCAAAATGGATATAGTCCGCTCCCGCTTCTTGGACAGCTTTCACTTCCGCCTCCAAATTGGCAAAGTCGGCCGCTAAAATAGATGGTGCAATTTTAATCATCTGTCAATACCTCCGTTTTCGATCGTTTAACTCCTCCATAAAGGTAACATAATTCTCGTATCGTGTTGAAGCGATTTCACCATTTTCAACGGCTTGTTTGATGGCACATCCCGGTTCATTCAGGTGAGCACATCCGCGGAACTTACAATCGTCATGGCGTTCCACGAAATCAGGGAAGCACCATCTGAGTTCGTCTGCCTCAAGTTCTTGAGGAAACTCCAAGCTTGAAAATCCAGGTGTGTCGGCAACAAGACCGTCCGCTAATTGAATTAACGTCACGTGACGCGTCGTATGCTTTCCTCGACCGAGTGATTTAGAGATTTCCCCTGTCGCCAACTCGAGCTCTGGCGCGACGGCGTTAAGTAACGAACTTTTTCCGACACCGGTCTGGCCGGCGAAGACACTCGTCTTCTCTTTGAAAAGACCGCGCACTTCATCGACTCCGTGAGCATGCTCCGTCGATGTCTCAATCACGTCATACCCGATGGCGCGATAACGTGCAATCGCTTCTTGTATCGGCTCGACTTCATGTTCATCGAGCAAGTCCATCTTCGTCAAGACGATGATTGGATGAATTTGCTTTGACTCGATGAGGACGAGGAAACGGTCGAGCAAATGATACGAAAACGCCGGTTCTTTTACTGAAAAGAGGAGGAACGCCTGATCGATATTGGCAATCGGCGGGCGAACGAGGTGGTTTTGACGCTCTTCCACCTCTAAAATATAGCCGGTCCCATCTTCTTGATCTTGAATCACCACATCATCGCCGACGACCGGTGAGATGTTGCGCTTTCGAAAGTTTCCTCTGGCCCGACAACGAATCTCTTGATTCGTCTCGGTCATCACATCGTAAAACCCGCCTTGAAGGCGAATGATTGTTCCTTTCATTATGACTACCTCCTTTAAAAAAGAGGTGACGACACCGTCACCTCTTTATTGTGCCTCTTCAGCTTGTGCATATGTGACTGAATCTGTTCGGACAATCTCACCATCGACTTCAATCGTCGCCGTCCCGACTTCGTCAGGGGCAATGACGAGCGTATACGAATACGTTGTCGTCTCTGTGATTTGATCACGAAGCACCTCAATCTCACCACGTGCGTCAACCGTACGAATCACGACTTCGACCGTCTTCGGCTTCTTGTCTTTGTCCGGTTGTTCGACTTCTACGGTCACTTCACGTTCAATCGAAATATCAGTCGGTTCAACACCTTCCGATACGATGACCGTGAGCTCCGTTCCCGGGTCGACTGCTGTCCCGGCTGTCGGAAGTTGACGGATGATTTGACCTTTTGGAACACTTGTCGAAAATTCATCCCGCTTCACGATTTTCAGTTTGTTCTGTTCAGCATAAATAGATGCTTCGTCGAACGTATATCCTGCCAGGTTCGATAGTTCCACTTTGTTGCTCCCTGTCGACACGACGAGTGTGACCGTCACCTCTGAAGGAACGACCTCTTCACCTGGATCGACCGATTGGGAAATCACGTCTCCGCTATTCACCGTTTCGGAAGCTTCTGTTTTAATTTCAAGGTCGCTGAATGCTAAGTCTTTCAACATACGTTCCGCAGCAGTTTGCGAGAGACCTTCTACATTCGGCATTTCGACTGTTTCTTTTCCAGCCGATACGACAATCGTCACGGTCGTTCCGCGTTTCGGCTTACGTCCTTCTTGCGGATTTTGCGAAATGACCTCACCCTCCGCAATATCATCGCTCGCCCGTTCTGTCACTTCGACGACAAACCCCGAAGCTTCAAGCTCTGTCGTCGCATCCCCGATACTCATACCGACGACATCCGGCACGACGGAACGCGACATCTCATCAGCGACCACGTAAGCGGCAATGCTTCCACCAATCAATAGAACGATGAGTAGAATCCAAATCCACCATTTTCGTTTCTTCTTTTTCACAGGTACCTCTTCCGGTTCCTGTTCTTTTGGTGGCGTGACCGATGTTGGTGTCACGGGCACATCTTGTTTTTCTTCCGACACGACCGGTGCCATGACGAGCGTCTGGTCGAACTCGTCTTGATTTGCGGAGAGTCGTCTCGGTTCATTGGCACGTTCACGGCTCAATGCGGTCATGCAATCTTTTTTAAAGGCTGCGACCGATGCATGTCGGGCACCCGGTGATTTTGACAAGGCTTGCATGACACAGTTCTCAAGCGCTTGTGGAATATTTGGATTTAAGTCCATCGGCCGAATAGGGTCATCTTGCAAATGTTGAAGAGCGACCGCGACCGGCGTCTCGCCGATGAACGGTACACGACCCGTCAACAATTCATAAAGAACCGCACCGAGCGAGTAAATGTCCGATTTTTCATCCGCAAATTTTCCACGAGCTTGCTCAGGTGAAAAGTAATGGACAGAACCGAGGACAGACATCGTATGCGTCAACGTCGCATTCGACATCGCGACAGCAATCCCAAAATCGGTCACCTTCACGTTTCCATGCTGATCGATCATCATATTCTGTGGCTTGATATCCCGGTGAATGATTCGGTTCGCATGGGCGTGATCAATCGCATCACAAATCTGCCCCATGATGCGCAACGCCTCATCGACAGATATGTATTCTTCCTGCAAATATTGTTTTAACGTCACGCCATCGACGTGCTCCATGACGATATAGTATAGATCATCTTCATCGCCGACGTCGTAGATGGCGACGATATTCGGATGGTTCAGACTCGTAGCCGCATGGGCTTCTCGCTCGAACCGACGTATAAATTGTTCGTTATGTGAGAATTCAGATCGCAACACCTTGATGGCGACGGTTCGGTTTAAAATCTCGTCATGAGCCCGGTAGACATTTGCCATGCCTCCGCTGCCGATTTGTTGTTCGATCCGATAACGATCGTTGATTCGTTCTCCGCTTCGCATCGGATTCATCCTCTCTTTCTATCTGTGAATTGAACGAGGGCGACCGTGATGTTGTCGCTCCCTCCCAATTGGTTGGCTTCCGCAATCAGTTGATCTGCTTTTTGTTCAGCCGATACAGCTTGTTGTAAAACGTGTTGAATCGCCCCATCGGTCAAATGTGTCGTCAATCCATCCGTACAAATTAAAATCACATCAAACTCAGGGTCAGCGAGCACTTGTACGTCAGGCTCGACTTGTTCGCTTGAACCGATCGCTCGGGTGATGACATTTCGTTTCGGATGAACGCGCATCTCTTCTTCCGTCAATTCACCGAGCTGTTTGAGCACGTTGACGTAAGAATGGTCTTCTGTAAGACGTCTTAATTCGTTCGCTTGCAGAGCATAGACACGACTATCGCCGATATGAACGATGACAACCGTCTCTCCGTTCCAACAAACGGCCGCCACAGTCGTTCCCATCATGACGAGATTCGACTGTTTCGCAAACTGCAGCACTTGTTCATTCGCCAAGTGAATGTGATGGCGGAACCATTGTTCAATGTCGACAGGTGTCGACGGGAGAGACGGGAAAGCCCGCCGAAACTCTTCAATCACGATTTGACTCGCGACCTCTCCCGCTGCATGTCCACCCATCCCGTCGGCAACGAGCGCAATTCCTGAGAAGGCATCGCCTAAGATTAAAACTGCATCTTCATTTTGTGTGCGTACTTGTCCACGATCTGTTCGAAATGCTAATTCCATCTTTCTGATTACCTCGTTTCTTGTTCGCGCTCCTTCGCTCGAAGTTGCCCACAAGCAGCATCGATATCCGAACCTTGTTCGCGACGAATCGTCACGTTCACATTGCGGTCTTTGAGCACTTTTTCGAAGGCAAAGATCTGAGCTCTCAGTGTGCGTACGTAGTCGCGTTCCAATACGTGGTTGACTGGGATCAAGTTGACGTGACATTTGATGCCTTTCAACAAGTCAGCCAATTCGTGGGCATGGTCTTCCGTATCGTTGACGCCACCAAACAATCCGTATTCGAACGTGATGCGACGACCGCTCTTCTCCGTATAGTAACGGACGGCATCCATCAACTTGTTCAAGTCAAACGCACGGTTGATTGGCATGAGACGTGTACGTAGTTCTGTCGAAGCCGCATGAAGAGAGATGGCGAAGTTGATGCGCATACCTTCATCGGCAAACTTATAAATTTTAGGAACGATTCCGCTCGTTGATACCGTGATGTGACGGGCACCGATGTTAAGGCCGTTATCATGGTTGACCGTACGTAAGAAGCGCATCAACTCATCATAGTTATCAAACGGTTCACCGATTCCCATGACGACGATCGAGTCAACACGTTCGCCTGTCGCATCTAGGGCGCGCTGTACATCAAGAACTTGTGCCGTGATTTCACCAGCTTCTAAGTTACGTTTCAACCCACCTAGTGTTGAAGCACAGAACGTACAGCCGATTCGGCAACCGACTTGTGTCGTGACACAAATGGAGTTCCCGTACTCGTGACGCATGAGAACCGTTTCGATTGAATAGCCATCTTGAAGTTCGAACAAGAATTTGATCGTACCGTCTTGCGATTCTTGTTTGACCAATTCTTTCAATGTTGTCAGTTGGAATGATTCTTCTAATTGGTCACGAAGTGCCTTTGGAACGTTCGTCATATCGTCGAATGACGTGACACGTTTGACGTACATCCAATCATATAATTGTTTCGCACGGAATGATTTTTCTCCTGCTTCCACGACCCACGCCTCAAGTTCAGGGAACGTCAACGAATAAAGTGACGGTTTTGCGCCTAAAAGTGGATTCTTTTCTACTGCTTTTGGATTCATTGTTTTATACCTCTTTCTTAAATGCGGCGATATAGAAGCCGTCGGTCCCGAATGTCGTCGGTAATAGTTTTAATTCAGCACGGTCCGATGTCATGATCGGACGAACAGATTGCGGGAGACGTTCTTTTAACGTCTCGTCCCACACCAATCCTTTTGACAATACATAGTCAGCCTGCGTCTCGTTCTCGGACGGATCAATCGTACATGTCGAGTAAACAAGCGTACCACCTGGTTTGAGCAGTGGCAATACGGCATCAATGATTTGTCGTTGAATCTTCGGTAAGTTTTCTAACTGGGCTTTGTCTTTCGTCCATTTGATATCTGGCTTTCGACGAATGACACCAAGACCCGAACAAGGAACATCTAGAAGAATACGGTCAAAGCTCTCTTTTTCAAACCGTTCACCTGCCAGACGAGCATCAAGGGCAAGTGCGGTCACTCCATTGATGTGTAGACGTTTGGCTTGCTGGTCGATCAATTTCGCTTTGTGTGGATGAAGATCGAGCGCTGTGAGCGATCCGTTCTCCATCCGTTCTGCCGTGTGCATCGCTTTCCCACCAGGGGCGGCACATGCGTCTAAAATCTGATCATCTTTCGACACACCTAGGGCATCTGCAACAAGCATCGAGCTCTCATCTTGAATCGATAAGAGACCTTCCTCGATGAACGGGGTCGAATGGACGTTGCCCGATTCGACGACGAGTCCGTCGCTTGATAGTTCAGAGCGTGACGTCAAGACTCCTAAGTCGGCCAACCGATTCATCATGTCGTCGACAGACGCTCGTTTACGGTTGACGCGAACCGTGACAGGAGCCGGCTCATTGTTCAATTGACAGATGGCTTCTGCCGTTTCCACCCCATAAAGGTCAATCCAATCGGAAACGAGCCATTTCGGATGACTATGCTCGATTGAGATTCTCTCCGCATCTGTCAACTCGCTAAAGTCAGGGAACCCTTCCCGGAGAACGTTACGTAACACCCCGTTCACGAATTTACTCGTTCCGAGATGGTGTCCTCGTTTTTTCGCGATTTCGACCGCTTCGTGTAAGACGGCACGATCTGGCACCTTATCGAGGTAAAAGAGTTGATATACACTCATCCGAAGAAGCGGAAGGACGAACTTATCGAGCTTCTTCGGCGAACGGATTCGATCGTTTAAGATGTAATCCAACGTCCCTTTCCGACTGAGTGTCCCGTAGACGAGTTCGGTATACAGACCGACATCTTTTGGGGCGACTTTCTTTTGTTTTAATGCGTCGTTGACGGCAATCGTTGAATATGCGCCGCCTTGTTCAATTTTTATCAGCGTATCAAGCGCTGCTTCACGTACGTTCATGAGTTCCTCCTAATCGGTCACCAACACGCAACTTTTGTCCAGCTCCACGCATGAAGGTCGCACCATCCATCCGTTTTTTTCCTGCTGGTTGTAAGTCCGTCACTTTGATGGCAACGCTGTTCCCAGTCGCCACGACGAATCCATCTTCTTCAAGTCGAACGACTTCTCCAGGTTGACCTGTACCGGTCGTCTTTTCTCCCATAAACAGTTTCACACGTTCGCCGTCAAGCGTCGAATAGGCAGTCGGGAATGGATTCATCCCGCGAATGTAATTATAGATGGCTTCCCCACCCATACTCCAGTCGATTTGTTCGCGCTCACGGCTGATGTTCGGTGCAAACGTCACATCCCGCTCATCTTGAGGGACCGCTTCAATCCATCCTTCTAAGAAAGCTGGAAGTGTACGGATGAGAAGATCGCTTCCTGCTACAGCCAGTTTATCAAATAACGTTCCGACCGTATCCATTTCTTCAATCGGAACAATCGTATTGGCAATCATGTCACCTGCGTCCAATTTGTCGACCATATACATGATCGTCACACCTGTTTCCGATTCACCATCGATAATGGCTTGATGGATCGGGGCACCTCCACGATATTTCGGAAGTAGCGAGGCATGGACATTGATTGCTCCGTGAGGCGGTGCCTCGAGTAATGCGGTCGGTACGATTTGACCATAAGCTGCCGTGACGATGAGGTCCGGACGTAACGCTAAAATTTCTTCATAATCCGTGCGAACTTTCTCAGGTTGCAAGACAGGAATGCCGTGACGGAGTGCACACTCTTTCACAGGCGTTGGTTTCAGTTCACGTTTTCGTCCGACCGGTTTGTCCGGTTGCGAGACGACACCTACGACATTGTATCCTTCTTCGAGCAGTCGCTCAAGTACAGATACCGCAAATGTCGGAGTTCCCATGAAGACGATTCGTTTGTCTTTTCCAGAGTTTGGAACCGCGAGCTTGTCTGTGAACAAGACGCCATCCAAATGATCCATCTCATGCTGAATCGCACGGGCGAAGAAGCCGCTCGCTTGAATTGTATGCGTGCGCCCTTTCAAGTCCTGATTTTTGACGACGATCGACTCATGACGTTCCACGAATCCAAATTCGCCTGGGATGCTCAAACATCCTTCGAGTCCGACCTCACGTCCTGATGTCTCGATGATTTCAGGATTGATCAAGACGAGAGGACCCGTCTCATCGTCGGTATGGACGACTGCGAGTCGTTGATTCAAGTTGACCTGCGGTGCCGCAACACCGACTCCGTCATACTCATACATCGTATCAAACAATCGGTCGACCGTTTGACGCAATTTTTTATCGAACTTCGTTACCGGTTCGCATGTTACGCGTAATATATCGTTCGGTACTTCTACTACTTTATACATGTCTCTCCACCTCACATGAATACGTATGGGTTCACATCGATACTCATTTGATATTCTTTCTTACTAATCGCTTTCGCTCTTGCTTGTTGCAGGCGAGCTAACTCCGCGTAGAGCGTTTCAGGTTGTTTCGTTTTAATGAACACCTGATAACGATACGCATTCTTTAATTTTGACAACGGAGCAGGCATCGGACCGTTCAAGCGGCTGTTCTCCACTTGTGCCTGTAAAAAGTCTGATGCGAACAATTCCGCCTCCGCCTTGGCGACGAGCGGATTTTCTGCCGAGAACGTGACGAGTGTCAAAAACCAATACGGCGGATGGTTCCCGACTTGACGAAGACCCATCTCTTTTGCGAAGAACGTCTCATAGTCGTGTTCACTCGCTGTCTCGATGACATAATGGTCCGGATTATACGTTTGCACGAACGCCTCGCCCGGAAGTTTTCCACGACCGGCTCTCCCCGCCACTTGGGTGACAAGTTGGAACGTCCGCTCGGTCGCACGGAAATCAGGCATCCCGAGCGTCGCGTCTGCCGCAAGTACTCCGACGAGCGTGACGTTTGGGAAGTCGAGTCCTTTGGCAATCATTTGAGTGCCGAGTAAAATGTCGGCCTCTCCTTCTTCGAAACGTCGTAACAGTTGTTCGTGTGATCCTTTCCGCGACGTCGTATCTTGGTCCATTCGGATGATCCGCGCCTCCGGAATCCGGTTCAACAACTCTGTCTCGATCTTCTGAGTGCCTGATCCGAACTGCTTGATTTTCTTACTGTTACACGATGGACACGTCGACGGCATCCCGACTTCGTAGCCACAATAATGACACTTCAATCGATCACCATATTGATGATACGTTAAATTGACGGCACAATGCGGACAGGTCATTCCTTCCCCGCAGTCCCGGCACATGACAAATGTCGTAAATCCACGGCGATTTAACAGAATGACACATTGCTCTTTTTTCTCGATCCGGTCGAGGATCCCATTAAACAATTCCTCTGAGAACATTGTCGTATTGCCTTTTGCCAGTTCACGGCGCATATCGATAATGTGGACCGGTGGCATCTCTCCACCGTACCGCTCTTTCAAGTGTAAGTAGCGATATACACCCTTTTGCGCCCGGGCGTATGATTCGAGCGAAGGTGTCGCACTCCCCAACACGACGGGACACCCATGATAGCGGGCCCGCCAGATAGCGACATCGCGCGCATGATAGCGCGGGTTCTCTTCTTGTTTATACGTCGTCTCATGCTCTTCATCTAAGATGATGAGACCGAGACGGTCGAGCGGCGCAAAGATGGCCGAACGAGCACCGACGACGACGTCGACTTCCTTCCGCTTAATTTTACGCCACTCATCATACTTCTCTCCTTTGGAAAGGGCACTGTGTAAAACTGCGACGCGTTCACCAAAGCGACGTTTAAAACGTTTTACCATCATCGGTGTCAAACTGATTTCCGGTACGAGCAAGATAGCCTGCTTGCCTTCATCGATGACTTGCCCAATCGATTCTAAATACACTTCGGTCTTTCCGCTCCCCGTCACACCGTGTACAAGTAACGTCTCGCCTGCATCCGCCTCATGAATCGCCTGGACCGCGTTCGCCTGACTATCGTTTAACTGCACCGATTCCTGTACTTGTTCAATCGTCGCGTACGGGTCACGATTCAATTCCACTTCGGTCAACCGCACCGCACCGAGATCTTCAAGCTTTTGAAGTTGTGGACGAGTCAATCCGATTTGACGAAGTGCCGACCAGTACATACGTGGCGTCTCTTCTAACGCTTGAATCGCTTCTAGTTGCTTTTTCGCACGTTTCGAGACGACTGTCGGATCGAGCAGTTCGACGACGATATCTGTTTTGACTGTTTTCTTTTCTTTCAGAACGGGAGCGAGGGTAAGCTCCCCTTTTTTAGCAAGTCCGAGAATGACCGATTGAATGTCTTTCGGATATTCCGATAAATGTGTCCCGAGACGAACACCTTCAGGCACATGCCCCTCTTTAATTTCTTTGTCGTAACTAACTTTTAGCGCTGCTGGTAGCATCGCGAGGAGTGCAGACGAACGGAAGCATAGCGTCGTCTCCTTCACATGGATGGACAAGTCGAGCAGCTCATCCGTGAGTGAGGATTCTTCATCTAATAAGGCTTCGAGCGGCTTTAATCCATCTCTCGTCCCGTCCGATGTGCCGACGACGATTCCTAACAGACGGCGTGAACCGAATGGAACGGAGACACGCATTCCCGGCTCAATCAAGGATTCGAACTGTTCGGGTACTTCATAATCAAACGGACGATCAATCGTGATCACCGGTGCATCAACATGGACGTGGGCAATCATTGGACCGCTTCCTTAAAGTGTGTGAGCAACTCGAACGCCAACTGTTTCTTCGACTGTTTCGGAAGTTGAAGCGTCGTCCCGTCAGCGTGGAACAGGACAGCCTCATTATCATCTGCACCGAATCCGACGTCACTACCGGATACATCGTTTGCGACGAGGAAATCGACGTTCTTTTTCTTCAGTTTCGCTGCCGCATGTTCTTCGAGTCGTTCCGTCTCCGCAGCAAAGCCGACTAACACTTGATGGGTCTTTCGTTCACCGAGTGTCTTGAGAATGTCCGTCGTTTCTTCGAGTTCGATTGTGAGTGGACCATGCACTTTTTTATGTTTCTCTGCATGGACCGTTTTAGGACGATAATCCGCGACTGCCGCTGACTTCACGACGAGGTCGAGTGAATCGAAACGACTTGTCACTTCCTGCAACATCTCTTCGCTCGATTTGACGGGAATCGCCGTCACACCGTCTGGTACAGGGACTTGAAGCGGACCGTGGACGAGGGTGACACGGGCACCCATATCACGTGCCACTTCCGCGAGCGCAACGCCCATTTTTCCTGACGAGTCGTTGGATAAGTAACGGACGGGGTCGATGCGTTCTACCGTCGGACCAGCCGTAATCAATACTTCTTTTCCGAGGTATAGTTTCGGGACGAACTGGCTTTCGATGATGCGCACCAAATCTTCTGGTTCCGGTAGACGTCCACCGCCAATCCAGCCACATGCCAAGTTACCGACACCTGGTTCGATCAACTGATAGCCGTATGATTTTAACGTCTCGATATTCCGCTGTGTGGCAGGATGTTCGAGCATATTCACATTCATCGCCGGTGAGACGATCACCGGGCACTTCGCTGCAAGGATCGACGTCGTGATGAAGTCATCTGCAATCCCGTTCGCTAATTTCGCGATCGTATTGGCCGTCGCAGGAGCGACGACGATCAAGTCACTTGAGTCAACGACATCGATATGTGCAATCTTTGTCGGATCATGCTCTTCAAACACATCGGTATAGACCGGATTTCGACTGAGCGCCTGGAAGGTCGCTTGACCCACGAATTGTTCTGCCGACTTCGTCATCGCGACGCGAACATTCGCTCCGGCTTGAACCAATTTCGATGTGAGCGCACACGCCTTGTATGCGGCGATGCCACCACTCACACATAACAAAATAGTACGATCCTTCACCATTCCCAAACTCCCCCTTATAGACAATGAGACCCAAGTCGCAAACGACTTGGGTCACACTTCATCCGTTGTTTTTTTCGTTCACGATGATTGTCGTATCACCCGAAAATAGTTCTTCTAACGCTTGACCGACCGGCTTATATGATTTTGGCTCGGCGACTTTCGGTGCTTTTCCATCTTGAATCTGACGCGCCCGTTTCGCAGCGACCGTAACGATCGTATATTTTGACGGGATAGTACGTTGTAAGGCATCAATCGAAGGGTATAACATTAAATGACCTCCATCATGGCTTTTTTATAGAGTGACGCAACACGTTCACGTTTACAATGCTCAGCTGTCACGATCGCTTTAATCCGATCGATGGCTTTGTCGACCTCGTCGTTCGTGACGACGTAATCATAGGCGTCCATCAACTCTATTTCTTCACGCGCGACGAGCAGGCGTTGCTTGATGACTTCTTCAGACTCCGTGCCTCGTCCGATTAGACGATTGCGAAGTTCTTGAAGACTTGGTGGTGCCAAGAATAAAAAGACGGCTTCCGGGAGAAGTTCCTTCACTTGGAACGCCCCTTGCACCTCAATTTCAAGAATGACATCTTGGCCGCTTTCGAGCGTTTCACGCACCCACTCTACAGGCGTCCCGTAATAGTTGCCGACGAACTCGGCGTGTTCGAGCAATTCTTTTTGTTCGATCATGCGTTCGAACTCTTCTCTCGATTTGAAGAAGTAATGGACTCCTTCGACTTCCCCTTCACGTGGCTTTCGAGTCGTCGCCGACACCGAATATTGAAGGTTATTGTCCTCTTCCTCGCGAAGAGCACGACAAACGGTCCCTTTTCCGACACCGCTCGGTCCAGACAAAACGATTAATAATCCTCGTTCTTTAAAATTCACTGCAAGCCCTCCATCTTCTAACATCACATTTAATTATAATAGCAGTCAATCAATTGTCCCGGCAAGAAGAAGTTCGGATTTCCTACTCCATCGTACCATATTTTCTGTTTTTCTGATAACGTAGAGACAGAAAATGAACAAAGGTGATGAGATCATTGGCTTATGATGGATTAATGACATATCGTGTCGTACAAGAATTACAATCGCTCGTCGGAGGACGAATCAACAAAGTACATCAACCGTATTCTCTCGATTTGATGCTCCAAATTCGTTCGAACCGACAGAACGCGCAACTACTCATATCAGCAAACGCGATGTATGCCCGTCTCCAGTTGACGGATACACCGATTAAAAATCCGCAAGAACCGCCGATGTTCTGCATGATGCTACGAAAACATGTAGAAGGCGGATTTATCACGGCGGTCGAACAAATCGGCCGTGACCGTGTCATCGTCATCTCGGTCCGTTCCCGTAACGAGCTTGGCGATGAAGAATCGAAGAAAGTATACATCGAGTTGATGGGACGTCACTCGAACGTCGTCTTAACGACAGAGGACGGGAAAATTTTAGATGCCATCAAACATCTCCCGCCTTCTCAAAACACGTATCGGACAATCATGCCGGGTAGTGAATACCTCCTCCCGCCAGAACAACATAAGTTCGATCCGTTGTCTGATTTGACGGAAGGGTTGAAGCGAATCGACTGGAATGCCGGCAAACTGGACAAACAGATTGTCGCCACGTTCGCTGGGGTCAGCCCTCAAATCGCTCAAGAAGTCGTGCACCTCGCGAAGATGCCGAATCGTGAATCGATTCAGCAAGCGTTCGAGAACGTATTGCGTCAGCTTGAAGGACCTTATGTGTTCCAACAACTCGCTTCTGGAAAGGAACGTTTCGCCCCGATCGTATTGACGGCAGGAGAAATTGTATCAGAGGAAACATATGCATCGAGTAAAGAAGTGCTCGACCGTTTCTTCTATGAGAAAGCGAACCGTGACCGCGTCAGACAACAAGCTCACGATGTGGAGCGTCTTTTGAAATCCGAACTCGAGAAGAACTTGTTGAAGCGCCGCCGTCTCTTAGAGGACTTAAAGGCGACAGAACGAGCGGACGAGTTACAAAAGTTTGGCGAGTTGTTGACGACGTACTTGTTCCAGCTTGAAAAAGGGATGCGTGTCGCTGAAGTCGTCGATTACTACGATGAAGAGGGTGCGACTATCTCGATTCCGCTCGACCCGCTCAAAACGCCGAACGAGAATGCGCAACAATATTATAAGAAGTACAACAAATTAAAAGTCGCCAAAGTCGAAGTGAAAAAACAACTCGAATTAAACGACGCGGAAATCGACTATTTGGAGACGCTCACCGCCCAGCTCGATGTCGCCTCTCCATCCGACCTACTTGAGATTCGGGAAGAGCTCGCCGAAGAAGGATACATCCGTCAAAAACGTCAAAAGAAAAAAGCGAATCCAAAGATTTCGCTTGAAGCGTACACGTCTTCGACCGGGACGGAATTCTTTGTCGGGAAGAACAATACCCAAAACGACCATCTGACGTTCAAGTTCGCACGCCGTGACGAAATTTGGCTACACGTCAAAGACATTCCGGGTTCTCACGTCATCATTCGTTCCACGGAACCCGATGAGACGACGCTTCTTGAAGCCGCATCGGTCGCTGCCTACTTCTCGAAAGCACGCGCATCGAGCGGCGTGCCTGTCGACTATACCCGCGCCCGCTACGTGAAAAAACCAAGCGGTGCCAAACCTGGATTTGTCATCTATACGGATCAACAGACCGTCTATGTGACGCCAGATGAACAATTGATGAAGTCGCTGAAACAGTCATAAACGAAACCCGCCATGTTCTGATGGCGGGTTTTTAGTAAGGAAACAATTTGATTCACGCTTTCGGGTCATGCTTAAACGCTTCGAGCTGTTCATGATAATCGAGCAAATGCCCGTGTAAAATTTCTGAAACGGATAAATCTTCATGCGGCAACCTAAAGAGCGAATACGGTTTATCGCACGTATAGAGAATATCGTGATGATGCGCGAGTAAGTATAAGAACTCCGATTCGAACGCCTGACGTTCTTCCTCGCTCATGAGTAAGAAAGCTTCCCGATGCTCGGCTAGACTTTCTAGCAACAAGACGAGCTTGTCTTCGAGATGAATGAGCAAGCGATACTGCTTGATTGTCATATACTTCAATTTCACGTTCGTCACTTTCATATCCTCTTGAAGCATCATATGCAGCTCCTGATGACCGAGGATGCGGGCGCGCGTCTCTAACAGTTCCGCCGGTGAACCGACGAGTTCACGCCAATGGTGGAACAAATAAGATGAAGTCTTTCTGACCTCGCTCAACAAACGATCTTCATACCGCGGTGGCAAGAACGCATAGTTCACACCGAGTGAGACGAATACACCGACTGCCGTCAACAATGAGCGTGTCCATGCATAATGGAAGAAATCCGAAGTCGGGTTTTCTAACATCATGACGATGGCGAACGCCGCGTACGTCGACATGTGTGTCTTATCGAATGTCGTATTGAGCGTGAGCGACACGATGACCGCTAGACCAATGGAAATGGGATTGACGCCGAACAAATAGACGATGAACAGCCCACACATGAGACCGACGACCGTTCCGAATATTCGACTGAACACAATTTTAGACGAGCGCTTGACGGTCGGTTGCATCGCCACGACGGCTGCAATCGCACCCATTCCAGAATAAATTCCGAATACATACCACGAGATTGCGACGGTGATCGATACGGCAATCCCGGTCTTTAACGTACGAAGCCCGATTTTCGGGATGTAGCGTTTTCCATTCATTTCAGTTCGACCTTCCCTGTCTCAGAAATCAACTCAACGACAGGTCGATTCGATGTCGACAACTGATAGACACCTGGTTCGACTTCATCGTAACGGTCACTACTAGAAGTTTTTCCAGCCGTCGTCACGTTCACTTGCCCTGTCGCATGTTTTGGGGCATAACTAAGCATTCCCGCCTCCGTTTGAACCGTCATCGCCTGGTTCACGACGACGTCTGCGATGGTCGCATGACGATAGGAGCGGATATCTCCCGTTACGAGACGTGCGGATTCGATTGTCGTATCACTCTTCGTCTCAATTCGCAGACGATCACTATCAATTTGCTTCAAATTGACGGCGTTCGCATTCATCACAATCGTTTTCACGTTTAACCCTTGCCCGGTTACTTGTTCAGCCCCGAGATAGACCGAGGTCATCGAGCTCGGTAAGGCAACGCGAAGCTTATAGCGGGATGGTTCATCACTGACCCGACTCCCGAAATAGCTGAACCACCCATACCGCTCGACGACATAGATGGTATCGCCGACCGATTTGACTTTGATACGTCGTTCTTTCGAATTGGTCTGCACCACTTCGATTTGTACTTTTTCATTTGTACTACGCACGAACTCGACATTCCCATGATACGTCTCAAGTCGTAACTTCTTCATTTGGTATCGATCTTCATACTGGTCCCCTAACGCCAACAAATGGCTGAATACGAATAAATTCACGAGAAAGAGCGTTGGAATGACCGTCAAGACGAGACCGAAGGCGATTTTACGATGTTTCGGGATTGCCCGAAATCGTGCGCTCCATGTTTTTTCTTTGCTTCTTGAATACGCCATATGCCTCTCCTTTTTAGTTCACTTTCATCAGTTTACCATGAAGTATGACATATGCCGAATCGAAAAAGAATCCGCCCGAAGGTGGATTCTTAAGACGTGACGAGGTCACTCCAGGCGCGAGGGTCTTGTTGCCACTCGCGAAGAGAGTGAATCTCTGATTTGTTTAAGTTCCCTGTCGATTCCGCAACCTCGACCAATTCAGGGAATGTCGTCAATGATGTGGCACTGAGATTTGCATCCGCTAAATTCTTCTCTAAAATCGGCAATCCGTAAGAGAAGATGGCTTGAATGCCAACAACCTCACCACCCGCTTCACGAATCGCATGGGCTGCATCGATACTCGACATACCTGTCGACAACAAATCTTCGATGACGAGCACGCGTGCTCCGCGATCGAGTTTCCCTTCGATTTGATTCCCCTTCCCATGACCTTTCGCACTCGAGCGGACGTAAATGAATGGGAGACCGAGACGGTCGGCAAGTAAAGCGCCGTGTGGGATACCGGCTGTGGCCGTTCCCGCGATGATATCGACTTCTGTTGTCCCGACTGCGTCCACCAATCCATCGATGATCATGTTACGGATGTCGGGATAACTGAGCGTTAACCGGTTGTCACAATAGATTGGGCTTCTCAACCCGCTCGACCATGTATATGGCTCCATCGGTGATAATGTGACGGCTTTAATTTGTAATAAGGCTTCAGCGATTTGTTTCATATGATTGTCCCCATTCCATCATAAATTGTTCATACATAGCTAACGGATCATTTGCGCGTGTAATCGGGCGACCGACGACGATTGCGTGGACACCGGCGAGTCTCGCTTCATGCGGCGTCGCGACACGTACTTGGTCGTCATCGGTTTGACCGAGTCGGATCCCAGGTGTGACCGTCATAAACGCGTCACCGAGTTCCTGATGAATCATCTTCGCTTCCTGAACAGATGCAACGACACCATCAAGTCCCGCCTGCTTAGCGAGCGATGCCTGACGGATGACAGCTTGATCAAGTCGACCCGTTATCCCGAGCTCCGTCTGCATCATCTGTTCATCTGTAGATGTCAATTGGGTGACACCAATCAAACGGGTCGTGTCATTTTCTTGGCGAAGCCCATCCAACGCATAGCGCATCATCTTTTCACCGCCTAGCGTATGCACGTTCGTCATCGCGACTCCAAGCTTTCCGATTTGACGCATCGTGCGACGTGCCGTCTCCGGAATGTCATGTACTTTCACATCGAGAAAAACCGGATACCCGAGGTCGACCAACTCTTCGACAAAGCGTCCACCTTCCCGATAAAACAGTTCCATCCCTACTTTGACAGCAGGTCGGCCCGGGAACGGTTTTAATAAATGAAGCGCCTCATCGCGTGTCTCCACGTCAAGGGCGAGATACAAGTTGTGCATATGCTTTCCCCCTCACGTCCAATATATGATCGATTCCAAGTGAATCGAGTCGTGCCGGTAATGCCTCGATGATTTCTTGACAAACATATGGATTTTCAAAATTTGCGGTACCGACCGCAACAGCGGACGCTCCCGCATAGATGAATTCGAGAACATCGTCGACCGTCCGAACGCCGCCCATGGCGATGATTGGGATGTCGACCGCTTGCGCGACTTCATATACCATCCGGACCGCCACCGGTTTAATGGCTGGACCTGATAATCCACCGATTCGGTTCGCCAAGATCGGTTGCCCGGTCTCGATATCGATTCGCATCCCGACGAGCGTATTGATCATCGTCAAACCGTCCGCCCCAGCCGCTTCGACTGCACGCGCCATGTCTGTGATTGACGTGACGTTCGGGGACAGCTTCACATAGACCGGTTTACTTGAAGCCGCTTTGACGAGTCTCGTCAATTCCGCAGCCATCACAGGATCCGTCCCAAACTGCATGCCCCCACACTTCACGTTCGGACATGAGATGTTCAGCTCGATGGCTTTGATGGTCGGGTCCGCACTGATACGACGTGCGACTTCCACATATTCATCAGGCGTCGACCCGGCGACGTTGGCGATGATCTCTGTATCGAAAGTGGAGAGGAACGGCAATTTCTCTTCGATGATTGCATCGACCCCTGGATTTTGAAGGCCGATCGCATTGAGCATCCCTTGCGCCGTCTCTGCGACACGTGGCGTCGCATTTCCGAATCGTGACTCTTCTGTTGCCGCCTTGATCATGATGCCGCCTAAGATGGAGAGGTCATACAGTTTGGCAAACTCTTCCCCGAATCCGAAACATCCGGAAGCCGGGATAATCGGATTTTTCAACTGGAGTCCTGGTAACTCGACATGTAATCTCATAACAGCACCTCTTCCGCATTGAATACCGGTCCATCGCTACATACTTTCACATAGCCTTCCGGCGCTTTGCAGACGCAAGCAAAGCAAGCGCCAATGCCACAACCCATTCGATTTTCAATCGAGATGTAACGCTCAGGAATCGGTGAAGCGGCGACCGCCTTCAACATCGGTTCCGGACCACAGCTGAATAACACGTCCGCATCGATGCGTGCGAGTGGTCCCGTTACAAATCCGCGTTCCCCGTAGCTTCCATCAACGGTCGTGATGATTGTTTCCCCGAGCTCTTGAAATGCTTCTTCATAAAAGACGCTCTCTTTTGAATCAAACCCAAGAATCGCAATCGTCTCAATCCCCATCTCATGTAGACGACGTCTGACGTAGTAAAGGGGAGGTACCCCGATTCCACCACCGACAAGGACAATCCGTTTCCCATGTTGTGCAAGCGGAAACCCGTTCCCGAGTGGTCCGAGGACGTCAAGCGTGTCCCCAACACGCTTTCTTGCCAACTCGGAAGTCCCTTCTCCGATCACCTTATATAAAAATGTGACTTCTTCTCCTTCAACGTTCGCCACCGACAACGGTCGACGTAACAAGCCGGACGTCTTGATGTGAAAGAACGTCCCAGGGGCGATTTCCACCCCAGGACAACGTACTTTCATCTCCATCGTCGCTTTTGCGATTTGGCGATTGCTGATGATGGTTACGTCACGTCTCATACCATCACCCCGAACTTCGTGAATTCCGGAATGCTGACCGTTTGGAACGACAGGCTTTCAATGACTTGTAGTAGCGCTTCGACCGTGTCGAGCGACGTGAGGCACACTGTGCCTTGCTCGGCGGCCGTACGACGAATCAAGAAGCCGTCTTTCGTCACGAGTGCGTCGCGACTCGTCGTATTGATGATCAAGTCGACTTCCCCGCGCTCGATCACGCTGAGCATCGTCTCACCTGATTCTTGAATCTTCCCGACCCGACGGACGCGCATCTGCTCCGCTTCTAGTCCATCTGCCGTACCGCTCGTAGCCATGAGACGGAAGCCGAGACGGTCAAATCGTTTGGCTAAGGCAATCGCCTCCTCCTTGTCGTGATCCGCGATTGTCATGAGGACGTTTCCTTTTAAGGCGATGTTCATTCCAGCTGCGACAAGACCTTTATAGAGTGCCTTTTCAAGAGTCCGGTCTGTTGCCATGACTTCCCCTGTCGATTTCATCTCAGGTCCAAGCGACGGATCGACTTCTTTCAATTTCGCGAAAGAGAAGACCGGCACTTTGACAGAGATGCTGTCTGACTCGGGATGGATGCCTGTTCCAAGACCGAGTTCTTTCAAGCTCGTTCCGAGAATTGTTTGCGTCGCAATTCGTGCGACCGGTAAACCTGTCACTTTTGAGATGAACGGAACCGTTCGGCTCGCACGCGGGTTTACTTCGATGACATACAAATCATCCGCATAGACGAACTGGATGTTCAGAAGCCCTTTGATGCGGAACGCTTTCGCCAATTTGATCGTGTAGTCGACAACTTTTTGCTTCAGCGCGTCACTGAGGCGTTGTGGTGGATATACTGCGATCGAGTCACCAGAGTGTACACCGGCACGTTCGATATGCTCCATGATGCCTGGGATATAGACGTCCGTCCCGTCACAAATCGCGTCGACTTCAATCTCAATCCCCGTTAAATAGCGGTCGATAAGAACTGGGCGATCTTTCGAGGCGATGACGGCGTTTCGCATGTAACGCTCGAGCTCTGACTGTTCATATACAATCTCCATCGCCCGTCCCCCGAGGACGTAAGATGGTCGGACGAGTACCGGATAACCGAGTTCATTCGCACATGCAACCGCCTCTTCGACGTTCGTCGCCGTCTTTCCTGGTGGTTGGGCCAATCGTTCAGCCGACAAGGTAGCTTCGAACGCTTTCCGGTCTTCGGCGCGATCGATGTCTTCTAATGATGTCCCAAGAATTTTCACGCCGTTCGCTTCGAGCGATGCCGCTAAGTTGATGGCAGTCTGTCCACCGAATTGAACGATGACGCCGAGCGGATTCTCGTTATCGATGACTTCTAACACATCTTCCGTCGTCAACGGCTCGAAGTACAGGCGGTCGGAGATGGAGAAGTCTGTCGAGACCGTCTCTGGGTTGTTGTTGATGATGATGGCTTCATATCCGGCGTCACGAATCGTCTGAATCGAATGAACGGTCGCATAGTCAAACTCGACACCTTGACCGATTCGAATCGGGCCTGATCCGAGGACGAGGATCGATGGACGATCTGTCTTCACCGCTTCGTTCTCCACTTCATACGTCCCGTAGAAATATGGCGTCTCCGATGCGAATTCCGCCGCACACGTATCGACCATCTTATACACAGGGCGGATGTTCCATCCGTGACGCTGCGCACGAATCGTCTCAACATCTGTCTCAAGGATTCGGGCGATGGCGACGTCACTGAAGCCGAGTCGCTTCACGTCGAGCAAACGCTCTGACGTCAATGGCTCCGATGCGAGCTGTTGCTCGGTCTGCCAAATATGGTTCAGTTTGTGTAAGTAGAAACGATCGATCTTCGTCAATTGATGAAGCACTTCTACCGTGTATCCGCGGCGAAGAGCCTCATATACCATGAACAAGCGCTCGTCTGTCGGGTGAACGAGACCGTGCTCGAGCTGTTCCGTGCTCAAGTCTTGAAGTTGCGGGAGATATAATTCCTCCATCCCCAGTTCGAGCGAGCGCACGGCTTTTAACAGCGCCTCTTCTAAGTTTCGACCGATGGCCATGACTTCACCCGTCGCTTTCATTTGTGTGCCTAAGCGGCGATCCGCGGACTCAAACTTATCGAAAGCGAAACGAGGGATTTTGGCGACGACATAATCAAGTGCCGGCTCGAACGAGGCGTAGCTCGTCTCGGTGACCGGGTTTTTTAGTTCTGACAACTTATAACCGACAGCGACTTTTGCAGCGAGTTTGGCGATCGGATAGCCTGTCGCTTTTGACGCGAGCGCCGAGCTTCTTGAGACGCGCGGGTTCACTTCGATGACGTAGTATGTGAAGCTATCTGGGTCGAGTGCGAATTGGATGTTACATCCTCCTTCAATCCCGAGTGCCCGGATGATGTCGAGCGAGACGCTACGAAGCATCTGATAATCGCGGTCCGATAACGTCTGAGTCGGTGCGAATACGATAGAGTCTCCTGTATGGACACCGACCGGGTCAAAGTTTTCCATCGCACAGACGATGATGGCCTGGTCGCTCGAGTCACGCATCACCTCAAATTCAACTTCTTTCATCCCGGCAATCGACTTCTCTAACAACACTTGCGTCACTGGACTCGCCTTTAAACCAGATTCGACAATTTGCTCGAACGATTCACGGTCATGGGCAATCCCTCCACCGGTTCCGCCGAGCGTGTAAGCAGGTCGAATGATGATCGGATATCCGATACGCTCCGCAAATCCCCAAGCAGAATCGAGCGTATGGACGATTTCACTCTCAGGAACGCCATGCCCAAGTTCGAACATGAGGTTCCGGAACTGCTCACGGTCTTCAGCTTGCACGATGGCCGCTAGGTTCGTTCCGAGTAATTCCACCCCACAATCGCGTAATACTCCCCGCTTATCGAGTTCAAACGCCAAGTTCAACCCTGTCTGACCACCGAGTGTCGCGAGTAGCGCATCCGGGCGTTCTTGGCGGATGATCCGCTCGACGAATTCGGGTTCGAGCGGTTCGATATAGACGCGGTCCGCTGTCGTCGGGTCCGTCATGATCGTCGCCGGGTTCGAGTTGACGAGAATGACCTCGTAGCCTTCTTCTTTCAAGGCAAGACATGCCTGTGTACCAGCATAATCAAATTCTGCTGCTTGTCCGATCACAATCGGTCCTGATCCGATCACAAGGATTTTCTGAATATCTGGTCGTTTTGGCATGTCAAATTCCCACTTTCTGTTTGTTTTCTTGAACGAGTTGCATGAAACGGTCAAATAAATCGTTGGCGTCAAATGGTCCTGGTGCTGCTTCCGGGTGATACTGTACCGAGAATGTCGGATGATGCAGATGTTTCACTCCTTCGATCGTGCCGTCGTTGACCGCGCGATGCGTCACGATGAGCGCTGTATCGAGTAGTGATGCCTCCTCTACTGCGTATCCATGGTTTTGAGATGTGATCGTCACGGCGCCTGTCTCTAATTCAAGGACAGGATGGTTCGCCCCACGGTGTCCGAACGGAAGTTTGAATGTGTTCGCCCCGTTCGCGAGTGCGATCAGTTGATGACCGAGACATATCCCGAACATCGGTGTCGTCAGCATGAGTTGTTGAATGAGTGGAATCGCTGTCGGGACGTCTTTCGGATCCCCAGGTCCGTTCGACAACATGATGCCATCTGGCTCGTACCGCAACACGTCTTCTGCAGTAGTGTCATGTGGGAAGACGATGACTTCACAGTCCCGCTTCATCAACTCGCGCATGATGCCAAGTTTGGCCCCGAAGTCGATCAACGCGATCCGTGGACCCGTACCCGTACTTACATACGTCCGTTTCGTCGAGACGCGTGCGACTTGATCGTTCGGAGACAGTTCGTGAAAGCGAGATTTTACCTCGTTCCATGTCAACTCACCATCGACGAGGACACCTCGCATGACACCTTGCGCCCGTAAGTGACGTGTCAACATACGCGTGTCGATATCGGATAACCCCGGGATACCAAAGCGAGTAAGCGTTGCATCTAGCGTCGCCGTGGAACGGAAGTTCGACGGTGTGTCGCAAGCCTCTTTTACAATCAATGCTTTTGCCATCGGTACTGTCGTTTCGAAGTCTTCACGATTGACCCCGTAGTTTCCGATCAACGGGTTCGTCAGCACGATCATCTGGTCGCAATACGACGGATCCGACAAAATTTCTTGATAACCGGTCATACCTGTTTGGAAGACGACTTCCCCCATCGTATCCGCTGGTGCCCCGAATCCTTTACCGACAAATTTCATTCCATCCTCAAGCCATAATGTTCGTTTCATCAAATCGCCCCTTATATACAATTTCGCCACCGACCATCGTCATGACCGGCCATCCGACAAGTTGTTTCCGCGTAAACGGTGTGTTCTTTCCTTTTGAATAGAACGTCGACGGATCCACCACTCGCGTCGTTTCTGTATCGATTAGTACCAAATCGGCATCCGCCCCAACTTTCAGTTCACCTCTTGATAATCCAAATACGTCGCTCGGACGCTTCGTCATCCAGTCGATTAACTGATGTTCTTTCATGATGCCCGTCTTCACGAACGTAGTGTAAAGAAGCGGGAACGCTGTCTCAAATCCGGTAATCCCGAATGGTGCACGCTCGATACCTTGCGCTTTCTCCTCTGCCGTATGTGGGGCATGGTCTGTCGCAATCATGTCAATCGTTCCATCGAATAATCCTTCAAGAAGCGCCTGTCGATCGTCCTCGCTTCGGAGCGGAGGATTCATCTTGAAGTTGGCATCGAGCCCTGGGATATCGTCTTCGCTCAAGACGAGGTGGTGAGGAGTCACTTCGGCGGTCACTTGAATACCTGCCCGCTTCGCATCTCGGATGACACGGACCGATTGCAGCGATGAGACGTGACACACGTGATAATGACAGCCCGTTTCTTCAGCAATCAGCACATCTCGGGCGATATGGATACTCTCTGCAAGACTTGGAATCCCTTGAATCCCGTGCGCCTCACTGAACTTCCCTTCGTGGACCGATCCTGCTTTTAGCGTATTGTCTTCACAGTGTGCGACGACGGCCTTGTTCAAGCGTTTCGCTTCACGCATCGCTTGTCGCATCATCGCCGCTGATTGAACACCGACCCCGTCATCGGTGAAGGCGAATGCATCTGATAGAGATTCCATATCAACCTGTTCTTCACCGAGCTGCCGCTTCGTGATGGCAGCGTATGGAAGGACACGGACGATTGCATCTTGCTCAATCTTTTGGAGGAGCGCGTCCATCGTGACGCGATCGTCTGGTACCGGTCGCGTGTTGGGCATCGAACAGATTGTCGTGAATCCGCCCGCCGCTGCCGCCATCGTTCCCGTTTTGATCGTTTCTTTCGCTTCGCCTCCCGGCTCACGCAAGTGGACGTGGACATCGACAAGTCCTGGTGCGAGCAAGTAACTCGTCGCATCGATGACTTCTTCCCCGGCTGTCGACCCGTTATAATCGAGCGATTCGATTTTCCCGTCTTTCAAGAGGATGTTTGTCGTGCGTTTTGTCCCGTTGTCATACCATGTCGCGTGTTGAAGTATCATTGTTGTCCTCCTAATGCTCGATTTAAGATGCTCATGCGTGCATAGACGCCGTTCTTCATTTGCGGGAAGATGCGTGACCGTTCATGTTCGATCAGACTGCCCGCAATCTCGACATCCCGATTGACCGGTGCCGGATGCATAATGATGGCCCCTTCTTTCATCCGCTCGACTCGATCGACCGTCAGTCCATATCGTGTGTGATATTCCTCTTTCGAGAAAATGTCTCCCATGATATGACGCTCGTGCTGAACCCGTAACAGCATGATGACGTCACTTTCTGCTAGCACATCATCAAGTTCTTTACGCTCAAGCCCCATCGAATCATCCCACCATGAGGCTGGGCTGCATCCGACGACGTTTGCCCCGAGACGCTTCAACACACTCGCATTCGATCGAGCGACGCGGCTGTGAACGAGGTCTCCACAGATGGCAACGTTCAATCCTTGGAACGTTCTGAACTCTTCAAAGATCGTGACGAGGTCGAGTAGGGATTGGGAAGGGTGTTCGCCACTCCCGTCGCCCCCATTGAGTACCGGAATATTCAACTTCTCAACGAGCTCATGGTAGTATCCCGCTTCCGGATGTCGGATGACGAGTGCGTCAACTCCAATTGCTTCGAGCGTCTTGCATGTGTCGTATAGGGTCTCTCCCTTCGTGACCGATGACGTCGTCACATCGAACGGAATCTCTTGCATGTTCAAGTGTCGCTCGGCCATTTGAAACGAGTTTTTCGTACGCGTCGAGTTTTCAAAGAACAGGTTTGCGACCGTCTTCCCATCAAATAGTGGGGGTAGGTCCCCTTGCTTATAGCGCAATGACTCTTCAATCATGCCCATGATCTCATCGAGTGAGAGTGTGTCTAAGCTGACGAAGTGTTTGACTGGTTTGACATTCGTTTGCATCGTATTCATGTTCGTCTCCTCCTTTTGTTAGAGGCAAAGAGAAAAGGCGCCTCTTCACCGATGTGAAGGGACGCCTTTATTTGGGCAAGGTACACCCAAATAAACGAGCCTTCACTTTGCCGACCTCACGGGATCGAATTAAAAGTTACTTGCTTGTTTCGTTTCTTCAGTTGTGTTGACTTCCACGACCGTCTCAACTTCTTCTTTCGGTAAGATGGCGTTTAAGAGAATCCCGACTACCGTCGCGAGCGCCATCCCTTGTACAGGGAAACTGCCGAGTTGAATCATCGCACCACCTAGCCCGATGACGAGGATGACTGATGAGATGATCAAGTTGCGTTTTTCTGCCAAATCGACGTTGCTCTCTACCATCGTCCGTAGTCCGTTCGACGCGATGACCCCGAATAAGAGAATCGAGATGCCACCTTTGACTGGATTCGGAATCGTTGAGATGAATGCCTCGATATGACCGAGGAATCCGAAGCTGATGGCCATGAGCGCCGCTCCAGCGATGACATAGACACTGTAGACGCGTGTGATGGCCATGACGCCGTTGTTTTCACCGTATGTCGTACATGGTGGACCACCGAGTGCGGAAGCGACTGCTTTCCCTACCCCGTCACCGAGTAACGTGCGATGGAGGCCAGGATCTTTCATCGTCTCTCGTCCGATGATTTTAGATGTGACCATTTGATCGCCGATATGCTCCGTCATTGTGACGAGTGCGACCGGTACGATCGCG
The DNA here is from genome assembly GCF_050269125.1 of Exiguobacterium sp. NPDC077395. Taxonomy (NCBI): domain Bacteria; kingdom Bacillati; phylum Bacillota; class Bacilli; order Caryophanales; genus Exiguobacterium; species Exiguobacterium sp. NPDC077395. The sequence goes on from NZ_JBNNHU010000001.1 coordinate 1,614,015, forward strand.
AGGAGTGCACCGACTTGCCACATCGGCATGTAGTCGACGAACACCATCGTGAAGTCAGGGAGTTGGAACAAGCTTGCTTGTTGGATTGGTGAGTAATCGATGATTCCGAATGCTGCAGCAATCCCGTAGCCTCCGACGATTCCGAAAAGGATTGGAACCGCTCCCCAAACCCCTTTCAGTTTTGTCATGGCGAGCATCGTGATTCCAAGTGTCAGGAGTGCGATTGTCATGAACGTTCCGTTATAAGCTCCGTCTTGATTCATCGACATGTCGATGGCGACCGGCGCGAGCGACAAACCGATGACCATGATGACCGGCCCGACGACGACTGGCGGGAGCAACCGGAGCAACCAGTTGACGCCTGTCTTATAAATGATCAAGGAGACGACACCGTATACCGATCCGGCAATGATTCCGCCGAACAGTGCCGCTTCGACACCCCATTGCTGACTGACCGCAATGATTGGGGCGATGTAGGCAAAACTTGAACCGAGGTATGTTGGGACTTTGAAGCGCGTAATCGCTAAGAATGAGAGCGTGGCCACTCCGGAAGCGACGAGGGCGACCGATGTATTTAATCCTGTTAAAATCGGGACTAAAATCGTCGCTCCGAACATGGCGAAGACGTGTTGAAGACTGAATAACAGCCATTGTGGAAAGTGAGCTGGACGCTCGTGGATGTGTAGAACGGGTTGTTTCATATTGAATTTCTCCTTCCTGGCCTCTCTGGACCACCTTAAAGGTTTTAAGATTATTGCTGATTGATTGTCACTTCATCTGCCGTGTCGACTTCACTGAGTCGGACGACGACTTGCTCGGACTTCGATGTCGGAACGTTCTTCCCGATGAAATCAGGTCGAATCGGAAGCTCCCGATGTCCTCGGTCAATCAAGACCGCGAGTTGGATGTAGTCTGGGCGACCATGGTCGACAAGTGCGTCCATTGCGGCACGGACTGTTCGACCGGTATATAGGACGTCGTCGACGAGGACGACGGTCTTCCCATTAATGTCATGCGGCAACTCTGTTGCCTTCACTTCTGGGTCTAACGACTTCTTCGATAAGTCATCCCGGTAAAGCGTGATGTCGAGATTCCCGAGTGCGACCGGCTTGCCTTCAATCTCTTCGATGCGGCGTGCGAGTCGATCAGCGAGCGTCTCGCCTCTCGTCTTGATCCCGACGAGGACGACATCGTCGATTCCTTTGTTCCGCTCGATGATTTCATGAGCGATTCGTGTCAACGCTCGACGGATGGCTGATTCATCTAAAATGACGGACTGTTTCACGTCACTCCTCCTTTCATGCTTCATTCAAAAAAAGAAGACTCCCTCGTCCGGCTGGAAAGGGAGTCTTCATCAAAAACGGCAGTCTGATGCCGGGTTGAATTGACGTTAGTGTGACCGCGGTCACAATCCTTTCACAGCCTCTCTGGACTGGGTTTAAAGGTGTTATGCTTCCTAGACTATAAATCGGAACGTGACAGAAGTCAACGAGTTTTCTCGATTTTATCTAACTTTGCAAGTTCTGCCTTAAAGTCTTCAGGAAGTGGTGCCTCAAATTCCATCCATTCTTTCGTACGTGGATGGTGGAAACCGAGCGTCGCCGCATGGAGGGCTTGACCGCCTAAATCAATTGTCCGACGCGGTCCATATTTCGGGTCGCCTGCGAGCGGATGCCCGATATAGCGCATGTGCACACGGATTTGGTGTGTACGACCTGTCTCGAGTTTACACTCGACGAGCGTGAAGTCTTTGTAGCGCTCGAGCAAGCGGAAATGCGTCACCGCTTCTTTCGCATTCTTGTCCGTCACGGTCATACGCTGACGATCATTCGTATCGCGACCAATCGGTGCCTCAATCGTCCCGAGTTCGTGCACGAGTTCGCCGTGAACGAGCGCGATATATTCACGCTTGATCGTCTTGTCTTTCAATTGACTCGCAAGTGATTCATGAGCCAAGTCATTTTTAGCGACCATGAGAAGTCCCGTCGTATCTTTGTCGATTCGATGCACGATTCCAGGGCGCTTGACGCCATTGATGCCTGAAAGGTCATCACAATGTCCGAGAAGTGCATTGACGAGCGTTCCAGACGTGTGACCGGCAGCAGGATGAACGACCATCCCACGTGCTTTATTGACGACAATCATATCTTCATCTTCATATACGATTTCAAGCGGAATGTGTTCAGGTAACACTTCGAGTTCCACCGCTTCCGGGACGTTCACTTCGATTTCATCGCCCACTTGGAGCTTATAGTTTGGTTTGACGGCACTGCCATTGACGAGAAGTGCCCCTGTCTTAATCCATTCTTGTACTTGTGAGCGTGACCATTCGCCACGGTCGCTCACCCACTTGTCGATCCTTGCCTTTTCATCGGCGACAAAAGTATAGGATTCCATTACGATTGTCCCCTTTCTTTGTGTAATTTTTCTTCAAATAAAATCCCGATGACCATCAAGATGACACCAAACGTGAGTGCCATATCGGCCACGTTAAAAATCGGGAAGTTGTAGCCAAACGGATACGTATCAACAAAATCGACGACTTCACCGCGGAACAGTCGATCGATAAAGTTACCGATCGCACCGGCCAGGAGCAGTCCAACACTGTATCCGAGAAGCTGATACCCGTTCACTTCTTTATGCAGGAAGTAAACAAGGCCCGCAACGACGAGAATCGTGATGATGAAGAAGAACACCATCTGTCCTTCTAACATCCCCCAAGCCGCTCCTTTATTGCGATAAGAGGTCCAGTATAACAAGTTCGGGATGACTTCAATCGATTGACCGATTGTCATCGTCTGAACGACCACCCATTTGGTGAGTTGATCGAGCAGAATCAAGATGACGGCCAATCCGTAATATCGTTTCATATGCGTCTCCTTTCAAGCCGTTAAGAAACCGGAGTGGGGACGCCACTCCGGTTCGTCTTAACCGATTACTGATGCACAGCGTGGGCAAAGCTCAGGATGCTCTTCGTTTTGTCCAAGCTCTGTCGAGTATGTCCAACAACGTGCACAAGCGGCACCATCTGCTTTCTTGACTGTGATTTTCGTCGTCGCATAATCGACGTCTGCCGTCTCAGCCCATTCTACTTGTGATACTTGAAGCAACTGACTGACGTTATCGATTGTTTCCAATAACGCCGCAGTCTCTGCTTTCGGTGCGAGAATCAATTTCGCCTCGAGCGGTTTCCCGATCAATTTCTCGCCACGTGCGATTTCGATCGCTTTGAGGACATCGTCACGGAAGACGAGGAATTTCGACCATTTCTCAAGCAACGCTTGCTCGTCAGCAGTCAATGCATCCACTTCTTCTAGATCCGTCAAGAAGATGCTTGCTTCCGACTTTCCAGGAACCTCTTTCCACGCCTCATCGGCAGTGTGTGGAAGGACTGGAGCCAAGAGCTTCGTCAAAAGGACGACCGCATCGTACATGACCGTTTGAACGGCACGACGGCGGAGATCGTCTTCACGCTCGATATAAAGGATATCTTTTGTAAAGTCGAGATAGAACGATGACAACTCGTTAACGCAGAAGTTATGAACGAGATGATACACCGCCATGAAGTCAAACGTGTCATACGCTTTGACCACTTTTGCTTGGAGTTGTTTCAGTTTCGTTGCCATGAAGCGATCTGCCTCTGGCATGTCGTTGAATGCGACACGCATCGACGGATTAAATCCGTTCAAGTTTCCAAGAAGGAAACGAATCGTGTTACGCATCTTACGGTATACTTCTGACACTTGTTTAAAGTTGTCGTGTGAAGCGCGAACGTCAGACTGATAGTCGACCGACGCGACCCAAAGACGAACGATTTCAGCACCATATTGCTTCACGAGGTCGTTTGGCGCAATCGTGTTACCGAGTGATTTCGACATCTTACGTCCATCACCGTCAAGAACGAAACCGTGGCTCAAGACGTTTCGGTATGGCGCTTTGCCCGTCGTCGCAACAGCTGTTGAGAGTGACGAGTTGAACCAACCGCGGTATTGGTCAGATCCTTCAAGATAAAGGTCAGCCGGGCGACGTAGGTTTTCACGTTCCTCTAATACACCAGCGTGTGAAGAACCTGAATCGAACCAGACGTCCATGATGTCGAGTTCTTTACGGAATTCGCCGTTCGGGCTGTTCGGATGCGTGAATCCTTCAGGAAGAAGGTCTTTTGCTTCACGCTCATACCAGACGTTCGAGCCGTGCTCACGGAATAAGTTTGCGACGTGGTCGATCGTCTCGTTCGTGATGATTTCCGTTCCATCCTCTGCATAGAAGATTGGGATCGGCACGCCCCATGCACGTTGACGACTGATGACCCAATCTCCACGGTCACGGACCATGTTGTAAAGACGTGTCATTCCCCATTCCGGAACCCAGTTCACTTCTTCGATTTCACGGAGCATATCTTCACGGAAATCTTTGATGGAAGCGAACCATTGCGGTGTCGCACGGAAGATGACCGGTTTTTTCGTACGCCAGTCATGCGGGTACGAGTGTTTGATGAACTTCAAGTTGAGCAAGTAGCCGTTCTCTTCAAGTTTCATCCCGATTTGTTTGTTCGCATCTTCATAGAACAACCCTTCGAAACCAGGCGCTTCTGCCGTCATGTAACCACGGTCATCGACCGGGCAAAGGACATCCAAGCCGTAAGCCTGTCCGACACGATAGTCATCTTCCCCGTGCCCTGGTGCTGTATGGACGAGTCCAGTCGCATCCGCTGTGACGTGGTCGCCGAGCATGACGAGTGATGTGCGGTCATACAACGGATGTTGAGCCGTCATATATTCAAAGTCGCGACCGTTCCATGAACCGCTCACAGTGTAATCAGTCCAGCCGAGCGCAGTCGTCACTTCTTCAACGAGCGTCTCTGCGACGATATAGCCTTTTCCTTCGTGTTCGATGCGCGTGTACGTCAATTCATCACTCACTGCGATTCCGAGGTTCGCCGGGATTGTCCAAGGCGTCGTCGTCCAGATGACGAAATGATCGTCAGACGTCAATGTGTCTTTTCCGTCTACGACGCGGAATGCCACGTAGATGGCTGGTGATTTTTTATCGTAATATTCGATTTCCGCTTCTGCGAGTGCAGACTCCGAAGACGGCGACCAGTAGACTGGTTTCTTCCCTTTGTAGATGTATCCTTTTTCAGCCATCGTCCCGAACAAGCGGATTTGTGCCGCCTCATATTCCGGAAGGAGCGTGATGTATGGATTTTCAAAGTCTGCAAGAAGACCGAGACGTTTGAACTGTTCACGTTGTGAGTTCACTTGTTCCATCGCATATTCTGCACACTTTTCACGGAATTCAGCGACCGTCATTTCTTTACGGTTGACGCCAGCTTTTTGAAGGGCGTTCTCGATTGGAAGACCGTGCGTATCCCAACCTGGAATCATTGGAGACTGGTATCCGTTCATCCCTTTGAAACGGACGATGATGTCTTTTAAGACTTTGTTCATCGCATGTCCCATGTGGATGTCGCCGTTCGCATATGGAGGACCATCATGTAAGATGTATTGTGGTTTCCCTGCATTTTTTTCTTGCACCTTGTTGTAAAGGTCCATGTCTTCCCATTCTGTTTGCATCGCTGGTTCGCGTTTTGGTAAATTCCCACGCATTGCGAATTCTGTGTTTGGCATTAATAGCGTGTCTTTGTAGTTCATCGAAACTCCTCCATCAACATTTTTTAGAAAACAAAAAAAACCAACCCATCCCTGATAGGGACGAGTTGGTTGACTCGCGGTACCACCCTACTAGTCTCACGTTCGTGAGACCGCTCTCGGTAACCGATAACGAGGTCAGGCGGTCACGCTTACTCTGGTTCAGCGTGACGACTCATAGGGGATACCGATTCGAGTCTTTCTCTTAGGCTCTCACCGTCCCTAAGTCGCTTCGTAGGTATGACTCGATCGACGCGTCCTACTCAACGTGTTGATCATTTATCCATGTTGTTCTTCATTCTGTGTGACTTCGTGGTCATTATACGCAAGTTCTGATCTATCGTCAAGAACCGTCTGCACAGGCGGCTCCCCGACAATCGTCTCCCACTCGGTGCTGTTTAAGAGCTCCATTTGGGCGTCGACGAGGACACGGAAACGTGTGCGATACAACTCGACTTTTTTGAGCATTTGAACGACTTCACGTTCTGCAAGTTGCTCTTTACGTGCCGCTTCTTCTTCACGAGCGTACGCTTCACGTTCCGCTTGTTTCAAGATGAGACTCGCTTCTTTTTGCGCGTTGTTCTTCACTTCTTCCGCTGCTTCCTGCGCGACGATGATTGACTTGTTCAATGTATCTTCCATCGAGGAGAAGTAGTCAATGCGAGCTTGCATATCGTTGACAAGTTCTTCATACCGTCGATTCTCACGAATCAATAGTTCAAACTCTTTAATGATTTGATCTAAAAATTCATTGACCTCATCGATGTCGTACCCACGAAAACGGGAAGAGAATTCTTTATTATGAATATCAATCGGTGTCAACGCCATTCGACTTTCCTCCTAAAATTTAACGTATGGTCCCATACTGGATTTTAATCTTTTCACGTTTAGTCGAACCAAGGATCTCCATCATCTTAATACGACCGTATCCACGGACGGATAAAAGATCATCTGGTTCAAGCATAAAGCTCGGATCTTCAATGACTTTATGATTCACTTTGCAGTCACCATGTTTCACAAGCGCCTGAGCTTTCTGACGAGATATGTTGAGTACCTCGCTCACAACCGTATCAAATCGTAAAGAGGACACGATGCCGAAACCTTCGATCCACTCTGTTTTCGGAACGACGAGTATGTCATCCTTCGCAACAGAGGAGATGCGAACTTTCGCTTTTCCGACACGCTCCAAGTTCATTTCGATGAACCCGACGGCTTCGCGGGTCGTAGCAAACTGGACGATTTCCTCTTCCAGGACGACGTCCCCAAACTTTTGACGCTTTAATCCAGCATTCAGTAAAGTTCCAGTCACTTGTCGATGTGTCAGGTCAACAAATTTTGTCGGATATTCAATACGACGAATCTCAATTTCAAAATCATCGGTATTCAGCTCATAATACTCTGGCGCCAAAATCAGCCGACGTCGTTCAGCTCCTTCAAACCCGCCATCGTCGTGAATGACGAGCTGTTTACCGACAAGCTGTTTGACGATTTGCTGTTCGCGAGGGTCTAAAAAGTCCGTCAACTTCAATACATAGCTGTTCTCGACTTGTTGTACCCAATCCAACACTTGTTCAACGAACGCCCGTTCACTTGGTCGGTAGTGATCATAAACGCTCATACATCACCCGAAAATGGCAGCGATACCGGCTTGTGCCATCCGAAGCACGAACAATGCGACGATTGGAGAGATATCGAGCATGCCACCGATTGGTGGGATAATCCGTCGGAACGGTGCTAAAAATGGTTCACATAAAAACGATAAAATTTGTCCGAACATGGATTCACGTGCGTTCGGGAACCATGATAATAAGATATAGCCGATCAGGACCCAACTATAAATACCAAGCAAAGTACTTAACGTATTGCCTAAGGCAGGGATTACGTTTTCCATTCAGTTACCACCCTTTACTGTGAAGTTCATCCTCCGAAATCAAGTTTGAGATTGAACCAGTCAATTCGACATTGTTCGGAGTACACAGAATCGTGTTATGTCCAATCGAAGTCATCGATCCTTCTAGCGCATATACGACACCAGAAAGGAAGTTGACGACTTGACGTGATTGCTCTTTTGACATGCGCTGAAGATTGACGATGACAGCACGGTTTTCTTTCAATTGATCGCTAATATCTTGCGCTTCAGCGAATACACGTGGTTCAGCCAATACGACTTTCGAGCGTTCTTTCTTCTTCGTATTCAATGCCACGAGATTATTTGCTGATTTTGGGCGATCTTCTTGTCTCACGACCGCTGTTTCAGTTGAAGAAGTTGTTGATGTGTTTGCGACGGCAAACTCTTCTTCTTCGTATGTGCTGTTCGGATCTTCCTCGAGTCCAAAGAAATCTTTCATTTTGTTTTTGATTGACATAACGGATTCCTCCTTAAGATATATTATTGCACAAGTACGGTACCAATACGAACAAACGATGCGCCTTCTTCAATCGCGATTGGATAATCGTTTGACATCCCCATCGATAGCTCCGTGCAAGGGGCGTGTTCAAACCCTTTTGCGGTCACTTCATCACGTAATCGACGTAAACGACCGAACGTCTCACGAAGGACTGACTCTTCTTCCGTGAACGGTGCCATCGTCATCAACCCGATGATTCGAATATGAGGATACTGTTTACAGTTCTTGATGAAAGGCATAACTTCCTCTATTTCAAGACCATGTTTTGAATCTTCTCCTGACGTATTCACTTGAACAAAGCAATCAATCGTCTCGCTCGCTCGTTTATCGATCTCTGCAGCGAGTGATAAACGGTCCAATGAGTGAATAGCTGCCACGTGATCGATGATTTGTCTCACTTTACGTGTCTGCAACGTGCCGATGAAGTGAAACTTTGCGTCTTCTGGCATGCCGTTCACTTTCTCAAGTAAGGAATCTGGACGATTTTCACCGAAGTCACGAATTCCTTCCGCGTAGAGAGCATTGGCCACATCTACGCCTACCGACTTCGTGACGGCAATCAAAGTAGGCTCCACATCTTGAACGTGAGCTGCCATGATGGATTGAACTTGTTTTACGTTATCTGAAATACTCACAATTTACGCTCCTTGACGATGACTGCCGCAAATCGACGTTTCGTTTCTCCGTCTCGATATGAGAAAAACGGAGTATTTGCGCCAGTCGATAAATTCGATTGCATGACGGACGTGTCATGTTCGTTTGCCAACACTTCATTGACGGCTGGGAGTGACAACAAGGCGTGGTCGTCCGACTCCTGTCGAACGGCTTTTTGATAGGCAGTCGGCGAAACGGATTGAACCGCATCTAGCACTCGACGATCGACCTCATATTCATTCCCAGCAATCGCTGGACCGACGAGCATGTCCACTTCTGTCACATCGATGCCTTGATCTTCAAACGCTTGGATCATGGACGTGACGATATTGCCGACGGTCCCTTTCCAACCCGCATGAGCGACACCGATGACTCCATGGTTTTTCGCACAGAAAAAGAGAGGTACGCAATCTGCAAAGACGAGAGCGAGCGGCAATGCTTCTTCTTTTGTGATCAGTCCGTCTGTTTGCGAAATCGCCTCGTCATATCGAAATGCACCTTTGCCCTTGTCCGCTGAATCCACGCTTTGGACCGTTATCCCGTGCACTTGGTCGGCCCAAACGGAGTCTTCTAGCGAAAGATTCGCCTGTTGAAAAAACCATTGACGATTTTGAATGACTCCCTCAATATCATCGCCGACATGAAGACCGACGTTTCCGGCATTGTGTCCGTTCGTCCGTGTCGTCACGTAAGCATGATAGCGATTCGTTTCGGTTTCCCATGTATGTAACAGTTGCATCGGTTTCTCCTTTTTTAGAAAAAGGGATGCCGAGTCACGGCACCCCCTTGTTGTTTAGTTACGGCGTTGTCTCACGAACGCAGGGATGTTGATCGTCTCGTCTGGGACGTCTCCTCCATACACTGGGCGATGGAAGTTCCCTTCGTCTTGTTGAGCCGCTTCATTTGCTTTTGGTTGGGGTTCCTTGTTCTCAACCTCTGGCTGTTTTTTCGGCTGCTGAAGGAATGGGTTCGCCCCTTGCGTTTCCTCAGCAAATTCAGTTGCAATCACGGTGACGATGATTTCATCGTTCAAGTTTTCGTTGATGACCGAACCGAAGATCAAGTTCACTTCTTCATCTGCGGCACTTTGAACGATTTGAGCTGCTTCTGTCACTTCATACAAGCTAAGGCTGAGCCCACCTGTAATGTTCATCAAGACACCTTTCGCTCCTTCGATTGAAGATTCGAGAAGTGGTGAAGAGATTGCTTTCTTCGCTGCTTCAACGGCACGGTTTTCACCTGTAGCAACACCTACACCCATAAGTGCAGATCCTTTTTCCGTCATGATCGTCTTCACGTCAGCGAAGTCAAGGTTGATGAGACCAGGGATGGCGATCAAGTCAGTGATCCCTTGAACACCTTGACGAAGGACGTTGTCCGCTTCACGGAACGCTTCAATCATTGGTGTGTTGCGTTCCACGATTTCAAGAAGCTTATCGTTTGGAATGACGATGAGTGTATCTACTTTTTCTTTAAACGCTTGAATCCCATGTTGCGCGTGTTGCATGCGCTTCCGGCCTTCGAACATGAATGGCTTTGTGACGACACCGACTGTGAGCGCGCCGATTTCTTTTGAAATCTCAGCGATGACCGGTGCAGCTCCAGTTCCTGTTCCGCCACCCATACCAGCCGTGACGAAAACCATATCCGCTCCATCAAGCGCTTCAATCAATTGTTCGCGGCTTTCTTCTGCCGCTTTTTTACCGATATCAGGATTCGCACCAGCACCGAGACCACGTGTCAATTTGGCACCAAGTTGAAGCTTCACATCGGCTTTCGACATATTCAAGGCTTGAGCATCCGTGTTGACAGCGATGAACTCAACTCCTTGTACCCCGTGTTCAATCATACGGTTAACGGCGTTTGAACCGCCGCCTCCGACTCCAATTACTTTAATTTTTGCTACGGCGTCAATCGCCTCATCAAAGTACATCATTCAGGTATCCCCCTACTTATTTTCCAAGTTGTATTACAACGTCAGCTTAAACGCCAAATAATTTTTCCATCAAACGACTAAAACCTTTTTTCGAATCTTGATCGGTCTCGTATTCGTTCTCTCCAACATGAGTATCGGTCGGTTCCTGCTTATTGTGAAGCGTTTCGTAGCGAACTTCCGGTTTTTCGAGTTGAGATTTTGAAACGTGATGATCACTCATTAAGACATATTTCAAAACACCGACTGCTGTCGCGTATTTTGGATGTCTGACGCCAATCGACGACGGTTGATACAATCTCGTCTTTTGACCCATGACACGAGTCGCTAACTCTTGAATACCTGGTAGAGCAGCAGCTCCACCACAAAGTAGATATCCGCCATTCAGCATCGGAACACCTACTTTTTGAACCTTATTCAACATAAGAGTAAACATTTCCTCTATTCTCGCCTCTAAAACATAGCTAATTTCTGACTGTGGTTCGAACGCCACTTCCCCATTGATGTTCGTGTAGGAGAAACCTTCTGTTCCATCGGCCATTTCTTCGAGTGCGAGACCGTATTCTTCTTTCGCCACTTTGGCGTCTTGATATTTGCAGTTTAGCTTATAGACCAAGTCTCTTGTCATATGGTCTCCACCGACTGGAAGGATATACGAGTAAACGAGATCTCCACGATAAAATACCGAGACCGTCGTCTTTTCGTGCCCGACATCGACAAGACCAATGCCGAGGTCGATTTCATCTACAGAAGCTGCACTCATACCGAGCGCGAGGTTTCCTAAAATAAATCCTTCGAGGTGCAATCCGGCACGTTCAATCGAACGACGAATACTATGTAAAATTGTCTTCGATCCAGTAACCATTTTCCCATGCATTTCTAGTCGATAACCAAGCATTCCACGAGGATCGACGACACCCGTTTGTTGATCCACTGTGAATGATGATGGGATTACATCGATGACACTCATCTCATCCGGTAATCGCATCACTTGTGCTGAATTGATGACTTCCATCACGTCTGCATCTGTAATTTCCTGATCTTCCCGCTTCACGGATGCGATTCCATGACATGGGGCAATTTGGATATGTTCCCCTTCGATGGCAACGTATACAGATCGAATTTGATCACCTAACGATGTCTCCGCGTGTTCAACGGCCTGTTTGATCGCTTGGACTGTTTTATCGATGTCTACGACAGCACCACGTTTCACCCCTGCAGACGGTGCACACCCTTCTGCCAAAATATTAAGCGTTCCGCCGAGCAATTCACCGACGACGAGCTTAATCTCTGACGTTCCAATATCTAATGCGGCCACATAACCATTCGCTTCCAAAAGGGAAACACCTCCGCTCTATAATTTTCCTTTACAAATTACATGACAAATATGACAGATATCCAAAAAAATTGTTGGTTTCGACAAGATATCTCACGTCTAAGTTTACAACAAATAAGATAGTGAGAAAAGGTAGAATCCTACAATTTAAGCGGTTTCGCGTTATCAATTCGTTTACAAACGACAAAAAAACAGCCCTTATGTGTCTAAGGACTGTAATATAACTGATTATTCATTCGTTTTCTTGTATGGAACAAAGTAAAAACCACCATCCATGACGACTGTTCCTTGCTGACCTTTCGGAATGTTTTCATAGATTTCTCCATATTTCGAAACGGTCTCGCTTAACTTCAGTGTCGGGGTGAGAAGCGTATTTCCGTCATTCATAAAAATCTCGTAACGTGTCGGCTCTCCCTTTTGTTTAGACAGGACGACTTCCGACATACGCGCTCGCGTCGCATCATCGACTTGTTCCAACTCACTGGCAATCTTTTCGAGTTCTTTTTCCGAATTGAACTCTCTTAGCAGTGGACCATCTTTTAACTTCTGAGGGTCGGTGATAGTGCCTGTTGAATGAAGTGAGCCGTCTGCTAAAACGACGACATCTCCCGTCTCCGCACGAGCATAGGCAATCATCTTCTCTTCTGTCACGTTTACGTGAACCACGTTATACCAAGATCGGTCCATGTCTACCCGTTTGATACCCGGCAACTTTTCCATTTGGTCACTCATCTTGCTCGGTGATAGACTGACAAATTTTGTCGATGTGTCGAGCTCCATGTCTTGAAACACGTAGGATTCATCAAGCCAGTATAGCCCAGATACGTTCACTTCTTTCACGTTCGACATCGAAGTTTGCATATAGACCACGAGTAGGATGAGAATTCCAAACAAGGAAAGCACGGAGAACATCCGACGGTTCGCTTTTTTCCGTCGCTGCTTTTTCATGTACGGAATACGGTCTTCTAGACTGCGTACCGTTTGTTGGCTTGGTTCCATCGGATTCTACTCCTTTATCGAATGACTTCTTCTACTAAGTCGGCTAATGCATCCGACGCGTCCGGAAATCCGAGGGCACGGGATGCGTTCGCCATCTCATTTTGTTTGCCAAGCACTTGGCGAATCGCTTCGACGAGCGTCTCTCCTGACAACGACTCCTCTTTCACGAGTAACGCTGCACCGTTTTCAACAAGGGCAGAAGCGTTCTTCGTCTGATGGTCTGCTGTCACGTAAGGGCTCGGGATCAATACGCTCGGTAAACCGAGGGCGGTCAATTCGGAAATCGTCGAAGCTCCCGCACGCGAGACGACGATTGACGTACAAGCGAGTAAGGCCGGCATATCATAGACGTACGGATGAACGTGTACGTTTTCAGACGATGGGGCTTCTTTCGATACAGATTCGTAATGCACTTTCCCTGTGACGTAGAGCACGTTGATTGGTAAGTCTGAAAGCGCCGGGATGGCCTCAGTGACGGCACGGTTGATTGCTTCGGCGCCACGGCTCCCTCCGTAAATCAATACGATTGGTCGTTCATCGAGATTGTACTGTTCTCGTACAGCCGCATCGTCGACTTTCGTCTGTAGCACTTCACTTCCACGCGGATTTCCAATCAATCGTACGTTTGCCCCAGGGAAATGAACATCTGACCCTTTAAAGGAAAGGGCGACCCGATTCGCCTTTTTCGATAAAAACTTATTCGTTAACCCTGGGATGCTGTTTTGTTCATGTAGAATGGTCGGGATGCCGAGTTGTTGCGCCGTATAGACGACCGGACCTGAGACGAATCCGCCCGTTCCGATGACGACATCCGGTTTGAATGCTGCCATATCTTTTTTAAGAGAGCGGACAGCTTTCAAGAACCAGTACGCCGTTTTTAAGTTCTCGAGGGAGAGGGACCGTTTCAATCCAGCGATTTGAATCGATTTGAACGGGACACCTGCTCGAGGAACGAGATCGGCTTCTAACCCATTCTCCGTTCCGACGTATTGTACCTGTAAATTCGGGTGACGTTTTTGTAACGTCTCAATCAATGCGAGGGCCGGATAAATATGACCACCGGTACCTCCACCAGAAATCATGACTTTCATCGGTTCGCCTCCTCATATGCGCGAACGAGATGGACGAACTGTTCGCCTCGTTCTTCAAACGTCTTGAATTGGTCCCAACTCGCACACGCTGGAGATAGAAGAATGACATCTCCCGTCTCAGATTGTTCAAACGCGAGGGGAACGGCGTCTGCTAACGTCTCGACCGTGAAAGATGGAATCTGTTGGGACTCCCCAAGCGCTTTAAAACGCTCTTTCGTCTCACCATACGCGACGACAGCTTTCACGTTTGAGAGAGCTGGCGCGAGCGAAGATAAGTCCGCTCCACGTTCGAGTCCTCCACAAAGCCATACAATCGGAGCATCGAATCCTCGTAGCGCCGCTTCCGCCGCAACGTTGTTCGTCGCCTTCGAATCATTGTAGACGGCACGTCCGAGAACGTCACCTAAACTTTCAGTCCGATGCGCGACACCGCCAAAGTTTCGTAATACACGCTCGACGTGTGCTTTTGGAAGTGCAAACGGTTCGACCAACAGAAGAGCCGCTAGTACGTTCTCGACGTTATGGGCACCACCTAATGCCAATTCATTCACACGAATGACTCGCTCTCCGCGTACCGTGACCCAACCGTCCACGACGGAAGCATCTCCTCGCTCAAAGCTGAACGTATTCGGTTCAAGATGAGCCGGGACACGTTTCATCACTTCAGCGTCTGTCACTTTGACGACGATTTGGTCGTCACGTGTCATCTGACGGAACAAGTTTCCTTTTGCATCTGCATAGGAGTCGAAGTCGCCGTGATAATCGAGATGGGCTTCTGATAGATTCAGCAACGCTGCCGAACGCGGATGGAAGGACTCAACCCCCATCAACTGAAAGCTCGACAGTTCAATGACAATCAATTCGCCCGCTTTCGCGTTTGTCGCGACCTCGATGGCCGGGAATCCGATGTTTCCCGCGAGATGAACCGGGCGCTCTCCGCCTTTGAGTAACTCATAGACGAGTGTCGTTGTCGTCGTCTTTCCGTTCGAGCCTGTGATTGCGACGAATTCTGCATCGGTTGCCATGTAGGCGAGCTCGACTTCCGTGTAGATTGGAATCTCACGGGACATCGCTTCTTGAAGCAACGGAATGTGATACGGGATCCCTGGATTTTTCACAATCAACTCTGTCTCATTCAACAAAGCGAGAGGATGTTCATTAAATACCGATTGAATCCCAAGTGCCTGAATTTTTTCCTGTTCGTTTTCGGGAGGGATATTACCCGTATTGATCGTCACATCCGCTCCCGCATGATGCAGATACGTCGCCGCTGCGATTCCGCTCTTTGCGGCGCCGAGGACGAGAACTTTTTTACCGTGCCATTGCTTTTCCATCTGTCTCACCCTTTTACATGAGTAGTAATGATAAACCTGCTGTAATTAAACTGATTCCACCGAAAGTAAGAACGATTCGCCATTCCGACCAACCGACCATTTCGAAGTGGTGATGAATCGGGCTCATTTTGAAGATGCGCTTCCCTGTCGTTTTGAATGAAAGAACTTGCAAGATGACGCTCAATGTCTCGATGACAAAGATGATCCCGACGAAGACGAGGAGCAACTCAAGTTTCAACATGAGCGCTAGTCCTGCAACGGCTCCACCTAATGCGAGTGAACCCGTATCGCCCATGAAAATTTTCGCCGGATATTTATTGAAAACGAGGAACCCGATTAATGCGCCGACGACGGCGAATGCGAACCAGGCAATTCCAAGTTCATCTTGTGCGAGCGCATAGATCCCAAAGAACGTGAACGTTGGAATCGCTGAGAACGAGACGAGACCGTCAAGACCGTCCGTCAAGTTGACGGCATTTGAGAAGCCGACGAGCCAGAAGATGACGATGGCGATATAGAACCAACCCGTCTCAAATGAAATCGATGTGAATGGAATCGAGATCGATGTATCGAGCTCTCCACCAAGTGATAGGAACCAGGCGAACAGAACGGATACGACAATTTGACCAATCAACTTCTGAAGTGACGTCAACCCGAGGTTTCGTTTATTGACGACTTTAATATAGTCATCTAAAAAGCCGATTACCCCGAACGCCATCGTTACGAATAGAAGTGTCCCGAATCCGGCGACCGCTTCCCCGAAGATGACAGATACGATGAAACCGACTAAGATGGCGAGCAAGATCACAATTCCGCCCATCGTCGGTGTTCCCGATTTCTTCTGGTGCCAGCCTGGACCTTCATCACGAATCTCTTGTCCAAATTTTAACTGACGCAATGCCGGAATAGCTCGCGGCATGACGATTAATACACTTAATAATGCACTGATTAAGACGATTAAACTAATTAACATGTTGCTACCTCACTACTCTATTTATTGAACGAGACGCTCAAGCGCCAGTCCTCGAGATGCCTTTAACAATACCACAGTATCCGGTCGTTGATAACGATGAAGGAGCGCTTTCGCTTCCTCCACGGTCGGGACAGATGTGACGTTCACACGCGTGTCTTCAATCCCATCCGCAATCCATTTCGCCTTTTCACCGACGAGAATACAATCCGTCACAGGAGATGTCACGACGCCGCCCACTTGTGTGTGCTGGGCTTGTTCATCCGCTCCGAGCTCATACATATCTCCAAGGACGAGCACGCGCTTCGAGAAGCCTTCGAGTGACTTGACTGTTTCGATTGCCGCAATCATCGATGTCGGGCTTGCATTATATGCATCGTTGATGAGATGCGCTTCACCGAACATCTGCTTCTCCATTCGCATCGTCGTCAGTTTGATACGGGCAAGACCACGTTGAATCATCGCATGATCGAGTCCGAACTCGAGACCGCACGCAATCGCATAAGCCGCGTTTCGGATTTGATGGGCACCGAGCACCTTCAGTTCGTACAAGTCACCATTGTATTTAAAGATGGATGCGTCAAACGTCGTCTCGACCACTTCGATTTTCCCGTCCGCCGTCTCATCGTATCCGACTCGATAGCCTTGACCGGCAAGAAGCGGCTCGTCCGCATCGACGATCAATCGTCCGTCCGGTTTCAGACCAGCCTTGATTTCAAGCTTCGCTTTCGCGATACCTGAGCGCCCGCCGACTTGTTCACCATGTGACTCACCGATGTTCGTGACAAATGCCACATCCGGTTTGGCAAGTTTCGACAATTGCTCGATTTGACCGAATCCGTTCATGCCCATCTCTAACACGGCCACTTCCGTGTCGCGCGGCATGCGAAGGACGGTAAGCGGTAAACCAACGTCCGAGTTGAAGTTTCCAGCTGTCTTGTGCGTCTTGAATTTTTCTTCAAGTACGACGGCAATCATATCTTTCGTAGACGTTTTTCCGTTTGAACCGGTAATGGCGACCACGAGTGGATTGATTTCCTCTAAATAGCGTGCAGCTGCCGTTTGCAAGGCGTCAACCGTCGATTTGACCGGGATGACGAACACATTGTCCGGTTGAGGGCGACCTTCTTCCCAAAACGTGACGATGGCCCCTTTCTCAATCGCTGCTTCGATGTAGTCATGACCGTCAACACGTGCACCGACGATCGGGACAAATAGTCCTGCGCCATTCTCATCTCTCGAATCTGTGGCGACGCGTTCGACGAGACGATTGTCTTCCACGTCGATCCCAAACCAAGACGCTAATTTTTGAACTGTCAATTGTTCCATACAAACTTCCTCCTCATACATAGGAAAAGAGAGCCGCAGCCCTCTTCATCTCGTGCGTTAATTCGATGGTGTCTCCAATTTCACTTTCAAGGAGGCTCCCGTCTTGACAGGTTTCCCTTTGCCAATCGATTGCGATGTGACAAATCCGGTACCATCGATTTCTAAATTTAATTGATAGAGCGTCGCTAAACGTTTTACATCTCGTAACGACCACCCTTTTAATGTTGGCATCGTAAACGAATTACTCGTTTTTAGCAACAGTCGCTCACCGACGACATAAGATTGTCCTTTTACAGGACTTTGAGCCGTCACTTCATCCCCGTCACCTAAGACAATCGGATTGAAAGAGCTGTCAGTCGCCTCTTTTACGACATCTTCACGGTTTTTACCGATGTACGATGTCGTCGTCTTCGTCGAGGCATCGACTGTTTTTTCTTGTTTTTCAGGTTCGACACTCCGGTATCGTAACGCGACATCCATCACATCTTTGAAGAGTGGCGCCATGATGCGTGGTCCCGTTGTCGATGAGTCACTGTTCGGACGATCGACTGCGATATACATGACGAGTTCCGGATCGTCTTCCGGTGCCATCCCGACGAATGAGTGAATGTACTGTCCGCTCAAATACTTTCCGTTCTCAGCGATTTGGGCGGTACCCGTCTTCCCGACCACTTGATAGTTATCTAACGCATACAATTGGCCTGTCCCCACATCGCTATTGACGACACCGTCAAGTGCTTCACGCGTCTTTTTCGCAGTCTCTGCGGTAATCGGTTGACCGACCACTTTCGGATTCGTCGTCCGAATCGTTTCGCCCGTCTCACTATTGACAATCTTCTTAATGACGTGCGGTTGTTTCATGGTGCCGTCCGTTGCAATCGCAGATGTCGCCTGCAAGATTTGCATCGGTGTCACCGCGGTCGATTGTCCCCAAGCTGTAATTAAGACGTTCATCGGACTCTCAAAGTCGAATTGACTATTCACCTCGCCAGGTAAATCAATTCCGGTCCGTTGATCGAACTTGAACGCTTTGAAGTAATCTTCATAGCGACTGAGACCGAGTCGTTCGTTCGCTAAGATTGAGAACGCGACGTTCGACGAGTGCCAGACGCCTTCTACCATAGGAATCGTACCCCATCCGGTTATGTTGTAATCATTGAATACCGTCTTACCGTATTTGTATGATCCTGACTTGTACAACTCGTTCGGGTTATATACGCCCTCGTTGATTGCAGCCGCCAACGTGAAAATTTTCATCGTCGACCCTGGCTCAAAGCGAGACGAGACCGAGAAGTTGCTGTATGAGGAAATCTCACGCGTATTCGGGTCAAAAGATGGACGGTCCGATAAGGCGATGATTTCCCCTGTTTTCGGATCCATGATGATGGCCGTCGCATTTTTCGGTTCATACTCCTCATATAACTCATTCATCTTCGTCTCGAGCAGCTGTTGAATCCGATGATCAATCGTCAGTTGGACGTCCGCGCCGTCTTCTGGCTCGATTTTTAATTGTTCGTCGCTCGAGACGAGCTCACGTCCTGCCAAATCTTTTTCGAATCGATACAAGCCATACGACTCACTTAAAATATCGTTGAGCGATTTTTCGATCCCGAGTTCACCGACGAGCTCGATTCGACCATTTTGGTCAATCTTTTGCGCATAACCGATGACCGAAGATGCGAATACTTTATTCGGGTAGTAACGTTTCGGTTCTTCGACGAATGTGATACCCGGAAGTTCGAACGCTTCGATCTCTTCTTTTTGTTCAACGGTCAAATCACGCCCCGGAACACCGAACTCGATTTGGCCGCGGTCGACATTTTGCTCAAGTCGCTTTAAAATATCGGCTTCTGCCATCGGAAGCACGGTCGCGAGTTGTTTCGCGGCTTCTTCAAATTCGTTTGGCATGAGCGTTTTTCCTTCGACCCGTTCGCCGCCAAGTTTTAACACGGCGACAAGTCGATACGATGGAATGTTGATGGCAATCGGTTGACCAAAACGGTCGTACACTTCGCCTCGTTCGGCTTCTAACGTACTGACTGCCTTCCATCGCTGCTCTTCAGCGAACGCCAACATATTCTCACCTTTATATGTATGCGTGACAGACAAGTAAAGAAACCATCCGACAAAAAATAAAAAGAGCGGGGTGAAGCAGACAATCGCTACCCACGCCACTCTTTTTTTACTCTGTTGTAAAGAATTCATCAATCAATCACCTTGACGTTCTTCTCATTGAATTTCATTCCGAGCTTCTCGGCAATCGCGTAAATTCGTTCTGGCGAGCTTAGTTGGGCGATTTCATACTTTAGTTCTTCGTTTTCTTTTGCAACCCCATTTACCTGCTGGTTGACGGCTGCCGTATCACGCATAATGTTATACGCTTCGTTGTGTTTTGACACCGTGATGCCACCGAACATGACCACTGAACCAATCATCACTGGATACAGGATCGATTCAAACAAGGTCAACGTGCGTCGTTTTGGAGCAGGTATTGGTCGTTCTTGCGGAATCGGATTTCGATTCGGTGTAACTTGAGGCTGCAACGCCTTACGGGCAGCTTCTGGCATCAGGTATCCCTCCTACAAAGTGATTATTTTTGTTTTTCGGCCACTCTCAGTTTTGCCGAGCGTGAACGACGGTTATCTTCGAGTTCTCCTTCACTCGCCACGATTGGTTTGCGTGTGATCAACTTGAGTTCTGGTTCGAACTCTTTCGGGATGACCGGCAATCCTGGTGGTAACGGCGGGTGTTGGCTCCGTTCTTTAAACACTTGTTTACAAATTCGGTCTTCTAACGAATGGAATGTAATGACACAGATGCGTCCGTTCACTGCGAGTAAATCAATCGCATCTTGTACGGCACGGTCGAATACGTTCAACTCGTCATTGACGGCGATTCGAATCGCTTGGAACGTTCGTTTCGCTGGATGACCGCCTTTGCGTCTTGCTGGTGCAGGAATCGCTTCTTTAATCAAGTCGACAAGCTCAAACGTCGTCTCAATCGGTTTATCGGCACGGGCTTGCTCAATCTTTCGTGCGATTTGTTTTGAAAACTTTTCCTCCCCGTATGTAAAGAAAATACGAGCAAGTTCTCCAAACGACCATTCATTCACAACATGATAAGCTGAAAACTCTCGCGAGCGATCCATTCTCATATCGAGCGGCGCGTCGTAATTGTAACTGAATCCACGTTCTGCCTCATCAAGCTGTGGCGAAGAAACGCCTAGGTCGAATAGTACGCCGTCCACTTTTGTCACGCCATGTTGGGCGAGTTCTTCTTTCAAGTGAACGAAGTTGCTCTTTATAAACGTCACACGGCCTTCATAAGGAGCCAATCGCTCTTTCGCATGCGCGAGCGCGACGTCATCTTGGTCGAACGCATATAGTTGTCCCGTCGTTAGACGCTTGGCGATTTCTTCACTATGACCCGCTCCACCTAACGTACAGTCCACATATATACCATCTGGTTTGATGTTCAATCCTTCAATGGACTCCATTTTTAAAACCGTTTCATGCTCAAACATTCAAAAAACCCTCTCAACCTACATATTTCAACTGTTTTATTACACTTACTTTATCATAAAAATGTCAAGGTCCGTACAGGTTTTTAGCGAAAAGAGGAAACAAAAAGGTAACAACAAAAAAAAGCTCCTGACAAATGTCAAGAGCTGTTCAAAAAAAGGTTATACCTTGAACAAACATCGCTCCGCTTCCGATTGCTCATAAACGTGCTTCATCCGCTCAAAAACGTCGAGACCATGACGATTCAACATTGGAACCATCGATAAAATACGCTCCTGAGGTGCATTCATCGGGAAGAGTCGAGTCGAAAGCTGAATACGTCGCGCGTTCAATCGATATTGGTCACGTTTTGCCTCGGCACGCATCTCATCTGCCAACCGTTCGAGAACGTGTCTCGACTTCGTCTCAAATCGTCTGCCGTGACTGCGGGCTTCCTGGCTGACCGCCTCCGTGAGTGTCCGATACGCATACAGCTTCGCTTCAAACGCCTCATCATCAAATGGATGATCTGGTAGTGGGCGCTTCATATATTCCTCAAGTGTGACGCCTTCTTGTCGTAATTTCTTTTCATCGTTACTCGAGACGATTAAACCACCGAGACGAGGTAACAGTAGCGGCATTTTCCATCCAAGCTCGTGGAATAACGGACGGAGTTGTAGCCAATAGGCGATTTCCCCAGGACCAGCGACATAGCCGAGCGTCGGAAACAAATAGTCTTGCATGAGCGGTCGAGAGACGACGTTGTTTGAAAAGCGTTCCGGGTGTGCCTCGATCTCATTGAGCAATTCGGTCTCCGTGAATCGATGCCCACGTTTCGTCGTGTACACCGAGTCGGTTTTTGTGAGCAGTTCACGCGTCCCGTCATGGTAAAAGAGATGTGCTGCCTCTTTATTCAACTCGACGGATGGCATGCCGTCTTCAAAGGCATGTTCAAGCGCTTGTTGGAATGCGTCATGTTGTTCAATCAGTCGACGGAACATCGGACGTTCAAGTGCGCGGACGTCACTCGCGTGCGGGTCAAACAATAAAAAGTCGTTCCCTACGAAACGGCGCATCATCCCTCCGAAAAACTGCGCGAACGAATGACTTTCTTGAATGAGTTCAATCAGCTCCTGATACAGACGTAATGTATGTGGCGTCTCCGTCTCGTTCAACAACATCCGCTGCGCCATTTGTACCAGCTCAAGTTTCACTCGGTCGAACTCAAGCTCCCCTACAGATGCTTTTCCTGCTAGCGGAAGCGTGGATAATGCATCTTTTTTTAAGATTCTCGAAAACGTCTGGGTCGTGAAGACATGATTGATTTCCGCGAAGTCATGATCTTCCGTCGCCATCCAAAAAATCGGAAGGACCGGTTTGCCGAGCTTCGCTTCCGCCTCTTTCGCTCGTTTGATGACCGCTAGCAATTTGTATACAGCGAATAGAGGACCTCCGTATACGCCGACTTGTTGCCCGGTCACCATGACGTATGCTTCACGCTGTTCGAGCAAATCGAGATTCGCTGATAGACGTTCCGATAGTTCCCCGAACTGCCGTTGCTGCTGTTTTAAAATGTGGACGAGTTCATGGAGATGGTCGTAAGAACGTCCTGCAATCTCCGTTGCGCGCTTCTCGACTTCATCCATACCTTGATAATCGAGCCAGCGCCCGTACCCTTCTTCAATTTGTATCATCGGGGATGTGGGTGCGTATAGGGCATCAAATGCTTCTACCTTCACGTATAACAACTTCCTTTCAATCAATCAACGAATCATTTCTTGGGCCACGCCGATCGCAAATAAAATCGCATGCGTCGGGACTAGGATTAAAAAGAGCAAGCGCCAGCCGTGAACGAACATCTTCGTGAACAACACTTCCTCATAACGAATCCGCTGCCAGATCGCATTGATCGGAAAGATGGCGCAACACGCCGCAAGCAACAGAAGAAACACTTCCGTCCCGAAGATGGCCTCCAGTAAAACGCCACATGCATAGAACCAGAGAACGACCCCGGCATCACAGGCGAGTTTGAATGAGTTGATTGATTTCGGCATAATTTTTCTAAGTATCATATACACCATAAACCATAAGATGAGTGGAAATGAAACGATATACACTAACACGATGCGTTCGCTCCTATAATCAGTTTATGTAGCAGTGGGATAACTGTAAGTGAAATCTTCATTTGTTCGGCTTTCTCGATCACTGGTTTTAAAATCGCATCCACTTCTGTCGTTCGACCTTCCTCAAGATCACGCAACATGGAAGAACGATTCTCGGCAGTGCGTTCGATGATCGACTCGATATACGTATACGAAACACGCTTTGAGAATAGTGGCGTTAGTTCCTCGTAGATAGAATGCGCAATTTCACGATATGGCGCGTTTACGAGCGACCCATTCGGAACACGGCATAGTGCTGTAATGGGATTGATGATGGCATTCGCAAATAGCTTTTCGATCACGACTTGTTCGATGTCTTCTTCCCAGATGACCTGAAGGGGGCTATCTTGAAGTGTGATCGGAAGGAGGCCTGTCATACTCCCGATTCGAATACGTCCGAGTCCACGATGTTCGATGGTGTTTCCCTGTTTCGTCACCCCGTGTTCGACGACACCTAAATGAAAACCACGTTGTTTCGCATAATCTAGATGGGCAATCCCGTTCGAGCAAATGAAGACTGGAACCGCTCCAGAGAGTCGTGCCGTCGCCTGTTCGACGTGGTGAGCTTTCGTCGTGACAAAAAAGAGATCTTGGTCAGTCTCTTCTAATGTTGCACTAGATTGTAGCGATACATATGCTGACCCACTCGTCACACCTGTCCGAGAGATTAAAATCTTTTCAGGTGATTCGCTTCGTCCGTATATCGTCACCTCATAATCATCAGCGAGCAAGGACGCCATCAATAGTCCGACCGCCCCGTTCCCGATGATGCCAATGCGTTTAATGGAGTTCATACATGCTTTCCTCCTGAATAGAACTATTTTCGCACAAAAAGTTTACCACATCTTCTCGCCATGACCCAAAAATGACAAACAAAAAAAGAAGTGACCTGATATCAGATCACTTCTTCTCGCATTATTTGCTTGTTACTTCTTTACCGTTGTAATGTCCGCAAGATTTGCAAACACGGTGTGAAAGTTTCATTTCGCCACAGTTCGGGCACTCGTTCATACCAGGTACGTTGAGTTTGAAGTGAGTACGACGAAGACGTTTGCGAGTTTTCGACGTTCTACGGAATGGTACTGCCATCGTTGTCCACCTCCTTGAAAAGTTAACCTTCCTCGTTCTCTTTTTTCGAGAACAGGTCGGCCAGTCCCGCGAATCGCGGGTCAATTTTTGGTTGAGCGTCCGGCTGTTCGTCAGTGAGCGTCCAGCCTTCTCCTTCAACCTGAGTTTTGTCTGTTTCGTTCCCGTAAACTTGCATCGGGACGTCTAACATGATGAGCTCTTTTACAATCGGTACAAGACTGATTGTATTTCCTTCTGGCAAATTCACGTCATCGAATTGCTCCGTATAACGCCCATTCTCCAAAAAGAAAGGCTCGAGCGATTCAATATCAAATTCATAAGTGACATCTTCTAACGTTCGCGCATCTGGCAACGTCAAATCACCTTGAATCTTCAGATTGAATGTAACTTGATTAGATGTGAACGATGCATCCCCGTGCACATGCACCGGGCGAATCGAACGGATATCCGGATGGAGCTGAGTTAGCTCTGGTAGTTCTACCATCTCATCGATCGTAAAACCGTCACCCTGGTTTCGGAGCTTAAGTAGCTGTGCAATAGACCATTTCATCCGAATCACCTCAATTGCAACAATATGAATTATAGATAGGCCAACTTGTTTTGTCAATGTTTTTTCTTTACACTAAAATCAGTTGACGACGGCGCTTTGCCAAAGCGTACTTACTCATCTTACACCAATCCATACGACAATGCAAAGGAGTAAATCATGCAAAAGACGGCCATTATCGCAGAGTACAATCCGTTTCACAACGGGCACTATTATCAAGCGCAAACCGCACGTCAAGAAACCGGGGCTGATGCCATGATTGCCATCATGAGTGCCCAGTTCACTCAACGAGGAGAACCAGCATCATTCGATAAGTGGAAACGGGCAAGAGCGGCCGTCGAGAGCGGGGCAATCGATCTCGTCGTCGAACTACCGACCAAGTATGGAGTACAACGGGCGGATCGCTTCGCCATGTCCGCCGTCTCAATCGCCGAACAACTCCGATGCCAAACGCTATCGTTCGGAAGCGAAAGTGGTGATGTCGACGCCATCCTTCATGCAGCACAGTCCAATGTTGAAGAGACACCTCTATATAAAGAGGCACTCCATCAAGCGCTACAAGAGGGTCACTCGTCGGCGCAAGCTTCGAGTCGGGCTTTCCGTACCGTCTACCCGTCGTTTGATTTGACACGTCCTAATAATATTTTGGCGTATCATTACGCTAAAGCAGCGAAGACGATTCAGTTACATACGGTCAAGCGTCTCGGGGCAGATTATCACGACACCTCACTCACAGACGTCATGTCGGCCACTGGCATCCGGGCCCATTACCTAGAAACGGGTGAAGTTCGTGCCGTCCCGGCATCGACAGAAGTGATGTTCCAATCGCAATCGATGACGCATTGGGAACTGTATTGGACCGTCTTACAATACAAACTCAGGACGTTACCGCTCCATACGTTGAGCGAGCTCGTCGGTATTGACGCTTCCCTCGCACCTCGCCTTAAACGAGCCGGATTCGAAACATCGTTTGAACATGCCCTCACATCCGTTTCGACACGTCGCTATACACGCACATCGATTCAACGAGCGTTCGTGTCCATTCTTCTGCACTGGTTAAAAGAAGAAGCACCGACTCGTTTTGATGATGTCCCCTACGTGAGACCGCTCGCGTTTAATGACATCGGCCGTTTGGCATTACGGGATGTGAAACAAGAATTGCCGCTCATCGGTAAGTACGATGAACGGCTCGATTTTGAAGCTCGTGTCACTGAGGCGTATCGACTGCCGCTTCATAACGACACATTGATTGAACACCGCCAGCGACCTCAGTTCATCTCTTCTAAATAACGGATTGCATCTTCGACCGTCTTGACGGGGACGACTTCTATGTCACTGTCGAGACGGTCGCGCGATTCAAGCGCTTCCTCATAATTGGAACCGGCCGGGACGAAAAAGACTTCGGCCCCTTCCTCTTCCGCTGCGACAATCTTTTGCCACGCGCCTCCGATTGGTCCGACATTTCCTTCTTCATCGACGGTTCCCGTGCCAGCGATTCGCTTTCCGTTCGCCAAATCGCCCGGCGTCAGCTGGTCATAAATTTCTAACGTGAACATCAATCCTGCGGACGGTCCCCCGACATTCGTCAAAGCGACATCGACTTTAGGGTCTGCTGTGATTTCCTGGACAGGGAGTGGCTCATATATACCGATCCCGACGCGGTCACCACTTTGGTCAATCGGTTGAATG
This sequence comes from Exiguobacterium sp. NPDC077395, assembly GCF_050269125.1. NCBI lineage: Bacteria > Bacillati > Bacillota > Bacilli > Caryophanales > Exiguobacterium > Exiguobacterium sp. NPDC077395. Next base: position 1,640,707 of record NZ_JBNNHU010000001.1, read on the forward strand.
AGCGTCTGCACGATACGCTCCTCCCCGTCTCGCTCGATCGTCAACTCGACTTCATCACCGGCATCCGATTCCATCACCCGATTTAAAAAGTCCATACGTGTCGCAAAAGACATGCCGTCGATTGCCGTAATGACATCGCCCGGCTTTAAGATGTTGGCGGCGAGAGAACCCGAAATCGGCGCAGAGACGTAAATCCCTTCAAAATCGACCGTCACTTCTTCGCCAGCGAGCTCATATGCATATTGGATTGCCGCTTGTTGAGAGGAGTCCATCAAGAGTTGTTGACGTCTGTCGTAGTCTGCCTCACTTTCTCCATCATATAAATAACGACTAGATAAATTGGCTTCTGTGAACGGTGTGACCCAACTCTCTACTAGCCAAAACGGTGTCGCTCTCCGTTGTGAAATGGTCACCATCATCAGTTCCCCTTCATCCTTTTCGCCACCTTCGACGGTCAGGAACTCTTCAATCGACGTCGCCGCACCAGGTGATGAGATGTAATAAGGGAGCGGAACGAAGAGAAATAGAAGAACGGTGACGAGCAGACCAAGCCCGATTTTTAATGATTTCATTGTCCCGAACTCACTTGGTACTTTTTACGTAACGCGACTTCGACTTGCTCTGGGACGAGCTCACTGACTGATGCACCATATTTCGCTACTTCTTTCACGATGGATGAGCTGAGGAACGAGTATTGACTGTTCGTCATCATGAATAGCGTCTCTACGTTCTCATTCAACTTCTTGTTGATTGATGCGATTTGAAGTTCGTATTCAAAATCAGATACGGCCCGTAATCCACGTACAATCGTTGCCGCTTCTCGCTCTGCAGCATATTCGACGAGAAGTCCACCGAACGCGTCAGCCGACACGTTCGGAAGATGTGTCGTCACCTCACGTATGAGTCCTAATCGTTCTTCCACATCAAACAGTGGGGCCTTGCTGGAATTTTCAAGGACGGCGACAATGACTTCGTCAAAGATGGCCGCCGCTCGTTCGATAATGTCTAAATGTCCATTTGTGATCGGGTCAAAGCTCCCCGGACAAATCGCAATCCGCTTCATTTGTTTCACTCCTCAATCGATGCATACTCATAAAAGCTGATGGTGATCACCTCTGAGTATCGCTGTTCTTTAATTCGTTCAAGTCGTCCGATACGCTCCGGCAATGTCACGTCACTCCCGTGTTCACAGACGATGACACCAACGTCGATCAACATGTCAGCTTCATCAATCAAACGTAAGAAAGCCTCGTGCTCTTCCGCATGATACGGGGGATCCATAAAGATCAGCTTAAACTGTTCCTTCTGTGCGCGAAGCTGTTCGAGCACCGCCTTGGCGTCTTGACGATACACGTTCGCCTTCTTTTCATAATGGGTCGCCCGCAAGTTTTCTTGAATCGTTTGCACGGCTTTCGGTTGACGGTCGACAAACACTGCTTCGTCACACCCTCTCGACAACGCCTCGATCCCAAGTCCACCGCTGCCCGCATAGAGGTCTAACGCTTTCCCACCAGAAAAGTAGGGTCCGATGATATTGAATAACGATTCCTTTACTTTATCTGTTGTCGGCCGCGTAGCCGTTCCTGGGACCGCCTTTAAACGGGTCCCTTTTCGTTCTCCAGATATGACACGCATGTCTTTCCCTCCAGCAGAAAAGATGAAGGTGATGCCACCTTCATCTTTTTGTTTATTTCGATTTTGTCTCGTACGTTTCGGAAATGAATGGACGCTCGCTACGAACGACCGCTTCCACGAACGGCAATGCCTTTACTTGTTCGAGTACGGCTTCATGACCTTCAAGGTCTGTATAAAGAAACGCATACTTCTCTCGTTTTGAGACAAAGTACAGATTCGCATAACGTCTTAACGCTTTCACTTGTTTCAAGGAATTCACGTATACGACGAAGCCAATCCGTTCATTCAACTTAGACGGCGCATCCACAACTTCCGCCTCCTCCGCAACTGCCACCGCCGGAACATCCACCTTCGTCAAAGAATGGATTACCAGTCGGGACCTTGATTTTAGGAGAGACCGAATGAGCCAACAGTTCACTCACTTCCCCTAACAACTTATCCAAGCTTCGTTCCGCCTTTTTGAACGCAGCGATTTCCGGTTGGACGTCAAGACGACGTTTGATAAGATGCATCTCTTTTTTGATGCGGTCGTGGTCCGGATGGTGCTTCCCGAACCGCTGGACGTATTCATAGTCCTCTTTCATCTTTAGGAACTCGCGCTCGATTTCCTTCGCTTCTTGTGATGCGAGACGTGCCGCTTTCGTTTGAATATATGTTTGAAACGATTCGCTTGCTTCAATCAAATCGGTCAATTCTTCAGTTTGATCGAGCAGGGCAATCGTCTGTTCAGTGATTATCATACCCCTCACCCTTTCTGCCATGATTTTACCACAATTGTTTCCCTATGTAAGCAATCCACACTATAATTGAAGTTGACCGCAAGGCGTTCAATGTAGAAAGGAAGTGAATAGACGTACCCAGTGCGTCTGTATATGAAAAAAGTTTCTTTTAATATGATTCGATCAGCCGGAATCAAGACGGATTATGCGAAGCCTGAATATTATTATGATCAACTCGATAAAGTACGCGAAGCTGAACTCGTTTTGTTCCCCGAGTACTGGATGGTCAATTCCATCATTTACGGGATGAACAAAGCCATTTTTCCGTCTCCTGCGACATATCATCTCGGGCACGACAAAATCGAGATGACACGTGCCTTTAAAGCGACGTACCCTCACCGTATTCCGAAGACGCTCATCTACGGAAAAAATCCATACACGATTGAACGCGTGTTGGAAGAGTTCCAATACCCGTTCGTCGCCAAAAAAGCCAAATCCTCTATGGGACAAGGGGTATGGTTGATTAAGAACGATCAAGACTGGTTAGAATATGTCGAAAATCACGATACGTTCTACGTCCAAGAGTTCATCCCAAATGATCGCGACTTACGAGTCATCATCATTGGTGAAGAAGTCGTCGGTGCGTATTGGCGCGTCAGTGAGGCGTTTTTGAATAACGTCGCCCAAGGAGCTAACTTCTCGTACGAAGACATTCCGGAAGACGTCGTCAAAGAAGTTCAAACGATTGCGAATACGTTGCACATCAATCACGCGGCGTTTGACGTTATCGTGACGGAAGAAGGATTCTATATCTTGGAGTTCAACGTCTTTTTCGGTTCGGAAGGACTGCTCCCACTCGGGGTAAAACTCCCTCAAAAAATCGAAGAATATTTATCTACATTTAGCTGATCAATCGTTCATCTTTTTTTCACAATTTGAACACACGTTATTCCAAGAACGTTTTTGAATATGGTATGATGACATATGAGGTTTATTCGAAAAGGGGGATTATGATGAAATTTGAGCAGTTCCACATCGAGGGAAAAGAAATCCGTTTTGGTTTGCTCGAGACGATCATGGATCATCATCATTTCATCCGTGAAGGTGCTTGGGATTATGAGCGTGCCACGTATGATATGAAATATGAGAAACAATCGACTGGCGAAACATTCTATCTTCGCTTACCTGTATACGCTATTGAAGGTCAAATCGAAGATCGTCACGCTGTAGTTAAAATGCTCACACCAATTTTAGGGAAGCATTATTATCCACACGGTGTTGAATACGATGAAGTCTTCCCAGAAGAAATCGTCCGCGACTGCGAACGTCGCCTGAAGGCACTCGCAGAAACACTAGAAGTCAAACCCCTTGCATAAGCAAAGGGGTTTCTTTTTGGGCTATATCGGAGGTTCACAGCCTTGAAGAATTCAATCTATCTTGAAAAAGAGAGTAACCGGTTATGCATCGGAGCATCACGCATCCAGTTAAAAATGATTCATCTTCCTGATTCAATTCATGAATTGGAACAAATGATTTTTTCTGAATCAATCCAGACTCTTTATATCTCAACTTATCAAATGAAAGATAGAGATTTATTAGAGCCTCAAGCAATCAGCAATATCCGATCCCAATGGAACGAGTCATTCAGGACACACATCGTACTTTCCAATGAAGCAGATTTAGATGACTTTGAAAATGGATATTGCTTCTTCGCAGAACTTTTTCATGATCCACAAAAAAATAGGATATTAATCCTTTATCAAGCTCACTAAAAAATACGATTATAAAACAAAGCCCACAGAAGCAAATTCGCTTCTGTGGGCTTATATTAATTGGTCGCAATGATGGTCAGCGTCACATCGACCTGACCGAGCAATAAATCAAATTGGTCTCGAACGTAGCGATACAAGCGCTCCGCCTCGACGAGTGGTAAAGATGCAATGATTTGATAATCATAATGGTCTTTCGATCGAGATACGACTTTCACTTCTTTTAAGCCGAACTCAATGGCGCTACATGCGATCAAATCCTCAATCGCCCGTTCCGCGATCGTCACGTCTCCGTATGAATAGTCATTCCCAATCACAGCCATCGTATCGTTCATGGTGATCACTCCTTTTCATTCGCGAGTACTTTAACGTCCTCCATGATAGATTCGATATCAACGGGTTCATCCCCTGCTGTCGCCATCTGAGCGACGGCACGAACATCATGATGACGGTCGATGACGTACATCGTCGTCGCATGCGTCACAAGCCCGCTGTTCGCCTTCGAATAATAAAATTGCAGCTGTCGTGTGATTCGGTCAATGTCGACCTGGTCACCCGTCAACATCTTCCATCCGTTTGGCTCCGCCTGGAACGCTTCCCCGTAGTTTTTGAGTACAGGGACCGTGTCCACTTTCGGGTCGACCGTGATAGCGACGAGCTCTACGTCTGAACCGTATAGATTCTCTGCCTTCAACTCTTTCTCAAGCTTCATAAAATCACGTAGCGTGAGCGGACAAATATCAGGGCAGTTCGTATAAAAGAATGTGACAATTTTTACTTTTCCATTATCGGAATTGTATGTCTCATCATTTAATGCGTTCGTCAATGTGAACGGGGTTGGCTCTTGGATGACCGGCAAGTCATCTTCGTTAAAGAATATAAAATACACGGCTACTCCGATGACAACGAGCGTTAGGACGGTCAAACCGACCGTCATATAGCTATTCCGTTTCATACAACTCTCCCTCTCTATGGATCATCCTCCGATTATTGCGCGGAATACGTTCGTCGTTTCACCCGGGTCATAAGCCACATAGAGAAGGATATAAACCGTCACACCTGTGATCGCTGTGAAGAACCAAATCACTGATGCTTTCGGTCCGATTTTACGGTGTTTCTCAATCTTGTTTTTATAACCGAGATACAAGGTGATCAATCCAAGGACACCACCTGTAGTCGCGAGTAGGATATGGAAGATCATAAAGCCGAGATAGAACGGTTTGACAGAATCCGGTCCGCCGAATGCCGTATTCCCGACAAAAATCGTGCGTGAGACGTAAAGGATAAAGAACGTCGTCGCTGCAATCGCGGCCGCCGTCATCACTTTCTTATGTTTTTCGATGTTGCTACGGTCTTTTGCGATGATCACCCATCCGATGGCGACAAGAATCGCACTGATGACGATGAATGACACACTAATTAAGGCAAGATAGTTCATCAATGTTTCCCCTTTTGTTCTGTTTAATTTTTCTCATTTGTTTCTTGCGGAGTGAAAGACATGCCTTCATCGAGCGCAAGCGATTTCGTACGGCGTACCCAACCGAAGAACGTCCAGCCGAAGAAGAAGCCGTAGACGATCTCTTGACCAAGTTTCATCAAGACGCCACCGAACCGTTGATCTTCGAGTGCACTGTTCGTCGCTCCCATGAGCGCCTCTAAGTTAATCCCCGACACGTCCCCATTCGGTAGACAGTATCCAAGTACCCTAGCGAACGTCTCCGGGTCCGTATACGCGTTATATAGCGTCGTTTGACTGAAGATGATGAGCGCACAGGCTGGTGTTAACAACACTCCGTTGGCGATGATATACACCATTCGTTTTAAGTCGGACATACCTTCCTCTTCGTCCGTCACTAGCGGAACGATGACCGGGTACCACATCGTCAAACTAAAGACGACTAATGCACCGTGGAAGATGCGGTGTACGCCATAGTTCGTCAAGACATAGTCAAATACGACCGGCATGTGATAAATCGAGAACAATGCGTTGAATAAAATGAGCGCGATGAGTGGCTTTGTTAAAAACTTAAACGTTGGCCCAATGAATTTAAAGCTAAGTACTTTTTCAAACACCCAGTACGGTAGACCATAAACGACGAGTGCGGGTGCCAAAATATAGACGAGCACCATTTGGAACATATGCACCGATAAAATGATATGTGCCAACACATCGATTGGACTTCCGAAACCGATATAATACAAGACAATCGCAAACAACATACTAAACTTTTGTAATAACGTGGTCGAGGCATATCCTCGCTTCGCCATTCTCTCTGTCACGACGGCGTATAACACATAAATCCCGACCATGAGCAATCCGAACAGCGGACTCCATAACGTGAGCCAATCAAATTGATTGAGCAGCTCCGACGTATTCCAGAGCATCCGTTCACCCCTTTTCTTTCTCTCCCTAACCTTTGAAACCGTTCACTTCAAGATTACTATTCATTCATTTTTGAAGTAAAGGAAAAAGGACCGAATCATCCGTGTTTCCACAGATGTTCAATCCTTTGTCACAATTACCAAATGAGTAAGCGTAGTGCCGCGACCGTGATGATGGCGACGAAGATGCCTAACCACATCATACCGACGATCCATGTGTTCCCACGGTTATTCATATGCATGAAAATATACAACTGTAGGAAGACTTGAATGACCGCCAAGATGATTAAGAAACCACCTGCTGCCCAGACTGGCATCAGTTCCGCATAGACGGCACCGAATGCCACGAACGTGAGTAAAATCATCATGGCGAAGCTGATCAACTGAAGTTGATACTCGCGCTTCGATTCTGCTTTTACTTCAAGCTCTAATTGTTTGTGCGATTCGTTCATTGCTCGTTTTTCCATATTAGTTCACCATCCCTAAGAGGTAGACGATTGAGAAGATGAAGACCCAAACAACATCGATGAAGTGCCAGTAAAGGCTTGATACATAAAACTTCGGTGCGTTGTACACATCGATCGGACGGTTCCAGTTACGAATCAAGAGTGTCGTGATCCAAAGGAGACCGAACGTAACGTGCGCGCCGTGGAAGCCGACCAACGTGTAGAAGGCTGAACCGAATGCGCTCGACGTGAACGTGTGACCGATGTGGTAGTAGTGAATGAACTCGTAAATCTCAGCACCAAGGAATCCTGCACCAAGAAGGAGCGTCACAATCAACCAAAGCTTCATACGCCCTGGATTGTTTGCTTTCATACTCATCATCGCAAGGACACTTGTCAGTGAACTTGTGAGGAGGAGCATCGTCATGATGAAGACGAGCTCCATTTCAAAAATGTTATACGAGCGTAACTCCTCTGGCGCACCAGAGTTCAAGAGACCAACGTACGTTCCAAAGAGCGAGGCGAAGAGGACTGTCTCTCCACCAAGGAAGAACCAGAAGGCCACATATTTATTTTTCCCTTCCAGCGTTGCTTTCTCTGGATTGGCCGGGATACCGGTCACTGGGTGTTTTTCAACTGCATGTGCCATTTATTGTTCTCCTTTCTCACGAATCGCTTTCAAGTCTGCTTCGACTTGTGACTTCGGAATGTAGTAGCCGTGATCGTCAATCCAAGAACGTAGGAACATCGAGACGAACGTCATCGCTAATCCAAATCCGATTAATGACCAACCGACGACTGCGTTATCCAAGTGGAAGATTGCTCCAAGTCCTGCGATAAAGAGGCCGAGTGACATGAAGAACGGAATGAGCGAGTTGTTCGGCATGTGGATGTCCGAAACTTCTTCAGCGACTGACACGCGTTTGTTTCCTGCCATTTTCTCGAGCCAGAACGTATCAAGTCCTTTAACGAGTGGCGTTTGTGCAAAGTTGTACTCTGGAGTCGGAACAGGAAGTGTCCACTCAAGCGTACGTCCGTCTCCCCAGTGATCTGGTTTGACGCGTTCTTTTGACAAGAATGCTTTCACGACAGCGATGAGCAAGATAATCGTTGATACACCCATGAAGAATGCTCCGGCTGTCGAAAGCATGTTAAGTGTATCCCAACCTTGACCACCGAGGTATGTGAAGACTCGACGTGGCATACCGAACAATCCGAGGAAATGTTGCGGGAAGAACGTCAAGTGGAACCCGATAAAGAACAACCAGAACTGCCAGTATCCAAGCTTTTCAGAAAGGGCTTTACCGAACATGAGTGGGAACCAGTAGTAAAGACCTGCGAAGAGACCATATACAACCCCACCTACGATAACGTAGTGGAAGTGAGCGACAACAAAGTAGCTGTCGTGGTACTGGTAGTCAGCTGGTGCAACTGAAAGCATAACCCCTGTCATCCCACCAACGAGGAATGAAGGAATAAACGCGACTGAGTAAAGCATCGCCACGTTGAATTTAATTTGACCGCCCCACAGAGTGAAGAGCCAGTTAAAGATTTTAACACCGGTCGGTACGGCGATCGCCATCGTCGCAACAGCGAAGATTGAGTTCGCAACTGGACCGAGACCGACTGTGAACATGTGGTGAACCCAAACCATGAATCCAAGGAAACCGATAAGCATTGTCGCGAAGACCATCGTCGTGTAACCGAAGAGGCGTTTACGCGCAAATGTTGGAATGATTTCCGAGAAAATACCGAATGCCGGTAAGATCAAAATGTATACTTCCGGGTGACCGAAGATCCAGAAAAGGTGTTCCCAGATGACAACGTTCCCACCGAGTGCTGGGTCGAAGTATGCGGCTCCGAAGAGTCGTTCGAACATCAACATGAACAATCCGACCGTAAGTGGCGGGAATGCGAAGACGATCAATGCCGATGCAACGAAAGTCGTCCATGTGAAGAGCGGCATGCGCATGAGCTTCATACCTGGCGCACGCATGTTCAAGATGGTGACGAGGAAGTTAATCCCGGCCATCAATGAACCGAAACCTGAAATCTGAAGACCGAGGGCGTAGAAGTCGACCCCTGTTGCTTCCGGTTGTGTCGAAAGTGGAGCGTAAGCTGTCCACCCTGCGTTCGGTGCTGCTCCGAAGAACCAGCTCAAGTTAAGCATGACCCCACCGAAGAAGAACAACCAAAAACCTAATGAGTTAATGAATGGGAACGCGACGTCGCGTGCCCCGATTTGAAGTGGTACGACGGCGTTCATGAAACCGAATAGCATCGGCATCGCCGCTAGGAAGATCATCGTCGTCCCGTGCATCGTAATCAATTGGTTAAACGTTTCACCGCTGACGAAATCGTTCATTGGTGTAACGAGTTGCCAACGAATCAGTAATGCTTCAATTCCACCGAGAAGGAGGAAGAAGATTCCTGAGAACAAATACAAAATACCGATTTTTTTGTGGTCAACCGTCGTAATCCAATCCATGATGCCATTGTATTTACGCGATTGCTGCATTGCAGTGGTCTGTGCCACGTGAAATCCCCCTTTTCCCGTTAGTCAATCTTCTGCTCATACAAGAAGTCAACGAGTGCGTCTAATTCTTCGTTGCTGATTTGACCTTCATTGAAACCTGGCATGAGAGCCCCTTGTTTCTTATCTTGCGGGTTACGAATCCACTCTTTCAAGTTGTCCTCGTTGTTTTCGAGGTAACCTGCGAGCCATTCGCGATCGCCGAAGTTCGTTAAACTTGGTGCAACTTTACCGCCGCCGTGACAGCTCAAGCAGCTTTGAACATACACTTCTTCACCTGTCGTCAAGTTCGTGTTGTCTGCGACGAGTTTCTCACCGTTCTCGTCTTGCTTAGCTTTCATATCAGCGAGCCATTGATCATATTCTTCTTGCTCGAGCGCGATGACTTTAAAGTCCATAAGGGCATGTGACGGACCGCAAAGCTCTGCACATTTCCCGTAGTAAGTACCTGGTTCATTTGCATGTAACCACATTTCGTTATCAAGTCCTGGGTTTGTATCTGTTTTACCAGATAAAGCCGGTACCCAGAATGAGTGAATGACATCTTTTGATGTCAAGTTGATGCCGACTCGTTTCCCAACTGGGATGACGAGTTCTTGACCTGTCACGACACCTGCTTCTGGATACTCAAATTCCCACCAGTACAAGTTTGCTGTAACGTTGATTTCTTCTTCTTTTTTCGCTTCTTTCGCTTTCGCGAGTTCGACAGTCGTCGTGATTGTCGGAACAGCGAGAATGATGAGAAGGATAATCGGAACGACTGTCCAAATCATCTCAAGTGTACTGCTACCTTCAACTTGCTTCGGAATCGATTCATCTTTCCGACGGAACTTCATGAGCACGTACACGTAAATGACCGATACGATGATGAGTACGAAGAGCATGATCGCCAAACTGATGAGAATGATGCGGAGCTGAAGCTCAGCGCCTTCTCCCATCGGCTTCAATGCAGACAATCCCTCTTGACCGCAACCTGACAACAGGACTGCGAACATCATCATCGGGACGATGCCAAACAGAAGCTTCTTAAATGATTTCACAACAATCCCCACTTTCTCCCAAAATGATGTGTAATGGTTTTCTATATAGTGAGTGCGATCACCAGAGTGCTGTCAAAATCAGCGCGATAATCCACACGACTAAATAAATTAATGAATAGAAGAACATTTTGTTTGCCCACTTAATTTCATCCTCGGCATTGAATCCTTTCAATCCGAGATACAACCAGTAGCCCCCTAAACCGGCTGCGACTGTCAAGTAAACAAGACCATAGTGCATAAATAAGAGCGATGCCGGAATCAGCGTCGCAATCCACCAGATGATCTGCCGTTTTGTGATGGCAAATCCGTTCACGACCGGAAGCATCGGAATGCCTGCCGCTCGATACTCTTCTGTGCGTCGCATAGCGAGCGCTAGGAAGTGAGGTGGTTGCCATAAGAACATGACAAGAAACATGAGCCACGCATCGATATGAAGTGCTGGGTCGAGCGCTGCCCAACCGATGAGCGGTGGAACGGCTCCTGAAATACTACCGACGACCGTATTGAGCGTACTCGTACGCTTCAGCCACATCGTATAAATCACGACATAAAAAAATGCCCCGATTAAACCGAATACAGCGGCGACGTACGATACAAGGAGCAATAACAGAGTTCCTAACGCAAGTTGTGTCAATCCGAGGAGTAAAATCTTCTCCCCTGAAATCTTGCCGTTTACACTCGGTCGATTGTCCGTACGATCCATTAAGTAATCGATATCTCGGTCCACAAAGTTGTTTAGGTAACAACTCCCCGAAATCACGAGTGCGCTTCCTAACATCGTTAATAAGAGCTGTGGCCAAACTTCAAACAAATAAAGGACTGGCGTATCGCTCTGATACGTCGCTGCCACGAAGAAACCTGCAAACACCAACATCAAGTTGGCGCGAACGATTCCCATTTTCGCTAAGGCGACGTAATCTCGGAATGACGTTGACTCTGTATATTCTACATCTACAGTCATTCCTGGGTTGACTTTTGTCATACTGACCCCCCCACATAATCACGAAATCCTCGCATTCTCTTCACAGAAAAAACACAATATGAACAAAATACACTTAACTCTCTACAAAGATACCATATTTTTTTATAAAATACGCCCTTTATGCTTGTAAAATAGCGAGTTTTTTGTGTCAATAGTGTGATATTTGTCACACCTTATGTGCCTTACTAATATTAGAATAACGTTTTTGATAACGATTGCAAGCTTTTCCATTTCGTTTTTTGAACGGAAAGCCGTATAATAAGTATGGCGAAAAAAATATAAATAAACAAGGTACATTTTTAACGGATTTTGATTAGAAGCAGGTGGTATTGCATGCATAAAAAACTCGCGTTTTTCTCAGGGTTTGTCACCCTCGGAATGATGCTTGTCCTCATCATGGGTGGAACCGTGACGAAGACAGACTCAGGGGATGGTTGTGGAACAGACTGGCCACTCTGTCACGGTAAGTTGATTCCGACCAATCCAAGTGTTGAGACGATGATCGAGTACAGTCACCGCGTCGTCTCGGGAATCGAAGGTCTCTTGATCATCGCACTCGCCATTTGGACGTTCATCGCGGTCAAACATCGTGTCGATGTAAAAATCTTTGCGTTTCTTGCATTTATCTTTATGCTCATCCAATCGATCATCGGAGCAGGGGCGGTTATTTGGCAACAATCAGATGCCATCTTGGCCCTTCACTTCGGGATTTCTCTCGTCTCGTTCGCATCGCTACTCATTTTGACGATTCTGTTATTCGAAGGTGACCGAGAGCATAAAGTCGTATCGAGACGGTTGAGAGCCCACCTTTACGGTCTTTCGATTTACACGATGATTGTCGTTTACACAGGAGCCTATGTCCGTCACCTCGGTGCTACATACGCTTGTGTCGGTTGGCCGATTTGTGAACAAGAAGTGTGGACGTTTGAGTCTTATGTTCAAATGGGTCACCGTGTGATGGCTGGACTACTCGTCTTGTACACGTTGTATGTCCTCTATCTTGCTCGAAAAGAGATGAATCGATTAATCGAACGCGGCATGATGGCGTCCCTTTTCTTCATTCTTCTTCAAGTCGGGACTGGCGCATGGATCGTACTCGGCGGGCATGCCACATATGTGCCGCTCCTCCATGCCTTCTTGATCACTTGTTACTTCGGCATCCTGTCCTATCTCGCTTATCACGCGTACCGTTCGACGGACCGACAAAGTGATTCACAATTGAAAGACATGAACGGATAAGTAAGTAAAAAAAGCGCCGCGGCGCTTTTTTGTTTACAATTCCTTAAATCGTTCGAGGGCACGCTCTCTCGCTTCTTTATGGTCGACGAGCGGCATCGCATAATTGTCTCGATCTGACGGGTCCGGAAAATGAATCGATTTGTCTGTCACATGTTTCAGCTCAGGCACATACTTCCGGATGAACGTCCCATCTGAGTCAAACCGTTCAGATTGCGTCGTCGGATTGAAGATACGGAAATACGGAACAGCGTCCGTCCCGACCGAGGCGGCCCATTGCCAACCCCCGATATTCGAAGAGGCCTCGTAATCAATCAACTTCCTCTCGAAATACCGTTCCCCTTTCCGCCAATCGATAAGAAGGTGTTTCGTCAAGAAAGATGCGACAATCATGCGTAGACGGTTGTGCATCCATCCGGTCTCATTCAATTGACGCATCGCTGCATCGACAATCGGATAACCCGTCTCCCCGTTACACCACTTTTCGAACTGCTCCTCATTGTCTTCCCATTCGAGCGATTTGTATTTGTCATTGAACGGTTGATCTTTCAATCCTTTGAACTTCGCCATCACCATATAATAAAATTCGCGCCACAACAGTTCGTCGTAATACGTGTCGCGTCCTTTAGATTTTCTGGCGGCCAGCACCTGCTCGGTAATCGTACGAATCGATAATACACCGGTCCGTAAGTATGGGGATAACCGGCTCGTCCCGGCAATACTCGGGATGTCACGTTTTTCTTCATAATCGACCATCCGATCATTGACGAAGCGCGTCAACCGCTTCTTCGCCTCGGTCTCCCCTAAGCCTTTCCACTCTCGCTCACAGCGTTTGAACAAGTCTTTCAGTTCACTCGGCTGCTCGTTTTTCGAGCTGATGAAATCCGTTAAACGATCGATATCGACATCGTACGGTTTCGGCGGTTGCTCGGCATAAGCCGCTTTTTTGAACGGGGTGAACACTTTATACGGATCTCCACTCTTCGTACTGAACGCATCGGGATGAAACAGATGCCGGTCAAGGAGTCGTACGACTTTCACGTCTTCACCAAGTGCCTCGATGACACGGTCGTCTCGCTGTTTGAACGGTTCCACATACTCCGCATTGAAATAAAGCACATCCATCTCCCCGAGCTGTCCCACGAAATCCTTCTCCGTTTCCGCGACTAGTACTCGAAGCCCCAACCCTTTTGTCTCCAAGTCATCCATGAACGTTCGCATCGTCGAGAAGAAATAATCGTGACGGACTTCGAACGGGTCACAATATTTCGGGTTTAGCCAAAAGACGAAAGCGAGGTCATCCCCCTCTTCCATATCGTTCAGCGCCCGGTGAAGCATATGATTATCGGTCAATCTAAAATCCGATCGAAACCAACATACTCGTTTCATCATTCCCACTCCCATCTACAAAAAAGAAGCATAGCGAACTATGCTTCTTTTGATTATACAAATTCAATCAACAAGTCGTCACTTTGTATTGTGTCGCCTTCTTTAATATGGATGGCTTTGATCTCGCCATCTTGTGCTGCCTGAATCGTCGTTTCCATCTTCATCGCTTCCGTGACGAGTAGCTGCTCTCCACGATGAACACGACTTCCTGGTTCGACCAACACTTTCAAAACAGAGCCTGGCATCGAGGCACCGACTTGTTTCGGGTTCGAACGGTCCACTTTCGGACGGCTTGTTGTCGCGGATTTGACGTTCACGTCTTTAATCTCGATCTCACGCGGTACGCCGTTCATCTCATAAGAGACGAGACGAATGCCATCTTCGTTTGCCGCACTCACTTGTACGAGCTTAATGATCAACGTCTTCCCTGTCTCGATCTCCACTTGAATCGTCTCACCGACGTTTAATCCGTAGAAGAACGTCAACGTGTCGAGGACGGATACGTCACCGTACGTCGTCGTATGTTTGACATAGTCTTCGTATACTTTTGGATAGAGCGCGTGGGCAAGAAGCTCAAAGTCTGTGACCGGTCGCTCAAACTTCTCGAACAACTCTTGGCGTGCTGATTCAAAGTCATATGGCTTGATCAGTTTACCAGGACGAACGTTCAGTGGCTCCTCCCCTTTTAAGATGACTTGTTGGACATCTTTAGGGAAACCGCCAGGAGGTGTACCTAACTCGCCGCGCATCATCTCGACGACCGAGTCTGGGAAGTCGAGTTGATGGCCACGCGTCATCACATCCTCTTCTGTCAAGTTGTGCTGCACCATGAAGAGCGCCATATCACCGACGACTTTCGAAGAAGGGGTGACCTTGACGATATCACCGAACAACATGTTGACACGGGCATACATCGCCTTCACTTCTCCCCAACGGTCTCCAAGCCCGACTGCTTTCGCTTGTTGCTGAAGGTTCGAATATTGACCACCTGGCATCTCGTGTTCGTATACAGACGGATGTGGTGCGCGCATGTCACTTTCGAACGGTTCGTAGTTATGGCGCACGTCTTGCCAGTAATCACTGATCACTTCGTATTGTTTCGGATCAATCTTCGGTTGACGTTCGTGGTGGTTGAGCGCGTAGACTAAACTTCCACCTGAAGGTTGCGACGTCATCCCTGACATCGAACTTGCGGCAACGTCGACGATATCGACACCAGCATCCGTCGCACGTGCGTAAGTGAAGATTCCGTTACCTGAAGCATCGTGTGTATGCAAGTGAATCGGTAAATCGACCGCATCTTTCAATGCTGACACGAGCGCATAGGCAGATTCCGGTTTCAATAACCCGGCCATATCTTTAATGGCTAGAATATGGGCACCACTCGCCTCAAGTTTTTTCGCAAGGTCAATGTAGTACGGAAGATGGTATTTCGGCCGGTTGCCGTCATACAAGTCACCTGTATAACAAATCGCCGCCTCCGCTACTTTTCCTGTCGGTAGCGTTGCATCGATTGCCAATTGAATCGACTCTAGGTTGTTAAGACTGTCGAAGATTCGGAATACGTCGACTCCGGCATACGCCGCTTCATGCACAAACTTCTCAATGACGTTGTCGGCATAGTTTTTGTAGCCGACCGCGTTCGCACCGCGAAGCAACATTTGAATCAAAACGTTCGGCATCTTCTCACGAAGCTTCATGAGACGTACCCATGGGTCTTCAGACAAGAAGCGGTATGCAACATCAAACGTCGCCCCACCCCACGCCTCGACAGAGAACAATTCTGGCATCAACTTGCTTGTCGGCTCTGCGATATTGAGAATGTCCTGCGTCCGCATGCGCGTCGCGAGCAATGACTGGTGCGCATCTCGCATCGTCGTATCCGTCAATAACAGTTCCGGTTGTCGCTTGATCCAGTCAGCCAGGCCGTCTGGACCGAGTTCCGTCAAGATTTGTTTCGTTCCCGGTTTCGCTTCTGTCGGTAGGTCTTGTGGGATACGTACCGAGCGGCTGATCGGTTTGTCTTTCAGACCGACTCCTGGGAATCCGTTCACTGTCACATCGCCGATATAGTTCAACAACTTCGTCCCACGGTCTTTTCGTTTCGGGAAGACGAACAGTTCTGGCGTCTCATCGATGAATGACGTGTTGTAGTCCCCATTGATGAAGTTCGGATGCTTCATGACGTTAATCAAGAACGGGATGTTCGTCTTGATTCCACGAATTCGAAACTCATTCAAGTTTCGTACCATTTTCGAAGCGGCTTGTTCGAATGTCATGCCATGCGTCGACAGTTTGACGAGAAGCGAGTCATAGTACGGGGAAATTTCTGCACCGACGTATGCGTTTCCTCCGTCAAGTCGGACGCCAAAGCCGCCTGGAGAACGGTATGCCATGATTTTCCCTGTATCCGGCATGAAATTGTTCGCCGGGTCTTCTGACGTTACACGTGATTGAATCGCATAACCGAGGAGTTTAATGTCCTCTTGTTTCGGCATTTGAATCATGTCGCCGTGGAGTGACTCCCCTTGTGCGATCATCAATTGTGTTTGAACGATATCAAATCCTGTCACCATCTCTGTAATCGTATGTTCGACTTGAACACGCGGGTTTACTTCGATGAAGTAGAATGATTCGTCTTCTGTCACTAAGAATTCGACCGTACCAGCGTTGACGTATCCGACGTGACGCATGAGTTGAACCGCCGCATCACAAATCGCTTGACGTGATTCTTCGGATAACGTCACACATGGTGCCACTTCGACGACCTTTTGATGTCGGCGCTGCACCGAACAGTCACGCTCGAACAAGTGAATGATGTGACCGTGCTCATCTCCGAGAATTTGAACCTCGATGTGCTTCGGACGTTCAACTAATTTCTCTATGTACACTTCATCAGAACCAAATGCTTGCTTCGCTTCCGATTTTGCACGTTCAATCAAATCTTTCATTTCCGCTTCTGTACGGATGACACGCATCCCGCGTCCTCCGCCTCCCATCGATGCTTTGACCATGAGCGGGAAGCCGTGTTCGTTCGCAAACGCTTCTGCATCTTCATACGATGTGAGTGGACCGTTCGAGCCTGGGATAACAGGAAGACCCGCAGCAATCGCACTCTGACGTGCCCGAACTTTGTCCCCGAACGCATGCAAGTGTGACTCGTGTGGACCAACAAAGATGATGCCCTCTTCACGGCAACGTCGTGCGAGGTCAATGTTTTCTGAAAGGAAACCATATCCCGGGTGAATCGCGTCACTGCCTGACTCCTTGGCGATGCGAATGACACCTTCGATATCGAGATACGCATCAATCGGCTTCTTATCGAGTCCTACCAAGTAAGCTTCATCGGCTTTAAAGCGATGTAATGAACCGCTATCTTCTTGTGAATAGACGGCTACAGTACGAATGCCTAACTCAGTTGCTGCTCGAAATACGCGAATGGCAATCTCCCCACGGTTTGCAACAAGTAACTTTTTAATTGGTTTCAAATGAAATCCCCCCGTTAATAAATTTTAAATGTTTCTTACCTGACCACATGAAGCGATGAACGTTGAACATTCTCTTCGGACTTCACCCGAATTTCTTCTCGTCGTGTCGCTTCTCGATGACGGTTACGCATCGAGATACTACTAAGTACCCCGAGAACACCCATCATCATGATCAGCGATGTTCCCCCATAACTGACCAGCGGCAATGTCACTCCTGTCCCTGGGAACCAACCAGACATCGCACCGATATTGATGGCTGTTTGAATGATGATTTGTGATGCAATACCAAACGAGACGAACATCGCAAAATGACTATCCGCATGATTGGCAATATGAATTGCGCGAAACGCGATGAAGAAGAGTAGTACCAAAACCGTCAGCACACCGAAGAACCCTAACTCTTCAGCAATGATCGACATAATATAGTCGGTTTCAGGTTCTGGTAAATACCCATACTTTTGAAAACTGTTCCCTAGCCCGACACCGGTCAATCCACCATGTACGATCGAGATGATCGACATGAGCAACTGATGACCGTATCCTTCCGGGTCCATGAACGGGTTGAACACGACCTCAATCCGGCTTCGTTGATTCTCGGAGAAGATTGTCGTGAACAATAAGAACACAGCACCAACCCCGGCTAAAATCCCAGGAATCAAAATCCGTAATGGTGCCCCGACACCGAACCACATGAGAAGCATGATGGATCCGAGGACGAATAATCCCCCCATGTCTGGCTGTCCATTGATGGCGATGGCGTAGAACGAGAAGTAAAAAAGAACCGGTACTAAGAAGAAGGCACCAATTTGAGCGCGCCACCCTTTTTTCACGATGGCAGCCCGAGCGAGACGCCCCGGTAGTCCTTTCAACTCATTATTCCATAGCTCGTGGTAATAGTTCGCAAGCAGTATGATGAGAACAAATTTGGCAATCTCGACCGGCTGAATGGTGAATCCGCCGATAATGAGCCATGCGCGTGCACCGTTTAATGGTGGCATCGCCCATGTAACAAATAGCAGGATGACCGAGACCGCATAGAGACTGAGCCGAATGCCTTTCTTCCGAAACATCTCATAGCGGAACAACGTCGCAATCAAGTAGACAAAGATCCCGATTCCTACGTAGACGAGCTGGCGATAGAATAAGCTACTATTCGCATAGTCCCCACGATTCCAAACGCTCGCACTGTAAATCATGATCGAGCTGATCCCGACGAGTAAGAGCACTGACAAAAACAACGCAAAATCAAAATACCGAAACCGTGTTTTCATGTATTCACTTCCTTATGTAAAACAATCCGACAACCCTTATAAAAAAATACTCAAACAGCGCCACTTGCACAGTTTGAGTATAAGGTTCATAATTCTGAAGCTTCTGCCAAAGCAGACAACTTTTGTTCCAATGAATCGAGCAGTCCTTTACCTTCAATGTCTGAAATGAGTCCAAGACGAACCGCAAAATCAATTTGGCGCGATAGTCCAAACATATGTGTATCAAGCACCTCTTCATAAAGCGGGCACTTCGGCATTTTTAGGTTTTCTAACTGCACTTCAATCAGACAACGGATTTTTTCAGCATCCGCCTCGAGTAACTGAAGCGCTTGCTCCCGTTGGATTGCAGCCAAATTTGTCGCCACTACGACCCCTCCTCCGTACGATGACAGACTGTTTGTCATAACTCAACTGTACATTATCTTTCATCATAATTCAATGTACAGTATGGATGATTGCGACATTCTTACTCTTTTCCATTTTAAGAGAAAGAGCGCTATAATGAAACGTGTAATGTGTATAAAGGGGGATGTAAGCATGATTTTTCCACTAGACGGAGCGGTTCGTCACAGTTTGACGATCGATCCGACCGTATGGATTTTTGACGACCGCAAACGAAAGATTGAAGAATTGGACTCTGTGACGGAGAATGACCGTGAGGCCTACTATGCGAAAATGGGGAAAGCATGGGACGATGGTCTATCACAAGGAACAAGAATCGACCACAATAAACCGATGTCTCGTCAAGACAAGGACGCAGCTTTACGCGATTCGTTCGCGATGCCGCTCTCGCCATTTTTGAACAATGCCGAACCTGTTGATTTGGCCACGCATGTCCGTTTTTACGGAGAAACGGTGTTGACGCTGTCGCTTAGCGAAGCATCGCGCGTGTACTTACAATTTTCAAAAGACGGGAAAGTACTCGCTGACGGACCGGTCTATGTATTATATGAAGATCAGATCATCCGCCAAGTGAACCACATCACTGTACTGAGCAATCAATGAGAAGGGACTTCCCTTCTCATTTTTTGGACTTTTTAGTTCATAAAGTGTAATATGTAGTGTATTGACTACAAATGAATAAGAAAGGTCGTGACGCTTACGATGCCTTTATGGAAACGAAATTTAATAGTTGTTTGGATCGGTAGCTTCTTGACCGCCGCTTCAATGAGTCTCGTCCTCCCCTTCCTGCCATTGTTTATTGAACAACTCGGGGTAAAGGACCCTGACCACGTCGTCACGTGGTCGGCGATTGCGTTCGGGGCGACGTTCCTCGTGGCCGCCATCGTCTCCCCGATGTGGGGACGTCTGGCTGACCAAAAAGGGAGAAAGTTGATGCTTATCCGAGCAAGCCTCGGAATGGCCATCGTGATGTTTCTCATTAGTTTTGTGCAAGACGTGTATCAACTGGTCGGGTTGCGTTTACTCATGGGTGCCGTTTCTGGATTTATCTCAGCCGGCATCACCTTGGTCGCTTCCCAAACCCCAAAAGAGAAAAGTGGCTGGGCGCTCGGTACTCTGTCGACCGGTGGAATCACCGGTGGTCTACTCGGTCCGCTCATCGGCGGACTACTCGCAGACTGGATTGGGCTTCGATCCGTTTTTCTCTTTACCGGAAGTGCACTCTTCCTAACATTCCTCATCACGCTTTGGTTCGTAAAAGAAGACTTTGTCCCAGTGAAACGTGAAGAACTCGCTTCAGTGAAGTCCATTTTCGCCTCACTGCGGCATCCACAATTGATTGTCGGGTTGTTTGTGACAACGTTCCTTATCCAGTTCTCAACACAATCCATCGGACCGCTCTTGACGTTATATGTACGTGAATTAAATCCGCATACGACCGCACTTGCCTTCATGGCAGGAATTGTCGCATCTGCCCCCGGACTCGCCGCGCTCTTTTCGGCGCAACGGCTCGGACGATTATCGGACCGATACGGGGCAGAACGGATCTTATTTTGGGCACTACTCCTCTACAGTTTATTCTTAATCCCGCAAGCATTCGTCACCTCGACGACCCAACTCATTCTGTTACGCTTCGGGATTGGATTTGCGACCGCTGCGTTGATGCCATCCGTTCAGTCGTTGCTGCGGCAGCATACTCCAACCGCTGCAACCGGAAGAATCTTTTCCTATAATCAGTCCGCTCAGTTCATGGGAAATCTACTCGGACCGCTATTTGGATCCCAAATCGTAGCACACTTTGGATTTTCCGCACTGTTCATCGTCACAGGATTGATTATGATTTCAAACGCCTTTTTAGAACGGACGAACGTCCAATCGCTACAACTCGATACAAAATAACGCCGAGCGCTTAGCTCGGCGTTATTTGTGTATCTCGCTTATAACAAATCGGCCGCCAATCTTGCGAGAGACGAACGCTCCCCTTTTACCAATTGAACGTGACCGAAGACATTCTGTCCTTTGAATCGTTCAACGGCGTATGTCAATCCGTTCGAATATTCATCTAAATACGGATGGTCGATTTGGTACGGGTCTCCGACGAGAACAATTTTCGAGTTCTCCCCGACACGGGTTAGAATCGTCTTAATTTCATGTTTCGTTAAGTTTTGAGCTTCGTCGATGATGATGAACTGGTCGGGCATGCTTCTTCCTCGAATATAAGTGAGCGCTTCTAGTTGAATCGATTTCATGCCGGCCAGAATATTTCCTAGCTCATCTTTTGAATTGGCACTGAAGAGAAATTCTAGATTATCATAGATCGGTTGCATCCACGGACGTAACTTTTCTTCCATCTCTCCTGGCAAGTAGCCGATATCGTTCCCCATGGGGACGACCGGTCGGGCAACGACGAGCTTATTGTATCGTTGCTCGTCCTCAACGAGTGAGAGTCCTGCCGCTAGGGCAAGGAGCGTCTTGCCGGTTCCAGCTTTCCCGAGTAACGTGACGAACGGAATGTCATCTCGCAACAATAAGTCGAGCGCCATCCGCTGCTGGACGTTTCGTGGATGAATCCCCCAGATGTGGTCAGCGTCGAGTGCTAACGGACGAACAATCGGTTGGAGCGTGTCGACCACTGCGAGCGCACTCGCTTTCGATACGTTACTTTTTAACACGACGAACGAATTCGGATATAACGTTTGTTTCGTCAATGCGGATGTCGGAAGTTGGCGTACTTTATAAAATTCATCGATAAGTGCCTGATCGACCTCGATTTCACGATAGCCGGCATATAAATTCGTCGTATCGACGATATGGTCGGTCAGATAGTCTTCGGCATCAATTCCGATTGCGTCCGCCTTCACACGGACCAATATATCTTTTGAGACGACGACGACTTTATGGTTCGTGTCATGCTCGTATTGTTTCATTAATTTTAAGGCAACGAGAAGAATGCGGTTATCGTTCGTCATCACGTCGAATGGAATATCGACTTCGTGTTCGTGTCCAATCTCGACAAAGAGACGTCCACCGTTTTCAAGTGGGACGCCGTCATGAAGTTTCCCCGATGTTCGGAGCTGGTCTAGAACACGCGACGTTTCACGGGCGTTTCGCCCGACCTCATCCATGTTTCGTTTTTTACCATCAAGTTCCTCTAAGACAATGGCCGGGATGACCACGTCATGTTCTTCAAATTGAAATAAGGATAGCGGATCATGTAGGAGTACGTTCGTATCGAGTACATACGTTTTTTTCATAGACTTTGCCGCCCCTCGACTATAGGATGGTAATCAAGAATGAAGACTTTCTTTCACTTCACGGTCTAACTTTTCCGCCGCACGAATATCATACGTTTTCGTAATTTCAGGCTGAGCATATGCTGCACCATAAAATGAGATATTCCTCACTTCTTCGACATGTCCTTCAAAAAAACGAAGATGAAGGCTCGGTTTTACCGCTGGTTCAAATTCTCGGATGGATGAAAGTAAAACATGATAGGACTGACCATCTTCGATAAAGATGAGACCTGCTGTCTTTTCGGTTGATAAAATCGTCACGATATGCGAATTCTTGGTTAAGGCGAACCGCATCGTGTCCTTGTTGAGTGCTTGCACCCAACTGATGGCGTGGCTGATTGGCCAACGCTTTGCCTCATCAAAACCGACGAGAAATGTTAATGGCATGTCATTCAACAATCGCTGTTGAGCGGATGTCAATTCAAACGTTGCCTTACTCGCCATTCAACTCCCCTCCTTTTAACCGGGTATGGTTGTACCATTCTCCCTTACCGATTCAATTCCCTGCTTTCAACGAATGAAATCATGCTATACTCATCCTATAGAGGAAGGTGAGAAGATGCGTGTAAAATGTTCTCTTTGCGATAAAGTCGAAACAATCGACTCATGGTCGTTTGAAGCAAAACGATTGCGCAACAAGCCGGCTAAAACGTATATGTGTCAAGACTGTCAGGAGCGAATCAGCGAACGTACGGCTGAACGCGCCGCATCTGGACAATTCAAGTTATATCCTACATTTCGACAAAAACGAAATTGGTAACGAAAACGGGCGCCTCCGAAGAGACGCCCGTATTTTTTATGACTCGACTGCATCCTGACGACGGTTCCACCAAAGACGACCGCGATAGATGGCCAACACGATGGCCATGACAGCAAGTACTTCTGGAATTGGCCACGTGAAAAAGACGAGCGCCATCGTACCTGCGCCAAGTGCAAGTAGAATATAGACGATCAGTGATTTCCACCATGCCAATTGTTTTGCAAAACCAAGCTTAAAGACGAGAATCGTCAGTAAGATGACCGTGACAACGAGTGCGTTGAATCCGACCGAAAAATCGTTCGGGTCGCTCCCGACACCTAGCATCGAGGCAATCCACGGAACATCAATTTGTGTGATATCGATTGTTTGAGAAGCTTTCAAGACAAAGAGTCCCCCTTTATTTCATACACATCCATTCTACACTATTCCATGCAAAAGGGAACGCCGAAGCGTTCCCTTTTTCACCTACTTATTCTTTACCAAGTTTACGACGCTTGTCAGCTTTCTCGCGTTCGTTCTTGTTCAAGATTTTCTTACGAAGACGGATTGACTCTGGCGTGATTTCACAGTACTCGTCATCGTTCAAGAACGTGAGCGACTCTTCAAGTGAGAAGACGCGCGGACGTTTCAAGACTTGTGTCGAGTCTTTTGCTGAAGCACGCATGTTTGTCAATTGCTTCCCTTTAACGGCATTAATCGCAAGGTCGACGTCACGGTTACATTCACCGATGATCATTCCTTCGTATACATCCGTACCTGGCTCGATGAAGATCGTTCCACGGTCTTCGAGTGCACCGATTGAGTAAGCCGTTGACTTCCCGTTTTCGATACAAACCATAACACCACTGCGTCGACCACCGATATCAGCTGCGATATACGGACGGTACTCTTCGAACGTGTGGTTCAAGATTCCGTATCCACGTGTCGCCGACAAGAATTCGTTACGGTAACCGATGAGACCGCGTGATGGAACGATGAATTCCATACGTGTCTGACCATTATCGTTCGTGTTCATGTTAGCAAGTTCACCTTTACGGAGACCAATCGACTCCATGACTGAACCTGTGTACTCTTCTGGTACGTCGATGATCACGCGCTCAAACGGCTCAACTTTCGTACCGTTTTCGTCTTCACGGATGATAACTTGTGGCTTCGACACTTGAAGCTCGTAGCCTTCACGACGCATGTTCTCGATCAAGATACCGAGGTGAAGCTCACCGCGTCCTGATACGACCCACTGGTCAGGAGAATCCGTGTTTTCTACACGAAGTGACACGTCTGTCTCAAGTTGTTTCATCAAACGCTCTTCGATCTTACGTGCAGTGACGAAGTCCCCTTCACGTCCTGCGAACGGCGAGTTGTTCGTCATGAAGCGCATTTGAAGTGTTGGCTCATCGATACGAAGGAGCGGAAGTGGCTCTTCTTTACCGACTGGCGTGACTGTCTCACCGACGTTGATGTCTTCCATACCAGCGATGGCAATCAAGTCACCTGCTTTTGCTTCTTCGATTTCGACGCGCTTGAGGCCGAAGTAACCGAACAATTTCGTGACACGGAGTTGCTTCACCGTACCATCTGTCTTACAGAGTGATACTTGCTCACCGACTTTGATTTTCCCACGGAAGACGCGACCTACACCGATACGACCGAGGTAGTTATCGTAGTCGAGCATCGTCACTTGGAATTGAAGTGGCTCATCTGAGTTATCCACTGGAGCTGGTGTGTTTTCAAGAATTGTATCGAGCACGTGTGTGATCGTGTCTTCTTGGTTTGCTGGATCAGGATCGAACGAACTTGAACCGCTGACAGCCGATGTATAGACGACAGGGAATTCAAGTTGATCTTCATCTGCGCCAAGATCGATCAAGAGATCGACGACTTCATCGACAACGTCGAGTGGACGAACCATCGGCTTATCGATTTTGTTAACAACGACGATCGGACGAAGTCCTTGGTCGAGTGCTTTTTTCAATACGAAGCGAGTCTGTGGCATACAGCCTTCACGCGCATCGACGACGAGGATAACGCCATCAACCATACGCATGATTCGCTCAACTTCCCCACCAAAGTCTGCGTGACCTGGCGTATCTACGATGTTAATGCGTGTGTCTTTATAATCGATTGCCGTGTTTTTCGCGAGAATTGTGATTCCGCGCTCACGTTCGATATCGTTCGAGTCCATCGCGCGTTCTGCGACTGCCTCGTTCGTCCGGAAAGTACCAGACTGTTTCAATAATTCATCGACTAACGTTGTTTTACCGTGGTCAACGTGAGCGATGATGGCTACGTTACGAAGGTTTGTTCTTACGTTCATGTAGTTATTCCTCTCTTATTTAAAAAGTTTCAGCTTTTCTTCAACTTTAAGAGTATAGCACACGTCACAGTACCTTTGTCGAGTGGAATCGACTGTGAACGTTTTCATTGGACGTTTTTTATCATACAATGGGGTAGAGAAGAGAAAAGAAGGAGGAGTCTCCATGCAGCTTATGTTTCTATTGATTGCCATGGCCGTCGTCGCTGGATTTGTTGGCATCGGCATCGGGGTGGCTGAAGGCAGCGCCGCTATCATTTTAGGAAGCCTCGTACTTAGTGGTGTCGCGACGTTCTTTGGTATTCAATTACGTCGTCGCATTCTTTCTGATCGTCAATCTTCATAAAGAAAGAGGGTTGCTCTGACAAAAGTCGAGCGAACCCTCTTTGCTTTTATTTGATGATTCAAATCGGACGCGTCAAACAGATGCGGTCACGTAGGACTAAACCATCTTCCTCAATCGGATCGTATCCATGTTGTTTAAAATAATCACGTTCCACAGAATCAAATCGGAATCCGGCTTGTTGATAAAAGCGCAATTGCATGATGCTAGAATTCCCAGTACAAACGAGGAGTTCTTGGCCGCCGAGTGTTGTCGCCCGTTTTACCGCGTCTTGTAGCATCCGCTGACCAATGGTTTGATTTTGTCTCTCCGGTTTTACTGCGATATTCACAAGCTCGACCCGTCCTGACCCGTGTGATACGAGCATATAGGCACCGACGATTTCTCCCCCGAGTAACGCTTTGAACGTTCGTCCTGTTTGAAACTGTTCTCTCACCATCGCTTCATTCGGATTCGCTAAAACGAGTAAATCACGAATTTCTTCGTACGATTCATGTTCCACGATTTGAAGATCCGGCTTCGCTTCTGGGGTCACCCCTTTTGCAATGACATAGTGTTTGATAACGTCATTGACGAATGTCTCGCTTCCTGCCAATACAGATGTTCTCCCATCGTATCGAATCGGTTCCCCATATAAGGAAACGACCCGTCCACCCACTTCTTCTACGAGCAATTTCCCTGCAGCATAATCCCACGGCATATTGCGCATCGTAATGTATCCGTCCACTCGTCCTGCGGCGAGCCAAGCAAGCTCAAGCGAGGCAGCGCCGTGCGCCCGTGTTCCAATCGAATCTCGAACAATCGGGGCAAGGATTTCCGGGGCAATTTGATGGTTCGGCGTGACCCACGTCGCATTCATACTCAAAAATGCATCTCGTACATGATGTTCATGTAGATTCGTCAATGTCCGTCCGTTCAATGTCGCACCATACCCTCTTCTTGCCATGAACATCTCATCCGCCATCACGTCATAGACGAATCCGTACTCTACGACCCCATCGACCATCACGGCCACCGAGATGGCAAACATACGCTTCTGATGAATAAAGTTTAACGTCCCATCAATTGGATCGACGAACCAGACCGTTCCTGATAACGTGTCTGGCGTATCCGTCGTTCCTTCTTCCCCCATGATTTGATGGTCCGGGAATCGGTTTTGGATCCGGCGGACAATCAGCTGTTCCACCGCTCGATCGATTTCAGTAACCAAGTCTCCTTTTCCGGTCTTTCGTTCCACTTCATAATGTTGATCAATCTCGCGACGAATCAGCTCTCCCGCCTGTTTGATTAAATCGACTGCAAACCATTCTATCATCTGTGATCACCTCAACTGTATTGTACCAAACAAAAACCAGTATCCGCTCGGAATACTGGTTGAATGTGTGTGTAATGGTCAGGCTTCGAGACGCAATAATTCTTGGCGATACTTCTCTAACCGATGCTTGCTAGCCTGAACTGTAGCATCATCCTGTGACGCCATCGCATCGAAAAGGGTTGCCAATTCATAATCAATCTCCAAGCGCAGCACCGGAATCCGTTTTTCTGCGTCTTTTCTTTTGAATGCCTCAATCACTTGTTTCATAAGATGCCACACTCCTTTTGTTGGGCTACAAGTTACGGTTTAGTGAGTTGAATTGAGTATATCAGATAAAATTCGAAAAAGAAAGAGAATTGTCTGACTATTTTGAATTTTTTATCTTAATGGATATATTCCCAATTTCAATGCCCTTAAACCTGAATAAGTGTTAGATAACTGTACCCGATTTAAAGAAGAAATAACAAAAAAGCATGCCTGAATTTGCTCGGGCATGCTCGGACTTACAATTTAATCATTTTGCTCGACGACTTCATCGCCGCTTGAACGGTACGATACGTAGAATATCCAGTCTGTTCGTCGTGAACCGCGTTCAGTTGTTTCTCCTCTGACTTAGATGTTACGATTTGCTTGAAGGCACGATACGCGTCTAGAAAAACCTCACGCTCGACTCCACCTTCATTCGCTTGTGCGACGACATTGTAGAACTCGACGACTTCGATCAATTCATCGGTCGTCCAATCCGGATTAATCGGATAGTTGATTTGCATAATGTTCACCTCGACACTCATTGTATCAACAAAAAAAACTATTGCAAGTTACGTCAGAAATCTCTATAGTTTTTTTGTTGCTTCTTTTTTTAAATCAACATATAACGTAACGATATTATTCATCTAATAAATAAACTGATTCCAAGGGGGATTTACGATTGAAATTAAAAGGTGCTACTCAGCTCGAAACGCCACTATTTGACACGTTACTTGAACATGTCGACTCAAATCCGATTGCGTTCCATATTCCTGGTCATAAGAGCGGGAAAGGGATGGATCCGGAGTTTCGTGACTTTATTGGCGAAAACGCCCTAAAAATTGATTTGATTAACATTGCCCCACTCGATGACCTTCATCATCCAAAAGCGGCAATCGCTGAAGCGGAACGCTTGGCGGCAGAGGCGTTCCGTGCTGATGAGACCTTTTTCTCCGTTCAAGGAACGTCGAGTGCCATCATGGCGATGATCATGGGCGTCGTCGGACCGAATGAGAAAATCATCGTTCCACGTAACGTGCACAAATCGGTAATGTCCGCGCTCGTCTTAACGGGTGCGCACCCGGTCTTCATCCACCCAGAATTCGATGAGACGTACGGCATCGCGCACGGAATTACAGCAAGTGCCGTAGAACGTGCACTCGAGCTTCACCCGGATACAAAAGCCGTACTCGTCATCAACCCGACTTATTTCGGTGTCGCGGGTGATTTGGAGCGCATCGTTGAGGTCGCTCATGCACAAGATGTACCTGTACTTGTCGATGAGGCACACGGTGTCCATCTTCCGTTTCACGATGAACTCCCACTCTCGGCAATGCAAGCAGGAGCGGACGTGGCGGCAACGAGCGTGCATAAACTTGGTGGCTCGATGACAGGAAGTTCCATTTTGAACGTACGCCGTGGTCTCGTGTCACCAGAGCGGATTCACGCGATGCTTTCGATGATCACGACAACTTCAACATCATACTTGCTCCTCGCTTCTCTTGATGCGGCGCGTCGACAACTTGCGACGAAAGGTCATATGATGAACGAACGTGCGCTTGACCTTGCTCGAGCAGCACGAACAGCAATCGGTCAAATGCCGAACTTGTCGGTTTACGGACATGCGGAGCTTCATTCGGAATCGACCTACGCACTCGATGAGACAAAAGTTCTCGTATCGGTTCGTGAGCTCGGTGTGACAGGATTTGAAGTCGAGAAATATCTTCGCGAGAAACACCGCATCGAAGTCGAGATGTCAGATCTATTGAACGTGCTCTTCATTGTCACGTCAGCAGACGATGAGTCGACGATTCAAGCATTGATTGAAGCGATGCGTGACGTCGTGTCTGTTTATCAGAAGTCTGGGAATGACTCATTATCGATCATGCTTCCAGAGATTCCACCATTGGCGCTAAGCCCGCGTGATGCGTTTTATGAAGAGACGGAGACAATTCCTCTTGAGAACGCCGTCGGACGCATTTCAGCGGAATTCATTATGGTGTACCCACCAGGGATTCCTATCATCATTCCAGGTGAATTGATCACAACGTCGACACTCGATTACATCATGGCCAACATCGAAGCCGGTCTCCCGGTTCAAGGTCTTGAAGATGAGTCTCTTCAGATGATCAAAGTCATCCAACAAACAAAAGCGATTCGCTAAACAAAAAATGAGCCGGTCATCGTGACCGGCTCATTTTTTATGTCATCTCAGAAAAGGTGGCTGTAGATGATCGAATTGCTTCCCCTATTGCCTATTATAAGAAAACGCTTACATTTTTTCAAGTGTCAATTTCTTCAGATGCTTCTATTTTTTCAACTAGGCAGAGTCGTAAAAATTCAGCGACATGTTCTGTGTCATTCAAGTTAATACCGAGCATCGGATACAATTGACGGGGCTCTTCTAAAGCATGCAAATCGAGAAGGGCCGATTGACCCGTTTGCATACAGACGACTAATACCTTGCCCATGAATTGGTGTGTATAGACAAAACCAAAGTCATAGCGGGCAGCTTCTGTCTCAATCCCCGTGAAACGTACACGACTCGTCTCGGATACGGTATATAATAATTCCTCATCGAATGCCATCAGGATTCCCTCCCTTCTCTCTTCACAAGTATTTTCCTTTATACTACAAGTATGAAACCTAAGGAGAGAGTCAACATGAAAATTGCGTATGCCACACCGTCAGACCAAGAAGCACTCGCGCAGTTGATGCATGAGCTATGGCCCGACGCACCGATTGAGGAATTACGGATGGAAGTCAAACTCGGTCTTGCTTCAAAGAACATGCATTATTTCATCGCATCTTCTGATACAAAAGCAATCGGATTTTGTCAGCTCAGCTTTCGACATGACTACGTGCCAGGTTCTAGCACGTCTCCGACAGCCTATGTGGAGGGAATCTATGTCGTTGAATCAGAGCGTCAGAGAGGTGTCGCTGCCCGTCTGATTGATGCTGCGTCAATGTTCGCGGCACGTCATGGTTGTATCGAACTGGCATCGGATACTGAACTTGAAAACGAGAGCAGCCAACAGTTCCATGAGAAAATCGGATTCAAAGAAGTCGAACGCGTCGTCACCTATATCAAAAAACTCTCTCACGAAACGTGAGAGAGTTTTTACTAGCGTGCTTATTTAACGACGTGGATTGGCATACCCATTGCGATTTCAGCAGCTTCCATTGCCATCTCACCGAGTGATGGGTGAGCGTGGATTGTAAGTGCGATATCTTCAGCAGTCATACCAGCTTCGATTGCGAGACCAAGCTCAGCAATCATATCTGATGCGCCAGTACCCGCGATTTGAGCACCGATCAAGAGACCGTCCTCTTTGCGAGTGATAAGCTTCATGAAGCCGTCTGGCTCGTCAAGTGCAAGTGCACGACCGTTCGCTGCGAATGGGAATTTCGAAACTGTGATTTCGAGTCCTTCTTCTTTTGCGAGTGGTTCAGTGTAACCAACCGTTGCGAGTTCAGGATCTGTGAAGACGACTGCAGGGATTGCAGAGTAGTCAAGGTAAGCTGGCTTACCTGCTGCTGCTTCTGCTGCGATTTTCGCTTCATAAGATGCTTTGTGT
This sequence comes from Exiguobacterium sp. NPDC077395, assembly GCF_050269125.1. Lineage (NCBI taxonomy): Bacteria > Bacillati > Bacillota > Bacilli > Caryophanales > Exiguobacterium > Exiguobacterium sp. NPDC077395. The sequence goes on from NZ_JBNNHU010000001.1 coordinate 1,671,845, forward strand.
GCAAGTGGTGGTCCAGGAACGATATCACCGATTGCATAGATGTTTTCGTTCGAAGTCTTACACTGGTCATCGATTTCGATGATTCCACGGTCGCTGATTTTAACGTCCGCGTTCTCAAGACCGATGTCGCCTGTGTTTGGACGACGACCAACTGTGACGAGGACATAGTCCGCTTCAACAGATTGCTCTTCACCGTTTACTTCAAACTTAACAGTTACGCCGTCTTCCGTTTCTTCGACACCTTTAGCAAGTGCGTTTGTGTGGATTGTGACGTTCCCTTTTTGTTTAAGTTTTTTCTTAACGATTTGCGTCATTTGTGGTTCGAAACCAGACAAGATGTCGCTAGCGCCTTCTACAACAACTACTTCTGTATCGAAGTTAGCGTATGCAGTACCGAGCTCCATACCGATGTATCCACCGCCGATGACGACGAGTTTCTTCGGTACTTCAGGAAGTGCCAATGCGCCAGTTGAAGAAAGGACACGTTTTGACCATTTGAACGATGGGATCTCGATTGGTGTAGAACCAGTCGCAACAATCGCTTTTTTGAATTTGTAAGGAGTTGAGCTGTCTTCTGTGATGACACGAACTGTGTCTTCAGAAGCGAAGAAAGCTTCACCTTGAACGATTTCAATCTTGTTTCCTTTAAGGAGACCTTTGACACCGCCAGTCAATTTGTTAACAACTGACTGTTTCCAGTCTTGAACTTTTGTGAAGTCCACTGACACGTTGTCAGACGAGATTCCCATTGAATCATGTCCTTTAGCGTGTTGGAAGTTGTGTCCAGCTGTGATCAACGCTTTCGATGGGATACATCCGACGTTTAAGCAGACACCACCGAAGTTGCCTTTCTCAACGATTGTTACTTTCATTCCGAGCTGTGCGCCACGGATTGCGGCAACGTATCCACCAGGACCGGCACCGATGACAAGCAAATCAGTTTCTTGTGCGAATTCTCCTACTACCATGTTCTTATCCCTCCATCATTAGAAGTGCTGGGTCTTCGAGCAAGCGTTTCACCATGTTAAGAGCGTTCTGTGCAGTCGCACCGTCGATGAGGCGGTGGTCAAAGCTGAATGAAAGTGCAAGTACTGGCGCAGCAACGATTTCACCGTTCTTCACGACAGCTTTCTCAGCGATACGGCCGATACCGAGAATTGCAACTTCTGGGTGGTTGATGACAGGTGTGAACCATTGTCCACCAGCAGAACCGATATTTGTGATTGTGATCGATCCGCCTTTCATGTCTTCCCCAGCGAGCTTACCTTCACGAGCTTTACCTGCAAGTTCGTTAATGTTTGTAGCAAGTGCATAGATTGATTTACGGTCTGCATCTTTTACGACTGGTACAACGAGTCCGTTGTCCGTGTCAGCTGCGATACCGATGTTGTAATAGTTTTTGTAAACGATTTCTTCGTTCACATCATCGATTGAAGCGTTGATTGTTGGGAATGCTTTCGCTGCAGCAGTCAATGCTTTCACGACGAATGGCAAGTACGTGAGTTTCACGCCTTGGTCAGCCGCGACTTGTTTGAAGTCTTTGCGGAGTGCGACGAGTTTTGTAACGTCGACTTCGTCCATGAGTGTAACGTGTGGTGCAGTGTGTTTCGAGTTAACCATTGCTTTCGAGATGGCTTTACGGATTCCACGGATTTTCTCACGTGTTTCAAGTTCTGGAGTCGCTGACTCGTAAGGCTTGATTTCCGTTTTCGCAGCTGCTGCTGGTGCTACAGATTCTGTTTTCTCTGTTGTAGCTTCTGCAGACGGTGCTTCACCGTTCGCGAATGCATCGATGTCTTCTTTCAAGACACGACCGTTGTCGCCAGAACCGTTTACTTCACGGATGTCGACACCTTTTTCACGTGCATATTTACGGACAGATGGCATTGCGATGACACGCTCAGATTTGTGAAGTTGAACGTCGCGTGGCGCGTCTTCTTTCACATCTTCTTTTACGTCTTCTGTCTTCTCTTCTGCTTTCGGTTGTTCAGGTGTCTCTTCTTCTTCACCTGCTGGTGCGTCGCCTTCGATGTCAAACGAAATGAGGACGTCGCCGACTACGGCAACTGTACCTTCAGAAACCTTAACTTCTTTGACTGTACCGTCGACTGGAGCTGGGATTTCAACGACTGCTTTGTCGTTTTGTACTTCTAAAAGAACATCGTCCTCTTTGACCGTATCCCCTGCTTTTACGAACCACTTGACGATTTCACCTTCGTGAATACCTTCACCGATATCTGGTAATTTAAATTCAAATACTGCCACTGGTTTTTCCTCCCATCAATTCATCATGTAAACACGACAAGGGAGATAATTCTCCCTTATCATTTATTCGACACGATCTTAGAAGTTCACAACTTCCTTAACTTTTGCAACGACATCTTTATGGTCTGGTAACCACATGTCTTCACCTTGTGCAAATGCGAAGACTGTGTCTGGTGCAGTTACTCGAAGAACTGGTGCTTCGAGGTGAAGAATTGCGCGTTCTTGAATTTCAGTTACAACGTTCGCAGCGATACCTGCTTGACGTTGTGCCTCTTGAACGACGATCGCACGACCTGTTTTCTTAACAGATTCTACGATTGTGTCGATATCAAGCGGGCTCACTGTCATGAGGTCGATGACTTCAACGTTGATGTTTTCTTTTTCGAGTTCTTCCGCTGCTTTAAGTGAAGTATGCACCATCGCACCGTAAGTGATGATTGAAACGTCTGTACCTTCACGTTTCACATCTGCTTTACCGAGTTCGATTGTGTAATCACCTTCAGGTACTTCGCCACGGAATGAACGATACAATTTCATGTGCTCGAGGAACACAACTGGATCGTTGTCACGGATTGACGCGATCAACAAACCTTTTGCATCATAAGGAGTCGATGGAATAACGACTTTAAGACCAGGTGTCTGAGCCATCAAACCTTCAAGGCTATCCGCGTGAAGCTCAGGTGTCTTAACTCCACCACCGAATGGTGAACGGATTGTGATTGGTTGGCTGTAAGCGCCGCCTGAACGGTAACGCATACGTGCCATTTGAGCTGCGATTGAGTCGAATACTTCGAATACGAATCCGAAGAACTGGACTTCCATGATTGGACGGAATCCAGTAAGACCTAGACCGATTGCAAGACCACCAATCCCTGATTCAGCGAGTGGCGTGTCGAAGACACGGTCTTCGCCGAGCTCGTCTTGGAGACCTTCCGTCGCACGGAATACCCCACCGTTTTTACCAACGTCTTCTCCGAAGAGAAGTACTTTCTCGTCGCGTTTCATTTCAACGCGCATCGCATCAGTAATCGCTTGGATCATTGTCATTTGAGCCATAACTTACTTCGACTCCTTTGCAGTATATTCTTCAAGCTGTTCTTTCAAGTTTGAAGGAAGTTCTTCGAACATGTTGTTGATGAAGTCCGAAACTTTTTGTTTTGGTTCTTTGTCAGCTTGGCTGATTGCTTCTTTCACATCAGCTTTCGCTTGCTCGATCACTTCGTTCTCCATGTCTTCGTTCCAGAGTTTTTTGTTCTCGAGGAAGAGACGGAAACGTACGAGTGGATCTTTTTCTTGATACTCTGTGTCGAGTTCTTTTGTACGGTAACGTGTTGGGTCATCCCCAGCGAGCGTGTGTGGTCCGTAACGGTAAGTGAGTGACTCGATGAGTGTCGGTGTTCCTTCGAGTGCGTCTACGCGAGCTTGTTGTGTCGCTGCAAGCACTGCAAGAACGTCCATTCCGTCTACTTGGATTCCGTTGATTCCAGCTGCAACAGCTTTTTGCGCGATCGTTTTAGCTGCTGTTTGCTTCTCAACTGGTGTCGAAATAGCGAAGCGGTTGTTTTGAACGACGAAGATTGCTGGTGATTTGAATGCACCTGCAAAGTTCAATCCTTCGTAGAAGTCACCTTGTGATGAGCCACCGTCACCTGTGTAAGTAATAGCGACATTTTTGTTGCCGTTGCGTTTGAGGCCCATTGCCACACCCGCAGTTTGAATGATTTGTGCACCGATGATGATTTGCGGCATCAATACGTTGACACCTTCAGGGATGCGGTTTCCTGCCACGTGTCCACGTGAGAACAAGAACGCTTGATAAAGCGGAAGTCCGTGGAATACGAGTTGTGGAATGTCACGGTATCCCGGAAGGATCCAGTCCTCTTTGTCGAGCGCGTATTGCGTCCCGATCATCGTCGCTTCTTGACCTGCCACTGGCGCGTAGAATCCTAGGCGTCCTTGACGGTTAAGTGAGATGGCGCGTTGGTCCCAGATTCGAGTGTAGACCATGCGGCGCATGAGTTCCTGAAGTTGCTCGTCCGTTAGGTCAGGCATTGCGTCTTGGTTGACGACCTCACCCTTCTCGTCGAGAATACGGAACGTTTGGAAGTTTTCTTCCACGTTTTGAAGTACCTGAACGTTGTTCATTCGTTTCACCTCATCCTTTCAACTATGAGACAATTGTCTTTTTTGTGATCAAACACTATCTCAAATCTTACGTGTATCTGTCCAAAAAAGCAATCTGTATTAACGTAATTCAGGAAAGTTATGCTCTCCTGCCGTTTCCTAGTTAGTATAAAACGGGTTGTTATAATAACGCAAAAAATATGCTTACTGAAATAAAACGCTTACATTCAAGGGATATGACATTCATTTTGTCTCTGTATCATTTTCGTTTCACCTTCTGTACCATCCACATTCTTCTCTCTTTAAATATGATATAATCAATCATATATGTTTTACAGAAAGGAAGTTGCACATGTTAACGATGAAAGACGTCATTCGCGAAGGAGACGAACGACTCCGCACACGTTCAATTGAAGTACCGATTCCGCCAACCGAAGAGGACTTGGCGTTACTCGACGAGATGGAGACGTTCCTCGTCAACAGTCAAGACCCAGAGATGAGTGAAAAATACGAGTTACGAGGTGGTGTCGGAATCGCCGCGCCACAACTCGGGGTAAACCGTCGTTTCTTCACAGTCTTGCTACAAGAAGAGGAAGAGACGTTCAAACTCTCCATCTTCAATCCTAAAATCACGAGCCACTCCGTCGAACAGACATTTTTAAACGGTGGGGAAGGCTGTTTGTCGGTCGACCGCGTAATCAAAGGAAATGTACCTCGTTTTCGTCGTATCACATTAGAAGGGTTTGACCGAGACGGACAGCCAATCAAGCTTCGTCTTCGGGGAATGCGCGCGATCGTGTGTCAGCACGAACTCGACCATTTGGACGGCATCTTGTTCTATGACCGAATCAATACGTCGAATCCGCTAGACACATACGGCGAACCGATTTAACATGTTTAGCTCGAGAAAAAGGGCACTGTTGTTACTATTCCCATTTTTATTTCTTTTAATCGGCGGATGTGTGCGCATTAATTACGATGCGACCGTGCATTACGATCAATCCGTTTCACTCGAAACCACATATGCTTTCCGCGACCACCCGGTGATGAAGTTGCTCAATCTCAGGCTCGACTGGGATACGTGGAAGGAGCAGGCGGAGGAAAACGGGTACGAGACAGAAGATTATTCAAGTGCCGATGACTATGAAGGAATGGTCTTAAAGAAAACGTTCCGCAACGTGGATGAGTTGCAACAGATTAAAGAAGAGTGGAAAACGGGGCCAGCTGGAATTCTCGTCCCTCCTGACATTCAATTCGATATCGAGCAACGAGAAGGCATTTGGTTTGATTCTTACACGATGCAGACGAACCTCGACCTCCGACTTGACCAGGTTGACTTACCGGGTGTCGAACTATCGGGCTCTCCAAAAAAATTAGCCGAGCGCTATATCCGTCAAGCCGACATTCGTTTTAACTTGACTGTTCCGACCGGTGTGTTCGTGGAGGACGGGACCGGACTTGACCTTCGATCGATGAAGCATGTCGAATGGCAAGTGTACGGAGGACGCCAAAATAACTTAAAACTCGTCGCCCATGTGCCAAACGTTAAAGCATGGGTGATCACCATCATCGTATTTGTGGGAGCCCTCATCTTAAGTTATTTCATTTGGCGCAAGTATCGACGAAACGTCGGCAACCCTAAAGAAACGTCGATTCGCTCACGTCTGTTGGGGTTATTGATTGTCTCCCTCTCGCTCGTATTGATTGTCGGGACATTCCGACAAGAATTGGCGAATGAGCGACAATCCGAGGCGATTCGCCAAGCGTCGCAGACGAACGAATTTATCCCTACGTTCGCGGTGCATGGTCTACTTGGGACCGACCGAACGTTCCTCCGCTTCTCGCAAGCGATGGAACAGAGCGGTCAGGCGACCGACGGCGCCCTTTGTACAGTTACCGTCAAAGGAAAAACCGACTGCGAAATTTATGACTATAGTTCGAATCGTCCAATCGTTCGAATCGAGTTCGAGGATGCAGAAGCTTCTTTGAACAATCAAACGAAATGGTTAAATGCTGCTATTGAAACGTATAAGAAAACGAGAAATCGCTCATTCGAACGCATGTATATCCTCGGTCATAGTATGGGTGGCGTTGCGGCTGCCAACTACATTTTGAATCAGGACACATACATCATCGATAAGTTCGTCACGTTCGATAGTCCATTCGGGGGCACCCGACTTGCAAACTTCGGCCTATCGGCTAGTAACTTTGGAATCAACACAGGTAGCCCTGCCATCCGTGACTTATCACCGAATTCGGATGGGTTACAGGCCTTCCAGTCAAAACTTGAGACGTGGCCACGATCTGTCCAAGTCCTCTCCTTCTCTGGACGAGGCGGCGAGTTCAATTTGATCGAGCCGGAAAGTTCTCTGTTACTCGAAGAGTACACGAATAACATTCAAACAGAGACCGTACCGTACGACCATTTCTCACTTCACCGTAAAAGTGACGTCTTGAAAGAGACTGGAAAATTCTTATACGAATATACAAATGAGTTTAATCCAATCGAGACGAACTAACGTCAAAACAGCTATCCCCAATCTGAGGATAGCTGTTTTTTAGTATGTCATCGTCCATGTCACTTTTTGAAGCCAATACATCACGTACTTTCCGAGTGGGAGATCGGTTTGAATCTCGTCATATGCTACAGTGTACGTTCCGTTCTCGTTATTCCATAAGCGATTGAAATAATCGTCTACTTCATCAAAGAAAGCTGTATCGTCTTCTCCTTTTACCTCGACGTCTGCCTCAAGATTGTAATCGTTCATATTTCGTGTCGTATAATTCCCTGAGCCTAGGACGACTGTCTTCTCTTCCCCGTCCACATAGAGGATTTTTGGATGATATTGTTCTTTACCGACATCATACCAACGAATTTCGATTTGTTCAGGATTGACGGTATTCAGTTCTGCCGTCACAGGTAAGTTCGGCAATCCCGATTTTGAACGACCAAATGCGTTCGTATTCGGGTCGAGAATCATGTTCACGGTCACGCCTCGACCGGCGGCATCTTCAATCGCTTGAATGATATTTCGGTCAGCCAAGTAGAACATACCGATCCATATCGTATCCCCTTCCGTCGCCCCGTTCATCGCATCGAGCACCGACTCCTGAATCTTCCCTTCCGTGACGTAACGAATCTCCATCGGCGCCTCGGTCGGTTCGCTCTCAATCGTTGACAACGCCTCATCATCCGGGAAACGTCGCGCATCGCCTTTGGAGAACGTCGCGACCGCTTGCTCCCCTTCCACAATTTCTTTTAAAATAGGGCCTTTTAAATGGACACCGACGTTAGAGTGATATCCACTTGCATCATGCGGGTTCGCCGATAGCACAAACCCTTCATTTTCTGTCACCATCACTTTTCGATGGTTCGCTTTAATGTTCAGTAATCGTAAATACGCCCGGACGGTAATATCCGGTGCCGACGAGGCCATCGGATTCGGCAACCAGCCGTCTTGACTATCCCCAAACCATTGAATCGCCATCCGATAAAACGTGGAGTACAAAATGTTCGGGTCACGAAGTGCGTCGAGATTCGTGTATACGACTTCGACTCCCGCCTCTTCAAGCACATCGAAGTGGTCGGAAACGTGTCCGTTATACGTCGTATTGATATCGTCTGTAATAAAGACGACTTTCAAATCCGGGTATCGCTCTATTTGCTCTAGAAGAGCTGATGACAATCGCGATGTGATATCCGGATATTGTCGATCTTCATTGGAATATGGATTGAATAAGAAAAAGTCCATGACGATATATTCCTCAGCTTCTCGAATCGCTCGCTCGACTTCCTTAAAAATTTCTTGCTCGACAATCTCCGTATCCTCTCCTTGATATGTCAAATCATGAAGAAAATCGATTTGATTGTCTGAAATGAGATATGGTTCAGATTGTCGTGACACCCCATCCGGTAACGGTTTCACTTGATGATACACAAGTGTGATGAGAAAAATGACCGCGATGATGACCAATCCCCACTTGAGCCATCCTTTTTTCCCTTTTTCCTTAGCCATGAGTTCCCCTCCTCCTTCGCGGTTCAAAAAACGGGCTGTAGTCACCTACAGCCCGTTCGATCATACTTCCATAATAATCGGCAGGACCATCGGGTGTCTCCGCGTCTTTTGTGCCAAATACGGTGTGAGCGTATCAGATACGAGTTGCTTCATCTCCGACCACTTCATCTGTTTATTTGACAACCCTTGCTCGACCGTTTTCTTCAACAGACGTTCGCCGTCACGAATCAAGCTACCTGATTCACGCATATAGACGAATCCACGCGAGATGATATCTGGTCCTGAAACGAGTTTACGTGTTTTGCCATCGATACTGATGACAACGACGACAAGTCCATCTTCAGAAAGGATACGACGATCCCTTAATACAATATTCCCGATATCGCCGATTCCATTCCCATCAATGTAAACGGCGTTCGCAGAAATTTTACCAGTGACCGCAGCCGACTCAGAATCGACAGCGAGCACTTCTCCGTTATCCATGACGAAGCTATTTTCTTTCGGAATCCCGACTGATTCAGCAAGCTCCGCATGTTTCTTCAGCATGCGATACTCTCCGTGAATCGGCATAAAGAATTTTGGATTGAGAAGACGAATCATTAACAACTGTTCTTGTTGTGAACCGTGTCCAGACGTATGAATGTTCGTCAATTTCCCGTACACGACGTCAGCCCCTGCTTTATACAACTGGTCAATCGTCTTCCCGACCGAGATGGCGTTCCCCGGAATCGGAGAAGATGAGAAGATGACTGTGTCTCCTGGGATAATCGATACTTGACGGTGTGTTCCGTTCGCGATTCGACTAAGCGCGGCCATCGGTTCACCTTGTGAACCGGTACAAAGAATGGCAATCTCGTTCGGGTCATAGTGACGCATTTGATTCGCTTCAATGATCATCCCTTTCGGAACGTTGATGAATCCGAGCTCTTGCCCGATCGTCATGACCTTCTCCATGGAACGACCGAAAATCATGAGATGACGCCCAGTCTCAGCACAAGCATCGACGACTTGTTGTAAACGATAAATGTTCGATGCGAATGTGGCGAAGATGATTCGACCGTCCGCTTTACGGAACGTCTCGCTAATCGTCCCCCCGACGACGCTCTCACTCATCGTGAAGCCTTCGACTTCCGCATTTGTCGAATCAGACAAGAGGCAGAGCACGCCTTCTTTTCCGATTTCCGCCATCTTCGCGAGGTCAGCAGGTTCACCGACTGGAGTGAAGTCGAACTTGAAGTCACCTGTATGGACGATGTTCCCCTGTGGTGTTTTGACGACAACACCGAGCGAGTTCGGAATCGAGTGCGTCGTCCGGAAGAACGAAATGCTCGTTTTACGGAACTTGATGAGTGAATCCTCATCGATTTCGTGAAGTTCCGCCTCACGCAACAATCCATGCTCCTCGAGTTTTACTTTAATCAAACCGAGCGCGAGTTTCGTCGCATAAATCGGTAATTGGACTTGCTTGAGTAAGAATGGAATTCCCCCGATATGGTCTTCGTGACCGTGCGTGATGAATACCCCTTTTACCTTGTCCTTGTTTTTAATCAAATACGAGTAATCGGGAATCACATAGTCAATCCCAAGCAAGTCATCCTCTGGGAACATGATTCCCGCATCGATGACGATGATTTCATCTTGGAATTGAACAACGTATGTGTTCTTCCCGATTTCTCCTAGTCCGCCTAATGCGAACACGGCTGTTTGGTGGTTCTTAACAAACTTCATTTAATCTCTCCTTACTTCAATTATTAATACATCTATGTGAAACATAAGTGATTCTCGAATATGTCCGTAAGATTCTTTTTTCATTATAGCTCATATCATGGCAATATTTCACTAACGATGTGATATTCGTGGTAGTTTCCCTATTTCGTGTTATCCTTTTAGTGGGATTGAAAAACATATTTTTTAGACAAAGAGAAAGAATGGTGAATCAAATGGAAGATCAAAAAGTTGTTTTTTTCGACATTGACGGCACACTCTTGCATGAAGGTAGCTATATTCCACCTTCAACGATTTCAGCGATTCAAGCGCTTCGTGAAAACGGCGTCGAGACATTTATCGCGACGGGACGAGGACCAGCGATGTTATCAGATATCCCGGAACGTGTCGGAATCGATAGCCTCGTTTGTTACAACGGTCAAATCGTCGTGCATAAAGGTGAAATCGTGTATCGCAACACCCTATCTAAAGATGCGCTCGGTCGTTTGACGACTCATGCCGCTTCGAACGACCATACTCTCGTCTACCTGGGACAAGATCGCGGCGGCGCTTCAAAACCGGATGACGCCATCGTCAAGCAATCACTCGGAGAACTCGACATGCCGATTCCTCGCTACGAACCAAACTTCCACGCAGAAGAAGACGTCTATCAGACGCTCCTTTACTGTACACCTGAAGATGAGCATCACTATCTAGATGCCTATCATGAGTTCGACTTCATCCGCTGGCATCCACATGCGATGGACGTCATCAATAAAGGTGCTAGTAAAGCCGACGGCATTCGTCACTTTATCGAAGCGAACGGTTATCGACTTGAGAATACGTACGCGTTTGGAGACGCTTTGAACGACTTGGCCATGCTCCAATATGTAGGGACAGGGATTGCCATGGGAAATGCTCGTTCTGAAGCGAAAGACGTTGCGGACTTTGTGACGAAATCGATTCTTGAAGATGGAATCGAATATGGATTGAAAGCGATGAAATTAATGTGAACTACTCACCACTTATTTGCCTCACAAATTGAATGGGGAGCTTCTTGGGAAGACCGTACTCTTACCAGCCACGGTTGTTTACCAAGCTCGTCGGGTGGTTCCCACCCTGAAGGATGTTCAGTCGGCCAACATCAATAGGTTGATGCTCGCGTTGATGTCACGGTCATGATGCGCGCCACAGACACATGTCCATTCACGGACATCCATCGCCTTTTTCTCGCCCTTTACTCCGCAAGTGGAGCAGATTTGAGTGGATGCGTACCAGGGGTCTGCCTTGATGAGCGTCCGTCCGTAGAAGTTTGATTTGTATTCGAGTTGACGGACGAACTCGTACCAACTGACATCGCCAACCGATTTGGCTAAGCGTCGGTTCTTCATTATGTTGCTCGATTTCAATGTCTCCACGACGATGACTTGGTTCTCGTCAACGATCCGTCTCGACAGCTTGTGAAGGAAGTCCTTGCGTTGGTTGGCGATCTTTTCGTGTTTCTTGGCGAGGATCAGCCTGGCCTTCTCACGGTTCTTGCTCCCGATCTTCTTTCGCGACAGCGCCCGTTGCGCCTTCTTGACCTTCGCTTCGGATTGTCGAAGGAAACGTGGGTTTTCGATTTTCTCCGAGACCATCGCGTCGTTCGTCATGACGGCGAAATGTTCCAGGCCGAGATCGATCCCGACCTTGTTCTCGGCTGGGATCCATGGTTCATCGTCCTGTTCGACGAGGATGGAGATGAAGAACTTGCCCGTCTTGGTCATCGAGACCGTCGCCGACCGGATGACGCCCTCGAACGGACGATGTTGGGTGAACTTTACGAAGCCGATTTTAGGAAGTCTCACCTTGTCGTCCTCGATGCGGATCGTGCCATGCTGGTTGTTCGTCGTGTAGGAGGCACGCGATCGTCGTCTCGATTTGAACACCGGGAAGCCGCCCGTCCCGGCGAAGAACTTCGCGAACGCGGTGTCCAGGTTCAGCTTCGCGTTCGCGAGCGCGAGGCTGTCCGCCTCGGCGAGGAACGGGAACAGGGGCTTGTAGGAGGCGGGTGTCGCCGGTTTCCGTCTCGTTCCGCTCCCCGCCTTCGCCTCCTCGCGGATGGCGATGCGGTCCTCGAGCAGCTTGTTGTAGATGAACCGGGCGCAGCCGATCGTCCGGACCAGGAAATCGGCCTGTGCCGGCGTTGGATGGAGCCGATATTTGTAGGCTTTCAGCATGTCCGTCCCTCCTCCCTCCAGAAGATTGTGAATCATCTTCCTCATCCGATACCCGCGGAGGGGGAGGGAGAATCTGACAGAATCACGAACTTCTGTTCGTCATATCTGTCACAGGGAAAAAGAGTTTTGGACCGGACGATTCATCCCCCACCTACGCTGGGCTACGCCCCGAGACGCTTAGAGGAGGGAAAATTCTCGCCTGATTTAGTTAAAAAAGAGACCTCTTGCGTCAAACCGCCGAGTTGGATCAATCGATTCAACGATCACGGTATCGCTCAAGAGGCCTTTTTTTATTTCGAACGTAACGTCCGTTCAAGTCTATCGAGATCGGTATCTTTTCCGATGATAATCAAAATATCTTCTGATAAGATCATCTCATCCGCCTGCGGCGAAATGAGGACATCGTCATCACGACGAATGGCGACAATGTTGACCCCATATTTTGCCCGTAAATCCAAATCGATGAGCGATTTGTTCGATAACTTATCTGACGCTTTAATTTCAACAATCGAATGTTCATTTGATAATTCAAGATAATCTAAAATGCTCTGGCTCATCAACCCGTTTGCAATCCGAACGCCCATATCTCGTTCTGGGTGGACGATATTATCTGCACCGATGCGACGGAGAACTTTTTCATGGTAATCGTTTGTCGCTTTGACAGTGATGATTTGGACGCCAAGTTCTTTTAAGATCAACGTCGTTAAAATCGAAGCTTGAATGTTTTCACCGATGGCAACGATGACGTGTTCAAAGTTACGAATCCCCAAACTCTTCAACACGTTTTCATCTGTCGTATCCGCGATCACGGCATGAGTGGCCAAACCCATGAACTCATTGACGCGTTCTTCATCTGAATCGATGGCGAGGACGTCATATCCGTTTGAAGACAACTCACGGACGATTGACCCACCAAACCGCCCTAATCCAATGACTGCAAATTCACCTGTCATGATATTACATCCCTTTCCTACACATGTTCTCTTCTTGATTCTTCGTTCAGTGTAACTGATTCCACTTGAAAACTCTATATAAAAAAACAAGATGGGATCTCCTCCGTATGAAGGAAATCCCATCTTTTCAATCACGCTTTTCCGCTCGAACGTTTCCCACGTACATAATCGTTGTCAAACAGGAACAAACGGAGCAACAAGTAGAGCGCCGGAACGAGAAGGAGCAACCCTAAGATGAATACGATGACGAGTGCCACCGCCATCGACTCGTTGACGACACTTCCATTGATATCGATATACGGATACAAGATATACGGTAAGTGTGAATATCCGTAGCCGAACCATGCCATGAAGAATTGTCCCATGACCATCAAGAAAGCAATCCCGTAGTTTCGCTTCATATAGACGAATGAGACGGCAATCACGAAGAAGAGGAAGCTCATTGCGAACCACCACCAGTTTCCTCCTAAGATGCTCTCGTAGTGCCAAGCAGCTTGCGACTTCAAACCGAAGAAGACGAGCCCAGAAGCGATAATCGTCGGAACGCTCCAGAAGAGCGCCCATTTTCTGACGAGTTCGACGGCATTTTGATCGCGTGCCTTGTCCGCATAGAACAAGAGGAACATCGCGCTAATATAGAGGACTGAAACAATCGCCAAGATGACGACTGTCCATGAATAAAAATTGGTGAACAACTTCGCGCCGTCAAAGAAGACGCCGTTTTCCGTCTCGGTGATGAATCCACCTTGACTGACCGTCAATACGGTCGACATCGAAGCTGGGATGAGTAATCCTGTGGCTCCGTATAGGAACATATACAGTGTGCTTTCTTTCGACCCATAGTTCGCGAATGCGTAAAAGCTACCGCGAATCGCGAGTAAAATCAACACGACGGATGCCGGAACGAGTAACGCCGTTCCATAGTAATAAGCTGTATCCGGAAAGAATCCGACAATCCCGACGAAGAAGAAGACGAAAAACACGTTCGTTACTTCCCACGTCGGTGACAAATACCGTTTAACGAGACGGTTCACCAAGTGATCCCGTTTTGTATAACGGCTATAGAATGCGAAGAAGCCAGCACCGAAGTCAATCGATGCGACGATGAGATAGCCGTATAGGAACGTCCATAAGACGGCAATCCCTAACTCTTGAATTTGCATGTCATACCCTCCGATCACACTTCATCCGCAAACATCGCTTCACCACGATGTTCGGATTGTTTTAGTTCTTTCCCTACTGGGTTCTCTTTGAACAGACGTGATAGAACGACCACTGTGACTGTTCCGAGCACCGCATAGAGGATCGCGAAAGCGACAAGCATCCAACCGACATTCGCTGATGTCGTAGCTGCTTCACTCGTACGCATCAACTCATAAAGCGCCCACGGTTGACGACCAAATTCAGCGAAGAACCAACCGAATTCAATCGCTGCCATCGCAAGCGGTCCACCGGCTGCAATCGCAAAGAGCATCGGTTTACTGAACTGATTCAAACGTTTAATATAACGCCCTAATACGAACAGGAAGGAAATCAGCGCTAGAAGCATCCCGATTCCAACCATCGCATCAAACAAGTAGTGAACAAAGAGCGGTGGCTGGTCTTCTTTCGCAAATTCATCGAGACCTGTCACCTCATAGTTCGGAACACCACCAGCAAGAATTGAAAGCGCGTAAGGAATTTTTAAGGCGCCGCGGACTTCATATCCGCCCTCACCGTCATCTTCTAACCATCCACCGAGAATCAATTCCGCCTCGGAGGAGGTTTCAAAGTGCCATTCAGCTGCTGCTAATTTATCCGGTTGATATTGTGCCAAATACTTACCTGAGAAGTCTCCGACAAGTGCTGTCGCAATCGCAAAGATCAAGGCGACTGTCATCGTCAAGCGAAGACCTTTTTTGTGATATTCGATTGACATCTTGTCCAGTTGATTACGACGTTGACGTAACAACTGTACAGCTGCAATCGCTGCTAAGATGAACGCAGACGTTAAAATTGCAGACGTCAATACGTGTGCCATCTTCGTTGGCATAGCTGGACTGAACATCGCTTCAAGCGGACTGACGTTCGCCAAACGACCGTCAACGATATCAAATCCTACCGGTTGGTTCATAAAGCTGTTTACCGTTGTAATAAAGAACCCTGAGAACAATGCACCGACTGCGACCGGAATCCCGAGAAGCATGTGATGCCACGGGTTTTTAAACCGATCCCACGTATACAAGTAAATTCCGAGGAAAATCGCTTCGAAGAAGAAAGCGAACGTCTCCATGAATAGTGGAAGTGCAATGGTTTGACCCGCAACACGCATCAAGTTCGGCCATAATAACGAAAGCTGTAGACCGATTGCTGTACCCGTTACAACCCCGACCGCTACGGTCACGACATAACCACGTGACCACCGGCGAGCCATGAGGGTATATTTCGGGTCTTTTTTACGAATTCCTAAAAATTCAGCCAATAAGATTAAAAGTGGAACCCCGACGCCGAGTGTGGCAAAAATCACATGAAAACCTAATGTGAGTGCCGTCAATGCTCGGCTCATCAGGACAGGATCTTGAAACATCTATTGATTACCTCCTATCTCTCTCTATCGCTTCGAACCCATGTATGAAACGACAATCACAGATGAATACCCTTCGATACTTCCATCATAATGATTTTATATTGTGCTGTAATGTCTCAATGCTCGAGTTTGCAAAATGTTCACATTTGAGCAATCGCCACAGAATTGTCGCTTTACATTCATATTTGATTCCCTTTTTGCTCACACTTCACTCTTTTTTGGGCACACTAAAAGCGGTCTCAACGGAGACCGCTTCGTGTTATTGAATCATGACTGTACGGAAATAGTGGTCAAATAATTCGATGGCTACTTCAATCGCTCGTTCGTCCGGGTTGAGTGTCGATTGATGGAGACCCGACCCCATATCGTTCACACCGAGCCAAACCATGAATCCAGGAACTTGTTTCAGCATATATCCGAAGTCTTCCCCTGTCATGGCAGGAACACACGTCTTATACGAATATCCTACCTCTTCAACCGCTTCTTCGAACTGATAAAGATAGCGCTCATCGTTGACGACCTCGTGATAGCGATTGCCGAATTCAAGGTCGATTTGAACGTTATACGTCATTTCGACACCGGCGATAATCTGACGAATCCGGCTCTCGAGTACAACCATCTCCTTGTCAGATAACGCACGTACCGTTCCATCTAACTTGGCCGTATCGGCGATGATGTTCTCTTTTGTTCCCGCTGCGACTTTCCCGATGCTGACGACCGCACTCCCCATCGGATCGATGTTCCGTGACACGATGGTTTGCAGTTGCATGATGAGGGCGGCTTGGACGATGACGGCATCAATTCCTGCGTGGGGGAATGCACCGTGCCCTCCCTTCCCATGAATCGTAATATGGAGTTCACGTGCACTTGCGAATAATACACCCGGTCTAGACGCTACCATCCCGACCGGATATTCCGGAGCGACATGTAATCCGAATAGCGCGTCCGGACGGAAGTGATAGAACAATTCGGATTTCGCCATCGGTTCTGCCCCGCCCGGCCCTTCTTCAGCCGGTTGGAAGAAGACGACAAGATGGTGGTTGAACGGGACTTCGACCGCTCGTTTGATCAATCCGAGTGCGATAGACATATGGACATCATGGCCGCACGCATGCATCATACCTTCATGAATCGATGCAAACTCCAATCCGGTCTCCTCGGTAATCGGTAGCCCATCCATGTCGGCTCGGTACCCAATCGTCTTCTCCCCGACGAGACCATCCACGCGAACGAAAAGGCCCGTCCGCCAGTGCGTGATATGAACACGCGGCGAATCGAGCGAACGGATCAGTTGTTCGAGAGTTGCCTGTGTTTTAAATTCTTCATATCCGGCTTCCGGGATTAAATGCAGTTGTCTTCTTGCTTCGATTGCCCAATTCATGATTCAGTCTCCTTCGTAACTTCTTCAACAATGTTCCAAAATGCTTGTACTTGTGCCAATTCCAACATCGATTCTGTCGACAGCATCCACGTGTCCCGAACGAGCGGGACACCGCTCGAGGACGTCAACGGAATCTTGTTCATTTCATTGACATCTTTAATGGTCGACTCCGGTAAAATGGCGAAGCCGATTCCATGTAACGCCATCTGTTTACACGTTTCAATCTGATCCACGACGAGTGTGGTGAGCGGCGGGCTCGAAAATCGTTCCTGCCACCATTCTAATATTTCCTGGTAATATGTCGAGTCGCTCTTAAATTGAATAAATGAGCGTTCGTTATTTTTTAGCTGGGCGAGATCTGTCATTTTTAAATCGACCAAGTGTAAGGAATCAGAGAACAGCTTCATGCGTTCCCCGCGCCAATCCGGATTTCCCCGAATGATGCCGATATGAAAATTCTCTTCAAGCATGTAACGCATCATTTCACTCGACCATCCGGTGACTAACTTGACACGGACAGACGGATATCGCTCCACGAACGTCTTTAAGACCTTCGGGAGCCAATACTGTCCCATGATGGAAGCGACGGCAATCTTTAACGTCCCATATACTTCTCCCGGATTTGCCGTCAGCTCGCTGCGTAGCTCTTGTTCTTCACTGTACATTTTCTTGGCGAACTCGATGATTTTCTCCCCGTCTGGCGTCAAGGCAAGACCACGTGTCGAACGAACGAAGATCTTTTTTCCCCATTGATGTTCGATTGTCACGAGCCGTTGACTGAGCGCTGGTTGAGAGACGAATAACCGTTCCGCCGCTTTGCGCATATTCAATTCTTCTGCAAGGATAATCAACACTTCTACTTCCGATACTTGCATGACGTCACCTGTTTCTCTATCATTTGAAAGATTGTATACTGAATAAGTATTTGTTTCAATGTATCATATCATGTTTATTCATCAATTTGATTGTTAGGAGGAAATCTGATGCAACGCCATCATTTCGCCTTTATCGTTGCGACCGTCGCGACGCTTGGCAGCCTTTACTTCTCTGAAGTCATGCTCTTTTTACCGTGCAAATTGTGTTGGTTCCAACGCATCTTTATGTATCCACTCGCCATTTACTACTTGACGATCATGTTGACCGCCCGCGATGTGAATCGATTGTTTGTCGGAATTATGGCCGGCGCCGGCTGGTGTATCAGTCTTTATCACGTCATCCTAGAACGTATTCCGAACGGAGAAGCCTTCTGCACGAACGACTGTCTCATTCGCTGGGTGAATTACTTTGGTTTTGTTACCATCCCACTTCTCAGTTTTATCGGCTTTACATGTATTCTCATCATCCAATTCGTCCCGTTCAAAAAAGCGTAAGACGTACAAAGGAGAAGCCGTCATCATGACAGCTTCTCCTTTTCTTATTGCCACCACTCGTCGTACAGAGAAGCAGGCATGTGATGCTTATGACGTGAACGTTTGAAAATCGTCTCAATCCGCTCTGCAATCACCGGGTCGACGGATTTTCCTTCTAAATAATCATCTAATTGGTCATATGTCATGCCGAGCGCCACTTCGTCAGGAAGTCCTGGACGACCGTCTTCTAGATCGGCTGTTGGCACTTTATAAATAACACGTTCATGTGCCTCTAGTTCATGAAGGAGAGCTTTCCCTTGACGTTTGTTCAGACCAGTCAACGGTGTGAGGTCACACGCCCCGTCTCCGTGTTTCGTGTAGAATCCCGTCACATATTCCGCTGCATGGTCCGTGCCGACGACAAGGGCACCAAACGTTGCCGCGATATCATATTGCGCCTTCATCCGTTCACGCGCTTTCGTGTTCCCTTTATGGAAGTCACTCAACTCAAGACCTGTCGCTTGTCGGAACGCTTCTACCGATGCGTCGACGGCAGGTTTGATATTGACGGTGAGCGACTTATCCGGACGGATGAACTCGAGAGCGAGTTGTGCATCATCTTCATCATGTTGTTCGCCATAAGGTAATCTTACCGCGTAAAACGTGTAGTCCCCCGCATCTTCCGCTCGTAGTTCTTCCATGGCGATCTGACACAGTTTCCCTGCCAAACTCGAGTCTTGTCCCCCTGAAATTCCGAGGACAAGTCCTTTTGCACCGGCACGTTTCACATACGCTTTCAAGAAATCGATTCGTTGACGAATCTCTGCCTGCGGATCGATGGTCGGTTTGACATGTGTTGATTCGATAATATGTTGTTGCATGAATGACCCTCCCATAATTCTCTCATTTCGTTTTATTGTCTGATAATTCACAAACCCCGTCAACTAGCGATATACAAAAGAAAGACGGAAACGTTCGTTTCCGTCTCATGATTATTGAATTTGGAATGACGTAACTTCTCCACCAATCGGTGTCAATTCAAGGAATAATTTTTGACCTTCCGCTGGCGCTTCATCGAGCAACACACCAAATGTGAAGCTTCCACCCGTCACTTCTGCCGCACCTTGAGCATATAGGTTATGCCCGTCTGACACAGACCATTCAAACTCTACTTCTTCCGTGAAGCCACTGACTTGAATCATCGTATCATTCACATCGATTGTTACATCGCGGAACGCACCGTCTGTTTGCGGTTCAGATGCAGGTGTTTCTTCTGGCGTTTCTGTTGTGTCCTCTTCTGGCTCTTCTGCTACTCGTTCAACAGTGAAAGACGTCTCATCCGTCACGGCGATCTCTGGTGCCCCATCGACTTGACCGAGTCCGATCACTTCGACCGAGTATTCACCAGCTGCCAATTCTAATGGGAATACCTCATCGAAGATCTTTTGTTCATCCGCTTCCCACGTCTCTTCGATAATCGATTCCGTGAACATATATTCGCTACCATAGTCAAACACGGTTTCGTCCCCTTGTTTGATAATCAATTGGAAGCGTTGTGATGAATTAAATGTCACCTTCGCCGCCTCTTTATTCGGGTTTGTCATCTTGACAGTTGCCGATAATGTATTGGCTGAAGCATCATATGCCATTTCCGTATCAAGTGTTAATGGAGCTGGTGGTTCAGACGAATCGCTATTCACTTGACTCGGTTTCGCCTCTTCTTTTCCACATGCTGCTACGACTAGTATGATTGCCGTCACGACGGCGAGTAACCAAGTTTTTTTCATGGATCCCACTCTCCTCAACAAAATAAAAAAAACGTCTATAGCACTAGTGTATACAATGTGCAGACGTTTGTAATGATTTTCCTTATATTATTTACCTTTTTTACGAAACTTTAGCTTGTTCCATGTATTGTTGCCAACCGGTCATGAACAACGAATCAGCGATATCGAGATCAGACCGGACTTGAGCCGAAATGGAGAACGTCTCACTATGCATCGATTCAAACGTGACGACCATTGTCTCTCCTACCACTTCTTTATAAGCTACAAGTTCAGGGGTTTCTGCAAACAACATCATAAGTATGGCTCCTTTGTTCATCTGTGATAAACCTAGTGTACCAATCTGAAACCAAGATGTAGGTCCTATCGTTCGACAGGGGAACAGTGACATTTTACCTATTGTCGAAACGCTTACATCAAATGTTAGTCAAATGGTGAAATGTGCATATAAGATATCGAAAAAGAGAGGGAATCCGCCTTGAAGACCCCTCTCCTTTCCTGAAAATGTAAATGAAATTGATTCATCACATGTCGAACGAAACATCACTTCGTGCGGTTTGAAATTTGTTGCCATACAGTTCCGAGAGCCGTTTCTCCGCTTGTGATCCGTTCTTTTGCGAGTCGTGCCTGCAATGAAACTTCAAATTCGCGGTCTTGTTCGGCAACTGTCAAAGCCGGAACAGCGCGTTCGTCTCCACAATCGAACAAGAAACGAGCCGCACGCCAACGAACGAGTTTATTCTTATCTTTCAGCGCCTCAATCATCGAAGGTTGAGATTGAGGTAACGCCCAATCTGAGACCGTATCCCCAGCCGTACGTCGCACGATCGGAGAAGCGTCCACAAGAGCTTGTTCGATATATGTGACATATTCCTCACGACGTTCTTCAAACATCCCGATCATAACGACAGCTTGTCGACGAATCGCCATCACGGAATCTTCGAGTGCACGGCGGAAATACACCATATTCTCGTCTTGAATGTCCAATTCGTCTAAGAAAGCCATCCGGTCTTTCCAATTGTCAGATTGCAAGTGGTTCGCATTTGCTTCAAAGTCAGCCTCGCGCCCAAACGCTCGAGCCACGATACGCTCCACTCGTTCTTGTGGATACGCAGCTTCTAACTCTTCTTGAGCGACGACACTAACCTCATCCAGTTCACCATAGCGTGGGGCTTGCTCCACCCAACGACGGTCTTGAATGACATTCTTCACTTGTGCTTGAACTTCCATGGCCGCGTCGACGAAACGTTTCGATAACCCGATCCGTTTTTCCTCGTCCCCTTTGACGAGTTTCAACTGCATCGGGACATCGAGCACGAACTGGACGGATACATGGACCGGTTCATAGTCTGTATCCATCTGTGCAGATTCGACTTCCTCGACTTGTTCTCCGAACGCCCGTCGGATTTCATTCATCACGTCATGCCAGTCATGTTTCGGATGACGCTCGACAGCGAGAAAATCAGATACCGCATATACGGATTTGACGCCTCGAAGCCCAACGATTTCTTGAATAATGGCTGGGGCATCCGTACTCGTTTTGTCATACGTGGTGCCTCTCCCTTCAAACGGAGGGTCCACAATGATCTTCAAGTTATTCGGACTTGGTGTCGGTTCAATTGCTACTAGTTTCATCCTCATCACCTCACTCTCAATCGTGACGAAAATGACAAAAAAACGCAAGCGAGTCGCTTGCGTTCGAGTCACCCATCTATTCTATTTAGAACAACGCGATAAACTGTTGGAGTGAATACGTCGTACCATCCACAGTAAACGTGTCGTCCTCTGAAATCGGTTCAAGGAAGAAACGTTTTTCACCATTCTCTTTTACGTAACCAAAAATATGATTGGATTGATAGAACAATTCAACAATCGTCATCCGTCCAAACGTCATTCCATCGTTCATTACCGCCCGATCACCTAATTCGCCGCCATTGTACAGTTCGATGTAAGTTTCCATTTTGGTGTCGCTCCTCTTGTGTTTGTTTTCACAATTCCTTTCTATCAAACTAAAAGAGCGACTTCAAGTTAATTTTTTGCGTTACGCTTCCAAAATTCAATCCATTTACGATACTCCGATAATGTTTTATTGATTTGATGAATCGATTTTTCATCGTGTAATCCCGTATCGTCAATCTTCTCCTTACAATGCGTGATGAAAATTTCATTTCCCGGTAAAACATTTGCACGATTTGTGGCAAATACTTGTCGGAGATGAATTTGACATCTGGCCGTTCCAAGGATGCCTGGTGAGGCACCAGCAATCATGACCGGTTTATCTCGAAGTGGCGTCCCCGGCTCGAGCGATAACCAGTCGATTGCATTCTTTAAGACACCAGGGATGCTATGGTTATATTCAGGTGTGACGATTAATAGTCCGTCGGCTTCTCGAACGGCTTGCTTCAAAGCGGCCACAGCTTCTGGTTCATCCGGATCAATCAAATCGTCGTTGAACAGTGGGAGCTCAATGGAAACGACTTCAATATCAAAATCATCTTGAGCCAATTCAATAATTGAATGTAAAAGAGCGGTATTAAAAGATTTCTTACGCAGACTACCCGACATGGCGATTAATTTATATTTTTCCATGCTCTACCTCCTGAATCCACTTATTCACGATTTCCGCTTCTTCTTCAGGACCTTCCATCATCCCCATGTGACTATATGGGACAATCGCTGTCACATGACGTTCTGCACCTAGAAACGCACGCTCCTCATTCATATTCGGATCTTTTTCCCCATAAATGAATAAACCAGGGAGTTCAGTCGCCTGAACGGTATCGACTTCGTCTTCACGATCCCGAATCGCACGTTGCGCGTTCACAACCCCTTCAACCGACATCTCGTACCCAATCTCGATTGCTTGTTGGATGAGAACAGGATTTGAATCCTTCGAAAAGACATTCGGGATCATCCCGTCGATAAACGGCTTTATCCCTTCTTCAATGACCTTGTTGATTGCCCCGTTCCGTTTTTCTTTCGCTTCTTCTGAATCAGAGGCAGCGGTCGAATGCATCAATCCAAAGCCGGATAACTCTGTAGCATAGCGACGAACAAGGTTGGTCGTTACATATCCTCCGAACGAATGTCCGATAACAAGTGGTTGTTCAAGATTTCGAAGTCGAATTTCTTCCATGACCCAATCTGCGAACTGGTCCATCGTTTCTGGTCCGACTTCCGTTCCTGCATGACCCGGAAGTGTGAGTGCATGAACTTCAGCGTTCAATAACGGTTCTAACTGTTCAAAATATGTTGGCGAACCGCACAATCCATGTAACAATACGAGTGCTTTCATATCATTGAGTGCTCCTTTTCTTCCCATTCTGTTTTAAGTAGCCGATACATCGTCAAATCCATGAACCGACCGTGGCTGTATGCATAATCATGTAAGAGGCCTTCTTCTATAAATCCGAGCTTTTGTACGAGGCGATTCGATCCCTCATTCCCTGGTGCCACCAAGGCGGAGATTCGGTGAAACTTGAACTCTTCAAATCCATGTTGGATGACGGCAGTCGCCGCTTCAAAAGCCACCCCTTGTCTCCAATAATGGGGAGAGACTTCGAATCCGATTTCAGCCCGATAATATTGAGGCGTCCAATTATGAAAACCGATTGTGCCGATTAACTCGTTTGTCAATCGATCACAGATTGCCCAACGAATCGCTTTGCCTTGTTGAAACTGGTCTTTAAAATAGGCGATGACATTTTTCGCCTCATAAACAGCAAGCAACGGGTCCGACCCATAATAACGCATCACTTCTTCAGTGGATAAGATGGTATAAAGTGCTCTAGCATCACGCGGTTCTAGCTCTCGCAGGATAAACCGGGGCGTAGCGAGCTCAGGAAAACTACGTTTCAATCCCCACATGTGGAACCCGCCTTTCCTTTTCGTTTCCTCAAGTATACTTCTATTTTCCCAAATGTATCGAACTCAACCCTCTTGAACCGTCTCAAGATAGCGGAAATCATGTGTTTTTGCTACTATGAATGTAGTATGTCAAACTGAGGGGATACCATATGTCAAAACAACTCTTTTATTTAAAACAAGACCGAGATGTCCAGCGCTTTACGCTACATGGCGTGACATTGGCCGACATTACAGAGGCCCTTTCCGTCACGAGACCAATGATCATTTGTCGAACCGATATTAAAGGAATGAGGCAATCTTCTAGGTCGCGTTTCCGATATATCGAAGCGCATGAGCTCTCTTCATTCTCGTCTAAGTATTTAAATAACCAAACGACATTTACTGCAATCGATTTCCCGGACTACAATACGCTTGAGACGCTGTCGGATCACGAAATCGCAGAGATCCTGTTTTTAAGTCATATGGAGCGCGGGATCAAGAAACCGTTTCTGGATTCACTTGATAATGAGATTGCGTTCTTCAATGAAGCAAACGATCGTCACAGCAGTCTCTACATTCGTGATTGGTCGACAATCAATCGTTTCGTTCAAAACATGTTGCAAAGCAAACTGGACCGAGACATCCGAAACATTAGCTTCGTGCCGATTCCACTCCCTGTCATCGATGAATTGCTCGAGTTGGCACCTCAAGGGCTCATCATCGATTTTGATCACACGAAACGAAGCCTGTTCAATCGTCAAATCGTGATTTCCTTCTATGTGGCCGGTCGCTACGAAGACATGTCCGTCCTCGAAGAAGACTTTGATGCCAAAAAAGAATCAATCGCGTTGAAAGGTCAGTTGTTATATCGTCGTCGCACGTGGCATATTGAACGGTTATAAGGTCATGGATGTAAGAAATGGAATTGAACCTCTGAAAACGAGGTTCTTTTTTGTTATTTTCAGACCGATTGTTTCAAGTCAATTCCCTTCGTGAACGGGTGTGAACGCTATTCTTAAAAATTGATAACAAATTGTCTTAATTTTTTGTTAAATTAACACTTTTCTTTTTCGGACGAGGCGTTATACTAGGAATAACCTTCTGGAGGAATGGAAGGCAATATAGAGAAAGCGAGGTGAAAATCTATTCATCACGCGGATGGATAGATACACGAAATGGAACAACTGAAAGTACAAGGAGTCTCTTCGTTCACCAAGTTTGCGACGAATGGAAAAATGCTGAAACTTAAAGATGCTCACGCAGGGGAACAACGCATTTCACTTCAGGATGCGACTGACATTCAAGTCTCTCTGCTCGACGAGGACCATTCGCGCTTCACTATATTTGGTCATGCCCACCCACTCGTGGAACTGACCCTTCCTCACAACTCTTGTGAAGTCCTCTATGCATGGTTACTCCACAAGATGAAACGACAAAAAATCAAACTCGCTTCGAACGCGTAAAAAAATGAGGTCTTGTCTCCATATGGGAGAAAGACCTCATTTTTCATATTATGAGAACAATGAAACGAGCCAACTAACCAAAATACCGACAAGGGCAAAGTCTGAATCTCCAAATGTCGTACTTTCAAACCCGAGATTCCCTAAAAGCGGTAAGAGGAGAGCCGGTAAGAAACTGATTAATACCCCGTTGGCGATCGATCCAAGAATCGCTCCGCGACGTCCACCGGTAGCGTTCCCGAATACTCCTGCTGTCGCTCCTGTGAAGAAGTGTGGAACCAGTCCCGGTACAATGACAGCCAAACCGAATAAAGGTAAAAGGAACATCGAGAACAGTCCAGCTGCAAAGCTCGCTAAAAATCCGATGATGACCGCGTTCGGTGCAAATGGGAAGACGGTCGGGCAATCTAGCGCAGGTTTTGCGTTCGGTACCATTTTATCGGCAATCCCTTTGAAGGCCGGAACGATTTCTGCAATCAACATCCGTACACCGGCAAGAACGATATATACCCCTGCAGCGAATGTAATCGCTTGGATGATGGAGAAGACGATGTAGTTCGACCCATCTGATAATTCCGTTTCCACAAATGCAGGTCCCGCAAAGATGGCGACGACCACAAATAATAAGGTCATCGTCAACGAGACAGCGACGGATGTGTCTCGTAGAAAGCCAAGTTGCTTTGGTACTTGAATTTGTTCCGTCGAGTGCTCTTTGTTTCCGGCATATTTTCCGATCGTTCCAGAGATAAAGTAACCAAGTGAGCCAAAGTGTCCGACCGCAAAATCATCCGATCCCGTAATCTGTCGAACGAACGGTTGAAGAAGAGCTGGGAATAAGACCATACAAAGTCCAAGCAATACCGATCCAATGATGATCAAGAGTGTACCATCAAGACCAGATACGGAAAGAATGGCTGCAAGTAAGCTCGCCATGAATAACGTATGATGACCCGTCAAGAAAATGTATTTAAATGGCGTGATGCGAGCCAGCACGATATTCATGACCATCCCGAAGACCATGATCATAGCTGTTTCAACGCCAAATGCGTCTTGTGCAACTGCGACAATCGCTTCGTTGTTCGGGATGACTCCCCGAATACTGAACGCCTCGTCGAACATCTGTCCGAAAATATCGAGAGCCGCAATGATGACGCCGGCCCCCGCTCCGATAATCACGAACCCCATAATTGTCTTCAGCGTACCAGAGACGATGGAAGCAATGTCTTTCTTCTGTAAAACGAGCCCGATGAGTGCGAACAAACCGACCAGTATGGCTGGTGTCCCCAATATATCTCGCATAATCAAATCAAGCATAAGCGCTCCCCCTTTACGATAAATTCTTTAGTTATACTTTTCCTTCAAGTTTTGATTTAATTTCCTCAATGTTCATGACATTCTCAAGTGCAACGATTTCTTTCGCCCCATCATCGAGTGTGCCAATGATATCTTGTGCCCCAAGGTAAATGTCCGCAGGTTCAGTTCGCGCTGTCGCAATGTCTGTATGTGAAACATCCGCCTCTTTCCCCATTTGTTCAAGCGCTTTTTTCACGTTCAACTCCATAATGAAGCTTGACCCTAATCCGTTCCCACATACTACTAAAATCTTTTTCATTTTTCTTCCTCCTCTGAATATCGATCGAGTATCTCAACAATTTTCTCTACCGTGTCTGCTTCTAATACGAGAGACACGTCTTGTTCATTTCCTAATAACTCTGTCAACTGTGCAAGTGCTTTTAAATGAGTGGTTTGATCAATGGCCGCGAGCACAAAGAATGCACGGACTGGTTTATCCCCTGGGAAGAGGACCGGTTCTGTTAGTTTTAGGACACTCATCCCCAGTTGATTCACACCATCTTCTGGTCGCGCATGCGGGATGGCAATCTGAGGCATGAGAACGATGTATGGACCATGTTCTACTACGTTCTCAATCATCGTTTCAACGTAACGTGTGTCGATTGATCCGTTTTGGACAAGTGGTTCGGCCGCGAGACGAATGGACTCCTGCCAATTCGACACATGATCACGAATTTGAATTTCATCTTTTGTTACGAGTTGATTTAGCACGGGTTGTCCCCCTTTCCATTCATCTGTCGTCGTTTCATATTGGATGAGATGATTTAATTCTTTTCTCAATTGCGATTCTTGATGGATCGTCGCATATTTTTTCACCACTTCGAGAATGTCAGACACATCTAATCGAGCCAGTCCCCCATTCGAAAGAAAGCGCTGATGAATTTGTCGCTTCAAAGCGAGTTGTTCGAGCCTTGTCGGAAGTGTCGGAACGAGTGTCACATGTGCCTGTTGTTGAACGGCCAACGGCAAGGGGACCGTTGTGAAAATCAAATCGACAAGTGGAGCAAATTCTGAGACGTCACGTTGCGAGATCGGTGGTAAAAATACAAAGTCCGGAAATTGATTCTTCAAAATGTGGTCGAGCATATGCGACACGCTAATCCCGCTCGGGCATACGACAATCGCCTTCATTTTCTCATCCAGGTGTTGCCCTTGTTGATGAAGATGCGCTGCAAAATGCAACGTGAAATACATGATTTCCGTTTTCGGAAGATCTGCCTGAATTTGTTTTCGGATTGGGTCGAGTGAACGGTCGACAATCACATTCAATACCCGGTGTTCTTTCAATACATATCTTTCTAACTCTTCTGGCGGCATGACTTCCGTATGAACACGTTTAAGTGTCGCTTTGGCGTGAAGCACTAATTTCTCACATAATGCTTCCCGTTCAATGACACGTGTACAACTCAATCCCTCGAATCGCTCAATCACCTGAATCATCGTAGCAGCAAGATTTTGTTGAACCGTTTCATCCATCTCTTCCGACACTTTCGGACCACTTTGGATGAGCATCATCAACATATCCCATAGTTGTGGCACATCTTGAAAGTGCGTCCTTACAGACTGTTCAACTTTTTCCGGCAACCAAGAGGCCTCATCACGAACGAATGTATCCGGCAATAATCTCGAACCAATCAGAAGGAAATAGGCCATTTTTTCGCGATGACTTTCCACAAATTGAAACTGTTTGAGGGTTTCAAACTGCTCAATCTGACGGACTCGCTCTTTGAACTCCTCTTGCCAATCGTCAAAGCATAGGTCGAGCAATTGTGAGAACGTCGATTTATCGAGTAATTGTTCAATCGTCCGATACACATACAATGTGATCGTTTGGAAATGACCGTTAAACCGATAGCCTTCTTTTCTCGTATAAGAGAAATCAAGACCGAATTGTGCAGCCTTTTTCTTGATCGTATTTAAACTTTCTTGAACGGTATATTTGGA
The DNA here is from genome assembly GCF_050269125.1 of Exiguobacterium sp. NPDC077395. Taxonomy (NCBI): domain Bacteria; kingdom Bacillati; phylum Bacillota; class Bacilli; order Caryophanales; genus Exiguobacterium; species Exiguobacterium sp. NPDC077395. The sequence goes on from NZ_JBNNHU010000001.1 coordinate 1,700,809, forward strand.
CACATCTAACAAATGTTGAAAGTGAAAACTTGAGAGAAACTCATCTTGCGTCATGGCATAGAGCGTGATGACAAGCTCACGTTCTTCTTCTGACCAAACTAATTCCGCACGTTCCACTTGCTCAATCAATGCTTCTGTCACTGTCAATTCAATTTTTGCCCCATCCACCTTCAGATTGGATAGACCAGAACCATCAAGCCATTCTTGAATACGCTCTAGTTCATATTCGATTGTCCGACGAGAATACGGGAGCATCATCGTTAACGTTTCGATGGTCATCTGCTTTTCATGCAGGATGACATTTAATATTCGTTTACTTTTTTCATTCAATTGCATGGTAGAGGCCTCCTACACCTGTAGTATAAAACGAATCGACCCTAAAAATGTAAGCGGTTACGACAGACTTTTCGGAGACACTTCCACAAACTTCTGTCTGTACATGAACACAAAGAAAAGAGATGAACGAATCGTTTCCATTCGTTCATCTCTATTTCGGTTAAGAAGTCGGTGCAACCGGATTGCGGCGATAAATTGTGATTCCGCCATGCTTGGCTTCGCCCACAACTTGGAAGAGCCAGCCTTTCTGAATCAAAATCGTACGAGCGTTCAAAAAATCTTCTCGGGACACCTGGACTTCGTCCACTTCTTGATCAAGCAATTGTTGGAACTTCATTTCCCAATCAGTCATGTCCATTCTCCTTACGTACATCTTCTTCTCGCATCCATTCGAACAAACGATAACCCGAATTCAATCGGTCTGTCGCATCCCATAACTCATGCGGGACGACGTGAGCAGCATCGATGGTCTCATCTCCTGCAAAGAAGACACGTTCATTCGTCATCTTTTCAAGATAGTCGAGCGCAAACGATAAGATTGATGTCTCCGAGACGTGCCCACTCTCTTGTAAGGCAAGATTGTATGACTCGTCTCGTTGATTATTCACGAGTAACGTTCGTCCCCCGTCAAGTAACGCCATTGGTGGGACGGCATCAACATGGAAAACTTCATATGAGCGATACGTTTCCTCATCATAAGCTAACAACGGAACGAATTGACGTTGACCCGTCCATTTTTTTAATTGGAATAAAATCTTCATGGAAGTGAACCACGTGGCCCCTTCTATCTTCTTCTCTACTAAAATCGTAGGGACCGACGCTTCATCCGCTTCTTTCTTTTGAACAAATAACCACTTCTCTACATCTACAACGACGATCAAACCGTTTTCCTCCTTATAACCCATTCAGATAAGGCGATCATAGTCAGCGCGACGAGCCAGCCTCCAATCACATCACTAAAGTAATGGACGTTTAAGACGACTCGACTGAGCGACACCGCAAGGACGAGGCACACAAGTACGATGACGGCGAATGTTGACTGTCTCTTGCGATATAAGACATAAGCCATTAATCCGTATAACGCCAGCGATCCTGATGCATGTCCACTCGGAAAGCTATATGTCGTCGCATCTAGGGACGCATCAATAAGCGGGCGATCGATTCCGTAAACGAGCTTTAGCACTTGTGTGAAAAGAAGTGTCCCAATCCCAACCAGCGCGAGTCGCCATGCCTCGACGCGGTCACCGCGCCACAACCAAAACAATAAACCTAAAATCGAGAGCCCGACTATGACTTGAGCGCTCCCTAATTCTGTGACGTATGCAAATACACGATCGGGTAACGGCTGTAACAATTCATACACGAACGTATTCATAGGGCCGACTGCTCCCAAAACGACAAACACCGACACGATCACATATGCAATCGTCCCGGTGATGACCACCTGCATCGGTGTCAATTTCATCAATACAACCCTTTTCGTTCACGCATCTCTTCTTCTCCGAAGTCGACCATATCACGAAGACGGTGTGCCAATCGTCCAGACGCGTTCGCCGCAATCGCGCCGACGAGGTCGTCCATGAACGTATGCACTTGCCCGTCATCCATTTTCGTATCAAGCTGTTTGATGATGCCGATCTTGGCCTTGTCTAAGTATCCGAACGTCGTTACGGCAATCGAACCATATGTGTTCACGGCACCGATTGCAATCGTTTCATCCACTCCAAATAAGCCTTCGTCAGATGCGATGATGGATAAGAGTGGTTCAGACAGTTGTCCCTTCTCAGCCAACATATCGAGCTCCGATCCGACGAGAATGGCATGTTGCAATTCTCGTTTATCGAGAACCGCCTCGACGGAATCCATGCAATCTTTCAACGAAAGATGCGGCGAGTAAGGCGCCTGCATCTGATAAACGATTTCGGCAATCGATTCAATCGTGACGCCGCGCTCGAGCAGGCGAGCACGAGCTGCTTCACGGACATCTCGTGAGTGTGGTACGTGTTTCATAATAGGCGCAGGATTAAAATCCCGCTTCACATCCCTTCGTTCAGAGAGTCATCATCTCTCTAGTTAATATAACCATTATACTGAAAAATCGAAAAAAGACGAACCCTGCTTTGACTTCCCTCATTAAATCGGTCATCATAAACATGTAGGTTAAACGATTAAAGGGGGAAGAGGAATGAAGATTGGGGTAGTCTTATTTCCGTCTAAACAAGTGCAAGATTTTGCGAACTCTTATCGAAAACGGTATGACACAAAATATGCGTTGATTTCACCTCATGTGACCATCAAGGAACGGACGGAGGTGTCCGAAGAAGACTTGCCAAAAGTACTGGAGTACTTGCAACAAGTCGCGGATTCGACTAAACCGATTCAGTTAAAAGTCGATGGTGTCCGCTCTTTTGCGCCGACGAACAACGTGCTGTATTTGAAAGTGTTACCGACACGTGAACTTTCTGCTCTGCAGCAGCGACTTCACGAAGACGTGCTCGGTCAGGCACCAAAATATGAATTCTTGCCACATATCACAATCGGTCAAGATTTGACCGATGCCGAACTGTTCGACGTTCTTGAACGGATGCGGATGGAGCAAGTTCATTTCGAAGAGACAATCACTCGGATGGCTGTCATGTACGAACTCGAAAATGAAACATGGAACGTCTATGAGACGTTCCGTTTCCGAGGCTAATCTTATATGCTCCGGTCGACAAAACGACCGGGGTTTTTTTCTTGCTCTTCTTCTAACCATTCTTCCCGTCGAGGTCGGATGCGTTGGACGCGTTTGATGCGCGTCACTGGTTCGATACTGGCTCGACCTGAAGGCTGGACTTGGCGGTTGACGTACTGAACGACAGTAAAATCAATCTGATAAGGACCCATGATCTGACCTCCTTCATAGGTCCTTACCCCATTCAACCGCTAGATAATACAAAAATGGCGCATCACTGCGCCATTTCCCAAACTTATAAAATATGGTATCCGCTATCGACGTGAATCACTTCACCCGTGACGCCACTTCCCATTCCCGAGAGAAGGAAGAGTCCTGTCGATGCAACTTCTTCGGCAGAGACGTTTCGACGTAACGGCGCTTTTTGTTCAAGTTCCGAGAGGATACTGTTAAAGTCGCCTACCCCTTTAGCCGACAAGGTACGAATCGGACCAGCTGAGATTGCATTGACGCGAACGCCGTGCGGACCGTACTCGTTTGCCAAGTATTTGACACTTGAGTCAAGCGCCGCTTTTGCGACACCCATCAAGTTATAGTTTGGAACGACGCGCTCCCCACCGAGGTATGTCAACGTGATCACCGAGGCATCTGATGCGAAATATGGTTTCGCCGCTTTCACGACAGCCGTCAAACTGTACGCCGAGATGTCTAACGCCTGCGCGAATTGTCCACGTGTCATTTCCGAGAATTCGCCGCGAAGCGCTTCTTTATCCGCAAACGCGATCGAGTGGGCAATCCCTTGAATCTCCCCTGCTTGTTCATGGATTGAACGGAATGTCGTTTCAATCGCTTCGTCATTTGTTACGTCACATTCGAGCAAAATCGCTTCTTGTTTCAACTCGCTCGCAAGTGATTCAAGACTTGACTTGAAACGTTCTGCCGCATACGTTAATACGAGCTTCGCTCCCGCTTCATCAAGTGTTTTGGCAATCGCCCATGCGATGGAACGCTTGTTGGCAATCCCCATGACGACATAAGTTTTATTCGTTAACGTTGGAAAAATTGACATCATAAACTCCCCTTTTTAGTACCTGGTGATAATATCTGTTATCAGATTACAGAAAGGTTTCTGTTTTGTCAACCGGCTCGTTTCGTATTGCGATTTTTTTAAGTTGCGGTAAGATAAAATACGTATAGAAAGGGTGACTCGACTCCATTATGAACCGTATTCAATCATATTTTAAAAGTATAGACACGACGCTATTGACCATCGTCTTCCTATTGATGATCATCAGCCTCGGTGCAATTTATACGGCACAACCGATGTTGCCGACCCGACTTCAACATATCAACTTCGCTCTTGAACAGGGAATTCGATACGTCATCGGCTTTTTCGCGATGTTTGCCATCATGACAATCGAGTACGAGCAGCTCCGAAAAATCCATTGGTACTTATATGCATTCGGTCTCCTTTTACTCGTCGGACTCATCCCGCTCCGCGACACGACACTCGTCCCGAACATCAACGGAGCGTATGGATGGTATAACGTACCGGGATTCAGTTTCCAACCGGCAGAGTTCATGAAGTTATTCCTTCTCATTTCAATGTCGACGATTGTATATGACCACAACAAGCGATACGGCTCGTCTCAACTCGACACGTGGCTGTTAGTCAAATTGGTGTTAGTCGCTATTCCACCGCTCGGTCTGATTGTAACGCAACCGGACTTAGGGACTGGACTCGTCTTGATGACGATGCTCGGCGCGATCATCATCGTCTCCGGTATCGGCTGGAAATGGTTACTCGGTCTGTTCAGCGCAGCTGCTCTGACCATCGGAACGTTCATGTATTTGTTCTTCTCTCATTTCGAAGTGCTACAGGCGTTCGTACCAGGTCACGCCCTGAACCGATTTCAGGCGTGGATTTATCCTTATGAGTATTCGGACGACTTGGCGTTCCAGCTGATCAAATCATTGCAGGCGATCGGGTCTGGTCAAATGTTCGGGGCAGGATATGGACAAGGACTCGTCTATCTACCGGAATCACAGACGGACTTCATCTTTGCCGTCATCGCCGAGCATTACGGGTTCATCGGCGCGGCGCTCGTGATCATCGTCTTCTTCTTATTCCTCTATCGGATGATTCATATCGCACTTGAATCAAGCAGCGCGTTCGGAAGTTACATCGTTACTGGCGTTATCGCCATGTTCACGTTCCAAGTCTTCCAAAACATCGGGATGACGATTGGTGTGTTGCCGATTACCGGACTCACCCTTCCGTTCGTCAGTTACGGAGGAACGGGGATCATCATGAACATGATTGCCATCGGTCTCGTCATGAACGTAGCCTCTAAATCAAAAACCTATATGTTTGATGACGATTGAAAAATCCCTTCAAGGCTTTTATGACCTTGAAGGGATTTTGTTATAGATATTGAAAATCTTCCGGGATTGGTGCTTCAATCATCACTTCTTTTCCTGTTATCGGATGAATAAAGCGCGCAGAGGCGCTGTGAAGGGCGTGACGTGACATTCGAGCCGCTCCCCCATACATCGAGTCCCCAATCAGCGGATGACCGATATGACGCAAATGAACGCGAATTTGATGGGTGCGTCCCGTCTCGAGTCGAATCGTCAACAATGAGTCGCCACCAAACTGCCGACAATCGACTATGTGTGTGACGGCTCGCTGCCCGTCTTCAGTAACGATTCGTTCCATGATGGAATTCTCGGCACGCCCAATCGGTGCATCGATCGTTTGGATGGGGACTTCCCCTTCCACAAGTGCCACATAAGAACGTGTGAGCGCATTGGCTTTCTGGAGTTCACTAAACCGATGGTGAATGAATCCGTACTTCGCAAATAAGACGACACCGCTCGTATCGCGATCGAGTCGATTGATCACATGAATCGCAGAGGTCAAACCGATTTGTCGATAGTAACCGAGTACGGCGTTTGCGAGTGTGTCGGCCGGATGCAGTCGTGATGGGATTGTCGCAATCCCAGCCGGTTTATCAACTGCCAGCACCGTCTCATCCTCATACAAAATGTGAATCGGTCTATCCGAGATGGCCATATCTGTCGAAGGAGACTCGGGTGGGAATCGTACGACTACTTCATCTCCTGGCTCGAGAACGTGCCGAACCGTACGATGGTTCCCGTTCACCTCGATTTCCCCTTCATGTTTTACGAGCGTGAGCATCTTTCGAGAGATTCCGAGGTCCTGCATTAAAAAGTCGCGCAGTGGAATAGCCTTCTCCACAACGCGACGAATGATAAATCCTTGCATTCGTTACTTTCCTTCCTCAATGAACGATTCGCGTACACGCCGCCAAAATGGGAACGGGCGGAAACGAGCGAACGTCACTTTTTCTTTTGCGACCGCGCAACGAATCGACACGACGTCTGACCAAGATAACGCTTCTTGATGGTCAAACGCCAATTCGAATTCCGTTTTCGTATGCGGTTTGATTTTCACTTGATGATGTTTCGGCAAGAGGAGCGGCGCGCCGATTGTCCGATAGACCAGATTATTGATAGAAGCCATTTCCGTCACTTGGATTGCTTCAATCGATGGATGGACAATTGCACCACCGAGCGCTTTGTTGTAGGCAGTCGAACCAGAAGGAGTCGAGATACACAGTCCATCACCACGGAACGTTTCAAAATAATCATCGCGGATCGACAAATCACAGACGAGCGTCCGCTTATAGTTTTTAATCGTACAATCGTTCATCGCCAATTGACGATCGGTCTTTCCGTTCTCGTAATCGATCAGTACTTCGACGAGCGGATACGAAACCGGTTCGAACGACTCACTCGTGATCATTTCCGTCAATTCATCTAATTCATCCGGTTGCCAATCCGCATAAAAACCGAGGTGTCCGGTATGGATGCCGACGAGAAGCGTTTCATCGAGACGGTCAATATACTTATGGAATGCCTGTAACATCGTCCCATCTCCACCGACTGATACGACGATGCGTGGCTCTTCCGATAACGTATGCCCAGCGGCTTCAAGTTTTTCAGTCAGTTCCTGGGCGATTTCCGCTGATCGCGCATCTCCCCTCGATACAATCGCAAACTGCATATCGATTTCCCCCTAGTCCTCGTCTGTTTTCACATTCATCTCTTTATCCCGAAACACTTGCTGCGCGTCTTGAATCTCGACACGGAGTTGGCTCATCTCTGCATCGAGAAGAAATGCCGCCTCAGCCGCACGTCTCAATCGTTCTTGTACTTCAAGAGGCATATCGCCATCATATTTATAATTTAAAGAATGCTCGATCGTAGCCCAAAAGTTCATCGCAAGAGTACGAATTTGTACTTCGACAAGTGTCGGAATCTCCCCATGAATCGTCTGGACCGGATATTCGATAATGACATGATAGGACCGATAGCCAGAATCTTTTTGATGTGTAATATAATTGCGTTCTTCCACTATTTTAAAATCTGTTCGACGATGAAGCAAATCCAATACGTGAACGATATCATCGACAAACTGACACATGATTCGTAATCCAGCAATATCTTGCATGTCGGTCGCCAGCTTATGATCCGCAATATTTTTTCGCTTTGCTTTTTCAAGAATGCTCCCGACCGGCTTGACCCGACCTGTGACAAATTCAATCGGAGAATGGTCATTTTGCGACTTGAATTGCTTACGAACGGCTTTTAACTTTACTTTCAACTCGTCTACCGCGATTTGATACGGTACTAAAAACTGATCCCAGTTCACTGATTGCATACGCTGTCACCACTTTCGTTCTTTTCCGGAAAAAACGCGTCCTTTCCGTATGTATCCGTTTGTATGGTATCATAAACGAACAATTGTTCATAGAATGGAGCGATGATTTATGACCCAAGAAGTGGAAATTGAATTTAAATCCATGTTAACAAAAGATGAGTATGAAAAACTGATTCAAGCCTACAAACTAGAAGATCGCGTCCGCTGGCAAGCAAACGATTATTTCGACACACCAACCTTCCAGCTAAAAAAACAAGGCGCAGCCCTTCGTATTCGTGAGAAGAAACATGGCCAGGTATTGACATTAAAACAACCGAACGAAGTCGGATTGCTTGAGACGCATGCCGCAATCACTGAAGAAGAAGCGGAAGACTTATTCAAGTACGGAATCATTCATGATGATCAAATGAAGCAAGCCCTCGCCCCGTTTCAACTGAATGCCGCACTCGAACACCTCGGACGCCTCGAGACAAATCGAGCCGAACATCAAACGGAAGATGGTCTTCTCGTTTTGGACGAAAGCCATTATTTGGAGACAACTGACTATGAAATAGAATTTGAAGTCACGAATGTAGAAGCGGGCAAACGTGCATTCGAACGACTGTTAGCAGAACACGGTCTTCCATACCGTCCCGCCAAAAATAAAATCGTTCGATTCATGGAATTAAAAATGAGTCGGTCTGAAGGTTGAGCAGATACATTGCCAACCTTTTTTTTTCGTTGCTACAATGAGTTTACAACATTAAATGAGTTTTTTGCCGAGAGGAGGCGACACAAATGGAACTTGAACAATGTAATGGGTCATCCTGTTCACTGGAAGAAACTCCTATTCAAGTAACGTATAAGCCATTGGAGTTATTCTATTTCATGGACATCTCGAGTCCTGAAAATTTTCACGTGATGACACTGATCAAAAAGTTAGAGATTGAATACGGACATGTGATTCGTTTCCGAATGGTCTCTACCGTTCCTAGCTGTGTTGGCGGATGTCAGGAAGAAGTTCGCCTTCTCACAATGATCAAAGCGCTAGAATTACAAGGGAAACGTCATGCGATGCGTTTTTTACGTCATTTGCATGTGAATGATTTATTCTCTGGTAAACAGTTAGGCTCAATTGATTTATGGGAAATCGCACGGTCTTTCGAAGAGTACGGTCTTGATTTGGATGAACTTGAAGCCGATCTTCAATCGAACCAGCTCTTGAATGCTTTAGCAGTCGATCATCAAGTGCTGAAAGATTGGGAGATTGAGTCATTGCCCGCTCTTACGTTCGTGACGCGCGATGAAGCATTGAAGATTGAAGGGGTCTATCCGTACGACGTGTATCAATCGGTCATGACCGAGTTGCTCGGTTATGCCCCGAGTCGTACGACTGACTGGGATGTAGCCAAAGTGTTGGCTCGTTATGACGCGTCGACGATTACTGAACTATCGTATATTCTAGACTTAGATAAAACTGTGATTGAACGCGAACTGAAGAAGCTCTCCTTGCAGCAACGCTGCCGCCCTGTACCGGGATGTAGCGGTGAGGCATGGGCGCAAACGAAATAAAAAAGAACCCCACGGCCGGGGAGCCGTGGGGTTTTTGACGTCTCAAGCGGGGACAAGAGCCGTCGTACCTTGAGGCCCGGGGAAGGCCTACAAGATGGGAGAAAGTTTACGGTCAATAAAGGGGTTTGTGATTGATTTCACACTTATAATATACCGAGTCCCTCTTCATCTGACAACTAGTTTGTGTACATTGTCACATATTGTTCACGAGAACAATAATGATTCCATTTCATCGAGCACCGCTTCGAACTGATCAAGCGCTTTAAGGACTGGTTCTTTCGTCGTCATATCGACACCTGCCGCTTTCAAGACCTCGATTGAGTAGTCGCTAGACCCAGCTTTGAGGAAGTTATCGATGTAACGACGTACGGCCGGCTCTCCCTCTTCCATGATCTGTTGCGACAACGCTGCCGATGCTGAGATTCCCGTCGCATATTGATAGACATAGTAGTTGTAATAGAAGTGCGGGATACGCGCCCATTCATATGAAATCTCTTCATCGATGACGATCTCTTCTCCGAAGTAGCGTTTGTTCAACTCTAAGTACGTCTCATTCAAATATTCAGGTGTGAGCGAGACGCCTTCTTGAGCAGCCTTGTGAATCATATGCTCAAACTCAGCAAACATCGTTTGACGGAACAACGTCCCACGGAATGTTTCGAGTTGATTGTTCAACAAGTAGAGACGTTCTTCTTTTGCCGTCCGTGTTTTCAATAAATGGTCGTTCAATAACGCTTCGTTTGTCGTCGACGCGACTTCTGCTACAAAGATTGAATAGTCGCCATACGGATACGGCTGTGACGTACGCGTGTAATGGCTATGCACCGAGTGACCGAACTCATGCGCGAGCGTGAACAAGTTGTTGACGTTGTCCTGCCAGTTCATAAGGATGAACGGTTGAGTATCATATGCTCCTGATGAATATGCCCCGCTCCGTTTACCGCGTGTCTCTCGTACGTCGACCCAACGTGAATCGAGACCGTCTTTGACGATTTGAACGTACTCTTCTCCGAGTGGTGCCAAACCATCAACCATCAACTGTTTCGCTTCCTCGTACGATACCTTCATCTCTACATCTTTGACGAGTGGTGTATATAAATCATACATGTGCAACTCATCCAATCCGAGCGCGCGTTTCCGCAATGCGACATATCGATGTAGTAAATCAAGACGCTCGTTGACCGCTTCGACCAGACCGTCATACACAGACTCTGGAATCGCATTGTGGTGAAGGGCTGCCTGTCGGGCACTCTCGAACTTGCGGACAGTCGCATAAAAGTTATCTTTTTTCACACTGCCTGAAAGCGTAGAGGCAAACGTGTTCAAATATTGTCCATATGTCCCGTACATCGCTTTAAAGGCGTTCTCACGGACACTTCGTTCACTTGATTCGAGGAACGTGATGTAACGACCGTGCGTCAATTCGACCTCTTCCCCTTTTTCGTTCTTCACTTTCGGGAATTTCAAATCCGCGTTATTAAGCATACCGAACGTCGAACTCGATTGCCCGAGCACGTCTCCAGCTTGCGCAAGGATCGCTTCCTCCGCTTCCGTCAGTACGTGTGGACGTTCTTGCGCCAATTCATCGAACGCATGACGATACACGCGAAGTGACTCGTGTTGTTCCATAAAGGCTTCAATTTGAGCTTCATCGATTGAAAGAAGCTCTGGTGTCATGAATGCGAGTTGGGCGGAAATGTGCGAGGCGAGTGAGCCTGCACGGTCATTCAATGCCTGATAATGACTGTTCGCCGTATCTTCGTCGTAACGCATGTGCGCGTACGTATACAGCTTATGTAACTTACGAGAAAGCTCATCACGGAGTTGTAACGCTTCGTATAACGTTTCTGCCGATTCACCGAGTTTTCCTTTAAATCCGATCAAAGCCGGTACCTGCTCCTTCAATGCTTGAAAATCTGCTTCCCATGCTTGGTCGTTACTGTAGATCGTCTCTAAGTTCCACGTCTCTTCGACTGGAACCTGTTGTCGTGTCAATACTTCTGACATACGTTCACTCCCTTTTCTGATTGGTTCGTCGATTGTAACATCAATCGCTGAAGTCCTTGAAACAATCGTGTATCGTGACGTCTCGCCTCTTCATAGGTGATTGGAAGCACCCAAGTCGTGACATCACACGATAGACGACATGCATTCAAGAGTTGTTTCCATTGTACATGAAATGACTGGGAAAAGTCGCTTGTCGGTGTCACTCCGAACTGGCGGCACGTCTTTTGAATGCTCCACTCCACCGAATCATTCGGTGACTCATAGCGATTTAAATAGAGGACGATTTGAAACTCAATCGGATGGATGTGTATTCCCCAAAGTGACGCGAGCGGAAGATAGCAGGCGGTCGGTAACAAAGCGGGAATCACCCCCAAAGGGTACAGCCGATTTAACATGAGACGTCGATTCTTTGGAGATGGATAGATTGGCGACATTCGTTTTCGTCGAATCATCTCCGTCCATTCCAATGCATTGAACCGATAATATGCTTCATAGGGGGAGGTAATCACTGAAGACGAGACTTCCCAATTTCCAATTCCATACTTGAGTGAGATGGGAAACCCATTGAAACGAACCACCTGTCCATTTTTCACTGTCATCAACCGGTGTCGCCGAGATAGTTCGAGGCGCATCCACGGTTGAAACGATTGGTTCATCTTTAAATCGAGACCACTCGCGATCCAAATCACATCCAGACCTGCTCGTTTGTAATCGTTCGTTCGTGCGATATATTCCTCCGGTCGCAATGGAGATGCCTGAATCTCAAACACGGTTGGATTCTCATCCATGTTCGTAAGAATGTCGGCCCGCCGATTCTTAATCGTCACTTCTTGGTCGACAGGGTATCCTCTTTCTTGAAGCCATTGGCACACTGCCCATTTATCCTGATGGTGCGTAACGGATTCTGCTCTCCCACACGTATGGATGTGGGCGAAATGTAGCCGACGTTTCGCTCCTTGCTTTAGAATCAACATTTCCTGGCACGTCGGACATCGAAAAGGAGCAAGCTGCTCCGCCTGCATCCGATTTAGAGTAAAGGAATCAACGATATCCCCTTCTCGACCGATCGCAAACCGCATCTTGCTCCCCCCTTATAGTAGTGGTGAAAACATTCTGGCCAATGATTCTACGAGTTTTATAAAGAATGAGCGCTTCGCAAACTCTTCTAATACAAGTTCGTGAGACCCTTCGAAATCATGATATAAGTCTTGTTTCAACTGATGGACCGAATTCGTGTTGTACAGGAGAGCATTCACTTCGAAGTTCAAATGGAAGCTACGAAAATCCATGTTCGCTGTCCCAATCGTGGCAAGTCCGTCATCGACGACGATGACTTTTGAATGCATGAACCCTTCTTCGTACAAATAAATCTTTACCCCTGCCAACAGTAACTCCTCATAATAGGAACGACTCGCATAAAAGACGATTTTATGGTCAGGATAGCTCGGTAAGACGATCCGAACATCGATGCCCGATAGAGATGCTGTCTTCAAAGCACTCATAATGTCCTCATCAGGAATCAGATACGGGGAGGAAATATAGACGGACTTTTTCGCAGCATTGATCAACGAGAAATAAATCGATTTCATCGTCTCGTACGGTTCATCAGGTCCGCTGGCAACGATTTGGACACCTCCGCTCGCACTTCTTACCGTTTCGAGCGGTTCTAAATAGAATGGCGTGAACAGCCGTTCTCCCGTCATATAGTACCAGTCTTGTAAAAAGATCAACTGTAACTCGGATACCCCTTCTCCTCTGACATACAGGTGGGTGTCGCGCCAAAAACCAAATTTAGAGTGTTCGCCTAAATACTCATCCCCTACGTTCAATCCTCCAGTGAACGCCTCTGTCCCGTCGATGACGACAATTTTCCGATGGTTTCGATAGTTCGTCTTACTCGACACGAGCGGAAGGACGACTGGAAAGAACGCCTGCACTTGGACGCCAGCTTGCTTCATCTCCTCGAAAAACGTACTGCTCGTATGAATGGAACCGACGGCATCGTATAAGAATCGAACCTCGACCCCTTTTTTGGCCTTCTCGATTAATATGCGCTGAATTTCCCGAGAAATACGGTCTTCCCGAAAAATGTAATACTCTAGGTGGATGTGCCGTGTCGCACCTTTCAGAGCGGGCAATAACTTCGAGAATTTTTCACGTCCGTTCGTCAAAATCTGCGTATACGTATTCGAAGAGACAGGCAATTGGTTCAACGAAGAGGTGAGATGCATCAACTTCTCATAATCGTCATGCGCAAACATCAGTGACGGAGATAGCGTCATCGCTTTTTGCCGGTAAGCCAAGTACGTCTCTTCGTCGAGCATCGCCTTTTCTTTGAACATCCGCTTACGACGATAGTTCTGACCGAACACAAAGTACGCAAATAGCCCGATGACAGGAAAGCCAATCATGACAATCGCCCAGATCAACGTGCGTTGCGGGTTGCGATTTTCAAGCAAAATCACAAGCAAAATACTGAACGTTGTCAAAAAGACGAGAATCGAGAAGAGCCCGATCACTTGTGAGCTCCAGTAATACGATAATATCGCAATGAGTCCTGCGAGCAAAATAAGGGAAAAGAGTACTTGTATGCGTCGCAACATATTATAACCTGACCTCGTTTCTGTCATGTATTATCATTAATTATACATCGTAACGCCATTTTTTTGAGGGGAGCGAATGAATTATGGGGACTTTTCTAATCACAGGTGCGACAAGCGGGATTGGGCGCGCCGTCGCCTTACAGTTAACCGAGAATGGGCATCGTGTCATCGGAATCGGTCGTGATGAGACACGGGGGGCTTCTCTCGAATCAGATTCGAACGGATTGGCCACGTTCATCCGGTGCGATCTCCATTCAGCGGAAGACATCGATCATCTCTTTGGACACTTAAAGGAACAAGGGGTGACGTTACATGGTCTTTTCAACAACGCCGCAACATTTGGTAGACCCGGTACACCGGAGCGTTTGACTCAAGACTCATACATTGAAGTGTTTGACGTCAACCTCTATGCACTGAACACCGTCACACAACGTGCCATCCCTTTGTTTGCTCAAGGCGCGAGTGTCGTCAACAACGCCGCCATCGTCGGACACGTCAAATTCCCACCTATGCTTGCTCATTATGCCGCCTCGAAAGCCGCCGTGGTTGCCTTGACGAAAACGTTCGCACATCGGATGAAAGGAAAGGTTCGATTCAATGCCGTCTGTTTCGGTCCGGTCGATACACCGCTCAGTCATAAACTATACGGTGGAGAAGCAAAATTCAAAGAGGCAATGTCCCATCATTTCCGGGGACATGCCGCCCTACCGGAAGAAGTGGCGCCTGTCGTCGAGTTTTTGTTAACCGATGCCTCAACCTATATAAATGGGCAAGCCATTACGGTCGATGGCGGATATACGCTCTCTTGAACAGAGACCACCTCTTCTTTTGAAAAGGTGGTCTCCTGTCATGTCGTCATCTTTTTAGCTCGCCCTATTTTATTGCGTAAATAGTTCTGTTCTTTCAAATGAAGACGTTCCCAATCAATCACATCTTCAAAATAATCAATCATCTCATCAAATGTCGAATCCAGCGTCTCATGCGCCTGGAGACGCGCCATTCGAATCGCCTCGAACACGGACCCCATCACAAAGATGTCTTTACTCGCGTAAGTCTGCATCGGCGATAGCGATTCAAAAAGAATCGTCTCGAGCGTTTTTCGCTTCACATGCCAATCGGATTTCCCGTTCGAGTATAGAAAATCTCCATCCGGCAGTTCGCAGAGCTCCCGTAAAATATCCCCGATGTAATGAATCGCATGAATCGCCGTATTCGGGTCATTGATCCCTGGAGAGATTCCACGTAACGCAATCTCACTCAACTTTTCAATCGCAAATGAAGGGTCTTGCATCGAGGACCGCACTTCACCGATCTCAAATAGCTCGATGTCCGGGGCATCCTCACCTTTCCAAAATCCGAGTAAATCCCCTTTTGCGACAAATTCACCTACGGCTACGACCGATTCAAAGTCTGTTTCATGATCTCCCTGCTTCTCTCTTAAAAATAAGCGGATATACCCCGTCTGCGGCGCCCGTACCGCTTGACCTTCAAACGAATGAACAGAACGTGGTAATACGAGATTCACGTCATCTGACTCGATGGCGTCTTTTTGCTCACTGATTACCGATAGTGCTTCTTTATGTAACGCGGATAACAAACGTTCTGCCTGGATCGAGACACTGATCGTCTGAATGAACTTGACGAACGCCCAAATCGAGCCAATGACTAAGAGCACACTGATTCCTGAAGACAATACGACGCCATCATCTGCCGTTCGGACGAGGAATAAGTTCGAAATCCCGTACACGGTCGTCATAATGAAGAGACCAAGCGTATGCTTAGCCGACGTGTTCGTCAAAAAGTTATTGATTGTCCGTGGAGAAAACTGAGAAGAATACGTCGTCAACACGACAAGGATTGTCGAAAAACTAAACGTCATCATCGTCATGAGACTTGTGAACGTCGAAGACAGTACGGACGCCGCCGAGTCCAAGTCTAAATAAATAAAGTCCGGTAGTAAATCTCGGAAAAATTCACCGAACAGTTGTGTCAACGCTGTTAACACGATGCCACCCATCCCATATAAGAATGGAACGAACCATGCACTATCATCAAGTAGTAGTCGAATTCGCCTCACCATACCAACACCTCTTTACCATTGATTTGAAAAAATCGCCTGTCCGTCTGAACAGGCGATTGATCATTTAGAAGTAATGACGCACTTTCGCGAAGACGTCGCCATCGAGAATGAGTTTACCATACTCTTCAAGCATCGGTTGCGTCTGTGTACTAAATGTTAAATATTCTGCTAGAAGACTGAGTGCGTTCTCTTCGTCTTCAGGCTCCATTTCATCCGGGAAATCAATCCACAAGTAGTAACGGTCTTGATAATGATATAGTTTCAAATCAAGATCACTGAACGTTTCACCTGCACGCTTACTCAGTGAAATGATCGCTTCGAAATCATCTGTTTCCATTGCGAGTGGCGCCCAAGCATCTGCTTCCGCTTCGAGTTCATCCAACTCACTCAATTGATCGAGTACCGATTGTTGATCTCGTGCTTCATCAATTGCTGAACGAAGAAGCGAACCGAGTTCAGAATCGTCTTCCGTATCCATCACATTTTTCGCAATTGTCACGGTCACTTCTAGACCTTTTTCAAAAGCTTGGACTTGAATCCACAGTGGACCATCAAACGAGATGTCTTCACGTTCGTGAGCCTCGTCCATCATCTGCCAGAACAGCTGCTCGCCACGTTCTCGGTTGTACCAAATTTCATCACGTGCGAAGCCACGTTTTTCAATGTCCACATATGTGATGAAAAATTTGACGGTATTGTCATTGATGCGCTCAATTTTCACGATTGTCCACTCCCTTCTCACCTCGCTCCCATTTCACATAAGGAGGAGAGGGGAAATTGTCTTGTTATCTTTGTACCCTTTTTGACATCGTTCAATCTAGATGACGGGTTATAACTTTATTTTATAGGAAATAATCGATAATAAAAAGCACACTGCTTAGACAGTATGCTCTCATTCATTCACAAGTCGCTGTGCTTCTTGCAATTGGAACGTTCGAACCTTCCGTGGCAAGAATCGACGAATCTCATCCTCGTTGTATCCGACCTGTAGTCGTTTTTCATCAATCAAAATCGGACGACGTAGTAAGCCCGGATATTCTTGAATCAAATCATACAATTGTTGAAGCGATAACGCATCAACGGATACATCGATTTTTGAAAAGACTTTAGAACGAGTTGAAATAATCTCATCCGTTCCATCTTCTGTCATGCGTAAGATCTGCTTAATCTCATTTAGTGAGAGCGGTTCTGAAAATATGTTTCGTTCTGTAAACGGGATATCGTGTTCTTCGAGCCAAGCTCGTGCCTTTCGGCAAGATGTGCAGCTTGGAGACGTATAAAGTGTGACCATTTTTCTTCCTCCCTGATCGAGTATGCGTCCATCTTTTTAAGTGACTCTATCTGTATACCCAAATTCGCATCCACTTAATTATAATAATTCTTAATTATTAAAACTTCAATGATATTCTTTATCATTCAGATATGAAAAGAGGGCGCATTCGGTGAATGCGACCTTGAATGACCCATCTCAAGATGCCGGGAACCGAGACACTGGTTGAGACACCGTCTCTTTCCCTGGCTTGACTTGCAAGTCTTTCAACTTTTTCTTCAACACTTCTTTCAAAAGTCGTTTTTTCTCTCGTAGAACTTTGTCACGTTCTTTCATGGCCTCTCACCCCCGTACAGCGTAAGCAACCGACCGAGCATTACCGATTCTGAAAATCTTGAACTTGCACTAATCTACAAGTAAATTATAGCACATTTGTTTGTGAAATGTGAATCATTCTTACGAGTTCATCATTTCTTTACACGGATATTATTTGCATTACATACAAAAAACCTGTATAGTTTATAGAAATAACCTTTTTCTATTCAAGGAGGAGAGCGATGATGAGAATCACATTAGAAACCATCATGGGACATCCGGTAACCCAAAAATATTTAACTCGATCAGGCTTAAAACATGCTGTAGACGTTTGTGAGCGCGCTCTCGAAATGGCAACGAAACGTGGTCTCGATACAGATCTAGCGACGAAAGCTGCGCTACTTCATGATATCGGTCACTATGAATGGTATACAGAAGGCAAATGGAATTATGACTTATATCGTCAGAACGATATTCATGCAATCAAAGGTGCGGAGCGGGCGCATAAATTACTCATTCGTCTCGGGGAAGACCCTGCCCGTGCTAAAGAGATTTCTGTTATGATTCTTTTGCATACCGATTCCTATTTACCACCAAGCCGAATTCAACGGACCCCGCTTCAACAGCTCGTTCATGACGCCGATACGTTCGTAGAGCAACCAGGTGGTCTGCATCATTATGAGACAATGGAGATTGAAGATGCGCTAGCACGCGTCCGTCAAATCGATGCCATCGTTGAACGCCTCTCGAATTTGCCGCGTATTTCAAACGGATAACCTGTCACCTATTCCAATAGGTGACTATTTTTTTGCGCTAAAAAAAACCCTGACTTCATTTAGAAGTCAGGGCCATCGCATTAAACGAGTTGTGCTTTGTATGCTTCGTACTCTTCGTCCGTGAGCGAGACATAGTGTCCTGGCTCGACTTCGCGAAGTGGTGGGATACTCGAATCTTCATCTGAACGTCCGACTGGACCTTTCGAAGTTGACTCGTATACGATCCGTTTACGTGTACGTTCATGCTCCGGATCCGGAAGCGGAATCGCTGAAAGAAGCGATTTCGTGTACGCATGAATTGGGTTCTCATAAAGGCGATCTGCTGTCGCAAGCTCTACGAGGTGACCTTGATACATAACACCGATACGGTCAGAGATGTATTTAACCATCGACAAGTCGTGGGCGATGAACAAATACGTCAAATCGCGATCGCGTTGCAATTCTTTCATCAAGTTGACGACCTGCGCTTGAATCGAAACGTCAAGTGCAGAAATCGGCTCATCGGCGATGATGAAGTCTGGTTCAACCGCAAGGGCACGGGCAATCCCGATACGCTGACGTTGTCCACCCGAGAATTCGTGTGGGTAACGGCTCGCGTGCTCTTTCGTCAAACCAACCGTTTCAAGAAGGTCATACACACGGTTCATACGATCTTCTTTCGTCTTCGCAAGACCGTGAATATCAATCCCTTCTGCGATGATATCCGCAACCGTCATACGCGGGTTAAGCGATGCGTATGGATCTTGGAAAATCATTTGCATAGCACGGTTGAATTTCAACTTGTCAGCTTTTGATTTTTTACCGTGGACGTTTTCGCCTTTGAACACAACGTCGCCGTCAGTCGCGTCATAAAGACCGATGATTGTACGTCCTGTCGTAGACTTCCCACAGCCAGACTCTCCTACGAGTCCGAGCACTTCACCTTTGAAAATATCAAACGAGATTCCGTCGACCGCTTTGACAACGCGGCCACGGCCAATTTTAAAGTGCTGCTTCAGGTTTTTTACTTCGAGTAATTTCTCGCGTTCCATTATTCAGCACCACCTTTCGTAAACGATTTTGCGAACGCACTGTCCGGACGATACTTGAGAGCGAGTTCACGAATCGCACGTGGCGGACTAACCACTGGTGCTTGTGGGTGTAATAACCAACTAGAAGCAAAGTGTGTATCACTCACCTGGAACATCGGTGGCTCTTTCTCAAAATCAATCTTCATCGCGTATGGGTTACGCGGTGCGAATGCATCCCCTTTTGGAGGATCGAGCAAGTTTGGAGGCGTACCCGGGATTGCCGGTAACGCTTCGTTACGGTCATCTGTCGGACGCGGCATCGAACCAAGAAGTCCCCATGTGTACGGGTGACGTGGCTCGTAGAAGATTTCATCAACCGTTCCTTTTTCAACTAGACGACCTGCATACATAACAGCAACACGGTCAGCCATGTTCGCAACAACGCCAAGGTCGTGCGTGATGAAGATAATCGCTGTACCTGTTTTTTGCTGAATGTCTTTTAATAGTTCAAGAATTTGCGCTTGAATCGTAACATCAAGTGCTGTTGTCGGTTCATCGGCAATCAACACTTTCGGGTTACATGCGAGTGCGATCGCGATAACGATACGCTGACGCATCCCACCAGAGAGTTGGTGTGGGTACTGTTTCAAACGCGCTTCTGGGTTTGGAATCCCTACAAGTGTCAACAATTCGAGAGTACGCTTCTTCGCATCCTCACCTGTCAATCCTTGGTGCTGTTTCAACCCTTCTGCGATTTGTTTGTAAATCGTCATTGTCGGGTTAAGTGATGTCATCGGGTCTTGGAAAATCATTGCGATATCGCGACCACGAATTTTAAGCATTTCTTTTTCCGAAAGTTTCGCCAAGTCTTTCCCTTCGAACATGATTTCTCCGTTCGTGATTTCACCTGGAGGGTTCGGAATGAGACGCATAATCGCCTTCGAAGTAACGGATTTACCTGAACCCGATTCTCCTACGATGGCGAGCGTCTCGCCTTTTTTCAAATCAAACGATACGCCACGAACGGCTTGAACCGTTCCTGCATATGTGTGGAACGAGACCTCTAAGTCTCGGACTGATAAAATCGTTTCCATGCACGAGTCCCCCTCTTTCTTTTTTATTTACGCATTTTCGGATCGAACGCATCACGCAAGCCATCGGCAAGCAAGTTGAAGCTGACCATGAGCAAGACGATGATGACCGACGGGATAATAAGAAGGAACGGGAATGTCCGTAGTTCTTTGTATCCATCGTTGATCAACGTACCAAGTGATGCCTGTGGCGGTTGAAGCCCGATCCCGATAAAGCTGAGGAATGCCTCGAAGAAGATGGCAGATGGAATCGTGAACATGAGCGTGATGATAATCGCACCCAATGTGTTTGGAATCAAGTGTTTGAAAATCAATCGCGTACTAGATGCACCAAGTGTGCGAGCTGCCAAGACAAACTCTTGGTTTTTGAGTTTCAAAATCTGACCACGA
This sequence comes from Exiguobacterium sp. NPDC077395, assembly GCF_050269125.1. NCBI lineage: Bacteria > Bacillati > Bacillota > Bacilli > Caryophanales > Exiguobacterium > Exiguobacterium sp. NPDC077395. Next base: position 1,721,659 of record NZ_JBNNHU010000001.1, read on the forward strand.
ACGAGTCGACTCATCCCGATCCAACCAGTGATGGCCATGGCGAGGATGATGGTGAAGACACCAGGGTCAAAGATTAAGATGAACAAGATGATTAAGATCAAGTTAGGTACACCTGTCAAAATCTCAACAATACGTTGCATGATGTTATCCGTACGTCCACCGAAGTAAGCTGAGACACCACCGTATGCGACACCAATCAATGTATCGATGATGGCCGCAACGAAACCGATGAAGAGGGAAATACGTGTCCCTTCCCAAATACGTGACCAAAGATCACGACCGAGGTAGTCCGTACCGAACCAGAAGTTCTCTTCTACGTTCTTTTGTTCATAGAAGTCGATATCGCGACCACCGAGTGTCGCCATCCCATCAAAACCAGCCCATTCAAGACCTGTGACTTTTGGCGGAAGTTTCGCTTGTGAAATGTTTTGTTCATACGCATCACGAGCCGATAACATAGGTCCGAACAATGCAAGTGCAACGAGAATTAAAATAATTGATAGCGAGATGATGGCCGCTTTGTTTTTCTTTAGGCGCATCCATGCATCTTGCCAGAAGTTTAAACTTTTCCCAGCGATTCGTTCACCAAGCTGTTCATTCATCTCAACAGGTGTGAACATGTCTTGGTCGAACTGTTCGTAATTCTTTTTGTTTTCAATCATCAGTTATTCCCCCCAAGACGAATACGTGGGTCAACAACCCCATAGAGCAAGTCGACAAGCAAAATGATAATAATGAACAATCCTGAGAAGAACAATGTCGTTCCCATGATGACAGAGTAGTCGTTCAACGTGATTGACGTGACGAACAATTCACCGAGTCCTGGTACAGCGAAGATTTTCTCGATAACGAATGTACCCGTTAAGAGTCCAGCTGTCATCGGTCCAAGGATGGTGATGGCAGGAATCATCGCGTTACGAACCATGTGTTTCCACACGATGGCGTTACCCGTCAACCCTTTCGCTTTCGCAAGCGTGACGTAGTCTTGTCCGGTAACCTCTAACATCTCGGTTCGGACGAAACGGGCAATCGCTGCCGTGACACCGAGTGACAATGAGATTGTTGGTAAGACTGTATGTGCTGGTGTTTCCCAGAATGCAACTGGAAGCAACTGCAATTTAACTCCGACATAGTACTGAAGGAGGGCTGCAAAAACGAACGATGGGACAGAAATCCCGATTACCGATACGAACATTGAACCATAGTCAATGACCGTATTGTGACGAATCGCCGCAACAACACCTAACAATACGCCTACAAGAGTTCCGAGAACTAATGCCTGGAGCCCTAATTGTGCCGAAGGACCAATTCGTTCCATAATCAATTCAGTTACTGGACGGTTCGCCGTACGGAATGAAACGCCAAGGTCACCTTGGAGCATGTTTCCGATGTACGTCGCATAACGGACCGGAAGCGGATCGTTGAGTCCGTAGCGGTCATTCAATAATTGAATTTGTGATTCTGTCAGTTTTTCCTGGTTCTGATACGGTGAACCTGGGAGCAGGTCCATCAGGAAGAACGTGAACGTGGCAATCAAGAAGAACGTGATGAGGCCGTAAGTCAGCCGTTGTAGGATATAACGTCCCATGAATAAAAACCCCCTGTTTTTTCTAATTCTTTCTACTACTTGCACCAACAGCTTCACTATGACATATGACCTATTTTTCAAATTCACAAAATGAAAGGAATATTCTGAAAGAATAGCGTATACGTCATCTCAAGGCTCTTAGCACAGCGGCTGAAAACAAAGAATATTCTTTTCAGAGATTATTCTGAATTTTCACTGTTACTACATTATACTTTACCAACAAAACATTTGAACAGTATTTTCTCTTACTTCGGTAGAATTTTTTAGAAAATCGGGGACATGCGGTTCGCATGCCCCCTCATCCCATTACTTGATATCAACGTATTTGTACTGGTAGTCAGCACCGAACAATTGACGGTTAAAGTTTTCGATGTTTGGACGAATCAAGTACGCCACACCGGCTTGATAAATCGGCATGATCGCTTGGTCTTGTTCGATTAAGAGAGCTTCAGCTTCTTTGAACAAGTCATAACGTGCATCGATGTTTGTTTCAGCAGACGCTTCATCAATCAACTGGTCATATTCAGATGACGCATAGTTAATGTCATTTTGTCCGTTGTCTGATGTGAAGATACCAAGGTTCGTAAGTGGATCTTGGTAGTCAGGTCCCCAAAGTGCGAATGACATTTGGTAGTCACCGTTTGCTTCACGCTCAAGTTTGTTGTTGAAAGGTTGTTGAGCGATTTCAACCGTTACGTTCGGCAAGTTCGACTCAATTTGACCTTTCATATACTCAGAGATTTGTTTTGAAACTTCGCTATCGAACGAGAGGAGTTCGATTGTTGTCGCTTCTCCGCCTGTTGCTTCTTCCCAAAGTGAAGCAGCTTCGTCAGCGTTTGTTTGGAAGTACTCAACACCCTCTGTGTAATCCGTACCGTCTTCATATTTGATGAAGTCTTTTGGAATGAATGATGTTGTTGCAATTGAACCATTGTTCAAGAGTTGGTCGATGATTCCAGTTGGATCGACCGCACGTGCGATTGCTTTACGTGCATTCACATCAGAGAAGATTTCATCTTCGTGGTTGAATTTGAAATATCCGACAGCAGAACGAAGACCTGTGTTGTAATCTTCATCTTCTTGGAAAGCAGCAACTTGTTCTGATGCGAGACCTGCATAGTCAACATCGCCAGCTTCATACAAGTTTACGACTGTAGATGTTTCTTTTACGACGCGAACATCAACGGCTTCAAGCGCGACGTTGTCTTTATCCCAGTACGTGTCGTTCTTTGTTAAGACATAACCTTGTTCACGATCCCACTCTGACCATGTAAATGGTCCGTTGTAGAGAAGGTTTTCAGGGTTCGTTGAGAAATCTTCGCCTTTCTCTGTCGCGAATGCTTCATTGATTGGTGTGAATGTACCGAATGAAGTAAGTGAAAGGAATGATGGGTCTGGACGCTCGAGTGTGACTTCGAGTGTTTTCTCATCGATTGCTTTAACGCCAAGCTCTTCTTTCGGTGTGTCACCTGTGTTGATCGCTTCAGCGTTTTTAATTGTGTTCATGATGTATGCATACTGTGAACCTGTTGCAGGGTCGACAGCGCGTTGCCATGCATAAACGAAATCGTTGGCTGTAACTGGCTCTCCGTTTGACCATTCAGCATCACGAAGTGTGAATGTGTAAACAGTCTCATCTTCATTTACTTCTGGTTCGCCTTCAGCGAGAGCTGGTACGGCATTTCCATCTTTATCAAGACGGTAAAGACCTTCCATTGTGTTGGCGATCAAGTTGAATGCGACCGCGTCTGTAGCAAGAGCCGGATCGGCTGTTGTGATGTCTGACGTATCCGTCAAACGAAGAACTTTTTCTCCGTTTGAAGAAGAACCGCCGCCATCAGAGTCTCCGCCTGTCGAACAAGCCGCGAGTACTGAACCGAGTGCCAAGATGATCGTCATCATGAGCAGAATCGATTTTTTCTTCATTGCGATTTCCCCTTTCGTTTTAAAAGCTAGCCATTCGTCGAATGAACATCTTACTTTTTCTTTAATTTTCTGAATATTTCATAAAGTATTCGACGAAAGAACGTTAGGGCTATTGTAAGAAATTTTTAATCAAACTGTCAACTACATAATAAAACGCTACCATACCACTCGAATTTCATACTCGCATTCTCCCCCATCTTCCTAGTATCATAGAAGAAACGCGGAACGGTTGCTCGTTCCCTTTATGGCGTGAAAGGAGATTACATCGTTGAAAAAGTTTCGAAATATATTGATTGTTTGGGGGATTGTCACAATCCTGTACACCGTTTGGTCGATTTTTTCATATTTCCGAAGCGAATCTTTCCTGTTTCATTTGAGCGGCGGTCTATTCGTTTCCGGAATTCTCACTTTTGCGATCGGGATGTTCTCACATATGAGTGCGACTGGATTGTTCGATGGGATCATGTATGGTTTCAAGCGAAGTCGGCGTGCAAAGCTCAAAGAAATCGATGCGGATTATGAAGAGGATGAAGAAGAGGATCCTGAAGATCGACAACTCCGTAAGCAATCGGCTTGGAACTGGGTGTTCGTTGGTGTCGGAAGTATCGCTCTTTCCTTTCTCGTCGCTTTGATTTAATCTTTTCGGAAGCGACGACCTATGCTAAACTAGATTCAGAATAAGAACACTTGGATGAAGACAAGTAATTCAAATCATCTTTTCCTCAGAGAGTCTACGGTGCTGCGAGTAGATGAAAAGACTTGAATGAATGGACTTCGGAGTGGCTCGCTTGAACATGAGGAGTATGGCGAGACGGTTCACGCCCGTTACAGCGTTCAAGTGGCATATTTTATGCAAATTTGGGTGGCACCGCGGTTATTCGTCCCGATTTATTCGGACGGACGACTGCGGTTTTTTTATATTCTTCGGAGGTGTATACACATGGCAACGATTTTTTCGGGAATCAAACCGACCGGCGTCGTAACGCTCGGGAACTATTTAGGCGCGATGAAACAATTCGTCGATCTTCAAGATGATAACAATGCGTATTATTGCATCGTCGATTTGCATTCCATCACCGTACAACTCGACCGTGTCGAGTTAATGAACAACACGCGAAAACTAGCGGCACTTTATCTCGCTTCTGGTCTCGACCCTGAGAAAGCGACAATCTTCGTTCAATCTGAAGTGAAAGCGCACGCTCAACTCGGATGGATGTTAACATGCATCGCGGGAATGGGTGAGCTCGGTCGCATGACACAATATAAAGATAAATCGCAGGGAAATGAAAATGTTGGAGCCGGATTGTTCGTTTATCCAACACTAATGGCATCTGACATTTTGTTATACAATACGGAACTCGTTCCTGTCGGAGATGACCAAAAACAACATATCGAATTGACTCGTGATTTGGCGGAACGGTTCAATAAACGTTACTACGAGACGTTCACGATGCCTGAACCACTCATTCAAAAAGAAGGCGCACGCATCATGTCTCTCACGAATCCCGTGAAAAAAATGTCAAAATCCGACACAAACACCAAAGGATACATTTCAATGCTCGACGAGCCGAATGTCATCCGCAAGAAGATCAAGAGTGCCGTAACCGATTCGAGTGGCGTCATCTCGTTTGACCGTGAGAACAAACCAGGGATTTCGAACTTGTTAGAAATTTACTCGCTATCGACAGGTACATCAATCGATGACCTCGTCAAGCAATACGAAAATTCAAATTACGGTACATTTAAACAAGATGTGGCAGAAGCGGTCGTCGCCTTGCTCGAACCGATTCAAGCCCGTTATCATGAATTGATTGATTCTCCAGAACTCGATGAGATTCTCGATGCAGGTCGAGCCAAGGCTGAAGCCGTCGCGAATAAAAATCTCGCGAAGATCGAAAAAGCGATGGGTCTCAGTCGTAAACGTGCCAAAATTAAAAAATAAGCTTATATCAACAGAACTCTCCATGCGAGAGTTCTTTTTTTGTATAAATAATTGCATAAAAAAGAGAGACAGGCGTCCCTGTCTCTCTTGTAAGCGTGAATTAAAATTATTCTTTACCTTCGATTGAAGCCCACTTGTAAGAGTAGTCCGCACCGAATGCGTGCTCAACGATACCTTTAACATATGGCTTCGTGAGACGAGCTGATCCACGTTGGTAAACTGGTGAGATGACGCTCTCTTCAAGAACGATCTTCTCAGCATCTTGCATTTGCTTCCAACGCTCAGCTGGATCTGTGCTTGCTTTCGCATCAGCGATGAGTTTATCGAACTCTTCGTTCGACCACTTACCACGGTTGTATGGTCCGTCTGTGACGAAGAGGTCAATGAATGTCATTGGATCTTGGTAGTCAGGACCCCAACCAGCGAATGTGAACTCAAACTCTCCTTTGTTCTCAAGGTCAAGTTTGTTGTTGAACGGTTGTTGCTTGATTGAAACGCTCATACCTGGAAGGTTCTTCTCAAGTTCACCTTTGATGAACTCACCGATTTGCTTCGCAGACTCTGAGTCATAGTTGAGGAGTTCAAGCTCAACTGTATCCGTTCCGAGCTCAGAAAGACCTTCTTCCCAAAGCTTTTGAGCTTCTTCCACGTTGTATCCACCGATGTCGCCATTTCCTTCACGGAAGTCTTTCCCGTCTGGACCTGTTACGAAATCTTTTGGTACAAAGTAGTTTGCAGGGATTGAACCGTTCGCAAGAAGTGTTTCTGAGATTGCAGCTTTATCGTATGCGCGATCAATCGCGTTACGGATTTTTTGGTTGTCAAGCGCTTCCACAGCAGTGTTGAACTGAAGGTAGAAGAGTGTTGGCTCAACGACAGTTGAGAAGTCTTCGTTATCTTGATATTGAGCAACGAGCTCAGAAGTCAAGCCTGTGCGGTCAACGTCACCGTTTTCATACAAGTTAACACCTGTTGAAACTTCTTTAACGACTTTAACGTTGATTTCTTCAAGTTTAACTGTGTCAGCATCCCAATAGTCTTCGTTCTTGACCATTTTCCAGCCTTGCTCGCGCTCCCAGCTGTCGAGTTTGAACGGTCCGTTGTAGAGAGTTGTCTCTGCAGATGTACCGAAGTTCTCGCCTTGCTCTGTATCGAATGACTCAAGTTTTGGCATGAACACGCCGAAGCTTGTCAATCCGAGGAAGTAGTCAGCTGGAGCTTTCAATTTAACTTCAAGTGTTTGATCGTCGAGTGCTTTAACGCCTACTGCATCGCGTTCGCCTTCGCCAGTGTTATACTCGTCAGCACCTTCAATTGGTGACATAACGTATGCATATTGTGAAGCGTTATCTGGGTTGAGTACTTCTTTCCAAGCGTATTCGAAGTCGTTCGCTGTGACAGGCTCCCCGTTTGACCAAGTAGCGCCTTCACGGATTTTGAACGTGTACGTTTTTCCGTCTTCTGAAACTTCGTGAGATTCAGCCATACCTGGAGTTGGCTCATCGTTCTCGTCCATGCGGTAGAGACCTTCGTTAACGTTGTTTAAAACGTTGAACGATACAGCGTCCGTTGCGAGTGTTGGGTTAAGTGAAGGAATGTCTGAACCGTCGAGCAAGTTGAGGACTTGCGCTTCGTCTGCAGAACCTTCCGAACCTGATCCATTTGAAGACCCTGTGTCTTCATCCCCTGTCGAACATGCAGCTAGGAAAGCACTTGAAAGAAGTGTAACCGAAGATGCTAAAGCAAAACCTTTTTTCTTATTCATTGCGATGACCCCCTGATTTTTTCGTTTTAACGAAGTGAATGATGGTAGAAAATTCAGTCATTTCTTCTGACAGTATTTGTTACCAAAATCCCGTTGATGCAATAATACAATATTCTGATAATTTTGCAAAGTGTTTATTTTGATTTTTCTAAAAAATTTTCTCTATAGTCAAAAAGCCCGCCTAGAGCGGCGGGCCTTTAGCTCAATTTTCGTATTTTTTCGAAAAGGTTAGGACATATGAAGGACCGATGACCGGATAACCGATTTGATCGTATCCTTTTTCAACCAAATAAGAACGCCCTGCTTGATAGATTGGCATAACAACCGCCTCTTCTAACAGCTTCGCTTCCGCGTTCCGTAAAATGATATTACGTTCGTCCAAACTCTCAGTGGAGCGAGCCTGATCCATCAATTGATCGTATGACTCATTTGCGTATCGACTTGAATTGAGCACATCATTAGACTCGAATTGCGTCAAATAGGCAGATAGCATCGGATAGTCAGGTTGCCATCCAGATAACGAAAAGGAATAATTTCCTGAGACTTCTTTCCTAACTTTATCTCCAAGTGGAAGCTCTACGATCTTGACGGTCAACCCGTCCAATTGTTCCAAATTCTCTTTTAATTTTGTCGAAATTTCACGTGCTTCTTCATCGACAAAGCTAAGCAATTCAATCTCAATTGTTTCTGTTTTTAAGCGTTTTTTCACGGTTTCAAATAATTGGTTGGCATCGCCTTTCAACTCTGCAACCGAAGCCTCCTCATCCATGACGAGAAGTCGTTCTGTCGTTTGTTCCGCTTGTGCAAGCGATTCTTCGAGTGTCGTCCGCTCAAGCGTCAGGGCGAGGGCTTGTCGAAATGCAACATCATCGAATGGTGCTTTTTCAACATTCGGTTTTAAATAAAACACGCCACTTCGCGGAACGTCTTTAATATTCATGACTTTCTCATCAATGGTAGACGTGTCGAAGTCATAAGGAATCGGATGCATCCCTGACGTCTCAGTCAAATTTGATTCACTTTGGATGGTGATTGTTTCAAGCGTAACGTTGTCGGCTTCACGATACGTTTCGTTTTTATGTAACGAGATGCTTGTATCGTCTATCTGATTCAATTCAAACGGACCGTTCGTTTCTAACTCATCCCATGTTGTCACGGATGGTTGTGGCAAAAACGCTGGCATTGCAAAAATTCTTTCGAATCCTTCCATCGGTCGGATGAGTTTGATTTCGAGCGTTCGCTCATCAATTGCTCGAACACCTAACGTATCCGGCTCTTGTTGCCCGAGTCCGATTTCTTTCGCAGATTGGACATCCGCAAGTAAAAAACTAAATGGTGAGTTCGTCTCGTCATCGACGAGTTTACGGAAATGGCCGACAAACGTCTGCGCGGTAACTGCATTCCCTTCTGTCGTCATACTCTCTTTCAATGTGAACGTATAGACCGTTCCATCTTCAGATCGTTCTAACTTCTCGACGAGTCCTGGTTCAATCGCCCCATCTGCGCCGAACCGATAGAGTCCTTCATATAGATGTGACAATACGGTTTGGGATGCCGGGTCAATCGCGAGCATGACGTCGGGTTGAGTCGGAAGGGATTCCCCATGAATCGTAATGGTTTGTTCTTCTGGTGGTAGTAGTTCACGTGACTGCTCTCGTTGTTCGTTCCAAATAAATAAAAAAAGGATAAGGACTGAACCTAACAAGGCGGCCACGATGAATGATTTCTTGTTCATTCGTTGCACTCCTTTCTGTTAGACCAACCCTTATACCCTAACCTTTTTTGAATGATTTTTCTACCGTCAGTTCGTCACTTTCGCAAATGCGAGTGTCGCATTGTGGCCCCCGAAGCCAAGTGAGTTACTGAGTGCATACTGAATGTCAAGTTCCCGATTTCCTTCACGTACATAATCAAGGTCGCAATCTGCTGCAGGTGATTCACAGTTGATCGTCGGATGAATCTTCCCTTCATGAATCGAAAGGGCTGTGATGACTGCCTCGACGCCACCTGCTCCTCCGAGAAGATGACCAATCATCGATTTCGACGAGTTGACCGCGAGTTTGTCGGCGTGTTCCCCGAACACACGACGAATCGCTTTCGTCTCAAGCATATCGTTGAGCGGCGTGCTCGTCCCGTGTGCGTTGATGTATTGAACGTCTTCCGGTTTGATCCCGGCGTCACGAATCGCCTCACTCATCGCTTTTGATCCGCCTTCTGCTTCTGGTGACGGTGCAGTGATGTGATAGGCGTCTGAACTCATCCCGTATCCGACGACTTCTGCATACATTTTCGCTCCACGTGCCTTCGCATGTTCGTACTCTTCTAATACGAGTACGCCAGCGCCTTCACCCATGACAAACCCATCGCGGTTCTCGTCAAATGGACGGCACGCTGTATTCGGATCCGGATTCGTCGAAAGTGCTTTGTTCGAACAAAAGCCTGCGAACGAAAGTGGTGTAATCGGCGCTTCCGCTCCACCGGCGAACATGGCAATCGCATCTCCCCGTTGAATGACGCGGAACGCTTCTCCGATGGAGTTCGTCCCTGATGCACATGCAGTCACGGAACAGTTACTTGGTCCTTTAGCCCCGAGGTAGATCGACACTTGTCCGCTCGCCATGTTCGGAATCATCATAGGAATGAAGAACGGGCTCACACGACGCGGTCCGCGGTCATGAAGGATGGCTGACTGCTTGTCGATTGTTTCGACACCGCCAATCCCGCTTCCAATCCACGTTCCGACTTCATCGGCAATGGCTTTGACATCGAGTCCGCTGTCTTTATGGGCAGCGTCTGCCGCCAACAGTGAGTATTGGATGAACGAATCCATTTTACGCGCTTCTTTTGGTTCGACTAAGTGTTCGATGTTCCACTCTTTTACTTCCGCTCCGACTTTCGCCGGATATTGGCTGATGTCGATTTTCGTCAACGTATCGATTGCGTTGTCCCCTTTTAAAAGACGGTCCCACATTGTCGACACGTCGTTTCCTAACGGTGATACGACTCCTAATCCTGTCACTACTACTCGTTTCATAGATGATTCCCCTCCGTAATTGTTGCATGATTCCATGTCAGACAGCTTGCACCCCACGTGAGTCCAGCTCCGAAACCTGCGATGACGATTGTTTGTCCGTCTTGGATTTTACCAGATTTGACGGCTTCCGCTAAGGCGAGCGGGATCGATGCCGCCGATGTGTTCGCATGGTCTTGAATGGTCATGACGACTTTCTCTTCTTCTAAATCTAAACGTTCCATCGCCGCATCGATGATTCGACGATTCGCTTGGTGCGGCACAAGGACGTCGAGGTCGTTTAACGACTTGTCGGCCTTGTTTAACGATTCGAGCACAATCTCCGGCATTTTCCGCACGGCGAACTTGAACACTTCGCGACCGTTCATGACAATCTTTCCTTCATCGTTTTCATACAAGTGCTTGCCACCTGTCCCGTCACTTCCAAGTACGATGGAGTCGATTGAAGCGATCTCGTCTTCCCCGAGTACGACTGCTCCAGCTCCGTCTCCGAATAGGACAGCTGTCGACCGGTCATCCCAGTCAATCAAACTTCCCATTTTCTCTGCTCCGATGACGAGCGTTTTCTTGAAGCCTTTCGAGTCCATAAGGCTTTTCGCTGTATCCATGGCGAAGATAAATCCACTACATGCTGCACTGACGTCGAATGCCACAGCAGCTTTCGCGCCAAGATTCGCCTGAACCACGCAGGCGGTTGCCGGGAAGGCTGGCGCAGTCGCCGTCGCACAGACAATCGCTTCAATCTCATCGATGCTGACCCCAGCGCTCTGTAAAGCCCGTTCTGCGGCACGTGTCGCCATATCCGAGACTGATACGTCACTTTCTGCTAAATGTCGTGCCTCGATGCCTGTACGCGTACGAATCCACTCATCGCTCGTATCCATTCGTTTTTCTAAATCGATATTTGTCACCCGATTGTCCGGTAAGAACGATCCGATGCCGATGATTCCAATATTCATATCGTCGACCCCTATTCTTAGTATCTGGTACTAATATAAGGGAATAAAAAGAGGATGTCAATGCATCCTCCTCACGATCTATCGTTTAAGCTTGTTCGAGACGTTTCGTGACAGCCATGACCATCTTCGCAGAGTTGATCGATGCCGTCTCTAAAAATTCATCAAACGATAAGTTCGCCTCTTCGTCCGCGCTGTCTGAAATCGAGCGTGTGACAACGAACGGAACACCGAACTGGTAACACGTTTGCGCGATTGGAGCAGCTTCCATCTCGACGGCAGCGACGCCATCGAAATGACCAAGGATGTCCGCTACACGTTTTGAGTCGTTGATGAACGAATCCCCTGTTACGATTAATCCTTGATGCACGTTCACGTCCGGTAAGTTTTCAATCACATCTTTACAGACGCTGACGAGCTTTGGATCAGCTTCATACGCTGGTGGCATCCCTGGTACTTGTCCGTACTCATAGCCGAATGCTGTCACGTCGACATCGTGGTGACGTACTTCTGTTGAGACGACGACGTCACCGACTTTCATCCCTTTTTTAAATCCGCCGGCAGAACCCGTATTGATCACGACGTCCGGTTTGAACTTATCAATTAAGAGTGTCGTCCCGATGGCGGCATTGACTTTCCCGATGCCTGACTTCAAGATGACGACTTGCATGTTTCCAAGATATCCTTCATAAAAATGATAGCTTGCGATTTCTGTATCTTTACGTTCAGTTAGTTCGTTCCGAAGTAAATTCACTTCTTCTTCCATCGCACCGATGATTCCAACTTTCATTCCGATTCCTCCTCAGAAAGAGAGCGACTTCCAAGATGGAGGTCGCTCAACAACTTATTTGATTTCTTTGATTTCGACGATCATGTCGCCACCTGGTGTTTGAACCGTGACCACATCTCCGATCGTACGGCCAAGAAGCGCTTTCGCGATTGGTGATTCGTTCGAGATTTTCCCTGTGAACGGGTCTGCCTCGGCACCACCGACGATTGTGTATGTCTCGTCTTCGTTGTCTTCTTGGATGAAGAACGTTACAGTTTTCCCGATTGAGACAACCGAGTTATCGCCTGCATCATCTTGAATGATGACTGCGTTGCGGAGCATTTCTTCTAATTGTGCGATTCGTCCTTCGACCATCGCTTGTTCTTCTTTCGCCGCGTCGTATTCCGCGTTTTCTGATAAGTCACCGAAATCACGAGCAATCTTAATATTTTCAACGACTTCTTTACGGCGGACCGTTTTCAGTTCGTTTAATTCATTCTCGATCTTCGCTTTTCCGTCTAACGTCATATAGTGTTGTTTTTCAGCCATTTCTGTCACTCCTTCATTGTCTCCTAGTATATTACAGCTAGGGTAAATTGAAAACGATTTATTTCCTCACGCGCGATTACGCTCAGTGAGCACCCAACGGATCTTTGTCACGAGTAAATCGATTGCGACAAAGTTTTCTCCGCCTTCAGGAACGATGATGTCCGCATACCGCTTCGTCGGCTCGCAGAACTGTAAATGCATCGGACGAACGACATTCGTGTACTGTGCCACGACCGAATCAATCGAACGTCCACGTTCATTGATATCCCGCTGCATGCGGCGCAGGATGCGAACGTCAGCATCTGTATCCACGAACACCTTAATATCCATCAATTCACGCAAACGGGCATCTTCAAGTGCTAAAATCCCCTCAACGATGACGACATCGACCGGTTCGATCAAAATCGTCTCATCAGAGCGCGTATGGGCCGCGTAGTCATATACCGGTTTCTCGACAGCCTGATGTTGTTGCAATTGTTGGATATGTTCAATTAGCAAATCGTTATCAAAGGCGAAGGGGTGGTCGTAGTTCGTCTTGTACCGCTCCTCCATCGTCATTTCAGATTGATCTTTATAATACGCGTCTTGTTCAATCATGACGACCGATTGACCTTTAAACGCATCGACGAGCGCACGGGCCACGGTCGTTTTTCCAGATCCGGTACCCCCGGCCACGCCAATAATGACGGGTTTATGTTGCATCAAAGTTAAGTCCTCCTCATCGTAATTTACGACTGATTGCTAGGCCATCACCAAGGGGCAAAATTGCAGTATGATAATCGGTCCGTGCCATCAATTGCTCAGTAAACTGCTTCACGAGACGGACAAGTCGGCGTCGACGTCGGTCCAATACTGACACGTCCTCGAGCAAGACGTCCCCTCGTAAAAACAAATTATCGCTGTAAATCGTACCACCAATTGGTACTAAAGCGCCATACCCATCAAAAAATTTTTGATATTGTCCTTTTGCCGCATCAATAAACACGGCATCGAACTCACCTTCAATCGAACCAATCAATTCAACGGCGTCACCGTGAATCAATGTGATGCGATTGCGAACATCAGAACGTCCGATAAAACCAGTCGCCTCTTCGAATCGACGAGCATTTCGTTCAATCGTTACGATTTCGGCATCTGGTAACAACTCTGCCATACGGATTGCACTGTAGCCAATTGCCGTCCCCACCTCAAGGATGCGGGTCGGTCGCTGCATCGCCAACAAAGAGAGAAGCACTTCAGAGCCCGTCAAGTCCATGATTGGGACGTGATGTTCTCGCGCAAATGCCTCCATCTCCGTCAACAGCGGAGAGCGGTCGTTGATCAATTGTTCTACATATCCCTCATAGGATGCATGGTCCACTCGTTCCACCTCTTAACTCTCTTCATTCAAACGACCGGAAGCATCCGCTTCCGGTCGTCCCATCAATTACTGTTCGCTTCTTCAAACGCTTCCCATTCGGAACGGTACGTATTGACGTTTTGTTGATGGTCCTCATAATTGACTTCGAACAAGACTTCCCCATTCGGGAACCCTTCACGTGGAGGGCGTGCATAGAAGTAAATGTTCTCTGTGTCGTTCGGGTTGAGTACCGCCTCAAACGCGTCGCGACTGACAGCCGCGATTGGACCGATCGGAATCCCTTCATAACGATATGTGTTATATAAGGAATCGTTCTCCAAATCTGCGAATGAAGTGAAAATCGATGTCTCCCCCGTGCCGTACCAGACGGTCGGGTCAGACTGTAATTTCATGCCGTCGTTTAGACGATTTTCAAAGACACCGGCAATCTCTTTCCGGTCTTCCGTTGAAACAGCTTCTTTCTCGACTACCGATGCGAGCGAGAGCGTCTCATGGAAGGTGCGTCCTGAATCAGCCAAACGACCTTTGTACTCTTGATACATGCTTTCAGTCGGGAGTAGCATCTCATCGATGATTTCAGTGAGTGTTACCCCTTTGTTGAATTCATATGTTGCCGGGAACAGGTATCCTTCAAGCGGATGATAAATGCCTTCCTGCAATACTTCCTCCGTCAACATCTCATGCTCGTTCACGAGCGAACTGATATATTCACGGTCACTCAATTGTTCGGAAATCTCTTCTTTCGGAATGTCGGCCTCTTTCGCAAGTCGCGCGATGACCTGGTCGATTGTGAACCCTTCCGGAATGACGAGCTTGATATCAGGAACCACAATGACTTTACCTGTTTGCAACGTTTCAATCAACTCATCGATTGATTGAGATGGTGACAACGTATACGTCCCCGCTTGGAACGATGACTCGTTTTTAAAGCGTGTATAGAAACGGAAAATCGTGCTACTCCTTACAAGCCCATTCTCTTCTAGTAATTCACCAATGTATCCCGAACCGGCACCGAGTGGGACTTCGACCTCAACGGTTTCCGTCGATGTCGGATCAATCGGTTCGACGGAGCGCTTCACGAAGACGTAAGCGAGTGCCGAGCCTGTGGCGATGACGAGAAGGAAGATGGCAAGGATGACAACCGTGATGCGACGAACGATCCGGTTGCGGGCACGTTTCTCATCTGACATAGATGGATGATTCATGCATTTCTCCCCTGTTCATTTTATAAAGAGAGGCGACGAGGGAAATCCCTAGCCGCCCTTCCCCTATTTAGTCTAGACCGACTTCGTCATTGACGATATCGAATGCTTCCATGACCTCTTCGAAGTCTTCATCGTCTTCGACGAGCTTCAAGATGAATTCGCCATCTTCAAGTTCTTCAATTTCAAATGCGTATACTTCGATTGTGTCTTCATCTTCTGTTTCCGGAGCGCCGACTGGTTCGAGTACAACGAATGTTTTCTTCGAACGGTCGCTTGTCATACGGAAAATTTCTGCAAATAAATGCTCGTCTCCATTTTCATCTGGAATACGGTACATTTCTTCTTCACGACGGATTTCTGCCATGAGAGATTCCTCCTTATTTCCCGGAACGGTCCAGGTAGTTTTGTAAAATCATCACGGCCGCCATTTTGTCGATGACCGCTTTTCTCTTTTTGCGGCTGACATCTGCTGAAATGAGCATCCGTTCCGCTTGCATCGTCGTTAATCGTTCATCCACCAACACGCAAGGTAAGCCTGTCTGTTCGGTGAACGCCTCGGCAAACGCCTCTGACGCCTCACCGCGCGGACCGACTGTCCCATTCATGTTTTTCGGGTGACCGACGACGACTTCTTTCACATCGTACTGCTCGATAAACGGACGAAGGAGACGGACGGCTTCGTCAAAGTCGGGTTCGGTCCAATAGACCGTCTCCACACCTTGTGCCGTCCATCCCATCAGGTCACTCACCGCGACACCAATTGTCTTCGATCCGACATCGAGTCCCATGACTCGCTTCATATTAATCCTCTCTACGATCGTTCAAATACGATTTGACCAACTCTTCGAGAAGTTCATCCCGCTCAATTTTGCGAATCAAGTTTCGCGCATCATTATGACGTGGGATGTAGGCGGGGTCACCTGACAATAAGTATCCCACGATTTGATTGATCGGTTGATAACCTTTTTCCTCGAGTGCTTGATATACCGTAATCAGCGTCTCACGTGTGTTAGCACGTTGATCATCTTCTGGAAAATTGAATTGCATCGTGCGATCCATTTGGCTCACAAGAATCCACCTCTTTCCGTTTGCACTTCACACTCTATTATGCCAGTGATTGGACGTAATGTGAAGCAAACTTCAATGCTTCGTCCAGTTTTGTTGCATCACGGCCACCTGCTTGTGCCATGTCTGGACGACCGCCACCACCGCCGCCACAGCGTGTTGCGACTTCTTTAATGAGTTTTCCAGCATGGAAGCCACGGTCGTTCAAGTCTTTCGTCACACCTGCGACGAGGTTGACCTTCTCACCGTTCGCCGACCCGAGGATAATTACGGCAGAACCGAGCTTCCCTTTCAAGTCGTCGACCATGCTACGGAGGGCATCCATATCTTGTCCATCGACACGCTTCGCAATCAATTGGACGTCACCAATCGTTTCGATTGCATCCGTCAATGAAGAAGCTTCGATGTTTGCAAGTTTCGCTTTGAGCGACTCTGAAGCACGCTCCACTTCTTTGATTTCAGATTGGAGTGCTTGAACACGAGCTGGAACCTCGAGAGGTTTCGTCTTCAACAGTTTCGCTGCCGCTTCGAGCGTCTCGATTTGCTGGTTCATCACTTCGTATGCGCCAGCCCCAGTGACCGCTTCGATTCGACGTGTTCCTGCGCCGATTCCTGACTCAGACAAGATCTTAAAGAGTCCGATTTCAGCCGTGTTAGATACGTGGCATCCACCGCAAAGCTCAACCGAGTAGTCCCCAGCCGATACGACACGAACGACATCACCATACTTCTCACCGAAGAGTGCCATTGCACCTTTCGCTTTCGCATCCGCGATATTCATTTCTTCGATGTCGACACCGATCGATGCCCAAATCTTCTCGTTCACTTGACGCTCAATCGATTGAAGCTCTTCCGCTGTCACTTGACCGAAGTGAGAGAAGTCGAAACGAAGACGATCTGGTGTCACGAGTGACCCAGCCTGATTGACGTGCTCGCCGAGCGTGTCTTTCAAGGCACGGTGAAGGAGGTGCGTCGCCGTATGGTTCTTCACGATTGCTTGACGTGATTCTTGGTCAACCGTTGCTGTCACTGCCACTTCCGATTTCGCGACGCCTGACTCGACTGTGACCGTGTGCAAGTTTTGCCCATTCGGTGCTTTCGACACATCTTTTACGCGAAGAAGGAAGTCTTCGCCAACGATTTGACCTTTGTCACCGATTTGACCGCCGCTCTCTGCGTAGAATGGCGTTTGATCGAGGATCACTTGTGCCTCTTCCCCTGCAGCGACGACGTCAACGAGCTCCCCGTCGTGAATCAAGCTGACGATTTTCGCGTTCGTCTCAAGGTTGTTGTATCCGAGGAATGTCGATGGCATCGTGATGTCTGCCAGTACGCCAGACTGGATTTGCATCGATTCAACGTCAGCGCGCGCTTGACGTGCACGTTCGCGTTGCTCATTCATCGCTTCCTTAAAGCCGTCCTCATCGACCGTCATGTGATGGTCTTCAGCGTATTCGATTGTCAATTCGAGCGGGAAACCGTACGTGTCGTAAAGACGGAACGCGTCTTGACCACTGATCACGTTTGAACCTGCAGCTTTTTGCGCTTTCGCGACTTCGTTCAAGATTGCGAGTCCGTCGTTCAACGTTTCATGGAAACGCTCTTCCTCGTTCTTGATGACTTTCTTGATGAAGTCTTTCTTCTCGTTCACTTGTGGATAGAAGTCGACCATGATGTCACCGACGACGTCGACGAGCTCATACATGAACGGACGCTCGATGCCGAGCATCTTCGCATAGCGGACCGCACGGCGGAGAAGACGACGGAGGACATATCCACGTCCTTCGTTCGACGGGAGTGCACCGTCTCCGATTGCGAACGATACGGTACGGATGTGGTCAGCGATGACTTTGAAAGCAACGTCTTTGCTGCTATCTTGACGATATACGTCGCCACTGATTTTTTCTGTCTCACGAATGATTGGCATGAAGAGGTCGGTATCGAAGTTTGTCGGTACGTCTTGAAGGACGCTCGCCATCCGTTCGAGTCCCATCCCTGTATCAATGTTTTTACGTGGAAGCTCTGTATAGTTCCCGTGCCCGTCATGGTTATATTGGCTGAACACGATGTTCCAGATTTCAAGGTAACGCTCGTTCTCCCCACCCGGATAAAGTTCAGGGTCTGTCGGGTCGTCTCCGAACGCTGGTCCACGGTCGAAGAAGATTTCGGTGTTCGGACCAGATGGACCTTCGCCGATTTCCCAGAAGTTATCTTCAAGTGGGATGATGCGGTCAGCCGGCATGCCGAGGTTCAACCAGATTTGTTTTGATTCTTCATCGTCCGGGTGAATCGTGACAGAGAGGCGATCTGGGTCGAGACCGTACCACTCGTCACTCGTCAAGAGTTCCCAGCCCCATGTGATCGCTTCTTCACGGAAGTATTCTCCGACTGAGAAGTTTCCGAGCATTTCGAAGAACGTATGGTGACGTGCTGTCTTCCCGACGTTCTCGATATCGTTCGTACGAATCGATTTTTGTGCGTTGACGATTCGTGGGTTCGCTGGGATGACACGTCCATCAAAGTATTTCTTCAATGTCGCGACACCAGAGTTGATCCATAACAAAGTCGGGTCTTCGACCGGTACGAGCGACGCACTCGGCTCAACGCTGTGACCTTTTGATTTGAAGAAATCTAAGTACATTTGGCGAATCTGTGCGCCAGTCAATGATTTGAGCGGTTTCATGAACAATTCCTCCTTATTTCTGAACGAAACGAAAAAAAGCGATGCCTGCCCCTGTGGAAAGGGACGAAAGCATCGCTTCGTGGTACCACCCTCGTTCGCACGGTAAACACCGTGCCTCGAACATCCGTTAACGTGGATGAGGCGCCCATGTTGAGTGGGGACTCCAGAATAGCTTCGGTCGGCCGACCTCCATCTTCTCGCAGCCTAGGAAGATGTCTCTGTAGAGGCGGTGACGACGTACTCATTTCCTTCATCGTCTGTATCGTTTCAGTTGTCTATTCGTCATTATCACATGCGCTTATGAAGACGTCAAGACTTCCCGCCTAAGCGTTCGACCAATTTTGTCCGCCGTACGGGTTCTTCTTCTCGCGTTGCCGCCTCGAGTGCCCGTACGTCCCCGAACAACAGCAAGCTTTTCTTCGCCCGTGTCACGGCCGTATAAATCAAGTTTCGCGATGAGCGGAAGCCGCCGTTAAAGAAGACCGGCATGAGTACGATTGGGAACTCGGACCCTTGTGACTTATGAATCGTGATGGCGTAGGCGTGGGTGAACTGATCCCATTCACTACGGTTATATTCGACTTCCGTCTGATCGAATCGGATATAAATTTTATCGACTTTATCAACGTTCTCTTTCGCGTAGAAGATGTTCGTGATCTCACCGATGTCCCCGTTATAGACGTTCTCCTCGGCGTTGTTGACGAGTTGTAGCACTTTATCGCCATTTCGATAAATACGCGTCCCATGTTTCACTTCCCGTGCACTCGATTTTGGATTGAACACGTGTTGAAGCGCTTCGTTCAGCCCATCGATTCCGCATACACCTCGATATGTCGGAGCGAGCACTTGGATATCAAATGGTGAATATCCTTTCCGGAGGGCCGCTCCCGCCATCTGACAAATCGCTTGAAGCGCCGTCTCTTGGTTCGCCGTGTAGAAGCGACGGTCCGGGAGCGCCGCCAATAAATCTTCTGGCATCTTTTTGGCGTTCAAGGAATGGGCGAGCCGTAAAATACTCGACTCCGACGCCTGACGGTGGACGACGTCGAGGCGGACGACCGGAATCCCATCCGTCGCCATTAGATCGGCGAGCACTTGTCCCGGTCCGACTGACGGGAGCTGATCGCGGTCCCCGACGAACAAGATTTTCATCCCGTTCGGTACCGCTTTAAGTAAGCTTCTGAATAAGAAAATATCAATCATCGACGCTTCGTCGACGATGAGCACTTTCCCCGCAAGTGGGTTCGTCTCATCGACTTGGAACGAACTTCCGTCAAATTTCAAGAGACGGTGAATCGTCGATGCCGGAAGGCCCGTCGATTCGCTGAGTCGCTTCGCGGCCCGACCCGTCGGTGCGGCCAAGACGAACGGGAACGGTTGGTTCGGTACGGGCTCTAACTTCCAGTCGAAGACGTCACTGAGTGCGTGAATAATCCCACGGACAACCGTCGTCTTCCCCGTACCCGGCCCCCCGGTGAGCACCATGAGTGGCGATTTGAGCGCAAGCTCGATCGCTTCTCGCTGTTGGGTCGCATATTCAATCGAAAACATCTCCTCGACACGTCCGACCGCGTCAAAGATGGTCGTCATGTCCACGTCTTCCGTCGTCGATGTCGCCATGATACGCGCCAATTCCTCTGCCGCCTTTCGTTCAGCGCGGAACACCCGAGGATGATAGACGACCCCGTCATCGATGACGACCCGCTCGTCTTTCGCAAGCGACTCTAATGCCGTGACGAGTGCGTCACCTGGGTCTGCCCCGATGATTCGAGGCATCTCCACTTCGAGTTGCTCCGCCGTCACGTAGAGATGACCGTTCCCTTGTTCGAGCTCTAACACGTAAAGTACCGCTGCCGCGATGCGTTCAGGATGAATGCCTTGAATCCCGAAATGCGCGGCGATGGCATCCGCCGTCTTGAATCCGATTCCTTGTACATCGTACATGAGCGCATACGGATTCTTCTCAATCGTCTCCATCGCCCGTCCTTCATATTCTTTATGGATTTTTGAGGCGAGACGAGGTGTCACGTCAAACGGAGCGAGAAACAAGAGCAGTTGGTCGACCCCGTATAAGACGTTCAGACGTTCCGTGATCACACGCGCCTGCTTTTCTTTTAACCCATCGACTTCTGACAGGATACTCGGATGTTTCACGATTTGGTCGATGCAATCATCCCCGAGCGTATCTGCGATCTTCTGAGCGGTCTTTTGTCCGATTCCGGGAAAGGAACCGTTCGTCAAAAAGCGGACGGCGGCCCGTTTCGTCATCGGAACGACGCGACGAATCCAATCGGCCTTCATCTGTTTTCCGAATCGAGGATGTTCGACGAGACGACCGTGCGCCTTATACGTCTCCCCTTTTTCGATGCCGACCCCGACGCCAGCGATGACCATCTCGGTCTCGTCCGTCTCAAAATTCTTTTCTTTTATTCGTACGAGCGCAATGGTGTGCGCTTCTTCTTCTGATTGAAACAGGACTCGAATGACTTTTCCAGTCAACTCGTAAGGTGCTGCCATCATATCCGACACCTCCAGCTATTTTTCCATCATTCATTATAGCCCGAGATGAATCGATTGAACAAATGACCTAGTCGAACAGACTCAAGATTTGCTCGATTCGGTCGAGGTCGACGACTTCCAAAATGCGAATGAGTTGTTCAAGGTCGACCCTGTCCAAGATACGCTCGACTTGTTCGAGGTCCACTTCTTCAATCAACCGCTGGATTCGGTCTAAATCACCCGACGCCTCGTACGCCTCGAGTCTCGTGAAGAGTTCTGTCTTCTCGATTCGAATCGAATCCTCCAACATCCCCCGAGCACCAAATAAGACAAGACTGATGACCCCCAATTGAATCAACCAATTCGTCACGACTTTCCAGAATGGGACGGTCTGTCCGATGAATGGGATGAGCGGGATGAACGTCAATTGTAGGAGCAACATCCCGACCTGAACATATACGTTCGGAATCACCAAGCCTAACATCGCAAGAATCAACGGAACGAACCATCCGACCCCGACATGTTCAGACGTGAGTTGCCAGGACTTCTGTTCCGCGTACACATAATGAACAACCCATCCGACAATGAGGAGCGCCACGAATAGAATGAACAATAGCGTTAAAAGTCCCTGCGGTTCGACGACCACTTGATATAAAATCGTGTTCGTCCACTTCCCATCCGCAAGTCGCTGATTCACTGTTTCAAATAATTGCGTGAACCACACATACTCAATAATGAAAAATAAAATGACACTGACCATGCTATATTTTCGCAAGTCATTCGACCTCCTTCTATAAAGTGTCATTCCCTCACTTCAAGACAGCTAGTCGCGTTTTTGATTTGAAGAAAGCGGGAACTGTTCGAATGAGACATTGAAGGAGGAGTCATACATGGGTAAACGAATTCCAGTCAGCGGATTATGTGAACTTGTATTAGAAGTGACAGATATGGAAGAAGCCGTTTCGTTTTGGTCTGAGAAATTAGGTCTCCCGGTCGTCGAACAATGGGTCGGAGACGATGCCGAGCCAAGTGAATCGCAAGAACAAGCGAATGAGCCATGGGCAACGTGGCTCTACATCGGAGGGAATACGCGGCTAGGGCTTTGGTTGAAACGTAACTTTACGGAAGAAGAGGATGCGAACCGAAAACAGGACGTGACCGAGTGGGACACGCTCTATGATGAAGGTGGGGTCCACGTCCACTGTGCGTTCTTCGTTCCGATGGAGTCGTTTGAAAAGGCACTCGAGATCCTAGATGAGACCGATGTGCCTGTAAAACTACGGACATGGGACGAGGACGAGACAAAGAATGGGAAAGAACGCTCGGCGTACTTTAAAGACCCGAGCCACAACATCATCGAACTGTATACGAAAAATATGGACGAGGCCTACGGCGACTTCGCCGGGGAACCCGTCAAAATCACGACAAAACAACTTTAATTGCCACCAAAAAAAGTGCCATCGCTCCATTGCGATGGCACTTTCCTATCCAAGAGATCAGTTCCCGAGCAGTGCGTCCATCTTCGCGATGGCATCACGTGCGAGTTCGTGATCCGGTTGCATCTCCAAGACGCGTTGAAGTTCGGCATACGTCCGTTCCTGGTCACCCAAGAACGCATACGCGATTGCCAAGTTGTAACGGGCATCCGTATGGCTCGCATCGAGGTCGAGCGTCTCTTCTAACGCGACGACCGCTTCTTCAAGCTGTTCGCTTTGTGCGAGTGCAAGTCCGTATTGGAACGTGATTTCCACGTCTTCCGGCGATTGTTTCTTCGCTTCACGCAGGCGCGGCATCGCACGAACGAAGTCACCCATCGCTTTGTACGTCAAGCCGAGCATGAAATGAAGATCGGCATCATCCATCCCCGAGAGGAGCGCTTGGCGAAGCGACGCTTCTGCCGTCTCCAATTGCTCGAGTTCATAGGCAAGGGCACCTTTCGCATAATGCGCGGCACCGAACGAGCCATCGAGTTCAATCGCTTTGTCATAAAAGATGACGGCACGATCGTAATCGTTGATCGCCTGAAGCAACGTCCCCATGTTGACGAAACCAGTCGGGTCCGTCGGGTTCGCTTCAATCGCCTCATTGAAATGTTTGGCTGCCTGTTCGAATTCACCTTGTTGCATCGCTTGGATGCCTTGTTCGTTTGCGTTCATATCAATCACCTCATCCGATATAGTCGAGTCGTTTTCCGTTTCGGTACGCTTCGTCAATCGTTGCCCCACCGAGACAGATGTCGCCGTCATAGAAGACGACCGCTTGTCCAGGAGTGATGGCACGTTGTGGCTCGTCGAACTTGACGAGTACTTCGCCGCCCTCAAGTGGAGCGACCGTGACCGGCACGTCTTGTTGACGATAGCGGAACTTCGCCGTAGCCCGGAACTCTCCTGAAGGAGCAGCCCCTGTCCAAGACAGTTTCGAAGCGAGGAGCGCATCTGAATAGAGCGCGTCGTGATGGAAGCCTTGTCCGACGAACAAGACGTTGTTCTCGACATCTTTCCCGACGACGAACCAAGGGTCCCCATCGCCACCGATTCCGAGACCGTGCCGCTGTCCGAGCGTATAATACATCAACCCGTCATGACGTCCTTTGACGACACCGTCGAGCGTCCGCATTTCACCTGGCTGTGACGGAAGGTATTCCGACAAGAACTCCTTGAAGTTCCGCTCTCCGATAAAGCAGATTCCGGTCGAATCTTTCTTCTTCGCTGTCGCGAGCCCTGCTTCTTCAGCAATGACACGCACATCTTTCTTGTCCATATGACCAATCGGGAACATCGTTCGCGCGAGCTGGTCTTGAGACAGTTGGTTCAAGAAATACGTTTGGTCTTTGTTGTCGTCTTTTCCGCGCAACAAGCGGTGTTCGCCGTCGACGTATTCCACTTGTGCATAATGGCCGGTTGCGACAAAGTCCGCACCGAGTCGAAGCGCATGGTCAAGGAATGCCTTGAATTTAATTTCTTTGTTACACATGACGTCCGGGTTCGGTGTACGACCGAGACGATATTCTGCCAAGAAATACTCAAAGACACGGTCCCAATATTCTTTTTCAAAGTTGACCGCATAGTATGGGATCCCGATTTGGTTCGCGACGGCGATGACGTCTTCATAGTCCTCTGTCGCCGTACATATACCATTTTCGTCCGTGTCATCCCAGTTTTTCATAAAGATTCCGATGACGTTATACCCTTGTTCTTTCAATACATGGGCCGTCACCGATGAATCGACGCCACCTGACATCCCGACGACGACCGTCGTCTCTTCAGGGGCTTTCGTGCGTAAATTCATCTATCTCACTCCGTTCATAAATGTCGAGACGACTTCTTGTAGTCGCTCCGCGAGCCGTTTCGCGTCCTCGACCGAGTTGCCGTGGCCAAAACTGATTCGAACAGACTGACGTGTCCGCTCTGAATCCCCGTACATCGCCGACAATACATGGGACGGTTCGACCGACCCTGCCGTGCAGGCACTTCCGCTTGAAATCGCCATGCCCCGCATATCCATCATGATGAGGAAGGGTTCAAGGTCAATTCCAGGAAGGTATAGGTTCACGATGTGAGGTAAACGATCTGATCCGTTCACCTCATAAGATACGCCTAATTCGTCAAGGCGCTGACGTAGTGCCAAATCGAGCGACTCATAGAGAGCCACTCGGTCCTCACGCTCTGCCATGACGAGTTCAGCTGCTTTTTGGAATCCGACGGCACCCGGAACATTTTCCGTGCCGGCTCGACGTTTACGTTCTTGTTGTCCACCAAAAGAACGTGACGCTAATTTTACACCTGTTTTCATGAAAAGAAAACCGATACCTTTTGGTCCATTCACTTTATGTGCGGACGCCGACAATAAATCGACATGAATCGCCTTTACATCAATCATTTCTGTACCGAGCGCTTGTACCGCATCGGTATGGAAAATGGCGTGATGGTCTCGTAACAACTCACCGATTTCTTGAATCGGTTGGCGTGTCCCGACTTCGTTATTGCCGTACATGACCGATACGAGAATCGTGTCATCCCGTAAGGCTGAACGCACAGCGTCGACAGTGACGGATCCCGACGCATCGACATCGAGATACGTGACCTCGAAGCCCTCACGCTCGAGCTGTTCCATCGCATGAAGAACGGCATGGTGCTCGACTTTTGTCGTGATGATATGTTTGCCTTTTTCCTGATGGGCATATGCCGCACCGAACAAGGCATAGTTATCCGACTCCGTCCCACCCGATGTAAAGACAATCTCGTTTGGTGAAGCACCGATCCATTTCGCGAGGACGCGACGTGACGAATCGAGCGCCGCCCGCGCGTTACGCCCAATTCCGTGAATGCTCGACGCGTTGCCGTACGTCTCTAAAAAGTAAGGGGTCATCGCCTCGAGGACTTCTTGTCGCATCGGTGTCGTCGCAGCGTGATCAAAATAGTTCATGTAAGGGTCACCTCGTTCTTAAATATAAAACATATAGCCGTCTGACTCTTCCTCGGCAAGGTCGGCGAGTGTCGTTTCGTCAAGGACGGTATCGATGGCTTCTTTGATTTTATCCCAAAGCTTCCGTTTCACCGCATCATCTGCTTCAGATTCCTCGACCACGGCTAACGGCCCTTCGAGTAAGCGAATGATTTCACCCGCCGTCACTTCTTCTGCCGGTTTGACGAGCTGATAGCCACCGTACGCGCCGCGTACACTCTTAACGAGTCCACCATTACGGAGTGGACCGATCAATTGCTCTAAATAATGCTCCGGCAACTCATGGCGTGCCGCAATCTTCTTTAAGCTGAGCGGTTTGTTGTCAGTTTCTCGCGCCAACGCAATCATGATGGTTAAGCCATAACGGCCTTTTGTAGATATTTTCATCTTCAAGTCTCCTTCTGTTATACTAATCGAACAAACGTTTGTCGAAAGGAATGGTTACGTATGCCTGATTTGTTTCATCAATCGAATGGCGGACCGCTCGCCAACCGCATGCGCCCCGAAACGTTAGATGACGTCATCGGACAGCGCCATATCATCGGTGAGGGCAAGCTACTTCGCCGTGCCATCGAAGCCGACCGACTCGGCACGATTATCCTATACGGTCCGCCTGGCACTGGGAAGACGACACTCGCCCGTGTCATTTCGAATTACACGAAAGCGACATTTGTCCAATTGAACGCCGTCACAGCCAAACTCGATGAATTGCGGAACGTCATTCGTGAAGCGGAGTCCCGGTTTGACTATGAGGACGAGCGCACGATTCTCTTTTTAGATGAGATCCATCGATTTAATAAGCTTCAGCAGGATGCGCTCCTCCCTGCTCTGGAGTCCGGAAAGCTCGTCCTCATCGGAGCGACGACCGAAAACCCAAGCTTTGAAGTGAACGCAGCCCTCTTGTCACGGGCAACCGTGTTTCGGCTTGAGCCACCAGGTGCCGAGGAGTTACGAATCGTCCTCGAGCGTGCACTACACGACTCACGTGGGCTCGGAAATTACCCGGTGAAGATGGATGAAGCTGCCGCTGACCATTATATCAAAATGGCAGATGGTGACTACCGTGTCCTATTGAACGCACTCGAACTCGCCGTCTTGACAACACCAGAAGTAGATGGACAAATTCACATCACGCTCGAGGTCGCGGAAGAGTCGATTCAACAGAAGTCAATCAAATACGATAAGACGGGTGACCGACATTACGACGTCATCTCGGCATTTATCAAATCGATTCGTGGATCGGATCCTGATGCGGCGCTATACTGGTTAGCCGTCATGATCGAGGCTGGCGAATCGCCGCGCTTCATCATGCGTCGCCTTTACGTCCATGCCGCCGAAGATATTGGAATGAGCGATCCGAACGCATTACTCATCGTAGATGCGGCGGCTCGAGCGAGCGAATACATCGGTTTCCCGGAAGCCCGCATCCCAATTGCCGAAGCTGTCATCTATTTGGCGACCGCACCAAAATCAAATGCGGTCATCACCGCCATCGACAAGGCACTCCATCACGTCCGCACAGTTGAGGGTGGACCTGTACCCGTACATCTCCGTGATGCTCATAGTCCAGGGGCTCGCGAACTCGGAAACGGGGTCGGATACAAATACCCACACGATGAAAAAGATGGGTTCGTTCCTCAAAACTACTGGCCAGAAAACTTAGCCCGAAAACGACCAACCTACTATAAACCGAAACCACGTGGATTCGAGCAACAGATTCAAAAACGGCTCGATTATTGGGAAAAACGACGCGACTCGAAATGAGCCAGCGTCGTTTTATTTTTGGATGCGGTTAATTTCGACGCCCGCTTTTTCGAGCAAATCGTTAATGACGTAACCGGCAGCCACAAGTCCTGCAACCGATGGGACGAAGGCGTTCGAACTCGGTGGCATCTTCGCTTTGCGGATCGGAGCGTCTTTCTTCCCGACGACTTCATTCACGTCTTCGCGTGTCACGATCGGAGATTCATCTGAGAAGACGACCGGAACACCTTTGTAGATTTTTTCTTTACGTAGACGGGTACGGACCATCTTCGCGATCGGGTCGTATGACGTGTCTTTAATGTCGACGACTTTGATACGTGTCGGGTCCATCTTGTTTGCCATCCCCATACTCGAGATGACCGGGATGCCGCGACGCTTACATTCCACGATTAAATGGATCTTATAAATGATCGTATCTGAGGCGTCGATGACGTAATCGATATTTTGAGCGAAGAACTCTTCGTATGTCTCTTCAGTATAGAACATTTTCAATTGGACAAGGTCTAAGTCCGGGTTAATGTCGAGAAGACGTTTCCCCATCGCTTCGACTTTCGGTTGACCGACTGTCGACAATAATGCATGGATTTGACGGTTGACGTTCGTGATGTCGATATCATCTTTGTCGACGAGGACGATGCGCCCGACGCCACTACGCGCAAGTGCCTCTGCCGCAAACGAGCCGACGCCACCAATTCCTAAAATCGCGACCGTTTTATTCTTTAATGCATCAAGGCCTTCAGAGCCGATGGCCAATTCATTTCGTGAAAACTGGTGTAACATATTTCTTCCTCCAACTAATTCTATTTTCTCATACTATTTTACTCGGAATTATAATCAAAAAAAAGACGTCTCGCGACGTATTTACAAAAAAATCGATGGGGCCCGGAGTGCCGTGACGATGCCCTGCTTTTGAACCTGCGTATGCAGGTGGGTGACCTAGCGTTTCCTTCACAAGTCCTCCTGCACGTGATGAGGCAGTTGATCTGGTTAGCAGTTCGGTCTCCCGTATTCAAAGTGTTGGCTCAAAATAACGAAGGCGGCTCTCGTACACCTCAGGTATCCCATCTGTTGATTTAACTATAGCGCTTCTGTAAAAAGAAGTCAATGAGAAACACCGACTTCTCGTGACAGTTTGGTCACAACCATTTGTTACGAAACGCACGATCTGGGTCATACGTGAACTGTTGACGATCGATGTTGAAACGTCGGTCGCGTGAGTCGTTTCCGACACCCGCCTGGTACGCCCAATTCCCCCAATTGCTCGCGACATCGTAATCGATCAGTTTCGATTCAAAGTAGGCAGCCCCGTAGCGCCAGTCCTGCTTTAACTCTTTGGCAAAATAATTGGCCACGATTTGCCGTCCCCGATTGGACATCCAGCCCGTCGCATTCAATTCGCGCATGAACGCATCAACGAAATCGACGCCGGTCTCTCCCCGCCGCCACTTTTCAATGACATCCGCCTCGACGCGCCAGTCTTTTCGTTTCGACCGAATGCCTTGTGCCCGAAACAATTTCTTCCCTTGTTCGAGCGCAACCCATTGGAAAAATTCACGCCACAAGAGTTCAAAGTAGAGCCAATAGGTCGATTCGTTCACTCCATGCGTTCGTTCATGCGCTTCAAGTTCAAAGAATACCCGTCGTGGCGATAACGATCCGTTCGCTAAATACGCAGACAACTTCGTCGAGTCATCGACCCCAAATCCATTCCTCGTCTCTTTATATGTTCGAATCGGTACGGACAAATAGTCATTCAATCGACGCTTTGCTGCCAGTTCGCCACCTTTAAACGGAAATGCTGACCTCGGGTCCTGCTCGATTTCTTGCATCGGAAACGGGAAAGTTACCTCGCGTGTGGCAGCAGTCGCTTTTCGGGAGATCAATTCACGAGGACGGACATCATATTCGACCGCTTTTCGAAACTCCGTAAAGAGAAACGGCAATTTCTCAAACGGGATGTCATTCTCTTCAAATAACGTGAATCCAGCGAACGCCTCGTACTCCCCTTTCCACTTTTTCATCACCTCATCTTCACGCCGGCGCTCATTGTACCCGATGGCCCGTTGAAACAAGAGACGGTCATTCGGATCGAGCGTTTCGAGCGGATGACCGACATGAACAAAAAATGGGATTCCAAGCGCATCCAATGAACCGGCCACATCCTCTAACGACTCCTTCAGGAAATGGAGTCGTTCGCTCCCGAGCGGAATGACGCCATAACGATTTTCAACGAGCTGTTTTGGACTGATAAAGTAATGACCTTCAATCGGATCATCATGACGCAATGCTTCCTCGAGGGGTAAATGATCATCGACACGCAAATCGTTTTGATACCAAATGATTGTTTTCATAAATAGACCTCCTCCATTCCTTAGTATGATGGGTTTATATACGGTCCATAAGAATAGAATGTGCTAGAGATATGTTTTTAAAATCAATTTGTGTGGAATATATTGTTCTAGAAGAGAAAGGGGTGCAGCATAATGGCTAAGAAAGGCAAAATGGGAACACTGATTAAAATCGCGACGGCGGTCGCTCCGTTCGTCTACGATTACTATAAAAAGAACAAAGCAAAGAAATCACCGAAGAAATGAATCCAACGTCTCAGCCAACAAGCTGAGGCGTTTTTTTCATGTTTTCAAATCGAATGTGCTAAGATAAATTAATCATTTCATGGAAACGAGGCGATGTTCGTGCAAGTCCGATCCATCCACTTTTTACGTATTCTCCTCAAATGGGGTCTTTTCATGACCGGGCTGTTCTTACTCGCACTCGGGTCATCCATCATGATCACGGCAGATCTCGGTGTCTCCACCTGGGACGTCCTCCATATCGGGATTGCCCATCACCTTCCGATTTCAATCGGAACTGTCATCTTATGCGTGGGACTTCTACTCGTCCTGTTCAAATACATACTCGACCGGATCCGCCCTCAATTCGGTACGCTCGTCAACGCGGTCTTTGTCGGGGTATTTATGAACCTGATCTTAAACGAGCAATGGCTCCCGACATTCGATGGCTTATTTGTAAACGTCGTTTGGCTCACGTTCGGGATATTCGTCATGGGGATGGGAGCCGGCTTGTACGTCGCTGTCGGATATGGAGCCGGTCCACGCGATGGACTAACACTCGCCTTAGCAGACCGTTTTAATACGTCTGTCCGTTCCATGCGGACCTGGATGGAGCTGGTCGCCTGTCTCATCGGTTGGGCGCTTGGTGGACCGCTCTTCTTCGGTACCGTCCTATCCATCTTCCTCATCGGACCGTTCTTCCAGTTCTGGTTGGAACGCTTCCGTCTGTTCATCGCCTACATCGATCGCCTGAAAGTCAAATTTGCATGAAAAAGAGAGGGATCACCCCTCTCTTTTTATGTGTTCGGAATCAAGACGATTTTTCCGAATTTACCCGATTGTTTGAAATAGGTTTGTGCCTCACGCGCCTCTTCGAGTGGGAACGTCCGATCAATGACCGGTTTTAGCTTCCCTTCTGCAATCGACCGCAACATTTCTGCGAACTCATGACGTGTCCCGAGTACAGACCCGTACATGGCGATATGCTTCAAGTAGAGTGTCCGGAAATCGAGATGGGTCGTCTGTCCACCGGCAGAACCGGAAATACAGAACTTCCCACCCTTCTTCAATACTTGAAGAGACACATCAAACAACGCATCCCCGACAACGTCAAGCACGGCATCGACCGGTCCTCCGTTCGCAGCGATGATGTCCTCGGCGAGCGTCTCAGAACGATAAGAAAAGACTTCCGTCGCCCCGAACGCCTTTAACTCTTTCTCATTTTTCAAATCACCGACGATGGCGAACACTTTCGCACCAAAAACGTTCGCGGCAATTTGAACGTTGAGCGAACCGACGCCACCGCTCGCGCCTGTGACGACAATCGTTTCACCGGAACGGATGTGTAACTGCTCGTTCATATGCCATGCCGTGAGTCCGCTCACAGAAAAGACCGCACTTTCGACAAAATCATCGAGTGGCATATCAAAACAAAGGTCAGCCGGCCAGGCGACGTATTCTGCGTAACCTCCGTCATATTCCGACCCGATGAAGGACATATCGTCCGACAAATGTTCTTTTCGTTCAGGACCGCTCGAGGTGAACGGGAATAAGACGACGTGTCGTCCCATCATCCCTTGGTCGACCCCATCCCCGAGCTCGACGATTTCTCCTGTGATATCCGATCCTGGGATACGCGGGAACTGAACGCCTTCCGGACGCCAACCTGACTTCTCACCAGTTCCGTACGCCCCTTCTCGCATCCATATTTCTGTATTGTTAATGGCACAGGCGCGTACCTTGATCAGCACTTCTCCAGTTTTTGGTGTCGGTTTTGGGATATCGACCACTTGGAGTTGATCGACATCACCGTATCCTACGACTTGTACAGCTTTCATGGTGAATCTTCCTCCTTCTCTTTCGTTCATCCATATGTATTTACCCACGAACCACCTATATCACGCCAGAAAGGTCACCTTTTAGAGAGGTGACCTTCCGTTTACAGTTGTTGACGTTGTAATAGGTTCGTGAAGACGCCGCCTTTTTGGCTAAGCTCTTCATGCGTTCCATCTTCTACGATTCCTTCCGCCGTCACGACAAGAATGCGATCGGCGTTTTTTACTGTCGCTAAACGGTGGGCGATGATAAGCGTCGTCCGATTCGCAGCCAGTTCATTGAGTGAATCTTGAATGATGGCCTCCGTTTCCGTGTCGAGCGCCGAGGTCGCCTCATCCAAAATTAAAATCGGCGGATTTTTCAAGAACATGCGCGCAATGGCGATGCGTTGTTTCTGACCACCCGAGAGCTTCAGTCCACGTTCCCCGATTTGTGTGTCGAGACCGTGCTCGAGTTCCTCGACGAGCGTCCCAAGATGTGCCTTCTCGACCGCATGCATGATATCCGCATCGGTCGCATCGAGCTTCCCGTAAGCGATATTCTCACGTAGTGTACCCGCAAACAAGAAGACGTCCTGTTGCACGATTCCGATTTGACGACGTAAGCTCTCTTTCGTCATGTCGCGGATATCCATGCCGTCGATTGAGATGGCACCATTCGTCACATCATAAAAGCGTGGGATGAGTGAACAGATGGTCGTTTTACCCGCTCCGCTCGTCCCAACTAATGCGACGGTCGTCCCTGCCTTGATCGACAAGTCAATATCCGTCAACACTTGACGGTAGTCCGAGTAGCCAAACGAGACGTCGTCAAAGACGATATCGCCTTTCAACGTCTCGACTTCAATCGCATTCGCACGATTCTCGATGTCTGGCTCCTCATCGAGCAACTGCGTGAATCGCTTGAACCCGGCCATCCCTTTCGGATACATTTCGAGAAGTGCCGTGATCTTTTCAATTGGCTTGATAAGTAAGTTCATGTACAAGATGAACCCGACGAGCTGTCCGTATGATAACTGACCCTCGTACGTTAAGTACGCCCCGTAGACGAGGACGAGCAACGTCATCAAACGCGTCGTGATATAAATGCCCGCGAGCGATGTACTCATGACGCGATATGCTTCAATCTTCGAGCCACGATAAAAGTTGTTGTCTTTTTGGAAACGTCCGATTTCAAACGCCTCGTTCGTAAACGACTGGACGACACGTGCCCCAGACACACTGTCCTCGACACGGGCGTTCACTTCCCCGATGTTCGTGTACATCTTTTGCCACGCCTTGTTCATATTCTTATTCGCATACGTGATCATGATGATCAGGAACGGTACCGCGACAACGGTGACGAGTGCGAGTTCCGGGTCAATCGAGAACATGATCCCGAACGCACCGAGTAACGTCATGATGGCGATAAAGAAGTCTTCCGGTCCGTGGTGCGCCACTTCCCCGATGTCGAACAAGTCGTTCGTGACCCGGCTCATCAAATGTCCGGTCTTATGATTATCAAAGAAGCGGAACGACTGTTTATGGATATGCGTGAACAACTCTTCCCGCATGTCCGTCTCGATGTTGATCCCGAGCTTGTGTCCCCAGTAGTTGACGACATACTGCATCATCATGGCCAATATGTATAGAATCAACAGACCAATGCTGACGATAATGATCCAGTTCCATTCCCCACCCGGCAACAAGTCGTCGATGAACCATTGAACGGCGAGCGGAAACCCGAGTTCAAGCAATCCGACGAGAATCGCGAATGAAAAATCGAGGATAAATAGCTTTTTATGTGGTCGATAATAACTAAAAAAACGTGAAATCATTCTCTTTCCCCCTTCTCAACACTCTAAGTGTACGCTTTTTTCCGAAAGGTGGAAAACAGGATGCATCCCTTTTTCATTCTTTTTTCAATCGGCGTATAATGAAAGTAAGGAGTGATACACATGCATGTACACATTACAGAACGTGCGCTCGAACGAATCGAGTCATTGAAAGGCGAACGTGAGGGACAAATGCACCTTTTCTATGAGACGGAAGGTTGCGGCTGTGGAAATAGCGGGATTTTCGAAATTCGATACGTCACGGAGAAAACCCCAGAAGACGTCGAAATCGAATCGAACCTTGGTCCGATCTTAATCAAAAACTGGACGAAAGTATTTTTAGACGAACAGATGAAAATCGATTTCCTTGAAGACCGTCGTACGCTCGTCTTGAAAAGTGACGGACAAGTATTCAATTCGAACCTTCTCGTCACGGACGGCACAGGTTGTCAGTTGAACGTCCCGAGCCGATGAAACAGACGCTGAAACAACATCCGAAACTCCTTATTCTCTTTTTCGTGAGTTTCGGGATCGGGCTGCTTGGGATTTATTTAGCGTTCATCGATTCAGTCTATACGATGTCCGCAGTCATCGCCTCGCTGTTTGCATTCGGTTTTGCGTTGCAACGAACAGCAAAGTATATGCAGCGCGATGAGGAAAAGAATTAAGGGAGATACCGTCTTTTAGGGACGAATCTTCCTTTTTTACATATAAAAGAAAAGGGTTCGCATTTGCGAACCTCCTCTCTTCATAAAACCGTACTACCGATGACATTTATCGTTTTACTTCACATCAATGACATAGAAACGAACCAATCCCTCACCATCTAATTCAGCATACGCTAATTTGCCATCTTTAAAGACCGGCTTGGATACCGTTCCACCGTCATTCGGTAAATACGAAACGGTCTCTTCTTTTAAATCCGCGATGAGCAATCGATTCATCCCTTCACGGAACAAAATATAATCGTCACGCAAATAACGAAACGCATCGAACGTAATGTTTTTCTGCGAACCGTTATATACGTATTTCACGGGGGACGGAGTTGCGGATAAAAATTCGACTCTTCCTTCTTTACCCAGAGAGACAAACTTGCTTCCTCGTTCGAAATCAATCAATGCCCCACCTTCTTCATCAAATGAACCATCGGTCGTGACTAATCGGCTTGTCAGGTCACCTTCGTTGAAGACACTTTTATGTAGGATTAATCCTTCCTCACCCGAGCGATAATCAAAGATATATTCTCCGTCACGCTTTCCCTCTTCTTGGAGCGTGAATACCTCAATCGTTTGAATCGAATCAGACATCGGCGAGAACTGCATGACCGTCGTCTTCGTATCCGACGCCGACGCCTCATAATCGACCCATGTGACGGTATCATCGGAAGCTGTTACATAAGGAACGGGCGTCTCAAATCGACTAGTCCCTTCCGCTATTTGTTCAGGTTTTTGTTCGTCCAACGACATCGTAAAAATCGACCATTCATATGCATACCCTTCAGCCTGTGCATATTCAACCCAAAACACTTCATCTTGAATCCCGACAAGATTCCCAATCGTTTTTGAGGACGTATGAATAAGATCGTTTGTATTACGCTCCGTATCGTACACATTTATTTGACTGCTGCTTTCTTCAATCAACTCCGTATAGACGATTCGGTTGCCAGTGATGTGCTCTGGTGCGATCATCGGTACTTGATCTGCAAAGAATAAAGATAAGTCATACGATTCCACTTCCCCAATCGGTTCGCTCTCTCCCGCACTTTGTAAACGGATGGCTGGTTCCGATGTTTCCTCCGGTTCGGATGTTGCTGGTGCATCCGGTGTCGATTCTGTCGTCGACTCCGTCTTTTGAACAACCTCTTCCACTTCTGGTGCAGCTTTTCTGTCATCCGTACACCCGGATAACATCGTTGCAACCCCTAGACATACCCCTAATGCCAACGTATTAATTCGCTTCAACATTTCCCCTACTTTCAAAATACATTTTATTCCATAATCGTATCATAACCTTATACAAATTTGTCAGAAAAATATAAAAAAGGATTCGCCGAGAACGACGAATCCTGTTTAAGCGTATTATTTTTTCTCTTTTACTGCCGTACGAATCGACAACTCTTCAAGTTGCGCGTCCGCGACCGGGCTCGGTGCTTGCGTGAGCAAGTCGCTTGCCGAAGCCGTTTTCGGGAAGGCAATCGTGTCGCGAAGGTTCGAACGACCAGCAAGAATCATGACGAGACGGTCGAGACCGAGTGCGATTCCCGCGTGTGGTGGTGTACCGTATTCGAACGCTTCGAGTAAGAATCCGAACTGTTCAACTGCTTCTTCTTGCGTGAAGCCGAGCAATTTGAACATGCGCTCCTGGATGTCACGCTCGTAAATACGCTGTGAACCACCGCCGAGCTCGTAACCGTTCAAGACGAGGTCATACGCGATGGCGCGTACGCTTGCCGGGTCTGTCTCGAGAAGGTGAAGGTCTTCACGGTTTGGCATCGTGAACGGGTGGTGGTTCGCATAGAAACGACCGTCTTCTTCTTCAAACGTCACGAGTGGGAAGTCTGTCACCCATAGGAAGTTGAATTTCGACTCGTCGATGAGACCGAGGTCGTGTCCGAGTTTGACGCGGAGTGCGCCAAGGCTGTCTGCGACGACAATTGGTTTCGATGCGACGAAGAGAAGAAGGTCACCCGCTTCTGCATTCGTTGCTTCGATCAACTTCTGTGCGTACGTTTCGTCGAAGAACTTCGCGATCGGACCGTTCAAGCCTTCCGCTGTCACTTTGAGCCATGCGAGACCTTTCGCACCGTAGACCGCTGTGAACTCTTGAAGCTTGTCGATGTCTTTACGTGAGAAGTTGTCCGCCTCACCTTTGACATTGATTGCTTTGACTTGCCCGTTTGATTCGAGTGCGGCGTCGAATACTTTGAAGCCCGCACCTTTAACGGCGTCAGCTACGTCGATGAGTTCGAGGCCGAAACGTGTGTCCGGTTTATCTGAACCGAAACGGCGCATCGCTTCTTCATGAGTCATGCGTTCAAATTTCGCTGGTGTGTCCGTGCGACCGAGCGTCGATTCCATGACTTGTCCCATCATTGATTCCATCATCGCCATCAAGTCTTCGATGTCCATGAAGCTCGTCTCGATGTCGACTTGCGTGAACTCAGGTTGACGGTCTGCACGAAGGTCTTCGTCACGGAAGCAGCGTGCGATTTGGAAGTAACGGTCAAATCCTGCGACCATGAGCAACTGTTTGAAGAGCTGTGGTGATTGTGGGAGTGCGTAGAACTCACCACCGTGGACACGGCTCGGTACGAGATAGTCACGTGCGCCTTCTGGTGTCGACTTCGTCAAAATCGGTGTTTCGACTTCGAGGAACTCTTGCTCCGTCAAGAAGTTACGAATCGTGTTCGACGTCTTCGAGCGGAGACGGAACGTCTCTTGAAGCGCTGGACGACGAAGGTCGAGGTAACGGTATTTGAGGCGAAGGTCTTCTGAGACGTTTTCCGCTTCATCACCGATCGGGATTGGTGTCATCTTCGCCGCGTTCAAGATGTTGATCTCAGACGCGATGACTTCGATGTTTCCTGTCGGCATGTTCGGGTTCTTGTTCTCACGTTCGAGAACCGTTCCTTTCACGTCGAGGACATATTCGCTACGAATCGTTTCCGCGAGTTGGTGGACTGCTTCGTTTTCCGGGCGTACGACGACTTGGACGATCCCTGTGCGGTCACGAAGGTCGATGAAGATGAGTCCCCCGAGGTCACGTCGTTTTTGTACCCATCCTTTTAATTGTACTTCTTGGCCGATGAGTGACTCTGTCACGCGGCCGTTCATATGTGTGCGTCCGATCATTGTCCTGCTCCTTCCGATAGTTCACGAATTTTGTCTGCGACGGCCGAGAGTGGCACGTCGACTTGTTCACCAGTCGTCATATCTTTCAAGGCGGCTGCCCCGCGCTCGACTTCGTCATCCCCTAAGATGACTGTGAACTTGGCTTTCAGGCGGTCCGCCTGTTTGAATTGTCCTTTGAACTTGCGTCCTTGGTAATCACGGTCAGCCTTGAACCCTTCCATGCGGAGGAGTTGCAAGAGGCGTGTCGCCGTTAGTTCAACTTCCTTCTCACCTTGCGCAACGATGAAGACATCAAGACCTGTCTCGAGTTCAGGTAAAACTCCTTCATTCTCCAATGCGAGGATGAGGCGTTCCAACCCGATCCCGAAACCGATTCCCGGCATGTCCGGTCCGCCGATATCTTGTACGAGACCGTTGTAGCGTCCACCGCCACAAAGTGTCGTGATGGCTCCGAACCCTTCTGCCTCAGACATGATTTCAAACGCCGTGTGTGTGTAATAATCGAGCCCACGAACGAGCGTCGGGTCGACTTCATAAGCGACACCGAGTGCGTCGAGCTGTGCGAGCACTTGGTCGAAATAGGCTTTCGATTCTTCGTTCAAATATTCAAGGATTGACGGTGCTGTCTTCATCGACGGGTGATCGCGGTCGACCTTACAATCCAAGATGCGAAGCGGGTTCTTGTAAAGACGTGACTGGCAGTCTTGGCAAAGTTCGTCTGCCACCGGCTCGAAGTGACGGATGAGTGCATCGCGGTGGGCGTTGCGGCTTTCCGCGTCCCCAAGCGAGTTGACGACGACTTTGATTTTCTGAAGCCCAAACGACTTGTAGATCGAGTAGGCGAGGCTGATGACCTCAGCGTCAACGGCAGGGTCGCTACTGCCGATTGCTTCGACACCGTATTGGTGAAGCTGACGGAAGCGGCCTTTTTGCGGACGCTCATAGCGGAACATCGGTCCCATGTAGTAGAGCTTCGTCGGTTGGTCCGGATTTCCGAACAGTTTGTTCGTCACGAACGCACGGACGACAGATGCCGTTCCTTCTGGGCGAAGTGTGTACTCGTCTTTCCCTTTCTTCACGAGTGTGAACATCTCTTTTTGTACGATGTCCGTCGTTTCCCCGACACTGCGTGTGAACAGGTTCGTTGTTTCAAAGATTGGTGTGCGGATCTCTTTATAGTTGTAACGGGCGCTCATGTCGCGAAGTTTTTCCTCGACATATTGCCACGTCTCGACCGTGCCCGGAAGCAGGTCTTGTGTACCGCGTGGTGCTTTCATCATCACATTTCCCTCCTTAAAAAATACAAAAAGGCCCTCGTCCGCAAAGGGACGAGAGCCTGTGTAAGTTTCCCGTGGTACCACCCTCGTTGCAGAGCCATTACTTGAAACTCTGCCACTCGAAATCGGTTAACGCCCGATGAGACGGCTCCCCCTACTTATTTTCAAGGGAGCACCTCCAAAGTGTCGTTCGGGTCATCATCCAGTCGATGCTTTCAGCCAAGGCATCGCTCTCTTTGCTGGTGGGTTGACCGTACTCTTCTTTATCATAGGTGTTTGACTATATGCTTCATGATGCCGAATCAAGCCGGCATCTGTCAAGCGTTTTTTTCGAGCATGAGTGTGACCGGTCCGTCATTGACGAGTGCGACGTCCATCATCGCACCGAAGCGTCCCGTCTCGACGACGAGCCCGTTTGACCGGAGTCGCTCATTGAATTTTTCATAGAGCGTCTCGGCCATGTCCGGTTTTGCGGCCTTTGTAAAAGCAGGTCGCCGTCCTTTCATCGTATCTCCATACAATGTGAATTGCGAGACCGACAAGATTTGACCGGACACATCTTGAATCGATAAGTTCATCTTTTCTTGATCGTCCTCGAAGACGCGAAGTCCGGTCACCTTATCGGCGAGCCAGTTCACTTCTTCTTCAGTATCTTCATGTGTCACACCGACGAGAAGCAAGTATCCGGCGTTGATTGCCCCGACGACTTCTTCCTCGACTGTGACCGATGCTTCTTTCACTCGTTGCAATAATACACGCACGTTCCTCTTCCTTTCGTCACGTCATCATGACTCGGCTGACCGAATACACGTCTGAGATTTGTTTGATGCGCTCGACGACTTTCTGCAAGTGATTCACGTTCGGAATCGAGATCGTCATCGAGATGCGGGCTTGTTTGTTTTGGTCGCCCCGACCGCTGACGGCCACGATATTCGTATTCGTCGCCGATACTGCTTGAAGGACGTCGTTCAAGAGACCTGAACGATCATATCCCGTGATCTCAATATCGACGTTATAGTTCTTCTCTTTCGCCTGTCCGACTTCCCATTCGACGTCAAGGAGACGCTCCGGATGTTGCTCGTTGACGATGTTCAAGCAGTCTTTCCGGTGAATCGAGACCCCGCGTCCACGGGTGATATATCCGACGATTTCATCTCCCGGGACCGGGTTACAGCAACGGCTCATACGGACGAGCATATTGTCGATTCCTTTGACCGTTACGCCCGCTTCCGTCGTTTTCTTCTTCGGTGCCTGACTGACTTTTAGTTCGCTGATCGCTTCAGAAAGTTCGAGTTTCGGCTCTTTCCGCTGTTTTTCCGTCAATTTATGTGCGACTTGAGCGGCCGTGATGCCTTGGTAACCGACAGCGGCATACATCTCTTCCTCGTTCCCGAAGTTGAACTTCTCGACGACGATACTGAGTGCCGGCTCATCGATAATCTCTTTCGGTTCAAAACCAAGCTTCTTGATTTCTGCCTCGACGAGATCTTTCCCTTTCTCGACGTTCTCTTCACGCTGTTGACGTTTGAACCATTGACGAATCTTGTTCTTCGCCTGACTCGAAACAGCGAGTTTCAACCAGTCCTTACTCGGTCCATAACTGTGCTTCGACGTGATGATTTCAATGATGTCACCCGTCTCGAGTTTGTAGTCGAGCGGGACCATCCGACCGTTCACTTTCGCACCTGTCATCCGATGGCCGATCTCCGTATGGATCCGGTAGGCGTAGTCGATCGGGACAGAGCCTTTCGGCAATTCGAATACGTCCCCTTTTGGTGTGAAGACATAGAGCATATCACTAAAGAAGTCGACTTTAAGCGACTCCATGAATTCCTCGGCATCGGTCGTATCTTTTTGAAGCTCAAGAATCTCACGAAGGTGCGCAATCTTCTCGTCAAACCCGTTCGTCGAGACGTTTTTGCCTTCTTTATACGCCCAGTGTGCCGCAATCCCGAACTCGGCGATGAAATGCATGTCTTTCGTCCGAATCTGGACTTCAAGCGGTTCACCTTTCGGACCGATCACGGTCGTATGGAGCGACTGGTACATGTTCGGCTTCGGCATGGCGATATAATCTTTGAAGCGCCCTGGCATCGGCTTGTATTGCGTATGGATGATCCCAAGTACCGCATAACAATCGCGAATCGAGTCGACGATAATGCGGACCGCCATCAAATCATAAATTTCATTGAATTCTTTTTTATGCTTCACCATCTTATTGTAGATGGAATAGATATGTTTCGGTCGGCCGTTCACGTCGGCATCAATATGCACTTCTTCAAGAACTCCGTTCACTTCCGTGATGACAGAAGTGACGAGCGCTTCTCGTTCCGTCCGCTTCTGTTTCATCATCGAGACGATCTTGTAGTATTGCTGCGGGTTGATATAACGTAACGAAATATCCTCGAGCTCCCACTTGATCGTCGAGATCCCCATCCGGTGTGCGAGCGGGGCAAAGATTTCAAGCGTTTCTTCGGCCTTTTGCACTTGCTTTTCTTTCGGCATATGCTGAAGTGTCCGCATGTTGTGAAGACGGTCCGCGAGTTTGATCAAGATGACGCGCACGTCTTCTGCCATCGCGATAATCATCTTCCGATGGTTCTCGGCGAGTTCTTCTTTTTTCGACTTGTATTTAATCTTACCAAGTTTCGTGACGCCATCGACGAGCATGGCCACGTCCGGACCAAAGTCGTCCGTCAATTGCTGTAACGAAATGTCCGTATCTTCGACAACATCATGTAAAAGCGCTCCGATAATCGTCGTGGCATCTAAGCCGATATCAACGAGAATACCGGCCACTTGGACCGGATGGAGGATATAGGGCTCGCCCGAACGTCGGAACTGACCGGTATGATGAAGTTTTGCGTATTCGTAAGCGCGTTTCACTTCGGCTATATCGTCGTCACCCATATACTCCCCGAGCGCGTCGAGAAGATCCTCAATACTTACGATTTGTTTTTTGGTCATAACATTCGACACCCTTTTTCTTACCGCTCCAATCGACTCAGATTCGTCGCAGCATGGTAGTAGTTTATATACAAGATTCTCTAATTTTTATAACCATTATCGAAAAAATCTGACGACCTGTCAAAGGTTGTAGGTTATTTTCCTCAAAAACTATTCAAAAACGGGAAGCATATGCTTCCCGTTTAAACATTAGTCTTCGTATCGGATGAGTGAGAAGACGTCATATCCTTCAAGACGCTCACGTCCACCGAGTCCGTCGAGTTCAATCAAGAACCCGATTCCTGCCACAACTCCACCGAGTTGTTCAATCATTTTGATTGTCGCTTCAATCGTACCACCTGTTGCGAGCAAGTCGTCGAGGATGACGACTTGTTGTCCAGGTTGGATTGAATCTTTGTGCATCGTTAAGATGTCTGTTCCGTACTCGAGACCGTATGATACACGTACTGTCTCACGTGGTAACTTTCCTTCTTTACGTACAGGTACGAACCCGAGTTCAAGTGCATATGCTGCCGGGCAACCGACGACAAATCCGCGCGCTTCCGGTCCAGCAATCAACTCTGCTCCACGTTCACGTGCATAAGCGACGAGCTCATCTACCGATTTCTTGTAGACTTCGCCATTTTGCATGAGTGACGTGATGTCTTTGAAGCTGATTCCTTCCTTCGGGTAATCCGCTACTTCTTTAATATGATGTTTGAAATCCATTTTATGTGTATGCCTCCTGCATCTTGTTCGATCGCAACGATTGTAACCGCTCTTTGAGCTCCGCCAATGACGCGTATACGAAACGCTCTTCGAGTTGTTGGCGCCCAATCCGGCGTTGATAGCACGGCGCCTCGGTCAAATCGCGTTTCGGTGCTTCTGGATTGACTCCAGGCAGTCCGTCTTCCATTGTAACAAGAAATTCGAGTTCAGAGAATACTTGATGCATAAATTGAATCGTATTTTTTGACCATTTTCGCTCTTTTGACAGACGAATCAGGTTTTCACGTAGATTTTTCCGTTCGCATGTCGCCATGTGTACGTAATACGTTCGGAAATCCTCACGCGAAGGAAGTCGTTCAAAGAACGAGTCTCCTTGACCGAACGCGCAATAAATACGCTCGACGCCTTCATGGAGTTTTTCCGCAAGAACGTCTTCATCGTCAGGCAAATCGAGCAGGACGACGAAACGATTGAGCGGCTCATCTCCTTCATGGAGCGGGTAGTCTTCCGTTGTTCCCTGGAACGATAAGAACGACGTATGTTCTTTCGGTAAGTCCTTCAGCTCTTGTACCGATTTTTTCTTCCCGCGATAGTCAAACACTTGGAAGTCATCGACGCGTAAGTCTTGAATCATGAGTTGAGGCTTTCGCATCCCGTTCCATTCATTCACTTGAAGACTGCCCATCACCGAAATGTGAGCCATCTGTGAGATTTCCGAGACGACATGTCCGAAACCGAAGCCGATGCCGTCGAGCTCACGCTTGTCTCCGGCGAGCTGCACTTTCAAGTGTGTCGCATCGCGTCCGATTTGACGAATGTCACGAAGTTTCGCATCTGCGACGACGACGCGTGGAGACGGGTTGCCCATGCCGAACGGCGCCAGTTTCGCAATCTCTGAAATCAAATCGAGCGAGACGTCATTGACCGTCAGCTTCAAATCGACGTTGACCCGCGGCACGAATACGTCATCTGGAATCCCATCTGCTTGGCGATTCAGTCGTTCGCGCAGTTCGGCGACGTTCTCGGACTGAAGCGTCATCCCAGCAGCGGCCGGATGCCCCCCGAAGTGCGGCAAGATGTCTTCATTTTTCGAGAGTTCTTTAAATAGGTCAAACCCATCAATCGAGCGACCCGATCCTTTCGCCTTGCCCGTCTCCGGGTCGTGGCAAAGGAGAATGACCGGACGATAGTACGCCTCGACGAGACGAGAGGCGACGATCCCGACGACACCCGGGTTCCACTTCTCACTCGCGACGACGAGCACACGGTCCTCGGTCATCGATGCCTCGACGAGTTCTTTCGCTTCAGCCGTAATCGTTTTGACGATGTCTTGACGTTGTTTATTCTGCTTATCGAGCTGTTTCGCAAGTTCGAGCGCTTCTTCGACGTGTTCGGCAA
Organism: Exiguobacterium sp. NPDC077395; assembly: GCF_050269125.1. NCBI lineage: Bacteria > Bacillati > Bacillota > Bacilli > Caryophanales > Exiguobacterium > Exiguobacterium sp. NPDC077395. The sequence continues at coordinate 1,765,645 of NZ_JBNNHU010000001.1, forward strand.
GGAGCATTTGCAGCGCCGGCATCGCTGAATCGAGACGTCCCGCCGCATTGATCCGTGGACCGAACGCGAAACCGACCGATTCTTCGTTTAACACACTATCACCGAGACCACACACTTCACGTAATGCTAAAATGCCAGGTCGTTTCGAGGCTTCGAGTGCCGCGATTCCTTTTTTCGCGAGCAATCGGTTCTCACCGTCGAGTGGGACGAGGTCAGCAATCGTTCCGAGGACGGCCAAATCAAGGAGTTCCTCTGGCATTCTTCCTAAAACGGCATGCGCCACTTTGAGGGCGACACCTGCACCGGCGAGTTTATCGTATGGATATCTCGGGTCGATGTGTGGGTGGATGATGGCATACGCGTCTGGGAGTGTCTCCTTCGGCTCGTGGTGGTCGGTGATGATCAAATCGACACCAAGGTCTTTTAACAGTGTCGCTTCTTCAATCCCTGAGATTCCACAGTCCACTGTGATCACCAAGGTGAACCCTTCGTTCGCTGCCCATTGGAACGCTTCCTTGTTCGGTCCATACCCTTCCGTGAAACGGTTTGGGATATAGCACTCGGCCATGACACCGATTTCGGTCAAGGCGTGCCACATGACCGAAGAGGCACTGACACCATCGACATCATAGTCGCCATAGATGAGTACCATCTCCCCCTCATCTGCAGCCTGCTTGATCCGGGATACGACTTTTTCCATCTGTCCAAACAAATACGGGTCATGAAAGACGAGTTCTTCCTCGGCATACAAAAATGCCTTGGCCGCTTCTACATCCTGATGTCCACGCTGAACAAGCAACGTCGCGAGTTGTGCTGATATATTTAATTCGTTTTGTAAACGTGTGACATCGTCCGGGTTCGTTTCCGGGTAGAGCCACTGTTTCTTCGAATGGTACATGTCCTTCACTCCAATCAATTGTAGATTATAGCAGACCACGTGAAAGATGTGCCGTCTTGACATTTAAAAAGGTCTCCCGTTTGAAGGGAGACCCACTCGTTACGCCTCTGTGACCGGCGTATCTTTTTTCTTGTTGATCGTCGTGCGTTTGATGAGGAGCCACAAGTACGATGCGATGAAGATGGATGAGTACATCCCCATGAAGAGTCCGATAATCAATGCGAGCGAGAAGCTGCGAATCGACTCGGCACCGAACACGTACAAGGCGATCGCCGTCACGAGCACCGTGATGACGGTATTGACCGAACGGACAATCGTCTCTTGAATCGATTTGTTGATGATCGACTCATAGACGTCCATCGAACGAATCTTCCGTTCTTTTTCATACGACGTGATATTCTCCCGCACGCGGTCGAACGTAACGATCGTATCGTTGACGGAATAACCGATAATCGTCAGGATCGCTGCGATGAAGTACAAGTTGACCTCAATCCCAAAGAGTGAGAATGCGACGATCATGAAGAAAGCATCGTGTAACATCGCCACCACGGTCGCAACCGCATAGGAGAACTGGAAACGGACCGTGATATACAGGATGATCCCGATCGAAGCGACGGCTACCGCATACAAGGCATTTTTCGCCAAGTCACGACCGACCTGAGCCGACACGGTGCTGATGTTCGGGTCGTTTCCGAACTGCTCCGTGAACGCCGTCTTGACGCTCGCGACTTCTTCTTGACCCAATTGTCCGACGAACGTCACATATGCCAAGCGTCCTTCATCTGCATACTGGACGCTCGAAATCTCTTGGTCAATCCCTGCGTCATTGAACGCTTGCGTGAACTCTTCTTGCGAGACACGTTCTTCCGTTAAAACCTCGACACGTGTTCCTGAGGCGAAGTCAATCCCAAGGTTCAATCCTCGGAAGAACAAGAGACCGATTCCGAGAACGACGATTGCCGTCGAAACCAAGAACATCGTGCGCATATGTTTGACGTAATTCCATTCAGTAAGCTTAAAGTTCACGGATTTCACTCTCCTTCACACCAAACCATCCTTTTCGTTTGTCGAACAGACGACTTGAGACAAGGAGGTGCATCAAATAACGTGAGATGAATACGTTCGAGATGAACGTCATCCCGATTGAGATCATGAGCATGACCGCAAATCCTTTGACCGAGCTTTGTCCAAAGTAGAACAAGACCGCAGCCGAGATGAGCGTCGTCAAGTTGGCATCAATGATCGTACTGAGGGAACGACGGTTACCGGCACGGAATGCCGACAAGACCGACTTCCCGGAGCGGAGCTCATCTTTGATTCGTTCCGCCGTGATGATGTTCGCATCGACCGCCATCCCGACCCCGAGGACGAGTGCCGCAATCCCTGGGAGCGTCAAGACCGCATTGATTCCATTGAAGAACAACATGATTAAGTTAATATACAGTACAAGCGTGATGATCGACACGAGTCCTGGTAGACGATAGAAGAACAACATGAAGATGAATACGGCAACAATCCCGATTGTAGCGGCAAATACCGTTTCTTCTAATGCGTCTTGACCGAACTGAGCCGATACCGACGTCGAGTAAATTTCATCGAGTTTGACCGGGAGTGCCCCTGCGTTCAAGATGTCGGCAAGGCGTTGTCCGCTCTCCGCATCAATCCCGCCACCCGAGATAATCGCTTTATCTGACAAGATCGGACCATTTACAGAAGCGTCCGACACGATTTTCGAGTTTTCTTTTTGAATCTCTTCTTCGTATGTGTCGCCTTCTTCGTAATCGAGCCAGATGACGAGACGGTTCTCAGGAGCCGGACGTTGTGAGATTTCAGACGTCACTTCGCCAAACTGATCGGCCGATTGAAGCGTCAACTCAACGACTGGTTGTCCTTGCTGATCGTAGCTGAGTGCCGCGCCACGAGGAGCCAAATCTTTCCCGTCGAGCAAGACGTTGTCATCCACGTCACGGAACGTCAATTGTGCTGTTGACGAGATGACTTCGCGCGCTTCGTTTTGGTTCGATACGCCAGCGAGCTGGACACGGATTCGATTGTTCTCTTCGATTCGAACGTCCGGTTCGGAAACCCCGAGGACGTTGATTCGGTTGTTGATGGCGCGAACGGTTGCATTCATCGCCGACTCGTCGATGACGTCGCCGTCTTCGAGAGGTTGTACTTCATACAAAACTTCGAATCCACCTTTTAAGTCGAGTCCGAGGTTCGTGTTCTTGACGACCCAAGGTGTCGAGAACACAGCGAGCAGGATTGTCGCAATCATGATGATCGCGAAAATCGCAATGTTGCCTTTTTTGTACATACGACTATTTCCTTTCTAAACCACTGTTCTTTATATAACTTCTCTCGTTAACATTACAAATTTTCTAAACATTTATCAATCATTTTCCTAAAATTGTAACGTCTATTCACGTAAATGTAGCGTTAATTTGCGTATAAGACTAAATGTTGCGCAAGGGCAAAACTTCATGTATGATGTAGCTAACATCACAACATCAAAGGAGTCTTTCCACATGGACAGCACAATTATTTTTGCGTTTCTCCTCACCTTGTTCGCAGGGCTTGCGACAGGGATCGGGAGTATGATCGCATTCTTTGCGAAACGGACGAACACGGCTTTCTTATCCATCTCTCTCGGATTTTCAGGCGGTGTCATGATTTACGTATCGTTCATCGAGATTTTCCCAAAGGCGCTTGACGAGCTCGTCGGTGCACACGGGGAGTATACGGGAACGATTTATACCGTCCTCGCGTTCTTCGGTGGAATGTTCTTGATTGGCATGATCGATAAGTTCATTCCGAAAATGGAGAACCCGCACGAGGTCAAGTTCGTTGAATCGATGCAGAACGACCCGTCAACACAAGAGCTGGCAACGACAGCAACAAATGAAGTGGCTCCAATCAATCATCCTGAGACACAAAGTCGCCTAAAGAAAATGGGAGTCTTCATGGCACTCGCCATCGGGATTCACAACTTCCCGGAAGGACTCGCCACATTTGTGTCGGCGCTCGATGACCCAGCCGTCGGCGTGGCCATTGCCATTGCCATCGCGCTGCATAACATTCCAGAAGGGATCGCCGTCTCTGTGCCGATTTATTATGCGACCGGTTCACGGAAAAAGGCGTTCAAACTTTCGATGTTATCCGGTCTTGCAGAGCCTGCCGGAGCAGCCATCGGATTTTTACTCCTCATGCCGTTCTTGAGCGACACGGTATTTGGTCTCTTGTTCGCGGCAGTCGGTGGGATCATGGTCTTCATCTCGCTCGATGAGTTACTCCCTGCGGCCCGTGAATATGGGCATGCCCATCATTCGATGTATGGAATGGTCGCCGGGATGATTGTCATGGCGACGAGTCTTATCTTATTAATGTAACGAGCAATGCCCTGACGCGAGCGTCAGGGCATTTGTCATGTCGTCTTAAATACATGGACGACATCTTTTAATTCAGACGACATATGACTCATCGTCTCGGCGATGCTGTTGATTTCTTGGATGGCCGCGAGTTGTTCCTCGACATTGGCCCCCGCCTCTTCGACGCTCCGTTGTGTCGAGACGGCGTTCGTAGACATATCCTCGACCGAAACGGCAACTTCTGTCGTATTGGCACTGACTTCTTCTGTCGCAGCGGCAATCTCACTCATCTGACGCGACGTCTCTTCAATGACCGATACAATCTCGCGGAACGCCGAGGCGACTTCACCCATCTGTGATACCCCACTCTCGACATGTACGCTCGATTCTTCGAACGCGGTCTCGACTTGCTCCGTGTCTCGCTGGATATCACGGACGACGGTCTGAATTTGAATGGCAGATTGCTTCGACTCCTCGGCAAGCTTTCTCACTTCTGCCGCGACGACCGCGAACCCTTTCCCATGTTCACCCGCACGTGCCGCCTCGATGGCCGCATTGAGCGCTAGCAAGTTCGTTTGTTCCGTAATGGCCGTGATGGAACGGGTAATCTTCTCAATCTCAAGCGACTGGTTCGAAAGACGAGTCACCATCTGTTGCGTGAGCTCATTGGCGCGACGAATCTCTTGCATTCGCTGCTCTGCTAATTGAACGGTCTCAAGCCCACCGTTTGCCGCTTCAAGTGTATGAATCGTCTGTTCGTTCACTCCTTGTGACGCTGCGGCAATCTGGTTCAATCCGTCAACCGCTTGATTGACGCCGATCGTCCCTTCTTCCGCTCGTTTGGAGGACCCTTGGGCCGCCACATTCATGTCTTCAAACAGACGAGAGACACCTTGAGTCGTTGTCGCCACGTGTTCCGTACTCGCATACAGTTCTTCAGAGTAGGCAGTGACTTTCTCGGAAGCTTCGCCAACTCGACGAATCAATCCGACGAGGTTATGTTTCATCTCGTTGAAAGCCGTGACAAGGTCGCCGAGCTCATCGTTTGAGGCGACCTCAATATCTTCACCCGTCAAATCGCCACCCGCCATGATTCGTGCTTGACGACCGAGTCGGTTGATCGGTTTTAAGAAGAGGCGTTGCAAGGCAAGTAAGGACAGGATACCGATCACGACACCGACGACGCTAATGACAAGCATCCAGAGGATTGAGCTCTCCGCTTCGGCCTGTACAGCTTTCGTCTCGGATGCGAGGAGTTCGCCCTTGTATTCGACAAGGTCTGTCACCGTCATCCGAACACGGTCCGTCGTCGGCGTCACACTCGTGTTGAGGACCGTTTTATACCCAATCTCATCTTGTTGCTGGCGAAGTTCGATGGCGCGACTCATCTCACGGTCCAACAACTCATTAAATTTCTCCAAATCCCCCAACCAAGATAAAATCTTCTCATCTGAAGAGGATGCTTTCAGTGAAGCCATCAACTCGTCACGCTGCTCCTGGACACTTTGCAGACTGATGAGTGTTTTCGGATTGGCGACGAGCATATAGTAATTCAAATAGCGTTCCGCATCGGTCACCGCAAGCGACAGATTTTCAGCCAACAGCATCTCCTGTGTCCCCTCGTTCAGGACTCGGTCGTAAGCAGCAGTCGATTGTCTCAGTTGATATGAACCAAGCGCTCCGACAAGGACAAGCGCGATAATTGTGGGAACTAGCGCAATCGACATTCGTCTTCTGAGAGAAGAACGCCCTCTCTGTTTTGTATCGCTCCGCTTCCAGGTCCACCCTTTCCAATTCTTCATCGGTCGTACCAATCGTTTCACGTCCATGTCATCCGTTCTCCTTCATCTCGAATTTCTTCTCAATTTGACATTAATGCAAACGTTTTCATGAATCAAATCGATTTTTCGAAATGAGGTGGATGAATGATGATTCGATTTCGTTTTGACAAAAAGTAGTCATGTTTGTATACTTTAAATCGTAATTATTACGTTTTGAGAGGTATTCACATGAATGTTGAGAACACATCCTTATTAATTATCGGCGCGGGTGTCCATGGGATGACACTCGCCATCTCATATATGGAACAAGGCGGGCAACTGGAAGATGTTCTGATTGTCGACCGACACACCGACCCGCTCGCGAATTGGAAACAGCAGACTTCATCCATCTCCATGTCACACCTTCGTTCGACTCGCGTGCACCACGTTTCTTCGAATCCGCACGCCTTGAAGCAATTCGCATCTCGTTATGCCTATCGCTCCAATCACTTCAAAGATACGTTCGGTCGTCCTTCACTCGAACTGTTCAACGACCATGCCGAATCATTATGGGACGCGTATCGCCTCGAGGAGCGATTCCTCGGCAATGAACGGGTGATGACGCTCCGAAAAGATGGGGCGCACTATCACGTCCGAACAGACCGCCGCCTCATCGTCGCGGACTCAGTCATTGTCGCAATCGGTCAATCCGCAAATGTCGTGTTACCCGAATGGGCGGACGAACGTTGCCGACACGTTTTCATGAAAGATCCTTCGGACGAATCAGATGAAGTGATTGTCGTCGGCGGTGGCATCACAGCACTTCATTATGTCGTGAAGCGTGTCAATCAAGGTCATCACGTGACACTCGTGACGAGACGACCACTAGAAGTGAGTCAATTCGACGCCGATCGGCAGTTCATGGGACCGAAAGGATTAGTTGACTTCCATCGTCTGAAACAAGACTGGACGACAAAACGATCATTTATCGCCCGTGAACGAAAGCCGGGTTCCGCTCCGAACGATCTCGTCTTGAAAGTGAAACGCCTCATTCAAACGAATGCCGTGACACATCTCATCGGAGAAGTCGAGCGGGACAGTGATTCGTTATTCGTGAACGGTGAAAAACTTGCCGGGCAAGAAGTCGTCTGTTGTACAGGAATTAGACCGCACCCTGTGAAAGAGACTTTCTTGCAGCCATTAATCGACCAACTCCATCTTCCTCTCACGCCATGTGGCACACCTGCCTTGAATGAACGTCTCGAATGGACGCCTGGTCTATACTTGACGGGTGCCTATGCAGATTTGATTATCGGTCCATTCGCGAGAGCTGTCTACGGTGGACAAGAGGCTGCCCGAAGAATTATCCCCCAACTTCTATCCACACAAAAAAGCGTCCGACCGTAATGGTCAGACGCTTACTTGCTTATTCCTCAAATGAGGCATTCGCTTTTTTCACGACTTCCGCAACTGCGCTTCGGTTGAAACGGAGAAGCGATTGATCGCATTTCAAAACGACATGTGTGTCTTCGATTTGATGAACGACGCCGTGTAAACCGCCGATTGTGACAACGCTGTCGCCACGCTCGAGGGCGTTTTGCATCGCTTGTACTTCTTTTTGGCGTTTCGTCTGTGGACGAATCAACAAGAAGTAAAATACGACGAAAATCAAGATCATTGGTAATAACGCAACGATTGTTTCCATGAGTAACATTCACCCTTTCCTTCAATATCAGGTTCATTATACCGTGAAACTGAAGCATTGTCACACAATGTCCGACACGTTTGCTTAGAAATTCTTCGCGTTCGGCTTGTTGTAGCCGTATTCTTCGAAGAACTCTTCTTTGAAATCGAGCAAACGGTCTTCGCGAATCGCTTGACGAACCTGCTCCATCAACTTCACGAGGAAGTGAAGGTTGTGTGTCGTACATAAGTGAAGGCCGAACATCTCGTCCGCACGAATCAAGTGATGGACATAGGCACGTGAGTAGTTCTTACACGTGTTGCAATCACACTTCTCATCGATCGGGCCGAAGTCTGTCTTATACTTCGCTTGCTTGATTGTGACGCGACCTTTCGATGTCATAAGCGTCCCGTTCCGTGCAATCCGTGTCGGGAGGACACAGTCGAACATATCGATTCCACGAATCGACCCTTCAATCAATGCGTCCGGCGAACCGACACCCATCAAATAACGTGGTTTGTTTTCCGGCATGAGCGGCGTCGTGAACTCGAGGGCACGATACATGACGTCTTTCGGTTCACCGACCGAGAGACCGCCGACCGCATAGCCTGGGAAGTCGAGTGAGACGAGGTCTTGTGCACTTTGACGACGAAGGTCCTCATATTCCCCACCTTGAATGATTCCGAAGAGCGCTTGGTCTTCTGGACGCTCGTGTGCCTCAAGGCAACGTTCTGCCCAGCGGCTCGTGCGTTCGACCGACTTCTTCATGTATTCATGTGTCGCCGGATAAGGTGGGCACTCATCGAATGCCATCATGATATCCGACCCGAGTGCGTTTTGAATCTCCATCGCCTTTTCCGGTGACAAGAACAACTTGTCTCCGTTCAAGTGGTTACGGAAATGGACGCCTTCTTCTTGAATGTTTCGAAGATCGGCAAGCGAGAACACTTGGAAGCCGCCCGAGTCCGTGAGAATCGCGCCGTCCCAGTTCATGAACTTATGAAGCCCGCCAGCTTGTTTGATAACCTCATGTCCCGGGCGAACCCATAGATGGTACGTGTTCGACAAGATGATGTTCGCACCCATCGCCTTGACCTGTTCTGGTGCCATCGTCTTGACGCTCGCTTGCGTCCCGACCGGCATAAAGACCGGTGTCTCGAACGACCCGTGCGGCGTATGGACGATTCCGTGCCGCGCTCCGGTCTGTTTACATGTGTGAATGTGTTCGTATGTGACTGCGTGTTTTGTCATTTTGTTACTTCCTTCCTCGTGATGAGCATCGCATCTCCAAAACTGAAGAAGCGGTATCGTTCTGCGACCGCAGTCCGATAAGCGTGTAAGATGATGTCGCGCGTCGCGAACGCCGAGACGAGCATGACGAGTGTCGATTTAGGCAAGTGGAAGTTCGTGATCAATCCATCGATTGCTTTCAATTCGACACCAGGGTAGATAAAGATATCCGTCCAGCCCGATGACTCGACGAAGTCCCCATGGTCTCGCATGATCGTTTCGAGCGTGCGTGTCGATGTCGTACCGACCGCAAAGATGCGGCCGCCACTCGACCGGACATCTCGGAGCGCTTCAGCCGATTGAGCTGACAACTCGAAATATTCGCTATGCATCGTATGTTCTTCAATCGAATCAGCCGTCACCGGACGGAACGTACCGAGACCGACGTGAAGCGTGAGTGGGATCAACCGAACCCCTTTCGCCTTCGCTGCCTCGAGCAGTTCTTCTGTGAAATGGAGACCTGCTGTCGGAGCGGCTGCACTGCCACGTTCGCGCGCATAGACCGTCTGATAACGATCTTGGTCATCGAGTTGTTCACGGATGTACGGTGGGAGTGGCATCGTTCCGAGTTCGTCTAAAATCTCGTAGAAGATACCGTCGTAGTCGAACTTGAAGCGACGTCCGCCTTCCGGGAGTTCCTCGACGCATTCCGCGCGAAGAAGTCCGTCACCAAATTCGACGATGGAACCAACGCGGACTTTTTTCGCCGGTTTGACGAGCGCTTCCCATACGTCGTCTTCCGTCTGTTTCAATAAGAGCAACTCCACTTTCCCGCCTGTCTCTTGTTTCGCTCCGAAGAGACGAGCCGGTAAGACGCGCGAATCGTTGACGACGAGCGCATCTCCCTCGTTCAAGTAGTCGAGCACGTCACGGAAATGACGATGCTCGATGTCTCCTGTCTCGCGGTCCAATACGAGCAGACGCGAGCTCGTCCGATCAAGCAACGGGACCTGGGCAATCAACTCTTCTGGCAATTCAAAATCATAATCGTTTACGTTCAATTGAATGTCTTGCATACCTTACTCCTCTTCCTCTTCATAACCAAAATGCGACTTGGCAAACTGTGTGATCATCCGTCCACGCGGCGTCCGCTGCAAGAACCCTTGTTGTAATAAATATGGCTCATAGACGTCCTCGATCGTCTGAGCATCCTCACCGATCGTTGCGGCGAGCGTCTCGAGTCCGACCGGTCCACCTCCAAATCGCTCCACCATGGCCCGAAGCAATCGGTGGTCGACTTCATCGAGTCCGAGCGCATCGACGTGTAGACGGTCGAGCGCATCGGATGCGAGCACTGGATCGATTTCTTTCGTGCCGGCTACCTGAGCGAAGTCACGGACTCGACGCAAGAGACGATTGGCGATTCGCGGTGTCCCTCGCGAGCGCTTTGCAATCGCGCCACTCGCCTCAGGTGAGATCGAAAGGCGGAACAGCTGGGCCGTCCGACTGACGATGGCCGCGAGTTCGTGTGGCTCATAGTATTCAAGTTTCAATGTGACCCCGAAACGGTCCCGAAGCGGCGCCGATAACATCCCGGCCCGCGTCGTCGCCCCGACGAGCGTGAACGGCGGCAAATCAATCCGTACGCTTCGCGCCATCTCGCCTTGTCCGTAGACGATATCGAGACAGTAGTCTTCCATCGCTGGATAGAGAATCTCTTCAATCGTCCGACTCAACCGGTGAATCTCATCGATAAATAAGACGTCACCCGGCTCAAGTGTCGAGAGGATTGCTGCCAGGTCACCCGGTCGTTCAATCGCCGGTCCGGCGGTCGTCTTGATGCCGACGCCCATCTCGTTGGCGATGATTTGCGCGAGCGTCGTCTTCCCGAGTCCCGGCGGTCCATACAATAGGACGTGGTCGAGCGTCTCACTGCGAAGTTTGGCGGCCTGGATGAAGACCGACAAATTGCCTTTCGCCTTTTCCTGCCCGATATATTGCTCGAAGCGCTGCGGACGTAAGCTCCACTCTTCAGAGTCTTCATATTGCTGATGAGATTGTGACAACAATCGTTCGTCCATAGCTTCCTCCTTATTTCAATAACAGCTGTAGCGCGCGTTTTATGTACGCGTCGGTCGTCAAGATCTCCCCGCTCAATGCTTTGCGGACTTTCGCGATCTCTCGTTCAGAATATCCGAGGGCGACCAGCGCCTCACACGCCTCGTCAAGTTCTGATGCACCTTGTGCGAACAATCCTTCGTTCGGCACATAATCCGGTGCAAGTTCGGATAACTTCCCTTTCAAGTCGAGTGCCATCTGTTTGGCCGTCTTCTTCCCGACTCCCGGGAACTTCGTCAAATACTTCTCATTCTCGGTTTCAATCGCATCGATCAACGCGTCGATATCTCCAGAGGCGACGATGGCGAGTGCCCCTTTCGGTCCGATGCCGCTCACGCTAAGGAGTTTATTGAAGAGCTCCCGTTCCCGGCGTGACCGGAAACCGTACAGCGTCTGTTGATCTTCACGGACGTAATGATGCGTAAACACGATTACATGTTCGTCTTGTTCACGATAAAAAAACGGGTTAGGCACATGTACTTTGTAGCCGACGCCCGAGACATCTAACGTTATATATTCCGCACACACATAGGCGACGGGTCCTTTTACGAATTCAATCACGGTGTAATCTCCTTTTCGGTCGGAAAAACTGCATTTATTGTACCATAACGAGCGATATGAAAAAAGGACAGGCGTTTGCCTGTCCTAAGCGATTACCGTGCGAGCATACGTTCAAGTGCACGTTTCGACCACTCTGTCGTCTCAGCATCGACGCGAATGATGTTCACAGGGTCCGTCTCGAGCGACTCGAGCGCCCAGAGGAGATGTTGCAAGTCGATTCGGTTCATCGTCAGACACGGACACATGAACGGGTTCAACGAGACGATATCGAGATGCGGATACGTCGCCGCCAATCGGTTCACGAGGTTCATCTCCGTCCCGACCGCCCATTTTGTCCCGGGTTCGCTCGCATCAATCTTGTCGATGATATACGACGTCGATCCGGCCTCATCGGCTGCCTGCACGACTTCAAATGTACATTCCGGATGAACGATGATGCGACGATCCGGTTCGCGCTCACGGAACGCTTGAATTTGCGAGACGGTGAACTTCTCATGAACAGAACAATGCCCTTTCCAAAGAATGACCCGAATCTGTTCGAGGTCTCCTTCTGCCACTAGTTCTTCACGGAGCGGGTCCCAGATGGCCATCGCCTCGAGCGGGATGCCAAGGTCATATGCCGTGTTCCGTCCGAGGTGTTGGTCGGGGAGGAACAAGATCCGCTCTCCTGCCTCTAGTGCCCAGCGAACGATTTCATGTGCGTTTGACGATGTGACGGTCGCCCCACCATGACGTCCGACGAACGCTTTGATGGCCGCCGTCGAATTGACGTATGTAATCGGGATGATGCTTTCCCCGAACTGCTCCGTCAATTCTTCCCACGCGATCTCCGTCTGGTCGATATCGGCCATGTCTGCCATGGAGCAGCCGGCACGCATATCAGGCAAGACGACAATCTGGTCGTCGCGTGTCAACATGTCTGCTGTCTCCGCCATGAAATGCACGCCACAGAAGACGATGAATTCCGCTTCGCTCATCTGTTCCGCGAGGCGCGCGAGCTGGAGCGAATCCCCTGTCGCGTCCGCGAATTGGACGACCTCGTCTTTTTGATAGTGATGCGCCGGTAAGAAGAGACGTGTCCCGAGCCGGTCCTTGACCGCCTGAATCCGTGTCTTCATTTCCTCCACTGACAGATTAGCGTACGTCGGTGGGAGTGTTCCGAGTAGTTGCATGTTTCATTCCTCCTTGTAAGTTCATACTGCAGTCGAGCGCCCGTACGGAATGGGTCAACTGACCGAGTGAGATGACATCGATGCGAATCCCCCGGTAGTCCCCAATCGTGTCGAGCGTGATGCCGCCAGACACTTCGATTGTGATATGGTCAGGAATATGCTGGACCCATTCTCGCAGTTCATCCGGTGTCCGATTATCGAGCATCACAATATCCGAATTCGCTTGAACGGCTTCTAAGAGCTGGGCGAACGATTCGACCTCGACCTCAATCGGGGTCGTATGACCGACTCTCGAACGGGCGGCGTGAATGGCTTCTGTCACACCGCCGAGTGCGACGATATGGTTGTCTTTGATCATGACGGCACCGTCGAGGCGGAGTCGATGGTTGTAACCGCCACCGACACGAACGGCATACTTCTCAAGCATGCGGAGTCCCGGTGTCGTTTTCCGCGTATCTGTGACGTGAATCGAGTCATCGTCGAGCACATCGACACATTGACGTGTCATTGTCGCAATCCCGCTCACTCGTTGAATCACATTTAACAGCACGCGTTCCGTCTCTAACAGGACACGAGTCTTTCCTTTCAAGACGATCAGTTCATCGCCAGGGGCAATCCGACTCCCGTCATCTTGGCAATCCACCAATTCGAGTTGTTGCATTCTAGCAAGTTCTTGGACGATTGGCTTCCCGCAGAAGACGCCTTCCTCTTTTGCAATGATGGTCGCGACTGACTCGTCCTGTTCATCAATCAGTTCACTGGATAGATCGCCATATCCGATATCCTCAATCAGAAACTGTCGTAGCTGTTCGCGTAGATAAATCGTGTTCATCGTACCTCTCCATTTCGAGGATGCTTTGCGCGATGAGACGCGCCGCATCGAGTTGTAAAGTTTGTTCACTTAATTGTCTTGTCACGTGTTTCGTCATGGTCAACGTTTGGGTATTTTGTAAGAAACATTTTATTTCGTCGTGATTCGGTGAAATCGTCAACCACTTGCCGATTTGATGACGGAGCGCACGGAACGTGTCAGGTGAGATGTCATACGCCATAACATCGCTCGTCGCAAAGCCTCTGCCCTTCACTTGAATCGCCTCGGCGACACGTTTTCCGAACACCCAGCATTCCAAGAGTGAATTTGAGGCCAGTCGATTCGTCCCGTGTACACCTGCTTCCGCCACTTCTCCGACGGCATACAATCCGTCGACGTCCGTTCTACCCGCGTCATCCACTTCGATTCCGCCCATATGAAAATGGAGACCTGGGCGAACGGGGATTTGGCGAAGGTCGATGCCTAACTTGTCACACGTCGATGCGAGTTTCGGGAACCGTTCACGTAGTCGTGTCACACCAATCGTATCAAGAAAGATGGGTCCAACTCGGTCTGTCAGGACACGGGCCACCACGTCTCGAGGGGCGAGACTCCCAAGCGGGTGATGCGCCATCACATCGTTTCCGTATGGATCGACGAGCTTCGCACCGGCACCACGGAGCGCCTCGGTGACGAGATGAGGTTCCTCTGTGGCCAACAAGGTCGGGTGAAATTGGATTCGCTGTAAGTTCGTTAACTTGGCCCCGCATCGATTTGCCAACACGAGACCGTCACCGGTCACCGTCTGCGCGTTCGAGGTCCAATCGACAAGTCCACCGATTCCGCCGGTCGCGAGAACAACGGCACCTGCCTCGATGTGTAGCCATTTTTCTTTCTGAAACGCCATCGCACCGACGACTCGCCCTTCCTTCATCACAAGGTCATGTACGAGGACGTGTTCGAGTATGTTCACGTTGTCCGGTAAAGACTGACGCAAGTGCCGCATGACATGTCGACCGGTCTCGTCGCCTCCGGCATGAAAGATGCGATGCAACCGATGAGCTCCTTCCCGCCCGAGGGCATACCCGTCCTCGTCACGATCGAAGCGGACACCGAACCGTTCCATCTCTTCAATCGCTCGACGCCCTTCTTCCACGAGAATGTCGACGCGTTCTGAGCACGATGTCTGATTCGAAGCAAGCATCGTGTCTTCTTTATGTGCCTCACTCGTCTCCTCGAGATACGAGCTCGCAATCCCTCCTTGTGCCAAATCGGAGTTCGTCGACGTCGCCTCCCCTTTGGAAACGAGGAGGACAGACAATGAGGATGGCACATGTAACGCCGTCGCGACGGCGGCAAGTCCTGTTCCAATAATCAAAATGTCGGTTTTCTCTATCTGTAAAGACACCTGTATATCACCTGTTTTTCATATGTAATGTTGACTTGTAAACTAGTTTCGCATAATTTTGTGTAGAAGACAACATGAGAAAAGGGGAGTCCATGATGAACCGCTACTTCGACTACGCCGCTACACATCCTATGACACACGCAGCATTAGACCATTACGTGGCTATGGCCAAAAACGTTTATGGGAACCCATCATCACTCCATGCGCACGGATATATGGCTGAAGATTACTTAACAGAGGCACGGCGACTACTTAAACAAGCACTCGGACACGACGTCTTACGTGGGAAGTTATTGTTTACTGGAAGTGGTTCTGAAAGTAACTACATCGCACTGACGAGCTTACGGAAGCGCATGAAAGGGAAAGAGGTCATCACGTCCTGGCATGAACATGATTCGGTCGCCCTTTTGCTTGAAGAATGGGAACGCGAAGGGATCATCGTTCATCGCTTGAAACTGAAAGACGGAAAGTTTGATTTAGAGACGTTCACACACTTACTCGACCGTGATATCGGACTCGTCACGCTCCAACACGTCAATTCCGACACAGGATGGGTGTTGCCGCTCCATCACATCCAATGTCTCCTAAAATATAAAAAGATTCTCTTTCACGTGGACGGCGTACAGGCACTGGGGAAAATCCCGATTTCTGTGGAAGGAATCGACGCCTACTCGTTCAGCGCCCATAAGGTCGGTGGACCAAAAGGGATCGGTGCCCTCTATATGGAACGCTTGATTCCCCCACCTTACTATCCGGGTCATCACCAATACGGGATTCGTCCGGGTACGATCGACGTTCCAGGAATCAGCGCCTTCGTCAAAGCGCTCGGGGAACGTCAGGATCAACTGACACGTTTTCAGAGAAATTTCATGGCGTTTCGTGCTATCTTGAAAGAGAAGACGTCAGCGTATGTCCATTGGCTCGAGTTTGACGAACAAAGTCCCGCTATCTTTTCCTTCGTATCCCATCAACGCGACGGACAATGGTGGATGACCGAGCTCGACGATCTCGGGTTCCAAGTATCCGCCGGGTCAGCATGTCGCGCCGGTCAGAACGGACCGAACCGCATGCTCGAAGCACTCGGATATGAGACGAGCGCCTGCCACGGACTCGTCCGCATTTCCTTCGGCGCGCAAACGACCGTCGAAGACACATCGGCCCTCGCCGATGCCATCGTCACTTTAGCAAGGAGAGTCGAACATCATGAACAAACGTTTAGCCGGTGAAGAACGCCGTCGCACTTTACTTCAACTGATCGAATCGAGCAATGAACCGATCACTGGATCTGAACTGGCAAGGCACGTATCCGTCAGTCGTCAGGTCATCGTCCAAGACTTGTCGCTCTTAAAAGCGAAAGGTCACCAAATCGTCGCCACCGCGCGCGGTTACGTTTATTTGCACGGCGACTTCACTCCGTCTACCTATTCAAAAAAAGTAGCTTGTCGCCATACGGCAGAGGAGATGGAGGCAGAGATGAACGCCATCGTCGATGAAGGGGTCACCATCAAAGACGTCATCATCGACCACCCTGTTTACGGATCCATCACGGGACAGCTCATGGTGAAGAGTCGACGTGACGTCCGCGCCTTCCTCGAACGTGTCAAGGCGCACGGGGCCTCACCGCTCTCGCAATTGACCGGAGGATTACATGTCCATACACTTGAAGCCGATCATCAGGAAGCGATTGATGCCGCGGTGAAAGAGCTTGACCGGCTCGGTATTCTCGTATCCGAATTAGATTGAAGAGATGTCACGAATATGTGACATCTCTTCTTTTTCTTTTCAGACATGTCCGTTATACTGATGGATGGAACAAGTTTCCTACAATCACCTTGAAAGGAGGACTCGTCATGAACGTCCTCGAGCACATGCTCGCCGTATGTGGTGTCTTCAGCATTCCTCTCGGCATCTTCATCCAATTCATCCCGAACGAACTCGTTCTCGCATATGGTGGCTTTCTCGTCGATTCGCATGACGCGTCTTTCTTCCTGATGTTCCTACTGGCGTGGGTTTCCTTCACGCTCAGTCAGATCGGTCTGTACTGGATCGGTCGATATGGTGGGCGTCCCGTCGCCTTGAAGCTGTATCGTTACTTCCGGATTCGGCAAGACAAGCAACTGCGGGCCGAACGCTGGTTTGAGAAGTACGGGGCATGGATCGTCTGTCTCAGCCTGTTCTGGCGCCAGCTGTTCGCGGTCAGTGCCGGCGTGATGCGCCTGTCGTTCCGAAAGTTCTTGTCGGTGACGACCGTCATTTTTGCCGTCTGGTCATTCATCTTCATTCATGTCGGGATGATGCTCGGCAACAACTGGCGGATGATCGGCCACTTCATGGACGACATCCTGCCCTTCCTGGCGCTAGCCATCGGAATTTTTCTCGTCGTCCGTCATCTTCGTCAGCAACCAAAACATGTGAAAGAATCAGCGTAACGAACGCTGATTCTTTTTTTGTCGGAAAGGGAAACGCTATCATCTGTCGAATAAGAACCATGTAAGCGAATCGCGGTTACACAAACAGGACACCGCACAACGAAAAAGGAGGAATCACCATGTTCCATCGCCGTAAAACGTATACGATTCGACCTGAACGCCTGCAAGAATTCACCGACTTCTTCCATACATACATCTATCCGATTCAAGCGTCCCATGGCGCCCGACTCGTCGGACGCTGGGTGACCGAAGACAAGTCGGAGGTCATGGCACTATGGGAATACCGGGACCGTGAACACTATGAACAAGTCGAGCGGGATTACCGCGGTAGCACGTTACGACGGGACGCCATGAAGCAGCGAGCCCGCCTCGGAAAAGACCTGTATATCAAGTCGAGCGAAGAGTTCATGATGCCGACCGGTCACTATACACCGCCGCGTGCGATCGTATGTGTGACAGCGTATATCACGAATGAAGCAGGTGAGGTCCTCCTCGTCAAAAACATGCACCGAAACGATTCCTTCGAGATGCCGGGCGGACAGGTGGAAGAGCACGAGTCGCTCGTCGACGCCATCCACCGTGAAGTGGACGAAGAGACAGGCGTGAAAATCGAGGTCGAAGGCATCACGGGAATTTATCAAAACGTGTCGTCCCGCGTCCTCTGCGTCACGTTCCGTGCAAAATATGTATCCGGGGACCTCAGACCACAAGCTGGGGAAACACAGGAAGTCGGATTCTACAATGTCGACTCGCGTAACGTCGGTGACTATATCAAACGGGAGCACTTCCAGATGCGCTTCCTCGATGCGATCGACCCTGTATATATGCCATACGCCATCTACAAAGTACGTCCATACGAATTGATTGAGCGCATCGAGCGCCAATCGGTGTAACGCAAAAAGGGATGATCCGCTACGCGCGAATCATCCCTTTTCTTTATGCTTCTTCTTGTAGATCTTCTTGCTGTGATTGTCCAGTCTCCACTAACAGTTTCCGGACACGGCGTTTTTCCACGTGGAGAACGGTGAACGTCATGTCTTGATACGTGACTTGTGCACCTTTCTCCGGAATGTCGCCGAGTAATTCAACGAACCAACCGCCCATCGTGTTGGAATCGACGTCTGGTTCCGCAATCCCCATCTCTTCGGCGAATTCATCGACGTTCATGTCAGCCATACATTCGTAGACCCCTTCACGGAGACGTCGGAGATAGACGACGGATTCGTCGTGCTCATCCCAGATGTCGCCGACGAGTTCTTCAAGCATGTCTTCTAACGTGATGAGACCCGCCGTGCCCCCGAATTCATCGAGGACGACAGCCATGTGAGATTGTTTCTGTTGGAGAATCGGAAGTAGTTCAATCAATTTCGTCTGTGGTGACACGTACGTGAGCGGTCGGATGAGCGAACGGACATCCGTCACTTCATCCTTCATCATCGAACGTAAGAAGTCACGTTCTGACAAGACACCGATGACGTTGTCAATCGAGTCTTTGTAGACCGGCAAACGCGAATGTCCACCACTGAAAATCGTGTCTTTGATTTCATCGAGCGAATCATCGATGTCGACTGCCAAAATATCGATTCGCGGCGTCAAGACGTCATCGACGGTAATATCGTTGAAAGCGAAGGCGCTATGGACGAGCTCAGCTTCTGTCTCACCAAGCACACCTTCCTCTTCCCCCATATCGACGAGCACTTTCAACTCTTCTTCCGTGACTGACGGTTCCTTGGCTTTCATGCCGATCATCCGAAGCGTCAACTTCTTCAAACCAGTGAAGATCATCGTCACCGGTTTGAGGATCTTGACGAGGAAGACGAGAATCCCGCTTATGAGAAGCGAATACTTCTCCGCAAACTCTTTAGCGAGCGACTTCGGTAAAATCTCACCAAAGATCAAAATGATGACCGTCGTCGCGAACGTCGACACGAGAAGACCCGTACCGCCACTGAAAATCGATGTGGCGATGGCGGTCGATACCGTCGCCGAACCGATGTTGACGATGTTGTTCCCGACGAGGATCGTCGAGAGCGTATCGTCAAAGCGGTCGACGAGACTAAGGACGCGTTTGGCGGCTTTATCGCCGTCTTCTGACATCCGAATCATCCGAACACGGTTTACACTTGAAAGCGCCGTTTCTGCTGATGAGAAAAACGCTGACAACATGATGAGAACTACATATAGAATTAAACTTGACGAGGGCACAGGGTCCACGTTAGCTTCACACTCCGTTTCTTCTTAACAAATAATTTTTTCTTACTCCACGAACTCGAATTCAAAGTCGAGAATCGCAACGACGCTGCCGTCTTCGGCACCGAGCTTACGAAGATCATCATCGACGCCCATCTGACGCATTTGACGAGCGAATCGTTTGATTGACTCATCATGGTCGAAGTTCGTCATCTTGAAGAGCTTCTCGATACGAGGGCCCGTGATGACGAAGCGCTCGTATTCATCGATGTGGATCTGATAGCCCTTCTCTTCCTTCTCATAACGATACACGACACGAGGCGTCGCTGTCTTCTCTTCAAGCTCATCGAGTGGGAATTCAGGTGTCGTATCGACAAAGTTCGCCACTTCGATCAACAAGTTACGAAGACCATCTTGTGCGAGGGCAGAGATTGGGAAGACTTTGACATCGTCTCCTACTTTCTTCTTGAACTCTTCAAGATGTTCCTCTGCGTCCGGCATATCCATTTTGTTCGCCACGACGACTTGTGGACGTTCGAGAAGTCGTAGGTTGTACGACTCAAGTTCACGGTTGATCGTCGTGTAGTCTTCGAACGGGTCGCGTCCTTCCATTCCACTCATATCAATCATGTGAACGATGACTTTCGTCCGTTCGATATGACGAAGGAATTGGTGACCGAGACCGACGCCTTGGCTAGCCCCTTCAATCAAACCTGGAAGGTCGGCCATGACGAAGCTACGGTCGTCCGCTGTCTTGACGACACCGAGGTTCGGTGTGATCGTCGTGAAGTGGTACGCCCCGATTTTCGGACGTGCCGAAGAAACGACCGACAGCAATGTTGATTTCCCGACAGACGGGAAACCGACGAGTCCGACGTCTGCGAGGAGTTTCAATTCAAGACGCAATTCGCGCTCTTGACCTGGTTCACCGTTCTCCGCGATTTCTGGAGCCGGGTTGGCTGGTGTCGCGAAACGACAGTTCCCACGTCCACCACGTCCACCTTTAGCGATCGTCGCTTGTTGTCCGTGCTCCGTCAAGTCGGCGATGACTGTATCCGTCTCTGCGTCGAATACGATTGTGCCAGGTGGGACTTTGACGATGAGCGGCTTCGCTTTACGTCCGTGCATCCCTTTTGACATTCCTTTTTCGCCATCATGGGCGATAAACTTCTTCGAATAACGGAAATCAACGAGTGTGCGCAATCCTTCTTCTACTTCGAAGACGACGTCTCCACCGTGACCACCGTCACCACCTGCAGGTCCACCATCTGGGACATACTTTTCGCGACGGAAGGCAACCATCCCTTTTCCGCCGTCTCCAGCTTTTACAAAAATATTAACCTGATCGACAAACATTTATTTCCCCTCCTTTATGTGAAACGTAGTCATCTCTACATTCTGTTCGTACACATCGGCTGACGTGAACACGTCTTCCGGGACATTTCCCGTGACGCGAACCATCAGTCCGTCCGTGAACGTCACATGAATCGGCCCGTCCGTGTCTTTCAACAAGCGGACAAGCATCTCTGCCACTCGCGCATCATCGATGGCGAGTTGGTCGGTCGAAATCGTATACGTCATCCGTCCTTCCCAATTCGCTTGAATCACGACAAGGCTTGTCTGTGGCACGTTCAAACGAACGAGCGCACTCTCCTCGTCGGCCTGTTTCCGATAGCGTTCGTAAAGTTCCTCGAGCTTAGTCGGATCGAGTGCCGCATAGAGCGAGATCAATTGAAGCCGATTCATCCATTCGTGACGGACGGTCGATAAAAGCTCGAGTGTCTGTTCTGAATCCATTTGATCCTCTCCTAGAAAAAAAGACTCTAACCAAAAAAGTGGCTAGAGTCTTCTGCGTCGTTCAACTTACGCGACTGGGTAAACGCTCACTTGTTTCTTGTCGCGACCAAGACGCTCATAGCGTACTACGCCGTCAACTTTCGCAAACAAAGTGTCGTCGCCACCACGGCCAACGTTTTCACCTGGGTGAATCTTTGTACCGCGTTGGCGGTAAAGGATTGATCCAGCTGAAACTGTTTGTCCGTCAGCGCGTTTTGCACCGAGACGTTTCGAAATTGAGTCACGACCGTTTTTAGTCGAACCAACTCCCTTTTTCGAAGCGAAGAACTGAAGGTTCAATTGTAACATGAGGTCCACCTCCTATTGTTCAATTTGGATATATTCACCGTAGCTTTGGGCGACCGTGTCTAACTGCACGAGCATCCCTTCTAATAACAGTTGGGTGCGTTCCATATCCTGCGGTGATAAGTCAGGATACGTCTCGACATAAAAGTAACCACCCTCTGTTTGATCTGCCATTTCTACAAGAAGCGATTGACCCGCAAGCGTTTCGACGGCGTTATAGGCACCAAATATGATGGCTGAAACACCGGCGCACACCAAGTCAGAACCAGGTTCTGCAAAGTTGGCATGACCAGTCACTTCGACGGAGCGAATCAAGTTCGCCTCGTCTCGTCTTACCTTGACCCGAATCATAGCTTACGCTTCGATTTTCTCGATGCGAACTTTCGTGTAAGGCTGACGGTGACCTTGCTTACGACGGTAGTTTTTCTTAGCTTTCATTTTGAAGACAGTGATCTTCTTAGCGCGGCCGTGTTTTACCACAGTACCGACAACTTTAGCGCCTTCTACGAGTGGAGCGCCGACTTTAACATCGTCACCACCAACGAAAAGAACCTCACCGAATTCTACAGTACCTTCGACATCAGCATCGAGTTTTTCGATGTAGATCTCTTGACCTGCTTCAACTTTGATTTGCTTACCACCAGTTTTGATGATTGCGTACATATACGTGCACCTCCTTGTTAAACTCAGACTCGCCATCCTGGGCAGGGCAAATACCTTTAAAACCCGTTCTGTGCGGTTGTAGCCATTTGGGTGCTTCCAAACGAACTAACGTTATAGATAATACCACTCTCAATTATTCATTGTCAACGGCGAGATAAGAAATTCTGACATTCTGCAGACGTCCCGTAAAAGGCGAACTCCGGCTCCCCTTCGATGAGGTGCACGTCGATGTCGAATTCATGCCAGGAAGCGTCATGCCACTTTTTCGGTAGTGCGAGCACGACCGCCTCGTATTGCCCGCTAAGGTCGAGGAGCGCGCGTTCAAACTGCGAGAAGACAGCCAGTTTCGACGGCTTCCCTCCATACGTCATCCGGTCTTGGATCGAGCGTCCGGTCCGTTCCCGTGACAATTCGAATAAGCCCATCCGTGTGAATCCGTACACTTCGACCCGTCGTGGGTCACGTGCTCCGAGCTCTTTCATCTTTTTCAGGAGACGGGTCTGACCATCTTTCGAACCGCGTAGGAAGTCGATGACAATCATGCCGCCAATGTTACGTAAGCGCAATTGCTCCATGATCGTGTAGAGCGCCGCTTCATTGATTGTATCGGCTGCGCGTCCTTTATCTTTGACGGCGACGTTCTTCCCACTGTTGACGTCGATGACAGTCATCGTCTCGACTTGTTCGATCAAGACGAACGCCCCGCCATCTAACCAAACGGCACGACTCTCGAGCTTTTCAATCGCCTCGTCAAGACGTTTCGCTTCCGGGATTCGACCTTTGCCGATGTGGCGTTTCACGGGAACGTCCAAGCGTTCGATACGCGCCTGTCCTTCTTTGTCGTTCAAGAGGACCGATTCGACCGCATGACGCCGCACGAAGTGTTCACACAGTAGTTCGTCTTGCCCGTATCGCTGTTCGTTTACAGCTTTCGCACGATCTCGGAGCAGGTCGAGTTCTTCTTGTAAGGCGTCTGGTGCCACTTGTCCGGCCTCCGTCCGAAACAGGACCCCTTCCTCTTCTGTAAGGGCAACCGACTTCGAGAGACGGTCCTGCGTGACGAGGTCGAGCTTCCGACTGAACAGTTTCCGACGACCATACGGGAAGTAGACGAGGTAACGTCCGCCGAACCGAATGTTTTCGGTCACTTTATGATGCTTGCCGTTGATGCCTTCTTTCGTCACTTGCACGAGTCGTTTTTCCCCGACGACCGCCGCTTGTCCGATGGCCGGCACGTCCGGATACGAGGCCAGTGCGCGAAGCGTCTCCGCAATCGGTAAAAAGAACGTCGTCTCCCCGTCCGTCAAAAAAGCCGCGCCGAGTGACGGATGGATCCGTTCAATCGCAGCCTCGACGATTGTACCGACCGACAATTGGTCGACGAAGCGTTCTTCGACCTCGAGTAACCGTTCCCCGTCCACGAGCATCGCCCGTTCAATGGAAGGTGTTCGTTCGTAGATTAACTTCATGTGCACCTCTCCTTTCGACAGAAAAAGGCAACTTTCGTTGCCTTTACGCTTTTTTCATTCCAAATTTCATCATGAGTCGTGCCCAGAAGCCGACCGGTGCCGTCTCTGTCTGAATCGACATGAGCGGGACCGATTCGCCGAGGATGCGACGTGTGATGTTACGGTACGCTTGTCCGGCATTGTTGTCCGGGTTCATCGTGACCGGCACCCCGCGGTTCGCAGCGGCAATGACTTCCTCATCATCGATGACGACGCCAAGGAGGTCGATTGACAAGATGCGCATGATGTCATCGATATCGAGCATATCGCCCGATTCGACGAGGTGATTCTTCACCCGGTTGACGACGAGCTTCGGTGCTTCGATATGACTCGCTTGCTCGAGCATCCCGATGATGCGGTCCGCATCTTGAACGGCCGCCTTCTCAGGCGTCGTGACGACAATCGCCTCGTCCGCTCCAGCGATCGCGTTCATGAACCCTTGCTCGATCCCTGCAGGACAGTCGATCAAGACGAAGTCATATTCCGTCTTCAATTGGTCGACAATCTCTTTCACTTGCTCTGGATTGACCGACGTCTTGTCTTTCGACTGTGCGGCCGGAAGTAAGTACATCTCTTCAAACCGTTTGTCGCGAACGAGCGCCTGATTCAACTTACATTGTCCCGTGATGACGTCGACGAGGTTATAAATGCTCCGGTTGTCGAGTCCGAGAATGATATCGAGGTTACGCAACCCGATATCCGTATCGACGAGACAGACCGAGTGTCCAGACAAGGCGAGCCCCGTCCCGATGTTGGCGGTCGTCGTCGTTTTCCCGACGCCCCCTTTTCCTGATGTCACGACGATGGCTCTGCCGTTTTTCACTTCTTTTTCTGTATGTACAGGCTCCACTACTTGCTCCATTCCACTCACCCTCTCTGTAATTCCATTGCATATGCGTCTTTCAGACCGGTCATGACGTGGCGGAGACGTGTCATCTCAATCCCGTCATTCGTCTGATACGCACAACCCATCTCAATCTCAGGAAGTTCTTCCTCATCGTCGGACGTGAGAACATGTTCGCCGATTGCCAAAAACTTCGGATGGAGGAGGCTCGCGGTAATGACCGCTTCTTCCCATCCTTCGACACCCGCACGCACATTTCCTCGTATCGTGCCCAAACAATAAATACTTCCTGTCGCCCGGACCTCAGAACCAGGGTTGATATCCCCAATCACAAGCACCGAACCATCAAACGCGAGGACCTGCCCACTGCGAATCGTCCCGCTATGATAGTGGAACGTCTTTCTGCCGTACGTCGCTTTCGCTTCTTCCGTCAACATGACATCGCTCGACAAGTCTTCAATATAAAAAACGCCATGACGAGCGACGACCTCACGAATTTGACGTGTCAGCTCCTCGTCAAGATAACGAGTACCCGCGTGCAACTTCAGGGCAATCTTACCGGACGGCGGCTCCATTTCTTGTAATGTCGCTTCAAAGTCCGTAAGCACCTCGTCGATGCCACTCTTCGGATTGAAGTGGATGGCAATTCCGTTGCGATGTCCTTTAATCGTAATGTGTCGTTTACGCTCCATCATGGCTACCCTCTTTTCACAACAGGTCGGATCGTCACATACCGCATCATCGGATAATAAAGAATCACGATGGCGATGGCATTGACGAGCACGGTCCCTGGAATCTGTTCAATCAATAGTGTTTGAATCGTCATCAACGTCCCACCGATTGCTGCCATGATCCCGTATATCGCAACTGTGAATACGACAATCATGAACGTGAAGGTGATGGTGACGGAGAAGAAGTTCTCACCTATATATTTTAACACGAAGCTGGCTAAGAGAGGAATGAGTGAAAAAGTAAATACATAAATTCCGAGCAAGTCGGTGTAGACGATATCATACAGCAATCCGAATACAAGACCGAACCCGAGCGCCGTCTCCCATCGACCGTACAGACTGACGAACATCAGCCCGATTAGCGTCAATAAAAGATACGGCGTGGCATAGTGCCACGAGAAAATCGATGCCCATGTTCCTTCAATAAGAAAAAGGAGGAACAGGGCGATGAACACTTTCATGTTACTCACCCGCTACTCCTCCTTCCTCGGGACCCGTTAGAAACGGTTCGTCTAGTGTCCGATCAATCACGTACATTTGTGAGAACTCATTGAAGTCGGCCTCCGGTTTGATCCGGGCGACTTGAGAGACGCCATATTCGTCCGTCTCGATCGACTCGATCGTACCGATGACGAGTCCGGCCGGGTAACGTCCCCCGAGTCCAGAGGTCGATACGATTTCTCCTTCTTTCAGCTTGACGCTATTCGATACTTTCGTGAAGAACAACTCGTTCGTCTCCGTATCGAAGCCGTCAATCGTCCCATACGTCGCTTTGCCGTCCGCATCTTTGACGACAGCCGAGACGTTGTTCGTCCGGTTGTTGTCGCTGAGCAGTTGCACTTGTGACGTATAGGCACTCGTTTGAATGACACGACCGACCATCCCGCTCGCCGCGGTCACGGCCATGCCTTTCTCAACGCCGCTTTCAGAACCGACGTTGATGGTGACGTAGCGTTGCCAATCGTTCGGTGTCCGCCCGATGACCTCCGCAGGAATGAGGTCAAAGTCGCGTAACGACTCGTCTTTCGCTTCGACCATTTTCCGAAGCTCCTCATTCTCACGGCGCAAATCATCTGCCTCAACCGATACCTCAGCATACTTCGCCAAATGTTCTTTCAGTTGACGGTTCTCTTCGTAGATGTCGCGGACGTTCGAGATGGATGAGACGGTCGAGTCCATCCATCCGATTGGTACCGCGAACACTCGCTGGAACGTGCCGACCACATCACGCGTGACGTCTTGGTACCAGGCTGATTCCGATCGTCCTCGAATCGAAACCCCTAAAATGACGAAAAACAAGATCAGTACAATTAGCGTGATGATGAGCTTTTTATTACGTACGAATCGGCTCATCGTGTCTCACCTCTCATCGACGTGACGAGATGCCTGATTTCGAACGGAGGACGTCCATCATTTCAAGAGATTTTCCTGTACCGACTGCTACACAGTCGAGTGGCTCATCCGCAACGAGTGTCGGGATGTGCGTCTCGTCTGAGATGACGTCGTCCAAGTTTTTGAGGAGCGCGCCGCCGCCAGTCAAGACGATTCCACGGTCCATCACGTCAGCAGCGAGTTCTGGTGGTGTTTGTTCGAGCGTCTGCTTGACACCTGCCAAGATCGCTTCGACTGTATCTGAGAGTGCTTCGCACACTTCTGTAGACGATACTTCGATTTGTTTCGGAAGTCCTGTCACGAGATCGCGACCACGGATTTCCATCTTTTCTGCCTCGTTCGATGCGTCGATGCGCGCCGAACCGACTTCCATCTTGAGTGTCTCGGCCGTACGTTCCCCAATCATGAGGTTGTACTTGTTTTTGATGTAACGAATAATGGCGTCATCCATTTCGTCACCACCGACACGAATCGATTGACTTGTCACGATGCCGCCGAGTGAGATCACTGCGACTTCGGTCGTACCGCCACCGATATCTACGACCATCGAGCCAGTCGGTTCCCAAACCGGGAGACCTGCGCCGATTGCTGCCGCGAACGGTTCTTCGATTGTATAAGCTTCACGAGCGCCTGCTTGTTTTGCCGCGTCTTCAACAGCGCGTTTTTCAACAGACGTGATGCCACTTGGCACACAAATCATGACGTTCGTCTTCGATGAGAACAAACCGCCTTTTGATTTTTGAGCTTGCTCCATGAAGTATTTGATCATCGTTGCTGTCGTTTCAAAGTCAGCAATAACGCCGTCTTTCATCGGACGACGAGCAGAGACGTTCCCTGGTGTGCGTCCAATCATATCTTTGGCCTGGTTACCAACGGCCTCAATTCTACCTGTATCTGTGCGGAACGCCACAACGGACGGTTCACGAACAACAATTCCTTGACCCTTTACGTAAACGAGCGTGTTAGCCGTTCCAAGGTCGATTCCGATTTCTCGGTTAAAACTACGAAACATAGGTGTTGCTCCTCTCTTCGTTACACTATTTTTTATTATAACGGAAAAATCATGTTTGAAAACGTTCATTCGATTACAGGTTATTTACAATAACCGCATCTCAGTCCTGTCTCACCGTCTACTAGTTTGCCTTCTTTTGAGGAAAAAGGCAAATCAAAAAAGCAGACGCGAGTGGGC
The DNA here is from genome assembly GCF_050269125.1 of Exiguobacterium sp. NPDC077395. Classification (NCBI taxonomy): domain Bacteria; kingdom Bacillati; phylum Bacillota; class Bacilli; order Caryophanales; genus Exiguobacterium; species Exiguobacterium sp. NPDC077395. Next base: position 1,793,743 of record NZ_JBNNHU010000001.1, read on the forward strand.
GTCTGCCTAAGAGAGAACGGTTACAAACCAGGTTGGAGCGGAAGTAGTAACATCGCGCCGTAAAAGAAGACTGAGAAGATCAGGACCGGTCGAAAGAATCGGGACGGCTTCAAGCGCGTCGCTCCGGCTAAAAAGCTCGTCGTCGTCATGACGAATATGTAAATGCCGACGTACATGAGAAGCAAGCGGACGAGCACCGTCCAGATGCCGAGTTGGTCGAGTTCATTGAAAGCGAGCACGATCAGACCAAGGTAGGCGATGAGCGATAGGACGCCCACTCCGACGCCGACGAGCGGTGAGACACGGTCGAGCCAGTGGTCCTTGTCGAACCGAAGGAATAGCGCTGTACTCACGAATAAAAATAAGACGAATAGGACGAGCGAGAAGATCGTCGTGTCTAGATGGACGTAGCTCACGAGGAGCGAGACGCCGAATATTAACAACCAGATGATTTTTTCCATATTGAACACCTCACCTGATATCTTACCAAAGTCCGCGATTCAATTGGAGGAAATTGTATATTCCTTTATCTTAGTCATAGTTTCTTTAATATATGCAAGATAGTTTGTTGCAAGGAGATGTGAAGATCGTCTTCGCTTAATCGGACGTACAGTCATCCTTTTTATTCGTTCAGACGATCTTGATGTTTATCATTAACTCCATAAAGAACCATTGATAGACCAATAATCAAACAAATTAGACCCCCAAGCCCCGTTGTGATGATTGACGACTGTTCAGGATAAAACTCCTTACTTAGAGTCAGGAATATAAAAAATATCCATCCTATAAGATTAATCATATGTCTTTTTGACAATCCAGCTCCTCCTTATCAATCAAAGGATTCATAACTATTATTCAATCATTGTCTTAACCATGTTTTCTACCTGACATTTCTTTTTAAGAGGTTAATTATACCTCTTTCCTGAACTGTTTTAAATTTTATATACGGCATCATTTCCGATAGCGATTGATTATGATTAAAAGAAATAAAAAAAGCAGACATCACGATGCCTGCTCTCCATTTTTCACCCATTCATATATCCTCGCTGCTTCATGCTGACATAATGGTCTTCCCCGATAATGACGTGATCGAGACAGGCGATGCCGACGATGTTCCCTGCTTCGACCAACCGTTCGGACACTTCGATATCTTCCCGACTCGGCGTCGCGTCCCCGCTTGGATGATTGTGCACGGCGATAAAGCACGCAGCAGACAGTTTGAGCGCTTCACGGAACACGTCGCGCGGATGCACGATCGATGAATTGAGCCCACCGACAAAAAGCGTCTTCCGGGCAATCAGTTGATTCTTCGTGTTGAGGTACAGACAAACGAAATGCTCTTGATTCAACAGTCTCAATTCATCCCGCAACAACTCATACGCATCTTGCGGCGACCGAATCGTCGGCATATTCGCTTTCGGTTCCTCGACGTATCGAATCCCAATCGTGAATGCGGCCAGGAGTTGCTCTGCCTTCTTCTTCGTCATCCCTTCGATTTTGCACAGGTCATGGACGGACGCCTGTGACAGCGCCCGTAACGTCGGATAAACATCCGAGATACGGCGTGCCGTCTCCATCGGGTCCTGTCCCCGTCCTCCGATTTGAAGCAATCTCGCGATGGCGGTCTCTACACTACGGTCAATCACCATGGTCATTCCTTCACCTACTTTCAAGGCATTCACAGGAAGCGAGGCGTCACCCCATGCCGGTCGAGCGTCTTGACGAGCGGATGGATCGGTAAGCCGACGACGTTATAAAAATCACCTTCGATTTTCTCAACGAAAAGACCACCCGACCCTTGGATGCCATATGCTCCCGCCTTGTCGTACGGTTCTGAGGAATCAAGGTAATCTTCCATCCAACTCTCCGGAATCACATCAAATGTCACATGCGTCGTCGTGACAAACAAGTCCTGCGTCGCACCGATGATGCTCACGCCCGTCAGTACTTCATGGGTCGATCCGGACAAGCGTTCGAGCATCCGTTTCGCATCCTCTCGGTCCGCTGGCTTCTCCAAGATGACGCCGTCTAAGACGACGACCGTATCCGCGCCGATCACGATAGCATCTCGATGATCCCGTGCCACATCCATTGCTTTCTCACGGGCGAGACGGGCAACGTAATCACTCGGGGACTCCTTGCCGTCCGTTCCTTCCATCACGTTCGATGGGATGACCTCATGCTCAATTCCCGCTTTACGCAGTAACTCCGTACGTCGTGGTGACATCGAGGCGAGAATGACACGCTTCTGTGTTGAATTCATTGTATCGACTCCTTCTCTTCTTCTAAAACGGGCTTCCTTGCCGTTTCACACTTCTCTGTTGATTGTAGGCAACACGGGTCGTAAACACAATCACTCGGGTCGAAAAAAACGCCCCTTCAATTTCTGAAGGGACGTGTCGATTCATGGTGTCGTATAGTCGTAAACCGGGATATCCTTCTGTTCGAAAGCTGGTTCCGGGATGTAACGATCTGGAACGAGCTGATCGAGGTCCGGGCGATAGAAGGCATCTAGCTCGACCGTAAAATCAAGCGCCTGTACTTCTTCGACCGTATTCGGTCCCGTCTCGGCTGGTCCCGTGAATTGAATCGTCCGCAATACATGGATGCGGTTCATCGACTCGATTGATTCCAAGAACGAGACGAGGGCATCATACGTCTCAGCCTGAAGGGTCACGGTCGAACGAATTGTCGAGGCGTTGACCGGTGCGACGTCTGTCGGTTCAGCCGGTTCATTCGTCTCACTGACGTCGGCCGGATTGAACGGCTCGACTGTCTCTGGCACCTCTGACTCGGCCACCAAGCCGTCCGCGAAGGCGATGCTTGTCACATCGACGCCAGCGAGCAAGCTTGCCTGTGACAACGCCTCGACGACCGTATCGAGTGCAGGTGCCGTCGGAACACGCGTCTGGAGCGTTTGTGAGTCTGCCACGTCAACGGCTTTCCCTTCCTGACGCAACAGTTCAAGCTTCGTCCGTTCGAGCGAGAGGTCTCGCTCGAGCGCTTCGACTTCTCCTTGTTTGATGAAATACGTATAGCCGAAGTAAGTCGGTGCTACGATGGCTGCGAGGAGGCAAATCGCAAATAACGCATAAATTGTCGAACGTTTCATTGACTCACCACCTCCGCATCTGCTTCCTCTTCTTCAGTCAATTCTTCCTCCACGTCTTGGAACATGAACGTGAACTCTCCGATGTAGCGTGGAAGCGGGTCTTCTTCGAATGAATTTTCCTCTTCCTCTTCTGCCGACTTCAATTCGGTCGTTACGCCGAGAAGCTTCACGTCAAGGAAGCGTTCATCTGTCATGAGCGAACGTTGGAAGGCGTTCAAATCTTCAAGCGTCTCAAATTGTGTCCGCACGCTCATAATCGAGCCGTCCGCGTAGTTATACGTCAACACGTAACCCGTCGGAGGCAATTGTTCAGTCAACGCCCGTAGTGCCGGCACTGCATCTTTCTCCATGTCTGTCAACGCTGTCACGGTCTGGTCGAGCGAGAGCACTTGTTGTGCTTTCGAGTTCACTTGTTCCGTTTGATAGATTTCAACAAGTTGGAGTTCCTCTTCAATACGTGCTTGTTCCGCTTCCAATTGCCCCACCTCATAGTACAGGTAACCGGCCGCGCCTCCTCCGAGGAGGAGTGCGACGAGTCCCGTCACGATTGGCCAACGGAGCGTCACATCGGTCGAGTTGATAAAGTTCGTATCCTGGTCACGTTGAAGGGTCGCCATTCCGAGTAAAGGGAGCATCTGATGCGATAGCGGTGTCCCATGGGCGATTGCGAGCGGTTGTTCGACCCGTGTGACGGAGACGAGGGACTCGGATTGAATCATGTGAACAAGATTGTCTACTTCAGGAACTGTTCCCGAGACGTATAAGTGATCGATGGCTCGACCATCTGTACGTAGCGAGTAACGATAGAAATCGAGGAAACGGGCGAGTTCGTTCAACCAGTCGTCCATCTGGTTCGCTTTCATCTCATCCGTCCCGTTGTATGTATACGTCACGACACCGTCTTTCGTCCCGACTTGGTACGGGAGGTCTGACTCGATGGAACGAATGAAACGAATCTGCCCTTCTTCTAACACCAACAATTGATGCGAGAATGGTGTCACGTGCCAGATGAGCGTCGACTGGAGCGAATCGATGTCTGATAAGCGCATGACGCCGTTTGCGACTGCGACCGAGCGTGGCGTGATTTTTTTCAACGCGAGACCACGTTTTTTCATGTACGAGCGGAGCGACTTCGTCAACTCAATCGAGACGGCATGAAGCATGACGTCCGTCTTGACCCCATCTTCGCCTAGCACTTCATAATCGAACGACACATCGTCGAACGGTAAGATGATGGAACTACCTATTTCCATGAACAAATAGCCACGAATCTCATCCTTCGGAATCGTAGAAGGAATCTCGACTTTCCGTGACAACACTTCCGTTTCATCCAATGCGACCGCACACGTCATACCGCGACGGACTTTTAATTTGCGACAGAGTTCGTCGAAGGCGAGACTAAAAGCCGTCTCATCGAGAATTTTCCCTTCCCCATACGCATCTTTCGCTAACTGAACCGAGGCGCTTCGCTTGAACACACCTTGTTTGATGACGGCACCGTGGATGCTGAGTGCATCAAACGAAAAATAGGTGACCGTCCCTTTCTCTATCCCACGACTCATGATCGTTTTCCCCCTACATCAACTCAAAATACCAATCAAAAAAGCTTTCACTAAACCAAAACGTCAACATCGTCCCGAGCGCGATCGATGGAACGAACGGAATCGGTTGTTTTCGTCCAATTTTTTTCGAAGCGATCAATCCCATCCCAACCACGGCTCCAATCAAGCTCGACAAGAACAAAGCGACGAGTACATCACGAGGACCGAGCACGAGACCGATCATAGTAAACAATTTGACGTCCCCTGCCCCAAGTCCCCCTTTTGAGACGAAAAAGACAGTCGCTAAAAGAGAAAATCCGAGGAGCGCCCCAGCAAGCGGTGACCACCACGTGGCCCCTGCCACATAGGTAAGGACGAGTAAGATCGGTGCCGTGATACGCAAGATGACGTTCGGTACGAGCATCGTTGATAGATCAGATACGGCGAGCGCCAACAACGTCGATAAGAAGGCAAACGCGAGGAGCGTCGTCATGCTAAATCCGTAAAGCGTATAGCTATAGCCATATCCGATGGCTCCGAGCAATTCAAAGATCGGATACGTCGGCGCGATCCGCTCGCCACATCCACGACATCTTCCTCTGAGGGCGAGATAACCGAAGATCGGGATGAGTTCCCACGGTGACAATTCGTGACCGCAAGACGGACAATGTGAGCGCGGTGTCACGATCGATTGTTTGCGTGGCACGCGGAGCCCGACGACGTTGGTGAACGATGTGATGACCGCCCCGAGGACGATGCTATATAAGAATCCAATCAATTCAATCAAGGGAGGATCCTCCTTTTGTCAGTATATGCCAAAAACAGAAAACCGGCTAGGCTGAGCGAGTGCCCAGCGCCAGCCGGAGGAGATACTAGTTTGTAGTTTTTTCCTTAATTGATTCTTTGCTCAATGAACCTTCAGTAACAGGCGTAGCTTGACCAATAGCTTTAGAACCTACTAACTGAACTTCATAAGTATATTTATTTCCACTTGGTTTAATAATTACATTTGCAGTTGAATAATTTGCGCCGAACGGATCTTTTAAGTTATCGACATAAGTCGAACCATCAGCCTCTCCTGTAGCAACAGTTCCTGTAAATTTCATCGTAGTATTTGCACTAACAGGGTTCGACGCAGTATATAACTTCGCCGCACTGACCATTTGCTTCGCATCGGCAACCATTGCATCTTTCTTCGAGTTCTCGATAATCCCACCAATTGCAACAACCGCGATGGCTGCGATAATTCCTAAAATAACAACGACGACGAGCAACTCGACGAGTGTGAGTCCACGCTCATCTTTTAACTGTTTGGCATCTTGCCAAATCATTTTCAATTTCTCTACCATGATTCATTCTCCCCTTTTTGTGTGTTGTGCTGCATGTAAGCTAGATTTATTACAAAATACCTAAACTAGAAGTAGAACAATTTTACTATACCTTCTAAATAAAGTATTGAAAAGGTATATTTTCAAAACTCTGCATATTTCGATTATTGATTTTGAATATCTCCATAGATTTGGAACATCGGAACGACGATCGAGATGACGATCACCCCAACGACACTCGCTAGGACAACGATGAGAAGTGGCTCGATGATCGACTTGAGTCGATCCGTCGTCGTCTCGACTTCCGTCTCATAAAACTCGGCGACTTCGTTCAACATCGAATCTAAATCTCCACTCTCTTCCCCGACTGCAATCATTTGCGTCATGAGCGGCGGGAAGTTCGAGTTGCGCATGAGTGGCTCATGGAGCGGAATCCCTTGCGCCATCATTTCTCGCGCTTCCGTCAATCCTTTTCGGATGACGCGGTTCGACACGATACGTTCTGTGATCTCGATTGCCGTTAAAATCGGAACAGCAGCCTGTAAGAGAACGGCTAAACTTCGTGTCAGTAGCGCGATTTGCGATTTCGTCACGATCGACCCAAAAATCGGCATCTTCAGAAGCAAGCGGTCAATGATGAATCGTTCCCGGTCCCGCTTCAACATCCAGGTGAACACAAGCACCCCGAGAATGGCGATGGCGAGTAAGAGCCACCAGAACGCCGCGATAAAGTCTGAGACGGCGACGACGATTCTCGTGATGAGCGGAAGCTCACCACCGAGTTGACCAAATATGCTTGCGAACGTCGGAACGACGTTCACCATCAAGAATGCGACTACGCCGATGGCAACAATCGAAACGACCAACGGATACGTAAGGGCAGAGATGACTTTCCGCTTCACATCATACTGTTTCTGAAGTTGGAGCCCGATCTGGTCGAGCGCCTCTTCCAAGTTCCCGCTCGTCTCTCCGGCAAGTGCCATCGAACTGAAGAAGTTCGAAAAGACGCGTGGATGCTTCTTAATCGCCTCAGAATAGGCAATCCCTTCCTTTAATTCGTCCTCGACTTGACTGAGCGTCTTCTTCAATACTTTCGACTCGGTCTGTACCCGCAAGATGGACGTCGCGCGGACGATCGGCACCCCCGCCCGGATGAGCGTCGCGAACTGCCTGACATACATGATCAGATGTTCGATTTTGACGCGTTCCGGTAGGATATTGACCTCTTTGTTTAAGCCGGTCGACTCGAGTTCGGACAAGTCTGTCACGAGAATCGATTCTTGGCGTAACTTATCTTTTGCCTCCCGAAGCGAGACGGCCGTGATGCGACCCTTCTTACGCTTTCCATTCAGGAGCTTTCCTTCATACTGAAATATCGCCATCAGTCATCACCTCATCTCTTCTGTCGGGACGGCGTTCGGATTGATGATCCCTTGCCGTACGAGCTGTTCAATCGCAGCATCCATCGACTGCATGCCATGCTGGCGACTCGTCTGGATGACGGTCGGAAGCTGGAACTCTTTTTCATTTCGAATCAAGTTGGCGACAGCCGGGTTTCCTAACATGATCTCCATGGCGGCGACACGACCTTTCGGCACATCAATCCGTGGGAACAATCGTTGACTGACGACGCCGAGCAAGACGTTCGCGAGCTGCGTCCGGATTTGGTCTTGCTGCTCCGCCGGAAACGCATCGATGATCCGGCTCACGGTCGACATCGCACTCGACGTGTGGAGCGTCGCCATGACGAGGTGCCCCGTCTCGGCTGCTGTCATCGCCGTCGAAATCGTTTCTAAGTCACGCATCTCTCCGAGCAAAATGACGTCCGGATCTTGTCGTAAAGCGGCTCTTAGACCGCTCACGAACTTCATGACGTCCGAACCAATTTCGCGTTGGTCGACGATGCTTTGATCATGTGAATGCAAATACTCGATCGGATCTTCTAACGTGATGATCCGCTTTCGTTGCGTCCGATTGATCTCATGAATCATCGCCGCAAGTGTCGTCGATTTCCCAGAACCGGTCGGCCCTGTCACGAGGATGAGACCATGTGGCTTCTCAATCAATCGCTTCAACACCGTCGGCAAGTTGAGTTCATTTAATGTCGGGATTTCCCCGGAAATCGAACGGAATGCGATCGCAATCGTTCCCCGTTGATAGTAGGCGTTGACACGGAAGCGTGAGACACGCGGCACCCCGAACGAGAAGTCGAGATCACGCTCATGTTCGAGACGTTCACGCATATCATCCGTCATAATTTCTTTTAAAAACCCTTCAAGATGATGAGGCAGCACTTTCTCCTCACCCATCGTGATCAGACTTCCATCCACCCGGATGATCGGTGGCGAACCTGCCGTCAAATGAATGTCTGAGGCGCGTCGCTCGACCGCATTCGTCAAGATGACTTCAATCGATTGATTAATCATAAGCACTCTCCGTAATGACCGTTCGTAATATTTCTTCAGTCGTCGTCAATCCGGCGGCGACTTTTTCTAGCCCATCAGCCAATAAGAACGTCGCGCCTTGTGACTTCGCAAATTCCACCATCTCGGACTCGGTCGCCTGGTTCATGATCATCCGTCGTAACCCTTCGTTGATTGGAATCACTTCATGGATGGCAAGACGCCCTCGGTATCCTGTCGAGTTGCATGAAGAACATCCTTTCCCACGAACAATTCGGTCGATGTGAATGCCTTCTGCTTCAAATAAGCGCTGCTCACTTTTCGAGACCGGTTCTGCCTGACCACAGTCGCGACAGACGCGACGTACGAGACGTTGCGCGACGAGTCCGGTCGTCGAAGCGGCGACGAGGAACGGCTCAACCCCCATATCGATGAGACGGGTGATGGAACTGATGGCCGAGTTTGTATGTAGTGTCGATAGGACGAGGTGTCCTGTAAGTGAAGCTCGAATGGCAATCTCAGCTGTTTCGGTATCACGAATTTCCCCGACCATGACGATGTTCGGGTCTTGACGCAAAATTGAACGGAGACCGGAAGCGAACGTCAAGCCGACTTTCGAGTTGACCTGGACTTGGTTGATGCCATCGAGCTGATACTCGACCGGGTCTTCTACCGTGATGATGTTTTTCGTCTCGTCATTCAACTCTACTAATGAGGCATAGAGAGTCGACGACTTCCCTGAACCGGTCGGACCGGTGATGAGAATAATGCCGTTCGGACGTTTGAGCATCTCGCGATATGCTTCCTCGTTTCGTTCCCCGAACCCTAGTTTCGTCAAATCCGTCAGCCCTTGCGACGAGTCGAGCACTCGAATGACAATCTTCTCCCCATACATTGTCGGGAGCGTCGACACACGGAAGTCATAGGCGCGATTGCGTAACGTATACTTGATCCGTCCATCTTGCGGAAGACGACTTTCCGTGATGTCGAGGTTACTCATGACTTTGAGGCGTGTCAGCATGACACTTTGAATTTTCTTCGGATAAATCGTTTCCGTACGTAAATCTCCGTCAATCCGAAAGCGGACATGAAGTTGTTTCTCGTGCGGGTCGAAATGGATATCCGATGCTCGTTGATCGATTGCACTCAAGAAGATTTGGTTCACGAGGCGAATGATTGGGGCATCGTCGCGATTCATCGTTTCTTGTCGATCCATCTCCGGGGCATCTTCTTTTAAAATCTCGACGAGCGAATGATCCATCTCATAATAACGACTGATCGTCTTCCGAATTTGTTCACGTGTCGAAATGCCAATCTCGATATTCATCCCAGTCTGCAGACGGACGTCATCGATCGCAATCAAATCGAGCGGGTCGGCCGTCGCGATATGAAGCGTGTTTCCGATTAACTGATATGGCATGACGTCATGTTTTTGTGCCAATGCTTTCGGCACGAGCTTTGTGACGGTCACGTTGATATCCTGTGCATACAGCTCGATAATCGGCACACGTAGTTGTTCATGGATCATTTGAATCAATTGCGTTTCGGTAATGTGGTTCAACCGAATGAGTGTATCTCCCAGTTTTTCACCGGGGCGTTTTTGTTCGAGCGCCTCATCGAGCTGACTCGTCGTAATGAGTCCCGCCTCGATGAGCATCTCGCCGAGTCTTCGTTTCGTTCGTCTCACGTTACTTCACCATCCTTTGAGGAGCCTCCTCTTGCTCGACTTCCCTCTCTTCGACGAAAGTACTAGCCGTCACTCCACCAATCAATACGACAACGAGTATGAACCACGCCCACCAGGTCTGCGTCAACGACTCCGTCACCATGTAGTAAATTCCTGCTGAAAGAAGTGCTGTCCATACACTGATGAGTAGTTTCGTCTCACGTTTTTTCATCGATGGGACAGACAAGGCGAACAACGTCAATGTGGCCAATACCCAAAAACCAAGTAAAATCATATAACCAATCATCCGACTGCCTCCTGATCTGCAGGGTCTTCTTCAAATACGGGCGGTTCTTCAAAGTTGTCATCTACTTCATCGTCAAAAGTCGGGTCTTCTTCCACCTCTTCATCCGGGAATGTTGGAATGACCGGTTCGACCGGTTCAGGTGGCGGAAGTGGTACCGAGCTCTTCGTCACGATTTCCGGTGTCGGGGCATAAAAATCAAAACCGAGCAACTCCATCGTTTCTCCTTCTTCCGTCACTTTGATACGGTACAACTTACCTGACTGGCCAGATTGTCCAGATTGTGTGACCGATGAGCTGCCTGATGGAAGTGATGAAGAGAAACGGACGACTTTTTGATAAGGAACCGAAGTCACTTCTTCCACTCGCGCCTCGTAAGCCGATTCAAACGGTTGACCAAGTAATTGGACGGTCACCGCATTCCCTTCATTTAAAACGAGAATGGCGTATGATGACTTCTCACGGTTTTGCACCGCAAAATTCGAGCGGGCGTCCACTTTCGTGTCATATCCGAGTTCGACACCAGACGGAAGCGTCTCATGCGGCACACGTTCAAGAATGGCGAACGGTGTGGCAGCAAACATTCGATAAAACGAAGAGCCGAGCGTCGTGAGCGCCTCAAAGTCTTCCCCGAACGATTTGAGACTAAAGATATCACCTGCTGCCATCTCGAATCCGTTCATTCGATCGAGCGTGGACTGCATCGCCGGAGTCGGGCTCACGGTAAATGAAGCAACGACTTCACTCTCTGCCGCGACTTGTTCCAATGCGACCGTTGACTCAAGCATCGATGCCGCTTCCATCAATGCCGGGGCAATCATCGTCATCGTCACGGGTTGACCATCGAGATAGGGTTCGACTTTTGACTCGTCGATTGCGGTCAACATTGGGTATTCGCCCTCATCCGTGATGGCATCGAGCGTGTTCGGTACGTCGAACGTCACGACTTCTTTTCCGATTTCAATGACGGTCCCGTCCATCAGATTGACCGAAAATGACATCGTGTTGAAATCTTTGATGGCATTATCAAGACGAACGTCAGCCTCTTCCTTCGTCATCCCGGAAACATCGACGCCCGCGACTGTTGTTTCTGTATATGTAGTACTTGACTCAGCGGACGCATCTAAGTAATTGACGAGTCCGATGGTCGGTAGCGTCACAAGCATGACGAGTCCGATCAGAATGAAAAGATGCATCCCATACCGCTTCATGTAAAAATCCCCCTATGTTTCATATGTCTTCTATTCTATGTATCCGTTCAGTGTATAACTTTAGTATAATATGTATTGTACAAAAAATAACATTTTATTCAGTATTTCATACGTTATTTTCCGATTGTTTCACTTTTTTGAATAGGAGGTCAATGTCTTGTCAGATTCCGAAAAAGGTTTCACGCTCGTCGAAGTACTCGTCTCCATCGTCGTTCTCTCGATTGTCTCATTTTCGTTACTTACCATTTTCACTCAAAGTCTGAAGACGACCCACGATAGTCTCAATCAGACGATTGCCAACCAAGTGGCACAAAATACGTTACATACATTGAACCGCCGCGCCGCGACAATCGAGCAACCGCTCGAGTTGCGTCAATTGTTGAATAGGGACGGAACGTGCGATTTTTGTGAAGACACACGAATCCATGGAGATACGTATGTTGCGACGATTCAATCCTTATCTACAGTACCGGGACACACCATCGAGGTCGAAATCTCGGTCTCGACGGACCGGTTACAAACACCCGTCACCTTGAAAGGAGTCATTTCGAATGCGACGTTACGAGAACCGTTCCCTGAGACAGCTGTACCAACGACTAACTGATCAAACTAAGCGTGAAGATGGCTTCACGCTCGTCGAGTTGCTCGTCACGGTCGTCGTCGCCTCAATTTTAAGCGGGGTCATCATCACGGCATTCATCACGGGAACGCTCGGTTTTCAGATGACGAACGAAACGAGTGAACTTCGAAGTGAGGCGGACTATTTGATTGCATCCGTTCTCTCTGACGTGAACCGAACTGAATTTGACGCGGTGACGGAAGTCAACGGGACATTCCAATTTTATCGGTTGTCCACACCTGATATCTCAGATGCCGGAATGATTTATCGGGAGGCGGGATACGTTCCGACGGAGTTGGTCCTGTCGTCCGATTCGTTCACTCCATCTAATCCACAGATCATTGTGGAACGGATGACCATTGAATTGAAGGACCCTATCTTTGACTCAAGACGCCCGACCTATATGACTGGAGGGTTGATTGAAATCGAGATGGACTTGAGTCAGACGAATGACCCGGATTCGGTGACCACGTTCGAAAGTTCAATCCCATTTTAAGGAAAGGAGGTATCTTGATGCGAAAACGTGAAGACGGTTACGTCCTCGTGCTTGTGCTCGTAACGATGGCAGCTCTAGCTGTTTTGTCACTTGCTGCTATGCAAGTCAACCTGGCGACGAACAAACTAACAGTCATCCGGACGGAAGACACACAACTGAATGAAGATGCGAAAAGTGCGCTTCGATTGATTGCCGATGGAGTTCGGACCCAGTTCCCGCTTCATGGTGACATGGAGGTACCGGCTCATATGGAGTCCGAAACAGCTTTCCAAAGCAAAATACAATCTCTCATTGTCGACGATGAACCATTCACCAATTTGACGACAGATAGTGAGGTTCGCTACTCGATTGAACTGAAGCGAGATGCAACCGATACCGCCGTGCAGACAGCACCATTCACTACCATCCTGCAAGTGAACGTCACGGCGTCTCGACAAGTGAATCCGGAACAGCCTGAGCTTTCGGTCGAATATACACAAGACCTGTATTTGACGGCACTCCCATCCTTCCTGTACTACGTCCTCGGGTCTGACACACAGTTAGATCTGAACGGTATGCCAACTATAAAAGGAAACATTTACTCGAATGGGCAACTTTCGTTTGTGCGTAAAGCGAACTTTCAATTAGATGGCGAAAAAAGGACAATCAATAACCTGAACTCGACTCGCCTACATCTAGATGGGCGAATCGATTTATCAGAAGTGGCAACGTGTGCTAGCTGTGAACAAGAAAACTATTTCACTGCTGGAGATGAACAAGCTGGAGAAATGGCCGATGCAGGTATCTCACCGAGTAGCTTCTCGCCATTTCAGTACAACTATTCCATCATTGAATATTTAAACCGTCGTCTCGACACACCGCTCACCTATACGAGTAACGTCGAATCTAAGATTTTTGAGGAAGGATGGATTGTTTCGACTGATGAAGTGTTCGAGCTCGAACGGGTTTTATCTGAAGATGGTTCGTCTATCGTTGAACGTCCAACACCATATTTACAAGCAAGTGCCTATAACGCATTGGTCAACCCGACTATCGTGACATTACCTGCTCCCATTTCTGATCGCGCCATGTATGTCACCGAGTCCATCACCGAATCGAATGCCCCGCTCCTCTTCAATGGAGATGTCGTAATCGAATCGCTCGACAAACTGACAATTGCGAGACCGCTGATTGTACGTGGTGACTTGACCATCAAAGGGAACGTTTCGTTCAGCTCAACCGTTTATACGCTCGGAAATACATTTATCGATCGAGCAAATATCCTCCCGATTGATGCGGAGAAAGGGAACTCCCTTATTCTCCTGTCAAAAGGACAGATACTATTGAACCGAATCAACGAATTTGATGATACGCCGACAACGCTCCAGGCATTTATGTATAGCGATTCTAACGCCCCGACATACGTCTATGCGGTTGGCTCGATTCTTGAAGTCAATGGAGGACTTTATAGTAAAGGACCACTAGAAGTGAACGTCTTCCGTGGAACGTTTAACGGTGGGAATGGCGTAAGCCCAACTGAGAACTTCGACCGTCAAGTCCCAGCTCACGAGGCCGAAAAGTCCCGCTTAAAACTGACCTATAACGATTCCGTGTTCAACCAACTCGACACATTACCGGTCACGAATCAGCTTCAATTCTTCGTCAGTCATCCAGTTCAATTGAAATGAGCTCAAAAAATCGGCTTCCTCTCATCTCGAGAAGAAGCCGATTTTTTAGTTCCCCATTTTTAGAATGAGGTCCGAATTGTAGTCTTTAGCCGTCTGTTCCAACTCTTTCGTCCATTGCGCACCGTTGTCGAGAAGCAGCTGCGTCAACTCGACTTGGTTATGGCGCACCGGCTGCATTAGAATGGTATCGGTATCGACGATTGTATATCCTTCTTCAAGAAGTTGCGTGACAGCCTCGAGATTTAACGAGTCGACGGCGATTCCAAGCATTCGTTCATCCTCGACATAACGCATAGCCAACTCCCATTGCTCACGACTTCCGTTTTCGCTAAACAACGGAGTCATGATCGGCATTCCATTCACTTCTTCAAACGGATCAAGTTCTTGTTGAAAATAAGCTTCAACCACATCTAACGGAGCAATGGTTACTGCTGTTGCAAACTGTTCGGATGTAGGCGATACTTTCTGATCTTGTAGGACGAGTCGGACTGCATCCCATTCTTCCCGCGTTTGTAAATCAGTCAACTCCTCTTCCATAACGGAAGAGCGTTGATTTAGTTCTTTTAATAAGGAATCACCAGACAATTGTGAGATCTCCGGCTGGGATTGACTCCAATAAAGGAGTCCGCCCAACCCACAAACGAGAACCACTCCGATGATTCCAATTAAGATACGCTTGCGATTCATGCATTCGCCAACTTTCTGTCATTCACTTAATAACGGTCATCATCCTGTCCTGCTGCGTCCGTTTGGATGATGCGAACATAAAAGGTGTCTTTGACTGCTTCGAACGACTTTCCTGCCGGGAGAGTCGTGTACACCTCTACTTTGGCCACTCCTGGTTTTACTGGAATCAACTCTTTTCCTGAAGCACTAACTTGAACGTACTCTTCACCAGATACAATCTCCATTCGATAGTCACGCCACGTTGAGGTCGTAGGCCAGTACTCAAGGAGCGGTGAGCGTGGTGACTTCCCTTCACCGATATTGATGGTCATGTCTTTTGACATGAGTTGGTTCGGGTATTCATTCACACGAACGATTGAAAGATTGGAACGAATGTTACGTAACACATCGTCATCAAACATCGTTTGTAACGGGATATCCGTCACTACACCATTGTTCTCATATCCATGATTGGCTCGTAATTGATACCCTGTCGCGCTTTGCGTCACTGTCAATGCAGGCGGGACCGTACTGACTTGTTTAAATGGAATGGATACGATCGGTGACGAGGTTACTTGAATCGTCGCGACTTCATTCACTTGTTTTTCTTCGTCCAGACTATCCCACACCCATAAGTCGATTTGGCTCGGCGTCTGACTCAAGGACGGCGCAATGACGTTGACAGTAAAAATGGTACTCGGTGGAGAAATCGTCACCCCGCCGAAGAAATCACCGACTTCGACAGTGGCTTTGAACTTGGTCATACCTGGTTTTAGTCCGATGATTTTTAGACTATTTCCTTCTTGTTCAAAACGTACACTTTCACCTGACTCGACGACATAACGAATCGATTTGTATTGTGCCGTCACCGGCATAACGTTTGGTGTGACGGTAGTCGTTTGACCGACATACAGCTCTTTTGATTGAATCGTGAGTTGTTCTGGAGGACTGATGACCTTCAGGTTCGACTTCGCAACTATGAGCGGTTTTCCATCTCCTGGGTCAATCGTCAATCGTATCGTCGCATTCCCTGTCTTCAGACCGGTCACAGTCGCATTATTTCCTTGAGAAGATAATTTGGCAATTCCATTCGCATCAACGATCTCCCATTTCAAACTTCTCCATTTCGGGCTCGAATAAGTCCCTCCTTTTGAATCAGTGATTGTTGGGCTTATCACTTGTTGTGCACCAATTTGGAGTGTGACGTCCGGTATCGTCGCCCCGTATGCGTAAGGAGCTCCGATGTTGATTAGTAAGTCCGAAAACGAGGATTGGATTGTTTGTTCCTTATCCCATTCGTTGTGCTTGTCTAAAATATGATCTTGCTTCTTCGCATATTCAATCAGAGTCGACAACTGATTATCTTCTTTTTTCAGTTGAATGAGCGAAGACGATGACTCAATGGCTCGAACGACTACTTCAAACTGAATCGTTCGATCACCACTCTCCTCTGGTAGAAGGATGTTGGTATTCCCTTTACGTTCGTAATACAAATTCGGATGTAACTCTAGATTGATTTCATTTGAGCTCGAGATTGGATATTCCTTTCCATTCGTATCTCGAATCGCTACGACTTCAAGTTGCTTCGGAAATTTTTCCTTGAAAGTCGTCGAATCAATCCTTAAGAATTTGTCGCCTTTTTGATCCTTTGATCGATCAAATTGTTCTGGGTATTGAACCTGGTATTTAATCGTTCCCGTTTCATACAAATTGATTGTCGACGGATCAATCGAACGGGATACTTGAATCAAGTCCGACACGTTCTCTGCACGCTTCACGTCAATCGTAAACGTATCAATCACTTTCGCATTCCGTTGATCAGATGTCTCAATTTTCACTTCAATCGGTCGGTCCGCGACAACATCTGCCGCAGGAATCGTAAATTCTTTTACTTCGTAGTTCCGTAAGTCTTCAAATGCGAACGACTTCCCATTATACGTGATGGTCGATTTTAAGAATAAATCTTGGAAATCGTAGTCACTCGGGCGCCACATCAATTTAATATCTTGTCCCGCCGTCACTTCCATTGCTCCCGCTTTTATGTCGGAAGAGGTATAGGAGTTGATCGAATCGCTGACAGACTCGATGACGTTATACGGTTTATGGTTGGCACCGATAAAAGCACGATACATCGTGTTAATAAAGATTTTTTTCTCATCTTCAACCGAAAACTGATTGGTGTGGCCCGCTCCCGAATAGGTGAAGTTGTTTTTTGTGTACGTATAGTAATGGTTGTTGGCATCTCCGTATGATCGATCCTTACTCGAATTATCCGAAGACAAGTTATACCAAGGCGTAACTTCAGGATCGTTTAAATCGAGCGTGAAATATTGGTTATGCGTCTGAGAGATGCTCTTAGGCGCATCGTTCAATGCATATGGGTAAGATGTAAAAATACCATCCTGTACCTTTTCAATCACTCTTGTTAATTGTGGGGCTTGATAGCCTATGTTCGTGTAAATCTTTTGGCCAGAAATATTTTTAGCCGGATCTGAATTCACAAATTGACGCTCCCATTCCGAAGTGGCCGAATTCCCACCACCAGAACGATAAATGGTATCATGCGTCAACATGACGCCTTGACCCGTTTCAGAAAACGTTTTGACTTTAGACGTTGCCGCGACGTTCATACTTCCATTGTTGTTGTACGAGTCCTCGAAGCCAAAAATCAACATGTCATACTCGTTCGCATTCAATTGCTGATTGAATACGCCTTTTTGAAAATCACTCGTCGTTCCATTGTTCAATGTAAATTGATACTGTCCATTGCTATCCTTCAGCATACTAGACAAATAGTCAGAAATCTTACCTTTAGTCGCTGTTCCTGCGGTCAACTGCAAAATATTAGCTTCGACCTTTTTGTCGACATAAAGGAACGTTCCTTTTTTATAATCTTTACGTCCCGTCACCGTGTCTTTGGCGACAATCATCCAATTTTTCGGTCCGGTATACGTCGGTCGAGATAATGAAAATTCAAGCTGCCCTGTTGAGCTTGCGACCACTTCTCTCACCTTATCTTCAGCTTCAAAACGATCATTGTGATTAAAATCAATATACAACTCAACGATTGTACTCGATGTTGGGGGAGCGACTAATTGATAGTTGAATTGAAGCGGTTGACGCACATCATTCTTAATCTCAATCGTTTGATTCACAAGCGGTTTTTGATTGTAGGCCACTTCGACATTGGATAACAACGGACGGATACTCGGTTGGTTTGATAATTCCTGAACCAGCGCTTGATCCGTTTCGAATTGTTTTACGTTCGCGTACTCTTTAAATGTGGTCAATTGCTTCACATGTTCTCCACCGAACGATACATCATTATGAAGAAAGACAGGTAACCCGGTCTTTACATAAAAGTCAGTTATTTCGCTAAGCTTCAAATCAGTTAAGTCGTTAAAAACCAATGTGGTATTGTGAGCCGTTGAACGACTATTCTTATCTTTGCCTTTTAGACTATTTACTTCCTTCAAATTATCTTGGTATTTTTGTTGATCTCCGAGAGGACTACTGGCCAATACAATGGCATCATAAGCTCCATCCATCGGAAAACGCGCCGCATTAAATTGTTTGATTGTCATAAATTCAATCTCTAAGTTCGCTAGCGTATTTTGTCCGGCCGCTAACGTTTTTTTGTAATTTTCGACTGCTGTATTGAATGCGTTTTGAGTTACGATATTGCTTGCTGAATAAGCGTCTCTTAGGAAGAGTACTTTATATTTAGGTGAATCTTTTGCCTCTACAGAATGTTCTTGAGGGACGAACGAAATTAGTAAGATGAAGATAATGGCAACATGCATAAATTTACGCAATGTATAGTCCTCCCTATTTTTAGTCTTCACTACTAATTATCCCACCCACTTGAAAAAATATACATCTGTTTCTTCGATATCAGGTAAATGTTTTAGCTTAAGAAACGTCTCACGTCACTAATGAAATACAGAGACCCGGTCACAATCAACGTCTCGCTCGCCGGTGCTTCCATCCAATCATCAAGCCACTCCTGCCACTCGACGAAGCGTGCTCCATCTTTTACAAGCTGCTCTCTCGTTCTCGCACGTGGGAAATCAAACGTCGTCTCGTACACGTCGCCAATTGCTTTTAGTGCGTGAATCATCGTATTGCGGTCTTTATCTGCTAAAATCGCTGTCAGCACGGTCACATCTGTCTCTTGTTTGGCTTGAAGGACCAACGCCTCGATGCCTTCCTGATTATGCGCCCCATCCAAGATCACCCGTGGTCGTTTGGAGACGAGTTCATATCGCCCCGGATGTTGTGCCCGCTCAAGACCCGACCGAATCGCCTCTTCTTCCCACCCGAGATGACGCGCTACGGCGACGGCACATGCCCCGTTATAAGCTTGATGATGACCCGTCAACCCGAGCACGACAGGTGGCATACCCTCATATGTAACGACAGTCCCAGCCCCGTCCTCGATCTCTTTCACAAGTGTTCGTACATCATGAATCGAAGCGCCTACGTCTTCTCCTGTTTGAAGCAACAGTTCAATCAACTTCTCTTCACCGACACTATGGAACATCGGCACGCCACTCTTCATGATGCCGTACTTCTCCATCGCAATCTCTTCAAGCGTATCGCCGAGTATTCCTTGATGATCATGTCCGATCGACGTCACGATGGTCGCGAGTGGATGTGTCAACACGTTCGTCGAGTCCAGTCGTCCCCCGAGACCGACTTCCCAAATGATCACATCAGGACGTGTGTCATCAAAATAGCACCAGGCCATCATCGTCAAGAGCTCAAATTCCGTCAGTGTCTCCGGTGCCGTGTCCGCACACGCTTTGACACGATTCGCCACGTCGACGAGCGCGTCTTCTTGAATCGGTTCCCCGTTCAACATGATTCGTTCCTCGAACTGAATGATATAAGGCGACGTGAACGTTCCGACGGATAATCCATTCTCCATCGCCATCGTCCGTAAAAATGCAACGGTCGACCCTTTTCCGTTCGTCCCTGCCACATGAATGGATGGACGTTCTTCTAATCCTAACTGCTCAATCATCCAGTTCATCCGCTCAAGACCCGGTTTGATCCCGAAGCGAAGCTGTCCACTCAACCAATCGAATACATCTTGTCTCGTCTTCATCTTCCACACTCCTACTGTTTACACTTCTGTTTCATCTTATCAAAATTCACGACAGCCGTTATGGAAAACAGTCTGTGCTATACTCGAAGCGAAGAAGGAGGCATGCGCCATGACAACTGACTGGAACTTCGAGGCGACGTACCTCGAATTACGTGACATCTTTTACGACCGTGGACCCATCCATCCGGTCGACAATCCGACACTCGTCTTGTTTAACGATACATTAGCCGCTTCACTCGGGCTTGATGCACAAAGCGTCAAACAAAACATCGATTTACTTGCCGGCAATCGTCAAACCGAGACGTCGTTCTCGCAAGCCTACGCCGGACATCAATTCGGCAACTTGACGATGCTCGGGGACGGAAGGGCCCTCATGCTAGGGGAACACGTGACCCCGAACGGGAAACGTGTCGATGTACAGCTCAAAGGTTCCGGACCGACGGAGTACTCTAGAGGTGGCGACGGACGAGCCGCACTCGGGCCGATGGTACGGGAATTTATCATCAGTGAGGCGATGCATGCTCTCGGCATCCCGACGAACCGTGCACTCGCTGTCATTCAGACTGGAGAAGCCATCATGCGTCAGGGTCCAAAGCACGGAGCTATCCTGACCCGGGTCGCCTCTAGTCATTTGCGTGTCGGAACGTTCCAATTCGCGGCAGGTGCCGGCTCCATCGATGACGTCATCGCGCTCGTGGAATTTGCGATCAAACGTCACGACCCAGACTTGATTGATGCACCCGATCGCTACGAACAGTTTCTCGGACGCGTCGTCGAAAGACAGGCGAGACTCATCGCTAACTGGCAACTCATCGGGTTCATTCACGGGGTGATGAATACGGACAATATGTTCATCAGTGGAGAAGGTCTCGATTACGGACCGTGCGCATTCATGGATACGTATCATCCGGAGACGGTCTTCAGTTCGATTGACCGGGAAGGACGATACGCCTACGGAAATCAACCGTACATCGGGTCTTGGAACCTTGCCCGACTCGCAGAGACATTGCTGCCGCTTCTTGGTGAGACGAAAGAAGAAGCAGTCGATGTGGCAAACAAACAGCTCACCCGCTATACGGAGTTGTATAAAGAAGCCTACTTTACCGGACTCGCGCATAAGATCGGCATATACGTCCGAAAAGACGGTGACGATGCACTCACGGATGAATTGCTCCGCTTGATGATGGAGACAGAGGCAGATTATACAAATACGTTCCGCTCGTTGACGCTAGGTGAAATCGATTCGCTTTCATTCGCAACTCAGGAAGATGGGAAGGCATGGATCGATGCTTGGCAAAAACGCCTAAGCGAACAAGGTCTACCAGACGAGGACGTAAGTCGAATCATGCGCCAATACAACCCGGCCGTCATTCCTCGAAATCATCATGTCGAAAAAGCGATTCAAGCAGCAGAACGAGGCGACTTTGGTCCGGCCGAGGCGCTACTCACGATTTTACGTGATCCTTATAAATACGACCAACCGTCCGAGTACATATCAGCAGGTCCACCGCGGACGTATCCGTACCAGACGTTTTGTGGCACATGAACCATTTCGCATTTGCGAGATGGTTTTTTTTGAATCATTTTTCAATCTTCAAACGTAAGATAAGGTATTACAAAATGGAGGTACCTATAAATGCGCTTACTCACCTCACTCGTCTCATTAGGATTTGCCTGTTTACTCGCACTCGAACTTTGGCAAGCCCCATACTTAAGCAATATCGTTTGGGCGATGCCCGTCTTTTTCTTGAGCGTGTCGGTCGTCCAGTACATGAAACATCTGAATGAGTCAGAATGGAGTGACACAAAATGCAAAAACTGATTCCATTGATGATCCTCATCACCACTTCAGCATCATATGTCGTGTATGACCTTTATCTATCATTGATTGGTCAACCGACTCAACCACCATTCACCGCCTTAGCCATCGCTGTACTTCTCGCGTCCTCATACTACATCACAACTGGCCGTGTGCCGTTTTGGAGTGAAGAGGAAGAGGCATGAAACGCATCTATATCGCTCTCTTGGTTATTGGTGTGGCTCTATATTCCACGTATATCATCCACCTATTTCGAATCGGTTTCACGACCCCACTGTATACTCAACTCCCGATGCTATTGGGGATTGGAATCATCGTCTGGTGGCTCGTACAAACAAGACCCGAACGTCGCTCTTGACGCTCGGGCCTTGATATTATTCTGAATCCCGAAAAGGAAACGATCCTGATGAAGGTTCCGGTAGAGAATCAGCTAGCTTCAACAACTCCTCTTCCGAGATATTTCCTGTTACGATGATCAATTTACCTTGAGATAAGTAATATAAGCCGTTCCCGTATGATTGCTCCAGTAGGTATGGTTTTGGCCGATCCGACATCTCCCCTTCGATTTCAGTGAAATCGTCCGTCTCAATGATACTGATGAGGCTTGTCTCATCGTATAACGTCCAAAGCTTCACCGGCCAATCGTTCACCGAATAGTCAGAGCTGATGACTTCCATCTCTTTGACTGGAAGATCTAATCCACGCGTAGACGCATTGGACGTCTCGGGTACCCCGAAACGTTGCATCCCGCGTTGCGCCCATCCCTTTTTTCCATCATGAATGAATACGCCAAACGGGTTTTCACGGTCAGGGACGGTCATCGCAACTAAACCGATTCCTCCGACCATCGTCTCCGTTAAAATGTGATCCTTCGACAACTGTTTTGTCGAGCCATCTTCATATTGAAGGGTGATTTGTGCCACGACCGCGTCCGAGACCTTTTCTGTCCCTGGTGGTACTTCGGCAATCATCGTCCCTGTCACTTCTGCGTCGGGAAATTGTGATTCATCGATTCCTTCCACTTGCTCTATTTTTTCCACCTCACCCGTCTCCACAGACTTCGTCTCTTCAGGTGTCGTACACCCCGCTAGTCCCAATACAAGAACACACATTACCCCAATTCGTCTCATCTGATATCCCCTCTACAAAGATTCCTAATGTTTACTTTCTCCGAAGTACCAACACAAAATCTTATTGTACATAAAGAATCTCTATTCTGAATCACGGAAAGGGAACGATACGGACGAAGGTTCCGGTAAAGAATCAGCTAGTGTCAACAGTTCTTCTTCCGAGATGTTTCCCGTCACGAGAATTAGTTTGTCTTGACTGATGAAGTAGATTCCATTGCCGCTCGGCTGATTCAATCGATCATACTCCACTCCATCCGTCTGACGATTGATTCGCTCACCGTCGCCTACACTGAATGCATCGGTCATCAAAATGGTGACCAGTTGCGACTCATCATAGAACGTCCACAATTTTACCGGTCGTTCCACGTCATCGATTTCACTATCAATCGTATACATCAAATCTTGAGGAAGCACCAAACCGTGGCTTCTTTTTTCAGAAGCGTCAGTGATTCCAAAATGCTTCATCCCATGCATGACCCATTCCCCGTCCCGTGAATAGTGATAGACACCGAAAGAAGGCGTTTGGTTTGGATGAGCCATCGCTACCAATCCGATGTCTCCAACTGTCGCCTCATAGATGACGTCCTTTGTGGAAAGGTGACCTTCCGATCCATCTTGATATTGAAGCGTGATTTGATGAACTACCGCATCTGCCAACGATTCGGTCCCTTTTGGTACGTCTTCAATGAGCGTGCCCACCCATTCACTCGTGGGTGCTTGGGACACCTCACTCGTTTCAATTTTCTCTATATCTGTACCGACCTTTTTCTCTTCTGATGTCGTACATCCAGTCAGCCCTAACACAAGAACACACATTAACCCGATTCGCTTCATCTCGTATCCCCTTTTCTACATCTACCTCTCCAAATTCTACCAAAACACAAAAAAACCTTCTTCAGAGAATTAATCTCCAAAGAAGGTCCATGTCTTACTTACGCAACTCTTCCAAACGGGCGCGGACTGCGTCACGCTTGTCGAGGTAGTCTTTTTCTTTTGCTTTCTCTTCGTCGATGACGTGAGCCGGTGCCTTAGCGATGAAGCCTTGGTTTCCGAGTTTCTTCTGTACGCGCTCGACTTCTTTCTCATACTTCGCGACTTCTTTTTCAAGACGGGCGATTTCTTCTTCGAAGTTGATGAGGTCTGCGAGCGGGATGAAGAGCTCTGCACCTGTCATGATCGCGGACATCGACTTGTCCGGAGCCGTGAGGCCACGTCCGATTTCAAGCTCTGTCGCGTTCGTGAACTTGCCGATCGTCATTTCGTTCGCGCTCAAGTAACCTTGTGTCGCATCGTCGCTCGTCGAGATGAAGAGCTGGATTGGTTTTGACATCGGTGCGTTCACTTCGGCACGGATGTTACGAACCGAGCGGATGACGTTCATCACAGCTTCAAACGCTGGAACTGAATCTGCGAAATGAAGGTCGTCACGACGCGTCGGGTAGCTTGCACGAACGATTGAATCGCCCTCGTGCGGCAAGTGCTGCCAAATTTCTTCTGTCAAGAACGGCATGAACGGGTGCATGAGACGCATGATTGAATCGAGCGTATGCGCGAGAACCGAACGTGTCGTGTGCTTCGCTGCTTCGTCCTCACCATAGAGCGTGAGTTTCGCCATCTCGATGTACCAGTTACAGAACTCTTCCCAGATGAAGTTGTACAGGTAACGACCGGCTTCACCGAACTCGTACTTGTCGACGAGGCGTGTCACTTGGTCGATTGTGTCGTTCAAGCGCGTCAAGATCCACTTGTCAGCAAGCGTCTTCTCGCCCGTGAGGTCGATCTCTTCCACTTTGAGTCCATCCATGTTCATGAGAGCGAAACGGCTCGCGTTCCAAATCTTGTTCGAGAAGTTCCATGTCGACTCGATCTTCTCCCAATAGAAACGAAGGTCGTTCCCTGGTGTCGAACCTGTGAGGAGGAACCAACGGAGTGAATCCGCTCCGTACTGGTCGATGACTTCCATCGGGTCAACGCCGTTACCGAGTGATTTCGACATCTTGCGCCCTTCCGAGTCACGGATGAGACCGTGGATGAGGACATCGTTGAACGGTTGTTTCCCTGTGAACTCGAGTGATTGGAAGATCATGCGTGATACCCAGAAGAAGATGATGTCGTATCCCGTAACGAGCGCGCTCGTCGGGAAGTAACGGTTGAAGTCCGGTGCGTCCGTGTCCGGCCAGCCCATCGTTGAGAACGGCCAAAGCGCTGACGAGAACCATGTGTCGAGGACGTCTTCGTCTTGTGTCCAGTTCTCACTGTCCGCCGGTGCTTCTTTTCCTACATACACTTCGCCTGTCTCGTTATGATACCAAGCCGGGATGCGGTGCCCCCACCAAAGTTGACGGCTGATACACCAGTCGCGGATGTTCTCCATCCAACGGAGGTATGTGCCTTCGAAGCGCTCTGGGACGAAGTTGACTTTCGTGTCGTCGTTTCCTTGTGCTTCGAGTGCCGCTTTTGAGAGTGGCTCCATGTCAACGAACCATTGTTTCGAAAGGTATGGCTCGATGACTGCACCTGAACGCTCTGAGTGACCGACCGAGTGCGTGTGCGGCTCAATCTTCACGAGTGTGCCGTCCGCCTCTAAGTCTTTGACGAGTTGCTTGCGGCATTCGAAGCGGTCGAGCCCTTCGTACTTGCCAGCGTTCTCATTCATCTTCCCGCCTTCGTCCATGACGAGGATACGTGGAAGCTCGTGACGGTTTCCAATTTCAAAGTCATTCGGGTCGTGGGCTGGCGTGATTTTCACGCAACCTGTACCGAACTCCATGTCGACGTAGTCGTCCGCAACAATCGGAATCTCACGGTTCATGACCGGAAGCATGATCGTCTTGCCGATGAGGTGTGTGTAACGCTCATCTTTCGGGTTGACGGCAACCGCCGTATCCCCGAGCATCGTCTCTGGACGTGTTGTCGCGATTTCGATGTGACCTGAACCGTCAGCGAGTGGATACTTCATGTGATAGAACGCACCCTCGACTTCTTGGTAAATAACTTCGATATCCGAAACGGCCGTCTTTTGAGCCGGGTCCCAGTTGACGATATATTCGCCACGGTAGATCAAACCTTTTTCATACAAGCGAACGAATACTTCTTGAACGGCTTTTGAGAGCCCTTCGTCGAGTGTGAAGCGTTCACGTGAATAGTCGAGGCCAAGACCAAGTTTAGACCATTGGTCGCGAATCGTCTTCGCGTACTCGTCTTTCCATTCCCACGTCTTCTCGAGGAACTTCTCACGTCCGAGGTCGTAACGCATGACGCCTTCTTCACGGAGTTTTTGTTCAACTTTTGCCTGAGTCGCGATGCCGGCGTGGTCCATCCCTGGGAGCCAGAGCACGTCATAACCTTGCATGCGCTTGAGGCGCGTCAACAAATCTTGGAGCGTCGTGTCCCAAGCGTGACCGAGGTGAAGTTTCCCCGTAACGTTCGGTGGTGGGATGACGATCGTGTACGGTTGTTTCGAATCGTCCTCGTCTGCTTTAAATACATCATTTTCTAACCAGTAGTCGTACCATTTTGACTCCGTCGCACTTGGGTCGTACTTCGTCGGCATGGTGATTTCGTTTGTCTCATGGGCCATGTGTGGCGCCTCCTCTATATCTTAATGAACACAAAAACGGCTTCTCTCGTCCTATACGCTAAGGACGAAAGAAGCCGTGATCTTCCGCGGTACCACCTTAGTTCGCCAACAAGTGGCGCACTCAAAATCGAATAACGGTCGATGGACCGAACTTTCTTACTCCATTCAGAAAGTCAGCTCCGAGGCGACTTCCGCGTCCATCCCTCGCAACCTTTCACCAAGCGGTCGCGTCTCTAAAAAGGAATGGATGATGCGTACTACTCCTCATCAATGCTTTTCATCATATCTGTTAAATAATTGTAGCGACAGAAACGTCAGCAGTCAAGATTAGAGTGAAAACTCTTCTTGAAGCTCCTTGAATGTCGCCTCGACCGCTGCAATCGTCTTCTCGATATCCTCATCCGTATGCGCCGTCGAAAGGAACAATCCTTCGAACTGTGACGGTGGCAAGAATACGCCGCGCGCTGCCATCTTCTGATAGTACGAACGGAACATCTCGAGGTTCGCCGATTTCGCTTTCTCGAAGTTCGTCACTTTCTCGTTCGTGAAGAAGAAACCAAACATCGAGCCGGCACGGTTCGTGTCGTGCGGGATGTTGTATTTCTCACCAGCTTTCGTGAAACCTTCCGCGAGACGGTCTGCCTTACGCTCGAACTCCGCATAGTGCTCCGGTTTGAGTTGCGAGAGTGTCGTGTAACCAGCAATCATCGCGAGTGGGTTACCCGAGAGCGTACCCGCTTGATAAATCGGACCTTGCGGTGCGATCTGTTCCATGATTTCACGTTTTCCACCGTAAGCGCCGACCGGAAGTCCACCGCCGATGACCTTACCGAGACACGTGAGGTCCGGTGTGACACCGAAGTATCCTTGTGCACAGTTGTACCCGACACGGAAGCCCGTCATGACCTCATCAAAGATGAGAAGCGCGCCATTTTGTTCCGTGATTTCACGAAGTCCTTCGAGGAATCCTGGTTGTGGTGGCACGAAGCCCATGTTTCCAGCTGCTGGTTCGACGATGACACCAGCGAGGTCGTCACCGTATTTCTCAAACGCGACGCGGACAGCGTCCAAGTCGTTGTAAGGAACGGTGAGCGTATGGCTCGCGAGCTCTTTCGGTACACCTGGTGAGTCCGGGAGACCGAGTGTTGCGACACCAGAACCGGCTTTAATGAGAAGTGAGTCGCCGTGTCCATGGTAGCATCCTTCGAACTTCAAGATCTTCGTCTTCCCTGTATAGCCGCGCGCGAGGCGAAGTGCCGCCATCGTCGCTTCCGTACCCGAGTTGACCATACGAACCATCTCGATTGATGGGACGCGGTCGATGACGAGTTCTGCCATCTTCGTCTCAAGCTCGGTCGGCGTTCCGAACGTCCAGCCTTTTTCAGCTTGTTCTTGAATCGCTTTCGTGACGACAGGGTCACGGTGTCCGAGGATGAGGGGTCCCCATGAGAGGACGTAATCGATATACTCGTTGCCGTCGATGTCATAGACGCGTGAACCTTCACCACGTTCGGCGAAAATCGGCGTCATACCGACCGATTTGTAGGCACGGACCGGACTGTTGACACCGCCTGGCATGAGTGGGCGGGCTTGTTCGAACGCTTCTTGTGAGCGTGTTTGGTTGTATGTCATGCGTAGTCTCCTTCCAAATAGCGACAGACGTCTTTTGCGAAATACGTGACGATGAGATCGGCACCGGCACGCTTGAATCCGACCATCGTCTCCATGACGATGCGTTCTTCGTCGACCCAATCGTTGAGTGACGCGGCTTTGATCATCGCGTACTCTCCGCTCACGTTATACGCCACGATTGGCATATCGAGTGAGTCGCGCATGTCACGGATGATGTCCATGAACGCGAGAGCCGGTTTGACAATCATGAAGTCGGCACCTTGTTCGACGTCCGATTGTGACTCGCGGAACGCCTCACGACGGTTCGCCGGGTCCATCTGATAACCTTTACGGTCGCCTTCACCAGGAGCCGATTGGGCAGCGTCACGGAACGGTCCGTAATACGCCGACGCATATTTTACGCCATAGCTCATGATTGGGATGTGGCTGAATCCGTTTTGGTCGAGACCTTCACGGATGGCTGCGACGAATCCGTCCATCATCGAGCTCGGCGCGATGATATCGGCACCCGCTTGTGCTTGCGTGATCGCTGTCTGGACGTGAAGTGGAAGCGATGCGTCGTTATCGACGTCACCGTCCTTCACGAGGCCACAGTGACCTGTAGACGTATATTCACATAGGCACGTATCGGCGATGACCGTGAGCTGTGGCGCCCACTCTTTCACTTTACGGATTGCTTCTTGGACGATGCCGTGGTCATGATACGCTTCACTGCCTTCCGGGTCTTTATGTTCCGGCACGCCGAACAAGAGCACGGATTGGAGACCGAGGTCGACGATTTCTTTGATCTCTTCTTCGAGTCGGTCAAGTGAATAATTAAAGACGCCAGGCATCGAGCTGACTTCACGTTTAATGTTAGTCCCTTCAATGATGAAGAGTGGGTAAATCAAATCTTCTTTCCGAACATGATTTTCACGTACGAGGGCACGCATCGACTTCGATGAGCGAAGACGACGGTGACGGTCAAACTGGTTCATGAAAAATCCTCCCCTACACACTGTATTAATGCATCCATAGTATAACATTCTGGCACTCGTACCGGTAATGTCGACACTTGTCGGACGGCACGTTCGGTCACTTCGCCGATGGCGTACCACGTCCCGGTGAAGCGGGATAAGTGCGGTGTGAGCGCCTCGACGGCCGACGGGCTCAAGACGAGCAGTGCCTTCACGGTTTCGAGTTGTTGCTGTTGCGCCGGTGTCAACGGCACTGGGATCGTCTCGTAGACGACCCAGTCCTGCACGTGAGAGAGCATCGTCATGTGCTTCGTGTTCGCCAAATTCCCACGCGCGAACAAGACGACCTCATCGGCGGAAACGACATCGCGTAACTGTTCAAAGAGTGCCTCACCCGTATACGTCTCCGGCATGAGCGAGACGGTAAATCCTTCCGCTTCAAGCGCCCGTTTCGTCTTCTCACCGACAGCAGCGACTTTGAC
Source organism: Exiguobacterium sp. NPDC077395 (assembly GCF_050269125.1). NCBI lineage: Bacteria > Bacillati > Bacillota > Bacilli > Caryophanales > Exiguobacterium > Exiguobacterium sp. NPDC077395. The sequence goes on from NZ_JBNNHU010000001.1 coordinate 1,823,464, forward strand.
GTCACGCGTCAGATTTCGAAGCGCGGGCACCGCGTTTTGACTCGTGACGACGAGCCAGTCGAATCGTTCCACGGGTGGTGGGACGTGCGTCTCTCTCGTCTGAATGAGCGGGACATGATGAACGGAAAGACCGCTCGCCTCGAGCAGCGCCCGTTGCGAAGCGGTCATTCGTTTCGTTCCCGTGTACCAGACGTCACTCATTGACCGAGGCGAGGATTTCACGCCCGCCACGTCCGAGCAATTCTTCTGCGACGTCCATTCCGAGTGCGATCCCGTCCGTTGACGTTTTCGTTACACGAAGCACTTCTTTCCCGTCCACTGACGCGATGAGGCCCGTGAGTGTCACTTCGTCACCTTCGACCGTCGCGTAACCGCCGACTGGGACGTGACAGCTGCCTTCGATGGCTTTTAAGAAAGTCCGTTCCGCTGTCGCGGCTTTTGCCGTCACATCATCATGTAACAATTGAAGCACTGCCGTTACTTCTGCATCGTCTTTACGGCTCTCGATCGCGAGTACGCCTTGTCCGACAGCAGGTACCATGACGTCCGGGTCAAGTGCTTCGAAGTCCACACGATCCGTCCAACCCATCCGTTCGAGCCCGGCTTTCGCGAGCAAGATGGCGTTGTAGTTCTCCGAGTCTAACTTTTTCAGACGCGTATCGATGTTTCCACGGATCCATTGAATCTCAAGGTCAGGACGGGCTGCCAAGATCTGAGCACCACGACGGAGCGAGCTCGTTCCGACAATTGAACCTTTCGGAAGCGTCTCGAACGTGTAGCCGTTCTCGCAGATAAGAACGTCACGCGCGTCGACACGTTTCGGCATGCAGCTGATATAGAGCTCTTCCGGAAGTTCGGCTGGTACGTCTTTCATGCTGTGGACAGCGAAATCGATGTCCCCGTCGAGCATCTGTTGTTGAATCTCTTTGACGAATAGACCTTTCCCGCCGACTTTTGACAATTGTACATCGACGATTTGGTCCCCTTTCGTTACGATTTCTTTAATCTCGAACTCGTTTTGTGCTCCGGCTTGTTTCAATTGCTCGATAACCCATTTCGTTTGAGTCATGGCGAGTTGGGAACGGCGTGAGCCGACGATGATTTTTCGCATGTTGAGTCTCTCCTTCATAGAAAAAGGCGACACACGTCGCCTTTTATATCTTGTTAGCGCATCAATGCGCGAAGTGGTGCTTTCGCAGAAGTGGCATCTGTTTCTTCCACTTCGTCTACTGGTTGTTCTGGTAACTCGACATCGAGTCCGAACGTCTCGACGAATTGGGCGATCCGAACGTTCGCGTCCGGCTGTGCCGCTGCGTCTTTAATATAGTCGATCGGGTCACGAAGCATCTGGTTGATGATCGACTTCATATGCTTCCCGATGACTTTCTTGTCGCGCGCCGACAAGTGGTCGAGCTTGCGCTCTAGACTCGTCATCGTGTCTTCTTGAATATCAAGGGCACGGGCACGCAACTCGTTCATGATCGGTACGACACCGAGCGTGACGAGCCATGCTTGGAACTCTTGAATCGCTTCATCGATTTTCATCTCGATCTTCTCGGCCTCGAGGAGACGAGCTTCGAGATTCTTGTTGACGATTCCATTCAAATCATCGACATCGAACAAATGAACACCCGGAAGTGTCGCGACCGCTGGATCGATATCTCGCGGCACAGCAATGTCAATGAGAAGAAGTGGGCGTTCACGGCGCAACAATTGTGCCGCTGCAACATCGTCATATCCGATGACGGCGTCTTTCGCTCCGGTCGAACTGATCAAAATATCCGCATCGAGTAGGCCACATGCGATTTCACGAATCGAATGGGCACGACCTTTGAACTTATCCGCTACAGCTTTCGCTTTGCTCTCCGTCCGGTTGAAGACGGCAATCTGTTTGGCACCAGCCTCGAACAAGTTGAGTGTCGTCAATTCACCGGTCTCCCCGGCTCCGACGACGACGACTTGCTTATCGTCAAGCTGTTGGTACATCTCTTGTGCGAGCGTCACGGCAGCCGAGCTGACCGATACAGACATTTCCCCAATTTGCGTGTCCGTATGGGCGCGCTTGGCGAGTGTGACCGCTTCTTTGAATAATTTGTTGAAGACCGTTCCTGTCGTTCCATGCTCTTGGGCACGGAAGAAACTTGTCTTCACCTGACCTAAAATTTGTGTTTCCCCGATGATCATCGAGTCGAGGCCCGATGTGACACGGAACAAGTGGCGAATCGCCTCTTCCCCTTCTCGAATCGACAAGTATGGTGTGAACTGCTCCATCTCTAGGTTGAACCAGTTCGCCAAGAAACGTTTCGTGTAATAACGTCCAGTATGGAGTTGATCTGTCACGACGTACAGCTCCGTCCGGTTACACGTAGACAAAATAACCGATTCGAAAATGCTCTTCTCTTCGCGAAGCGCAATCATCGCATCCACGATTTCTTGCTCCCCAAACGAGAACTGCTCCCGAATCGCGACAGGGGCTGTCTTGTTATTTAGTCCAACGACGACAATATGCATGTATCTCTTCCCCTCATCTAAAATCCACCGACGGTTGTCTCTTCTTTTTCAATCTCTACCGTACATTATAACAGTTCTTATCTGGTAACTATAATCTTCTGTTTGATTTTCCTGAAATAAAATAAGAACTTTTTGTGACAAAAAGAAGTAGAAATGGCGAAACCCCATTTCTACCCTTCTTCTTATGAATTTGGTGAGTTTGGATCCGTAATAATGGAACTTTCCGTCTCTTCTTTGTCTAAATATTGTTCGCGCTCACGTAGTTTATAGATGCGAACGATATTTTGGACAACTGTTTTGGCGACCGCATAGAACGGTACGGCGATGAGCATCCCGATGATCCCGGCCAAATTCCCAGCCACGAGCAAGACGATGATGATTGTGAGCGGGTGGACTTTTAAGGACTTCCCTTGAATGAGCGGTGAGATGACGTTCGATTCAATCTGCTGCACGATAATGATGACGACGATGACCCAGATGACTTTGATCGGATCTTGAATGAACGCCACGATGACAGCCGGTACGGCACCTAAGAACGGTCCGACGTACGGGATGATGTTCGTTACCATCATGAAGAGCGCGAGCAAGATGGCATAATCCACACCGACGATCCAAAGACCGATGAGCGACGTGATCCCGACGAAGAACGCAACGAGTAACTGTGCGTTGACGTAGCTTCGCACCGTCTCGTGCATGTCATGCAAGATGTGACGTGTCTCTTTCTCATAGCTCGATGGCAAGAGTTTGACGATAGCGTCCGGCAGACGCTTCCCGTCAAGTAACATGTAAAGAAGCATGAACGGGATGACGACGATCGTGATGACCGCTGACGTCACAAATCCGACGACTTGGCCGAATGACGACGCGATGTTTCCGAACAAATCTCCTAAATACGACGTGATGTTCGTCGTCAAGTTGCGGAACATCTCATCATTCTCTGCCATGAAGCGCGACAAGAACTCGTTTTGGAGTAACGTGTCTCGGACGGCGAACGCCTGTTGTTGAAGCTCTTTCGCGATACTCGGCATCGCATTGATGAGCGACGTGACCTGTTCAGCAAGGACCGGTCCGAGAATACTGAAGACGATGGTAAAGATGAGTACGAGACCGATCAGTGTCATCGCGACCGCAAGTGCACGTTTCCCTTTCAACCGTTTTTCTAAAAAGTCGACGATACCAACCAAGAAATAAAAGAAGAGCCCGGCCACAATGAGTGGGACCGTGACGAGTGCCAAAATGACTTGAACCGGTTCAAACACGAATGAGATCTGTGTTCCGACCCAAATGACTAAAAAGATGGTCAGCGTCCAAAAGAGGGCGCGGTACCATTTGTTTTCAAACATGCGCTGCATTTCTCCACCTCGTTTACGATTATGACTATGTACTAACTATGATTATACGATAATTACCCGATTGCGGGATGAGAAAAACAAAAAGGCGAAGGAATCCCTTCGCCCATACGTCATTCACCTTCCGTGATGAGTGCGTAAATTGCTTTCCACGCATCGTCTTTTCCTTCTGCCGTCTCGGCTGAGAAAGCGACAAAACGGTCAGATGGATCGAACTGAAGCTTACGTTTCACCGCTGCCTCGTGCTTTTGACGCTGGCTCTTCTTGATCTTATCGAGCTTCGTCGCCACGACGATGACCGGAATATCATAGTGCTTCAAGAAGTTGTACATTGTCACATCGTCACCTGTCGGCTCATGACGGATATCGACGAGTAAGACGACGCCGCGAAGCGCCTCTTGGCTCGTCAAATATTGCTCCATCATGACGCCCCACTTCTCGCGTTCCGTCTTCGATACTTTCGCATAACCGTATCCTGGAACGTCAACGAACATGATTTCATCATTGATGTTAAAGAAGTTGAGGGTCTGAGTCTTTCCTGGTTTCGAAGACGTCCGTGCGAGCGCCTTCCGTTGGCAAATCTTATTGATGAACGACGACTTCCCGACGTTCGACCGTCCGGCAAGTGCCACTTCTGGCAACTCATGGACCGGATAATGGTCTGGCGCGACGGCACTCGTCACGAATTCTGCTTTGTTGATCTTCATTTAATTTCCTCCAAATGCTACATCTAGTACTTCATCGAGTGTCGTCACGGGAACGAACGTCAGTTTCTCACGCACCGTTTCTTGAATGTCATCGATGTCTCGCTCATTATCTTTCGGAATGACGATGGTCGTCAACCCGGCCCGATGAGCGGCGAGTGCTTTTTCTTTCAATCCACCAATCGGTAAGACGCGTCCACGAAGTGTGATCTCGCCTGTCATCCCGACATCGCGATGGACTTTCTTCCCGGTCAACGCCGAAATGAGTGCTGTCGCAATCGTAATCCCGGCCGACGGTCCATCTTTCGGTACGGCACCTTCTGGAACGTGAATATGGATGTCTTGTCGCTCATAGAACGTCGGGTCAATCCCGAATCGCTCCGCATTCGCGCGGACATAGCTATATGCCGTCTGTGCAGACTCCTGCATCACGTCACCGAGTTTACCCGTCAACTGAAGCTTGCCTTTCCCTGGTGCGAGCGCCACTTCGATTGTGAGCGTGTCTCCACCGAACGCCGTGTAGGCAAGACCTGTCACTGCACCGATTGAGTCCTCGGTCTCCCCTTTTCCGTAACGATACTTCGGTTTTCCGAGATACGTGATGATGGCTTTCTTCGAAATCGTGACCCGTTTCTTCTCACCGATCGCGATTTGTTTCGCCGCTTTACGGCAGAGCGAACCGATGACGCGTTCTAAGTTCCGGACACCCGCTTCACGTGTATAGCGGCGTACGACTTCATAGAGCGCATCTTCTTTGATCGTCAATTGGCTCTTCTTCAACCCGTGCTCTTTCAACTGTTTCGGAACTAAGTGACGCTTCGCGATTTCGACTTTCTCGAGCTCCGTATACCCACCGATTTGAATGAGTTCCATCCGGTCGAGGAGTGGTGCCGGAATTTGCGAGACATCGTTCGCTGTCGCGATGAAGAGGACGTTCGACAAATCGAACGGTTCTTCGATGTAGTGGTCCGAGAACGATACGTTTTGCTCTGGGTCGAGCACTTCGAGCATCGCCGACGCCGGGTCTCCTCTGAAGTCAGAAGCCATCTTGTCGATCTCATCGAGTAAGAAGACAGGGTTCTTGCTTTCCGCTTGCTTCAACCCACGGATGACACGTCCTGGCATCGCACCGATATACGTGCGGCGGTGACCACGGATTTCTGCCTCATCGCGTACCCCACCGAGTGAGACGCGAACGAAGTGACGTTCAAGCGCCGATGCGATGGAACGGGCGAGCGACGTCTTCCCGACCCCTGGAGGTCCGGCGAGACAAAGGATCGGTCCACGAAGCGAGTTCGTCAACTGACGGACGGCCAAATATTCAAGGATTCGGTCTTTCACCGACTCCAAACCGTAATGGTCATCGTCAAGGACGTCTGCCGCGTGTTTCACATCGAGCTTGTCTTCCGTCTCGATGCCCCATGGAAGGGATGCGACCCAGTCGAGGTAATTGCGGATGACCGCATACTCCGGCGACGTTTGTGGGACGACGTTCAATCGCTCTGCTTCACGCATGACGTTCTTCCGAGTCGTCTCTGGCAAGTCGAGCGCCTCTAACTTCTCGCGAAGGCGGTTCGGCTCAGACTCTTGCGTCTGGTCGCCGAGCTCTTGTTGAATCGTCTTCATCTGTTCCCGTAAGTAGTACTCGCGCTGCGACTGCTCAATCGACTTCTTCGTCCGCTCGCGCATCTCTTGCTCGAGTTCAATCACTTCCACCTCGTGTGCGATGATTTCAAGCAGTTCAAGCCCTCGTTTGACCGCATCTGCTTCTTCGAGCATCGCTTGGCGAAGTTCGACATCGACATCAAGTTTCGACGTGATATAGTCTGTGAGCGATTCGAGTCGCTCATACATCTCGAAACGACGACGTTCGTCCGGGGACATGCCTTTAATGTTGGCGACAAGTTTACCGAACTGCTCTTTCAACAGACGGACGAGCGCCGTACGCTCGACCTCTTCCCCTTCAGCAAGCTCGAGTGATTCGACGTTGGCGAACCAGCCTTCATCCGTCGATTCGACCGAGTCGACGCGGACACGCTCTTTCCCGACGATCCGAACCCGAATCGTCTCGTTCGACAATTCGCTCATCTTGGCGATATGGACACGCGTTCCAATCGTGTACAAGTCTTCCGGTTCTGGTGATTCGTTTCCGGTCTCTTTTTGAGTGACGACAATTAAATCCGTCTCATGCTCCTTTGCAGCAAGGAGCGCCCGAAGTGATAACGGGCGTCCGACATCGATTGTCACACCGATGAGCGGATATACGACGACTCCTCGCAACGGAAGGATTGGTAATTTTTCCATCTACAACGCCTCCTGTGCAAAAAGGCCCAAAACTCGGAGTGTGCCGAGTGTTTGAGCCTTCTTCGTTAACAAATTATGCTGTCTCTTTGTTGTCCCCTGTCTGTTCGACAGTACCATCACGAAGGACGTATTTCGGACCGGCAAGACCCGTAATCGTTTCATCTGTGATGATGACTTTCTCGATATCGTCACGCGATGGGACGGTGAACATCACATCGAGCATCATTTCTTCGATAATCGAGCGGAGACCGCGCGCACCAGTCTTACGTTTGATCGCAAGTTTGGCGATTTCGATCAATGCCTCGTCTGTGAACGTCAATTCGACATCGTCAAGCTCGAGCATTTTCTCGTACTGACGAACGAGGGCATTTTTCGGCTTCGTCAAGATTTCAACGAGTGCTTCCTCATCGAGTGTCGTGAGCGTCGCCATGACTGGCAAACGACCGATGAACTCAGGAATCAAACCGAATTTTTGAAGGTCTTCAGGAAGTGCGCGGGCGAGCAAGTCTTCTTGCGTCAACTCGCGATTCTCTTGATCGTTTCCGAAACCGATGACCTTCTTCCCGATTCGGCGTTTGACGACCGATTCAATCCCGGCGAATGCTCCGCCGACGATGAAGAGAATGTTTGTCGTATCGATTTGGATGAATTCTTGATGCGGATGCTTACGTCCACCTTGTGGCGGTACGCTTGCTGTCGTGCCTTCAAGAATTTTAAGGAGTGCCTGCTGAACGCCTTCACCGGATACGTCGCGCGTAATCGATGGGTTTTCAGACTTACGAGCAATCTTATCGATCTCATCAATATAGATGATTCCTTTTTCAGCCTTCTCGACATCGTAGTCAGCTGATTGGATCAATTTGAGCAAGATATTTTCGACGTCTTCACCGACGTAACCCGCTTCCGTCAAGCTTGTCGCATCCGCGATTGCGAATGGGACGTTCAAGACGCGAGCCATCGTCTGGGCGAGAAGCGTCTTCCCGCTACCAGTTGGTCCGATCATGACGATGTTCGACTTCGCAAGTTCGACATCATCCGAACGACCGCCGGCGTTGATGCGTTTATAGTGGTTATAGACAGCGACTGAAAGCGCACGTTTGGCGCGATCTTGTCCAATGACATAATCATCTAGGATGTTACGAATCTCTTGTGGTTTCGGAATGTCTTTGAATTCGACTTCTTCCTCTACACCGAGCTCTTCCTCAACGATTTCATTGCAAAGTTCGATACACTCATCGCAAATGTATACGCCTGGTCCGGCGACTAACTTACGAACTTGTTCTTGCGATTTTCCGCAAAACGAGCACTTAAGTTGTCCCTTTTCCTCGTTAAATTTGAACATTCGATACACCCCTTCTGTGGTGAAAATGGATGTAAGTGCGATAAATCGCGAATTGAATTTTCTGGTGCGATGCACCGCGAAAAGACATTTTACATCTCTGCGTTGAAATAATTGTAGCATGAACATATTGCGACTTCAAAGAATTACACATTTAAAGTGTTGTGACAGAAAAAAGGACGACCGCTAAGCAGTCGTCCCACTAAAAATCAACTTACTTCGCTTTACCGTTTTCAACGAGGATGTCGATCGCTTTACGGAATTTGAGGTCACCTTTAAGTGTCTCAAGACCGCCTTGTGGAGCGAGCATCGTACGGAGTTGGTCCGGTGCGATGTTGTAAAGTTTAGACATTTCTTCAAGCTCTTTCTCAGCATCTTCATCAGACACTTCGATTGCTTCTTTTTCAGCGATTGCTTTCAAGACGAGACGAGCTTTAACGCGCTCTTCAGCTTGCTCTTTCATCTCTTCGCGCATTGCTTCTTCAGAAGTACCAGTGAGTTCGAAGTACATGTTAAGGTCGATTCCTTGTGAAGATACACGTGAACCGAACTCTTGTACCATGCGGTCTACTTCTTGGTCAACGAGAACTTGTGGTACGTCGATTGTCGCGTTAGCAGTTGCCTGCTCAACGAGTTGGTCGCGCATTGTACCTTCAGCTTCTTGTTTCTTACCAGCTTCTAAACGCTCACGGATGCTCGCTTTCAACTCGTCGAGTGTCGAAACAGACTCGTCGATGTCTTTTGCGAACTCGTCGTCGAGTTCAGGAACTTGTTTTGTTTTAACTTCGTGAAGTTTGACTTTGAATGTCGCTGGTTTACCCGCTAAGTTTTCAGCGTGGTACTCTTCAGGGAATGTTACTTCAACGTCTTTTTCTTCACCAGCAGTCATGCCAACCATTTGCTCTTCGAATCCTGGGATGAATTGACCAGAACCGATTTCGAGTGTGTAGTTCTCAGCTGTGCCGCCTTCGAACTGCTCACCGTCAGCGAAACCTGCGAAATCAAATACAGCTGTATCGCCGTTTTCGATTGCACCTTCTTTAACAGCGAGTTCTGCGCCTTGCTGTTGAAGTGCTTCAAGTTCTGCTGTTACTTCGTCTTCTGTTACTTCAGTTGAAACAGCTTCGTACTCGAGGCCTTTGTACTCGCCAAGCTCAGCTTCTGGCTCAACCACGAATGTCACTTTGAAAGCGACTGGTTTGCCTTTCTCGAGCGTGCCGTCTACATCGATGTTTTCGAGCGCGATTGGTTCGAAACCAGCTTCTTCAACCGCACCTTGGATTGTGTCGCGGTAGAGAATGTCGAGCGCATCTTGATAGAGTGCTTCTTCTCCATACATTTTGTTGAACATTGGGCGTGGCAATTTACCTTTACGGAAGCCAGGCACGTTCAAGTCTTTGACGACTGTTTTAAATGCGGCGTCAACTGCTTTATCAAAAGCTTCTGCAGGAGCTTCGTACGTGAGTACGCCTTGGCTACCTGATGTTTTTTCCCATTTTGCTGTCATGCTAAGTCCCTCCAACAATTCGTTTATACCGTACAAAAATGTACAACAATCCGTATTATAGCATAAATCCTCGGTATGCACACAAGGATTTAGTCTAATAACGCCTGTGTGAAGCGCAGATCCGCCTCTAAAATCGCAGCTGCCAAACCGTCGACTGCCTCGTCATGCAAAATCGCTTGTTTCGCCTGTACGAGCGCCTGTTCCACATCCGCTTTTTCGGCCGGCACATACGGATAATGCGTGTACATATAGTTCATCAACAACTGAGTCCCGATCTCATCGCCCTCAACTGATTTCTGAAGCGAGAGGACGGTCTTCTCCCACGTCTCGATGTGCGATGTTGCCTCCATTTGCGACATCTCGTTCATCGAATCCCCATCCGACCACTTGATGACCGCGAGTTCGGCAAATGCCTTCTCTAACACGATCAATTTGACGAGCTTCGGTCGATTGGATACGAGTAACTCATGCAACACGTTGTCGAGCACCGAATCGATATTGAAATGAACATGTTGCAACGCCTCGATTTGTTCCCCTGTACTGCCGCGCGTCAACGTCCGTTTCAATTTGGCGATGGCCGCCGGAAACTCGGTCATTTTCAACACTTGAAGCACCTGATGTGCCTGTGTGTTGATCGTATCTTTTTTGTCTTGCCATTCGAGATACTGGTTGATCCAGTGCGCCGCTTCAAACGGCTGGTCCCGCATGATGTAATACTGCGCAATCTGTAATCCGCCCGAAGCCGGTTCTTCCGCTTCCGCCATTTGGATGGCGACGAGTTCCTGCAACTTCTCGAGCGTTTCCGGGTCGTCCGGTTTTTCCATCGCACATTGGAAGATTTCCATGAAAATAAACGGGTCACCCGGAATCGCCTGATACCAATCCCATAAAATCGGTTCGATCCGCTGTCGTTCCCCAGAGGCATCTGCTTCTTGAATCATCTTATGCAGACGCGACCAATTCCCGGGGAACGGATAGTCCTGGTCCTTTTCCTTCTCCATCTTCCCTCACCCTCTCTTCCATTCCCTTTCATCTTCCGTTAGGACGCGATTCCTTGTCAATCGATTTCCCGGAAAATGAAAAAAGAGACGTTCTCCGTAGAGAGCGTCTCTATTTTAATGGAAGCGTCCCAAGAGGGATTCGAACCCCCGACCGACGGCTTAGCTTACCACCATGACTTTCGTCACCAACATCGTGTTGTTTGTAGTCTGGACTATATCTTCACCGTTTCAGGTGCGACACGTGTAGTCTCTACGGAACCTCACGAGCACCATGCTCCTCCATTGATTCTACCTCTATTTTCATAGACATTCGAATCAACTCGACCCGATCAAGCGGGAATGAGTTTCCTCGGTATTACCATCAGCATCATCTGTTAAGGCTTCACCGATATAGTGTCGTCCACTTTATAGGTTTCTGTTTCCCTATAAAGGCTCCTATTTGTCTTGAAGGCCGTTGCTCTATCCTGCTGAGCTATTGGGACATTGACATGAAAACTATAATAGAAAAATGGTTTCCTGTCAATCGATTTCCCATTCGAAACTCATAGTTTTCCTGCGATGTCCAAATCTTCGACGTGAGAACCGTCTTCTGAGCGATAAAAACGTACTGCTGCTTCCCCGTTTTCTAGGTCAAGAAGCGCATACGTTTTGTCCGCTCGTCCCCGCGGCATCCGAATCGAACCCGGGTTGATGTAGACGACCCCGTCCTCGATCAAAGCACCCGCCACATGCGAGTGACCGAACAAGACGACGTTCGCGCCCACTTCTTCAGCCCGGTAACGTAGCCGATTCAAGTCGAATTTGACGTCGTGATGATGCCCGTGGACGATGAGGATCGTACCGGCATCCGTCGTCTCGATTCGTTCGAGCGGAAGGTCTCCACCAAAATCACAATTCCCACGGACCGTTCGATACGGCAATAGATGTTCATCGACAAGTGCGAGTTGTGAATCGCCGCAATGGAACGCGTCATCAATCTCTGCCTCGTGTCGTTCAAAAATCGTTGTCAATTCTTCCGTCAGACCATGACTATCACTCACTATTAGAAAACGCATAAGCTTCATCCTTTCATGAATGGAATGATTTCTGCCTCCAGTTTTCGTAATGCCTGTCCACGGTGACTGACGACCGCTTTTTCTTCACGTTCGAGTTCGGCCGCCGTCTTGTGGAGCGATGGGACGATAAAGAGTGGGTCGTATCCAAAACCGTTCTCGCCACGAGGGGAATAGCCGATTGTCCCTTCAATTGTTCCGCGAACGGTCAACGTCTCTCCTGTCGGTTTCGCCAGACAGAGGGCACAGACGAAGCGTGCCACGCGATTCGTTTCGCCGTTCAATTTTTCAAGAAGAAGCGCATTGTTCGCCTCATCCGACTTTTCAGGACCGGCGAAGCGAGCTGAATATACACCAGGTGCCCCGTCGAGCGCGTCGACTTCAAGACCGGAGTCATCCGCGAGAACGGCATGCCCGAAATAGGCAGCTGCTTCCGTCGCTTTTAACGCCGCATTTTCTTCAAATGTCGTCCCTGTCTCATCTGTTTCCGGCGCATCCGGATGATCGAGTAGTGATTCGACCTCAAATCCGAGCGGTGTTAACATCCCTTCTAGTTCTTTCACTTTTCCAGGATTGTGTGTCGCAATGATCAACTTCATAATGTCTCCTCCGAACGTTCTCCGACGTACCACCAAGAAGCACCGAGTGCCTCTTCAGCCGTCTTGAATAATGATTCGATTCCGTGTTGTGCAAGCGCGAGCATCTCGTTCATCTCTTGAAGCGTGAACGTCGCCTCTTCACCTGTCCCCTGAACTTCGACGAACCGACCGCTCGCCGTCATGACGACGTTCATGTCGACTTCAGCCGCCGCGTCTTCCATATAGTCCAAGTCGAGAACGAGTTCATCGGTACGTCCGACCGAGATAGCCGCGACGCCTTCTTTGATTGGTGTATCATCGAGTTTCCCTTGACGGATCAACCGATCGACGGCGAGGACAAGGGCACAAAAACCACCCGTGATGGATGCCGTACGCGTACCGCCATCCGCTTGGATGACATCACAGTCGATCCAAATCGTGCGTTCGCCGAGCCGCTCCAAGTCAACGACCGAGCGGAGTGATCGGGCGATGAGACGCTGAATCTCCATCGTTCGACCCGATTGTTTCCCACGTACCGCTTCTCGGACAGTCCGGTCACCTGTCGCACGCGGCAACATCGCGTACTCGGCATTGATCCAGCCTTGCTTCTTCCCGCGAAGGAAGTTCGGAACACGTTCTTCGACAGTCGCCGTACAAATCACTTTCGTATCACCGATTGAAATGAGGACAGATCCTTCCGCATGCTTATTCACATGCGGTACGATCTCGACTGTCCGTAATTCATCAAATCGTCTTGTATCACGCAATGCCGGTCACCTCGACTTTCTCCGCATGGACCGGACGACCGAGCCATTCGCTCGCCAATCGGTCAAATAGTTCAATATCCCCCGTCGCATAAAAGGCATGGGATGGGACGGTATCTAATCCGTTCTCGAGCTCTTGATAATCAAGCATCGCTGCGACTTCAAGCGCCGTCTCGTCACCAGACGAGATGAGGTGCACGTTCGGTCCGACCACGTCCTGGATGACAGGCGCAAGGATCGGATAATGCGTACAACCGAGAATGAGTGTATCCATCTCGGAAGGTTGTAGCGGACGCAGCGTCTCTTCCACGATTTGACGGACGCGCTCTCCTGACACGTCTCCCGCTTCGACGAGCGGGACAAAAGGTGGGCAAGCGAGTGAGTACACGTCGACCTCACCAGCTACGTGACGAAGCGCTTTCTCATAAGAAGCGCTCTCAATCGTCATCTTCGTACCGATGACACCGATATGTTTGTTTCGCGTCCCTTTGACGGCCGCACGGGCACCTGGGTCGATGACACCGATGACCGGGATATCGAGGCGTTTCCGCGCCTCTTTCAAAACGACCGCCGTCGCCGTGTTACACGCGATGACAATCATTTTGACGTCTTTCTTCAATAGAAACTCAATGAGTTCCCATGTATAAGCTTCAATCTCATCGTGCGGACGCGGCCCGTATGGACAGCGTTCCGTATCCCCGATATAGATAATTTCTTCTTTAGGGAGCTGGCGCATCAATTCTTTGACTACCGTCAACCCACCGACTCCTGAATCGAGGACTCCAATCGCTCGTTTCATTTTGCATCACTTCCATTCTCACCTATCTTACCAAAAAACATCAGACGGAAAAAGAAACGTTCCCATGACAAAAAAAGACGAGGTCGCCAGTGGCGCCTCGTCCCTTACCCGAATTACTGAGCAAGACCTTCGCTAGTGAGCATGTCAGAAAGCGTGTTGATCGCTTCTTCTGCATCTTCACCTTCAGCAGTGATCTTGATTGTAGAATCTTTTGCGATACCGAGTGAAAGTACACCCATGATCGACTTCAAGTTAACTGTTTTACCATTGTACTCGAGGTTGATGTCTGACTGGAACTTAGAAGCTGTGTTAACCAACTGAGTAGCTGGACGAGCGTGAATTCCTGAATCAGCAACGACTGTGAACGTTTTTTCCATGAGATGATGGTCTCCCTTCAAAATTCAATTCTACAGGCGAACCGGCAGAATATTTTTTGTTTGTGAACTCATTATCAAATGATAGCGGATTCGCAAAAATTCTGCAAGCGGTTTTTATATTCCGGAGTCCATTCCGTTGGACGACCTTCCTTCGTCAAATGAACGAGGCTCGTTCGTCCCGCGAAGAGGAGTTGTTCTCCGTCATATGCCCCGTAATGAATATCACATGAAGTGTTTCCGACCGTCAAGATATTGGCATGCACGGTCAGCTGTTGACGTGGCATGACTTGTCGAACATAGTCACATTGCGCATCGGCGACGACGACAAATCCGTCCTTTAAGGAGAATCCTGTCGCTTCTAGTAACTCGATTCGCGCATCTTCGAAATAGATGAACGGGATCGTGTTGTTCATGTGACCGTACGGGTCGCACTCCGAAAAGCGGACTTTCACATCGAGCGCGACCCCTGCTTTGACACGTGTTTCCCAACCTGGCTCTCGAAAGTACTTGGTCATCGGCTCGCTTACGCCTCGACCGCAGAACCGGTGCGACCTTTGTCACTACCGAAGAACTGTTTGAACGAGTGAAGCGTCGTTTGACGGTTCATCGAAGCGATTGACGTCGTGAGCGGGATGCCTTTCGGGCAAACTTCGACACAGTTTTGTGCGTTTCCGCACTGCATGATGCCGCCGTCTTCCATAAGGGCTTCGAGGCGGTCTTCCGCGTGGAAGGCACCTGTTGGATGCGAGTTGAAGAGACGGACTTGCGAAATCGCTGCTGGACCGATGAAGTCAGATTTGTCATTGACGTTCGGACACGCTTCAAGACAAACCCCACATGTCATACATTTCGAAAGTTCGTATGCCCATTGACGTTTGTTTTCTGGCATACGCGGTCCTGGACCGAGGTCATACGTTCCATCGATTGGAACCCATGCCTTCACTTTTTTCAACGCGTCGAACATGCGTTGACGGTCGACTTGAAGGTCACGGATAACCGGGAACGTCTTCATCGGCGCGAGGCGGATCGGTTGCTCAAGTTTATCGACGAGCGCGGTACACGACTGGCGTGGCTTCCCGTTAATGATCATCGAGCAGGCACCACATACTTCCTCGAGACAGTTCATGTCCCAGTTGATTGGTGTCGTCTTGTCGCCGTTCGCGTTGACCGGGTTACGGCGGATTTCCATCAATGCCGAGATCACGTTCATGTTCGGACGGTACGGCACCGTGAATTCTTCAGTATATGTCGCTTGATCCGGTCCATCTTGGCGTTCGATGATGAAGCGGATGTCTTTTTGTTCAGATTGCATTGGCGTCGTCATTTCGTCTTCGCCCCTTTCTTCGAGTAATCCCGTTTACGTGGCGGGATTAACGAAACATCGATGTCTTCATACGAGATATCGACTTCCCCATCTTTGTAACGTGCCATCGTCGTCTTCATGAACTGCTCGTCATTACGTTCCGGGAATTCCGGTTTGTAATGGGCACCACGGCTCTCGTCCCGCTTGAGTGCGCCGAGTGTGATGACGCGTGCGAGGTCGAGCATATGGTCGAGCTGTCGAATGAACGATGCCCCTTGGTTGCTCCAGCGTGCCGTATCCGTAGCCGAGATGTTATGGAAACGTTCACGCAATTCTTGGATTTTTTTGTCCGTCGCTTCGAGCTTGTCGTTATAACGAACGACTGTGACGTTATCCGTCATGAGTTCACCGAGTTCACGGTGGATTTGATACGCGTTCTCTGTCCCGTCCATCGCAAGGATGTCGTTGAAGCGTTCAATCTCTTCACGCTCGTTGAAGTTGAAGAGCGCGTCTGAGACGCTTTCTGTCGCTTGGTCGAGACCACGCATGTAGTTGACCGCTGCAGGACCTGCTTCCATTCCGCCGTGAACGGCTGAGAGGAGTGAGTTCGCACCGAGACGGTTCGCACCGTGCATCGAGTAGTCACATTCACCGGCTGCGAAGAGTCCAGGGATGTTTGTCATTTGATCGTAGTCGACCCACAGTCCGCCCATCGAGTAGTGGACTGCCGGGAAGATCTTCATCGGTACTTTACGCGGGTCATCCCCTACGAATTTCTCGTAGATTTCGAGGATCCCACCAAGTTTGATGTCGAGTTCTTTCGAATCTTTGTGAGACAAGTCGAGGTAGACCATGTTCTCGCCGTTGACGCCGAGTTTTTGGTTAACACATACATCGAAGATCTCACGTGTCGCGATGTCACGCGGTACGAGGTTCCCGTATGCTGGATATTTCTCTTCGAGGAAGTACCATGGCTTCCCGTCTTTGTATGTCCAGACACGTCCACCTTCCCCACGAGCCGATTCACTCATGAGACGAAGTTTGTCGTCCCCAGGAATCGCAGTCGGGTGAATTTGGATGAACTCCCCGTTCGCGTAGACTGCACCTTGGCGGTAAACCGCTGCCGCTGCTTGTCCTGTGTTGATGACCGAGTTTGTCGACTTACCGAAGATGACCCCTGGGCCACCTGTCGCCAAGATCACCGCGTCCGATGGGAACGCTTTAATTTCCATCGAGCGCAAATCCTGACAGACCGCACCGCGGCAGATGCCTTCTTCATCGATGACGGCACGAAGGAATTCCCATCCTTCATATTTCTCGACAAGACCTTGTGCTTCATAACGACGAACCTGCTCATCAAGTGCATAGAGAAGTTGTTGACCTGTTGTCGCTCCAGCGTATGCCGTACGGTGGTGAAGCGTCCCACCGAAACGACGGAAGTCTAAGAGACCTTCTGGCGTACGGTTGAACATGACACCCATCCGGTCGAACATGTGGATGATTTTTGGTGCATTCTCTGCCATTTTTTGAACAGGTGGTTGGTTGGCGAGGAAGTCGCCTCCGTAGACCGTGTCGTCAAAGTGTTGCCAAGGAGAATCGCCTTCCCCTTTCGTGTTGACGGCCCCGTTGATGCCCCCTTGGGCACAAACTGAATGTGAACGCTTGACCGGTACAAGCGAGAATAGTTTTACCGGAACACCCATCTCTGCCGACTTGATAGTCGCCATGAGTCCAGCTAGACCGCCACCGATGACGATCAAACTTTGATTTGCCATGTAAAATTCCCCCTAATTACAAGATGCCTGCAAACGTCAAAATCGAACGGATGCCGACAAAAGATAGTGCCAAGAACACGACACCTGATACGTAGCTCATGAGACGTTGTGAACGAGGTGACTGTGTGATTCCCCACGTGATCGAGAACGACCAAAGACCGTTCGCGAAGTGGAACGTAGCCGAAAGGATTCCGACTATGTAGAAGATCAACATGAGCGGGTTGTCGACGATGTTTTGCATCATCTCCGCATTGACTTCTACCCCGCGTAATTTCGCTAAGCGCGTTTCCCAAACGTGCCATGCGATAAAGATCACGAGGAAGACCCCTGTGAAGCGTTGGAAGAGATACAACCAGTTGCGTGCGTATGAATAACGGTTCGAGTTGATCGACCCAAGAAACGCATAGTACACGCCGTACACGCCGTGGAAGATCATCGGCAATGCGATAATCGTCACTTCAAGGAAGTACAGATACGGTAAGTTCTCCATGAATTTTGCTGCTTTGTTGAATGACTCCACCCCATCGACGATGTAGTAGTTGACCGATAAGTGAACGATCAAAAACAAACCGATTGGAATGACCCCAAGTAGCGAATGGACTTTACGACTGAAGTAGTCACGATGCGCTGCCATTCTAGTTCCCCCTTTTCACGAGCATTGGCTCGTTTTGTCAATAAAAGCGTTTTCAAATGCAGATATAGCTTTCTGACTCCTATTCTACTCTTGTGAAAATTGTATGACAAGATAACCTAGCCGATTTGTGCCACATTCTTTTCAAAAATACAGGATGACCAAATTCCGATTGGTCGTTATAATGATATAGAGAGATTGGAGTGATGGGATAGAATGGAAACGATGAGCCAACCAATTTTCGCGATTGAACTTCTTCGCGACTATGTGTTGACGGACTTGCTTGGTGAAGATTACGCCCAAGTCATCTATTGGTCAGGAAAACGGGTCGCCCGCAAATTCCCGACGATGTCTGACGATGAACTGACTGCATTCTTCGACGAGGCAGGTTGGGGAGCGTTGACGCTCAAAAAAGAACGTGGGAGTAAATTTACATACGAACTGATCCCACCGCCCACGACCCAAGCCAAAGCGACCGGTTACTATCAGCTCGAGGCTGGATTTTTAGCCGAACAGATTGCAGGTCGTTTCCAGTGCGTCGCGGAAGGATATGCCGATCCCGCCCGAAAAACTGTCCAAATCACCGTCCAACTAGACCGGAAAGACGATTACGAATAAGAGTCGATGCGTTTCGCATCGACTCTTATTTTTGATTCTGCTGAAGTTGCTCGTTCATATACCGACGTACTTCACTGAGTTCGTGTAGATTAAACGTCACGTCTTCCCCTTCATAGCCCTGAGTCGCCTTACGAACGACCGCTACAACATTTCCCGGAAAATGTCCGTTCTTTATCACCCAACCGAGCGCTTCTTGTTTCGAGAGAAGGACACGTTCTTGTTCATAGGCCAGTCCGCGTAACAAGTTCAACACGCAATAAATCGGATTTTCATCCATCGTATCGAGACAGTCGAACGCATCTGCCCGAATCGCATCAGAAAAATGAGCGGAATCGAATCCGCAGAGCAATTGATGAAGTGGCTGTCCGCGCCAAGTGATGCCTCGTTCTAAAATCATCAACATATGAGCTGCCAAATCCGGATCGGTGAATCCTTGTTGCAATTCGGTCCGCTCTTCCCTACCTGCCTTTTCAAAACGTGAGCGCCACCCTTCACTATAGTGAAACTCGAAGGGACTCGGGTGACACCAGTCTTTTAGCTGCGCCGTCGTCATGATGCTCAGTTCGAGCGGATATGGTTCGTTGGAGTATGAGAGGCAACAGTCGATGAGTTTTTGTCGTTCCTCCCGAGTCAATGCGTTCGATACGACGAGCAACAAATCTACATCACTTCGTTTCGGATGAAAGCCACCCATTGCTAATGAACCATGAATGTATATATGCTGAACGGTTGGTAGAAATTCATCAATCGCTCTCACGAATGAAGCGATTGTATTCTCCACGTCTGTCGGAAGCTGTCTCATTCATCCGTATCCTCGTGCACATATTGAAGGACGGTCTCCGCCAGTTTTTCCGGTAGTCCCGCTTCTTTCAATTGTTCAAGCGAGGCCAGACGAATCTGTTTCATCGACCCGAAATGACGGATGAGCTGTTGACGACGCTTCGGACCGACTCCCGGAATCTCATCTAAAATCGATTTTGTCATCTTCTTCGTGCGCAAGCTGCGGTGGAAAGTGATGGCGAAACGGTGGACCTCATCTTGCATCCGCTGCAACAGATAAAAAGCACTCGATCGTGGATGGAGTTCTACGACCGCACCATGTTCACCGAACAACAGTTGGCTCGTCCGATGTCGGTCATCCTTTTTGAGTGAGCCGACCGGCAAGTCGAGCCCAAACTCGTTTTGGATGACGTCGAGCGCGGCATTCAATTGCCCGATTCCTCCATCAATCAATAGGAGATCCGGTAGACGCTTGTCTTCCGTCAACAGACGGCGGAACCGTCGCCGCACGACTTCACGCATCGTCTCATAATCATCGGGTCCTTGGACGGTCCGAATCTTATATTTCCGATACTCTTTCTTGAGTGGCTTCCCGTCTTCAAAGACGACGAGCGCCGATACGGCGTCCGCCCCTTGAATGTTCGCGTTATCGATGATGTCGACACGCGACAAGTTCGGGATGCCGATCGCTTCCCCGAGTTCACGCATCGCGAGTAACGTCCGCTCTTCGTCTCGTGCGAGCAATTCGAACTTCTCATTCAAGGCGATTGTTGCGTTCTTCGTCGCTAAATCGAGCAGTTGCTTTTTTGCCCCGCGTTTCGGCTGCATCACTTTCGTGCCGATGGCGTCATTTAATAAATCGAGACGGACCGTTTCCGGTACGAGGATCTCTTTTGGCACGACGTTTTGTTCATAGAACTGGACGACGAAACTTTCGAGTTCTTCGGAAGGCTCTCCATGCATCGGGAAGAGCGAGACATCTCGCTCGATCATCTTACCGCCTCGCATGTAGAACACTTGGACACACATCCAGCCTCGGTCAAGCGTATAACCGAAGACGTCTCGCGCCGTCGGGTCGGCCGTAATCATGTTCTGTTTGTTCATAATCGATTCGACCGCTCTAATCTGATCGCGTAGTTCAGCCGCCCGCTCGAACTGCATGTCTTCAGCGGCACGTCCCATCTCGACATTCAGCTTCGCAAGCGTCTCACTCGTCTCACCGCTCAGGAAACGACGAATCTCGTTGACGATCTCTTTTTGCGAATCCGTGTCGACCGCGAGCTCACAAGGTCCTAAGCACTGCCCGATGTGATAATAGAGACAAAGTTTCTTCGGCATCGGCTGACATTTACGGAGCGGGTATAGTTTATCGAGCAGACGTTTCGTCTCGTTCGCCGCGTAAGCGTTCGGGTACGGTCCGAAGTAATGCCCACCGTCTTTCTTCAGCTTACGTGTCGTCAATAGACGCGGATACGGTTCGTTCGTAATTTTGATGTACGGATACGTCTTGTCGTCTTTCAGGCGAATGTTGTACTTCGGGTCGTGTTTTTTGATGAGCGTCATTTCAAGGAGCAACGCCTCGAGTTCGCTCGCCGTCACGATGTACTCAAAGTCACGGATCTCTGCGACGAGACGCATCGTCTTGATGTCGTGTGCGCCCGTGAAGTAAGAGCGGACCCGATTCTTGAGATTTTTCGCCTTCCCTACATAGATGACCTCACCATATTCATTTTTATGCAAATAGCAACCCGGTTCGTCCGGGAGTAGCGCCAATTTATGTTTAATGTGGTCGGTATGACTCAATTCCATTCACCTCAGTTTAGCTTCCTCCTGGACGGGAAAAAGAGTGTGATATCTCGTCAGAGGAGGATTTTATATTATGAAACGATACGATGTCATTATTGTCGGTAGCGGATCAACCGCGAGCCAAGCCGCCACGATTTTACGTGACGCCGGTAAAGAGATTGCTATCATTGAAAACTGGACGTTCGGAGGAACGTGTCCCCAGCGTGGATGTGACCCGAAAAAAATGCTCGCCGAAGGTGCCGAACTACTCGCCCGCACGGAACGTATGCGCGAGCTCGGCGTCGAAGGAAGCCTTTCCCTTGATTGGTCATCCTTTAAAAAGCGGATTGATGAATATCGCTTCTCGATTCCTACGTCAAAAACGCAACATTGGAACGAGATGAACATTGATTTATATCAAGGGGAGCCTCACTTTATCGATGAAGACTCCATCGTCATCGATGGTCATGAACTCTCCGCCCCTCAATTTTTAATCGCGACGGGTCAAACACCACGCCCTCTCGACATCCCAGGTGGCGAACTGGCCATCACGAGCGATGATGTGTTCGACCTCGACGCGTTACCGAAATCGATTCATATTGTCGGTGCCGGCTATATCGCTTTTGAATTCGCCCATATCTTCCGCCGCTTCGGAAGCGACGTGACCCTTCTCATTCGTTCACGTGCGTTGAAAGCATTCGACCCGAACGTCGTCCATCGGCTCGTCGAGGAGTCGAAGCGAATCGGGATCACCGTCCGACATGACATCGAACCGACACGAATCGATGGGAACGTCTTAACGTTATCAGATGACTCTACCCTTGAAGGAGTTGTCCTTAACGCCACCGGGCGAATTCCAAGCATCGAGCGACTTCATCTCGAAGCAGCAGGCGTCAATGCCGATCATCAAGGTGTTCAGGTGAACGAGCATCTCCAGACGAGCAATCCGAATATATACGCCGCCGGAGACGTCGCTAACAGTCCAAATCCCGCCCTCACTCCGTTCGCCGGTCAGGAAGGTCGTCTCGCTGCATTGAACATGCTTCACGGGAATACGCGGGCACTTCCCGAGCGCCCGGCACCGACCATCGTCTATGCGACCCCACCGATTGCCAAAGTGGGTCTCACCGTGGAGGAAGCTGAAGCCGAGGGCATCGACTTCGACGTGAAAGAAACGGACATGTCCCATTTCCTCACCTATTCACGCATCAATGACACGACCGCCTATTCGAAAGTATTGTTGAGTGCGGAAGGTCACATCATCGGGGCACATCTGATTGGACACCATGCCCCGGAACTCATCAATCTGCTCTCTTTCATTATACAGAACAAACTGTCGCATCAACACGTGAAGCACTTAGAAGTCGCCTATCCGACGGCTGCCTCCGACCTGACCTATCTCATCTAAACAAAAGACGGGACTCGCCACACGGCGAATCCCGTCTTTCTCTTATTCGATTCCTTTATCCTTGTCTTCTTTCAATGCGTCTTGTAACGACTTCTCCCAAAGCGGGACTCCCTTCGCGTGCGCCGCACGTGAGATGAGGTGACCCCCGACAGGAGCCGTCAAGAGGACGAAGAAGAGACCGAGCAAGAGTCTTGCGTCAAATACCCGTTCATCGACATATACGTGAAGCACGGCCGCAAAGAGGACGAACATGACACCGAGTGTCGCACTCTTCGAGGCAGCGTGTGTTCTCGAATAAATGTCTGGAAGGCGGATGAGACCGATTGCGGCGACGACCGTGAAGAAGACGCCGATGATCGTGAAGATGCCGGTAATGAGATCAAAGATCATTGTCGCGGTCATGTTGGATAATCTCTCCCCTCTCTAAGAATTTCGAGAACGCCACCGTTCCGATGAAGGCCAAAATACTGAGTAGCAAGATGACTTCAAAATATAGGGTCGTATCGAGCAGGATCGACAGTAACGCGACGACCGAGATGAGCGCGATCCCGATGGAGTCGAGCGCGATGACTCGGTCTGCCGTTGTCGGTCCTTTGACGACGCGATACAACATCATCAACATCGCAAGCAAGAGAATGGCGAGCGAGATGTAGATGAGAATGTCTAGTAAATCCATCACTCTGTCGCCTCCTTAATGCTTGATTCAAAATTATCATAAATGTCTTTTTGCAAGGCTTCCTTATCCGGCATGTTGAGCGCGTGGATATAGAGCACGGAATTGTCTTTTGACACCTGAACGACGAGCGTCCCTGGTGTGAGTGTGATCAGCATCGAAAGCAAGCTGACTTTCCATCCTTTGTCGAGAGACGTCTCATATCGGAAGATTCCTGGTTGAATCTTGAGCTTCGGACTAAGGACGAGACGTAACACCTCGAAGTTCGCGAGGAACAGTTCCCGGATGAAGATGAGGAGCAATTTAAACAGACGCCAAACGCGTGTGAAGTAAAAGCTGCCTCCCCCTGACTTGAAGAATCGGCGCATCATGAACAAGATGAGCAATCCTAGTAGATATCCGACGAAGAATCCGCTCGTTGTGAACGATCCCGTGAGGAACATCCAGATGAACGCCAAGAAAAAGTTAATCAAAAGTTGATAAGCCATCTGTGTTTCACTCCTTTATCACGGCATCGATATAGATTTCTGGATTGACGAGCGGCTCAATCGCTTGCGTGATATACGGATGGATGGCTTCTGCCCCAAATCCGTATGCGACCGCAATGATGAGCAACAAGAAGACCGGTACAATCAAACGTTTCGTATATGGGACGAGTGGTCCGTCATACTCACGCTTCGCCTCTCCCCAGAATCCGTTCAAGAAGATCTTCATGACCGAGTAGAGGACAAAGAGACTTGATAAGAGGACGAGAAGTGGTCCGAACAGTTCTCCTTCGTCCATCCCACCTGATACGATCAATAACTTCCCGAAGAATCCACTAAGTGGCGGAATCCCTGCAAGCGAGAGCGCTGCGACGAAGAACGTCCATCCGAACAGTGGGAAGCGTGTGATGAGTCCACCCATATCGCGCAATTGACCGGATTTGGTGATCCCAATCATCATCCCGACGAGCATGAAGAGAACTGCCTTGATGATCATATCGTGAATCAAGTAGTAGAGCGACCCTTCAAGGGACGTCTGCGTGTTGACCGAGATCCCGTACAAAATGACCCCGACCGCAATCATGATGTTGTAGATGATGATCAGCTTCACATCGTTATAAGCGATGGCACCTGTCATCCCGATGAAGATCGTGAGGACAGCGAGCACCATGAGGAACGTCTGTAAAAACTCACCGTTCCCGTCAAAGAGTAGCGTGTACGTCCGCAAGATCGAGTAGACCCCGACTTTCGTCAAGAGGGCCCCGAACATCGCAAGAATCGGTGTCGGTGCGACCACGTACGCTCCAGGGAGCCAGTAGTGAAGTGGGACGAGTGCCCCTTTCATCCCGAAGACGATGACGAACATCACACCGATGACGGTGATGACGTCCGGGTTATCGACGAGCGGGATTTTCATCGCCAAGTCTGCCAAGTTGAGCGTACCTGTGACGCCATAGAGCAAGGCGACCGACATGACGAAGAGTGCCGAGGCGATGATGTTCACGAGCAAGTACTTGATGGACTCACGTAACTGGACGCCACGTCCACCGAGCACAATCAACACGTATGAAGACATCAAGAAGACCTCGAAGAAGACGAACAAGTTGAAGATATCACCTGTCGTGAAGGCACCGTTCACCCCGACGAGCAAGAAGAGCATCGAGATGTACAAGTAGTTGCCTTCATATGAGTCTGAGAAGTAATGGACGGCGAACCACACGATGAAGAGCGTGAGGAGAGTCGACGTCGTCACGAGTAGGGCTGACAACATATCCGATACGAGCGTAATCCCGAACGGCGCTTGCCAGTTCCCGAGGTTGAGGGTTTGAATCCCCTCCGTGGAGACCGTGTGCACAAGGAAGAGTGACACGATCGCCGTAATAACTAAAGCTCCAAGAGCCATCACACGCTGCAGCTGGACCCGTTTTGGCATGAACATCATGATGATGGCCGCAAGCGCAGGAATGACGATTGGAAAGACCGGTAAGTTAATCATACGATTCTGTTCCTTTCATTTCTTCCATATTGTCCGTGCTGAGCTCCTGATACGTGCGGTAGGCAAGTACGAGGAAGAACGCCGTCACCCCGAAACTGATGACGATTGCCGTCAAGACGAGCGCTTGCGGTAACGGGTCTGTGAATTCAGTCACACCGTCGACGAGGACAGGGGCTGCCCCTGTCTTCAACCCTGCCGTCGTCAAGACGAGAAGGTGTGCCGCGTGACTGAACAAGGCTGTGCCGATGATGATGCGTAACAAACTTCTTGAGAGAACAAGATAGACGGCACACATCGTCAAGACACCGATAATGATGCTAACGAAGATTTCCATTATTCACTCTCTCCAATCGTTTGTATAATCGTCAAGGTGATTCCGATGACTACGAGATAGACCCCTAAGTCGAACGCAATCGCCGTATGGAGCGTCTGTTCACCGAGAAGTGGTAAGTCGAACTTCCCGTAAGCATGCGTCAAGAACGGACGACCCAAGAATACCGAGTGAAGACCTGTCGCGAGTGCAATCAACAATCCACTTGCCGTCATGAGACGGTAGTCAATTGGAAGTACGTTCGCGAGCGTCTTCGAATCAAATGCGAGTAGCAACAAGACGAGCGCCGCGGATGTCATCAATCCACCGATGAACCCTCCACCTGGAGAATAGTGACCGGCAAAGAACAAATCGATCGAGAAGATGACGATGATGAAGAAAATGATAATCGCGGCCGTCTGCAAAATGACGTCATTGACGCGTTTGCTGTTTTGCTTCATGTGCACCTTCTCCTTTCGTACGTCGTGTTGTTCTAAATTTAATCATCGTGTAAATCCCGAAAGCCGCAATTCCGAGAACGACGATTTCAAACAAAGTATCAAATCCACGGAAGTCGACGAGGACGACGTTAACCATGTTTTTACCTGCTGCAAGCTCATACACGTTCTCTTTGTAATACTCGGAGATCGAAGTGAGCGATTTGTTCGTGAGTGCCATGAAGCTTAGTAGCGTCACGGTCGTCCCGACGAGAATGGCCACGATGGCATTCCCGACTTTGAAACGCATCCGTACTTCCTTCTTGCTGATGTCCGGCATGTGATAGAACACGAGCAAGAACAAGGCGACCGAGACCGTCTCGATGACGAGCTGCGTGAGTGCCAAATCAGGTGCACCGAAGAAGACGAAGAACAGTGCCACGCCGTACCCGACAACCCCAAGTAGGATGATGGACGGTAGACGCGAACGCATAAATAGAATCGCGAGCGCCGCAAGCATGACGACAGCTCCGAGCACGTATTCATACGGTGCAATCTCTGCCAAGTTCTCGAACGAGAATTGGTACATGTCGAACCACCAGATGCTAAAGAGCATCATGCCTGAGAGGAAGACGAAAATATAGATCAAATACGACCGGATGAAGCCAGTCATGTAATTGTCTTTAAAGCGATACGCCGCTTTGTTCGACCAGACGAGCGTACCATCGTACATCCCGTTGAGCGTCAAACGGTGTGGGATGCGGTTGTAGATCCCCATCCATTTGCCCATTTGCCAGAATAGCAACGAACCGAGAAGAACGACCCCGATCGTCATGAACAACTCTGGCGTCAAACCGTGCCAGAAATAGATGTGAACATCGACTTCTTGTCCTTGCGCAACGAGTGTCGGATAAATCGACTCGACGGCTGGTTTGATGAGCGAGTTCGACAAGACGTTCGGGAAGAATCCGAGACCGACAACGAGAAGCGCGAGGATGGCTGGCGAGATCAACATGCCAATCGGCGCCTCATGCGGTTTCTTCGGCAATTGATCGAACTTCGCTTTGCCCATGAACGTCCGGGTAAACAGCATGATGCTGTAGATGAACGTGAACACACTTCCGACGAACGCGATGACCGGAAGTAAAAGTCCAATCGTATCGAGTGCGAAGAAGTCGGCCGAGAAGACTTTCGTCGTCGCCTTCAAGAACATCTCTTTACTTAAGAAACCATTAAACGGCGGAAGACCTGCCATCGATAACGAACCGATGACGGCAATCGTGAACGTGATCGGCATGACAGTCATCAGACCGCCAAGCTTACGAATGTCACGTGTGCCCGTCTCGTGGTCGACGATTCCGGCCATCATAAAGAGCGAGCCTTTGAACGTCGCGTGGTTGATCAAATGGAAGATTGCTGCAATCGTCGCGACCATAAAGATGTTGTCATCCATACCGTCATAGTGGAGCGCAGCCGCACCTAGACCGAGGAGTGACATGATCAACCCGAGCTGACTGACTGTCGAGAATGCCAAGATTCCCTTCAAGTCGGTCTGCTTCACGGCGTTGAACGAACCCCAGAACATCGTGAACATCCCGACTCCGGCAATCGTCCATAGCCAGACCGATGACTCTTGGAACACCGGGCTCATACGGGCCACGAGGTAGAGACCCGCCTTGACCATCGTTGCCGAGTGGAGGTACGCACTGACCGGAGTCGGTGCTTCCATCGCGTCAGGCAACCAGATGTGGAACGGGAACTGCGCCGATTTCGTGAACGCCCCGAGCAAGATGAGAATCATCGCGACAAGGAAGAACGGGCTCTCGGCGATGACGCCAGAGTTCGCGACCATATCACGAATGCTGTACGAACCAATCATCGACTCGAGTAAGACGATTCCACCGAGCATCGACAATCCACCGAATACGGTGAGAAGCATCGACTTCTGTGCGCCGTAACGTGAACGCTCTTTCTCATACCAGTAACCAATCAACAGGAATGATGAAATCGATGTGAGCTCCCAGAACATATACATGACAATCATGTTGTCCGAGAGAACGACCCCGAGCATCGCACTCATGAACATCAAGAGATACACATAGAAATGCCCAAGTGACTCTTTGTCCTTATTCAAATAGTAAATGGAATATAAGACAACGAGTGCGCCGATCCCCGTAATGAGGAGGGCGAACAGTAGACTGAGTCCGTCAACGTATGCCGTGAAGTTGATCCCGAGGGACGGCATCCACGCAATCGTCTCTGTCACGACGTCCCCTGCACTCGTGATCGGAATGAATCCGGCGAAATAGGTGACGAGCACGACCGGTACGATCAAGACGAACCAGCCTGTATGAATTTGCTTCATCCCCCGAAACAAGAACGGGATGAACGGTGCCGCGAGAAGCGGCAACAAAATAGCTAAATGTAACAGCGACAAGAAAATTCCTCCTTCGAACAGAGTCGTACAATAGATCGAGCCGTAAAGTAAGTTCACTTGACTCCATCATGTCTTCCTCATGAGTATAGCGTAAATTTTCAGTCTGTTTCCATGATAAAAGCTTCCAGTCCGCGCACTCCCTCACTAAAATTCCGAATCTTTTAAATATGAAGGAAGCCGACGGAATTTCTTCAAAAAAAATTTTGAAATCAGACGATATGTATCGGATTTTTCCGTAAATGAGGGTGAGTGGAATAACTCAACCTATTCCCTACTTGCCTGTCCTTTTCCTTCTTTTCCGTTCGATAAAACAAAAAAGCAGCCGATACAGGTCGGCTGCTACGCAATTATTGTGCTGTTGCGATAAACTCTTTCAATGCTTCTTTTGGTTGGAAGCCCATTGTTTTCGAAACAGGCTCGCCATCTTTGAACATCATGAGTGTCGGGATACTTTGGATTTGGAAAGCACCTGCGACTTCAGGGTTTTCGTCGACGTCGAGTTTCACGATTTGGACTTGGTCACCCATTTCTTGATCGAGTTCTTCGAGAACTGGCGCGATCATGCGACATGGTCCACACCAAGTTGCCCAGAAATCAACGAGGACTACGCCCTCTTTTACATCTTGTTCAAACGATTGAGTCGTTGCGTGTTTAATAGCCATTTGTAAAAACCTCCCCAATAAGATGAGAGAGCTCTGATATAGAACTCTCATGCAATTCATGTTCAGAGTATACCACGGAGGGTAACAACCCCAAAACGTTTTGCTTATTAGCTATTGACGAGGTGCTTGCGGAACTCTTCTGTCAACATTGGGACGACATCGAACAAGTCACCGACGATGCCATAGTCCGCCACACTGAAGATATTCGCTTCCGGATCCTTGTTGATTGCGACGATGACCTTCGCGTTACTCATCCCTGCCAAGTGTTGGATTGCTCCAGAGATTCCGCATGCGATGTAAAGGTCTGGTGTGACGACTTTACCCGTTTGTCCGATTTGAAGCGCGTAGTCGCAGTAGTCGGCGTCACATGCTCCACGTGAAGCACCGACTGCTCCTCCGAGAAGTTCAGCCAACTCTTCAAGTGGTTTGAAGCCGTCTTCGCTCTTCACGCCACGTCCGCCTGCGACGATAACTTTCGCTTCCGCCAAGTCGACTTTCCCTGTCGCCTTACGAACGACTTCTTTGACGATCATCGCGAGGTCTTTCAATTCAACTGCTGGCGTTTCAACTGAGACGCTTGCACCTGCTTGACGCGCGAGTGCGTCGATGTTGTTCGGACGAATTGTGAAGAACATGACCGAGTCTTTGAACTTCACTTTCTCGAACGCCTTGCCTGAGTAGATTGGGCGAACGAATTCAGCGTCACGACCTGTTCCTTCGATAGAGACGACGTCACTGATAAGTCCAGCATCGAGACGTGCCGCGAGTTTCGGTGCGATGTCTTTCCCGAGAGCCGTGTGACCGAGGACGATCATGTCCGGATTTTCTTGTTCAATCAACTGACGGAGCACTTGCCCGTAGCCGTCTGGCGTATAGTGTTTGAGGCGATCGTCTTCAACGACGAGGACACGGCTTGCGCCATACTCCCCAAGTTCTTGCGCGAGTGATTGCACGTGATCCCCAATCACGACTGCCGTCACATCGTCTGTCAATTGCTTCGCCGCAGCGATGGCTTCGAATGATACGTTACGTAACGCGCCTTCACGCGCTTCTGCGAGTACTAAAGCTTTCATCTATGATCTCCCCCTTAAATGACTTTCGCTTCCGTGCGAAGAAGTTGTACGAGCTCGCTCACTTGTGTCGACATGTCGCCTTCAAGGATACGACCGGCTTTCTTCTCTTCTGGTAAGAATCGTTCAATCGTCTCGATTTTCGCTTCGATTTCATCTTCATCGAGGTCGATGTCCATGAGTTCGAGTTCTTCGAGTGGTTTCTTCTTCGCTTTCATGATCCCAGGCAAGCTCGGGTAACGTGGTTCGTTCAACCCTTGTTGCGCCGTCACGAGAAGTGGGAGTGCGACTTCGATGACTTCTGTATCCCCTTCGACGTCACGTGTGACCGTAGCCATCGTGCCGTCGATTTCAAGAGCCGTGATTGTTGTCACGTAGTTCATGTCGAGAAGTTCTGCGACACGTGGTGCGACTTGTCCGCTACCGCCATCGATTGCAACGTTCCCTGCAAAGATGAGGTCTGCGTCTTGTTCTTTCAAGTATGTGGCGAGCACTTTTGAAATCGTGACGTGGTCCGCATCTTCGACATCGTCCTCAATCGAGATCCGAACAGCTTTGTCCGCTCCCATGGCGAGTGCCGTACGAAGCTCTTTGTCCGCGTCTTCTGGTCCTACCGTGACGACCGTGACCTCTCCCCCGAGTGCGTCACGTTTTTGAATCGCTTCTTCGACCGCATATTCGTCATACGGGTTGATGATGAACTCAGCGCCGTCTTCTTGAATTTCCCCATTCTCGAGCTGAATCGCTTCCTCAGTATCAAACGTACGTTTCAGCAAAACAAAAATATTCATGGTTGATCCCCCTTTAGTCAATTCTTTCCCATCATTCATGAATCAGCATTCATTTTTTGAGCTAGTGATAGGGCTCACTGTTAAGTAAGCCCCTTCTTTAACATATGGTGCACATTCGGAAGCGTCGACATCAAGTCATACTTGAAGCCGCTCGCCATCCAGCTCGTCACAACCTCATCGATTGTGCCGAAAATCATCTGACGGGCGAGTCGATAATCTAGATCCTTGTCGAACTCTCCTGTCTCGATTCCGTGTTTGACGACCGAATCGATCAAATTCAAATATGGTTTGAGCACTTCTCCGATTTTTTGGCGAAGCACCAAGTTCGACTGTCGTAGTTCGATTTGTGTCACGACGGCAAGGTCGTAATCGGCCGACAGTTGTTTTAAATGTGATTCGATCAACTGATACAACTGATCTCCGGCTGTCGTCTCGTTCCCGATTTGTTGTTTCGAGTAGTCGATGAACAGCCCCATCTTCGCTTGGAACAACTCAATCAAGAGATGCTCCTTGTTTTTGAAGTACAAATAGATCGTGCCGTCCGCGACACCCGCCTCTTTGGCGATGGCTGTCACCTTTGCACCGTGATAGCCATGATTGGCAATTACTTTGACCGCCGCATCAATGATTCGGTCACTTTTCGAAATATGATTTGTCATTAACCCCAAGCTCCTTACCGCTGCAGAAAAATGAATGATGGTTCATTCATTTATTATTCTATCATGCATACGCTTGGTGTCAACTGCTTTGTTTCACTTGTTTCGCCTTCTCTTCGTCGACGAGGACACGGCGTAAAATCTTACCGACGAACGTCTTCGGCAACTCGTCACGGAACTCGTACAGCTTCGGCACTTTATAAGCCGCGAGCTTCTCACGACAATGCTTGTCGAGCTCTTCTTCGGTCACACTCGACCCGTCACGAAGGACGATGAACGCTTTGACCGTCTCACCACGATACGGGTCAGGGACACCGATACAGACCGCTTCCTTAACGGCCGGATGTTCGTAGAGCACTTCCTCGATTTCACGCGGATAGACGTTGAATCCACCAGCGATGATCATATCTTTCTTCCGGTCGACAATATAGAAGAATCCGTCCTCACCCATATAACCGAGGTCACCTGTCGCGAGCCATCCATCTTTCAAAACGGCTGCCGTTTCCTCCGGTTTTTGCCAATAGCCTTTCATAACTTGTGGACCGCTCAGCATGATTTCACCGATCTCGCCGATATCCGCTTCCGTCTCTCCGTCTGCTTTTACTATTTTAGCAGAAGTATCCGACAGCGGCGCACCAATTGAGCCGACGATCCGCTTATCCCATAAGAAGTTTGCGTGCGTAACCGGCGACGTCTCAGACAAACCATATCCTTCGACGATGCGACCGCCTGTGATTTTCTCGAACTCCTCTTGCACCTCAATCGGAAGCGGTGCCGAACCAGAGATACACGCTTCAATCGATGACAAGTCGTATTTTTTCAGTTTCGGGTCGTTCAAGATTCCGACGTACATCGTCGGAGCTCCTGGGAAGAAGTGCGGCTTTTTCTTTTGAATCGTCTTCAGGACATCCGTCACTTCGAAGCGCGGCACGAGCACAAGCTCATATCCGTTCGTGATCCCGAAGTTCAGACAGCACGACATCCCATAGACGTGGAAGAACGGAACGACACACAAGACGCGCTTCTCGTCCCCGCGATTATACTTATAGAATAAGTTCGTGATTTGATCCGCATTCGCCGTCAAGTTGAAGTGCGTCAACATGACGCCTTTCGGAAGTCCCGTCGTCCCTCCTGTATATTGAAGAACCGCGACGTCTTCTTTTGGATCGATGTCGAGCGGCGTGACCGGATTAAAGTCTTTGTAGTCTTTAAACGGCGTCGAGCCGGTCGTGTCGATGACAATATTATTTTCTCGTTTCACTTTGATTGGATACAGCTTGTTTTTCGGGAACGGTAAGTAATCGGCGATACTTGTCGTGATCACGGTTTGGATCTCCGTCTTTTCACTGACGCGAAGCGTTTTCGGATAGAGCAAGTCGAGGGTAATGACGATTTTGACGCCCGCATCCGTGATGAGGTTATCAAGCTCTCGTTCCGTATAAAGCGGGTTCGTCTGGACGACGGTCCCTCCTGCATAGAGCACGGCATAGAACGAGATGACGTATTGAGGACAGTTCGGGAGCATGAGGCTGACGCGGTCCCCTTTTTCAAGTCCTTTCGCTTGGAGCATCGTGGCGAGTCGACGTGCGGCATCATCGATTTCCGCGAATGTCCACTCTTTCCCGATAAAGGAGACGGCCGTACGATTCGGATAATCCTTTGCTGCGCGAGACAATGCCTCATAGAGCGGCTTTACCTCGTAATCAATCGACTGGGGCATACCTTCTGGATAATCTTGTAACCACGGTTTGTTCATCGCTGTTCCTCCTTGGAAATGAATACTCATTCAGTTAACTCTATTATAATGCTAAGAAAACGCTTTCATCTACCCTTTACCCGATAATTTTCAGAAAATATCAAAAAAAGCGATTGGATTTGTCATCCAATCACTGTCATACCCGCCTAAAATAGGAATTGTTTGAATCCAGCTGTTCCAACTTCTGATTCATCAGTTGATGTAACTCATTCTCGTGACGAATGTTCGAGAAATCCGTTCCGAACCACGCTTCCATCTCTGGCCGGGAGAAGGCATACGTCCGATTCGGGAAAGCGAAGCGGACGATCTCCGCATTCGGAATGAGCGTGAAGTAAGTAGCCGCATTCCGAATCGCGAGGCGCTCTTGCTCCGCTCGCTCCATCTCTGGATCTTCATAACGGACGGTCAACCCATAAGGACGCTTCTTCGTCTGCAACTCGACCGATTGATAGCATTCGTGTAGCGGCAAGCTCCCGGCAATCCCAACGACGGCGGCATTGTCCCCGACTTTCGAACCTTTGTATTCAAAGGCGTTTGGTTCCGGATTCGTGCAACCCACTAGTGAGATGGCGAGAACGAGCAACAGACAGAAGCGTTTCATAGGTGTCCCTCCTTACGATTTGAGTTTCAAGTTGAAGCGGTAGAGCAAGCGTTTGGCGAGTAAGTGCGCCAAAAAGGCACCGATTACAAAGCCAAGCACATACAAGATCATGTTTTGCGGGTACGAGATGACCGATAACAATACGCCACCTAACATCGCGAAGCAAATGACGATGACGATATGGATGAGCCACAACCAGCTCGAGAACATGAAGAATCGTCCATTGTTCTCTTGCGGTGCTTCCTTGAACATCCACAACCCGAGACCGAATGTGAGCACGATGTTCGCAATCGCAAGGATCGGGGCGTACGTGATAAAGTCATTCCACACCGACTGATCCGTATACACTGAATACATATCGACATTGAAAATATTGTTTAGCGGTGACAAAATTCGCATCGGGATACTCTCGAACGCTTCTTCAACGAACAAGAAGAGTCGATCTGGGAAAAACGCATAGAGTGAACCTTGGACGAGGAGTAAAATCCCCATCGGAAAGATGAGCGCGACAAACGTCCAGATGACTTGTGAGATGGACTCTCCGCCAAACGATCCCATCCATAACGAGAGCGAGAAGAACGAAATTCCGGATAGCATCAAGAATAGAATCATCGCGATCACTTTGAACTCTTTTCCTTCCATCAAGAAGGAGTAATCGGAGAAGCGGATGATGAGGAACATCAACGTCCCGCCAATCAAGGTCGATGTTACAATTCCTGTCGCACCGAGCACCCATTTCGATATGTATAGCTGGGTACGCGTGTACGGTAACGACATCGTGAAATCTGACATTTGGCTGTTGCGTTCACTTCCGATCAACACGGACGCCATGAGGGCACCGAAGATGACAAACAAGAAAATGACACCGCCTGACGGAATGAGTCCATTTAGACCTCCGAGGTATCCGTATCCAGATCCATCCCCGAAGAAGTCTTCCGGCACCATCTCGTTCACATCACCTGTCACAATATCTGGGAAGTCGCTCGGGTTCTGTTTAATTTCAAGAATCTGTTGTTCGTACGCATACATATCTGTCCACACCGGCACCGTGAAAGCGACGATCCCTAAGAAGACGAGCAAGATCCAAAGTAACGACACTTGTTTCCAATCTTTCTTCAACAACACTTTAGACGGCATGAGCTTCTCCTCCTAACTGGATACGGAACACGTCTTCGAGAGACATCGGGATCTCTTCGATGAGCATCGGATTGTATGAATCGATGAACGCCTCGAGCTCGTCCGTCCGTTCTTTCGCCATGAATAGCACGACACGTCCTGTCACACTAATGATTTCGATATCTTTTCGTTCGAGCAACTCGACCGGGACATGATCGTTGAAGACGACTTGCCACTTGATGCTGAGGGCACGCGCCTCTTCGAGCGACATAATTGCTTTGACGCGCCCTTTCTCGATCATGATGATGCGGTCGGCGATTCGTTCGAGCTCATGCAGCTGGTGACTCGAGACGATGATCGAACAGTTCCGCTTCTCGACTTGGGCGATCATCAGTTTCAACACATCTGACTTGGCGACGACGTCTAGACCGTCCGTCGGTTCATCGAGCAGGTAGTATTTCGCTTGGACGGCGAAGGCGAGCGATAACGTGACGAGCGCTTTCTGCCCTTTTGAAAGCTGGCGAATCTTTTTGTTCTCGATGTTGTAACGCGTCAACGTCTCACGGAAGGCGGAACGATTGAACGATGGATAGATTGACTCGTACAAGTCCGTCGCTTCGTTTACCGTATAATGTTTGAGCGCATCTGCCGAATCCGGTACGAAGATGACGTCCCGCTTCAATCCTGCGTCTTTAAAGATACTTTTCGTTCCATATAACACGTCTCCCTGATCTGGGCGGATGATTCCGACCATCGTCCGGAGAAGTGTCGTCTTGCCGGCACCGTTACGCCCGACGAGCGCAACGATTTCTCCTGATTCGACGGTAAAGTCAATTCCGTCCAAAATCGTCTGACGGTCGATTTGTTTACTTAGCTGCTCAACTTTCAGCATTGGCTTCCCCTACTTTCTCATATTCGGTCCGCAATACGTCGATGGCTTCTTCTAATGGCACATTCGCATAATGGCAATCAATCGCAATCTTCTTGATCGATGCGATGACCGGTTCTCTTGATGCATCGTCGTCTACCCAGTCTTCGGAGACGAATGTCCCGCGCCCGCGCCGCATCTCGAGGAGGCCGAGTCGTTCCAACTCCTGATACGCCTTACTGACCGTATTTGGATTGATGACGAGGTCGGTGGCGAGTTCGCGTACAGACATCACCTTGTCTCCCGGACGTAAGATGCCGCGGATGACGAGCTCTTTCGTTTGATTGACGATTTGTTCGTAAAGCGGTTCTGAACTCTTCATATCAATTTTGTATAACATGGGTCACACCCTCTCGTAGTCAATGTCACTCTTTAAGTGTATTATATGTATTAGTACACGTAATTGCAATAGTATTTCGAGGGCACTTTCAGTTTACAGGGAAATGGAAATGATTTGAATAAGACTTTGGACCGAGGTTTCTCCTCGATTTATCAGGTACATTGGGAAAGAGGTGACGAAATGATGAAAAAACGAATCGTGGCAATCATTGTCGGCGGGATTTTAGCTAGCGGCTTATTCGTGTATACGACACTTGAGAAATCCGAGGCACGGGACGCCTACAACACTTATGTAAAAGAGACGTACCAGGAACAACCCGATATCGAACTGTCACGTGATTGGAAGATGGGCGGTTATGTCGGGGAAGTCACATTGACGAACGAACCGTTCGCCGGCACTTATTTTCTTGAGACGTACGGTGACGGCTCCATCCACGACAATGTGCTCGAGACGTATTGGGAACGTGAGGCGGAACGAACGATTTACGAGCGGCTCGTATCGGAAGGATTCTTAAAAGAGGAAGAGACCGTCCGTGCGGAGGTGCCGATTGGGGTGTCCGATGATGCGCAAGCGAACGTCAGTCCGACCCCGACGTCCATCTATGAGACGAATCCGAAGACGTATCTCGACGTCTCGATCATGTTTCATGAAGACTGGAACAACACGGACGAACAGAAACAGCGCATTCTCAACGTCATCCGCGAAATCGAGTCTGACGTCTACTGGATCCATTTCTCGTTCGACGGGAAACCAGGTGGCAATGACGACTATACGGAACGGTATATGATGTTCACGCGTGAAGCGTCTGATCTCGACCCGTCATTCCTCGACGTGCGGACGATTGAGGATTTGAACGCCTACGACCGTCTGTACGGATTCGACGAGACGACGTTCATGACAGAATATCATTTTGATGGCACTCCGATTGAAGACGAGACGACACGGTAATTTCCGTGTCGTCTTTTCTTGAGCGTTTGACTTTACAGGCAATCCGAAACATTGTATCGTTTGACAAGTCAATGATTGATAAGTCAATTGAGAAAGGTGGGACGCAATGGACCTACGTGAAATCAGCCGATTACTTTACCAAATCAAGTTGGCGGAACAAAACGTCGCATCGTCGTTCGAACGGGAAACGGGCTTTAGCCTGACCCGCTACGAGATGCTACAAGTCGTCAAAGAACGAGGCGTTTGTTCGCAACGCGAGATAAAAGAAGAAATGAAAATCGACAATGCCGCGATCACCCGACATTTAAAAATCCTTGAGGAAAAAGGATATGTCGTCAGAGAGCGGAACGCGGAGAACCATCGCGAGATGTTCGTCCGTGTGACAGAGAAAGCAGAGCAAGACCTCGGTCATTGCGAGCGAGACGAACAGGCCAACCACCTCGTCTTAAAAGCCTTGTCCGCTGAAGAGATTCAACACTTATCCGGACTGCTTCAAAAATTGAACAGTCACACCTAAACAGAGAAAGAAGGAATTCACCAATGGCAACTACATTCGAAAACAATACATTCAAAGACGTCATGTTCGGTCGTAAATCAATCCGTGTCTATGACGAGAACGTGAAAATCTCACAAGAAGAGATGCTCGAGATGATTCAGGAAGCAACGACTGCCCCATCATCGGTCAACATGCAACCATGGCGCTTCGTCGTCGTTGAAAGCCCAGAAGCGAAAGAGACGCTCAAGCCGCTCATCAAATTCAACACGCGTCAAAACGACACGTCTTCTGCAATGCTCCTCATCTTCGGAGACATGGAGTGCTACGAGTACGGCGAACAAATCTACGATCAAGCGGTCGCAGAAGGCAAAATGCCACAAGAAGTTCGTGACCAACAGCTCGGCGCAATCATCCCTTACTACAAAAACCTCTCGAAACAAGAGATGAACGACATCGTGAAGATCGATGCGAGTCTCGCTGCGATGCAATTCATGCTCACAGCACGTGCTCACGGCTATGACACGAACCCAATCGGTGGTTTTGAGAAAGACCAACTCGCTGAAGCGTTCGGTCTCGACAAAGATCGTTACGTACCGGTCATGATCTTGTCTGTCGGGAAAGCGGCAGAAGAAGGCTACCAATCTGTACGTCTTGACGCTCAAACGGTCACATCGTTCAAATAATTCACCACACAATCGGAGGAATCAAACATGATCTTAGTCAACGCCACATTCGATATCCAAGCATCACAACGCGAGAACTTCTTGCGTGACATCCAAGTTTTAATCGACTCATCAAAACAAGAAGCGGGCTGCGTTGGATATGACCTATACGAGTCAACGTCTGTCGAGAACCGTTTCGTCATGATCGAGAATTGGGAAGACCAAGCTGCTCTCGAGCAGCACAACCAAAACCCGGTCCTCATCAACTTCGCACAAAACGTCGCGAACTACGTGTCTGCGAAACCAGTCGTGCAAGTAGCAGCGGTCAACTAATATGTCGACGCTCACCCTTGTGCTCGGGACACTCGTCACCATCGAATTCTTCTATATCTTCTATTTAGAAACGATTGCGACAGCGTCTTCCTCGACGTCACGTGTCTTCCGCATGTCGAAAGACGAGCTGACGAGAGACTCAGTATCGGTTTTATTCAAAAATCAAGGAGTGTATAACGGATTGATCGGGGTCGGGCTCTTATACGGGCTATACGTCTCCCCCAATCCGCTCGAGATTGTCACTATGATGCTGATTTATATCATTCTCGTTGCCCTATATGGCAGTATCACAAGTGACAAGAAGATTATCCTGACACAAGGTGGGCTTGCTATCTTGACGTTGATCTCGATGGTGATGTGATGACAGAAAAAGCGTTCGACCTGAGAAAAGGTCGGACGCTTTTTTGCTTGTATCCACTATACTAAATAATGAGGTGATGATCTTGAGATACACATGCCCATGTTGTGGCTACCAGACGTTAAAAGAGGAACCACCGGGCACATACGATATTTGTCGAATCTGTTTTTGGGAGGACGACGGGGTTCAATTCGACGATCCCGATTATAAAGGCGGTGCGAATACGGTGTCGCTTCGACAGGCTCAACAAAATTTTATTCAATTCGGTGCGAGTGAACGACTTTTTTCTGACTCTGTCAGAAAACCAAATGAACGCGACAGAAAAGATCCGGACTGGAGACCGTTCCCCAACAAGCTGACATAATGGTAGGTCACCCGTATAAGAGATGACCTTAATCATTCAGCTCATTGAATCTGCCTCCACAACGCTTCATCGACGACAAAGAACGATTCATGGGAACATACCGCAAGCACGCACGTCTCCCCCTTATAAAACATCAAGTCTTCTGGAAGTTCTGGATTGAGCCAACTGAACAATGAGCCACCATGCTCTTTTAGGAACTGTGCTGTCCGATAATTCATATGGAACGAATATAGATACGCCGTATCCCCAGATAGTCTTGTCGTCTCCCATTCACTTACGATGGTTCGTTCCATCAAATCCCAGCGAATCTCTTCCGTCAGTTCATCCATATACGCCAGGCGCTCTTCTTCGATCTCCATTCGGCGCCTGTCTTCCACGAACGTAAAGTGAGTACAGTGCCCAAGCAAAGTATCGATGAGCGCCTCATAGCGGTTCCCCTTTATATCCTGAGTGATCATCAGCATGCTTCAAGTCTCCTAAGGCGAAGAAACAAAGATACCCGTCTCTTCCGTAATCTCGAATGAATCTTGATTCCATCTCACTTCAATCTTCCCGACTCGTTCTGGTTCTTCGACACTTCGGTATAATCGCCTGACCTCCATGTCGAAAGTGAAAAAGCCACTGGACTGTTTCATATACCCTTCTTCATTCACATATGTATTTGTCTGATTCCCAAGCGTAAATGAGTCACAGCTCTCATCTTCACATTGTACCGAATACGTTTCCTCGAACCAGCTCACAAAGTCATCCATATCTGGACTAGTCGTATATATCGGTGTCAACCAGGCCCAGGTTACAATCAACACAATAAAACCGAAGAACAACCATTTTTTCATATACTCTCCCCCGCTTTCACTATCCAAAGTCTACCATATCCAAATCATCAAATAAAAAAACCGCCCTGACCGAAGTCAGAGCGGAATCGTATTATAAAACGAAAATCGCTGCAGATACACCGACGACACCGACGAGCGCCATCGCATATACCGGCACACGTGGCATTTCGCCATTGTTGTCGAGTGCTTTCCCGAACATGTAGAAGACGATCGGGTGCACGAGGAACGGCATCGAGAAGATGAGCGGGATGAGAAGCGATGCTTCCGTCCCGAACATTCCGCCTTGGACCGCTGCGAACAAGCCGAAGTGCGAGATTGCTGACGATTGCGCCATCGTCGTGTAATCAAATGCAATCGTGCTGAACGTCAAGATGACGAGACCACCGAATACAGCCATCATCTGCCATCCAAACGAGAACTGCATGAGCGCTTTGACCTCTTTGAAATCTTCCCCGTTCGCTGCACGCAAGTTTTTTAACGCGAGCGCCGTGAGCGCGAGACCGATCAAGACAATAATCATCGTCGGCCAAATCCAGAGCGCGCCGTTGTCGGCACTGACTGCGAGGATTGAGAAAACGAAGATGTGTCCGAA
The DNA here is from genome assembly GCF_050269125.1 of Exiguobacterium sp. NPDC077395. NCBI lineage: Bacteria > Bacillati > Bacillota > Bacilli > Caryophanales > Exiguobacterium > Exiguobacterium sp. NPDC077395. The sequence continues at coordinate 1,864,395 of NZ_JBNNHU010000001.1, forward strand.
GAACGGGATGTTGATCATGATTGGCGCACGTTTTGCCGCCACTTGACCGAAGTCCCCAGCCGTACACGCACCTGTGAGACCACTGTGCGAAAGCGATCCTGCCATACCTGGCGCGAGGTTACGGATGTGACCCGTACGAGCGAACCACATGATGAGTGCGATTCCACCGAACATCCAGAACAACTGACCGAAGAAACCGTACACGAGAATCGAGTTCATGCCTTCGATTGCGAACGCGTCACCGATTCGTGAACCACCAACCATGAAGTTGGCAGCCAAGACGACCGGGATCCCTGCGAAGAGAAGCGCGCGGACAGTCGGTCCATACGTCCAGTTATGGAAGATGGCACCGAGTGCTGACGAAATCAACATCGCGAAGAAGATTTGCGGAAGTGCGATGATCGGCTGAACTGCTGTCGCAATCAAGAACGAGACGAACAAGATAACAAGCAAGAGGACTGTCTCGATGACACCTTTTTGCATGTATACTTTCTTGTCTTGAATCTGTGCTTTATGGTCGATGAGTAAGAACGACACCGCGAGACCGAGGAGTGCGAGGATTGGGTAGTAAAGCGCAATCCCTTCTGCCGTACCTGGCTCGATTGCCATACGGAAGAATCCTTCCAAACCGACGAGCAAGAAGAACGAACGGAGGATGAAGATGAACTGCGTACGCCCTGTTCCGAGGAACATCTCCTCTTTTGCAGGGACGACGATATCTTCCATGTCGAGCTCTTGTTTACTTAAGATCTTACGAAGTTCCTGTCCACCGACGAAGAACGAAACGACTAACGCGATGATTGTCGTCCGTGACAAGAAGTCGACGAGCGGGAATTCAGGAAGTCCCGGTGTCGCGATGCCGAGATCGACCATACCGAAGCCGAGTCCAAGACCGAAGATGACGATGACGAGGATCGGCGAGAAGCGTGTCCCAGCCACGACCATACGAGATAAGATGACCATCGGGATGATGAAGGCCATAAGCAACCAGAATTGGTTGATGAGTTGCATTTGAGATAATTGCTGTACAAGTTCCATTGACTAACCCCTAACATAATTTTTAGCACACAATATCGAAGTGTACAGGAATGAACATTGTGTGACAATAGGGTGTGATGTTTTGTAAACATTGAAAGCGGAACCAAGTGAAATTGGTCCCGCTTTCGTTAGTTATTGGATTGTCTGAGACCCCAAATGCCTTTATTTCCTGTGGAATAAAAGAGGTCCTCTTTCCCGGTAAAGCTCGCTGAATCACTGGAATGCGCACGAATCTGTTTATTAACGTGCCCTTTCCAATCTTTATAGCGATCGAGTTCGAGTTGATAATACGATTTTTCGACATACGCATAAATGTCTTGTAAAGATGCAGTCCCACCATGGTGTTGGAGGGCGAATTGGATTTTGCGTAGTAATAGGCGTTTCACATCTCTCATCTCCTTATATGAAAAGCAATTATGTATACCTAATTTATCCATACCCTTTCTAAAAAAGTTACAGGTTTTTAGGTGTATTTCCTTTATAATAGGAATATAGACCTGAATATCTCATGTTTGGAAGAAAGGAAATCGATATGACTCAAAAGCGTTACTCAAGTGAATTAGAAATTTTAGAAGAAGTATCTTCTCATCATCAGCTATCACCTAGTCTCCTTCAAAATATTCTCACCACTTCAAAAGCTAATTATTATGGTGAAGCTACGTCTCCGACTAAACGCCAAAAAGAATTAGATGAAGAATTGAAATATCTAATTAAAAAGGGGAACTCATTAACACATTCCACATCATCCAATAAAAAATCTGGGTTGAAACTTGTTCGTATTCAATTAAATAATTACAAAACATACTTAAATTCTCAAACAATTAACTTTGATACACATACAGATGATAAAAACATCGTTCTGATTGGTGGTTTGAATGGCGCTGGAAAAACAACCATTTTAAAAGCAGTTCGTTACTTATTATATGGCAAGCGTGGCATGACCGATACGGAGTTTCAACAACAGTTTACAAATACGATTAACAATTCATTCTTCGAACAAGGTGGTCGCGAAGCTAGTGCTTCTCTCGTTTTCGAACCTGGAGATGGGCATCATTACGAAATTAAAGTCGTTTGGCAATACAATAGTAAAAAACAAGTTGTGTCTGAAAGCAAGACGTTCAGTAAGCGAACGATTGGTGCAGCTCGTCCCAAACGTAATGAACAGATTGGTTCACACAACGTAGATGATTTCAACCGTACTATCGATAAATTAATCCCATTTGAAGCTTCTCAATTCTTAATTTTTGATGGGGAAGAAATCCGACGCATTATTTCTTCTAGAAATTCTGCCGATTTTAAAGCGACAATCAGACGGATGAACGGAATGTCTTATTTTAACGAGTTAAAAGGTGACTTAGACAAAATCTATTCAAAGAAAGTCAACGAATTAGCTATCGCTCAGAAAAGTACCGAGTTGTTAAAATTCAACAAGAAAATAACTACACTCAAAGAACAATTACATGAGCTTACAGAAAAACGAAATAAAGCCGAGAGTCGAGTATCAACATACAATAAGCAACTCGATCACTTTAAGAAACTTCGAAACGAGAAGCTCATGCAGAACAACGAGTCGAGAGAACAATTTGTTTCAACCATGAGTTCTTTAAGAGCACAGCATACTCAAGTTTTGGAGCAAATTTCTAAGTTATTTTTTGAGAAGGGGATTCCTTCATTTGCATCTAAAAAAATTGATGCGTTAAAAAAACGACTGACTCTAGAACAACAATTTACATCTGATCAGCAACGCGTGGAACAGATTTTAGCACCTTATCACCAATTTATGTCTAAACTTCTCTCAGAGCCAATCAATCCACCATTGACTGAAGAACAACTGCATCAGGTTGAGGAAATTGGTAAGAATGTTTGGTTATCGAAGGAGAATTATAAAGCTCCTACCGCTTCAGAAAATCAGCAAATTTGGCACGACCTTTCACCAAATGATCGTAGACTGATTATGAATGTAGACGCATCTCGCACTAAGGAAATGATTGTTGAACTGATCAAGAAAGAAAAGAATCTTAAGCATTCAATTGATCAGCTTCAGCAAAAAGTTGATTTAGCCCCTTCTGCAATCAGTGTTGATGAAGAAGATAAAAAGATTCAAGAAATTACTGAGGTGCTCGGTAAAACTAAGAGCATTTATCTCAACATTAAAAAGAAAGAACAAGAGTGCATTCAAGAAATTCGTTCTCTAGAATCAAAGCTAAAAGGAACAAAATCTACTGCAACAAATGCAATCGACTTAGCTGATGATGTACAGCTTTATGGAAAAATCAAAGAAGCAATTGATGAGTATTCAACAAAAGTACTAGAATGGAAAATTGATTTGATTAGTGAACAATTCGATCAGATGTTGAACAAACTTATGAGAAAACAAGATGAATTCGGTCGTGCTTTCGTTGATCGCCGTAAAATGATGATACGCATTGAAAATGAACGCGGCGCTGAAATTTCAGTCGAAGAACGTTCAGCTGGTGAAATGCAAATTATCTCATCTGCATTTATTTGGGGAATGATCAAAGCAGCTGATTTAGATTTACCTATGATTATCGATACGCCACTTGGTCGTTTAGACAGCTATCATCGCAAAAACCTAGTCGAACATTTCTATAAACATCTCAGTAAACAAGTTGTGATTCTCTCTACTGATACGGAAATCACTCCGGAATATGTAGAGTTGATGAAGGAATATACTTCTAAACAAATCATGTTGGACTACAACCAAAAAGAGAAATATACGCTTATTCGCGAAGGTTATTTCGAATTAGTGAAAGGATAAGATTATGGATTCTAAAGGAATTAAATTGTCACAAGTAAGTAAAAATCGAATCGATACCATTATTGGACACATCGAACATTACGTTCCGAAAGACACGAGACCTTTTGTTGTTAAACTAAGTCTGATGCACGGAATTGAAAATCACTCCGTTTCATCTGTACTCCCTACCGAATTGAGTTCAAGTGCATGGGAAATGGGCTCAATCATCAATGGGAATGATTACTTACTCGCTAAACACCTCATTATCAACGAACTGCAAAAAGAAGTCGATGATGAGAAAGTTATTCGAGACCATATGAAACGTTTCATTGAATTAGGTGTGAAAGACATCGCTTCGTTGCTCGAATCAGATGATGCAATTTTTGAAGAAGAATTTTTAATTAAACTTCTTTCCGTATAATCTCAGCGATTTCGCTGAGATTTTTCTTACGAAAATTTCTAATTTTTGTTGAGCTGTTCGCTTTTTTCATACGAACACTTATGTTAGACTTTTTGTATAAAAACATTGTATTTATTTAAAATTACGTACGTAATTTTAAATAAAGGAGGATAACTCATGGATCCTAATTTCAGCTATAACTTCCCCGCATTACGAGGAAAACAGGCAGAAAAAGAATATTTCGTCGTTATGTGTCCATTAAAACTGATTCCAAAAATCTTCTTATTCGATGAAGAGGAAGTCCCGCCACAATATCGCTCACAGCGGATTTTGAATAAATCTAGAGTTCCAGACATTACAAATTACATCGTAGATCAGTCCAAGGACTATGTATTTTCATCCCTTACAGCTTCCATTGATGGTGAAATTCAGTTCACTCCATTTACAGATGAACCAAACTTTAAAGACTTAGGCAAACTCTCGATAGCACTGGATTCCCGTTTTTTAATTAATGATGGTCAACACCGAAGAGCAGCGATTGAAGAAGCTTTAAAAATCATGCCTGAGCTTGGTAATGAAACAATTTCTGTTGTATTCTTTCATGATGAAGGTCTAGAACGATCTCAACAAATCTTTTCAGATTTGAATCGACATGCCGTTAACACGACGTCATCTATCGGTATTTTATATGACCATCGCGATCAGTTATCGCTCCTAACTAAAGAAATCGTTGAAGAGATTCCGTTGTTAAAACGGTATACAGAAATGGAGAAAACGTCTCTCTCCAAGAATTCACCAAAACTTTTAGCGTTAAATCATATTTATAACGCGAATAAGCGATTGATTAATAAGAAAAAAGGTGCTCTTTTAACTGAAGAAGACGCATTGAACATCAAAACGTTTTGGCTAACTCTATGCAATAGTATTCATGAATGGGAACAAGTATTTAATAAAGAAATCTCCCCTCGTGATTTACGTATGATTTCAATTGCGGGTCAAGGTTTATTTATCGAAGCAGCGGCTGAAGTTGCGCGCTCTTTAATTGAACAAAAACCTGATATATGGACAGCCTACCTTACAAAATTTAAAGATATTGATTGGAGCCGTTCAAACGAAAAAGATTGGAAAGGTCGTGCCTTTAACGAAAACGGCAGAATTTTAAAGAACAACTACACTATTCGATTGACTGCCATACGAATAAAATCGCTAATCGGCATCAAGCTCACGAAAGAAGAGAAAGATTTCGATCAACAAAAATCAAGCATGAACGTATTATGACTGTTTTGGCACGAGAGGATGACAATTTATGACACAAGGTATTATTAGTAACTTATTTACTCAGCATGAAGGAGATACTGTTTCTAGACGCTCCATCGATTTGATCAAACGTGTGTATTTAAATGACACACGTCCATGGGTGGTCGGATTTAGTGGCGGAAAAGATTCTACATTGACGACTCAACTCATTTTCGAAGCGTTGCTAGAGCTTTCACCAGAACAGTTGCATAAGAAGGTATTTATCATTTCTTCTGACACTTTGGTAGAAAACCCACTCGTCGTTTCCATGATTAACGGCTCTTTACACCGCATGCAAGAAGCCGCTTTAAAATATAATCTCCCGATCGAAACACAAAAAGTTAAACCACTTACAGAAAAAACTTTTTGGACCAATATTATCGGACGTGGCTATCCTACTCCGAACCAAACGTTTAGATGGTGTACAGATCGTCTTAAAATCGACCCTGCTAACCGCTTCATTAAAGATAAAGTGTCAAAATACGGCGAAATCATTATGGTACTTGGTGTCCGTTCATCTGAGAGCACGAGCCGAGGCCAATCCATAAAAGATCATGAGATTTCAGGTAGCGAATTGATGCGACACACATCACTTGCGAATGCTTATGTATTTGCTCCAATTAAAGAATTTGTTCTAGATGATGTATGGAGCTACCTTCTTCAAAACCCAGCTCCGTGGGGAGAAGACCATCACAAGCTGCAAAAAATGTACATGGATTCAAGTAGCGAATGTCCATTAGTCGTTGACCAAAACATTAAAGAAAGTGCTGGTTCTTGTGGGAATAGCCGTTTTGGTTGCTGGACATGTACGGTTGTCAATCAAGATAAATCGCTTACTGGTTTTATTCAAACTGGTGAACATGACTGGTTAAAACCATTATTGAAATTCCGTAATAAAATGGTGCTCATTCGTGACGACCGTTCTAAACGAATGCATAAACGAATGAATGGTGCCTTCTATTTATTAGAAGTTCAACATGAAATCAAAGAAGATGGAATCTATATTGTTCAAAAGAAAAAAGGCGGTCGTGCTGCCACTTCTCATAAAGTAGTTGACCGAATTGAAGATTTGACTGATGAGTCTGTTCTTGCTGTTCCTAAAGCACAATTAAGTCAATTTATCGCAAAACACAATATTGACTTGAGTAAACCTGAAGAGTTTAATATTCAGTTTGTCGTTACCGAAACAAACGAGGATGGGCAATCTGTATACTCACACCTTGGCCTTGGTCCTTTCACACTAGCTACTAGAACTGAACTAATGCGTGACTTATTGATTTTACAACGTGATTTAAAAGTTCCAAATTCAGTCGAATACAAATTAATTCAGGATGATGAGTTACGAGCAATTCGTCGCTTATGGCTCCGTGAAGGTGATTGGAACGATACGTTACCAAAACTTTATCGCGAAGTATTTGGCGTCGACCTGGATTGGGAACATGATGATCGTCAGATTCTAACAAGTGACCAAGCGAATGATTTAGAACTTCTTTCTCAAAAGCATGGTCTTGATTTCAATATGGTTCAAAAACTATTTACAACAGCAAATGATTTTCTAGGTGTAAAGGTTAAACGAGGATTTAATAAAGATGTCGCTGCGCTATTGAGCCAAGACTATTTAACCCTTTACAAAGAGCAAGGAGTTTTAGAGAGAGATGAAGATTGAATCGATTGTCTTAAAGAATATTGGAGCATATAAAAATCAAACATTTGATTTCAAGAATGAAAACTCTAATAAAAATGTTATTTTAATCGGCGGGAAAAATGGAGCGGGTAAAACAACCTTTTTAAACGCACTTCGCACTGGATTATATGGTAGTCAGGCGTTTGGGATTAAAGCACCCACTCCATCTTACTTCAAAGAAATTGAGAAATTAATCAATAGCGAAGTAAGAGATCAACGAGAAAGATATAGTACCACTAAACAAGTTTCAAAAATCCAAATTACGTTTACAACAACAACGAATCAAACAACATCACGCTATTTATTTGAACGATCATGGGGAATCGATGCTAAGAATATTAAAGAATACTTTAATATCTATCGCGATGGAAATACCTTTGCACTAGCAGAGAAGGATAAGAGTCAAGTCTATTCATTATTCTTAGAACGCACTCCCCTCTATTTGTTTAATGTCTCATTATTTGATGGAGAGACAATTAATCAAATTATTAATGAAGGGAAACTATCTGAGTACCTAGATGATTTGATGAAAAGTGCATTTAAATTAGAGATTCCAGATTTATTAACGGAAACAATCGAATCACTTGTACGAGACGAAGCCAAGACTAAGCTATCTAAAGATAAATCAAAACGTTTAGATGAGCTTAAAAAACAGCTAAGTGAATCCGAACAAAAATTGCAAAACGTTCAAGTCGATAAGTCTCAGCTTCTTCAGAATATCGAAGTTAGTGAAGCAGAAATCACTGCCTTCTCTGAATCGTTACGCGCACACGACGTGATTAGTAAAGAAGAAGAAACAAAATTGAAAGAGGAAATAAGAAACCTAGAGCAAGAACGACAGAAATTAAAGCAGTCTACGTCTGACTTTTTCAGTGAGTACTACGCTTTTTCTATCAATCATCACTTGCTTGAAAAAGCTGCAGAACAAGTAGAATCAGAACTATTGGTGAGAAGTGTAGAAGATTTAGAAAAAGTCTTCACCGATGAGTTCTATAAGAATGTTTCACGTAATCTAGGAGGATCTGTAGAACATGATTCACTGAAGAATGAATTCAATGCGGCTTTAAAAACGGCTGTTCCGAAAACTGAAATTATTCATGATGCTTCGTTCGGTTCGAAAGCAAAAGTTGAAAATATGATTTCTTCAGTAAACGCTCAATCTTCCTCATCTCTCTTGGCAAACATTAATCGCGATGACGAAATCATAGAGGAACTGAAGACATTACGAAGAAAACTAGTGATTCGAGAAGAAAATCATGCAGATTTTGAAAAACAATTTGAGGAATTGAATCAACTCAAAGTTAGTCATCTTCATTTGAGCGAGCAGTTAGAACGTATTGTTAAACTTGAAGAAGAGCTCCAAAATCAGTACTCGATGTTAGTGGAAGAAAACGCCTCACTTCAACAAGAAATCGAGAAAATCACTTCAAAATCGAGCTTATTATCGCAAAATGCGACTTCAACATTAGCTTTACTAGAAGATTTCAAACTTCAACAGCGATATAAAGTCATTCGGAGTGTTGAAGAAAATGCGTTACGCATGTTAAAAACATTGATGCGTAAAGAAGATTACGTAGATAAGCTATCGATTCTACCCGAAGATTTCTCGTTAACTTTGTCATCTAAGGAGCAGTCTCAAATTTCTGTAGCAACGCTATCTTCTGGTGAGAAACAGATTCTACTTCTTTCATTAATCTGGGCAATTTTCAAAGTTTCCGAAAATCAAATGCCATTTATCTTCGATACTTTGTTAGGCCGATTAGATCGAGATCACCGTTATAACATTTTACGTAACTTACTTCCTAACTTTGGTGAACAAGTGTTAGTGCTATCTACAGACTCAGAGATTAGCAAAGATTACTATGATGTACTCAAACCATCGATTTCTAAAGAGTATAGTCTTCAGTTTGATAATGAACATTTAGAAACACGAGTCATTCCATCGTATTTTGAATTTGAAAACGCGCAGGTGAAAAACTCATGAACTACCGTCTTAAATTAACTGAACAAACGCATCTCTATTTTAAAGAGATTGCAAACTCAACTCATATCACACCAAACATCCTAGCTCGTTTCGCCGTTGGAATATCATTAAAAAACGAAAAAACTCCATCAAGCGTTAAAGGTCAGCCCATTTCTAATTTTGAAATCAATCGTGCTACCTTAACGGGAGAACACGACGAGATGTTTAAAATGATGATTCTTCAACATGCTAAACGCCATATTGAAGAAGAACGATATTTTCCAGATTATTTTAATGCACATATTACTCGAGGTGCCGAAGAGCTTTATCAAATGTTCCAATTTTCTAGAAGTACCAATCAATTCTTAAGAGAGTTATTGGCTCTCCAGGAGGGATAACATGCTTTATCTAGACAACAGCTCAACGACACCTGTGTATCCAGAAGTACTTGAAGCGATGCTCCCCTACTTTCTTGAAGAGTTCGGAAATCCTTCGAGCAAGTATTATTCACTGGCAGAAAACTCTAAAAATGCTGTTGAACATGCTCGAGAACAGTTAGGTAAATTTCTTAACTGTTCTTCTACCGAGCTGTATTTCACTTCAGGAGCGACCGAAAGTAACAACTGGATTTTAAAGAGTGTAAGTTCAACCTTACCGGATCATCAAGTGATTACTACAGTAACTGAACATTCATCTAATTTGGAAATCGCAAAGTATTTGAATGAGCAGCTTAACATTCATGTTGAATACTTGTCAGTCGATCAATTCGGTAGAATCAATTTTTCTGAATTAGAGTCTCTACTAAAAAAACGCCCTACTTCACTCGTTTCAATCATCTGGGGAAATAATGAGTTAGGATCTTTAAATGACATTCAGAGAGCTTCTGAACTAGTTGCTCAATATGGTGCACTCTTTCATACTGATGCCACACATGTCGTCGGAAAGATGAGAATCAACCTGTCAGAACTGACGAACGTTCATTTCTTATCCGCTTCTGCGCATAAGTTCAACGGTCCAAAAGGTATCGGCATCGCTTATGTACAAAAAGATGAGGATGGCATCCCAAGGAAATTGACACCACTGATTCATGGTGGTGGCCAAGAACAAGGCATTCGAGGTGGAACACTTGCTGTTCCCTTAATTGTTGGAATGGGAAAGGCAGCAGAAATGCATCAGGCATCTCTGTCTAAGAACATTCAGAAATTGCAAAAACTTGAACACCAATTGGTTCAACTTTTATCTCAAAAATTCGGATCGAACATACGCTTCAATAGTGATCACACTGATAAAATACCGGGAATTGTGAATGTTCAATTTATCGGGATTAATAATGAAGTACTCGTGAAACAACTAGCTCCTGTCATGGCGGTCTCAACTGGATCTGCATGTAGCTCCAGTAAACCAAGCCATGTACTTCAAGCGATTGGATTGACATTAGATGAAGTACGATCATCCATTCGATTTTCACTATCGTCAAACATTGAGTCAAAAGACTTAGAGATTTTCAAAGAACTATAAGTAAACGACCGGCTTAAATTTAAGCCGGTCGTTTTACGTTCAAATATTATTAATTTTGAAGGTTTCAAGCATTTCTTCTCTTGGAATATCCTTTTTCCCATCTATAATAGATTGTCGGATTTCTTCAATCGAATACGATCCACCACTTATACCATACTGTTCTGGTAAATTAAGCAACAGGATATCGTCATCGACTCGTTCAATAGATGAAGTTGTTTCTTCTGTTCTAAAAGAAACGACAACTCCTTTATTAAAGTATTCGGTTAATTCATTTGAAATCTCATACTCCCCTTTCATCAATCTTTCGATGACCGAGAGTCGATTCTGCTCGAAGTCATAATTTCTCTCTCTCTCACTCCACAACTTTCCTTCAAATAGTTTTTTAGCATTTGCTAAGAAGAGATGTGCAAAGAACATGCGATAGTACTGCTGAGAGAATGTAGTTTCTGTCTCACCCACACCCAATTCAAAATCGAAGAGAGATTTTGTCCGAACAACTTGGTTTCTCGCTTTATCTATGACATTACTCAAGTTTCTACCGATTTTCACTTCAATTGGATAGAAGTGCATTTTTAACTTACCGTCCGTTTCCTGCATCCCAATCAAAAGTAAATCATCTGAATAACTACCTGATTTACCTAACGCTTTCACAGTGAAAGGTGAATTCGTGTGGTTTAATCCGATTGCTTTCGCCACACGCAATATTTCCTCAAGGGAAATCGGAACCCAAGTAATATCATCAGTTGTGAACATCGCCAATGAATACTTGACGGCTGCCAACAAACTGAATTTCTCACGACTCTTATGCACGTTACGTGCCGTTTCATTACTAAGACCTTGTTGAATCATTGAAAGTAACCATTCTCCGTTGATGACGTTGAACGTTTGAATGATTTCTTTAATACTCTCATCCGTATTCAAATCCGGCTTCTCATGATTCAAGTAATCTTTAATCACTGCCTGATATTGTGCCGTTTTCTTCGTGACGGTAATAGCATCATATCGGTAAGAAGACGACTGATCATTATAATGAATGATAATCAATTCATTGTCTGGATTTCCTTGTTTAGAAGAAAAATAGCCTAAATCAACAGTAGGTTCAATTAATGTGACCCAGTGTGAGCTCTCATAAATATTTTGCAACTTATAGCCGTCGCGTGCATCTGTAATACTAGCCAGTGCTGTAACGCCATGTGCAAATGAGCTACTTCCGTTATCTTTCATGTGTACGTTTAATTCATTAAATGATTTGGCACATCGTAGTAACAAGTCTTCTTCTTCAATTGCATAACCTCGAAGACCGAACCCCATGCTAAATTGACCATCTTTGACTGTCGGTGCAAGTGTCGAATACAAGCCGTTCATGGCGTTACCACTTTTGATATACTCCATTTTGTCTGTGATGACTTGTTCTTCACCACTCATTTTATAGAAACTGATATGAGCATAGTCAAAATCATTAAAGTGCTCATTTTGAATATGGTAGTGATTAATCAGCGACTGAATTTTCTCCGCTACTTCTTGAGGAGAGAGAATGAAGTTTTTAGGAATAAGTGCGTATAGATATTCAAACTGTTCCCAATCATCGTCCATAAAATCTTTTGCTGCAAATTGATCGAAAGCACTTCGGTATCGACCTGAATCGCAGTAAAGTCTCACTTCTACAGGAATGACTTCATCTCTGTTTTTTTCATAGCTGTCTTTTAGTTGTCGGAAAATCCATTCAACAATACCTTTTAGCACCATCTCATCATTACGAATTTCAATCACATTTAAATATAATGGTGCTCTAGCAACTTGATTTTTCTGATTAAAGAGTGACGTAAAGTGATCGACAAATTGATTTAGCTTTTCTTTAACCACTTCGGATAGAAAGCGATCGGCTTCAGCGACAACAACTTCTTCTTTTGCTCGATAGACCATCCATTCTGGCAAGTCCGATTGGGATTCTGCCTTGTAAGCTTTACCATCAAACCATAGATATGGGGCTAGTGCATCGGCACGTAAACGTTTCAGTACACTTTCCGAGATTTCCTCTTCACCAAGTTGATTATTTAATTCTAACTGAAATGCAACATTCACTGGATGGAATGGAGTAAAGTAAACAATCTGTTCTTTTTGGTTAAACAGTACACCTAATCTTAAAATTGAATGCCCCACTTCAAACAATCGATCTGCTTCTTGAATCGATTCAATCGCCTTTACATAGGCTTGAACGTAATTTAAAGCAACTCGTTTGTATTCATCGTCCCAGTAAGCCAACATAGGCACAGTTTTTTTAATTTTAAAGTGGTTCAAGAACAGATTATATGCTTCTCTTAATTCATAATATGGTCCGAATTCCAAATCAATAGGACTGAGGACGCCTGCCGAAAGAATAGCAGTCTGCATACTTTGATTGACCCATTCCATTTCGTAGTCCAAAAAGTCTTTATACTCGTTTTGTGGATAGTAAATTTGATTCTTCAAAATCAATTTCCCATCCGTACTAAGTACAATAGATGCTCGCTTTTCACGCTTTTCTTTATATAATCGGATATTTGGAATCGGGTGTGGCTTTGAAGCATCAACACTCAATTTAATATTAATTGGTTGCGATTCTCCAACAACTAGTTGCATAAACTGATCTTCTTCAAACAAATCCTGATCAAAGTGATACGTCACATTAGGTTCCTCTGATACTTTAACCAGGGATTGTTCTTGGAAAATAGGTTCGTGTGAGCCGTCCCTTAGACGTAATTCGCCTTCTTTATTACCGAGAGTCAGATATTCGGTATCATTCTCTTTTAAACGCTTCACTTCGTATGTTCCAGCATAATCTTTAAGAACTTCACTAGAAAACGGGAAAATCATAATATTTAGCTCTGAGTACAACGTATTTTCATTTTTCACTTTGTACTTCACAGTACATTGCGCAGTATTTTGAACTTGATTAGAGGTTATTGTCAAATTAAGATTGTTCGTTTTCACATTCGAAGTTACTTCAAGTAACGGGTTACAATATTCAATTTTGACTTGCGACTGTTCTAAGCTCTTTCGAACACCTTTACCTTCTATAAGATATTTAAACTTTAAGCTGATTTCTTTTTCATGAGACGGATTAAAAATTGCAATGTAACGTATACGTTTTCCTGTTTTAGTCGTTTTATGTGGTCGATCCCACACCGCTACTGAAGAGTGATCGTTAACATTTGTAACTTCCTCAAGTTCAAATACTTTTTTATTTTTTTCTGCTTTGAGTTTGATTACTTCTTGTAATGTTAATTCATTCCAGTGATCATGTTTAAGTTTATTGACACCTTGTTCGTTAAATTTTTTCGGTAATTGTGCTTCAGTCGTTTCATTGAAATGACTCTCTTGTACAAATTCATACAAATCTCTGTTCTCACGAAGTCGTTCACGAATCTCTTTTTTGGAGGACGTTTGGATAAACGAATCAAGCTCCTGGTCGTGGAAGAACCTTAACTTCAGAAAATCTTTTTTTGAAAGTTCTGTTTTTTGCATGAGGGAGAGAATTTCTTCAAAATCAAAGAAAGAAACTCCTTTAAATGAGTTAAACTCTTCTTCAATTTCCTTCAAGTGAAAATTGATCACTTCAACTAGTGCGCCCTTATTTTCAGACATTTGCTTAAGTTCATGCTTAAGTTCTTCTAAAATCTTTTGAGGATTTAATGGCATTCCTTCTTTTTGAAGATTTGCACCACCACCATCGATACTATCAAGTTGCCCGTGATAAATGACGAGTAATGAGCGATTTATTCCTTCTTCTTCTTGTTCACTAACCAAGTTTCGAAGTTTGACGAAGAAATCAGGTTGAATTCCTTCGCTTTGAGTGGCAATGATTAACTCACTTGTCCCGTAGTCAATCGTAATCGTTTCATATTCAGTAACTCCGTTTAACTTATATTCAAAAGCTTTAACCTGATCTTTCGCTTCCTTCTCGAGATAGTCTTTTAAATATTGAACATGACTCTCTTCTTCGAGTTGCAAAAAATACTTATCTCCAGGCTTAGGCGTGTTTACTAAAAAATGGCCATTTATTTTTTTCGTGACATACTCATAAAATTGGTTTGACATACTGCGCCTCCCCACTATCGCTCTTCTTATCGATAACATTAATTTTTTCTAATAGTTGTAAAAGGGCAGTTGATGATTCGTTATCAAAGTTGATGCCTCTTTTACTTAATCTTTCTAATAGTTCTACAAATGTGATTCGGTCATTTTTACAACTCACAGCGCACATCAGAATTAACATCTCCTGATTCAGAGACAATACATATCCAAGACGCCCACGACGCTTCGTAAAGTGCGATTTAGCAATATTTTTTGCATGATCTCCATAACGAGACTGTGCTTCTTTCGGAGTCGTCAGCTTCATCGCATTGAATAGTTGTTTAGCTGCTTCATTGAAGGTTTGAGTTTCATTCACATTATTCTCTAAACCTGCATAGGTAAGAATTCGCTCAGTCTGCAAATCAATATCTTTCAAAAATTGAACTTGATCAACATCACTAAGCATGTTGAAGTGTTGAAAAATTTCATCATACGTCATGATTTTAGATTTTTCATTCTCTAATGATTGGTTAATAGAGTTACAACTCAACTGAGCCATCGTCAACTCATGTACAAATAAATTTTCACTCGCACTCGTTAGCAGTCCCATACCCGAGTTCATTGTTTTTCTTCTTGATGTAACAGTCGTTTCGTTATGAATTGTGTAGTACATTTTTGATGGATGATTCCAGTTAGACGTCTCAAAGTTATTAATCTTTATTGTCGTTTGAGAAACAATAAAGTGTAGGTAATACTTCAATAAATTATTAATTTCTTTCAAAAAATATTGCGGATGCTCTGCCAAATAGACAAAATCCTCACCTAATAGTTTTATTGGTAATGAAGAATAAAGGGCATGCTCTGCTTTATATTCTTTGTTCGTTAGATTCGGTAATAAATTTACAATCATTTTGTCTAACAAAGTTTCATTTTGGCCTGCTTTAAAAACCTGTTTAATCTTTTCGATTTGCACTTCATCTAACGCATGTTGCGTCAAATCCGCTAGAAAAGTACCTAACTTTTTCTTCGTCGCAGGATTACCTTGGATGTACATGAACATACTTGGATGGGTAACGTTCAATCCTCCATCCCGTTGTAAAAGTAATTCACTGAAGAAAGTATGAATTTCATCTTCATGCTCCGGTTGATTCTCGACTCGCTCTAATACACCTTCTAAAAGATAGTCCGTATTGAAGGACTTAGCTGACAGTTCTACATTCAGAAGTCTTCTAGAATAAGCACCGATTTCCTTTTCCCAATCGGAAAGAGCGTTTTTAATTGAATCACTCTTTCCCGTTGTGAAAGGGAGTATTTGATAAAAATTCGAAGTTTGTCGCTTCGTGATTTTTTTCCGACTTTTGTCTAAGACAATGACTTGTTTTTCATCGAAAATTTTCTCTGGTAATAATCTCATTATTTACACCTGCTTTCACAACTTACAATTTACTAAATACGATTTTTTCTTCATTACTAAATGGGTCGGCTTCTTGTTTTAAAACGAAGGTTTCTCCAGTTTGGACAACATAAATCAACACTTCTTCGTTGTTTGTATTATGTGTGCGAATCGCATTTGCGAATTCACTGAATCGGATGGCATCGTCGAAATCAATCTTAGAAGGTTGATATCCTTTATCTATTTTCGAAATCAAACTGAACATCTTATAATCGATTTCTAGCTTAATTCTTTGTTTGCGCTCACCCACTGCAAATTGAATAAATAAAGAGTTTCTAAATTGAACCACTTGCTCTTCATTTTTTATCGCCATACTGATTGGATCCAATGTAAAACTAACTGGTTTTGCTATACGATAACGCTTTGAAATTTTTGCATTCGTATCAAACAAATATTTTTTTTGATCTTTTTTAAATCCAAACCATAACATAAGTGCATTCTCAAATTTCTCGTAGAGAGTTTTAAGTTCATATTTTTGACCAGTGTAATAAGCAAATAGATATTTTGAGAATGATTCAACCGTTGTCTGTGTAATATTCATTTCTCTCGGGTTAGACAAATACAGTAGTCTTAGTAATGATTGTGTATACTCGGTAACCAATTCACGATCTAATAGATCAAGTTCATATGTTTGACGAGTCAATTCGTCAAATCTAGAGATAAACCCACTCACATCTGACTCTAAATTGATTTGAAGAATGATTTCATCTATCTCTTCGGAACGAGAAGCAACCGGATCTTCATTTCTTAGCATGATTGATATAGGTGAGTCATTTTGAGCTGTAAATATTTTTTGATGAAGACCGTGAATAAGTAACGTCTCAAGTACAATTTTTTGTTTACTAATATTTGTCCAATTTCCTGGAATCATAATTTCGTATATTAAGTTAAAAAATTGGCGCATAGATAAAACTGCTTTTTCTTTTAAAAGAGAACTTGCGATGATGTTTACGAAATTGCGTCTAATTTGTTGATTACCCATAAGTAAAAAATTGCGGTGGATAATCGAATCGATTCCTCTCTTTACATCTTCTTGATAGGCCAAATAAAATGGGTTTTCTTCATTTGGATCGAACATCTTTGATAGAATGCCCATTAAGAAATTCGATTCTACGCCACCTTTAGTAAGTTCATACATTGGATAATCTGAGAAACTGACCATGGAAAAATGGTCATGTTGTATTGCTTGAGAAATCTCATTCTCAAAAATACCTGATTGCTCAATATATGAAATCAATGAATTGAACGTGTAATGGTTGTCGAGTGAACTCGCGAAGTCATATAAAAACTTATGTAGTACGCCTAAGTTGATTGCCAGTACAAACTCTTCCGACCCCTCTTGTAAATGTTGATCAGAAAACGGAATTAACTTCTCATGTAAAGTTTCCATTGCAGTTTTTCGCGGAGAAAGGCTTTCTGTCGCATCATTCCAGATTTTATTTTTATATCGATTCATTAATTCAGGTTCAGCCGATTGAAGATGTGAAAGAATATGCGATTTCCCATCGCCTACACTACCGATTAAAAGCGTTAACCGTTTTTGTGCAGGTTGTTGCAACATCTGAATCAATCTATTTTCGATTGGACGTTCTACGTGTAAGTATTGTTTTAAAGAACTTAATGGAAGTTCTGCACTTTCAACCGCCTCTTTTGAAGATTCATTTAGTCTGGACATCAGATTGTATAGATAACTCTCACTATCTTTTTCAATTTGAGGTAAGAAATCAAATAGTTTATTTGATTCTTTATTCTCCACACTTATTTTTTCAGTAGGTTCCTCTTTAGGCGAAACAGAACTGAGCGCTTTTAGTTTTTCCTCTAGTTGCGCTTCTAAGATTTTTAAAATATCATCATGCCCTCTGTTATTACTTTTTTCAGCTGGATGAGTAGGAGGAGCGTATCTAGGTATAGATGGTGGATTTTCATAACTAAGGACGTACGATTCTACAATGTTATATAAACTCGACCAGATTTTCGGGAGAATTTCGTGTGCCTCTTTTGTGAATAATTCATGTGCCGCACTATTTCCGTTCCTACGGACATAATGAAGATCTGAAGCTAATTCGCGGTCGATGATTTCTTCAGATTGCAACAAACGAATGTTATCGTTTAAATTGTATGTATTTTGCAAACCGCTCACTTCTAACCACTCATTCACGATTGCTTCAATCATTTTTCTGGCATTCAGAAGAGCAAAGTCTGTTTCTTTAGAATAGTATTTATCTTCTACAATCTGTGCCAATTCTTCCGCTTTCGGATTAATTGGTTTTAGAAATGAGAAAAAGTATTCCATGTCATTCATTCCTTTCAATAACCTTGATAACTTTTTTATTAACTATATTCTTTATTATATCTATAATAAGGGTATATGGTAGGTTTTACCTACTCCTATATATGATAAAGGAGCTATTATATGGATTCAACAATTCTATTTCCTTCTTTACCTAAATGGTTTACACCACGAGACTATCAAATTGACGCCATACAAAAATGGACTGAAAACGGATATCACGGTTTGCTGGAAATGGCAACGGGAACCGGAAAAACGCTTACAGCTCTCACAGCCATTACAAAGCGCTTTGAGGAAACCCAACGTTTAGCAGTCGTCATTCTATGCCCTTATCAACATTTAGTAGATCAATGGGCAAAAGATGCCGAATCTTTTGGAATGGATCCAATTCTATGCTATGGTTCAAAATCTCAGTGGACATCACTCTTGTCCGGGAAAATTACTCAATATAATTTTAAAATAAAAAATTTTATATGTGTGATCACTACCAATAACACATTTAAAAATGTTCATTTTCAAGCTCATCTCAGTCGAATATCCGATGGTGGAATGATTGTTGCAGACGAGGCACATAACTTAGGTACAAAACAATCTCTTCAGTCACTCCCACCAACATTTAAAAATCGATTAGCACTGAGCGCTACTCCAGTAAGACATCATGATGATATCGGAACGGAACAGTTATTAAATTATTTTGGTGGGTCAATATATAAGTTTACTTTGGAAGAAGCGATTAAAAAAGGGTTTTTGACAAAGTATTATTACTACCCTCACCTAGTCTCTTTAACAGAAGATGAACTGGAAATTTATCATGACCTTACGAATAAAATTTCGAAATTAATTAACCTATCTGATCAACAATCAATCGAAGCCAATGGAAATAACACTGGTGCATTAGAGATGTTATTAATTAAACGAGCTCGATTGATTAATTCAGCTCAACAAAAAGATATTTTATTGAAAAAACAGCTGAAAATGCAAGAAACTCTTAACCATACAATTGTGTATTGTGGCGATCATTCAAAGGATGATCAACGCCATGTAGATCACATTGCACAATTTTTACATGACGATTTGAACATATCAGCGAAAACCTTTACGTCAACTGAATCAAAAGAACTGCGACAGACGCTATTAAAGGAGTTTTCTGATAATACGATTCAAGCACTTGTCGCAATCCGTTGCCTAGATGAAGGCGTAGACGTTCCTTCTGCTGAGACCGCATATATTTTAGCTAGTACGACGAATCCAAAAGAGTTCATTCAACGTCGCGGACGAATTTTGCGAAAACATCCCGGGAAAGAATATGCTTATATTCATGATTACATCGTCATTCCACGACCTTTGACAGAAATTGATTTACTAACAGATAAAGAATTTAATATTGAACGTCGATTATTGATGAATGAGCTAAAGAGGGTAAATGAGTTCGCATCAATATCAGAAAACCATTATCAAGCACTTCAAATTTTAAATCCGATTAAAGAGGCTTTCAATCTTGTCGACCTATAAACTAAGAAGAGGTGATTATGATGAATCCAAATCAATCAAATAGCGAAAATGATGTATATGCATTACTAAGCGAGTTATCAGAAACGGAACAGCAAATTCTACAAAATATTATTCGTTTAGAAAAAGACTACTTAGATAAAGAAGGTTCATTTACTGCTGCGCAATTACCAGATGAATTTTCTAAACTAATTAAAAAGGAGTACATCTGACATGATTCTTAAGCAAGTCATCATTGAAAACTTCCGTCAATACTACGGGCAGAATACGATTGAATTTGCACATGGATCAGGAAAAAATGTTACTGTCATCCATGGTGAAAATGGGAGCGGTAAAACAGCATTACTCACAGCTTTAATTTGGGGATTTTATGGACGAGAACTCAAATTACCGAACCCTGAATCTATTTTTAATAATAAGGCTGTTCAAGAGAGCACAAAGAGTCAAGATGATTTGATAACAGCAGTACAAATTAAATTTGAACATAATGATTATGAATACGAA
This sequence comes from Exiguobacterium sp. NPDC077395, assembly GCF_050269125.1. Lineage (NCBI taxonomy): Bacteria > Bacillati > Bacillota > Bacilli > Caryophanales > Exiguobacterium > Exiguobacterium sp. NPDC077395. Next base: position 1,884,861 of record NZ_JBNNHU010000001.1, read on the forward strand.
TTACGACGTACTTTACACGCAAAATTTGATCATGAACACAATATTCTCAATCTACCTAAAAACAAGACAATCAATCAAAAGGTTGAATTGATTAAACGTAATATCGATACGAATCAATCCACTAAAATTAAAGATATTTCATACGAAATTAATCGCATTTTGCCATATAAATTGCATACATTCTTCTTCTTTGATGGTGAACGAATGGATCATCTAGGAAAAAAAGAGGCATATACTGAAATTCGTGACTCAATTAAGCGAATGATGGGATTAGAGTTATTTGATAATTCAATCGAGCACTTAAGCAAAACCATTATTAAACTTCGTGATGAGGTATCCAAAAACGTCAAAAGTGAATTAAGTGATAAATACTTGCGCATAAATCAACTTGAAGATGAAAAGATTAAAAAGAAACAACAACTCACTGAGACACGACAAGAACTTGCTGCTGCTCAGAGTGAATTAAAAAGTATAGAAAATGCATTACGTAATGGGGAAGAAACAAGAACCTTTCAGGTCACGCGAGATCATCTAATTGAGTCAATCACAGAAACAAAAAATGCCTTTGATGAGAAACTAAAAGAGTTGAGAATCCTACTATCTCGGTCAAGTCATTTAGCTTTTTCAACCTTACCAATCAAAAGATTTCAGCGGATTGCTCATACAAATGATCAAGGTACGATCGAAAAATTGATTCATCCTGATTTAATCCCGACTTTACTATCAAACGGGAAATGCTTATGCGGACACGAACTTGAGACGACAACAATCGCATCTTTAGAAGAAGTTCAACAAGAGGTCATAAATCTATCTAGTTCAAAAAATGAAATGGACCAACTTTATTTCCAATTAAGCGGATGGGAAGTTGCTAGAACTCATTTTTACACGGAAATCAAAAGGCTTGTTGGTGAGCGTGAAGAATTAAGAGAAACACTCAGAGGATTGGAAGAGGAGTTACGAGAAATCGAAGAACGTATGAAAGCCAACTCTCGTAATATCGAAAATTCATCTAATCTAATTGAAAGAGAATCATACGTTCGGACTGCAATCGTAAAAGCAGAGGCGAATATAGAAAATTTAATCCGCTCCATTGACGACATCTCAAAAGAAGAAGACCTCTTAAATAAAGAAGTTAGTAAACTGACTAAAGCAGAAGAAAGACAGTTAAAACTACAACTTGCTTTGGAGTCTGCTACAAAAGTAAAAAACACTTTGATTGGTCTATTAAAACTGAGAGAGTCTCAAGTGAAAACTGAATTGGAAGAAAAGATTAAGCTCACCTATTCTCAGTTATTACGAAAGGATTATCCGATCTCGCTTACTGATAATTACGAACTCCTCGTTTCAGATGTAAACGGAGGTAGTATCGGTTTATCACAAGGAGAATCACAAATTACGAGCCTTGCTTTTATCGGAGCCATTGTTGATTTAACACGAGAGTATAAAGACAAAGAAAAAGGCCATGCTTTAGATGAAGATTTGAAACTAGGAAATATTTTCCCACTTGTAATGGATTCCCCATTTGGAGCACTTGATGCAGATCATCGGTCTCGTGTGGCAACGAATTTACCGAAACTATCTGACCAGGTAGTTGTCATTGTATCTACTTCACAATGGCGTGGAGAAGTGGACGAAGCTATTAATCATCGGATTGGAAAGTCATATAAATTACTCAACTACACCAATGAAGATACAGGAGAATACACTGAGATTGCGGAGGTAATGTAATGGCAAAACGTTCTGTGCGTCGGGATAGCACGCAAGATCATATGTATGCAACGTTAAAAGAAGATGCTCAACTATTCGAAACTTATAAAGATGCATTTATGGCCGCTTTGCTGTTTGGATATAGCAATGAACGAAGAAAAAAAGTAAAGCCAGGTCCTGAAATTTTGTTAGGCATTTTTTCAGAACAAGATTTACAACTTATGAAATTGATTATGCATTTAGAAAATACGTTTGAACGGTTCTCAGTCGATAACGATTCTGAGGATGAATCAGAGGTGACAGTCGAAAATTACGAGATTATCGAGGAATATGCTGCGGGAGGATTAGATGCTCTTTATCAAGAGCTAGAAATCTTCTTGAGCGATCCAGAGTCTGCACAAAATGCTTATTTAGATTTAATGATTGAATACGAAAACAAAAAGTTCAATACTGAAGATTTAATCAATGAACTTCCATTTAATTAATGTTAGCCGCCTACAAACCTCTCAGTTATTTGTAGGCGGTTTTTTCATTCTAATATTTCTTCCAAAAATAACCCTTTATCGAATCCACCTTTAAGTTCTCGTTTGTTTCTTCGAATTACCTCTAGCTCCTCGAAGGATGCACCATGCATTTTACCAAGTGCATAAGCAAGTTCTAAGATATCAGCTAACTCCTCTAAGCATTCTTCATCAATATTCGCATCTTCATACTCTTTTAACTCTTCGTAGAGCTTTAATCTCGCTTGTTCAAAATGTTCAGCTTGATTCAAGTGTTTAACGATAACTTGTTTCCCTTCTGTCTGAATTATTTCAGGCACACGATCACGTACTAATTTGTTATAATTCACATTCATTACCTCCTACTCCACCACCTCAAACGCCTTCACATACGCCACATGATCCAACATCACAATCAACTCGTCCTCAAATTGTACGAATCCATCGCTCGCATGCCGAAACGATTGGTAAATCGACTCCAATGCCTCATATCGTGTATCGGCTTCCACCATATACGTCAGCACTTCTTCGTTAATTAAATGGAATTCAATTTCGAATGATTTCATCTTCTCTCCTCCTCACTTCTCTATACCCGTTCCCCATTCGAAAAAAATACAGCTATACATTGGAATGTTTTTCCTCTAATCTAAAAATAGTCAGAATATTACGTCCTCTTACATATTTTCACTAAATATTAGTTAAAGGAGAGATTTAACGATATGGCTTATCACTTCACATGCGAACATTTAACAAAACGCTTTGATACGGGTGACGTCAAAACGGTCGCCTTGCAAGATATCAACCTCCGCTTCGAGCACGGAGACTTCATCTCCATCATCGGACCATCGGGGTCTGGGAAGTCGACTCTACTCAGTCTGATCGGTACACTCGACCGTCCGACAGAGGGCACGTTGCTCTTCAACGACGAACCGATCTCGACGCTCTCTGCAAAACAGCTCGCCGACTTCCGTTTCGAGAACATCGGCTTCATCTTCCAACAGTTCCATCTCATCCCGACGTTGACGGCGCTTGAGAACGTCATGTCCCCGCTCTTCGGACGAAAAGTTGCCTATGACGTCCATGAACGCGCACTCGAACTGTTGAAAGAAGTCGGTCTCGCTGACAAGGTCGATTCATTACCGTCCCAACTGTCCGGTGGTCAGCAACAGCGCGTCGCCGTCGCCCGCGCCCTCATCCACCGTCCGAAATGGCTCCTCGCCGATGAGCCGACGGGGAACCTCGATACACATACGGGTGACGTCATCTTTGACCTGTTGATCCGCTTGAATCGGGAGAACGGATGTGGCGTCCTGTTCGTCACCCATGACCCGGAACTCGCTGACCGAGCCAACCGAAAAATCGAGATGCGCGACGGGCAGGTCGTCGCCATGAGCGACGTCCATCATGCTTAAGTTCATTTGGAACTCATGGTGGCGGAATAAAGAACGGTTCATCCTGCTCATGGTCGGGATGCTCATCGTCAGTACTGGGCTCAGCTATCTTCTCGGCGTGACCCAGGCGAATAACGGGACGGTCGTCAACGAGCTACAAAAACGTTGGGACTCTTCTTATCACATCGTCGTCCGTCCGGAAGGCAGCCGAAGCGTGACCGAGGACTTGAACTTGCTCGAGCCGAACTATATGAGCGGACTCGAAGGCGGGATCACGCGAGAACAATACGAGACGATTCAACAGATTGCCGACATCGATGTCGCAGCACCAATCGCCATGATTGGGTCGACTTATTCGAGCTCGTTCACACAAACGCATACGTTTGATAAAGCGGGTCTCTATCGCCTCAAGATGAACACACTCATCGATACGGGCATTGAAAAAATCAATGACTTCCAAGACTTGAAAGCCTACTTTTGGGTAGGCTGGATGCCAAACGGCAATACCACCCACATCGGAATCGGTCCGACCGCCCTGAACGAAGAGTTTCCACTCAATTACGGGAGCGACGTCATGCTCGCCGGGATTGACCCGGTCGCCGAAGCGAAACTCGTCGGGTTAGACGATGCCGTACAAGCGACAGCGTTCAGTCGTTACTTCAATGAAGGGGATGTCCCAGAGCCTTATGATGAAGAGGTCATGACGATCCCGATTTTGATGAGTTCAAAAGACTACGTCGATGCCTCAATCAACTACACCATCGAAGAAGTCGATGCCGATACGAGCGACGCAGAAAAATTCATCAATACGTATTTAGAGAACGGAAAAGAGGAATACCTGGATAGCTTGAAAGGTACAAAAGTCGCCTCATACGACTTTACAGCCCAACAAATGCACGACAACATCACGAAACACATTTTAGAAGGGAAACCGCAGCCACAAGACCCTCGTCTCACCATGGAATATACGTGGATTGCCGAGAAGGCGTCACCGCTCGTCTATGAAGGTGTGACGAGCCCGTTCCCGAAACGTTGGCCGTATTCGTATCAAATCAAACCGTTCCTCGCTGAGGGTCAAGTGAAGTATGGGCAAGAAAGTATGTATCGCAAGTCCAATTTATACGCGGAAGACCTCAACGATGTACCGAAAGTAAGATATAACTATATCGGACTATTCGACCCATCGAAACTGAAGCTGTCAAAAGATCCCTTGACGGAACTTCCGATGGAGACGTATTTCCCGGCAAGCGCCGAATGGGTCATGAACTCGAAGGATGAACCGGTCAACCCACCGACGACCGTCAAACCGACGAATAACCCGTATAGCTTCTTGACGAAGCCACCTTCGATGTTGACGACACTCGACGCGGCGTTCGCCATCGCCGGTGACAAGGCCATCTCGGCCATTCGCGTCAACGTGAAAGGCGTGGACGTCTTGAACGAAGAGAGTGAAGCGAAGCTCCAAGCGGTCGCCAAGGAAATCGAAGACAAGACCGGTCTCATCACGGACGTCACGCTCGGGTCGTCTCCACAATACGCCGTCACCTATCTTCCCGGCTTAAAAGGAGAAAGTTCGCTCGGTTGGATTCAGCAGCCATGGATTAAGATCGGGTCGTCGATCACGATTTTCCAAGAAGCGAAACTCGGCTTCTCCGGTGTCGTCGCGAGCGTCATCCTCGTCGCGATGTTGTATGTGTTTAGCTCGAACATCATCATGTTGTACGCTCGGAAGAAAGAGTTCGCCATCCTCTTGTCGCTCGGTTGGCGTCCAAGTCAGTTGTCGAAACTGTTATTCTTAGAAGCCACGATCCTCGGGTCGATGGTCGCGCTCATCTCGTGGATGATTCTCGGGACGTTCCTTTGGACGGCAGCTGGCTCGACATCGATCACCCGTATCTTATTAATTGGACTGGCGGGTCTCTTGATTTACTGGCTCGGGACACTCATCCCGATCCGACTCGTCCGTCGCATCAAGCCATATGAGACGATGCAGTCCGGTGAAGTCTCAAAAGGACGACGTCTCGGCCGCTCTCGCTCAAGCGTCGGCATGAGCTTGAACCAACTCGTGACGTATTGGCCACGGACGTTGTTGTCGATTCTTGCCATCGCCTTACCGACGAGTCTCTTCGGCTTCTTCTTGTTCGTCACATTCCGCCTCCAAGGCGTCCTGTATACGACGTGGATCGGGGAGTTCGTGGCACTTGAAGTCGGGACGATGCATTACGTCGCCATGGGGGTCGCCTTACTGATCGCGATGCTCACGACGACCGAGATCATGTGGCAAAACGTATCCGAACGAAAGCCGCAACTCGCCGTCTTAAAAGCGCTCGGTTGGCAGAACACGTCCATCCGTCGTCTCGTCTTGACGGAAGGTGCGTTGACCGGGTTCTTCGCCGGATTACTCGGTGTGACGTTCACCATCTTCATCGTCACAATCATGTATCAACAGTTCCCGACGTCAGAGCTACCATTCTTGTTTGCGACCATCATCATCCCGGTCGTGACAGGTGTCTTAGGTGCACTGCTTCCTGCTGAACGTGCGGTCCGCATCACCCCGGCTGAAGCAATCGGTGGGCATGTCGTCAACCAAAAGCAAGTCGAGAAACGCTTCCGCTTCGTCCTCGGGACGACGGCGACGGCACTCGTCGTCGGGATCATCAGCTTGTTCGTCTTCACGTCACCAGAAGTCAAGCCGGTCACGGAAGAGGCGAAATCGACACCAGCCCCGACCGCACAGACGACGGGTGCGAAACAGGCCGACTTGAAAGACACGAAACCGAAAGAAGCCAAAGCGACCACACCGAAAGAAGATGACCTTCAAAAAATCATGAACCTCGGCACGTTCCAAACGTTTATTGGGGATCCAAAAATGAAGAAACGTGAATTCCAAGTGGATGAACCCGTTTACGCATCTCCGGACGGAACCGAACCGGAAGATGGAAAACGATTCGTCAGCCTACCGATTTCGTTGTACGTTGAACCGGACCAGTATGAGGGCACGATGGATTATCGTCCAAACGGTTTCCGCATGTACACGCCAGACGGCACGGAGTACAGTCCGGTCGACATGGTCAATCACAACAAGAAAGCATTTCGAGGTGGCTTTATTTACACACCAGGCGAGAAATCGGAAATCGATTTAGTCTTCCTCGTTCCAGAGAAAGCGAAGACGCTCGTCTTGTATGCATCAAGCGGTGCCATGCCGAAAGTGTATACCGTCAAAATTGATGTGCCGTAAACGAAACAACGTCGCCCCGAGTCGGGACGACGTTGTTTTTATTCGGCTTCTTCTACGATTTCGACACGTACCCCCGTGTCCCCGACTTTCCCTAAATCTTCTACGGTCGGGTCTTCATACGCCAGGACATGAAACTCCTGCTCGATTGTGCGGATGACATAATGCGAGAGCGTCCCCCGCTCGCTGTTCACTCGATTTGTTCCCATCCCTTCATGTACGTATGACATGAAACGGGACGTCGTCAGCTTCACGATTGGGTGGTCGTTCCATAATCCTTCTTCCTTCAGACCGTGCTCTTCAAGTGTTCCAAGAAAGAGCGCATACTGTTCGAACCGAATCCGGATTCGGTCACGCTCAGCGTCCCATGTGAGAAGCATCGTCGGGTCCGAAGCTCCAAAGAACGTCCACTCTAGAGGATAATACGCTTCATTCTTCATTTGAAAAGATTCCGTGTCGAGTACGTAATCCGTTGCCGTCATGAGATTGTGTAGATCAATCATTCATTCGCCCCCTAATCAAAAAGCGATGCCTCACGACATCGCCTTTCTCCTCAATAAAAGATATACCATAGCGCCGCTGCCACTAAGAACAGCCCGGCCCCGATGAACAAGATTTTTGCCAATCGTTCGTATACCATGTCTTCACCTCACCAATGCCGCGCCGACGACGAGGGAGACCCCAATCGACAGCAAGAATGCCAACAGTCCGACGGCGATATTTCCTTTTTGAATCTCGTCGTTCACCTTCAGCGTTGGTGTCAAAAATTCAAACAACCAGTATGTCGCGAGGAGCAAGATAAAGCCGAATCCTCCACCGACGAAAATGTCAATCGTGCTATCGTGATAGCTCTCGACCACACGGAAGATGTTGGCGAGACCGACAATCTTCCCTCCTGTCGCCAAGGCGACGGCGATATTTCCTTTTTGAATCTCGCGCCAGTTGCTGTATGGTGTCGTCACCTCGAAGATGGCAAGACCGACGATAATCATCAGTCCCGCCATCGAATAGAGGCCGAACGATTCCAGCATGACGGCAAACGTAATCGTACCCATTCCCGACTCCCCTTACTTCAGTTCGACGACCGTGACACCGAGTCCACCTTCGCCCATTCCTCCCGGGCGTTGACTCTTCACGTGACGATGTCCTTTTAAAAATTCTTGTGTCGCCTGACGCATCGCTCCTGTACCTAACCCATGGATGATGCGGACGTTGTCATAGCCCGACACGAGTGCTTCATCGATATACTTATCTAGACGCATGAGACCCTCTTCGACACGGACGCCGCGGAGGTCGAGCTCGGATTTCGTCGAACTCTGACGTTTGAGCGAGCTTCCTTTCGATTGAAGCGGCTTCTCTTTCGATGGACCGATCTTCTGAAGGTCGTCCGCTTTGACGTTCACTTTCATGATGCCGACTTGGACGTTGTACTCATTGTCGTTGATTTGTTTCACGATGTAGCCTTTTTGGTTGAACGTCGTCACTTTCACTTCTTCGCCTTTACTGAAAGTACGTTTCTGTTGGGCTTTTTGTTTCACTTTTTGGATCTTTTTATCTTGAAGCGTCGGTTTGGCCGACTCGAGCTCTTTCTTCGCCGCGATAATCTCGTGCTCTTTGACGATGCCCTGCTCCCGAAGCTTCTTCAAGCGGTCGATGACTTCGTTCGCCTGACGCTTCGCCTGTTCGACGGCCTTCTCGGCTTTTGCCTCGGCCGCGCTGTACAAGTTGTCGCGTTCGCGTTCGAATTCGGTCATCTTCGCTTCAAACGCTGCCTGCTCTTCTTCGAAGTCATGGCGTTTGATGAGGAGTTCTTGCTCGAGCTGTTCGGCGCGTTGTTTCGCCGCTTCGAGCTCGTTGATCATTGATTCGACCGATTCGGCGTCACTACCGACGTGGCTTCGTGCCTTGTCGATGACTTGCTCGGATAGTCCGAGGCGACGGCTGATCTCGAAAGCGTTCGAGCGACCCGGTACACCGATCAAGAGGCGGTACGTCGGGCTGAGTGATTCGATATCAAACTCCATCGAGGCGTTCATGACGCCTTCACGGTTATAGGCGTATGCCTTCAGTTCCGAGTAGTGCGTCGTCGCCGCGACACGTGCCCCGCGACGCTTTACTTCATCGAGAATCGCGATGGCGAGGGCGGCCCCTTCTTGTGGGTCCGTCCCGGCACCGAGCTCATCGAAGAGGACGAGTGACATGAAGTCGATCTTGTCGAGCATGCCGACGATGTTCGTCATGTGCGAGCTGAACGTCGAGAGACTCTGTTCGATTGATTGCTCATCACCGATATCGGCATAGACGGCGTCAAACACAGAGAGCTCTGTCCCGAATTCTGCCGGCACGTAGAGACCTGACTGTACCATCAACTGGAGGAGTCCAATCGTCTTCAACGTGACCGTCTTCCCGCCGGTGTTCGGTCCGGTGATGACGAGTGACGTATAGTCTTCCCCGAGCTCGACCGTGATCGGCACGACCTCATCTTTCGGGATGAACGGGTGACGTGCCTGTTTCAACTTGATCTCCCGGTTGTCGTTCAACTTCGGTTCGGTCGCTTTCATCTCTTGTCCGTAAGCGACTTTCGCAAAGATAAAGTCGAGTTCGGCCAATACGTCGAGGTTCGTCATGATCGCATCATGGACCCCACCGACTTCGTTCGAGAGCGCACTCAAAATCCGATCGATCTCAGCGCGTTCCTTCAAGCGAACTTCTTGAATCTCGTTGTTGATGGAGACGATGGCTTGCGGCTCAATGAAGAGCGTCTGACCGGAAGCCGACTGGTCATGGACAATCCCGCCGAACGCTTGACGGTACTCTTGTTTGACCGGAACGACATAGCGGTCGTTTCGAATCGTGACGATGGCGTCTGAAAGCATCTTCGCGTTGTTGCGGAGGATGTTGTCGATTCGTGAACGGACACTACCTTCAAAGCTACGGAGCTGTGTGCGAAGTCCACGGAGTTGTGAGCTCGCCGAGTCTTGGACCGTCCCTTGGTCATCGATCGCATGACGAATCGACTGTTCGACTTCGATGAGCTTCGTCAACTTGTCCGCATACTCATCCAGACGTGGGATCCGAATCTCTTCGTTGTCCTCATGCAGCTTCTCGAAGAAGTTCTTCACTTGACGCCCGCCATACATGACGGCGGCGACGGCAAGCAGTTCGCTCGTCGAGAGGACCGAGCCGATGGCGGCCCGCTTCACTTCCGCGCGGACGTCTGTGAGCCCACCGAGCGGCAGACGGTCACGGAGACGCACGACCTCGGTCGCCTCTTTCGTCACATTCAAATTCGAGAGCACCCGGTCGTACGAGTAGTCCGGTTGCATCTTGAGCGCCAAATCTTTCCCGAGCGAGCTCGATGCGTGTCCGGCAAGCTGTTGACGCAATTTTTCATATTCTAATACGCGTAACGCGTGATCCATCTAGCATGTTCCTTTCTATCGCTTCGCCGCGAAGAACGCCTTGGCGTCTTCAAACGAGAAGCAGTTGATAATATCCGATGGTTCGAGATAGGCTTTCCGTGCGTGTAACACGCCGAGTGCCATATCTTCCATCATGTCTGGGTGGTGTGTGTCGGTGTTGATCATTACTTTGACGCCCGCCGCCTTCGCCTTCTTCAGCGTCGATGCCGTCAAATCGAGGCGGTTCGGGTTCGCGTTTAATTCGAGCGCCGTCCCCGTCTCTTTTGCGAGGGCGATCAACTTGTCCTCGTCGATCGGATAGCCGTCGCGACGACCGATGAGTCGTCCCGTCGGATGCGCGATCACGTTGACGTATGGTGAACGGCAGGCGTTCTCGAGACGTGCCATGATCTCGTCGACGGATTGGTCCATCTTCGAATGGATCGAGGCGACGACATAGTCGAGCGTCTCTAAAAATTCTGGCTCGTAGTCGAGCGTCCCGTCAGGACGAATATCCATCTCGACGCCACGCAACACGTTCATCTCATGTTTCTTTGCGGCTTCTCGAATCTCCTCACCTTGTGCCTCGAGTCGTTCTTCGGTCAAACCATTGACGAACGTCAAATACTTCCCGTGGTCGGTGATGGCCATCCATTCATAGCCGCGCCCTTTCATCGCCACGACAATCTCATCGACGGTCAACTTCCCGTCCGACCAGACCGTGTGCATATGCGCGTCTGCCTTGATGTCCTCAAGCGTTACCAGTTTCGATAAGTCGTGCTCAAACTCGGCGTGCCCTTCCCGAAGTTCAGGTGGGATGAACGGGAGTCCGTACCGTTCGAACAGCTCTTCTTCCGTTTCCGGTTGCCACAGCCCGTCTGCCGTTTCGACTCCGTATTCCGAAATCGACTCCCCTTTCGCTTTCGCGAGTTGTCGCATGCGGACGTTGTGGTCTTTCGAGCCTGTGAAATGGTGAAGCGTCGCGGCGAATGCGCCCGGTTCGACCATACGGAAGTCGACCGACACCATTTCCTCACGTTCGAGGACGAGCGATACTTTCGTCTCCCCTGCCGCGATCACTTCATTGATGAACGGCAAGGCGAGCAACTTCTCTCGAAGCGCGATCGGCTCCTCGGTCGCAATGATAAAGTCGAGGTCTTTACACGTCTCCTCGGCCCGGCGGAAGCTTCCCCCGACCGAATGACGTAAGACGAGCTCTTCTTTCTCCAACACGTCATTAATCTCTTCGACGATCGGTCGCATGACCGCATAAGCCAATCGTTCCGGACGCGACTCGAGGTTCTTCGCTGCGGCGAGCAGCTTCTCGACACTTTTCGCTCCGAATCCCGGGAGCGATGCCGCCGTCCCGTCTTCAAGAACACGGATGAGGGACTCTAAATCGACGACCCCGACTTCTCGAAGTTTGGCGAGTTTCTTCCCGCCGAGCCCTTGAATTTTCAAAAGCTTCATCAAGCCGAACGGGATTTCTTCTTGTAGCGCTTCGAGCACCTCACTTCGACCTGTATCGCGATACTCTTCAAGGACGGCAGCCGTCCCTTTGCCGATGCCAGAGATGGACGTCAAGTCGTCGATGTCCTCGAGCTCGAGGTCCGTATTCTCTAGAGCCGTTGCGGCCTTACGGAACGCATTGATTTTAAACGGGTTCTCCCCTTTGATTTCCATATATTGCGCGATCTTCTCGAGCAACATCATCGCTTCTACTTTATTCATATGCTTCCCCCCTCTTCACACAGAAAAGACCGAGATACAAGCACTAGCTTGCATTCCGGCCTGTCGTGTCACAACATCTTATTTGAAAACCAATCTGATAGATATGGCGTGTCTTGAATGATAAATGTCGCAAGCGACGAATTGTCAACGGCATTTTGAACACCGGCCATCGGTACGAACGCGATCACCCAAAGGATGAAGAATGTGATGACATACGCCTCGAAGAATCCGAGGACTGCTCCTATCAACCCTTTTAATTGGCGCAAGATCGGCAAGTCTGTCAAGAAGTCGAGCATCGCCAAGATGAGATGCAAGACAAGTTTCGTGATGAGGAACAAGACGACGAACCAAAAGACGTTATAAAACGTCATCTCAATCCCTGAAAGCGAGTTGAGGTCCAAGACGCCGCCAGGGAGCGTTCCATCAAGCTGAGACGGATACGGGATCCAGAGCTTGAACGCTTCGGCTAAATCTTTATAGTACGTGTTGGCGACGAGAAAACTGATGATGAGCGCGACCCAATGGCCGAGCTGTAGAATCGCGCCACGACGGAAGCCGTTGACGATTCCAATAAACAAGAAAAACAGTATAAGTAGCGTAACCATGGATTGATTTATTCTCCCATATTTCGTTTAGTTTTGACGTGGTCGCTCGCGATTTGAATCGCAGCCAAGACCGCCGCCTGACGAGCATCTAAATGAGGGGATTGTTCACGAATCTCGCGGATCTTACTGTCGACCAAAAAGCCTACTTCCCTCACATGATCAGCGGGTTCTTCGCTCACGATCGTATAGTCTTGACCCGCAATGTGAATCGTTGTTCGTTGTAACTGCACGCGCACCCCTCCTTTACGTCTGTCAGCATTAATCATAACATCGTTTTTATATTAGGAAAAGGAGAAGCCCCTTCCCTTGATATGTACAACATTTTCTATTACCCTTCTATGAAGTTGTCAAACGTCTTTCTTCAGGAAAATTGCAAGAGATGGTGGCAACATTTCGTAAAATGTGCGAAAATATCAACTATTCAAACAAACAGAAAGGGTGATTGATTTGAAATTACGCATTGGCCTCTTAGGTCGCATCATCATCGCGATCGCTTTCGGGATTCTGCTCGGGAGCATCGTACCAGAAAGTCAGAACTGGATCGTTCGAACGTTCGTGACGTTCAACACGGTCTTCGGGCAGTTCTTAGGCTTCGCTATCCCACTGATCATTCTTGCTTTCATCATCCCAGGAATCGGGGAACTTGGAAAAGGAGCAGGAAAGTTAGTCGGACTCACAGCACTCATCGCTTACGCTTCAACAGTTGTCGCAGGGACGCTCGCATACTTTGCAACGAGCAACTTGTTCCCTCAAATTTTGTCACGGTCGACAGAAGGAGCCGAAAACCCAGAAGAAGCCTTATTGAAAGGGTTCATGGAATTTGAGATTCCACCGGTATTCGGTGTCATGACCGCACTCATTTTAGCTTTCGTCATCGGGATCGGGATTGCCGCGATTGAAAGCAAACGGTCACTTGACCTCGCCATGGATTTCCGCGATATCATCGAGCTCTTAATCAGTAAAGTCATTATTCCATTACTCCCATTCCACATCGCAGGAATTTTCATGAACATGACGTACGCTGGTCAGGTCGCTGAAATCCTCTCGGTGTTCTCGCTCGTCTTCGTCACAATCATCGTCCTTCATTTGACGATGCTTATGATTCAATACTCAATCGCAGGTGGTCTCAACAAAGAGAATCCGTTCAAGTTGCTCAAGACGATGATGCCGGCTTACTTCACAGCCATCGGGACGCAATCATCGGCTGCGACGATTCCCGTCACACTTCGCCAAGCGAAGTTGAACAACACGGACGAGGGTGTTGCGAACTTTGTCATCCCGCTCTCGGCAACGATCCACTTGTCAGGCTCGACGATCACACTCACGTCAGTCGGTGTCGCACTCATGTACTTGAACGGCATGCCGATGTCTTACGCGATCGTCCTTCCATTCATCCTCGCACTCGGTGTGACGATGATTGCAGCACCTGGTGTTCCAGGTGGAGCCGTTATGGCATCGCTCGGATTGTTCGGCTCGATTCTCGGGTTCGACGCGACGATGCAAAGCTTGGTCATCGCACTCTACTTGGCGCAAGATAGCTTCGGGACAGCTACAAACGTCACAGGTGACGGTGCCATCGCAAAAATTATCCACTACTTCAAACACAACACGAAACTTCTCGACAACACAGCGGCGAAACAAGAAGATATCGCATAACGTACAACGCATAAACGGGCAAGCCATCAGGTTTGTCCGTTTTTGTCTACATCGAATAGGAGAGATACATATGGAATGGATTGAATGGAAAGACCCGAATCACTTCGCTGACCGCGTCATGGACGCATTGTTAAAAGAAGAAGCCAAGAACAGCTTAATGATCGGCGTATTGAATAACGTGATTCAAGGCGTTTATGAGGCGTTTCATCAATTTACCGTCGAAGAGAATGGTAAACTCCTCGCCATCCTTCAAGTGACACCGTCCCATCCGCTCCATTACATCGTCGTGGACTCGGAACAAGAGGAAAAACTCCCCGCTTTCATCATCCCGCACCTTCTCGAAAACGAGATCCCGTTCACCGAGGTGGTCTCAGAACGTGTTCAAGCCGAACGGTTCGGGAAAGCGTGGCAAGAAATCACATCTGGGACGAGTGAGATGTTCATGTCACAAGGGCTTTATCGACTCGACGAGGTAGAAGACATCGAGATGGCGAACGGTCACATGCGAAAAGCGACAACAGCCGATCAATCACAACTCGAAGCCTGGTATAGCGCCTTTGAAGCCGAATCAGGGCTTCGCTCTTCACCTCCTGAGAAAGTGACGAAAGCAATCGACACGATGCTCAAGAATGATGACGCCGTGTTCTGGGAAGTCGATGGACAGGTCGTCTCGTGTGCGAAACGCTCACGTCCGACCGAGAACGGCATCACCGTCTCGTTCGTTTATACGTCACCTGACGCACGTGGAAGAGGTTACGCTCGCAGTCTCGTTGCAGACCTTAGCCGTCAATTACTCGAGACGAAATCGTTCTGTGTCCTCTATACGGATTTGACGAACCCGACGTCAAACAAAATCTATCAAGAAGTCGGGTATGAACAGATCTTGGACTCTGCTTGGGTCCGACTCGCTAGATGAAACGAATCGCCTCCCCTATACTATTAGGTGGAGGCGATTTTTCATGGCTAGATTCCGAATTGTTTTACGTGCACTTGGCGTGGCACTCCTTCTTTATATGTTAATCGTCGGTGGACAGAGCGTCCTTGATGACCCGAACATCGATACGCTATGGCTCAGTGTCATCGGTGCCGCACTCTTGACGTTTATCGTGTATCAGACAACAAAAAAGTGATCGACGCGTTCGTCGATCACTATATTTGTGTTGATTAGAAGAATGATGCTGGGTTGACTGTGCTTCCCGCGCTCGATGAAGAGTACGAGTAGCCGCCACGGTGAATCTCGAAGTGAAGGTGTGAACCTGTCGAGTTCCCTGTGCTACCCATGCCGCCAAGGTTTTGACCTTGTGACACGCGTTGACCCGCTTTAACTGAGACCGAGCTCATGTGTGCGTATACTGTCGTCCACACTTGTCCGTTGATGACGTGTGCGATCATGACGTGGTTTCCGTATGCGCCACCCCAACCTGCACGGAGGACCGTACCAGTTTGTGCTGCATAGATCGGTGTACCAACTGGACCTGCGATATCAAGACCGTTATGGAACGAGTATCCGTTCGCACCGCTCGCTGCGCCCCATCCTTGTGAGAGGCGACCGCTTGCTGGACGTTGGAACATCCCACCGCTCGCTGGTGCAGACGCTACAGGTGTTGACGCTGAAGCGCTAGAACCACTGTTGCTTGAGCTTGCACTTTGTTTCTTCTTAGCAGCTGCTGCTTCTGCCGCTGCACGACGTGCTTCTTCTTCAGCACGACGTTGTGCTTCGATTTCTGCTTGAATCGCTTGTTCTTGAGCTTTGAGCGTATCTTCCATCTCTTGTAGACTCATGAGTTTTGATTCGAACTTCACTTTTTCAGCTTCGAGTTTCTTGATTTTCGCTGCACGCTCTTTCATTTTTTGATCGAGCTCTTTTTGGCGTTTTTCAAGCTCTTCTTTTTGCTTTACGAGTGAATCGCGTTCTGCTTTTAATTCAGCTTGCGCTTTTGCAAGTTTTTCTTTCGTTGCTTCATATTCTTCGAAGATCTGTTGGTCGTTCTCTTGAATCGTACCAGCTGTGATCATACGTGTGATCAAGTCACCGAAGTCTTTTGAACCGAAGATGAACTCAGCCCAGTTGACTGACGAGCCACCGTTCTTTTGCATCGTCGCCATACGGTCTTTCATGAGTTCTTCTTGTGCTTTCATTTTTGCTTCGTATTTTTTGATTTGCTCTTGAAGCTTTTGAATTTTTTCTTCAGTTGCACGGATCTCAGCTTTTTTCTGAGCGACATCGTTGATGACGTCTTGGAGTTCAGCATCTAACTTGTTGATCTCTTGTTGCTCTTTGCTGATGGCTTGTTCACGTGATTGAATCGAAGAGTTTGCTTTCGACTGCTCGCTGCTATTCTTTTGTCGTTGTTCTTGTACTTTCTTCTGCTTCTCTGTAAGTGAGGCTGCATAAGTCGGTGACGTTCCGCCGATCAAGAGTGCGCCTAGAGTGACTGTGGCTGCAAATTTCTTCAAGTTACCCAATGTGCTTCCCTCCGCTGATTCCTGTGTATTTTTTATCTATAATCGTTCAAGTATTTTCTATAAGATAAGTTGCGATATTTCATTCGCTCTGTGACTCATTATAGCAATCTAAACCAAAAGTTATTTTACACTTATATTTCATTCGTATGACATTGACCTAATTTAGGTTTTATCCCTTAAAAAACGTGGGTATAGACAATATTTTATTTGGTTTGTTGTCACAAAATAGTTTTTAAAATAAGAAAAGCACTTTAAGAAAGCGCTTTTCACATAACAACCTATATTATTTTTTGACTACCTTAATGCCACATACCCGGCTCGTTTCCCTCGTTTTCGTTTTAAACGAAGTAATAAGAAGCCACCGATGAGCACGACTCCAGCAATTGCCCCACTGCTGTCCAATAGGACATCTTGCAGTAACGGCGTCCGCTCCGGTGTCAAACTCTGATGATACTCATCAAAGATGGCGACCGTATTGGCGAGCGTCCAAGCGAACAATAGATTCAGCCCGGCATGAAGGCTCGTTCTCGAAATCGCTTTGACGAACAAGGCGCCAAGAGCGAAAAAGGTGACGAAATGTGCCGTTTTCCGCATCAAGAACTCGATGAGCCCGACTGTCCCTAACGTGTCGAGTGACACTTCTTTTCCTGCATAGTCAAACTCGACGTTCGCTAACGTCGGCTCAATCCAGCTCCAATCGAATCGCTCGAGTGGCGAAACGATCGACTGATCTGAGTAAGGTGTTGCACTCGAGAAGAATAATCCAATCAAAATGAGCGCGATCCATATAAATTCATTTTTTAAAAGTCGCATAACACCGTTCCTTTCTACAACGAGTTTCATTATACGGATTGTACTTCACGAAATATGTAACAGCGACATCATGATTTTATAACAATTTGATTGCACGCAACGCGTTCAAAGTCGAGATAGCGGATTTCTCTTGGTATACTACAGAAAAAAGGGGGATTCAATATGATTTATGATTTTGAAGCATTGGACATGAAAGGTCAGTTACAACCGTTAGCTACATATAAGGGAGACGTCTTACTCATCGTCAATACAGCGAGTAAGTGTGGATTCACGCCACAGCTCGAAGGTCTCGAGTCGCTATACAACTCGTATAAGGGGCAAGGTCTTCAGATTTTAGGTTTCCCTTGCAACCAGTTCGGACATCAAGATCCGGGCTCAAACGAAGAAATCCAAGAGTTTTGCCAACTGAACTATGGCGTATCGTTCCCGATGTTTGCGAAAGTCGATGTGAACGGAAAAGACGCGCATCCACTCTTCACGTATCTCTCCAAAGAGGCACCTGGGCTGCTCGGATCGAAGGCGATCAAATGGAACTTCACAAAGTTTTTAGTCGACCGTGATGGAAACGTCGTTGAACGCTTCTCGCCACAGACGACACCGGCCGAGATTGAGGATGCGGTCAAAAAACTCATCTAACACAAAAAGGATGGCTCCGAGGTGGAGTCATCCTTTTATCTAGGGGTAATGAAGTTGATCGTATAGAACGGACTGTTCTCATCGTTGTAGGCGAGTCCGACGGCAGCATGACTGAATCGTGGTTGCATGATGTTCTCACGGTGCCCCTTCGAATTCATCAGCCCCCAATGCGCATGGAACACGCTCATCTGTCCCATCGCCAAATTCTCTCCGGCCATCGAGTATGACAGTCCCGCTTCATCCATTCGGTCGAACGGGTCGCGGCCTTCCGGGTCCGTATGACTGAAGAAGTCGTTCTCCGCCATGTTCTGACTGTGCGCCCGAACGACCGGATAGAGTGGCTCATAATCAGCGAGCGCACTCAAGTCATATTTTTCACGGTCCCAGTTCATCAGGATTCGCATCAACTGTTCGTTCGCGACGGTCCCTTCCGCAGAAATATCACCATAGTACCCATCACTCGCCTCTTCCACTCGGCGGTCAACCGACAAGACCCCTTTCAAGCGGTCATCGTCATGTTGGTCGAAGAAGAGCGTGACATATTGCCCATCAATCGCAAACACCGAAAAGGATGGATCGTCCGGGATCAGGTAGCGATTCAATCCTTTGTTGTAGGATGTCACTTTCTCAAAGCCGATTTCCTCGACTTGGTCACGTGTCGTCTCATCAAGCACGAGACCGCGATACGTGCTTCCTGTCTCGAACTGATAAAACCCTTTTTTGGCGCCGTCCTCGTCAATGAGTTCAAGGCCACGATCTCCGCCACGTTCGACCAGGTACCAATCATGCCCGGCATATTGGCTCGTAAACTTCGGTGCATCCGTCGCACGTTCCGTCGCCACCTCAGACTCGACCTGAATGCTCGTCGGGGCAGAGACGTTCGGCATTTCATATTGCCAAGCCATATACAATCCAATCCCCATCAAGAGGATGATCAATTTTCGAAACATGGCTCCTCCTTCCTTACTGCTCGCGCTGACGCTCCCCGAAATCGTGAAGTCTCTCCTTGATATCGGTGAGCATCCCCATGTATGCGACATATGTCGCTTCGTCTATATTTAGCATACCACTGACTTGTAACGGCACATCTGCTGCCTGCTCACGCAACGCGCTGCCACGATCGGTCAAACGGACGATGACTTTTCGCTCATCGTCTGTCGCACGACTCTTTTCGACATATCCGATTTGAATCAATCGTTTCACGAGGGGGGACAACGTGCCCGAGTCGAGTGTCAGCCTCATTCCGAGCTGACGCAAATCGATGCCATCCTCTTCCCATAAGACGAGCATGACCAGATACTGACTATATGTCAGGTTTAGCGGTTCTAAAATTGGGCGATATAAACGGGTAAGCTCTTTTGAAGCGGTATACAATTGAAAACATATTTGGTGTTCGAGTTTTAAAGTTTGTTCCATACGTAATCCTCCGTACTCTTCTTTAGCCAAGCATATCACTTGCGAAACTTTTTGACTGCTCTATAATTTAAATTGTGCACAACTTAATTGTTTAAAATGAAATGGAGGAATTGAATCATGAAATCACTATTCACAGCATCAGCAACTGCAATCGGTGGCCGCGAAGGTCATGTGAAATCGACAGACGGCGTCATTGACATGGACGTCTCAATGCCAGGCGCGAAACACGTCGACGGTGCGACAAACCCAGAACAACTTTTCGCAGCGGGATATGCGGCTTGCTTCGGTAGTGCTCTCAACCTCATCATCGGGAAAGAACGTGTGAAGACAGACGGATCGAGCGTCACAGGTCATGTCACATTGAACCAAAACGATGAAGGGTTCTTCATTTCAGTCGAGCTTGAAGTCGAAATCAAAGGTGTCGACCAAGCGACAGCAGAACGCCTCGTTGAAGAAGCACACCAAGTGTGCCCTTATTCAAAAGCGACGCGCGGCAATGTCGATGTGAAATTGACAGCCAAAGCAGCATAATCATCCATCCCGCTCTTCAGGAGCGGGATTTTTTTGCCTAACCCCGTCTATCGGAGTAAGATAGAGACACGATTAAGAAAGGAGGGAGCACTGATGAAAAAACGTAAATCAACTTTCGTGTTGATCGCACTCGGTTTCTTGCTGTTCACGGCGACGTATAATGGGCTGACCGTCCAAACGTATGAGGTGATATCTGAAAAGCTGTCTGCTGACGAATCGCTTCGCATCGTGCTCCTTTCTGATCTACATAGCGCCTCGTACGGCTATAAACAATCGATTTTAATTGATCAAGTCCGTGCGCAAAAACCGGACCTGATCGTCATGCCTGGTGACCTGATCGATCGCTATCGTTCTCCTGAACCAGCTTTCGAACTCGTCGAAGGACTCGCCGGCATTGCGCCGATGTATTTCGTAACCGGGAATCATGAGATTGATGACTCCGCTGACTACATTCGTCATGATGCCAAGAACGTATTCCGCTCTCACGGGGTGACCGTTCTCGAAAACGAGTGGGAACCGATCACCATCAATGGAATCGAACTCGTCATCGGTGGGTTAGAAGATCCGTTACGAACGTATGCCGAAAATATTTATGGAAGTTGGGAAACGGACGTCACGACAGCAATGCAAGATTTTGATTCAACCAACACGTTCAACCTGCTCCTTTCCCATCGAGCCGAAATGGTCGACACGTATGCCGACTTACCGTTCGACCTCGTCTTGTCCGGTCATGCCCACGGCGGACAAGTGAGGATCCCATATTTATTGAACGGTTTATTCGCCCCTGACCAAGGGTTTTTCCCGAAATATGCAGGCGGTCTTTATGAACACGAAACGTTCACCCACGTGATCGGACGAGGATTCAATTATAGCTTTAACGTGCCTCGCATCTACAACCCACCAGAGATTGTGGTAATTGACGTGCACGGCAAATAACGGACACTCGGGTGAGTGTCCGTTTTGCTTACCAAATGATTCGTTCCTCGCAACATTGTCGTTCACGTTCGACTTGCACCGTCGAGCGCTCGAACGTCCCATATTTACGAATCCGTTCCGTCACTTGACGTAACACGGCCTGATCGTCCGTGTCTTCTCCGATCAACACGTGACACGTCGCCGCATGCTCACTCGATGAGATTGACCAGACATGCAGGTCGTGCACCTCTTTCACCCCTTCGACTGTGGCAATCTCTGCTTGCATCGCCCGGACATCGATTTGTTCCGGCGACCCTTCCATCAAGATGTGAATCGCATCGCGCGTCACGCGATAGCCACTAATCAAGATGAGGATAGCGACAAACGCACTCGCGACCGGGTCCGCCCACGTCCATCCGAACAACATGATCAAGATTGCTGCCGTGATGGCACCAACCGATCCGAGCAAGTCTCCGAACACGTGAAGCAACGCACTCTTCACGTTCAAATTATCTTTTTCTCCGCGCATCAAAATCCAGGCGGCGAGGATATTCACGAGTAGGCCGATGATGGCAACCACGAGCATTCCCCCACTCAAAATTTCCGGTGGGGCACTCAACCGCTGATATGCCTCAAATAAGATATAGATCGAGATGACGAGTAAGGTCAGCCCGTTAATGAATGCCGCTAAAATTTCAAAGCGTCGATATCCAAACGTACGGTTCGGTGTCGCCGCCTTCGCCCCGAATCGAACGGCTAGGAAACTGAGTCCTAAAGCCGCCGCATCTCCGAGCATATGACCCGCATCGGATAAGAGTGCCAAACTGTTCGTCCATAGTCCGCCGATGACCTCGACGACCATGAACGTCGCAATCAACAGAAAAGCGAGGAACAGTGCACGCTGATTCGTGGAATGATGATGGTGATGGTCGTGATCATGATGATGTCCCATAACTGACGCCTCCTTCTACTTCTTATCTTATTCCATTTTCCCGAAACATTCAAACGTTCATTTGAATGAAACATCATAAAAAAAAACGGGAGATCTCTCTCCCGTCTTGTCTCACTTGTGCTCGAGACGCACGCGCATCACACCGCTGTATGGGAACAGCTTCAACTGAACCGTCTCCCCTTCGTACCAAATCCCAGTTGTTTGTTCGTTCGTCGGTGTCACGTCAGGCGTCGCGACTGCCTGACGGTCCCAATCGATGGCACGCACTTTTTGGTCCCGTACCATCAAGAAGAATCCATCATAGAAATGATATTCGTTCACTTGGTCACGCTGAACGGCAGTCGGGCTACCGAGTTCGGCGCGCACGGTCGCCACATCTTTGCCGATCCAATCAAGGACGGTCTCCGAAGCGCTCGGGACGACTTGTTGCCATGCGGCAATCACGTCATCGTCCGACAAGGCCGGTGCTTCCGTCGTCACACTTTCTTCTGTGACCCACCCCGTCATACGCTCATTCAACTGTACTTTCACGAAGCCACTGACCGTCTCCAAACGTTCGAAACGATCACCGAGGTCGGCCTCATAGACGACTGCGACACGGTCATCTGCATAGACTTTCGTATACGGTTGTCCGATATAGATTGTATCTGCAGACTCGGTTTTGGTATCGGTCGGCTGTTCCGACTCGGAATCGACCATCTCGGTCGCAATCTCATCTGATTTCGGTAAAGCAGACTTTTCTTTTTTGTCGATCAGTGCCGCGAACGCGATGATCCCGACTAAAGCGAGGACCAAGGCTACCGTCGTCGTCACCCGGAACACTCGTTTACGCTTTCGTGTCGTTGCGCGCGACAATCTTCCTCCATTCATGTTCTTCACTCCTACTCGATTCGATTCATTCCACTCGTTTCGTCAAATGGTAGGAGGTTTCCTGCCTCATCAAAAAATTTCAAGTCGTGTTTTGTCAATTCGTCCATCGTTTGCATCATCTGCTCGACATCGACCGGTTCATCGTTCTCCATATTCTCACGAATACGAATCGTTTTACCGAGCTCGATCGTCCGCGAGGTCAAACGATGAAAATAACGGTCATGCGAGATGAGAAGCAATCCACCCGGGTACACGGACAACGCCGTCTCGATTTGTTCCCGTGTCGCCACATCTAAATAGTTCGTCGGTTCGTCGAGTGCCAACAGATGCGCATCGGAGAAATAGAGAATCAGGAATGCAATCCGACACTTCTCGCCCATACTCGCCTCATTGATCGGTCGATGCACCTCATCCCGACGGAACAAAAAGTGAGCCAGCAGCGTCCGAGCCTCCGTTTCCCCGATGTCACTCTGGGCGAGTAACGCATCGAGCAGTGTCCCTGTCTTCGGTAAACGTTCGAGCGTTTGCGAGAAATACCCAATCTTCAGACGAGGATGCCGTTTGATCACACCAGAAAGCGGTGCTCGTTCACCAATCAGCACACTCAATAACGTCGTCTTTCCGCTTCCGTTCGGTCCGATGATGGAGAGACGTTCTCCTTTTTGAATCGAGAAGGAAATCGGTTCATAGAACGGCTTGTCGTATCCAAACGTCACCTCTTCACACGTCAGCCACGTCTTCGCTTCGAGCTCATCGGCCGCAAATTGGACGGAGATGGTCTTTTCCTCTTTCGGCTTTCGTGGACGATTGTTTTCAAGCTGTTTTAACTTCTGTTCCCTCGCCTTCATTTTGACGGCGAGATTGGCCGCTCCTTTTTGAGCCCCCGGACTGCGGACACTGGCTGTCGCTTTCGCCTTCAAGTGCCAGCCTTTGTATTGGGCAATCATATCGAGCAGCTCTGCTTTTCGGCTCACGTAGCGGGCATGAGCTCGCTCGTCACGTATGCGTTCGTCCTCTTTTTGACGTCGATACGCCGTATGGTTCCCCGGATATCTGGTAACTTCCCCATCCGACAGTTCGAGAATGACCGTCGCAACATCATCCATCAGTTGACGGTCGTGGGAGATGATCAGCACCGTTCCATCGAATCGGTTCAGCCATTTCGTGAGCCAGACAATCGACTCGACATCCAGATGGTTCGTTGGCTCGTCGAGTAGGACGACGTCGACCTGCTTCATCGTCAACGTCGAGAGTTGTGCCCGCGTCTTCTCTCCCCCGCTCAAATCGTTGATGTTTTGGTCGAGTTGACCGTCCAACCCGAGTCGGGTCAACGCTTGCGTCGCCTCTTGCTCTAAGTTATACACATCGAGTGCGAGCGCTCGTTCATAGGAACGCATGACTCGCATCTCATCACCAGACGACACCTCTTCATAAAGGGCGTACCGTTCAGGATCGCTCCGCATCACCCACTCGAGTAGTGACATATCTTCGGATTCGATTGTTTGACGGACGAGCCCGACTTCACCGTGACATTCGATCGCCCCGGCTTGTGGCGTCAATTCCCCTATCACGAGTCGGAAGAGTGTCGTCTTCCCACTTCCATTCAGCCCGAATAACACAGCGCGTTCTCCGGCTACGACCTCAAACGAGACCGCTTCAAATAATGGTTTCCGGTCGTAATCGAACCGGACTTGTTTCATTGCTAACATCTGTTTCACCTCGCTCATTTTTCCGATACGCGATGAAACAAAAAACACCATCCGCTCAAAGTGCGGTGGTGTGAAGGAATCCGTTCAAAGAGGAAAAAGAGTACTTCCCGCACTTGAAAAATGGACACACTTCACCCGTGACTGTTCAAGCGAACAGTGATGATTCGTCTCATCGTTGGAGTGAACGTGTTTTTTTCATGGCACGGTGTACCTCTCTTTCCTAAGTTACTGCCACCTTATCAAATTGAAAGCGGATTCGCAAGAGCGCACCCCACAATCTCCCATTTTTTCTACTCCTTTAGGCGGATGCGATGCACGCTTCCCCGCGTTATGATGACAGTATATTCGAACAGTGAGGTGATGCATGATGCGTCGACGCATCCTCGTTCCGAGTGCCGTCTTGGCGAGTGTCGGAACGTTTCTTTATACACGATTCAAACGACGGCTCCCCCGCCCACGTTTTAAATGGCCGGAACGTCCAGAACTGACAACCATTGATGAGACGCATGTGCAAGCGACGTGGATTGGGCATTCGACCGTCCTCATCCATTGGTATGGACTCAAAATTTTGACAGACCCCGTCTTCTCCAAACGAATCGGTGTCCATTTAGGACCGCTGACGATCGGCATGAAACGTCACACGGCCCCCGCCCTCTCCATCGAGGATGTCGGACCGGTCGACGTCATCTTGCTCAGTCACGCCCATATGGACCACTTTGACCATAAAAGTTTAAAACGACTCATCACCCGCGAGACGATCGTCGTCTCCGCCCCAGGGACGAGTCGCCTGCTCCGTCGATACCCGAGTCTGCAGACACTCGAACTGCATCCGCATGACAAAGTGACTTTGGCGAACGGGCTCGATGTCCGGGCCATCCCTGTCAAACATTGGGGCAACCGTTTCCCATGGGACAAACATATGGGCTATAACGGCTATCTATTAAAATACAAAGGGATCCGAATGCTGTTTGCGGGAGACACGGCATACACCGACTCCTTCAAAGGGCTCGCCGACCGTGAACCGATTGACCTCGCGTTCTTCCCAATCGGCGCTTATCAACCGGACTCGTTCCAAGAGGCGCACTGTACCCCCGAACAGGCTTGGATGATGTACAAAGAGAGCGGGGCGAAGCGCTTCTTCCCGATGCATTGGGACACGTTCGTCCTCTCTTATGAGCCGGTCGAGGAGCCGTATCACCGGCTCGTCGCGGCCGCAAAACTGGACCGTGACCAAATTGTGATCAAGTCGCACGGGGAAAGCATCCGCCTGTAGTTTTTCCTTTCCCTTCATCCAAAATTTCGGTAACGTTAAAGACGAGAGGGAGGGATTTGTTATGGAATGGACGACGTTGAATAATGACGTCAAGATGCCGATGCTCGGGCTCGGTGTGTATAAGGTCGAAGACGGCGCAGTGACGGTCGATACGGTCAAAGCTGCGCTTGAAGCGGATTATCGTTTAATTGATACGGCCGCGATTTATCAAAACGAAGAAAGTGTCGGACAAGCGCTTCGTGAAGCAGGCATTCCTCGGGAGGATGTGTTTGTAACGACGAAGCTTTGGAATGAGTTCCACGGGTTCGATGAGGCGCTCCAAGCGTTTCAGGATAGTCTCGACCGACTCGGTCTTGAGTATGTCGATTTATTCCTCATTCACTGGCCGATGCCTCGTTTCGGAAAGTTCGTCGAAACGTATAAGGCACTCGAACAGTTATATGAAGAAGGACGTGTCCGCGCAATTGGCGTCTCGAACTTTGAAGTCGAGCACTTAGAACAAATCATTCAGTCGTGCTCGATCGTCCCGGCCGTGAACCAAGTCGAGATCCATCCGTATTTGTCTCAAAAGGAATTGATTGCTTTCTGCAAACGATATGACATTCAAATTCAGGCGTGGAGTCCACTCATGAAAGGACGCGAAGCGCTCGAAGATGACACGATTGTCGAGATTGCGAACCGTCACGGCAAATCACCGGCTCAAGTCATCTTGCGCTGGCACTTACAAAACGGGGTTGCCGTCATCCCAAAATCGGTGACACCGAGTCGAATCAAAGAGAATATACAGGTATTCGACTTCACGTTGACGAAAGAAGAGATGGCGGCCATCGATGCGCTCAACCGTGATGAGCGGACCGGCTCCGACCCGAAAGAGATGCATAAAATCCATTATTGAGGAGTGAATGACATGTTCAAAAAACTGGCTTCTGATTTGACTGGCTTCAGCGATATCGGTGAGGTGATCGACCCGTCCGACTTCGATAAGGCGGATGCGGATGATTACGTCCTTCACGAAGACAATGAAAAGATTTATTTCTTGATCAAGTCAAAATCAGATGAGTATTGTTTCACCAACTTGTCGATGATCCACCTCGATGGAACGAGCGCCATCAGTTCGAAGCGCGTCCTCTATCGTTATCCGTATTCACATTATCCGATCAAGCACGTCATGTTTGAGACGGCGGGTACGGTCGACCTCGATGTCGAAGTCAAATTCTCAATCGGCGACAAAGCGTACTCGATTGACATCAACAAAAAGCAAATCGAGCATGTGAAAGATTTGTATAAGGCACTCCTCGCGATCGAAGAGATTCAACGGGAAGGTCGTCGCATGATGGAGTATGCGAATACGTCGCTCACGCACTCGGTATCGATTTTGAGCGGGCTCCGCGAAGGCGACATGAACGTACCGAACACGTTCAAGGAATTGAACGAGCAATCGTTCGATTGGCTACAACGTCACTATCATGAATGGAACCGAAAAGACTTCGGAGCGGTATACGAGAAGTACATCAATAACTAAAAAACAACTCCTCCGTGGGGCATTCGCCCTCGGAGGAGTTGTTTCATTTCTCATCAATCAACTGCTCGGCCAATCGTTGATACAAGTGGCTCATGTGCACGGCAGACGCAATGGCGAGCGTTCGCTGCACACCGTTCTCTTTTTCGAGCGATGCATGTAACAGCGTGTCAGCCTGGGCTTCAAACGCTTCTAGATTCTTCACTTTTTGCGACTGATACGCTTCATAAAAGTCCTCAAGTGAGAACGTCTCGTCCGACTCGTTCAACGGACGGAGCGTCTCTTTGATGTCATTGATCGACAGGAGACCTTTCATCTCATAAATCAAACTGAGTAACATCAGATGTTCATTCGTATACTTTTTATTTTTTACAGGATGGAACAACTTGCCCTTGGCATAGTTATTGATCATCGTCTTCGTCAAAATCGTCTCATCCTCGTCACGCTTCATCTTCCCATAATGCTGCTCGAACAATTGGATGACCTGGTCCATGTATAAATCGACAGTCGGCAATACGTCCCTCGGGAGCGTCCCTTCCGTTTCGGTAATATTCTTCGCTTTCATCCGTCTCACCTCACCTTCAAGTATAAAGAAAACTCTCATTTGTCGAAAGGTACACCTTGCTGTTTGTTCCTCTTCAGTATATCATGTAGTTATCGATACTACATGATGTGATAAGGAGTGTTTTACATGCATTCGATTTTCCGTGAACCAATCAACGCGCTAACGCATCTCGCTGGTGCGGTACTCGCTTTCATTGCGCTGATTGCGATGGTCGTCAAAGCTTCACTACTCGGCTCGCCGCTTGCGATTATGGCCGCGATTCTATTCGGGATCAGCCTCGTCTTTCTTTACTTATCGTCAGGTCTTTACCATAGCATCATCGCCTCACCGAACGTCATCGCCTTCTTCCGGAGAATCGACCATGCGATGATCTACGCATTGATTGCGGGTACATATGCGCCGCTTACGCTACTCGCACTCGAAGGACCGACACGCTGGGTCCTCTTCGGCACGGTGCACGCACTCGCCTTGTTCGGCATTGTCTTCAAACTCGTCTGGTTCCATGCCCCACGTTTCTTATCGACCGCGCTCTATATCGGGATGGGCTGGCTGTCCGTCTTCTTTATCGGACCGCTCCATGACGTGATTGGTAACGCCGGCATCTTCTGGCTCGTCCTCGGGGGCGTCATGTATACGATTGGTGGACTCATCTACGGGTTCAAGCCAAAATTCGTCAATTGGCGGGGATGGGGATTCCATGAAGTGTTCCATTTGTTCATCTTGTTCGGAAGCTTTGCCCACTTCGTCTGTGTCTTCTGGTACGTCTTTTAAGTCCTCCTCGTGGAGGGCTTTTTTTGTGAGCCGTTTCCTGTACTTTGAATTCAAGATTTCCTACACTAAGGACAGGAGGGATTCATGATGAAAATTGAAGTATGGTCAGATTATGTCTGCCCGTTTTGTTATATCGGGAAGCGTCGTTTAGAAGAGGCGCTCGAACAGTTCCCACAGGCGGACCAAGTAGAAGTCGAATTCAAGAGTTTCGAGCTCGACCCGAACGCGCCGACGAACGATTTACGTACCATTTATGAGGCACTCGCAACGAAATATCGTATGCCGATCGAGCAGGCAAAAGGCACGACGGCACAAGTCGCGGCTCAAGCCCGCGAAGTCGGACTCGATTACGACTTTGAGAACATGGTCGTCACCGGTACGCTCGACTCGCATCGTTTGACGCATTATGCGAAGACGGTCGGGAAAGAAAAAGAATTGTCGGAAGCATTGCTTCAGGCTTACTTTGTCGATGCCAAACACATCGGGAACCACGATGTCCTGCTCGAAATCGCGACAAGCGTGGGGCTCGACCATGACGCTGTCCGTGACGTCTTGACGACTGACGTGTATACGGAAGACGTTCGTGCCGAAGAGAAGCGCGCAAGCGACCTCGGCATCACAGGTGTACCGTTCTTCGTATTCGATAACAAATACGGAGTGTCTGGTGCTCAACCGACGGAAGCGTTCACGCAAGTGCTCGAAAAAGTCTGGTCTGAGAACAATCCGACAATCCAAGTCCTTTCGAACGGTGCGACGTGCACCGACGACAACTGTGATATTTGATTGATGAAGAAGCCGACGTTCGGCTTCTTTTTTGTGGTATTCTCCACCCTACTACTTGATAATAATGATTAGCATATAAGAATCGAGGACTACATCTATGTGGAAAAATCGAAACGTCTGGATCATCTTGACGGGCGAATTCGTCGCCGGTCTTGGTTTATGGCTCGGTATCATTGGTAATTTGGAATTCATGCAAGACCGCGTCCCCTCTGACTTTGTGAAGGCGGTCATTCTTGCCGTCGGCTTACTCGCCGGGGTCGCCATCGGTCCGCTCGCGGGACGCTTGACCGATCAAGGCTCTAAGAAAAACATCATGCTCATCTCAAGCATCGTCCGAGCGCTCAGCGTGCTCTTCATGTTCGTTGCCATCGAGACGAATTCGGTCGTGTGGATGGTCGTCTTTTTGATTATTTTACAAGGGTCGGCGGCTTTTTACTTCCCTGCCCTACAGGCAGCGATCCCGCTCATCGTGAAAGAACGGGAGCTCCTCGCCTTGAACGGCGTCCATATGAACGTTTCGACGTTGTCACGTGTCATCGGGACGGCGATTGCCGGTGTCTTGTTGACACTGATTTCGCTCCGTAACGTCTATGCGCTTTCGCTCGTCGCCTATCTGTTGCTTGCGGTCGCGACGCTCTTCTTAAAGCTAGATGAATCGAAGACACCGTCGGCGAAAAAGATCGATGCGAAGGCGTCGAGTGGCTTCAAAGATGTCTTTCCAATCATCAAATCAATCCCGGTCATCTTCATGACACTCGTCATGACGCTCATCCCACTCCTCTTTATCGGAGGGTTCAACTTGCTCGTCATCAACATCAGTGAGTTGCAGGATTCAACCGCAATCAAAGGATGGATTTATACGGCGGAAGGGCTCGCCTTCATGACAGGTGCCTTCATGATCAAACGGATCGGTGAAAAATTCTCGGCGTTCTCGATTTTATTCTCGTTCTCGTTTTTAATCGGTGTCGCGCAACTGATGCTGTATTTCGCAGACATCCCGTTCATGTCGATTGCGGCGTTCGTCGTATTCGGCTTCTCGGTTGGTTGCTTCTTCCCGACGGCGGTTACGATTTTCCAGACACGGATGCCAAAAGAATATCACGGTCGTTTCTTCTCGTTTCGTAACATGCTCGACCGGATTATCTTCCAAATCGTCTTGCTCGTGACAGGATTCTTCCTCGATTTGATCGGACTTCAGCTCATGGTCGTCTTGTTTGGAGTCAGTTCGATTGCGATGACAGCCGCGTTCCTCGTTTATACACGTAAACATAAACTGCATATCGAAGAAGACTCTGCTGAGAAGATTTCTTCTTAATAAAAACAAGCGATGACCGATGTCATCGCTTGTTTGCGTCTTGAAGCTCTCGCCACCACGTCGTCGTATCATTCCGGCCGTCTAGCGTGATGCGCTCCCCAATCTTTGGAGTGAGGACGACTTCTTTTGGTAAGAGGGACGCCATCTGTTCCGCCGGGTCGAACCAGTCGTGGAACGACAGCGTGAATGCCCCCCAATGAATCGGCATCATCTGGTCGGCGCGTAAATCGTGAAAGGCTTGCGCTGTCTCTTCCGGCTGCATGTGGACGTCTGGCCAGCGCACGTCATATTGTCCGCATTCGAGTGCGGCGAAATCGAACGGTCCGTACTGTTCACCAATCATCTTGAAGTGCGGCGCGTAGCCGCTGTCCCCGCTGAAGAAGAGACGATCTGTCTCGCCGAGGACGACCCATGACGCCCATAACGTGCTGTTGCGATCCGTCAGAGAACGACCGGAGAAGTGACGTGCCGGCGTACAGACGAACGTCCAATTCCCGAACGTATACGACTCGTTCCAATCTCTCTCCACGATTCGCTCAGCACCGACACCCCATCGTTTCAAATGACTCCCTACACCGAGTGGCACGATGAACATGGCGACCTTGTCTTTAACCGCAAGGATCGTCCCATAGTCGAGATGGTCGTAATGGTCATGCGTCAACAAGACGACATCAATTTCAGGCAAGTCCTCGAGGTCGAACGGCAAATCTTCACTGAAACGCTCATTTTTGGCAAACGGAAGCGGCGATGGGCTGCGTCCGAACATCGGGTCGACGAGCATCGTCTTCCCGTCCATTTGTACCATGAGCGCCGAATGACCGAGCCAGTAAATTCTCGTGAAGCTCGAACCTGTCTTCTCCTCGAAATCGATTGGCACAATCGGAAGGCGTTCACTCGGCTTACGAAGCGACGTCACATCACGATAGTCACGAGCCATCGACACCATGTCCTCTGCGGAAAAGTTCATCGGTGTCTCGTATTGATTACGGAATTTCCCGTTGACCTGGTTCGGGGATTGAATTGATTTCGGTTTTCGTCCGAGTGGTTTGTACTGTGTCAGAATCGTCCCGGTGACAGCCGCCATTCCGACTAATGAGAGCAACATCGTCTTTTTCATCTAGATCCTCTTTTCTACAAGTTCGTTGCATTGATTATAACGTGCATGTCTCCATCTGATATCGGTTAGTATGCAGATTCACTTATTTTTCAAAAAAAATGGCGTGTTCTTGACATAAGTCAATGTGCACCTGCTCCCATCCTTTTATGATGGAGACAAGATCATTCGAAAGGAGTTTTTCTCATGACCCATTCAACTGTCCGTTCACAACGGCGTGCCGCGCTTTGGTCTGGAATCGCACTCGTCCTCATGGCACTCGTCGCCTTTTTCGCGCAAGGATACGTCTATCAATCACTCGTCATCGAAAATGAAGCGATGACAACGTATGAGAACTTAATCAGTCATCCGACGCTATTCCGTTTCGGTATCATCGGCTGGGGCATCATTGTCGTGCTAGACCTAATTGTCAACTACGGACTATACCGTTTCTTCAAACCGTTCCACACTACACTCGCCTTACTCGTCGGGACACTTCGCTTCCTTTACACGCTCATTCTCGCCTTCGCCGTTTTACGTCTCGTTGAAGCCGAGCGTCTCCTCGATACTTCCACTTCAGCTAGACAAGTGTATGAAACGGTCACGTCATTTGAAACCATTTGGTCGCTTGGCTTGATCGTGTTCGGTCTTCACCTCATCGCAGTCGGATGGGTTGCGATGAGGACCCAGTTCATTCCAAGAACAATTAGCATCTTACTTGTCGTTGCCGGTTTCAGTTATACGATTGTTCATGCCCTTTACCAATTCCCCACGCTTGAAAGCATGACAACTTTACTTGAGCTCACCCTCATGCTCCCGATGTTCGTCGGCGAATTGGCCTTTGCCGTATGGTTGATCGTGAAAGGAAGAATACTTCCTAGACATGATATCACTCGACAATCCGCAGGTGACGCGTCGCCCGCTTCTTGATCCGACTGAGTGACTCCGGTGTGATACCGAGATAGCTCGCCAGTTGATACTGTGGGACCCGGTGAACCAAGTCGGGTCTCTTCTCCATCATGGCCTGATACCGTTCCTCCGGTGTGGACGACATGAACGAGGCGAAAGTATCCCGCATCGCTCCCATATCTTCTTGCATCATGTCACGCGTCATCGTCTCAAGGACAGGATTCTCCTCGTATTGTTCCTGCTCTGTCGCAAGGTCTCCGACGACGAGACAACATTCCTCTATACACGCTAACGAATACGGTGATCGTCCATCTGCATGATGTTTTGTCAATATGGTAATGCTTTGTTCTTCCGTGATGAAATCGACAGTGTGCTCGTTCCCGTCTTCGTCGACTTTATATTGACGAATGCAGCCACTCAGTACGAAATAGCATTTAGTCGGGACGTCTCCTTGATGCAATAGAATCTTCCCTTTCGGAAACGTGGCAATTGGTACATCCGCTACCAACCGCTCACACTCGTCGTCACTCAAATCTGTAAACCGTTTCATGTATCGAATCAAGACGTCTTTCATCCCGTCCACTCCCTTTCAAGGAAACCGGTCTAGTCCTTCCAGTATAGCAGGTTTCATCAATCAAAAAGACCTGCCTCACTGCTTTGGTGGGACAGGCCTTTGGTTAAGATTTTTGTAAGATTTTAATGTCGTTGATGATGTCTTCCGTCGGGACGTTTTGGAAACCAGGATACGCTTTGATGATTTTCCCTTCCTGGTCGACCAAATAGAAATACGTACCGTGGTCGACTTGTGTACCTTCATCAGGCTTCCGGACGAGCGCTTTGAAGTTTTCTTGGGCGAACGTTTCAATCTCGTCTTGCGAGTAGCCCGACAAGAACTGCCAGTCCGCTTTCGCAAGGTCATAGCCACTCATGAATTCTTTCATCTTCTCTGGAGTGTCCACCGTCGGGTCAACACTGAACGAGACGAATTGCACGTCTTCGACGCCCTCTTCTTCAAGCGCTTCATTGAGCTTCGTCATGTTGTACGTCATTGGCGGACAGACCGTCTCACAGCTTGTGAAGACGAAGTCTGCCATCCACACTTTCCCTTTTAAATCGTCGAGACTGACCATCTCTTCTTCTTGGTTCATGTATTCGAACGATTCGACTTCCCAGTTGAGCGGGTCCTCGATTTCTTGTCCGCATCCTGCTAGGACGATGAGCATCGTCATCAAACTACCGATCCACCATTTCTTCACACGTTCCAACTCCTTATCGCTTTTTGACATTCCACATGAGGATGGTGATGAGCGTGAAAGCTGTCAATGCGAGGAACGGAATCGTGATGAATCCGAGCCAGTTGATGTATTGACCGCTGCACGGAACACCTTGTGCACAAGGCTGAATTTCAGCAAATCCTGGCACTTTTTGTACCAAGTAATGGTAAAGTGAAACAATACCGCCTATGATAGTAAGCGGTAACACATATTTTCGTACCGCCCGATCGTCTGTGAAGACGGCAATCCCTAAGATAATCGTCAATGGATACATAAAGATGCGTTGAATCCAGCATAGCTCACATGGTACAAACTCCCGAATCTCACTGAAATAGAGACTCCCGAGTGTCGCCGTCAACGCGACGAGCCAAGCGAGATACAATCCATATTTTTCGAAAAATGATTTCATCTTATAGATCCTGCTCGATCAACTGTTGGATTTGTTCGTAGTCGAACGGGTCCTCGAGCATCACACCGTTGATCATGATCGAAGGTGTGAATTGAACACCGTTCTCTTTCACAAGCCCGTCGTCCGTACTGACTTTTTCGAGAACGGTCGAGTTTTCGCCAAGGTCTTGTTCAAGTTTTGCCAAGTCGACCGATGTCGTCTCACCTGCGATTTCTTTCAACTTCTCGACCGTCACCCATGCATTGTCGTGTTGTTGTGAAGCCGGTTGCGCGTCATAGAGCGCTTTATGGAACTTCCAGAACGATTCAGGATCTTGCTCGTATACCGACTCGGAAGCGAGGGATGCCAAAATCGATTCTTGTCCGTGGAACAAGACATTAATATAGCTGAAGCTGACATCTTCCTTGTCGAGATAATCCGCTTTCAGTTGCGGATAAATCGTTTCGCCCCACTGTTTACACGATGGACATTTATAATCTCCGAACTCGACAACCGATACTTTCGCGTCCGGGTCTCCGAGTGTCGGTTGTCCCTCGATTGACACGTGATCGCCTCGGTCGGCCGTTGTCGGCTCATCTTGATTGAGCAAGACGAACACCAATGCAATCAATGCGACCGCGACGACGGTCATGATGACCAACCATTGATTCTTTTTCATTTTCTTCACCTCTATTTATTTTCGACTCGTCTTTCATTATAGCGGAAGCTCTTTCACCTATCATGTGTTCGACTCGTTTTTCATAATTGTCTTCATTTCAAGCTTTAGGAGGTTTTTCTCGCATGAATAAGTCTTTTACGATGCGCCTAGGTCTCATTTTGGCGCTCAGTATTGCGACACTCGTCTTTTTACTGACGATTGCACTCACCTCCCTGATCAGTCATCGGGCATCTGATTCGCTCGAACAAGAAATCGGGGAACGTCTTTCGACGACATCACATCAATTGGCGGACAAACTCGATTTTTACATGTGGTCACGCTATCAAGAAGTTCAACTTTTACAAGGGCTCGACCTAGAAGACCCGGACGCAACACGACGACTCCTCGATCAAGTTCAGTCGAACATTCCGGCATTTTCTTGGATGGGTGTCACGGATGCGGAAGGGACTGTCATCGCTTCCACGAACAGCATACTCGAAGAGGCATCTATCGCCGAACGTCCGGTGTATCTCGAAGCGAGAGAAGCACCTTTCATCGGTGACGTCCACGAGGCGGTCCTCTTAGCTGAACTGTTACCGAATCCGACGGGGGAACCGCTCCAATTCGTCGATATCAGTGTCCCCTTATTTCAAGACGGGACGTTTCAAGGGGTTCTTGCCACTCACTTGAGCTGGGCATGGGGAAGAGAAGTACTCGGACATTTTAATCGGACGCTCCATGAACAAGTCGACGATACGGATTTGTTCGTCGTCAGTGAACGAGACAATGTGGTGCTCCTCGGTCCAGACGGTCTAGTCGGAAAACCGCTCCCCGTGTCGTTTACGGAAGGGGCTTCCGTGAAAGAATGGGAGGATGGACAGGACTATCTGACGGGGATGTCGATTGGGGAAGGGTATGATGAGTATCCTGGACTCGGTTGGCGTGTCGTCGTCCGTCAACCGGCAGCCGTCGCGTTCGCGCCGGTCGAGGCGCTAGAGACGAGGATCATATGGATTGGCCTCTTCGCATCTCTTGTGACGGCCGTCATCGGCTGGTTACTCGCTTCCGTCGTCACGAGACCATTGAAACGAATTACTGAAACAGCTTCGCTCATGGAGCAAGGAAAAGTAGATAAATTTCCACATCAATCCGGAATCGAAGAGATTGAGTCACTCGCATTCGCACTGGAATCGCTCGTCACATCCCTCACAGAGTCAGAATCGGAACGGGTGCACTTCGAGCTCCTTGCAAACTGTGACGCGCTGACCGGTCTCTCGAACCGTGTCGCCTTACGTGAGCAGTTGAATCAACTGCACACTTCGAAAGAGCCATACGTTTTCTTTTATATCGACCTCGATGGGTTCAAGGCGGTAAACGATACATACGGTCACGCGGTCGGCGATGAATTGTTAGTCGAAGTTGCACGGCGGCTAAAAGCACTCACAATCGATGAGGTGTACCCGGTCCGCTTGAGCGGGGATGAGTTCTTCCTCATGTTCCCAAGACATGAACGTTCAATTCAGGATATTCAAGAAATCGGGACATCCGTCATCGATTTGCTCTCTCAACCCGTGATTCTCGGTCTCACGTCGGTGAAGGTCGGAGCAAGCATCGGCGCATCGAATTGGTCGCCAGCCGAACCTCCACACGTCGCCATCGAACAAGCGGACGACGCCTTATATCGGTCAAAAGCGAACGGGAAAAAGCGGCTTTCGTTCCATGAGTCGTTCGAATGAATACTGGCATCCATACGAAAAGGAGTTCGTGATGAACTCCTTTTTGTTTACTCTTCGGTTTCCGTATTCACGTCTTCCTGCTTGTCTTCCTCTTTGGGCATCGGCTCTAAGTCCATCGTATACACGTATTCCGCACCGAAGTTATTTATGATGAACAACTCTTCTTCTGCGCGTGTCGCGAGTCCGTTCGAGAATCCGATGACGGCGTACATCTCCTCTAGAAGAAGATCTTGTTCTTTGTCAATCTCAACAAAGATGGCTTGTTCCCATCGTTCGATGATTTGACCGAGTTGACGATAATCTTCGGACTTGATTTTATTCTTGTCCCGTAGCAACTCTAAATAGTCGCGGACCTCTTTCAGATTGTCATGCGTCATCGGGATGGCACCCGCCTTTTCCGTCGCCAAAATCTTTTGGTGCGTCATCAGATGCATCGCTTCAACGAGATTTCCTTTGTTCAATTTCTTCGGTTCGTCAAAGACGAGTCCTGTCGTCTCCTGCGGATTAATTCGACGCGTCACGTTTTGACGCCGTCCGAGCGGGTCTTCTTCTTTGATGATGTCAATCAATTCAAGCGCCCGCTCATACTCTTCTTCCGTCAAATTGTCCCGGTCGAGCTCACTTTGATTCGGTCCCATCCAATACTGATAGAATGCATATGTAGCAATGATCACTATTACTAAAACAAGTCCCATCCAAGGAAACCATTTTTTCCATTTCATTTACCATTCACGCCCTTTTACTGATTCTCTCCATCAAGGATAACATATATACCTTGCTAAAAATTCCAATAAAAGGTTTTTTGTCTTGACCTTAAACAAAAAAGTACCCGCCTCCTGATATCGGAGCGGGTACTTCCTCTACATCTTATGCTTCGAACAACAATTGTTCTGGATCTTCAATCATCTCTTTGATGTGCTTGAGGAATGTCACAGCCTCACGACCATCTACGATTCGGTGGTCATATGAGAGTGCGACATACATCATCGGACGGTTTTCCATCGTGTCCGCGTCGATTGCGACTGGGCGGAGTTGAATCGAGTGCATCCCGAGGATCGCGACCTGTGGTCCGTTCAAGATTGGTGTTGAAAGAAGTGAACCGAACACGCCACCGTTTGTGATCGTGAACGTACCACCTGTGAGGTCGCTCAAACCAAGCTTGTTGTTACGCGCTTTATCCGCAAGGTGAAGGATGTCTTTCTCGATTTCACCGAAGTTTTTACGATCTGCTTCACGGACGACAGGGACGACGAGACCGTCTGGCGCCGATACGGCAATTCCGATATCGTAATATTTCTTCAAGACGATTTCATTTCCTTGGATTTCAGCGTTCAAGTAAGGCATGCGTTTGAGAGCGGCGACCGCTGCTTTCGTGAAGAATGACATGAAGCCGAGTTTGACATCGTTGTCTTTCACGAATTTCTCTTGGCGACGTTTACGAAGTGCCATGACCGCCGACATATCGATTTCGTTGAACGTCGTGAGCATTGCTGCCGTCTGTTGCACTTCTACGAGACGGTTGGCAATCGTTTGACGACGACGTGTCATCTTGATGCGCTCTTCTTCTTTCCCACTTGCCGCCGGTTGTGGTGCTGGAGCTGCAGCAGCTGGTTTTTGCTCTTTCACAGCTGGTTTGTCTTCATGTTTTGAAACGTCATGGACATTGATGCGTCCCATCGGATCGTTCGTTTGAACGGCCGAGAGGTCGATGCCTTTCTCACGAGCGAGTTTACGGGCAGCAGGTGTTGCGATTGGTCCTTTACCTGGGCTCGCGACGTGTTCTTCGCGTTTCTCTACTTTCTTGCCTTCTTCAACAGACTCCGTTTTCTTCTCAGCCGGCGCTTCTGTCTTCGTTTCTGTCACGTTTTCTGTCTTCGTCTTCGTCGCGACAGCCGTTCCGCCACCAGAACCTGAACCGAGACGTGCGATGACGTCACCAACTTGAACTGTATCCCCTTCTCCGGCAAGTTGTTCTTCTAACACACCCGCTTCGTCAGCTGGGACTTCGATATTGACCTTATCCGTCTCAAGCTCGACGATGGCTTCCCCTTTTTCGACTTGGTCGCCTGGCTGTTTGAGCCATGTCGCGACCGTTCCTTCCGTAATGGATTCTGCTAATTCAGGTACTTTAATTTCGACCACAATGAGTTCCCCCTTAACTTATTTACGATCTTTTTGGTATGTGCTCGTGCCTGCACCGCTCGAGACGACGTCGCGAGAAAGTGCTTCACGGATGATGCGTGCTTGTTCTTGTTTATGGGCTGTCGGATTTCCTTCAGCCGGGCTCGAACGACGGCGACGCCCGATGTAACGAACGTCGAGTCGGTTCGTCGTGACCGCTTCAAGGCGAGGCTCAATGTATGTCCAAGCTCCCATGTTTTTCGGTTCTTCTTGTACCCAGACGATTTCGCGTGCGTTCGGATAACGGCTGATGACGTCACGAATCTCGCGTACCGGGAATGGATAGATTTCCTCGACCCGGATGATGTGCAAGAAGTCGAGTGACTCTTCTGACTTGCTGACCGCTTCCGCGAGGTCGATTGCCATCTTCCCTGTGCAGAAGACGAGACGTTCGACTTTCTCTGCGTTCTCACCGAGACCTGGCTGTTCAACGATCGGTTTGAAGCTCTCTTCCGTGAACGCCTCGATTGGTGACGTCGCGAGCGGATGACGAAGCAGACTCTTCGGTGTCATGATGATCATCGGGCGAATCTCTTCTTTGCCGAGCATCTCAGCTTGGCGACGGAGAATATGGAAGTATTGTGCCGCAGATGAAAGATTTGCGACTGTCCAGTTTTTCTCACCGGCAAGCGTCAAGTAACGCTCCATCCGTGCACTCGAGTGCTCTGGTCCTTGTCCTTCGTAACCGTGTGGCAAGAGCATGACAAGCCCTGATTTTTGACCCCATTTCGCACGACCTGCCGAGATGAACTGGTCGAACATGACTTGCGCCGAGTTCGCAAAGTCACCGTATTGGGCTTCCCATAGTACGAGTGTGTCTTGGGCGAATACGTTATAACCGTATTCAAATCCAAGAACTGATCCTTCTGAAAGCGGGCTGTTGTAGACAGAGAACGAAGCTTTCGCCGTCGACAGCTGATGGAGTGGCGAGAACTTCTTCCCTGACTCGACATCGTTCAACATGATGTTCCGTTGGGCGAACGTTCCGCGTTCGGAATCTTGACCGCTCAAACGAACCGGCGTACCGTCTGAAAGAATCGACGCGAAGGCAAGCGTCTCCGCATGACCCCAGTCGATTTTTCCACCTTCACCGAATGCGTCACGGCGACGGTCGAGTACTTTTTGAAGCTTATGGAAGACTCCGAAGCCTTCTGGCCAGTCAAGCAACTCTTCGTTCAATTGCGTGAGGAGTTCGAGTTCTACGCTCGTATCGACTTTTGGGAATCCTTTATGGACCGCGTCCGGCAAGACGATGTCAGCATCCTCTTCCTCAGAAGGAACGAGGTCGCGTGCTGCTTTAAGCGCCTCTTCGATCTTTTGCTCGATTTGTGCTTTCTCATCTTTTGTCATGACGCCTTCTGCCTCAAGTTGCTCGGCATATACGTGACGGACAGACTGATGTCCTTTGATTGCTTTATAAAGAACCGGGTTCGTATTCATCGGTTCGTCCATTTCGTTGTGACCGTAGCGACGATACCCAATCAAATCGACCAAGATGTCCTTATGGAATTTGGCACGATACTCACTGATCAACTTCGCGACGGCGACACATGCTTCCGGGTCGTCCGCATTTACGTGGAGGACCGGAATCTCATATCCTTTGGCGATATCACTCGCGTAACGTGTCGAACGTGAATCGTTCGGGTCCGTCGTGAAACCGATGGTGTTGTTCGCAATGACGTGAACCGTTCCACCCGTACGATAACCCGTCAAGTTCGTCATGTTGAGCGTCTCCGCGACAATTCCTTGTCCTGGGAACGCCGCATCTCCATGAATCAAGATCGAAGCTGCCAAATCATCTTGTTGTACAGCCGAACCTTTTTTAGAACGATCATCTTGCGCGGCACGCGTGTACCCTTCAACGACCGATCCGACGAATTCAAGGTGACTCGGGTTGTTCGCCAAATTGAGACGTACTTCTTTTTGTTGTTCAAGCACTTTTCGGTCAAGACCGAGGTGATATTTCACGTCGCCTGACCAACCGAAGTTGATGCCGATTGATCCTTCAGACGGAATCAATTCTTTATTTGGTGCATGTTGGAACTCCGCAAAAATCATCTCGTACGGCTTGCCGAGTACGTGAGCGAGTACGTTCAGACGTCCACGGTGCGCCATTCCGATGTTGATATGTTCAGACCCGCTCGAGATCAGGCCTCCGACCATTGCGTCGAGTAACGGCACCATCGCATCCAATCCTTCGATGGAGAAGCGTTTCTGTCCGACATATGTCTTATGAAGGAATGATTCAAACAGTTCTGTCTCGGCTAGACGTTTGAACAATTCGATTTTTTCTTCTTTTGAGAAGGTTTGTTTCAATGCGCCTTGTTCGACTTGACGGCGAATCCACTTCTTCTCTTCCATATCGTCTAGGTGACGGAGTTCGATTGCAACCGTCCCTGTATAGACATCAAGCAAGTGACGGAATAACTCAAGGGCACTCGCATTTGGTTTCGGTGCATCGTCTGAAAGAAGACGGGCCGGAATTTGTTTTAAATCTTCTTCTGTCAAATCATAACGAGACAGTTCGAACAATTCTTGTTCGCGCGGATGGTCTTTCAATGGATAAATATCCGCCGCCTTATGACCGAACGCACGGATGTCGTTGACGAGACGTGTCGCCGAGACGACCTTCTCTAAGTCAAACGACGGACCCGAGGCCGG
Organism: Exiguobacterium sp. NPDC077395; assembly: GCF_050269125.1. Taxonomy (NCBI): domain Bacteria; kingdom Bacillati; phylum Bacillota; class Bacilli; order Caryophanales; genus Exiguobacterium; species Exiguobacterium sp. NPDC077395. The sequence continues at coordinate 1,926,521 of NZ_JBNNHU010000001.1, forward strand.
TACTGCTGTCGGTGATGATTCTGGTGCCCCGTTCTCGTCGAAGTATCGACGTGTCTCCTCATCGACCGAAGACGGGTCTTCTAAATATTGCTCGTACAGTTCAATGATGTAGCCTAAGTTAGGACCATAAAATGCTTGCGATTTCTCGTGAACATTCGACGACTCTCCCATTGAATAAATCCCCCTTATCCATTCCTAAACGTCCAATCTGTGAACGCTTTCATTTTAACATGTAGCCCGAAGCCGTTCACTCTTCTCTTACCCTAGTGAACAAAACCAAATCTTGCCTCTTACGCTCAACTTCATACTACACCTTTCATGCTAGAAAGACCCTTACAAATTCACAATTCGTCCATACTATTCCGATAAGTTTTGCTTATCGATAAATTGTGTCTCAAAAGATTTGTTTCAAACATTTCAAAAAAAGATGAAACCTTATTTCAAACAAGCCCGTAGAAGGGGATGTAGGAAGAACACTATCACTCATAAAAGAAAGTTAGGTGACCACATGTTATCCGTACAAAATGTCCATAAGAAAATGGGAAAAGCAACGGTATTGACGAATGTCAGCTTTGATGTCGTACCAGGTGAAATCTTTGGTTTCCTGGGGCCAAACGGTGCCGGGAAGACGACAACTATTCGAATCATTACAGGTCTCATGCCTGCAACACACGGGACCGTGACGGTCGATGGGTATGACGTCGCGAACAACCGCCAAGAGGCGCTCAGCCGAATCGGAGCCATCGTCGAGAATCCGGCGTTTTATCCGTACATGACCGGTCGTGAGAACTTGATTCACGCCATGAACTTGATTCCGAACTTAAAGAAAGTCGATTTGAACGCACTTGGTGCGCTCGTCGGACTCGACGGAAAGCTCGATATGAAAGTCAAACAGTATTCGCTCGGGATGAAACAACGCCTCGGGATTGCCCGCGCCTTGTTGCATAATCCAAAAGTACTTATCCTTGATGAGCCAACAAACGGTCTAGACCCAGCCGGGATTGCCGACCTTCGGAATTACTTACGCCACCTTGCGGATCACCGCGGCATCGCCATCCTCATCTCGAGTCACTTGTTGAGTGAGATGGAACTGATCACGGACCGCTTCGCCATCATTGACCAAGGACAAATCAAATCAGTAGAAGACGGTCAGACGAAAGCCGATAGCGTCATCCTCTGTAAAGTAGCGAAAGAACAGATGAGTGATGCACTCGATGTCGCAGCTCTCGCTTTCGATGATGTAAAAATCGTTCAACAGTCTGCCGAGTCGTTCATCGTGCCACGTCAGGAGACCGATATCCCTGTCCTACTGAAGCGGTTGATTGAACGTGATATCGCCGTCTATCAGATCGGCATGAAGCACGAGTCACTCGAAGAACAATTCTTGAAATTGACGAAAAAAGAAGGAGGTACGAACAATGCGTTCATTACTCAGCAATGAATGGATGAAGTGGCGCCGCACGATTAAACCTTACGTCGCCTTGGGTGTATACACTGCGATCATCCTCATCGTTTATGCCGTACTAGCGAGCGGAGATGGGACACCGGAAGCTGATTCGTTCTTTGAATTCTCAACGATGGGCGCCATCGCCTTCCTCAGCATCTTTACTATCGTCTTCACGGCCGAGATGGTCGGGAATGAGTTGAAATTTGATACGTTGAAGCACCTCTTGATGAGTCCGTATTCCCGAGACCGCATCTTGTTGTCAAAACTCGTCATGGCCGTTCTCGTCATGTTGCTTCAATTCGTCTTTATTTTAGTCGTCGCGTTCGGGTTTTCACTCACGTTAGACGGCTCTGTCACATGGGACGTCGTTCGCCCTATTCTCATCAGTGTGAGCGGACCAATCTTCATCATCTTCTTGACGCTCATGTTCTCGGTCGTCTTCAAGTCAGTCGGCGTCGTCATCGGTTTTACGGTGCTCGCGAACTTCGCCTCAAGTATCATCGGGGGTCTTCTCGTTGCCTGGAAACCTGAACTCGCAAAATGGATTGTCTTCTTGCATTCAGACCTTTCTATTTATGATGTGAATCCAGAATTCATGAAAGCGATGGATGCTACGATGGGCTTCTCCATCTTCTATGTCGCCCTTCATATCATCGCCTTCTATCTCATCACGGCATTTATGTTCCGTAGCAAAACGTTCGCGGAATGAGAACAGGTCCCTTTTGATTCAAACGAATCGAAAGGGACTGTTGTTCGTCTTCATATGTGTGATGACTTCAAGACACCTTTGTCACACAAATTCAACATTCTGTCAGAAGTCTCCCACATGTATGCGATATGATGAAACTAACAGTACGTAAGAAGGATGTGACAATATGGCTCTCACGATTGGATTAGCATTGCTCGTCTGTTTGATTGCACTTATTTTTACCATCATGGTCGGACTTGGAAAAGACCGCTCGACGTACAGCCAAAAGAAGAGCTGGTCGATGGTTTCTTGGCTCTACATCATTTTGCTCCCTGTCTCGTTTATCGGACTCGGACTTCTCTATTATTTCATTACGAAATAACGCAAAAAAATCACGATGCCCGGATAGAGGCATCGTGATTTTTTATGCGATTAGGTCGCTCCAAATTTTGATGGTACTCGCTAAGATGAGTAACGCCAAAATCCATTGAAGCGCTTTTGTATTCATATTCTTCCCGACATTCGCCCCGATTGGTGCAGCGATCAGACTCGCGATAATCATAATGATTGCCGGACCCCAAACGATTTGATCGGTGATGATTTTACCGAACGTCGACCCGATCGACGAGATGAATGTGATGGCGAGTGAACTTGCGATTGCCATCTTTGTCGGAATGCGCAAGACGACGAGCATAATCGGCATGAGAATGAATGCCCCTGCTGCTCCGACGATACCAGCTGCAATCCCTACGATGAAAGCTGAACTTGCCGCGATCACCTTGTTGAACTGCACTTGGTCAAGTGGCATATCGTCCACTTGCGGTTTCGGTAAGAACATCATGATCGTCGCAATCGTCGCAAGTACGGCGTAAACGACATTGATCATCGTCTCCGATAAAATCGTCGACCCGTATCCTCCAATGAAGCTTCCGATCAAGACCGCCACACCCATATAGAGGATCAACTGTTTGTTTAAGTATCCACCCTTACGATAGGCATAAATCCCACCGATTGTCGCAAAGAACACTTGAATCGCACTGATCCCTGATACTTCGTGCGCGCTGAACGCCGCAAATCCTAAGATTGGTGGAATGTATAACAGCATCGGATACTTGATGATCGACCCACCAATCCCGACCATCCCTGAAATGAACGACCCGATAAACCCAATAAGAAAGATTGTAATGATAAACCCGAACTCCATATTGACTCCTCCATTTACTCTCGTATTCTCTACTTATTCAATCGATTCCCAAGCCATCATACCGCCTGACACATCATAGATTTCGGTATAACCGGCATCTTTTAATCGACTAGCAGCCTGGGCACTTCGATTACCGCTTCGACAGATGACGTAGATTGGCTCATCTTTCGGATACGGTAACTCGTTGGCATCTAATGAAGATAGTGGTGCGTTCACCGCCCCTTCAATATGCCCCCCATCGTATTCAGACGTTTCTCGTACGTCAAGGAGTGTTATTTCCTCGTTTTCCAATTTGTTTTGTAGAGTTTCAGCATCGATTTTCGTGATTTCATCCTTTTCTGATGTGATTACAAAGATAAAAATCACCATAACAGCCAAAATCCCAACAAATAAGGAAATTTTCTTCATGTTTTCCCCTCCAATTCTTTTCACTTGCGCTCATTATACCTTAGGGGGTATATTAAAGCCAACGAAACATTCTCGTTGCCAAAAACCTTAAACACGAAAAGGAGATCAAAGACTCATGAAGACGATTACGACTACTGAATTAGAAGCGTTACTTCAAGCTGACGACTCACTCAACCTCATCGATGTACGAGAGGTTGATGAATATGCTGGAGGTCACATTAAACAAGCGAAAAACGTACCACTTTCTGAATTCGGGGCAAAAGTCGATGAGCTCGATCGCTCTAAACCGATTCACGTCATTTGCGCAGCCGGTGGACGCAGCATGAACGCATCTGCTTACCTCGACTCACTCGGATTCGATGTCACGAACGTCGACGGTGGGATGATGAGCTGGCAAGGCGAAGTCGAATAAAACCATTACATTCATTTATAGGGGGAAATCCACATGCTATTACGTTATTTTTATGATGAGAAATTAGCACAAGCTTCATATATGGTCGGATGCCAAATGACAGGAGAAGCCATCGTCATCGATCCGGCCCGTAACATCGAGCCATATCTTCAAGAAGCGAAAAAAGAAGGCATGAACATTGTCGCAACAGCTGAGACACACATTCATGCGGACTTTGTATCGGGCTCACTCGAACTTGCGAAGCGCACAGGTTCGAAAGCTTATTTATCAGATGAAGGCGATGCTTCTTGGAAGTATGCGTTCGCCAAAGACATCGACGCACAACTCGTCAAAGAAGGCGACACGTTCAAAATCGGAAACGTGACACTTGAAGTCATGCACACACCGGGTCACACACCAGAACACATTTCGTTCCTTCTGTATGACCGGAACCAGACACAACCGATGGGTATCTTCACAGGCGACTTCGTCTTCGTCGGAGATATCGGTCGCCCCGACCTTCTTGAAGAAGCAGCCGGTGTGAAAGGAACGACGGCAATCGGCGCGGAACAAATGTTTGATTCACTCAAGAAATTCATGGCGCTTCCTGACTTCGTTCAAGTTTGGCCAGGACACGGTGCAGGCAGTGCTTGCGGGAAAGCGCTCGGCGCGATTCCAACGTCGACGGTCGGTTATGAGAAAGCGACGAACTGGGCGCTTCAAATGACGGACAAAGATGCCTTCATCAAAGAGTTGACGACGGATCAACCAGAACCGCCGAACTACTTCGCCATGATGAAGAAAGTGAACAAAGAAGGCATTCAAGTGACGACAGACGTCGCTCGTCCTGAAGTTGTCGGTTCAGATCGCCTTGATACACTCGTCGAAGAGACGCAAGTCGTCGACACGCGTAAAGGGGAAGACTTTGCGAACGGACACGTACCTGGGACAATCAACATCCCATACAACAACAAGTTCGTCTCGTGGGCTGGCTGGCTCGTCAACTTCGACAAAGACATCACACTCATCGCAAGTGCGGAAGATGTCGATCAAGTACAGACCGACCTTCAATCAATCGGTCTCGACCGTCTTCGCTTCATCGTTCCGGTCGAAGAGCTCGACGCTTCACTCTTGACGGAAACGTATACGGACGTGACGGCAGAAGAAGCAATCGAAGCTGCAGAAAAAGGTGACGTCTTCGTCCTCGACGTTCGTAACGCGACAGAATGGAACGCGAGCCATTACGAAAAGGCAGAGCGCATCTTGCTCGGTAAACTCACACGTGATCACGAAGGTCTTCCGACCGATCAAACGATTGCGGTCCACTGTGCATCAGGCGTACGCTCACGCATGGCTGCAAGTGTCCTTCAATCGCTCGGCTACAAAGATATCCACAATATCCTTGGTGGCTACGGCGCAATGAAGACTGTCTTGAACGCTCAACAAATCAAGTAATGTTATACTGACTATGAATATGGCGCCCGCTTCGAGAGGGGCGCCTTTTGTTTAGGAGGGAAAGACGTGGTCGCTATCGGTCCACTTAACATTCGTGTCGATTTACTCATTTTTTTAGTAAGCCTTGGTATCCTTTACGGGATCTTTCGTTTCCTCGGTCTGAAGAGTAAGCAACGTGAAGCCGTCATCGGTACATGGTTTTATGGATTCCTTGCCTGGAAAGGAAGCGCCATCCTCATCGGTCTGTTGACGACTCGTGATATTTCTCTTGCTCTCTATGCTACAGGAGGGGTATGGTCTCAATGGATCGCGGCCGTTGTTGTCCTTTGGCTCGTCTATCGACTCGATCGAGACCTTTTAGGATATTGGATGCTGAGCGGGCTCCTCATCTGGCTCGGGATGACGCTCGCGGTTCCGGTATACGGGACGATATTCTCTCTACCCGACCAGCCGATTCATCTTTGGAGTGCTGTCCTTATCCTCATACTATTCGGGATGACATGGCGTTGGATGCATGCACCGACTCGAGGACACCTCCTTTGGACCGTCCTTGGCGCATCTAGTACCTGGCTGTTTCAGTCGTATGCGGTTGGACAAGTTCAATGGTGGATGATGGGCATCTCCTTCATCCTGCTCGGGCTTTCGCTCTATGTCGCTCGTCCTTCAAGAAGAGTCATACAATTGAGTATCGGTGCTCTCGTCTTGCTCGCGATCGTGAATGCTGCCCTACCGGAACGCGCGACACAAACGATCATGACAGAGACGGCATCGACCGGGCTAAACATCGGGCAAATTCCCCCATCGTTTGAGTTACAACGAACTGACGGGAGTACGTTCGACTTAGCAGCGTTACGCGGTCAACAAGTCGTCGTTAACTTTTGGGCGTCCTGGTGTCCTCCGTGTCGTGCAGAAATGCCGGACATGGCGGCGTTCGCGAAAGAGCGAGACGACGTGACGATTGTCGCCGTCAACACGACGACGAGCGAACGTGACCCGGACAATGCCATCTCGTTCGTCGAACCGTACGAAGATGCGTTTACTGTCGTCTATGACCGTGACGGTCAAGTCGGAGATGCGTACCGGATTCAGGCGATGCCGACGACATATGTGCTCGATGAATCCGGTGTGATCATCGCAAAACAATTCGGTGCCATCGATAAGAATTGGCTCGATGCTCAAGTAAATTGAACATAACAAAACCGCCGACAGTGATTTGTCGGCGGTTTATCTTATTGCTTCAAATATCCTTGTGCTTTCAAGAAGTCTTTGACGTCAAGACGCGTTGATTTTGACAACATGCGTCCCATCTGTCCAGTCCACGTGTCTTTACGCGGGTTCGAGCCACGGACCATATAGTAATCGTGGATCAACGCATCGTAATCGGAAAGGGACTGCTTCATCCGTTCTGGATTCGCTTCATACGTGTTCTCATGATAAACATGCTGGAACGGCAAGCGTGGTTTTTGATCTTCGACTGAGGCCGGTACACCGACGGCCATACCGAAGAGCGGGATGACCCGTTCCGGCAATTCGAGCACTTCTTTGACCGCAAAAAGGTCGTTCCGAATGCCACCGATATAACAGATGCCGAGCCCCATCGACTCTGCCGCTACGGCCGCATTTTGTGAGGCGAGTGCAGCGTCAATCACAGCGACAAGCAACTTCTCATCAGTCTCAAGCGTCGCAGACACTTCCGCTTCCTGTAGCTCACCAATCATTTCATGGCGATGCAAATCCGCACAAAAGACGAAAAAGTGACCGTTCTCGACGACATAGGACTGGTTGCCCGCAATCTCGGCAAGTCGTTTCTTCTTCGCTTCATCGGTCACCCCGATGATGGAATAGGCTTGGATAAAGCTAGACGTCGATGCGCGTTGAGCGCTCTCAACGATGGTTCGGATTTGTTCATCTGTTAATGTCTCGTCCGTAAAGTCACGGACGGAACGGTGGTTCAATAATGTCTCAATCACTTCGTTCATACGTTCTTCCCCCTTTTTTTCAATCTTGGCACAAGCTTTCTGAATCCACAAATGAGAGGAATCCGTCGGGCACATTTTGAAGGAGGACGCTCACTTCTCGTTTTCTTATGCTATCATTATAGACTACATAGAAAATACGACAGCGTAACTTCGAATAAGGAGCGAGATATATGAAAAGAATGCCATTTTACATTCCATTCCTGCTTGGGGTGTTTCTCCTCTCCGGTTGTACGGATGCCGATGTGAGCGTCCCGACGTCGACTGAAGAAACCGTCGAAGAGGAACCGACACAAGAAGAACAGACAACCGAGACGCCTTCACCTGAACAGGAAGAAGATTTATTTGAAGGCTATACACAAATTGAGGTCGATGGCGGTGATCAGTCCGGAACACGGGAAGCGAATGTCGTCGTCGATATCGGCTTCGGCGACCGTGAGTACTGGGCGTTCACGAACGAGCATGGTCAATTGATTCGTGTTATCGCCGACGAAATCACGCTTCAAGACGATGAGACCGAAGACGTCAATTCTTCTGGTCGCTATTATTCAGACGAGGCGAAAGTTCCGGGTGTCGAAGACCCGAATCTCGATGAAGGTCATATCATCGCTGATTCGCTCGGTGGTGTCTCGAATGCCTATAACATCACACCACAAAACAGTGCACTCAACCGCTACGGGGACCAGGCGTTCATGGAAGATGTCATTCGAAAGGCTGGCGGTGCGAAAGACTTTGAGGCGATCATTACCTATCCGAACACGACGACACAGATTCCTTCCCGCTACCAGTATACGTATACCGTACGAGGCAACACGGTCACGGATACCTATGGTAACGAGGACCCGGAAGAAGTGAACGAATCGCTCGATTTGACGGACGACTCTCCACCTGACGTGACGACGGAACCGGTCGAGGAGCGAGACTTATCCGATATCGACGTTGACGGAAACGGACAAGTGACGATCAAAGAAGCGAAAAACGCCGGATTCGAGATGCCGATCACACGTGATCATTGGTTGTATCAATACATGGACGACCGAGACGGTGACGGGATGGTCGGTGAATAAGTACAATAGACGAGACGTTCCTCTATGAAAGGAGCGTCTTTTTGCATTCAAAAAAAACCGCGGCACAAGACCGCGGTTACATGCTTAGTTCGACATTTGGTTCAAGAATGGTGCGAGATCAACGTTCAACTCGTTCGAGAGACGCTCCCCGAGTTCACGATCCGCACGATAGAAGTTGCAAATCAAGAGGAGAACCGTCTTCTCATGACGAACTTCTTTGATATGCGCGACGAGGTTACGGATTAGCGCGTCCTTCTCTTCCTGAGAATAACGGCGATACACTTCTCCGGCCTGACCGAAGTCGTTCGTCTTCTCAATCTTCTGACGACCTGTCACGCCTGTAATCGGTTGCGGCGTTTCAATATAGTCCGCGTTCGGCTTCGGTGCGTCTTCATAGCGGTTTGGCTCGTAGTTGACCGGACTCGTCTGTTGCTTGAACGGCATCGCCCCGTCACGCTGGTTGTTCGCGACTTGAGCGAACGGGCAGTTGATCGGAAGTTGGAGATAGTTCGGTCCGATACGGTGACGCTGCGTATCCGAATACGAGAAGAGTCGTCCTTGGAGCATCTTGTCTTCCGACGGCTGGATTCCTGGGACGAGAACCCCCGGGTTGAAGCCGACAGATTCTGTCTCGGCGAAGAAGTTGTCGACGTTCTTATTGAGCGTCATCGTTCCGACCAATTGATACGGGATGACGTCTTCGAACCAATCTTTCGTCGCATCGAGTGGGTCAAAGTCGAAGTTGTCCATGTCCGCTGGGTCTAAAATTTGCACATATAGATCCCATTCCGGATAGTCTCCTTGCTCAATCGCGTTGAACAAGTCACGTGTCGCGTGGTTGAAGTCTTCCGCCTGAATCTTCGCGGCTTCTTCCATTGACAAGTTTTGAATGCCTTGCTTCGGTACCCAGCGCATCTTTATGTACACCGTGTTGCCGAATTCATTCACCCACTTGAAGGAATGGACGGATGACCCTCGCATGTGGCGATACGATGCTGGGATTCCCTCGTCACTGAAGAGATGCACGAGCATGTTCGTTGATTCCGGTGTGAGCGACATGAAGTCGAAGAAGCGGTCTGGGTCTTGAAGATTTGTTTGTGGGTCCGGTTTGAGCGAGTGAATCACGTCCGGGAATTTAATCGCGTCACGGATGAAGAAGACCGGCAAGTTGTTTCCGACGAAGTCATAGTTTCCTTCTTCTGTGTAGAACTTGACGGCGAAACCACGTGGATCACGAAGCGTTTCTGGTGAACCTAAGCCGTGGATGACGGTCGAGAAACGCGCAAATACAGGCGTCTCTTGTCCCTCTTCTTGCAAGAATGCCGCTTTTGTATATCGTTTCATACTATTTTTTACAGTGAAGACACCATGCGCCCCTGCCCCTCTCGCGTGAACGACGCGTTCTGGTACACGTTCACGATCGAAATGCGCTAATTTCTCAATTAGTTGGTAGTCTTCGAGAAGCGTCGGGCCCCGACGACCGGCAGTGATGGAGTTGGCGTTATCCCCGATTGGTACGCCTTGGTTAGTAGTTAGTTGACGGTGTTGATCCATATGATTGCCTCCCATTATTTATAATCATTACAATCTTGATATTAATAAAAAATTAGAATGATTACAAATAAAAAGCTCGTGAATCACGAACTTTTTTTCATGTGTCTCTTTTGTTTGGCTTTTTCACGTTGATGAAGCGTGACGACGAAGAACGCGGCGAGCACTCCACCAAGTGACCCAGCGATGATGTCGACCATCGTATCGTCGTTCCCGTTCCCTTGCATCGTTGTGTTTAAGACGACGTCGGATGTAAATTCATACATCTCCCAAAGCGCCGCACCAGCCATAGAAAAGACGACGATATAGACGAATAAAAATCGTTTCGGAATTTCGGTTCGAATATCGTCATCGAGTCGACTGAAAAAGTCGAACCCTAAAAATGCGAGAAAGATACCGCTCAAAAGATGAAGGAATGTGTCCCACCAGCCGTTCCCGTACAGCCCGACGATGGACCCTAAATACTGTGAGGCAAATAAGAACAGGATATATGCGACCTTCATCTTGCTATCGAGCTCTGTTTTGAACATCTTCTCAATGAAAAACGGGATGAGACCAGAGATGATCCCGGCTCCCGCCACACTCGCATCGAACCAGGATTCTTCAATGATTGATGTCACGAGCATGACCGCCATGAACAAGACGAATCCGAATTCGAGGATACGCCCTTTCGAGAGCTTCATGTTACTTCGCCTTCTTTCGTCTAGTTTGTTCTCTATAAGCTTTATTCCCAACTCTTAATCGTGTTCAACCACACAATCGAATTTAGTTGGACTTACTTGCTTTTCACGAACATATGTTCTATAATGTATATTATGAATCCGAGGAGGAACTTGCTATGCCGATCAATCCGTATCTCAACTTTAATGGGAATTGCCGTGACGCCGTGAACTTCTATGCGAACGTATTCAACCATGCTGCTCCAGACATCATGACGTTCGGTGACCAACCTGGTCCAGACGGTCAACCGGTGCCGAGTGAAATGGCCAATCTCGTGCTGCATACCCGACTATCGATTCATGGCTCATCGCTCATGTTTTCTGATGCGATGCCTGACGGACCGGTCACGTTCGGAGACAACGTCACACTCGCCGTCGTCACGGACGACCTCGATGCCATCCACCGTGAGTTCGAAGCGCTCTCTGTGAACGGCCGTGTCTTGATGCCGCTTCAAGAGACGTTTTGGAGCAAAGCGTATGGCATGCTCGAAGATCAGTTCGGTGTCCAATGGCAGTTTAGCCACGAAGCATAAGAACGACAAAAAATCCCCGATCCTTAACGAATCGGGGATTTGCTTATTTTTGGGCTACGAAGAAGATGCGCTCCGCATCCGCTCCCGGTGCATGTTCGGTAAAATCAGATGTGACCGATTTGACGTGGAACCCAGCACCAATCAACCATTGCATGTACTGCCCTGGTTCATATGTCCGTTGCTCATGCGTCTCCTCGATCCGCTCGTACGTCCCGTCTTCAAGCGCGACGAAGAACGTCAAATCGTGAACGACCGAGAGCGGTGCCTCTCCCGGGTCGGCAAACCAGATATACGAGCAATCTTCCCCGTTTGACGCGTACGTCTTTTGGTTGAAGAGCGTCTGCATCTTATTCGGCGCATGGACATCAAAGATGAAAAGCCCGCCCGGTTTGAGTTGGTTGTAGACAGATTCGAACGTATCGATCACATCTGCCTCATCCCGTAGATAGCAGAGTGAGTCACAGAGGATCGTCACCGCATCGACCGGTTCCGGTAACTCCAACTCACGCATATCTTGTTCCCAAAGTGGCAACTCGATTTCTGCTTCGAGTGCCTTTTCTTGTGCGACTTCGAGCATCGACTCCGATAAGTCGATCCCCATCACGTCGTAATGTTCGGCGAGGCGAATCGTAGCCGATCCTGTCCCACATCCGACATCCGCGAGTGTCGCGCCATCTTGGACGTGACGACGCACGAAAGCGACCCACTCATCATACGGCGCGTCTTTCATTAACTCGTCGTATACATAGGCGAATCCTTCGTATGCCATTAGCCGACTTCCACTTCGACGTGCGGCGCGTCAGCCCACAATTTCTCTAGGTTGTAGTAATCACGGTCGTCACGATGGAAGATGTGGACGACGACGTTTTCGAGGTCAGCGAGTACCCAACGTGCCGTGTCCATTCCTTCAAACTTGTGGAGTGGTAGGTCATTTTCGCCAGCGACATCTTTGATCTCACGCGCGATCGCTTCGACTTGCTTCTCCGAGTTCCCGTGACAGATGACGAAGTAATCCGCGATCGGCGAGATCCCTTCCATGTCGAGTACGACGATTTCCTCGGCACGTTTATCGTCAGCCGCTTTTACAATCAATTCTAATTCTTCTCTTGCAGTCATATTGACCCTCCTAAGGTGTATTCACAAAATCATTATACGTTTCAATCGTCAGTGGAAAAATGCGCACCGACTTCTTCAATAAAAATTCAATCGTTTGGCGCAGTGTCGCGACAACCGCCCCTTCGAGCGAATGCGCTGCCTCTACTCGCAGGCGATCAACCCCTGGATAATTCCGATTCGGTTCGATGGCATCGGCCACGAACAGGATTTGATCGAGACGAGACATCCCAGGCTCTCCCGTCGTGTGATTCCGAATCGCCGATAGTACGGTTTCCTCGAGTTCATACTGACGGGCAAGCAAGATCGCACCGACCGGCGCATGCAACAACTCGTCCCCGTACTCAAGAAGGCTTGAATCAAGTCCCTCTTCGATGACGACTTGACGCATCTCTTCCGTGTCAAAGTACTTGGCGTAGTCATGAAGCATCGCTGCTAGACGAGCCTCTTCGACGTTCTCGCCGTACTGAACCGCCATCCGCTCTGCCGTCTCGACGACACCGAGCGTATGAATATAGCGTTTTTCTGGTAGCGTCTGTTTAATCAACTCATGCGCTTCTTCAAACGTCATACAGCTTATGCTCCTTCACATACGTCTCGACAAGCGCCGGGACCAAATATTTGATGGATTTGCCTCGCTTCGCCCGCTCTCGAATATCGGTGGACGAAATCTCAAGTTGTGGCATATCGATCGGACGAACGTCCGCCTTCTCCGGGATCAAGTAACGCGTCCCAGGACGGGCGACGGCGCCGAATGCGACGAGTCGGATAAGTGTCTCATAGTCATGCCACGACTCGAGTGCAACGAGCGAATCCGCTCCAATCAAGAAATAGAACGTATCGTCTGGATGCTGTTCGATCAACCGCTTCATCGTCTCCACCGTATAAGACGGCTCACTCCGTTCAAATTCAATCAAGTTCAGCTTGAAGTCTGACTGACCTTGAATGGCGCGGCGGGTCATCTCGATTCGATGGTCTGCCGAGCTGAAGCCGACCTTGTGTGGCGGAATCGCAGCCGGTAAAAACCAGACTTCATCGAGCTCAAGTTGTTCGCGAGCTTGTTCGGCAATCAACAGATGTCCGAGATGCGGCGGGTCGAACGTGCCCCCCATCAAACCGATGCGGCTCATGGGAGTTTGATTTGGCGATTTTCTTTCTCAGTCGCCTCTTTGTATAAGACGATGACTTTACCAATGACTTGAACAACCTCAGCTTTTGTACCTTCTGATAATTCGCCGGCCACGTCTTTTGGCGTGTCCATGCAGTTTTGAAGTACTTGAACTTTGATCAATTCGCGTTTTTCGAGTGCGTCCACGATATCTTTACACATCGCTTCGCTGACCCCATTCTTCCCAACTTGATAGATTGGTGAGAGATGGTGCGCTTCTGCGCGTAAAAAGCGTTTTTGTTTACCTGATAGCATAGTATATTATTCCTCCAATAATCCTTCGATTAACTTTTTTCCGATGGTTTCGTCCGGTTTCACGCCCGTCCATTTTTCGAACGAGAGCGCGCCTTGCCCGACGAACATGGCTACCCCTGTCACAATGATGGCCCCGCGATGTTTCGCTTCACGAAGCATCGGGGTGACAAGTGGACGATATATGATATCACAAACGACCGTGTTTTGTCGTAGTCCTTCTAATGAAAGTGGTGTCGAGCTCTTGTCCATGCCGACAGAAGTGGTCTGAATGATGACCCCATATTGCGAGACGTCGACCTTTTCGAACGTCGTGTACGTGACATCGAACACGTCTGCGAGTTCTTTTGCCCGTTCGACTGTCCGATTGACAATCGTCACCTGACGCGTCGGTAGTGCCTGTACGATTCCACGCGCAGCCCCACCTGCACCGATGACGAGGACTTGTCCTGTCCAATCGGTGAACGGTGTCAGTGCTTGAACGAGCCCTGCACCGTCTGTATTCGTTCCGACAAGGCGTCCGTCTCGCTTATACACCGTGTTGACAGCACCGGCAAGTTTCGCTGCCTCATCGAGTTCATCGACGTAACGAACGACTGCTTCTTTATACGGAATGGTGACGTTGAATCCGTCCCATTCTCCGTCCCGCATCGCTTCGAACAGTGCTGATAAGTCGCTCTTCATGGCGTCAATGGCCTCATAACGCCCGAAAAGCCCAGACGCCCTCAACCACTGCTCGTGCAGCTGGGGAGAGAGCGAATGAGCAATCGGGTGGCCGATGACAGCCAGATTCATACGAGCGCCTCGCGGAGTGTGACTGCGACGCCTTTCGGAGCCCAAGCCGCAATGCGACCGCCTTTACCGTGAATCGCGACCCATCCGAGGCCACTGAACACGATGTCTGTCTTCACACCGTCTCGTAAGCTGAATTCATGGCGTACGAGTGGTGGTAAGATTTCGAGCGTCTTCTCGTTCGGTGGATTGAGCATTTTCCCAATATGCTGGTCATAGAGCTCATCCGCGCGTTCGAGTTTCGTACGGTGTGCTTTCAACTCGTTTGACATATAGATGACGAACGATCGTTTATTGCCTTCCAAGTAATCCAAGCGTGCCAAACCGCCAAAGTAGAGCGTCTGTTGCGGGTTTAATTGGAACACATGTGGCTTGATTTCTTTTTTCGGCGTAATTGTCTTCAAATCTTTCGCATCGACGTAATGCGCCATTTGATGACGGTTGATGATCCCTGGTGTATCGTACAAGTTCGCATCATCATCGAGTGGGATGTCGATCAAGTCAAGCGTCGTTCCCGGGAAATGACTGACGGTGATGATGGCTTCATCCTCTTCACCGAAACGCTTGATCACCTGGTTGATGAGTGTCGATTTCCCGACATTCGTACAACCGACGACAAAAACGTCTTTGCCTTTACGGTAATATTCAATCTTCTCCGCGAGTTCATCGATCCCGTGTCCTTTTTTCGCACTGATCAAATGAACGTCAATCGGGTTCAAACCGAGCTCTTTCGCTTCCGCCTTCATCCAGTTCGCCATTCGGTTCGGGTTGACGGATTTCGGCAACAAGTCTACCTTGTTCCCGACTAAGAGGACCGGGTTCGACCCGACTGAGCGTTGTAGGCCCGGGAGCCAACTGCCATTGAAGTCGAAAATATCGACAATCTTGATGACGAGTGCCTCTTTAGAACTGATGCCGTTCAAGATGCGCAAGAAGTCATCATCTGACAACTCGACATCTTGGACTTGGTTATAATGCTTTAATTTGAAACAACGTTGGCAAATGACGATTTCTCGGTCAAGTGCCGATTTTGGTGCATAGCCGACCCCGTTCGGGTCTTCCGTTTGGATGGCTACGCCGCACCCAGCGCAATATCGTTTAGTTTCTTCCATAGTTGTGCTTACTGCCGTTCAGGTTTCCCCTTCTTCATTCGCCGTAGCACCTCGCTGCTACTCCTGAAGCGTTAATTCCGACGCCTTGGTCGCCGTACATGGGCAGCCTCCTTCTTCCTGTGCGTTCGAGGTCTTATTCATCTTTTTTATGTGAATCTTTGGAATGTGGATGCATCGCTTCGCCGATTTTTTCAGCAACCGCGACTTTCGCCCGCTGTGCGTCGACAGCAATCTCTTCCACTTTTTTCGTGATCAATACATACTTCCCGCGACGCTTCATATGTGCGAAGACAACCTTCTCAAGCATCCGGTTGAATTTCGTGACGAGTCCGTCCGTTTTAACGACCGGTTGAACGTGGATGACATGGATGCCAGCCATATTCGCACCGAGTACGTCCGTAAACAACTGATCCCCTAAGAAGATGGCTTCCTTCGGTGAATAGCCGTATTTTGCGAGCGCCTCTTTGAAACCGGATGGTAACGGCTTCTTGGCACGAGCGACATAATGAAGGCCAAGCGGCTCCGTAAACGTTCGTACACGGTTCTCGTTATTATTTGATACGACAATCACATCGAAACCGTATGATTTCACTTTTTCAAGCCACATCAATAAAAGCTCAGGCGCATGCGGAACGTCCCACGCCACGAGTGTATTATCAAGGTCGGTCAAAATGACGCGTACCCCACGGTCTTTCAATTCTTGTAAGTCGATGTCAAACACAGTCGCGACGAACTGTTTCGGATAAAGTCGATTAAACACGTAAAATTCCTCCAATTAGCTAAACGATTCAACTACTTATACAAGTATTGATATCCCTTCTATCGTAAACGAAAACCGACCAAACGACTAGTCTATCGTTCGGTCGGAAGAAAATTGATACAAAATTAGTTGGATTTGATCGTCCCGATGACGTCACCGAGTCGAACCGGGCCCATTTTTTCATGGTCCATTTGAATCGCATCTTTCTCAAAACAAAGCACGACCGTCGAACCGAATGAGAAGTATCCGACTTCTTGCCCCTTTTCCGCTTGATCGCCCTCGAGCGTCCACTCAATCGTGTTCACGTTCAAGGCACCGACCATGATATGCTCATACGTCCCAGCTGGACTGTCAAAACGTGTCACACGACGGTAGTTACGAGAGAGGGGTCTCACCGTCTCCGTCAATCCAAGCTCGTTTACGGGTGCCGAGCGGTCCCCAAGTTCGTAGTGACTGAGCACGCGACCCGAGAGAGGCGTATGGACGCGGTGATAATCGCGCGGGCTGAGGTACAGGACAACGACCGTTCCACCTGCATAACGTCTCGCCTCTTGTTGAGAACCAAGTAATTCCGCAAGTGTATACGACTGACCTTTCACCTCAAAACGGCTATCCTCTGAGATCGATTCGATGACCGATAACTTTCCGTCACACGGTGAAACGAGTGTCTCGGAAGACTCATCGATCGTACGCGCTCCCGGTTTCAAGTGACGGGTAAAGAACGCATGCAGTGATGGATACGCAGCAAGCGGTTGTTCTGCTTCCTCCACCGCAATGTTATACACTTTGGCAAATGAAGGAATCAAGTGGCGACTCACGCTTGATTCCGCAAAGCGTTTCAGGCGTGTGGCAATCCAAGGCGAGGCGTTCAACTCAAATAACGTTTGGTAGAAACGACGCTTCATTCCTCTTTTGCCTCCTCATTTTTAAAGAATGTTTCGTATTGCTGTTCAGAAACCGCACCTTCAATGCGACCAACTTCTTTTCCATCTTCGAATCGGATGATTGTCGGTGTTCCATTGATGCCGTATGTTTCCCATACGTTATGGTCTGCCAAGTTGATTGAGACCGCATCGTATTCTTCGATGAGTGGTTCGACATACGGTTTCACTTGCTCACAATATTCACAACCTGTTTGCCAGAAGTAAGCGACAACCTCACCGTCCTGGTCTAACTGTTGCTGCAATTCGTCTGCAGTGACGGCATTGACGCCCTCTTCTTCATTGGCTCCGTTTAAAAAGAACAACAGACCGATTCCGATGACGATAATCGTTCCGATGATGGCGAACGTGATAAAATTCGCGCGTTTTTCAGGGTTTTTCATATGCATGATCCTCCTCTTATGTTAGATAAAGAAAAAAGACTGACTCATGCACGAGTCAGTTTGATTGTAGACGGCTTACTTCTCTTGTGCAACGTCGCTGATTCCCATGTCTTGGTTTAAGACATCGAGAAGTGCAACGAAGATTGTGATGGCCACGCCAAATCCTGTCGCGAGCATCGCGTTGAACTCTACACCATCAACAGCAGAAATGATAAACACCGCTGTATTTGAGAGCACAATCGCCCAGATCAATGTCACTAAATAACGCATTGAACGTCCCCTCCATCTCACAGATGATTCGTAAAAATTCATACGACATTAGTATAGCATTGTTCGAATGGAATATGCGACTTCGATTGTATATTCTTTCCGTATAATCGAAAAATGTGATACGGTCGTAGAAACATCATTGTGAAGAAAAGAGGATGACTGATGTCACGTTATTTAATCGCAGTTGATTTAGATGGAACGTTATTAAGAGATGATAAAACCATTAGTGAACGAAATCTCCGCGCCCTTCAAGCGGCACGTGAAGCTGGTCATGAAGTCATGATCGCGACAGGGCGTCCAAAGCGCCATTCCATCATGTACTATGAGCAAATGGGATTGACGACTCCGCTCGTCAATTTCAACGGTGCCCTCGTGCATCATCCGAAAGATGCGAATTATGCGGTCACACACCGCCCGATTCCACTCAAAACCGCACACGATATCATAGAAGAGGTCGCCGATACGAAAGCCCATAACATCGTCGTCGAAGTGACCGACCACGTTTATTTCCAAAAAGACCCGCAAGAGTTTTACAGCCCGTATGCAGAACGTGCGCTCAGCGTCACGTCTGGTAACTTGTTGACGCACTTGCAAGATGAGCCGACGTCACTATTGATTCACGCGACAAAAGACCACGTGGCGCACGTCCGCTCGCAGCTTGACGACATTCATGCCGAGGCCGTATTGAACCGTCAATGGCGCATGCCGGAGCACATGATTGAAGTCATGAGCAAAAACACGTCGAAGGCACTCGGACTCCAGGAAGTCTCGAAACATTTGAACATCGACCGGAAACAGATCATCGCTTTCGGTGATGAAGAAAACGACCTTGAGATGCTCGACTATGTCGGGACAGGTGTCGCGATGGGGAATGCCATCGACCAACTGAAAAACGTGGCCAATGAAGTGACGGCTTCAAATATGGACGACGGGATCGCCCTCTTCCTAGAAGAACGCCTTGGGATCAAGTCATAACGAAAGCACCGACCTAGAAAAGTCGGTGCTTTTTGTAATTCGTCTACTTTTTAGCGACGGAACGTACCTTCGACGTCCTCTGTCGGCAAGATATTGATCCAAACGGATGGGTCTGCATCTTTACAAATCCGTGTGATTTCACGAACCTCGTGTCGTTGTGCGACCATCATGAGCGTTGCTTTCTCGACTTTCGAGTACGTGCCGATTGCCGGCATGAGCGTGATGCCACGGAACACGTGTTGATGCAATTCTTTCGTGACTTCATCTGGATGGTTCGTCACGATGAAGAGCGTCTGACGCTGCGTATTCGTATAAATCTCATCGATGACTTTTGATGTCACATACAAGAAGACGATCGTGTAGAGCGCTGTCGGCCATCCGAACAAGGCACCTGCTGCGAGCGCGATCATCATGTTCATCAAGAAGAGGTAAACACCGACCGAGTTGTTCGTGAATTTCGCAAGAATCAACGCGACGATATCAAAGCCTCCCGTCGAGGCACCGTACCGAATCGTAATCCCCGATCCGATCGCCAAGAGCACACCGCCGAATACGGCGTTCAATAGCGGGTCGTCCGAGAGGAGCTGCGATTGCGGAAGCATACGAATGAACAACGTAACCGAGGCGACACTGACAAGCGTATGGATCATCATATTCCGCCCGAGCATAAAATAACTGACGACGAGCAGTGGTGCGTTCAGAATAAAGAACCAGAGTCCTTCCCCTAGTTCAAACGGTGTACCAGCTAGTAGTGCTGTCAAGATTTGGGCAAGGCCCGTAAATCCTGTCGAATAGACGCCGGCTGGAATTAAAAATAATGTCATGGATAAGGCAACGAACAATCCTCCGATGATCGAGACAACCCCGATTCGTGTATGTTCTTTAACGGCTTCCGTCAAGCTTCAACTCCCCTTTCTCAAAATAGCTAAGAATCAAGATAACATAGATTATTCATGCTGCATACAGCAAATATGCAGGAAATCCGATAAGTTTTTCATACAAAAACAAGCCGACCTCGGTCGGCTTGTTCGTATGAAGCAATTGGTCACGCTTTCACTGTTTCAATTGTAATCGATTCATTCGCAGGAACCGTTACTGCATTTCCATACACGTGAAGCGTTACATCTGTACCACCTGTTTGTTGGATTGTCACTTGTTCACGTGATGATGTGACCGTCAAGTGATGGCCACGCCAGAGCATGTTGAACGAGTAACCGTTCCAGTCCTTCGGAATCATCGGGCTGAACGAGAGGTGATCCCCTTGGATGCGCATGCCTGCGAAACCATGAACGATGGACATCCATGAGCCGACCATCGATGTGATGTGCAACCCATCTTCTGTATCGTTGTTGTAGTTGTCGAGGTCAAGACGTGCTGAACGTTGATACAGTTCAACTGCTTTGTCCTCATACCCGACTTCTGCCGCAATGATTGAATAGACACATGGTGACAAGCTCGACTCATGAACCGTGCGTGGCTCATAGAAATCGAAGTTCGCACGTTTCTGTTCAAGCGTGAAGCGATCACCAAACGTGTAGAGTCCTTGAAGGACGTCCGCTTGTTTGATGAAGTTTGAGCGGAGGATGCGATCCCACGACCAGTTTTGGTTAAGTGGAAGATGTTTCGGGTCGAGGTCCTTCACCAAGATCTGCTCTTTATCCATGAAGCCATCCTGTTGCATGAAGACATCTGGCACGAGGTCATCTTTTGGATAGTACATCTTCGTTTGGATATCCGCCCACTTCGCAAGTTCGGCGTCTGTGATGCCAAGTGTCGACACGAGCTCTTCGAGACGTGCAGGTTCTGCTTCTTTCAAGTAGTTATACACTTCTTGCGTGTACTCGAGCGTCCACGCGGCGATCAAGTTCGTGTACCAGTTGTTGTTGACGTTGTTGTCGTATTCGTTCGGACCTGTGACGCCTAGGATCATATACACGTCTTTGTGTGGCACAAAGTTGACGCGGCTAGCCCAGTAACGCGAGATTTCGACCAATACTTCAAGTCCGTATTGTCCAAGGTAAGACTTGTCGCCTGTGAAGTTCGTGTAGTTGAAGATCGCATGGGCGATCGCACCGTTTCGGTGAATTTCTTCATGCGTGATTTCCCACTCGTTGTGGCACTCTTCCCCGTTCATCGTGACCATCGGGTAAAGCGCACCTTCCATACCGACATTCTTCACAGCGTTCTCTTTTGCTTGTGGCAATTGATTGTGACGGTATTTGAGCAAGTTCCATGAGACCTCTGGTTTGGTCGTCGCCAAGTAGAAGTGGAGGCAATAGGCTTCCGTATCCCAATACGTCGCACCGCCGTACTTCTCGCCTGTGAATCCTTTCGGTCCGATGTTGAGACGCGAATCTTCACCTGTATACGTCTGATACATGTTGAAGATGTTGAAACGGATTCCTTGTTGCGCTTCGATATCTCCATCGATTCGAACGTCCGCATCTTCCCAACGTGCGAGCCATGCTTCCGTCTGTTCAGTGAGAAGCGTCTCAAAGCCCTTTTCAAACGCCGCTTCGACGCGTTTCATCCCTGCAGATTGAAGGTCTTCAATCGCATGGTCGCGGTTCGTCACGACAGATACATATTTATAGGCTGTCGCTGTCTCGCCAGCAGTCACATTGACCGTGAATTTGTTCGCCACGAAGAGGTCTGTCGCTTCGAGCACTTCGCAACGAGCGCCTTCTACGTCCGCAATCATCGATGCCGTAACGTGCCAATCGAGTTTTTTCGTCTTCGTCGTCACGAAACCGAAGCGTTCTTCGATGCCACGGTCAACCGGGAGCCAGAACTTCTCATCGTAGTTCGAATCTTCGTTCTCGACATCGCCGTCTAAGTATGGTGTGAACTCGATTTTCGCTTCGTAGTTCACCGGTGTGACGTTGTAACGAATCGCTAATACTTCTTTGTCGACGATGGAGAAGAAACGGACGACTTCTACGTTTGTCTCTTCTGTCCCGTTCATCAATGTGAACGTTCGCGTGAGGACACCACGCTGCATATCCAGTTCACGTGTAAAGTCCTTCACGTCCCATTTCGCCAAATCGACAGGTGTCCCATTGATCGCGACGCGTAGACCGATGACGTTTGTCGCATTCAATACTTTGGCAAAGTATTCAGGATATCCGTTCTTCCACCAACCGACACGTGTTTTGTCCGGGTAATAGACGCCCGCCACATAGAATCCTTGGTGCGTATCATTCGAGTAATCTTCCTCGAAATTTCCTCGCATTCCCATGTGCCCGTTTCCGAGCGATGTGATCGATTCAGCAAGACGGTTTTCTTTCGGGTGAAGACCTTCTTCTGTTACTTTCCATTCATCGACTGCAAACAATCGTTTCATCTGTCTGCCACTCCTTTTTCTCTACAAGGCTACCTTCGACGGACAACAAGTTCATGCAACCGTTTGTCTATGAAAGCGCTGTATTTAATCTCACCTTTCATTTTACACAACTGAAGAGAGAATGCAATCGTTTGCATAAAACTTTTTCTTTCTTTTTTTCATCACATTTTTAAACAAAAAGACTGCCTCTCGCGGAGACAGTCTTAATGGGTCATCACTTTTGATTTTCTTCATCCTCACCGAACGCCGCATTCGCCTCATGCCCTTCGAATAGAGCGCTCCGACCATCATTGAACCCCGTATCAGGTTCATCGATGACGAGCACATATCCGCCTTGTTTCAATTGTGCATGTGCTCGCTCCACCTCATCATCTGAGATGCCTAAATCGTGTAGCGCCTGTTTCATATCTTTGCCCTGACTTGTATCGTCCTGAAGGTTGTCTAACCAAGACGCGTCACCATTTTCCACGTTTACGTTCGTCTCATGTTTGAGCACATGGACAGCGTCTTTCTGTTCGGTCACGACATATAATTCTCCCTCATCGTAGCCATTTTCATTCAGTTCGTTCATTTTAGAAAGCAGGCTCTCTTTCGTATCGTATGTTCCGACAAATCGTTTTTCACTCATCTCAATCCATCCTTTCAATTTCAATCCGTTCGTGAGAAATGTTCCCCACTTCAGATAACTTCAATCAACAGGATATGCAAAAGACGACCTCGCTCCTCGCGAGACCGTCTAGACGATTAAGAATTTGATTCGAGCGTCTCCGCTTTACTCTTTTTTTGTCCACATGATTGGCGGACGACCAAATAGTGTGGAACGATGACACGTTTTCCGTATGGTGGGGCATTATCGCTAATTTGTTCAATCAAGCAATTCGTCGCCTCAAAGCCGAGACCGAAAATGTTGATCTCGACCGAAGTGAGCGGCGGGTTCGAGTGTTCGGCGATATACACGTTATTGAAACTGACGACAGCCACATCTTCAGGAATCTTGAGTCCCATCTCGCTGAGTGTACTGATGACCCCGAGTGCCATCATGTCATCACTGACGACGACAGCTGTCGGTGGCTCTTCATTTTGAAGCAGTTCACGGACGGCTTTTGCGCCACCCTTCGTCATGAACTCGGCTCTTGCGATATAGTCCTCACATACCGGGATGCCCGCTTCCATGAGAGCCGTCGCGTATCCGTTCCGGCGGTCTTGTGTCACGGCGAGTTTGTCCGATCCCCCGATGAAGGCGATACGTCGGTGACCTAGATTATAGAGGTGCTTCGTCACTTCGCGTCCGGCCAAATAGTTGTCCGTATCGACGTACGTAATCGAAGAAGCGTCCCCGAACGGCTTCCCGACCACGACGAACGGAAACTTCGTCTGACGTAGATATTGGACGACTTGGTCGTCTTCACGTGAATAGAGGACGATGACACCGTCGACACGGCGTCCCTGTACCATCTCGATCACACCCGACAATACCTCTTCTTCTGTCACACCGGTCGTCATATAGAGTGAATAACCGTTTTGGTGCGCCTTCGTACTGATTCCTCGCAACACTTCTGGGAAGAATGGGTTTTGAAGCGTCTTTGTTGCCGCGCTCGGCATGACGAGACCAATCGACTGTGTCGAGCGGTTGGCAAGACTTCTCGCATGAATGTTCGGATGGTAACCGAGCTCTTCCATCGAGCTTCTGACTCGTTCTTTTGTCTTCTGACTGATTCTTGGGCTGTTGGCGATGACGCGAGATACCGTCGACGGCGCGACGTTCGCGTGCTTCGCAACATCTTTAATTGTGATTTGCATGGTGTTCCCCCCTGCTTCCGTGAATTCAATTCGTGCCTTTCGGCGTGTCATATCTTTATTTGCGACGCTTCCACATGACCAAACCTGTCAAGAAAATCGGAATCGTGACAACGATCAACCCAATCATCCACGGATTTACCGATGACTCCTCAACGATGTAAGCGTTCGCACTTTCGCCAGATAGTTCAATTGTAAACGTTCCGCGTTGATCTGTGACCAGTTGTGAGAATAATAGACCACGAAGTCTTGTATCTTCCCCGATTTCACTGACCTCGATCTCAATCTCTCGATCCTCACTGTTCATGTTGATCGCATATAACGCGACGTCATCTCCGTCTTTCCGTTCGAAGACGGCCATTCCATCCTCCGATGCAATCATACGCTGTTCACCTGTCGCAAACACAGGATACTCTTCACGCATGCGGTTCATCGTTGCGACGTATTCGTGTAACTCTTCATTTCCCGGGAATTCAGTCATGACACGGTTCGCCGGGTCGGCTCCACCTGTCTGTGCATTTTCTGTCCCTTGGAAGACGATTGGCATACCCGGTGACGCATAGAGTGCGAACAACCCAAGACGTAACCGTCGTTCCGCCGATTCCACACCGCCGAGTTCAGCCATATGCATGAACCGTTCGACATCATGGTTATCGAGGAACGTCGCCATCTGATTCGGGTCGTTAAAAAACGTTTCGGCATAACTTGCGGCAACATCGATTTCATCGACGTTCGCCTGCTGTTGCGTCATCGTTTTTGATACCCGGTCGTAGAATGTAAAGTTCGTGATGCTGTTGAATCCAAGGTCGTCATATTGCGCGACATATTGTGGGTCCGGGTCAAACACTTCAGCGAGTAAGTAAAAGTCTGGGTCGACCGACCGAACACCTTCGACAAAGTCTTTCCAGAACGCCTTATCGACGTGACGGACCGTGTCGAGGCGATAGCCATCGATGTCCGTCTCTTCAATCCAGTACTTCGCCGCGTCGATCAAATACGATTTGACTTCCGGATCCTCTGTTTTAAAGTCCGGCAAATCGAATAACCAGTGTGTCTCGACTTGCTCCTGGTCTTTCCAGAACACGATCGGCAGCTGTTCGTGGAACCATTCCGGTTTTTCTTCCACCCATGGATGGTTCGGGCCGACGTGGTTGACGACGAAGTCGAGAATGACTTTCATGTCTCGTTTGTGTGCTTCCTCGACAAGTTCTTGTAAGTCCTCTTTCGTCCCGAATTGCGGGTCGATGTTATAAAAATCCTTAATCCAATACCCGTGATAGCCGTCCGGCATATTTTCAAAAACGGGTGTCAACCAAATCGATGTGAAGCCGAGTGACTCGATATAATCGAGCTTTTCGATGACCCCACGGATATCTCCGCCATGAAACGCTTTCGGATCATCTTTGTCGACTTGCTCATTGTTGTCCGGGTTCCCGTCAACAAATCGGTCGACCATAATAAAATACATGCGTTCTTGTTCCCAAGTAGCAGCTTCCTTTGCACCGACGACGGTCGGAAACAAAAGAAGCGACAGGAGCACGAGCACGACGCCTCGCCTCATATCGCTTCCTCCTTTTACGAGTATTATCCTTTCGTACCACCCGCTGTAAGGCCAGAAACGAAGTAGCGTTGGAACATGAAGAACAAGATGACGATCGGAAGGGCTGAAAGAACCGCACCCGCCGCGAATAACGTGAAGTTATTATCGAACTGTTTCGAAATCATGTTGTAAAGACCAACTGCCAATGTTTGTTTCTCTGGTGAACGAAGGACGAGCGATGCCAAGATAAAGTCGTTGAATGGTCCCATGAAGTTAAAGAGAGCAATCGTTGCGACAATCGGCTTCGCAAGTGGCAAGATGATTTGCCAGAAGATTCGGAGGTGACCTGCACCATCCATGCGAGCAGCTTCGTCAAGTTCTTTAGGAATCGTGTCGAAGTACCCTTTCGCCAAGTACGTGTTCATCGGAATCGCACCACCCGCATAGAGCAAGATGAGCGCTGTATGTGTGTCAAGAAGGCCGAGCATGTTGAGCAATACATAAATCGCGATGATCGCAACGAACTGTGGCACCATCTGAAGGACGAGGAACAAGACGAGTGAGTTCTTGCGTCCGACGAAACGGTAGCGTGAGAAAACGTAACCAGTAATCGTCACCAAGACGACTGAGAGTGCCATCGTGATGAAAGCGATTTTCAACGTGTTCACATACCATAAACTATAATCCGAAATCGTTAGGTCAAACAAGTTTTTATAGTGAATAAACGTCGGGTTCGCTGGAATAATCGTTGACGTAATCGTACGCCCCGGGTTGAATGATGTACCGACAACCCAAAGCATCGGATAGAGAATGATGATCGACGCAAGCGTCAAGATGACATACGAGATCGCCAAATTGATTCGTTTTTGTTTTTTCATATCAGATCATATCCTCGTCTTTGAAAGATTTTGTCCGACGGAACTGGATCACGGCAAGTGTCATGATGAAGAATGACAAGATGAGTGTAATCGCAGCCGCAAGTCCGTATTGCGGGTTGGCACCGAGAGACAATTTGTAAATCCAAGAAATCAAGATGTCGGTACCGCCGGCCGTTTGTCCAGGTACAGCAGGGCCACCGCCATTAAAGAGATAGATGATGTTGAAGTTGTTAAAGTTGAACGTGAACTGCGTGATCAAGATCGGTGCAGTCGCGAACAAGAGCATCGGCAATGTGATCAAGCGGAACTTATCAAAGATTGTCGCTCCGTCAATCGTTGCCGCTTCATACAAGTCACCAGGAATCGACTGAAGGACTCCTGTCATGAGCGTCATGATGAACGGGAAGCCGAGCCACCATTGAATGAGAACGAGTGCTGTTCGTGTAGCTGTCGGATCGGTCATCCAGTTGACTGGGTCAAGACCGAGTGCCGGCAAGATTGTCGTATTGAACACCCCGAACGATTCGTTGAACATTGAACGGAAGATCAAGATCGTGATGAATGCCGGAACTGCCCAAGACAAAATCAAGATTGAACGGAACAAGCGACGGAAACGAAGACCTTCTTGGTTCAAGAGTACCGCAAGGAAGATCCCAATCGCGATGACACCTGTCGTTGAAGCGACCGTCCAGACAAGTGTCCAGCCGAGTACCCCGACGAACGTGTCACGGAAGATATCGATTTCAAAAATACGCGTGAAGTTCTCGAATCCGACCCATTCGACGAGTTTCGCTGGTGGTGCGTTGTTATAGCGATAGTTCGTGAAGGCGATCAAGAACGTAAAGATCAATGGAAGAATAACTGTAAACACTAACAAAATGAGTGATGGGATTAACATTAAGTATGGGAATCCATGGTCACGCAAGTTGCGAAGTTGCATTTGGAACGATGGAAGGTTTAGATGCTGATCACGAGCGCGACCGACACGATAGGCGTCACGAATGTTCCAAACATAGAACGCGATTCCGAAGAAAAGTAAAATTAACGCGACAATCCCCTCGACCATCAAGAAGATGGAGTGGTCGTTACGAGGTCCTGGCACTTCACCAAGCGTGATCAATCCCCAAAGTCCTCCACGGTCACCTGGTCCGGCGCCCGCCCCTTTGAAAAATAGATCATAGTTTACGGCAAAATAAGATACGACGACGATAAAGAACGCTACCGCCTTCGCGTATTGTTTGTTATATAACTGTCCGAGTCCCGGAATGATGGAAAGTAGTCCCGCGTTCCGAGCATGGTTTGTAGGCTTGTCCGGGCGTTGGTCCGGTGTTTTAGGGTTCGCAATTGCAGCCATCCTCAGTTTCTCCTTTCGATTTGAGCAAATCAATCAAGCAAACGTTTGCTCAATGCTAGAAAATGAGGGGGAACGCCATGTGGCGCACCCCGTCATTTCAATTCCTTATTGGTTGTTTGCTTGGATTTGTTGCTCGATGACTTTCACTGCATCGTCTGCAGATTTTTGTGCATCTTGTTTACCAGTCGCTACAAGCTGAAGTGCTTGTGCCATTGGCTCCCAAACTTGTCCCATTTCAGGAATGTTCGGCATTGGGATTGCGTTTGTCGCTTGGTCGAATACCGCTTTCGCAACTTCGTTCGACGTGATTGTTTCGTTCGACTCGAGTGCTGCTACTGGTGGGATCTCGTTGTATGCTTCAAACATTGCCAATGCATTTTCTTCATTCGTCAACTCTTGAAGGAACATTTCAGCCCACTCTTGGTTTTCTGTGTAAGCTGAAAGGGCATATGTTTTCACACCCATGAACGTCTTGATTGGCTCACCGTTCGGAAGTGTTGGCATTGGAGCCGCTCCGAGGTTTACGCCTGCATCTGTGTAACCAGCTACAGCCCATGGTCCGTTCATGACTGAATGTGCTTTCTTCTCAGTGAAGAGTTGGTCCATCGCTTGGCCACCAGACTCACCGATCAATCCTTTAGGGAAGAGGCCTTCTTCGTACCATTTACCGATGTATTCGAATCCTTCAACTGCGCCTTCGTTGTTCAAACCGATGTCAGATGGGTCGAGTGCGCCACCGTCTTCTTTGAACACGTATCCGCCGAATCCAGCGACAACACCGTGTGCGAAGTAGAAGTTATCCCAAAGTGCGAGGAATCCATACTCCCCATCAGCTTTCACATCGTTTGACAACTTGTAGAGGTCGTCCATTGATGCTGGAGCTTCAGCCATCAAATCTTTGTTGTACATGAGAACTGGTGTCTCAACTGATTTTGGATATCCATAAGCTTGACCATCGAACATGACAGCTGATTTCGCAGCGTCTGTGAATGCGTCAAGTGATCCTTCGTCAGCGATTGGAGCCAAGTGACCTTGGTCAGCGATTGTACCGATTTGGTCGTGCGGTACGAGAACGATGTCTGGACCTTTACCAGCTGGACCGTCAAGCGCAAGCTTGTCTTTTTGGTCTGTCATCTGTACTTCGACGACTTCAACTTTTACGCCATGTTCTTCTTCGAACGCCTTCGCAACTTCTTTCGTTGTTTCAGACTTTTCGATGTCTTCCCAGATGACGATCTTTTCAGGTTTGTTCTCGCTTGAAGAACCACCTTCGTTAGAAGATCCGTTGTCTGTTCCGCCACCACATGCAGCAAGTGCACCGAATGCGAATACTGCTGTTGAAAGTCCTGCTACCATTTTTTTCATCTTCATGATGAAAAACCTCCCCAAGGAAATAGTATGGTCAGATTTGCGCAATCGCACGACCACGTCAATTTTAAAACTCCGCTACGAAATTGACACGGTAGTGAAAACGTTTGCATCCTCACCTCAATTTTTATTATACATTTGTGAAAGCGTTTTACAAGTCTTTTTTTACACTTTTTTTACGTCTGTTGACCCATTTATGTAATTTATAAAATTTTGTTCTCAAATCTTCACTTTTTATGAGTTTCAGCAATTGACAAAATGTAAACGCTTTATTACCCTTTGCTTGAGCAAACGTTTTCGCAACACCTATTCTCTTTGATTCACAGTGTTGTAAAATGATGTCATCCCCCTTAAAGAAAGGAATGTTTTCCTTATGATGAAAGAAGCGATTTATCATCGTGCCATGTCCCCGTTCGTTTACAAATATGACCGTGAGACGATCCACATCCGTTTTCATACGAAACGTGGAGATATTGAATCGGTCGATTTGATTTGGAACGACCCTTACGATTGGCATTCTGAAGACCCGGCCATGTGGAATTTTGACCCGGACAAGCCGAGCTACTGGCGTACATACGAGACTCCAATGGAGAAAATCGGTTTTGACGACGCCTATGACTACTGGTTCATCGCCATCAAGCCGCCGTTCCGTCGCCTTCGCTACGGATTCCGTTTGAATGATGGACAAGAGACAGCCGTCTATACCGAAAAAGGGTGGTTCGAAGAAAAACCGCTCGATGACACGGGCTATTACTTCTGTGTCCCGTTCATCAATCCGATTGATATCTTCCACGCACCGTCATGGGTGAAGGACACGGTTTGGTATCAAATCTTCCCGGATCGCTTCGCCAATGGAGATGCTTCACTTAATCCAGAAGAGACACTGCCATGGAACTCGACAGAGCCGACAATCACAAACTTCTTCGGTGGGGATTTCCAAGGGGTGATCGACCATATCGACCACTTGGTCGAACTCGGGATTACCGGAATCTATTTCTGCCCGATCTTTAAAGCGACGACGAACCACAAGTACGATACGCTCGACTATATGGAAATCGATCCACAGTTCGGGACAAAAGAGAAATTTAAAGAAATGGTCGACCTCTTACACAAGAATGGCATCAAGGTCATGCTCGATGCCGTCTTCAACCATGTTGGATATCACCACCCATGGTTCCAAGATGTCGTCGAGAACGGTCCGGTGTCTGAGTATCGCGATTGGTTCTATCTCCGTGAATTCCCAATCGTGACGGAGCCGAAGCCGAACTACGATACGTTCGCGTTCGAGAAGAACATGCCGAAGATCAATACGGAGCATCCAGAGTTGAAAGCTTACTTATTAGATGTCGCCCGTTACTGGGTCGAAGAATTTGGCATCGACGGATGGCGCCTAGACGTCGCCAACGAAGTCGATCATGCGTTCTGGCGTGACTTCCGAAAAGCAGTCAAGCAAGCGAACCCGGAAGCCTACATCCTCGGGGAAATTTGGCACGACGCGCAACCTTGGCTACAAGGCGACCAGTTCGATGCCGTCATGAACTATCCGTTCACGAACGCGAGCTTGAACTATTTCGCACTCGATCGGACGACAGCTTCTGAGTTCCGCAACGAATTGACGCGCGTCGAGATGATGAACACGATGAACGTCAACGAAGTCACGTTCAACTTGATCGACTCACATGATACGCCACGCGCGTTGACGCGGGCGAAAGGTCATAAAGGCAAATTCAAGCTCTTGATGACATCCATGCTTACGTACACAGGTAGCCCGTGTATTTACTATGGGGATGAAATCGGACTCGAGGGAGAACAAGACCCGGGTTGCCGCCGCTGTATGCCGTGGGACGAAGCCGAAGAAGACCGTAACCTCTTCCGTTACATTCAAAAGCTCATCCAGCTTCGGAAAGATCATCCCGTACTCGCAAACGCCGGCTCGTATCGCTTCAACTTGGTCGACGACGCCAATAATGCCGTCATCATCGAGCGTTGCACGAAAGATGAGACGTACTTGGTCTACTTCAACAACTCGGACTCTACGTCGAAACTAAGTCCGCTCGGTTATCGTGGCGCCGCCTACGACTTGTTACACGACCGTGATCTCGAGTCACTCGAAATCGAGCTTGCACCATTTAGTGCTGCTATTCTGAAATTGAAATAATTTCGAAAATCACCTGATTTCTTCGGGTGATTTTTTTGTTGAAAATAATTTAGCAAACCCCTTTCTTTTTCATTTCATAAGGAGTAAGATGACCTTTGACATTTTTATAAAACAAATAGTTAACAGAAAGAATTATAGAGAAAAGGGAGAATACACTACATGCAGACGAAACAAACGGAACAGCTCACCCTGTTCAAACTGTCGTGGCCGATTTTCATCGAACTTGCCCTCCACATGGGAACCGGGATCATCGCCACATTGATGCTCGCACATTACTCAGACGCCGCCGCTTCGGCCGTCGGGGTTGCCAACCAAATTTTAAACGTGTTCTTGATTGTCTTCAGTGTGACGTCTGTCGGGGCGACCATCTTGATCGGTCAGGCCATCGGGGCTGGGCGCATGAAGAAGAGTCGTGACTTCGCCCGCTCCGCCGTCAGTTTGAACATGTGGCTCGGTGCGATCATGGTCGTCGTCATCTTCTTATTCGGTGAAACGTTTTTGCGCCTATTCGGTCTATCGGATGAACTGTTTGCACACGGGCTGTTGTTCCTGCAAATCGTCGGCTTGTCGTTATTCACCGAAGCGCTCATCATGGCGCTCAGTTCGATCCTCCGGAGTCACGGGATGACGAAACACGCCATGCTCGCGACGCTTCTGATTGATATCATCACCGCAGTCGGTGCCATTTTTGCCGTTACCGGCTGGTTCGGACTTCCGGTCACAGGTGTTGCCGGTGTCGCTTGGGCCATCGTGATCGCACGATTCGCCGCTATGGTACTGTTGTTCTGGCTCGTCAAACGGAAGCTCATGATCCGCTTCCCGTTAAAAGAAGTGATTCGTCCGAAGAAAGACGACATCCAGTCGCTCCTTCAAATCGGTGTCCCTTCTGCAGGAGAGAACTTGTCTTATCAAGCTTCACAGATCATCATCACCGGTTTCATCGCGACGATGGGAGAAGCTTCCCTCGCCGCACGGGTATACGTCATGAACTTGTCAATGCTCGCCTTCTTGTTCACCGTCGCCGTCGCACAAGGAACACAGCTCTTGATTGCGCGAGATATCGGGGGCAAACGTTTCAAAGAGGCGTATCATCGCGCCGTCAAGACATTGAAGATCGCCATGTTCGCCTCGTTCGTCGCCTCTCTCGGATTGGCGGTGTTCAGCGAGTCGCTACTCGGTCTCTTCACGTCAAATCCTGACATCATCGCGGTCGGAGTACCAATTTTATGGGCAACGCTCATTTTAGAGCCAGGGCGCGCCATGAACATCGTCTTGATGGGATCGTTGAAGTCCGTTGGGGACGTCCGCTTCCCGGTCATGATTGGGATTGCCTCGATGTGGGGTGTCGCCGTGGCGTTCAGCTACTTGTTCGGTCTTCAAATGGGGCTCGGCATCCTTGGGATTTGGCTCGCCTTCTCCCTCGATGAGTGGTTCCGCGGATTCTTCGCGTTTCGTCGTTGGAAATACGGGACGTGGCAACAAAAAGGCTTCCAATTCGAAGCCAAATCAACCACGTAAAAAAGCGGCCGCGGCCGCTTTTTTTATTTCATCAAGAATGCCTGCATCGCTTGGCGGTGCACGTCCGTGTCCCCACACTTCCGTTGCCATTCAATTTCTTCATTCAATCCGTCCTCAAATGAAGCGGCTCGCATGAGCGCCTTCATCCCTTGAACAGCGACCGGTGATTTCGCAGCGAGTGTTTCCGCATATGAAGTCAATCGCTCCGTATATACCGCATCTTCCACGAGCTCTGTGACAAGTCCGAATGTGTGCGCGGTCTCCGAGTCAATCGTACTGCCACTCCACAACCAATCTAATGCGAGGTCGTCGCGCATGAGTCGACGTAAGTGATACGGTCCTCCTGCATCTGCGACCAACCCGATTTTAATGAACGCCGAGCTGAACTTCGTCGACTTGGCGACGATTCGAACGTCTGCTGCGAGTGCCAAACTAAGTCCCGCTCCTGCCACAACGCCATGAATGCCCGCGATGATCGGCTTACGGCATGAGAAGAGCGCACGGACGAGTGGATGATACACCTCTTCTAAATATTCCCCGTAATCTGCATCGCTCTCGATCGTTAAATCTTGTCCAGATGAGAATGCCCGTCCTTCGCCGACAAGGACGATGACGCGAACCGCGTCGTCCTGATCAAATTCATCGATTGCCGTTTTCATTTCACGTAGCAACGTCTCGTTCAAGGCATTCAGCTTTTCAGGTCGGTTGAGTTTCAGCCACCCTACCCCATTGTGCGTCGTCAATTGAATCGTCTCCACTTTCATTCCCCCTTATAAAATGAATCACTGTTCATTTCTTCGCCATTCCGCCAAACTCCTTCCTTTACTGAAAAGTTTTTTGAAGTTCAATTGCCGTGAAGTTGGTTGATTTGCTATTCTAAAAGGAGTCGGTCACGAAAGGATGAGTCAGATGCAACTGACAAACGCCGCTCGGCAACTGAAACAAAAGAAGATTCCGTTCGCTTATCATACGTATGAAGTCGATGAAACCGATGTCTCTGCCAAACATGTCGCGGAGACGTTGCATAAACCTCTCGATGAACTGTACAAAACGATTTGTCTCGTGAACGAGAAAAAACAATACGCCTTCTTTCTCATTTCCGGAGAGCGTGACATTGATTTAAAAGCAGCCGCGAAAGCTTGGGGAACGAAGAAAGCATCGCCTGTCCCGATGAAAGAACTCGAGGCACTGACCGGATACATCCGGGGTGGCGTCTCTCCCATCGGGGCGAAGAAGCCGTTCCCCGTATACTTGCATGAGGCAGCTAGAGAGAAAGAGACCATCACGATCTCTGCCGGGAAACGTGGCTATCAAATCGAGTTGAAGCCAGAAGATTTACTGCAATTCACAAACGGTCGCTGGTTCAGCCAATGACCTTACTGGGGGCAAAATTATGTGGAAAGAACGCATCCGTTCGTGGGTTCCAAACTCCTTTACGTTCGGAAACTTATTTTGTGGTGTCGTCGCCATCGTCTACGCCGCACGTGGTGACTTCTCAAACGCCACACTGTTAATCATCATCGCGATGATGCTCGATAGTTTAGATGGGCGACTCGCCCGTATGCTCGGAGTCGCTGGGGACTTCGGGAAGGAACTAGACTCACTCGCTGACATCGTCACGTTCGGTGTCGCACCAGCGATGCTCGCCTATTATACGTTTTTCATTGATTATGGCAATTATGGATTGTTCTTTGCGGCACTCTTTCCGCTATTCGGGGCATACCGTCTCGCCCGCTTCAACTTGTCTGCGACAAACGTTGCGGCAAGTTACTTCTCAGGCGTCCCGATTACGGCCGCCGGTGGACTTCTCGCCGTCATCACGACGTTCGGGGACCGCGTCAGCGAACTGTTGACACCGATTTTCTTCACAGGGCTCGCCCTGTTGATGGTCAGCCGTGTCCGCATCCCGAGTTTTAAAGACGTGCCACTGCCACGTCACTCGTTCATCATTACCATCAGCCTCGTCTATGTGACGTATATGATGTTCGCACGTTGGAAAGAATGGCCGACGTTCTGGTTCATCGCCGTCCCGTTCTATGTCTTATTCATCGCTTTCTCGTTCGTGAAAAGACGGAAGCGGATGGCCAATTAAGAGTCTCGTTCGACGAGGCTCTTTTTTCGTACATGCATTTGTTAGACGAAGACTGAGATGAGCTTTAGAATGAAAGAAGAGGTGATGGAATGAAAGTGTATCCGTTTATTTGGAAATGGTTTCTTGTCTGGTATTTCATTGGATTGATCTTAGTCGGATTCGACCTGCTTCCGCCTTGGCTAGAGTGGGCAAACCCCGTCTTTTTATGGCTCGCCGGTGTGATCGGCGGAACGATTCTTTATCAAGGGATTCGACAAGGTGTTTGGATTGTTCCGTTTATTTTCTTCGGTTCAATCGCCGTCGAGACTCTCGGCGTGAAAACGGGGTTCCCGTTCAGCGAATACGTCTATGCCGAGGCATTCGGTCCAACTGTATTTGGAGTCCCTGTCACGATTGGGGCGGCGTGGCTCGCTGTCATCGGTTCTAGTTTTGCCGTGGCCCGACTCTTCACGTTCCGCAACAACATTTTATGGTTCGTCCCGATTCTCGCCGTATGGCTCGATATGGCAATCGATCCCGTAGCGGCAAACGTGAAAGGCTACTGGGAATGGGCAAATGACGGTCTATATTATGATATCCCGACGCAAAACTTTATTGGATGGTTTGGATTATCCCTTATTTTCTCCTGGATTTTGCAACGTCACGAACGAGCTGTCGATTCCTTGTTCATCCAGCACGGCGTTTACTTGTTCGTCATGCTCCATGCCCTCTTTGGCGTCACGGCCGTGAACGCA
Organism: Exiguobacterium sp. NPDC077395; assembly: GCF_050269125.1. NCBI lineage: Bacteria > Bacillati > Bacillota > Bacilli > Caryophanales > Exiguobacterium > Exiguobacterium sp. NPDC077395. The sequence goes on from NZ_JBNNHU010000001.1 coordinate 1,962,508, forward strand.
GGTCTTTATGGAATCGGCTTCCTGAGCATTCTGACGTCTGGGGTGATTCTTTTAGAAAGGAGAGGTCGCGATGATCGAGTCACACAAAAAGAAATGGTTCAATAACGTATTCTCAACATTCGTAAGGGAACGTCAGATTCGTCCAACGTTTCATAATATTTTTATTCGAACCGATGATATCCCTACGCCTGGTTTAATCTTAAGTACGCACAGTGCTTGGTGGGATGGACTCGTCATGTATATGGTGAATGAACATTTTTTGAGACATGACATCCATGTGTTGATGGACGAGGACGGATTGCGCCGTTTCCCGTTCTTTCGTCACCTTGGGGCCTTCTCTGTAAAAAAAGGAAGTCTATCCGATGTGCGTGCTTCCCTCGCCTACGCGAATGAGTTGCTCGCTTCAGGCAAATCGGTATGGATGTATCCACAAGGTCGAGAAGTCCCTCAAGAAATGCGTCCGATTGAAATCGAATCTGGGGCGACCCTGTTACTGAATGAGCGTCCCCTTCATTTATGTGCCATGTATTATGCATTTGAAAGCCATGCCGAGCCCGTTGTCTACGTCCGATTCCGAAAATACAGCGTGACCTCGTCGACTCGGAGAGCTCAAAAACAAGAGATTGCGCAAGCACTCGAGCAGTTGTATGACGATGTCAGAGATGACGTCATCACACGTTCAACCGCCTATGCTCCATTGTTCCGTCCGCGACGCAATCTAGCCGAGTGGACAGAAACGTTCGTTCGACTCGGGAGGAAAGGCTCATGATTCTTTGGTTCGTGACCCTTTTCATGCTCATCTTCACACTCGTGAATCTAGCGTTTTTACGACCACTCGCAAAACCTGGGAAAGCTTTGGCGACAGCCGTCTGCATCCCGATGCGGAACGAGGCGCGACATGTCGACCGATTGATTACTAATTTACAAATGGCGATCCCCGAGAATACTCATGTCTACATTTATGAAGACCGCTCCGAAGACGATACATATGAACGATTACATCGCGCGATTGGGGACGATGCCCGATTCACCGTCATTCAGGGTGTCCCTTTGCCTGATGACTGGGCCGGGAAAGTCCATGCCTGTCATCAGCTTTCAACACGCACGACTGAACCGTATCTCCTCTTTTTAGATGCGGACGTTACCATCGATTCGAGCTTCATCCCCCGCATGCATGCGACACTCGCTCGTGAAAAGGCTGTCTTTCTATCCGGATTCCCACAATTTCCGACATCGACATTTCTCGGGAAATTGTTGATTCCGATGCAACACGTGCTTATCGCCCAACACCTGCCTTTGTTTTGGCGTAAAGTGAAACACCCTGCATTCGCGGCAGCGAACGGAATGAATGTACTTGTCGAACGAAATAGTTACGAAGAGATTGGTGGGCACGCTTCGATCCGTTCATCGTTGATTGATGACATCGATTTATGTCGTATGTTCAAGCGTCATCAAAAAGTGACGTCACTCGTTCAAGTCGCCCCGTTCATCTCTTGTGATATGTATGAGACGAATGAAGAAGTATGGAGCGGGTTTTCAAAAAACGTATTCAAGGGAATGAATGAATCAGTAGGACTTGCCTTGTACTTCTTGACGTACTACGGGATCCAGTTGATAGCCATGTTCGCATGGCTAGTTTCACCGAGTTGGCAAACGATCAGTGCGGCACTCTTCGTACTCTTCGCCCGACTTGCTGTCGACATAAAATCTCATGGATCCGGTACATGGTTGCATCCAATCAGCTTGATCGCTTATCTGACCTTACTCGGGAACGCCGTCATCCGTAAATGGAGACGTCTACCGATCACGTGGAAAGGTCGCCATTATTCCTAATCGAGCGTTTTACTTAAGGGGGACAAATGTATGAAACAAATTGTTGTCATTGGAGCCGGGTTAGGTGGCCTGAGCGCTGCCGTCACGCTCGCCACACACGGCTATGACGTCACGGTCATTGAGAAGAATGAACATGTCGGCGGAAAACTTATGCCCGTCATCACCGACGGGCACCGTTTCGACTTCGGTCCGAACACCATCACGATGCCAGATGTGTTTCGTTCCGTCATCCGAAACAGCGGTGCCAATCCTGATGACTATTTTGAATTGATCAAACTCGATCAACATACCGTCAATCATTATTCGGATGGCTCCTCGTTCACATTTAGCGCCGATCGGGCACAGCTTGAATCGGAAGTGCGACGATTGACGAATGACCAAATGAAGAAAAATCAATTACAAGCTTATTTAGATGAAGCAGAGAAGTTGTTCCGAATCGCGAACGAACGCTTCTTCACCCGTATGGAGACAAAATTAGATCCGGGCCTTTGGGCGGACATGGTAAAAGTACACCCGCTGCAAAGTCTGCATGCCCTTCATCAGAAATACTTCAAAGATAAGCGCATCATCCAGGCACTCGACCGATATGCGACGTATATCGGCAGTAGCCCGTACGTGACACCAGGCACGTTCGCGCTCATCTCTCATTTAGAATTGAATGAAGGGGTCTACTTTGCCAAGGGAGGGAACTGGAATATCGCCAAAGGATTTGCGAAGCGAGCAAGTGAACTCGGGGTGACATTCCGTCTCGGACACGAAGTGACGAAAATTGAAGTCTTGAACGGGAAAGCTCATGAAGTCGTCGTTGATGACAAAGAAGTCATCTCTTGCGATGCTGTTCTGCTCAATGGCGAGCTGCTCACGCAATATCCTCGACTTGTCGATGCGAAAAACCGTCCTTCTTTCCCGGTCCCGACACGCGATACCGTCGAGCCGTCCATCTCTGCATTCGTTTTAATGATTGGGTTAACAAAACGATTGAACCTCGCCCATCATAATGTCTATTTCTCTGACGACTACGAGCGAGAATTTAAGGCACTCTTCCAAGAAGAACGCTATGCGGACGAGCCGACCATTTATATCTCTAATTCATCCGCAACTGACCCATCGATGGGAGAGGCAGGAGACAACTTGTTCATCCTCGTCAATGCCCCCGCTCATTTGACGGACATCGATGCCGATACGTATGAACATTTGATTCGTCGTCGGTTACGTGCGTTCGGTGTGGATTGGGAAGAAGAAGAGGTTCTCTTCCACCGCCGGGTGACACCACAAGACTTGAGCCGTGACTTTTATGCATATTACGGTGCACTTTATGGCACGTCGGCCAATTCGAAAAAAGGTGCATTCTTTAGACCGGCAGCCCGCTCGACGGACGTCTCGAACATCTGGTTCGCAGGTGGTTCGACTCATCCTGGGGGAGGGAGCCCAATGGTCACGCTTTCAGGACAATTCGCTGCACGGTCGATGTTAGAGGACATACCTCTGACAATATGAACATTTTGTGAACGCGAGTTTCGACACTTGTCGACAATTGAAAGACGTGATAATATCATATTCGAGTTCAAGCAGTTCTGTAACGTTGGTTACACCTGTAGCGATCGAATGGCTTCCCCGAGCCTTATCGCGTTTTGAACTTGTCACACCCGAGAAAAAGTGATGAGCGAGTTTCCCCACTCGTATCCCGTAGTTGAGACAGCTTGCGTATGATGTTCCCCCTTAGTCCATCAAGCATCCTGTTTCAACGAAGATGTCCCAATTGATTCATTCCCCATGAATCCCGGCACATCTTTAGGGCTTCATCACAAATCGATTCATTCATTTCCCCGATGAATGGATCACATAACGCTTACGCCACTTTTGGTCCCCCGCCAAAAGTGGTTTTTTTTGCGCAAAAAAACTGTAGACGCCTAAAAGCGCCTACAGTAAACCTGACATCTTATAGTTTTGCTAGCAATTTTCCTTTTTGAAGCGTCGATACGTATGCACGCTTTGTGAAGACATCGTATCCGTTCGCTCGAGCCGCATCTAAAATCCCTTCGTATAGGAGCGCTGCCGCTTGAACTGGCTTTCGACTGGCCAGTGGATAGAGGTCGTGGGTCTCACGTGCGCGTTCATACAAGAACTCCGCGCGTTTTGCCAACGCCTCCCATAGTTCGATAAAGGCAGGTGTCACTTCTTGTTGCTGTAACATCTCTTCAGTTACACCGAACTGTCGCATCATCGTCCGTGGTAAATAAATGCGATCTCGGTTCAAATCTTCCCCGACATCTCGCAAAATATTTGTCAGTTGCATCGCAATTCCAAGGTCAATGGCCCCTTGCCGAAGCTGACGTTTTGTAGCGGCATCTTGATTCGGAACAAGAATCGGGAGTAGCATCAGACCGACCGTACTCGCCGCATAGTAGCTATATTGCTCGGTCTCTTCGAGCGTCTCATATCGCGACTTATGTAAATCCCACTTCATCCCTTCTGCTAGCTCGAAGAAGGGATCGACGTCCATTTCATAGCGCTGCCAGACATCTCGAAGGGCAACCCATAGTGCATCGTCTTGATCATACCCGACCAAAAAACGATCGAACGCATGCAAAAACGACGCCAGACTTTCTTCTGGACGGTCAGATTCATCGACTGCATCATCAAGGGTCCGACAAAACGTATACACGGCCATGACCGCTTGACGATCTGGTTTTGAGAGCAAAGAGAAGGCCCGATAAAAAGTCAGCGAGCCTTTCTTCATGATTTCCTCACATTGACGATACGCTTCTTGTGTCGTCACGATGTATTGCCCCCATTTCTTCTTCCATTTTTTTCACGAGTAACTGTGACCCAATCATGACGATTGGCACGCCACCACATGGATGGACAGATGCACCAACCGCATACAATCGTTCGATTTTCGGGAACGGTCTTGCCTGTGGCTTGAAGGCAGCTGATTGAGACAACTTCGGTGCAATCCCAAAGCTTCCTCCTTCAAATAGACCGAAACGCTCAGCATCCATCGGTGTCCGGACCTTCATCTCGGTCACGCGCTCACGAAAACCTGGTACGAGTGCCTCGATTCGTCCGAATAGATGGTCAATCGTTCCTTGCGTCTCAAAGTCTTCCCGTTCCAATTTACGAGGTACGGGAACGAGGACATATAACACGCTCGTCCCATCCGGCGCTAGTGTCGCATCGATCCGTGATGGATTGAACGTGTACATCGCCGGATACTCACTTAGTTTACCATCCTCAAAGATTGTGCGCATCGATCCTTCAAAATCGTTTGGTAAATCAAATTGATGAACCGGTAAATCGAGTGCGCCATCGACGGTGAAGTACAGGAGTAACGTACCGCTGGACGGTTCGTATGTCTTTGGTGTGACGCCATCAATGAGTCGCTCCATGAGTGGAAAGTCCCCGTTCACGACGACCGCGTCATAAGACACATACTCGTCATTGACCGTGACGCCGTCCGCCACACCGTTCGTGACGTGGACGCGATTGACGGTCGCATTCATCACGAAACGGACACCTCGACGCTTCAGCTCTTGTTCCATTTTCGCCGCAAGCGAGAAATATCCTCCTTTTACGTACCAGACTCCCTCTTCCTGTTCACGATACGGGATCAGACCATATAAAGAAGGGGTCGCATAAGGATTCCCACCGATATAGAGTGTCTGCAAACTGTAGGCGACACGTAGGCGTTCGTCCTCAAAGTACCGTTTCATATTCGCATGGGCCGTTTCATATGCTTTCAGACGCATCAGGAGGAGCAACAGTTTAGGTTCGAACAATTCCGTTTTTGATGCGTAGCTTCGGTCCAAAAACGTATCGAATCCAATCCGATACTCTTCTTTCTTCTGCGACATATAATGACGAAATGCTTCCCCTTCACCGAATGTTCGCTCGATTTCTTCAGCCTGACGCTCGATATCGCGATATTTGTAGAATGATGTCCCGTCTTGATACCGCAAGCGATAGAGCGGGTCGACTTCGAGTAACTCGACTTCACTTTCCGGTAGCCCTGCTTCAACCAACTGTTGCTTCAGTTTACTCGGTAACAAGACGATCGTCGGCCCTTCATCGACTTTCGCCCCATTCTCAAACTCAACATAGTTCAACCGTCCACCGACGAGTGCTTCTTTCTCATAAATCGTGATGTTTAGCGACGGGTTCCGTTTCGTCAATAAGAGGGCGGCATAAAGAGTGCCGACCCCGGCCCCGACAAAGCTGATGTTCATCGGCCGACACCTGCCCGTTCACGCAACAGGTTCGTCGTGATTCGCGCCGATTCAAAAATCGTCGGAAGTCCACTTCCCGGATGCGTTCCCCCGCCGACGAGCCAGACGTTGTCGAGCTCTTCAAATTGGTTGTGCGGACGGAAATACATCATTTGCGATAGATTATGGCCAAGGTTAAACGTTGCTCCTTCATATACACCGAACGTCTCCCAATCCATTGGCGTCAACGTCTCCATCACTTCAATATGTTGTCGGATGCCTCTGTACGGAGACCGTGTCTCAAGGGCGTCGAGCACACGTTCTGTCATCGTCATCTGTAGCTCGTCCCATGGGAGACCGGATAAGTTATTCGGTACCGGTACGAGCACGTAAAGCGATGACTTTCCTGAAGGCGCGAGCGTCGGGTCGATGCGTGAGGCGTTTTGAACATAGAAGGAGAAATCCTCGCTTAGTTTCAACTCTTGCGTCATCTCTTTGACGTTCAACTCATAATCGTCTGCAAAGTGAATCGAATGGTGCGCCACGTCTTCATATATGTGATCAAGTCCGAGATAGAGCATGAACGTCGAGCACGAATAGCGCTTCTTCTTCAGTTGAGCCGGACTCCACTTCGAGAGTTTACCTTCAGGAACGAGCGACGTCATCGCATGTGCAAAATCAGCACCGATTACGACTTCATCGAACGCATAATGGACACTTCCGGCCACGAGACCTGTCACTTTCTTGTCCTCCATGAGGAGGCGCTCCACCGGTTCTCCTAGACGAATGGAGCCACCTTCTTCTTCCACGACTTTCGCCATCGCATGGCAAAGTTGATTCACTCCCCCAATCGGGTGATGAACCCCATATGCGTGTTCCATATACGATAAAATGGAGAAACCGCCTGGGCATTCCCAAGCGGACATGCCTAAATATTTTGCTTGGAACGTGAACGCATACTTCAACTCTTCGCTCGTGAAGTACTCGGACAAGACATCATAAAGCGACTTCCCAATCGACAGGAACGGCAGTGCTTTGAGCACACGCAACGAGACGTAATCGGTCAATTTATCATGTGCGGTCTGTAAGACAGGCATCAACTTGGACAGCTTGATTGCCTGTTCGCTCATGAATCGTTCATACCCTTCCCCATTTCCCGGGAATTGTTCTTCGATGGCTTGATGCATCTGATCACGATCTGTCGTCATCGAGAGCTGACGCGTACCGCGGTCGAAATACAAATCATACATCGGTTCCAGTCGTTTCATCTCAACGTAATCATGTAAATCGCGTCCCGTTTCTTCAAAGATTTCTTCTAAAATATACGGCATATTTAAAAACGTAGGTCCTCGGTCAAACGTGAACTCGCCGACTTGGAGACGTGACGTCCTTCCTCCGACAAACGGTTGTTTCTCAAATACGGTGACGTCTACCCCACGATGCGCCAGTAGCATCGCAGCAGCCAATCCACCAGGTCCTGCCCCTATTACGGCAACTCTTTGTTTCGACACACTCAACAACTCCCTATGTGAATAGTCTCTTATGCTTCTCTATCATTATAGAAATGACCGGAGACAAGTTCAATTTTCAATCGGTTGATTGAGCAGGTTCTTTCTTCCTCGCTCAGCGATGACGATGTACCAAGATCCTTCTGGGATGAATGGGATGAATCGAATTTGTTCAAATCCGACTTCTTGCATCTGTCGGCGTAATCGTGGAATGGTCGGGAGCGGATACAAGTTGTCATGGAGAGTCATAAATGCGTTGAATGCGGAAGCGAATCGTCCGCCAAGTGCCGTCTCTGCAAGCGGCGTCACAAGGACTGCTACCCCGTTCTCTTCTAAACGATCCCGAAGTCTCTCAAGCAGTTTGATCCGCTCTTCTGGTGAAAAGTAATAGAGCATATTGTTCATCATGACCGCATCGAACTGCTCGTCCGTTTCCCAGTTCATAAAGTCGGCGACTTCAAAATGAATATCGCCCCGTTCATCACGAGATCGCGCCTCTTCGATGACCTCTTCCTCTAAATCGATGCCTGTCAGTTCCCAACTCGGTTCGAGCGCTTGTAATTTCCGTAAATAGCCACCGTGGCCACATCCGATATCAAGCATCGATTGGACATTCGCCTGGCGTAATAACTGCTGTACAATCGGGAACGCGACCGTCTCCACGAGGGTCGACGTTTTCGCGACGACTTGACCATGCTCTGCCCCATCGAATGTCTTTTGTTTTCCAGACTCTAAAAATTCCGGATAAGCGATCAACGCAGGGATGTGGAGTTCCATCATCTCTTGAAGCATGAATCCGATGCTTCGCTCGTCGTTACCGGATAATTGATATTTTAAGCCACGTGTCGGATAGTAGCGCCAGCCTCTCTTCTTCAAATGACGTACTGCGACTCCGACTTCTAACCAACGCTCTAATGCAAGTTGCGTCAATGGGCGTTTGAGTCGTAAATTCATCTCTGCCATACTTGCGCCACCTTGAAGTGCATCGAATAGGCCAAATTTATAGCCGATATAACCGTGCCATAATGGTAAGAAAGATTCTGTTTGTTTCATCCATTTCCGTGCATGTAATACGCGTGTCCATTCCATCATTTGTTGATCCATCATTTCACCTCATCGTCATGATTACTGATTTTTTTATTTTCCCCTAATAATTTGTCTACAAACAAAAAATTCCCACTTCGGTGTGCGAAGTGGGAAAACCTTATTGAATGAAGCTGTTGAAGAATGATTGACCATATGGTAATGCGTAACCGATAAAGATTGTCACGAGTGCCAATATGATAAATCCGCCGAACAAGGCGTTTGATGGTTTTTTCTTTTTCACTTTAACGAGCGTCATCTCACCGAAGATCAGTGTCAATAAACCGACTGTGATTTTCACGTGATAGAACGTGCCGCCTCCGTTTAATTGAAGGTAGAGATAAAGTCCTGTTCCGAATGCGATGAGTAACATGAGTCGAAACGCCATATGTGCGATCTTTCCACTCTTGTTGCCGTTCTTATAACCGATATAGGCCACGGCAAACAAAATAAGTAACAAAATCCAGCTCGTAACGTGCGTGTGCAAGAATGCAATCAGTGGCATTCTAATGCCCCCCTTTATGTTGTTGTACAGTCTTCATTGTACACGAACCCTCTCCTGATTGGTCAAGCGAACGCTTACCTAAAAAATGAGCCATCCTTCGAGGATGACTCATTTCATTATACTGGTGTCGTCTCTGCCTCTTGGACAGCGTATTCATAGCTAGGAATTTCAACGATGAAGGTCGACCCTTCATGTTGAATCGATTCCACATGAATTTGACCGTTATGGCCACGAACGATTTCTTGACAGATCGGTAACCCAAGACCCGTTCCGCCGATTTCGCGGCTATCGGAGTTATCGACGCGATAGAACTTATCGAACAATCGGTCGAGCGCGTCACTCGGAATTCCAATTCCTTCATCCTTCACTTTGATGGATACGATTTGTTCATGATGGGCAAGTTCCACCGTAATCTTTCCACCACGTGGAGAATACTTCACGGCATTCGACAATAGATTACTCATCAACTGCTTGAACTTCTGGCAGTCAACGAACAACTCGTACGGACGTGCATCATCTGAGATCAATTCGAATTCGTGCTTCAAAGAAGACGCTTCATAGAACGTCAACATATCACGGACGACCGGTTCGATATCAAGTTGTTCCCGATCGTACATCTGACTGCCGGATTCCATCCGCTGCACATCGAGGAAGTCGTTGACGAGGTGCGTCAGACGTTCCGTTTCCGCATGAATTGTCTCTAAATATTTTGCTTGTTTCTCATTTGGTAACTGTTTCTTCACCATCAATTCTGTAAATCCATAGATGGATGAGAGCGGTGTTCGCAATTCATGAGAAATCGTAGAGATGAATTCACTCTTCAATCTTTCAGCCTCTGTCTCACTCGTAATATCCCGGAAGACGAGAAGCGTCCCCTTCGATAGACCGCCGACGATAATCCGCTCCGCATACATCTGCAAGTTCATCTCACCTTTACGGATCGAGAAGCTGACACTTTCATGCGGGAAATCATCAGTGAACAAACGATTCGTATATTTCATAAAGTCTTCGGCCTGATCAACCGTCTCAACAAGCTGGTTTCGCCACTCTTCCCATGACTCTTCTTCAAGGTCTGTCATACTGACATCACTTAATTCTGGGAACATCTCGTAGAGTGGTCGGTTCACAAACACATCATCGGTCGCATGTTCGATATAGACGACCGCTTCCCGAATCGAGTCAAGAATGCGTTCCGTCTTTCCTTTCTCCCGTTTCATCTCTTCGAATAGACGCATCCGTAAGAGCGAGAGTGAAAGCTGACGAGCGAACGACATGATGTCACCCATCTGCGTCTGTGTGAAACGATCTTTATAACGGACCAGATAGATGAACGCGATGATTGAGTCATCCGTCGGGTCATGGACCGGCACCGCCGTCTCGAACATATAGTATGGATACGGGAGTGGATGGTCACTTGCGACTTGTTTCGATGAATGCACCGTCGTCTTCAACGTCATCGCTCGCGTCAATACAGAATTCTCACTATCGAGCAATTGACGTGACAACGTGTCATTCAAACCATGACTCGTCACGCGGTACGTACCCGATTCATCGACGAAAACGAGGGCACCGACTTCCGAATCCGTAATCGTAACGAGTTTCTCGATAATCTCTGGATAAGCCGTAAGCGAATCACGTGACGCTAACGTCTCCGTCAATTCGTTTCGGTACGCGAGATGTTGTTCGTTTTGTTGTGTCTGTTCGAGAATCTCTTCAAGCTCTTGCTGCTGTGCCTGAAGCTCTTCTTGTTGGGCGATCAATTCTTCTTGTTGCGCTTGAAGTTCATGGTTCTTTTCAATCAAATGACGTTCATTGTCGCGAAGTGTCTCGGCCATCTTGTGGAACGAGCGAGACATCGTCCCGATTTCGTCTTCACGCTTCATTTGATCGCTCAAGTCGACGATTTCACCTTTCAACAAACGGTTCGATGCAATCGAGAGTTTTGAAATTAAGCGTGTTTGACGACGAAGGAACGGTTGGACGAATAACAAGATCAATGCGGCAAATGAGGCGATGCTCATAATCCACAAGAATTGAAGAATGTTATTGTTTTGGCGCCATTCCGCATAGACGTTCTCTTTTTCAGCAGCCATCAACTGACGGTAGTTTTCAAGAGACGACTCCACTTCATCAATCGGGGCTAAAATATCGATGCCACGCTCTGGGTTAAATTGGACAAGACCTTGATCAATTAAACGCTGTGCCGTCGGTAACTCGGCAATCGTTTCAGCATCGATAAACGTTTCCGTAACCTCACCATCAAGCTGTGCTTGCGCATATTCATACGTCACCGGAATGATGACGTCGTAATAAAAGTCATGGAACTGCTGCAAATCTTCTGCGAACAACTCACCTTGACGAGTCTGCACTTGCGATTTGAACCAATTGATCTCCTGTTGGAATTTTGCTTCATTCGCACTTGCCCGTTCGAGGGACGCGATGTCCCCAAATAAGAGATATCCGCGTGTGTCGTACTGGTCGGCTTGCCACTCATCCCACATGGTCGTCAAGCGATCGACGCGTTCGTCTACTTGACGCAACTTCGCCTCATTCGCCTCTAAACGGTTCTCGATATAGACATATGTCAGTACCGATCCGACCAACGCGAGGACGAGGAATGAATAGAGGACGACCATGATGTCGCGCCCGAGTTTTTGTTTAAACCACCTTTTCACTTCACGATGCCTCCTATGATTTTGACAAGTTCAAGTGGGCTGAACGGTTTTGAAATGAAGTAGTCGACACCAATCTCATTCGCGCAATCACGGTCAGATTGTTGGCTTTTCGCTGTCAACATCATCACTTTCGTATCTTGTCGCCCTGGTAACTTCCGTACTTTTTCAATGACCTCAAGCCCCGTCATGCCAGGCATCATATGGTCCACAATCACCAAATCATATTCGTTCTCTTCAATCAATCGATAGGCCTCTACGCCATCTTGCGCCTCATCGATATCGTATCCTTCATCTTCTAATGTATCCATAACGAGCATGCGTAGTACTTCTTCGTCTTCCGCAAGTAAGATTTTAACCATAATCGTTCCTCCATTTTTTATCCCATTTTTTTATTTTAACGGATTTGTAATTGTTACACAAAATAAAAAGACGTACGAAACTCATCTTCGTACGTCTTTTGCCTAATCACTGGAGCGCAAAACCTGTATTCTTCTTATACAACTTCTTTTTCAGCGAACTGACTATTATATAAATCTTCATAAAATCCACCTGCTTCGAGCAGTGATTCGTGTGTGCCTTGTTCGATGACGCGACCTTGGTCCATCACTAAGATGAGATCCGCATCCTTGATGGTCGATAAACGGTGTGCAATGACAAAACTCGTTCGCCCATTCATCAACCGCTTCATCGCCTGTTGAATCAAAATCTCGGTGCGTGTATCTACACTCGATGTCGCTTCGTCCAAAATCATAATTGGCGGATTGGCGAGAACCGCTCGCGCGATTGTCAGTAATTGTTTTTGACCTTGCGAAATGTTGTTCGCTTCTTCATTTAAGACGGTGTCATATCCGTCTGGCAACGTCCGGATGAACGAGTCCGCATGTGCTGTCTTCGCCGCGTTGACAATTTCATCTTCTGTCGCCCCGGTTTTTCCGTAAGCGATGTTGTCACGGATTGTCCCGTTAAAGAGCCACGTATCCTGTAAGACCATCCCGAACGTATGACGCAAATCTTGTCTCGACATTTTACGAGAGTCTTTCCCATCGATTAATATCTCTCCGCCGTTCAACTCATAGAAACGCATAAGCAGATTAATCAATGTCGTTTTCCCGGCACCGGTCGGACCGACGATGGCTACGGTTTGTCCCGTCTTCACATCAAGGTTCATATCTTGAATGAGTAAACTCTCTCCATATCCAAAGTCGACGTGACGGAATGCGACATTCCCTTCAGCTCGCTCCAAGCGATAAGTCGTTACTTCTTTTACTTCTTCCTCTTCGTCTAACAACTCGAAAACACGTTCTGCCGCAGCGACCGTCGACTGGACGATGTTCGCGATGTTCGCTGTTTGCGTAATCGGTTGGGTGAACTGTCGCGTATACGTGATAAACGCCTGAATATCCCCGATCGAGATGCTTCGTTGTGTGACTAAAATCCCACCGACGACACTGATCAACACGTAACTGATGTTCCCGATGAACATCGTCATCGGCATGATGATCCCAGAGATAAATTGCGCCTTGCGTCCGGCATCATAAAGTTCTTCATTCACCTCATCAAACTCACGGACAGCTGTCTCTTCACGACCGAACGCTTTGACGACTGCGTGCCCCGTATACATTTCTTCCACGTGACCGTTCAATCGTCCGAGATGGCGTTGTTGATCGGAAAAATATTGTTGTGACCGTTTTAAAATCGGACGAATCGCAAAAATCGTGAGTGGTAAAGACACGAGAGAGATGACCGTCAACAGCGGACTGATGGACAGCATCATAATCAAAATCCCGACAATCGTGACGATCGAGGTAATAAATGACGTCACACTTTGTTGAAGCGTGCTCCCAATCAAATCGATATCGTTCGTCACTCGGCTCAACGTCTCTCCATTCGAACGACCATCGTAATATTTGAGTGGCAATCGTTCCAATTTTTTATTGACGTCTTCTCGCAAATCATAGACCGTCTTTTGCGCAACGCCTGACATTAAATACTGTTGCACGTAGTTGAATAGACTGCTGATGACGTAAAGTCCTGCGAGTAACGACAAGATTTGCCCGATTCTCGTGAAATCGATCTCCGCGCCTGGTACACCCGTGAATTTCGCATAGGCGCCTTCAAAGAGTTCCGTAATGGCAATTCCCATGATCTTAGGACCGGCAATCATAAAGACCGTACTCAGAATCGCCGCGACAAAGACCGCAATCAATGTGTTGCGTCGTGGTTTCAGATAGGCAAGCAGACGACGGAACGTGACTTTGAACGCCTTCGGTTTCTCACCCATCATCATCATATTTCCACCGCCAGGACCTCCTGGACCACCATGCCCACCATGAGTTTGTCGCGTTGTCGTTTGTTTCTCACTCATGCGATTTCCTCCTCAGACAATTGCGACTTCACGATTTCCTGATAAACCGCATTCGTCGCAAACAATTCGTCATGTGTACCAATCCCGGCCACACTTCCTTCTTCAAGTACGATGATGCGATCGGCATCCATGATCGTACTCACCCGTTGCGCGACAATCAATACGGTCGCATCTTTCGTTTCCTCTTTCAACGCCTTACGTAACGCGGCATCTGTCTTGAAATCGAGTGCCGAAAAGCTGTCGTCGAATACATATAGATCTGGTTTTCGAACGAGTGCCCGTGCGATGGATAGACGTTGCTTCTGTCCACCCGATACGTTCGACCCGCCTTGCTCAATCACAGATTCATATTGCTCTGGCATTTTCTCGATAAAGTTGCTCGCCTGTGCGATGGATGCGGCATGTTCGACTTCTTCGATCGTCGCATCGGCTTTTCCATATCGAATGTTCTCAGCAATCGTACCGGTGAACAGTAACGCCTTTTGCGGAACGAATCCGATTTTCGAACGGAGTTCCTCTTGCGGTACGGCTTGAACATCGACCCCGTTCACGCGAATTTCGCCAGACGTCACATCATAAAAACGTGGGATCAAGTTGACGAGCGTCGATTTACCAGACCCCGTTCCACCAATCACCGCTGTGATTTCTCCTGGGTTTGCTGAAAAACTGACATGTGATAATGCCGGCTCTTCGGCACCTGGGTAAAAGAACGTGACATCATCAAACACGAGTGTCCCGTGCTCCACATCGGTCGTCTTCGTTCCGTCATCGACGAGTGAAGGAGTCATCTCGAGCACTTCATTGATGCGATTCGCAGATACAGATGCTCGCGGAATCATGATGAACATGACAGAAGCCATGACGAGCGCAAACATGATTTGCATGACATATTGAATGAACGCCATCAAATCCCCTATTTGCATCGCCCCGTTATCGATTCGGATGCCTCCGAACCAGATGACGCCGACGACGGTCAAGTTCATGACGAGCATCATGACCGGCATGAGGAACGCCATGATTTGGTTGACTTTAATCGAGACGTCCGTCAATCGTTCATTCGCCTCCGTCAAACGAACTTGCTCTTCTTTTTCACGATTGAAGGCCCGAATGACACGAATACCCGTCAAATTTTCTCGTAAGACGAGATTCAAGCGGTCCAATCGTTTTTGCACTTTCTTGAAGAGCGGCATCGCTTTCCAGAAAATGAGGAAGATCGAGATGACGAGAACAGGCATGGCGGCAACGATGACAAGGGACAACGTTGCATCTTTTGACGTCGCCATAATCAAACCACCAACGAACATGATCGGTGCACTGACGACCATCCGAAGCATCATAATGATGACTTGCTGGACTTGCGTGATGTCGTTCGTCGTCCGTGTGATGAGCGAGGCTGTGCCGACACGATCGAACTCTTCTAGTGAGAAACGCTCGACATGGTTAAACACACGTCTTCGTAAATCACGCCCGAATCCCATCGCCGCTTTCGACGAATAAAAACTTGCCACGACCGCTGCGAGTGCCCCAAGCCCGGTCACACCAAGCATGATGCCGCCCATTTGCCAAATGTAGCCCGTGTCTCCTGTCACGACCCCGTTGTCGATGATATCCGCCATTAGTGTCGGTAAGAATAAATCTGCCAACGACTGCGCGAACACAAATAACAAGACCATGAGAACGGCCCATTTATAAGTAATCAAACGTTTTAACAACTTAATCATGACGACATCCTCCTTCACAATCAGTGAACCCTTCGTTCAACCCATCTGCAATCTGTTGATGCGCTTCAATCATATGGCGATATGTCCCTTCATCTAAGCGAGCGAGGATTTGATTCAACTGTTGTTCGGTTCCTTCCTCTTGCTGTTCAATCTCCTCAATCAATCGCTTGCCGGATTGATCAATCGTCAATACTACTTCGCGCCGATTGTCCGGGTTGATGTCTCGACGAATGAGCCCTCTTTCCACAAGTCCATCCAATGATTGACTCAACGTGCTCTTCGGCATCCTTGTGCGGCGAACCAATTCTTTTTGAGTGATCGCCCCTTGTTCATTCAACATCATCAGTCCGTGAAGCTGTGGCAAAGTAAGGTCGTTTTGTTGTGCTGTCTGATGCATGAGTCGAATCAACACACGCTGGACACGCCAAAACGATTGCATCATCTCCCGCGCTCTTGTTGCGCTCATCTCGGTCATATTTGTTCACTCCTTTTATCGTTCCGTTTCGGATTGTTCTATATGGAACAATTACTTATATAAAATAAATTACTCCTCCATAGCTCACTTGTCAACGATTTAGAATGTGAAGATGCACATAGCAAAAAGAGCGATGTCATGTAGCTGACATCGCTCAACGTGTAACTTCTATGAAGTTGTCACCGTGACGATTTCTTGTAAATCAAGTGAGTAAATGAGCGTCTGTTCGACGCGAACCTCCCAAATCGTCTCAATGGCCTCTCGGTACAGCTGCAACTGAATCGTGTATCGCTCACGGAGTCGCTCGTGTGCATCTTCACGAGATTCAGACAAATAGACAACGGCATCTGATTTATAATCCAACAGGACATACGATGTTCCGTCGAAATACAGACAGTCGATAATCCCTTGAATCAAGACATCCTCATCCGTAAACTGTCCATCCGGGTTGACTCGTTCAGCCGGTACGGTATAGGTGAACGGAAGCTCTCGCCACGCCGTGCCGCGCTCAAGCGCGCCAGCGAGCGCCTGCCCGACGTCGGTCTGGAAAAATGCTTCGACGTCAGGAATGGCAAGACGCGCCGTCTCAGCCTCGACCGGACTGAGCATTCCTTGCTGCTCCCATTTGTCGATTTGGTCGACAATCGGGTGATTCGGGTCAGCCATTTGGAAAATCAAATGTAACGTGGTCCCTCGTTCGGCACCGGTCTGTTTCACTTGACGCCATTTCGGTTCCCGATAAGGTGTATCGATCGGGCGAACCGGGTCTTCGAAGGCAGCTTGTTCCAGTTGCATCGCCCGTTTTAATTCCGTCACCGTCTGTTTCGCCGCTGTACGTACAGCATCCTGAGCTGGATAGGTATAAGTTAACGCTTTGTGGACGGCACGAATCGTCTCATCCTCATTTTGAATAGGGAAATCAATCGCTTCAAACCGTTGCACATGGTGGAGTTGTGCCATCATTTCTTGAAGTGTCGCAATCTCTGCAAGATCGTCTTCTCCAATCAAACGGTACGTCCACGAAGTCGATTCATAAAATGAAGCGGGTACCGTGAAGCCGAACGACTCGATAAATGTTGTGGCACTTGGCAAACGTAAGAGAGCCGGGGCAATCCAATCCAAGTACGTTTTCGCCTCTCGTCTCGCCTCACTCGCTAACAGTTCCCCAGATTGCCCGACCTGTAGCCATTGTTGGAGCTGCTTGGCTGAATCTCCAACCGTACCAACGAGAATGAGTTTCTCTTTTGCCCGTGTCAATGCGACATAGAGGACACGCATCTCTTCGGCTTTCATCGTCGCGTCCAAATCTCGTCGGATCATCTCTTTCACGAACGTTTCTGATTTCGTGCGTGTCACGACATCAATCGCATCGAGCGAAATCCCATATTGCTTATGGAAAATGACGCGCTGTTTCTGGTCGAGTGTATTGAACTGTTTCCCGAGCTGGGCGACAATCGTCACCGGGAACTCGAGGCCTTTCGATTTATGAACGGTCATGATGCGAACAACGTTCTCCTCATCGCCGAGAGAACGCGCCTCGGATAAATCTTCCCCTGTATCTTGTAAACGGTCCATGACACGTAAAAAGCGATACAGTCCACGATAGCCGCTTCGCTCATAAGAGAGGGCACGGTCATAAAGTGCTTTTAAATTTTCCTGGCGCCCTTTCCCACCAGGCAATCCACCCGAGAAGTCATAAAACCCGGTGTCGTTAAACAGCTGTTGAATCAATTCGGATAAGCTATGGTTGCGTGCATACGTACGCCAGAGGGAAAGACGATCGAGAAAATCTCCACACTTCACGCCAAGCTCGTCATCATCATCCGCTTTTGCTTTCAAGGCTTCAAAGAAAGAATCTTCGGATTCGAGTCGGATTCGTGCCAATTCCCCATCATCAAATCGGAACATCGGGGAACGGAGCGCACCGGCGAGTGGGATGTCCTGTAGGGGATTATCAATCACTTTCAAGAGAGCAAGAATCATTCGAATCTCTGTCGCTTGAAAATAGCCGCCATCTGAATCCGTATAAGCCGGAATGTTATACTGTGTCAAAATGTCCATCAACTGTTCAACCCGCCCTTTTTTCGAACGGACGAGAATCACGATGTCCCGGTACTCACAGTTTCTTAGTTGGCCCGTCACTTCATCCGTCACTTTGAACGGTTCTTCCCCAGATACTAATTCTAGGATTCGGGTTGCGATCGCTCGTCCCTCGACTTCCTGTTTCGATAATTCACGACTTGTGCCGTCGACGATCATGAATTCAGGATTCGCTGGAATCGGTTCATATTCACGACCCGGGACGAGCTGAGCGGCCTCATCATAAGCGATTTCTCCGACCTCTTCGTCCATGAGCTGGACGAACAAGTCATTGATGCCATGAAGCACCTCTGCCCGACTTCGGAAGTTTTGAGAGAGATCAATTCGTTTTCCCGTGTCCGCCTGTTTGAAACGCGTCGCCTTATCGATGAAGAGACCCGGCTCCGCATGACGGAATCGATAAATCGACTGCTTGATGTCTCCAACCATGAACAGGTTCCCAATCTCTTCCCGTTCATTTGCGACCAGGTTGATGATTGTCTCTTGAATTTCGTTCGTATCTTGATATTCATCGACTAGTACCTCGACGAAACGTTCCTTGTATAGAGCCGCGACATCAGACGGTCCATCCTCCTGCCTCAAGATGGCGAGCGCATAATGTTCCAAGTCGCTAAAGTCGACGAAGGCTCGGTCACGTTTCGCTTGCTCATACGCTGTTCCGAACGCGCGGACCGTTCGGACGAGCGTCTTGACGAGAGGTTGTTGCATCGCGACGCTCTCTAATAGATCCGCCCCACTGACACGTGCCCGTTCGACAGCTGCCGTCAACTTCTTCTTCGCTTGATCGTACGCCGGTTTGAGCACCTCATGATAAATTTGATGCTCTTCTTTTTTAGGGACGGCTTTCATCGTCCCAAACTTCATAGCACGTGCGGCCGTTTCAAGTTCACTCCAGACAATCTCTTCCCCTTCTAACTGTTCAAACGGGAAAATCGCCTGACGAATGTTTTCCGACTGCGGTTCATAGCCTGCAACCCGAAGTTCCGCCTCGAGCTTCCGAAGGTCACGCACCGCTTTTTCAATGTCTTGCCACAGCATGTGACCGAACTCGATGAGGATGGCTTCTTGATCCGGGTCATCGCCAAACGAATACATCGAAATGAGTTTGTCTAAATAGGCATCCGGGTCCGGGAGCGTACGAGCATAGTGATACAGACCGAGAATCAAGTCTTCGATTTCACTATCGCCACGGTCTGACGTATAGGCATCGACGAGGGCGAAAAAGTCCGTATCCTGCTTCCCGTACTCCTCTTCAAGCACCTCTTCTAACACATCATCTTGTAAGAGCACGAGATCGCGTTCTTCCGCAATCTTGAATGCCGGGTCGAGGTCTAACAAATAGTAATTCTCGCGAATCACTTCTAAACAGAACGAGTGGATGGTCGTAATGAGAGCCCGGTTCAACATTTGTCGCTGTTTTCGGACGTACTCATTCGTCGGGTCGTCGCGCAACGCCTCTTCGAGCGCCTTTGCGATGCGTCGCTTCATTTCTGCAGCTGCCGCGTTCGTAAACGTGACGACGAGCATACGGTCCGCCGTCAACGCATCCGTTTCGTCCAGCAATCGGCTAGACAACCGCTCAACGAGAACTGCCGTCTTCCCCGACCCGGCCGCAGCCGAGACAAGTACGTGACTTCCCCTCGCTTCAATTGCGGCGAACTGATCATTCGTCCATTTCACGGTCATCCCCTCCTAACTCCTGAAATACATCTTCTTTCTCTAACTTTTTCAATTTGCGTGGTTCATTCGCAAGCGCCTCGTCAAAATGGCAGACACTCTGGTACGGACACGTCTGACACGGTCGACGCTCTTTATATTCGTACGGCTCGACGTCAATCTTTCCTTCATACATCTCTTCTGCACTCGATTTGACGACGTCAAACGCATGGTCCATCAATTGTTCGAGTTGAGGAGGTGTGACAATCTTCTTCAACGTATTCGAATCAGGTGTGCCATCTTTTTTATATTTGACGGGGATGACAATCGATTTTTTCGAAGATCCTTTCGCAGAGCGGTCCATCATCTCCAAAATCTCCGGATCGTCGACCAACAACCCCTGCATCTGATAAGACTCCAAAACTTTCTGTCGCGTCTCTTCCTCAGAACCAGCAGGTGGGACGAGTGGGCGATGAACGTGGAAATACAGTGCCGCAGCCGGCGCTACGTTCTCTTTCGTCCATACCTCCGCCTGTTCAATCAGTACTTTCAAGTAGATGAGCATCTGCATGGCAAGACCATAATAAATTTCCGCGAAGTCGACTTCACGCTTGCTCGACTTATAATCGACGATACGAACGTACAGCTGATCGTGGACCATCGCCGTGTCGACACGGTCGATTCGGCCAATGAGCTCACACGTGGCCCCATTTGATAACGTGAATGAGACAGGTGGGAACTGCCCACTCCCGAATGCGAGTTCAAACGCTTTCGGGTCAAATCCGTCCCGTTTCGACTGTTCAATCAATACTTCTGCCGTCTTGCTGACGACGTCCGTCAATTTTTTCTTTAAATAGGCGTAACGATTTGAACTCATCAGAATGGCGTGTTGGATTTCAGGCGTCACGAGTTCTACTGCCTGTTCCGCTAAGTTCACACATTCATCAGGTGCCACATCTCGCCATTCTTTTCCGTCCATCTTCACCGTTTGTGACATATGTTCAATCGTCCGGTGATACAAGTTTCCGATATCCGGTGCCTCGAGTCGATACAATCGGCGTTCTTTCAGACGTAAGCCATAACTGGCAAAATGTTTGAACGGACATGCTTGGAACGTCTCAAGTCGCGAGACACTCGCCCGAATCGACGGTGTATAAAGAGATTTAGCCACATCGTCGTCTAGTGATTTCGGGATATTTTGATAGAACAGGGCGCTCGTCAACAACTGCAAACGTTCACGGCCGTCCGGATGTTTTAACAGTTCGTTATAGACGGCGAACCACATATCTTGAATCGGATAATGACGACTCAATCGTTGCAGTTCAAGAGCCGTGACCGCTGCCGTCTGGTTCACGTTCGTCAAAAAGGCGAACTGGTCACGTGGTCGGTGCTCTCCTGCTTCAGCAAAGTGTGTCTTGATGATGTTTTTGTGGAGACGCACCTTCAAATCAGCAATAAAACGTGCCGGTTGAACCGCCTTGCCGGTTCTGTCGACG
Organism: Exiguobacterium sp. NPDC077395; assembly: GCF_050269125.1. Classification (NCBI taxonomy): domain Bacteria; kingdom Bacillati; phylum Bacillota; class Bacilli; order Caryophanales; genus Exiguobacterium; species Exiguobacterium sp. NPDC077395. The sequence continues at coordinate 1,984,130 of NZ_JBNNHU010000001.1, forward strand.
AGGGCGTAGCTAATATAGAGACGCTCACTCGGTGCCGTCACTGCTTTATATAAGTAATACGTTTCATCATCAAACAAGTGCTCGGTCGCTTTCCCGGCACGCAGTCCGTTCTCATGCATGAAGTCCAAGTCGTGATCGGTCAACAGTTTAGACTGTGTCGTGACGAGAGGGATTTGATCTTCATTTGCCCCGAGCAAGAACACCACTTTTTTATCAATCAATCGACCACGGACATAGTCCGTTACCGTCAACTGATCGAGTGAAGGTGGGATGAGCGCATAACGTAGACTGTCTAGCCCAGTGTCCATCATCTGGAGAAACAGTTCCGTCGACAACGTCTCTTCCGGAGCTGCCGCTTCCAATTGTTCGAGTAGATGCAAGACCGCGTCCCACACTTGGGTATGCTCACGCGCTTCGAGCAACTGCGCTTCTTCAATCGCCTCGTCACGCCAATGCGTCAGACAGTCCGATACACCAATCCGCTCCAAAAAGGCATACATGGCATGCGTATAGGCTTGCATCGTCTTCGCCTGCTTCAAATCCGCTAACAACGGATCGAACGTTTCGATGACGCGTTCCCGGTATCGATTCAACTCCGCTTCGACGTCTAGCTCTTCACTCGTCAGTCGCGCTTCTTCACCTGTACGACGACGCAATTGCCATGCATCGTGCCAGTGGTAGTGTTTGATCCCGCGCTCAATGACGAATGCTTCGAGACGGTCAACTGACGTGCGTCGATGTGTCGGGTCGAGGACGACGAGTTCCGTCTTCAATGCGCGGAAGACCGCCTCCTCCCGATAGCTACGCAAGGCGATGTCGATGGTTGCTTTCAACAATTCGACGAGCGGATGGTCAAGCATCGGTTGCCGTTCATCTAGGAAGTAAGGAAGTCCCATCTTTTGTAACGCCTGCGATGCCAAATCGCCATACTCTTCGAGTGAACGTGAAATGAGCGCGATATCTCGGTAACGATATCCTTCTTCACGGGTGAGTCGAATGACTTCTCGAACAGCCGCCTCCACCTCGACAGTTCGGTCGACGGCAGCATGTAAATCAACGTGGTTCTCTGCCCCTGTATACGGCTCTGCCGTCATCTGGTCAAATGTCGCCTCTAAATAGCGAAGGCTCGGATGTGTGTAGCGATAGATGGAGTCATACGGTTTGTCGACCGATGGAAGTTGTCGTTCCGACAAAAGTTCTTTGAAGCGCATGAGCGTCCGTTGTGTCGGTCCAAACAATGGATCAGGGCGATACATCGATGAAGGGTCAAGCGTCAGCAACACATCGACGTCGACTTTTTCCGCAAGACCGACGAGGACGGCTAATTCCTGCTCCGAGAACTCATTAAATCCGTCCACGTAAACACGGACTCCCGTCAAATCCGTCTCGGGCAACAATTGCAACAGGACGTTGAAGTAATCTTCCGCATGCAGCGACTTCCCTTCTGTCACCTTTAAAAATCCTTCATAGATGATGGAGAGGTCCTGTAACTTCAAGGCACGGTGTTGCGCTTGTTCACTCAACCGCAACAGATGTTCAGGTTCGACAAGCCCTCGCTTCAACATCGAAATCAGTTGGTTCAACTCTTCATAAAATCCGAACTGGTTCATCGTTCGACGGAACAAGGTCAATCGTTCCTCGCTCATCTCGACGACTCTCCGCAACAACAGATGTGTCCCCGTCTGATCTAAAAATTGGTCGGTTGCCACTCCCGCATCCCGCATCATCAAAAATGCAAGACGGCGCATCGATAGTACTTGGATTCTTGTCGAGCCGCGTAGGTCGTCCACTGTCGCCATCTTCTTTTCCATTTCAAACGACATTTGGTCCGGCACGATCATATAAATCGTTGGTCCGCTCGGATTTTGTTTCAGTTCTTGAATGACCTGTTCGATCATCCGTTCACTTTTCCCCGTTCCCGATCGACCAACGTGAAAGGTTACTGTCATTTTAGCGAACACTCCTTCCCTTTTTTCTTTCATTATGAACCATCTGCTCTTATTTGTAGAGGGAAACCTCCTCTCTACCCTAGTCAAAAAAGTCACAGCTTGCATCATTCCCATTTTTAGTCGAAATCGATTAGACTGAACGTATGAGGGGGAATGAATGTGAGTGCCTATGAACAATTTGGAGGCGAAAGCGGCGTTCAACAACTCGTTGACGCGTTTTATGACCTCGTCTATGCCGACCCAATTCTACTTCCGCTGTTTCCGGAAGACAAAGAGCGGGTGAAGCAACACCAATTCGAATTTTTGACCCAATTGCTCGGTGGTCCGAAGTTGTATTCGGAACGTCGCGGTGGTGGAAATTTAGCGATGATTCATCATGAACATCCGATTTCTGAGACACATGCCGGACATTGGCTCGGATGCATGGAGCAAGCGCTCAAGACAGTCGATGCGCCAGAATCGATCAAACGTCAGCTCTTCCAGCGCTTGATCATGTCCTCTTCGAATGTCGTCCGCGTTTGCTCGCATCATTTTGAGTAGTCACAACTATAAAAAGTGGGTATGATAGGAAAGTAAGTAAAGGAGGTCGTTTCACATGACAGAAGAAGAAAAAAAAGAAGTCGTCTCATCTGAAGAAGAAGAGACAGAAGAAAAAGAAGAAACGGTAGTCCTCGCCGACGCGCTTGATGAAGCTAACGAAGCTGCTGAAGCAGAAGAAGATGAGGACGATGATGAGGATCAACCGGAAGAGAAGAACATGGATCACATCAAAGGCGTCTTCAACTACGATCATGAAAATGGTCGTGAGTACCGTGTCGTCTTTTACAACGATCGCAAAAACTTAGTGTTCCGTGAACTTGGAAACGGCAAAGTCGAATTTGTCGGACGCTTCACGGACGATGCATACGACGAAGAAAATGAGGCAGAAATGCGTGAACTCGGGCAACGTGAACTCGAGCGCATCCTCGCTGAACGCTTCAAATAAAAAAATCGCCGATTTTTTCGGCGATTTTTTTATTAGTTCTTTTTATTTCGTTTCTTTTTACGGAGTGCATATGCAACACCAGCAATCCCACCGACAACGGCAAGTCCAGCGACAACCGGAACGAGCACACGTTTCGTCGGAATCATCTCTTTCACACGCTCATACGGTGTTGGTGTCGAGAACTCTAACTGTACGGCTGTATCACCGTGTCCATGCGCCCGTGCCTTACGTGACGCATCCGTGACGACGACACGCCCTGTCGTCCAGCGACGGTTCCCATGCTCGTCCACATATGGACGACGTACACGTTTCACGTCGCGTACCATCTTCCCACGTGCGCGGTCCGGTCGAACGACACGCTCACTCGACCAAGAACGGCTCCCCGTCACACTGTATGCGGGTCGTACTTTACGGCGATTAAGCCAAGTATATGAATCGTTCATTTTCAATTCCCTCCCATACTGTTCAAAACCTCTCTTCTAATTATACCCATACAACATCACCCAAAACATGTGACAAATGGTTCAAAAAAAGATGTGACACCATACGGCATCACATCTTCAAGCTGAATCATTCTGTAAACGGTTTGTCCTTGTGACGGCGTTTCGCCAAAATCAGGTAGTATGCCGGAACAAGCACGAGAGTCAACACAGTCGAGAATAGAATACCCGATACAATACCAATCGCAAGCGGTTTGAAGAGCGGGTCTTCTCCAAGTGCGACCGGTAGGAGGGCAACGACTGCAGTAAGTGCTGTCAAGAGAATCGGACGAATCCGAGCACGTCCAGCTTCGTACACGGCGGTCGTGACCGGTAAGCCTTCACGAATGCGCTGTTCGATAAACTCGAACAGGACGACTGCGTTCCGGACGACGATTCCCGCAAGCGATACCATCCCCATCGATGCCATGAAACTGAACGGCGTCTGTGTCACGAACAACCCGACGACCGCTCCAGCAATCGCGAGATAGATTGTGAACAACACGAGAAGTGGTAATGACAATGAGTTGAACTGGAACGCGATGATCAAGTAAATCAGGAACAAGACGACGACGAACAATGTCGCAAGCTCTAAGAAGAACTCGTTCTGCGTATCACTCGCTCCGGACTGGTCAAACGTGATTCCTTCATCTTCTAATCCAGACTTCGCGTCATCCAACACTTGCTCGACATCTTGCTTGAACGCATCTTCATCCATGCCTTCACTCGCATAAATTTGGAGTGTGACCGAACGTTCCCCGTTCTCGCGAGGAATTTGTTGAATTTGCTCAGTCGTCGTTTCTGTCACGAACGTGCTAAGCGGTGCAACCGGTGGACCGGCTTCCGTTTCGACCGGGATTAAAATGTCATCAAGCGCAAGTGCCTCACGGTTCGCTTCCGCATCGATGACAATCTTCACGTCACGCTGTTCCACACCGTCATCGAACGTGCCGATTGGAATCCCGTCTGTGACGAGTCGGATTTGATCACTGATGGCTTTCGCTGTGACACCCGCTTGGGCCATCTCCTCACGATTTAGCTCGTATGTGAGCGTTTGGAACGGCTCTTTGATGTTATCGAGGACGATGGCACCATCGATTTCTTCCAAGTCGGCCTTCACTTGATCCCGTGCAGCGACGAGTTGATCAATCGTTTCGCTACGCATCGTGAATTCGACAGGAGCCGATGCCGGTGGTCCTTGTTGTTGCGTATCTAAGAAGATTTCTGCATCAGGATATGCTTCACGCAACTCATTCGTGTATTGATCAATCAACTCGATGGCATCGATTGATTCATTATCGACACGGACGACGACTTGCCCTGTGTTCTCACCGGACTGATCGAGTCCACCCGTGAATAGACCAGGAAGTCCACCACCTGCAAAGATCGATGTTTCAACGACCCCTTCTTCTTCCTGGAATCTTGCTTCGATTTCTTCAAGACGTGCTTCTGTCTCTTCTAAATCCGTCTGTACTGGTAACGTCACACTTGTCACGACTTCCGGACGGTTCGCCGCCGGGAAGAACTCAAACGGCGTGAGAAGAATCAAGCCATATAACGCTGTCGTGATGACGAAACCGACAATCCCGAACGTCCAAGGACGTTTCGCGACACTCGGTAACAGACGGTCGGCATAGAAGTTACTGAGACGATTGAGCGGTCCGCCGAGCCAACCCGGTTCACGCTTCGATACTTTCACTTCTTTTCGGTTCAAGCGATACTGCGCGATCGGGACGAGCGTCAAACTGATGACCATCGAGGCCAAAACAGAGAGCGCGAGCACCGTCGGCAAGGCACGGATGAAGTTTCCGTTCGCTCCAGATAGCAACGTGAGCGGAAGGAAGGCGAAGACGACCGCGAGTGTCGACGTGACAATCGAGCCCCATACTTCTTTCGTTCCCCGCACTGCTCCGAGCATCGCGGAATCACCACTACGGTACCGTCGTAAAATGTTGTCGTTGACGACGATCGCGTCATCGACCAAAATCCCCAAGGCGATGATTGCTCCAATAATCGAAATCTGGTTCAAGTCGACCCCGGTGAATTGTAATGGGATCAACGCGATCAAGAATGACAGCGGAATCGCCAAACTGACGATGATTGACCCAGAGAACGTGAGACCAATCGTTGTCACGGCGATGACGGCGATGATCGCGATAATGAATTCACGCGTCAGTGACGAGAAGATTGCATCGACAGCCTTCGCCTGTTCATAATACGGAACAAGCTCAAAACCGTCCAAATCTCCAAGACCGTCTTCCACTACCTCGTTGACACGGTCTTGCATCGTTGGGATATCTAAACCTGACTCAATCGGTACAGTGATGGAAACGGCTGGTTTTCCGTCTAATGAAACGAGGTCCGTCTCACTTTTCGCCGTCTCTTCAACCGTTCCGACATCTTCTAACAAGACTGGTTCTCCATTGAACGAACCGACAATGACTTGCTCCATGTCGTTCACATTCGTCAAGTTGTCGATCGCCAGTTGATAGATGCCTTCATCGGTCGATTGGCGACCGAGTGGTGTCGTCTTATACTCTTCGTTAATTGCTGTCAACACGTCAGGGAAGGCGAGCTGCCGTGCACTGAGTTCTTCGGAGTCGAGTGAGACGACATACTCTTGCTCCGGTAGACCTTTGACGGTGACCCCTGTCACACCATCTGTTCGCAGAAGGTTCGATTCTAATTCCTCGATGTCTGCACGAACATCCTCGAATGATTCACGATCATCTGCCGTCAATAAGTATGAGGCAACCGGTAATTGACCGAGCGAGTCATTGACTGTCGGTGCAAGTGCGTTTTCTGGTAGCTTTGGTGTCGCGTCAGACAAAGCTTGGCGTACGTTCGCCTGAAACTCTGCCTGGTCAGTCCCATCTGCATACTCGACCGTAATGTTTGAGAACTCTGAAGCCGAAATCGACGTCACGTTCTCTACTCCTTCTAGACTACGTAGTTCTTCTTCTAACACGCCGGTCACACTACGTTCAACCGTTTCGGCAGTCGCACCAGGATATGGTGTTTGAACGAGTACGATGTTGATTCCCGTTTCAGGAATCTCACGTTTAGGGAGCTGGAAGAACGTCAGCACACCTACGACGATTGCGACGAGAAGAAACACGATGACCAGTTTCCCTCGCTCAATCATTTTTTCAAAAAACATAAAAACCCCTCACTTTCGGAAGATGTGCAAATACACATATGATATCTCTTCTTCATCATAGAGGGGTTTCGTATTGAATTCAATCCTTAAGCGTGTTGCAATGTGCTGCCATGGAAACGTTTTTGAAAAGCGTATGATAATTCGATTGACCGTTGTTTTTGCCTTGCCACCGTATGGTCGGATACGTGAACCTTGACGGATTCACCTGTCAAAAACTGAATGAGTGTCTGATTTCCGTCTTTTTTGATGGCTGTCACGTGCTGAAAATTGATCCACGCACAGTCTGGGCTCTCCTTTGCAATCGTCGGAAAGAAGACCGCGTCAGCGTGCCAATCCATCACAACAGGTGTTTTCCGATGTGGACCCAGAACGTGACGCGCAGCCTCGATTCTACCTTGAATGCTCGATCCATAGTACAAACATGCATGTTCTAATAGGTCGATGGGTGACCCTTTCACTCGCATCACGCCTTCCGGTTGATACACGAGCGTCTCCGCTTCGCCAAACTCGTTAAATACAGGAATTAAAGCTCTCGTTTCATTGGTCAATCTACTCATCTTTTCATCCCCCATAACGTATGTAATGACTTACATGTCATTCATACCAGGATTCTGCACGCCCCGCAAATCGACTTTTTGACATTTCCCATAAAAAAACCAGCCGTTTCCTGGCTGGTTTTCAAAATCAAGCGTTAGATTTTAAAGCATGATTCGGTTTGAGTCGCGGAAAATAAAATCTCACCGCAGTTCCGTCTCCTGTATTTCGAAGGGAAACTTCCCCTGTGTGAAGTGTCACAATCCGTTGGACGATAAATAACCCGAGTCCGAACTTTCCTTGTTTGCCACGAGAGAACTGATGGAATAAATCAAGGCTCTCGTCAACGGGTGGCCCATCATTAAAGATGATGATTTCCACGCCAGACTCATCTCGGTTTAAGTCAATGCGAATGCGTGTCTCCGCATAACGAAGCGCATTGTCGAGAGCGTTCTCAAATGCGACCCGAATCTGTTCCCCGTCCCCGAGCATCTCTCCGCCTTCTCCATTGATTTCCCAATCAAGCTGTCCTCTCAGTTTAAAGCGCGCGACAAGGAGTTCCATCAATTTATCCAGATTGATTGGTTCAAGTTTCATTTCTTGTCCTTTGAAATATTCGAGCTTCGTCACATACAGCAAGTCGACAACTTTCTTTTCAAGTCGAGATGCTTCTTCGTCAATAACTTCAGAAGACCCTTTCAAGTCTCCCGTCGGATAGATCCCGTCCCCGATCGACTGGGCATATCCACGGATGACCATAATTGGCGTTTTCAAATCATGTGAGATGTTTTGGAGTAACGCTTGTTGAGCGAGATCCTGCTCCTTCAATTCCTTGCGCATCGCATCGATTGAATGGGCCAATTGTCCAAGTTCATCTTGTCGATCTAGCGGAAGAGCCGTCTCCCATTGGCGATTCGAAATTTTCTCGACCGCACGTTCCATCTCGACGATCGGTTTCGTCAACTGGCGAGACATGAGCAGTGCCGGGATGAGTGATAAGAGACTGATGACACCGATCAGAATTGAAATGCGCAAATACAACGTCGAGACTAATTCACGACGGTACGCATCCCAAGCGTAGGATGCTTGATAGACGATCGTACCATCATATTCATTTTGACGAATGATGTAATAGACGTCTTCCCCGTCAATCGTCGTCTGATATCGCTCGACTTGCCCACTTTGGTTCAACGCCTCCTGATACATGCGATTCGTCAATTCGAGCGGTGCCGATCCGTAGATGATTCGTCCGTTCGGAAGAAAAATCAATTGATTGACCGAACGCGACTCTTGCTGACGTCGATCATACTCGATCGGATTTTGCGGATAATTCTCCAACTCGTTCGTATTTCCCAAATAATAGTCTACATCTCGTAACGTCTCATATACTTGTTCATCGATGAACTGGGTAATAGAAGAGCGGACCGTGATCAAAATCATGAGCGCAAGGGTCACGATGATGAGAAGGATGAGCACCCAAATCTTCCACATGAGACGCTTCGGCTTGATGGCGTTCATCATGGTCTGACGAGACGGTAGCCGATACCGTAAAGCGTTTCGAGCTCGAGACGGTGCAATTTCTTACGAACGCGGCGCACCAAATCATCGACGACTCGGTCCGAACCGAAATAATCGTTCCCCCAAACTCCTTCAAGAATCTGTTCACGCGATAAAGCCGAACCCGGATGTTCGAGGAAGAGAAGGAGTAAGTCGAATTCTTTCGAAGTCAAATCAATCTCTTCATCCCCGTGTTTGATGAGTCGTTTGTCCGGATAGATTGTATACTCTCCGTACTCGATATGTTCATTCGACTTCGATCCGTAGACACGATCAATCAGTTTTTTGACGCGAATGACAAGTTCTCTCGGGAGAAATGGCTTCGCAATGTAATCATCCGATCCCATCTCAAGACCAATGATTTTGTCGATGTCCTCGTCTCGGGCTGAAATGAAGATGGTCGGTGTATTGGCATTGACGGCCTTGATTTGTTTCAGCAATTGAAAACCATCCAAGTCCGGCAGCATGATGTCAAGCACCCATAAGTCTGGCTGATCCGGGATCGCTTCTTGCGCGGATGTCCCGTCCGCGAATGAGCGAACGTTGTATCCTTCCTGTTCTAGATACGTGACGAGCATTTTATTCAAGTTTGCTTCATCGTCGACTAAGTAGATTGTATACATTCAAGTCACCTCAACACGTTTTTTCTCATCATATCAAACAATTGTCGTGAAATGATGGGAAAGGTTTAGAGTCAAAAAAAAGAAGGCAACGAAATCGCACCTTCTTCAACGTACTGAATTTGTTCGTAGCTGTTGCGCCAAAAACGCTGTGCCCCCACTAATCAACGCCAATACTCCACTGATCATGATGATTTCCATGATGTCCGCCTCCCGTTGATACCGATTCTCATTATCAACTTAAATATAGCACACATCCTATTTGTTGAATACAACAAAAAAAGTCCCGATTTCACTCGGGACCCTTCTTATGCCTTTACGTCGTATCCTTGCTCTTCGACTGCTTCGACCATCGCCTCGCGTGAGACAGAATCTTCGTGAATCACGTCGACACGATGCTCTTGAAGCGATACGGTTGCTGATTCGACACCGTTCAATTCGTTCAATGCTCCCTCAACGGCAGCTTTGCAGTGATTGCATGTCATACCTTCTACTGTTAACGTTGTTTCTTTCATGATGATGATCCTCCTTGTGTTTTTAATCGTAATGCGTTCAAGACGACAGACACCGAACTGAACGCCATCGCCGCACCGGCAATCCATGGAGCAAGTAACCCCGCTGCAGCGACCGGTATGCCAAGACTATTATAAGCGAGCGCCCAGAACAAGTTTTGACGAATGTTTTTCATCGTCAAGCGGCTCATATTCATCGCTCGACTCACGCCTTCAATATCTTGCCCTACAATTGTAACATCTGCCGCCTCGAGCGCGACATCTGTACCGCTACCGAATGCAATCCCGACGTCTGCGACTGCAAGGGCCGGAGCGTCGTTCATCCCATCCCCTACCATGGCGACACGACCTGATTGCTTCAAGCGTTCGATTTGGTCTGCCTTCTCGACCGGAAGGACTTCGGCAATGACTTGATGGTGTGGAAGGCCAAGTTCATCGGCAATCGCATAGGCGACTTCTTTTCGGTCACCCGTCAACACATACACGTCACGTGTTTGGCTAAGTGCTTGCACGACATCACGGCTTTTCGGTTTCAATTGATCTTGTAGTCCGAACGCTGCGACAATCCCACTCTCATCTGCGACATAGACCGGGGTCATCGCCCGCATCGACCAATCTGGCAAGTTATATCCGAGCTCTTCCATCATTCGAACAGACCCGATGATGAGTTCTTTCCCATCAACGACCGCTTTGACACCACGACCCGCTAGCTCTTCCACTTTCGTCACGATACCATCACCGTGTTCTCGACCGATTGCTGCCGCCAAAGGATGTGTTGATTGCCGTTCTGCCATGACAGCACGGCGGAGCGCCGCTTCATCTCCGAACGTTTCTACCACTTCCGGTGTCCCGTTCGTCAATGTTCCTGTTTTGTCAAAAACGACGATGTTTGCTTCATTAAGTGATTCGAGTTGCCCGCCACCTTTGAACAATACACCTTGTTCGGCCGCTCGTCCCGTTCCGACCATGATCGATGTCGGTGTTGCCAAACCGAGCGCACACGGACAAGCGATGACAAGTACTGCGATTGATGCGCGAATGGCCGTATCGATATCATTTAAAAGAAATGCCCAGACGGCAAATGTGACGGCACTTATGGCTACGACGATTGGCACGAACACACCAGAGATACGGTCGGCCTGCCGTTGAATCGGTGCCTTATCCGTTTGTGCCTGCTCGACGACACGGACGATTTGAGCGAGCATTGTCTCTTTCCCGACTCGTTCTGCCCGCATGAGGATTCGGTGGGACTGGTTGATCGTACCGCCGACAACTTCAGCATCGACCGTTTTCTCGGCTGGAATTGATTCACCCGTCAACATTGATTCATCAATGACCGTCTCCCCTTCGATGATGCGTCCGTCCACTGGAATCTTCTCTCCTGGACGCACAACGAGAACGTCACCTACTTTGACGAGTTCAACGGCGACAGAGCGTTCTTCTCCATCGACAAAGAGGATTGCCTCTTTCGCTTGAAGTGACAAGAGTGATTTCAACGCATCGGTCGTCTTCTCTTTCGCTCGTCCCTCTAACCATTTCCCGAGCAAGACGAGCGTGATGAGGACGGCACTCGTCTCAAAGTAGAGGTGTGGATTCATCGGGTGCACAATCATTTCAAAAACAGAGTAAAAATATGCGGCCGACGTTCCCGTCGCGACGAGTACATCCATGTTCGCCGAACCGCTCTTCAAGCTCTTATAGGCCCCTTGATAAAACTGTGCCCCAATCCAAAACTGGACGGGTGTGGCAAGAGCGAGTTGCCACCACGGGTTCATCAGCCACGGTGCATGAAATCCGAGTCCTGGTATATGCGTCAACATCACGAGGAGTAAAGGTGCCGACAATAAAGCAGAGATGATGACTTTCCGCTGTAATGGACGTAAGTCATGCGGTGGCGCCATCTCCACTTTTGGTTCAGCTCCGTATCCGATTTTTTCGATTCGGGCGATCAGTTCTTCTTCTGTAATGCCTTCATCGACACGAATGGTTGCCGTCTCGAGCGGCAGGTTAACCGTCGCTTCGACACCGTCCATCTTGTTCAACACTTTTTCAATTCGTGCCGAACAAGCCGCACAGGTCATTCCTTGTATGGATAACTCAACGGTTTTCATGAAATCCCTCCTTATTTTTTGATGCGGCTGACAGTCGTCATCAATTCATCAATGTAAGGTTCCATGTTTTCCGTCTCACTTGCATGAACCAAACACTTGCGCATATGACGTTCTAACAGTTGCATCTCGACTTGCTTCAGTGCGGCCTGAATGGCTGATGTCTGTGTCAAAATGTCTACACAATAGCGGTCGTTCTCGACCATCTTTTGAATCCCCCGGACTTGTCCTTCGATTCGTTTTAGACGCTTTCCGAGTGCCTCCCGTTCAGCATCATCACGCGGAACGAGTGGTTGGTCATGCAAAAATTCATCCATGTTGATCACCTCACCACCAATATACCCCTACCCCGTAACAGTGTCAAATGAAATGATAAAAAAAGGAACGACATGAAGTCGCTCCTCTCTGCTCAACTATTTTGGAATGCCTCGCTCTTCAAGACGGTTCGTAAAATCTTACCTGTCGTATTTCGCGGAAGCTCTTCGATGATTTCAATATAAGTCGGTTGCTTATATTTCGCCAACTTTGTTTGTGTGTACGCACGAATATCCTCTTTTGTCACGTCTTCATGTTTCGTGACGACGAACGCTTTCACCGCTTCCCCTTGCTCCGCATCCGGCACACCAATCACGGCTGCTTCCACAATATCAGGATGTTGATATAGAACTTCTTCTACCTCACGAGGGTATACGTTATAACCTCCTACGATGACCATATCCTTTTTCCGGTCGACGATATAGAAATAGCCGTCCTCGTCACGTCGAGCCAAATCTCCTGTATAGAGCCAGCCGTCGCGAAGCGTCATCATCGTCTCTTCCGGCAACTTGTAATACCCTTTCATGACGTTCGGTCCACGTACGATCAATTCCCCGACTTCACCGACGCCGACTTCTTCCCCAAGCTCGTCGACGACTTTGTTTTCGACATGAACGATTGAAGGTCCAATCGATCCCGCTTTTCGCTCGCCGTGGAGCGGGTTGAAGCAAGTGACCGGTGACGCCTCAGACAGACCATAGCCTTCGAGAATCTTACATTCGAACATCTGCTCAAACGACTCGAGCAGTTGGACCGGTAAGCTTGCCCCTCCTGAGACGAACACGCGGACATGTTTCAACGCGGACGTATAGGCCGGTACTTTCATCGCCGTCTGCAGCAAGAAGTTGTACATCGTCGGTACTCCCGCAAACAATGTCACACGATGCTTCGGCACCAAGTCGAATACGTCTTGTGGTGAGAACTTCGGTAAGATGACAATCGTAGCCCCACGAAGGAGTGGCGCGTTGACGATGACCGTCAAACAGAACACATGGAACATCGGTAATGCCGCCAACGCCTTGTCTTCCGGTGTGATGTCCAAATACTCTCCAATCGAATGCGCATTCGAGAACAGGTTCCGGTGGGTCAATAACGCACCTTTTGGTTTTCCAGTCGTTCCACTCGTATAGAGAATGACGGCGACCTCTTCTTCATCGACTTCAATGAACGTTCCTTCCGCTTGTGCGAACGCTTCCGCGAACGGGATAAACTCAATTTCACCTTCACGCTTCAATGCCGGTACATCCGCATAAGGGACAGAGATGACGAGTTTCAACTGAGGCAACTTCGAGAGTGCCGGCTCTGCCTGCGCGACGAGCGGTGACAATCCGACAATCCCTTTGACGTCCCCATCAAGCAGAATGTAGGCCATTTCATCAGGCGTGTATGTAGGGTTGATCGGAATGACGACCCCTCCACGTGACAACACGGCGAAGTACGCGATCAAGAACGCTGGGCTGTTGCCGAGAACAAGGGCGACGTGATCGCCTTGTCCAATCCCTTTTTGTTCAAGCGTCGATGCCATCGCCTTGACTTGCCCATAAAACTGTCCGTAACTCACTGTGTCTTCCCCAAACACATACGCTGCTTTTTGCGGGTGAGCGGCCACCACTTCTTGTAGTGACTTGACTAAGTTTGCCATGGTAATCCCCCTTTAAATGAATGATGATTCACTTTTGAGCCATAAAAAAGAGCACGTTGTCCGCGCTCTTTTCAATTACTTCTATTGTACATGAAATGTTTCAATAAGAAAACGCTTCCAAAAAGTTCGTCTGTAAGTGATATAATCCCGTTCGGCTTTGAACGTGAACGAGCGCTTGGAGTGACTCATCATCCATGAGCAAATCATCAATCAGTTTATGATAGCCCTGTTTTTTCGATTCATTCGTAGCCGTAATCAATAAAATCGCTTTCGCTTGAATCGTTTCTCCCGTGATGGTTTTTACTTCACACGGATTCAACAGGTGAAGCAGGGAAATGCCGTCTCGTTTCGCTATAGAGATGGGAACATCAATGACCGCAACTGGCACAGCGACATCACTTACCCCGGAAGGAATAATCGATTCTTGATCGAGAACAACTCGCGTAAATGAAGAACTGACCATGCCTTTTCGTTCTAATTCAAGACCTACCGCCATCATCGCACGTTCAAACGTCGCTTGTTCCGTCACCCACATCCGACTTGGATCCATCCATTCACTGAGCTTTCGATACATCGTTACTCCTCCTGTTTTGATCAGCCTCTACGAAAGCGTTTGCATAAATTATGATACGCCTTATTTTTTCTAGGTGCAATCCGTAGCATCATCGTTCACGAAACTGCCAAACATCTACAATCTGGTGCTATACTTTGGAGTGAAGTATTTTAGTCAGATGTATAGATTTTTGTGTTGAGGGGGGAGAACATTGCTCGAAAAACTTATCCATATTTTTGATTTGGACATTCAACATTCCGCTCCTGTTGAAAATTCATTTAGTTCAACTGTTTATCGGTGTGTGCAAGCTAATAGTGAGACTGTCTATATCAAAATCCCATTCTCGAAAGTGAAATTATTTCGTGAACTTAAAGCTTACCGACTTTTAAAAGCTCACATTCCAATTCCGACATTGCTAGACTTTTGGACCGGTGATGAACATTCAAGCGGTGCCCTGCTCTTGAAAGAATCAACCGGTGTACAACTTTCCGTAGATTCATCGGCCACAATCGCTTTTCAGGTGGGAGAAGTGCACGCTAAGATGCATTCCATTCCACCACCAACTAATCAAAAAATCACATATATCGAAAATGTTTTTCAAGAGTGGCCGCAATTTCTAGATCGTCAATTTTATAGTTTTGCGACAGATGCAAAGCCTTTGTTGGAGGAATCATTATATAACAAAGCCATTCATACTTTTGAAAAAATGAAACTGCAGCTCCCGGAACCTGATGGACCTAGTTTTATACATATGGATTTTAGACCAGGTAATATCCTCGTCACATCATCTGAAGTCTCAAGTTTGATTGACTTTGAAACCGTTCGTTTTGGTTCAACAGAAGTCGATTTCACTAAGATTTATCGGGACTATCTGAGTCATGACTTACAGTTATACGAAGCCTATCAAGAAGGTTACACAAGTATTCGACCATTGATCGATCTCGAACGCGTTCTTCCGTTTTATCGATTTACTGATGCTTTTAACAGTATTGGGTGGTGTAACCGTAGAGGACTTGAACAAAATATAGATTTTTATGAGAGAAACCTAGACATCCTTAAAGCAGAAATAAGTTAACCTTTCTTGAATCACATCAAAAAGGTGTTTCGGAAATTCATCCCGAAACACCTTTTTACTTTTAACTAATCAAATCAACCAATTCCTCAAGCTCAACATTTCCGAAGTAGTGCTTCAGATCGAGTTGCATCAATTGCTCGCGGATGGCCGCACGTTCGAAACGAGTCCCGACGAGCGCCTGCTCGACATCTTGGATGTCACCGACACCGAAGAAATCACCGTAAATCTTCGCCTCAGTGATCGTCCCTTTGTTGACGTTCAAGCGGACATCGATCGTCCCGATTGGGAAGCGACGTTTCGACTCGACATCAAACTTCGGCGATTTCCCGAAGTTCCAGTCCCAGTTCGCATAACGCTCTTTCGAAATATCGTGGACAATTTCCCAATCCTCGTCACGAAGCACGTAACGCTCTGGCTGCTCTCCATCGTAAATCGAATGGAGCAACGCTTCGACGAAATGTTCCATCTCCATCTCACGCTCTAAAAATTCAGTGATGTTCGCCACACGGCTACGGACCGACTTGATTCCTTTTGAACGCATTTTCTCTTCCGAGACGTTGAGCGAGTTGACGACTTCTTCAATGTTCGAGTTGAACATGAGCGTCCCGTGGCTGAACATGCGTCCGCGCGTCGTGAATTGTGCGTTCCCGCTGATTTTACGTTCACCGACCTGAATATCGTTACGGCCTGTTAGCTCCGCCTCGACACCGAGGTTACGTAACGCATCCACAATCGGTTGCGTGAACTTCTTATAGTTATTGAACGAGTTGCCATCGTCTTTTGTGATGAAGCTGAAGTTCAAGTTTCCTTCATCGTGATAGACGGCACCGCCACCAGAGAGGCGACGTACGACATCGATGCCATTCTCTTCGATGTACTTCAAGTTGACCTCTTCAGACGTGTTTTGGTTTTTCCCGATGATAATCGATGGACCGTTGATATAAAACAAGAAGTAGTCTTCATGGTCTACGTTCAAATGTTTTAAGATATACTCTTCGACCGCCAAGTTAAGCTTCGGGTCGCGGATATCTGGATTAAAAATAAATTTCACAGTCTATTTCCTCCTAGTCGGATGTTCGTTACTCGTATTATACGAGACGAGACGATGACTCGACAAATCTTTTACTTCCACTCACCTGTCATCACTCGTTTCAAGGCATTCGCCACCCCATACTCGTCGTGACGCTCTGTGACGTGGTCGCTGATAGCAATCAAGTCCTCATGGCTGTTCCCCATCGCAATCCCTTTTCCAGCCACTTTGAACATCGGTACATCATTTAAGTTATCGCCGATCACAACGACTTCTGATAAATCGATGCCATAATGTTCAGCGAGCTTCGTCACACCGTTCCCTTTATCTGCGCCGTGCGCCATCACTTCAATGTTGTCATTACCTGAAGATGTGACGTACACACCTTCGACTTGTGCTTCGATTTCTTTCCAAAGCGCCGTCATTTTCTCGAGATGGCTTGAGAACGCGATGAACTTATAGACACGTCCTGCTTCCTCACGAATGAAGCTCTCGATATCGTCGACAATCTTGACATCTTCATTGACGTAATAGCGATTCTTAAAGAATTCATACATCTCGAGCGAGCGGTCGTCACCATTCGCTTTCAAGTTTTTCATCGATGCTTCAATCAAGTCGCCACGGCTCGCCACGAGCCCAGCTTCCGTGTACATCTCGTAAAAGACGTCCGCATACTTATGGTCTTGATGAAGGACTTCGATGACCTGAAGTGCCTCTTCAATCGTCAAGTCGATCTCATGAAGGACTTCTCCTGATGTGTCGAGCACACGTCCCCCATTCGACGATACGATTGGGCAAGAAAGGCCGACCTCATCTAAGATTTGTTTCGCATTCACATAGTTGCGCCCCGTCGCAATTGCGAATCGAATGCCTGCTGCCTCTGCTTCACGAACGATTTCTGCCGTCTCGTTCGCAATCTTGGTGTGGTTGTGCAAAATCGTACCGTCCATGTCTGATACAAAAAGTTTATACGTTGCCATCTTCCATCACTCCTTTTCTCTTTCGCTTCTAACTATAACAAAAAGAGAGAGATTCGGAACAATCCGAACCCTCCCTTCATCAAATCTCAATTTTTTTCACGCAATGCCTTCACTTGTTCCCGCACACTCTTCACACAGTCCGGCATCCCGATTCCGTCATAGGCGATTCCAGCCAGAATGACTCCAGGATATACCCGGCTCATCTCGGCACGGAGCGCTTTGACGCGGTCCGCATGAAAAACGGCATACGGCGGCAGTCCGTCACGAAGTCGACTGACGACTGTCTGAATCGGATTACGGTGAATTTGCATGAGACCTCGAAGATCATGCAACGCTGTCTCGATAATTTCTTCATCGGACGCTTCCACGATGTCATCTGCCCCCGGACGACCTAAAAAGACACGGAGGACGTGATACCCTTCCGGCACGGCATGTGGCCATTTCTGGTCGATGAACGTACAAGCCGTAATCGTCACATCTGCTTCCTGACTCGTCACAAATCCCGTCCCGACGAATGGGAGCTCGATATCTTCTTCTTTAAAGACAAGCGAGCAAGTCGCCGTCGCATGTGGTTTCATATCCGCCAAAAAGTCACTATCGACTTTCGGGAGGAACTGACGAATGAGGCGTGGTGGGACCGTCAATACGAGATGATCCGTGTCGATATCTCCACGATTCGTAAATAACCGATACCCGTCCTCGCGCTCGGACACTTGTTCGACGGCACAGTTCAATACAATCTCCGTCCGTTCCAATCGTTCGGCCAGACGATCCGTGAGCGATTTGAGTCCTCTTTTTAATGAGGCAAACTGCCCTACTTTTTTCGCCCCGACCTCAGCGACCCGTTGTTCGGGACGTAGATGACGCATCCCTTCATACAAGTTCCCGTATTTCTTTTCTCCCTCGATGAACTGTGGGAAAGTCGACATCGCACTCATTTGATCGATGTCCCCGGCGTAGATGCCAGAGAGCAACGGTTCGATCAAGCGGTCGACAATCGGATCCCCGACACGTTCACGAAGGTAAAGACCAAGGGAAACGTCCGAATCTGGCGCTTCTACATCAGGTGGTGTCAGTAACATCTGTTTCAAGTCTTCGTGCTCTTCTTCCGAGAGCAACGTCGTCTCACGAAACGCGTTGACGTCAAGCGGAATTCCCATCACTGTCTGCTTTGGAATTGGATGGAGTCCATCACGATGGAGAACGTAAGCCTGTCCGACGCCGTTTCGAACGAGTTCATCACCTAAACCGACGTCTTCAATCAATTCTGTCATGGCTGTCTTTCGAAAAACGTACGAATCTGGTCCGCGTTCAACCGCAAACTCGCCCGTCTCATACGTGTCAATCTTCCCACCGAGACGGTCTGTCGCCTCGAGCAATGTGATTGATACGTCTTCCGGCAAATAACGCTCCGCATAAAAAGCGGCGGTGAGACCTGTGATCCCACCACCGACAATCGTAAAATTACGCATGATGCACAATCACGCTTTCCATTCGATCCGCGATGGCTTCGATGAAGCTTCGCTCTGCATTTGGCATAGCTGGACGTGCGTAGTGGACACCAAGGCGGTCACAGACGACTTTACATTCGACATCGTTGTCGAACAATACTTCGAGATGGTCTGCGACAAAGCCAACCGGCGTGTAGACGAACGCTTCGTAGCCATGTTTTTCATAAAGTTCAGCCGTCAAATCTTGCACGTCCGGTCCAATCCATGGATCCGGTGTATTTCCTTCTGACTGCCAACCGACTTCAACGTTTGGTACACCTGTCGCCTGAGCGATTTTGTCTGCCGTCTCTTTCAATTGATCTGGATACGGGTCGCCCCCAGCCAAGATCTTTTCAGGAAGACTATGTGCTGATACGATGAGACATGCTTTTTCAGCCGGTACAGGCAAGTTCGCGAACGTCTCTTTGATCGCCTCTGCCCACCAATTGATAAACTTTGGCTCGTCATACCATGAGTCGACTGAACGGATGTCAATGCCATACTTCGCTGCTTCTTCATGGGCACGACCGTTATATGACTTGACGCTATATGACGAGTAATGAGGTGCCAAGACGACGGATACCGCTTCTTTGATGCCGTCGTTCGCCATTTGCGCGACCGCATCTTCTACGAACGGTTCGATATGCTTCAATCCGATATACAGTTTGAACTCGATTTCACCTACATGGCGCTCATTCAAGATGTCACGAAGCGTCTCCGCTTGATCGATCGTGATTTTTGCGAGCGGAGATACGCCGCCAATCGCTTCATAGCGTTCCGTCAAATCTTGGAGCGCTTCCGGCGATGGTTTACGTCCGTACCGAATGTGCGTGTAGTAGCGTTCGATATCTTCCGGCTTGTACGGTGTCCCGTACGCCATGACAAGTAGTCCGACTGTTTTCATGATTCATTGCCTCCCATTTTTTCGCGTGAGTAATCGTGAATGAATGCCGTCAATTTGACGAGTACGGCTGGATCGACTTCTGGGAAAACCCCATGTCCCAAGTTGAAGACGTATCCTGGCTGCTTCATTCCTTCATCCAAAATTTCTTTTACCTTCTCTTCGATGACCGGCCACGGTGCCAGTAAGAACGATGGGTCCAAGTTTCCTTGGACAGCCTTTGTGATCCCGCGGTCGCGCGCTTCTTGTACCGATAGACGCCAATCGAGTCCGACCACATCAAGTGGAAGGTCGTGCCATTCTTCGATTTGATGACTCGCTCCGACTCCATGCATGATGAGCGGGATGTCAAGAGAACGTAATTCTTTGAAAATACGTTCCGTCGTCGGCTTGATGTAACGCGCGTAGTCTTTACGGCTGAGCGTCCCGACCCACGAATCAAACAATTGGAACGCCTGAATGCCAGCATCCGCTTGCGCCTTCGCATACGTGATGACCATGTCACCGAGTTTTTCCATCAACGCATTCCATACATCCGGTTCTGCATACATGAGCGCTTTCGTGAGATGGTAGTTCCGTGATGGACCACCTTCGATCATGTAGCTCGCCAATGTGAACGGCGCCCCTGAAAAGCCGATGAGCGGTACTTCTAATCGTTCCCGAAGTAAACGAATCGTGTCGAAGACGTATGAGATATCATCTGGGTTTAACGGCTTTAAGCGTTCCACATCTTCCATCGTTCGATATGGGTTGTCGATGACCGGTCCGATCCCGCTCTTAATCTCGACATCCACTCCCATCGACGGAAGTGGCGTCATGATGTCTTTATATAGAATGGCCGCGTCGACTCCGAGTTGTTTCACCGGAAGTTCCGTGACATATGCACAAAGTTCAGGATCATGCGTGATCTCGAATAGTGACCTCGTCTTTTTAATCTCTCGATATTCCGGTTGATAGCGTCCGGCTTGGCGCATATACCATACAGGTACATAGTCCGTCGCCTCTCCTTTAAACGCTTTTAAAATAGTATCGTTCATACGTCGCGTCATTCCCCTCTAAATTTCTCCTACACTCTTTATTCTCGTGTTTGTGAACTCAAAAACATTATACAGAAATTAATTAGAATTATGCTAATGTGAAGCATTTTCATTGTGTTTTCTTTGTGTCATTTTTTTGTCGGAAAAGTTCGGAAAGCCGAATTCAACTGACCGCGAATCAAATCGTCACGCTGCTTCGCCGACAATCGACGCTCGCGTTCTTTAATATCTTGAATTCGCCACCCATCTTCTAGCTTGGTCGCAACTTCGACCAAACGCTCCACGTCATGGAAAGAATATTTACGCGAACCGCCTTTCGTGCGTTCAGGAAAGACGAGACCTTTTTCTTCATAATAACGGACCTGACGCTCAGAAAGTCCCGTCAACTCAGTCACGACGCCCATCCCGATTACTTTCTTCGATTTATAGTCCATTCACCCTCGCCCTCCTTAATAAAAAAACTATGTCAGATAATCTGACAAAATGCAATCCAACATCAAATTTTCGTTTTAAACTGAAGTCAACTTTTGGAAAGCACCTAAGAAAAAGGAGGGCATGAACATGGAAGACATTCTCTATTATATGGACACGCTGTATGTACTCATCGCTGCATTGCTCGTATTGACGATGCAATTAGGTTTCGGATTACTCGAGACAGGGACGCTTCGGGCGAAGAACGCCGGTCACGTCGCGGTCAAACAAATTATCAGCCTCTCTGTGGCGGCACTCGCTTTTTGGGCGGTCGGATTCGGCCTCTCATTCGGTGACGGAACGACTTGGTTTGGAACAGAAGGATTCTTCTTAAGCGGATCGTTCACAAGCCTCGATTGGGCGAACGTATCAATCGACATCAAATTCTTATTCCAGTTATCATTCGTTGCGGTATCCCTCGCTATCGCTTGGGGTGGGTTTGCGGAACGGGCTAAGCTTTCTGCCTACGTTCTCTTCGGTATCTTCTTCGTTGCCATCCTCTACCCAATCGTTGCACGCTCAGTATGGGCCGGCGGAATGCTTGGATCGATGGGGATGCAAGACTTCGCAGGTTCGGCGGTCGTTCACCTTCAAGGTGGGATGGCAGCTCTCATGGCGACCATCATCCTGAAACCACGTCGCAAGACGGAATCACTCGCTGGTCACAACCACGTCTTGACGGTCGTTGGCGGTCTCGTACTCTGGCTTTGCTGGTTCGGATTCAATGCTGGTTCGACGATGTCGGTCGCTGACGGATTCTTCGGTTACGTGGCGTTGACAACAATGCTCGCAACAGCAGCTGGTGCGCTCGGTGCCCTTGCCATCGTCATGCTCCACCGTAAAACGGCGGACATTCCAACGATCGTCAACGGTGTTCTCGGAGCACTCGTTGCCATCACAGCAGCTTGTGCGTTTGTAGAGCCTTGGGCAGCAGTCGTCATCGGTGCCCTCGCATCAATCGCAACATACGGAACGAGCATCTTGATGGCAAAATATGTGGATGACCCACTCTGCGCCTTCTCTGTACACGGGGTCGCTGGGATCATCGGGACACTCGCACTTGGCTTCTTCGCTTCTCCTCGACTCGTCGAAATTACAGGTATCGGTTCTGCCGGTCTCTTCTACGGCGGCGGATTGACACAACTCGGCGTTCAGACACTCGGTGTATTGATCGCCATGGTCATCGCCGGTGGCGGAAGCTATGCTTTCTTGAAACTCCTTGACGTCACAATCGGACTTCGTGTCACGGAAGAACAAGAAGATGTCGGTCTCGATATCGCAGAGCATGGTGTATCAGCATATGGTGAAGTCGAAGAAACAACAGAGAAACCAGGACGCCTTCCGAAGATTCTCGGTTCGAGCGTATCGGTCATGTCTCCTAAGAAATAACGTCAATCACGCGAGAAGGACATCCAGAATCGGATGTCCTTCTTTTTTCATGTCAACCGTCTTAAATAATAACGAATGACCACGATGGATAAAATCAGCCCGACTGCCGCGTCCCATGTCGCACCAAATCCAACCGAGGCGAGCACGAGCACGATGGATTGCACGATGAGTAACCGCATCGCCCACCACGAATAGCCTTCGATCCGTTCTTGACGGGTGATTGGTAACCAAGACACGATGGAAATCGCCTCTAACCGTTTAAACAATGGAACGAGCTGTAACGCCGTCAACCCTACGAATAGTGGTGTGACGAATCCGACATACCAACCGCCTGACATCCACATGACGATGAGCGCCACCGCCGTCAATCGAAGAATCAGGTCGAGGGAGTCGTTCGAACGAATAATCCGAAGACCGTACACGTAACGGGACGCATCGACGCGTTGGAGCACTCGTTTTTCGAGCAGCTTCGTCAGAAGTCGTCGTTCCCGCACTTCTTCTTTCAAGGTCGGCAAGTCGACGAACCAGCTGATGACTCGTTCAAACTGAGCCCGACTCTTCTCCTCAAGCGCCAACCAGTGTAAGAGTGGGATTCGTTCGTTTCGTTTTACATGTAAGAAAATGAACGGCATGAACGCGGGCACCCACGCCCACTCTGTCCAATCCATTAGAAGACATGCGCCGCTCACGAGCGCGAACGGGATGATGAGCCATTCGCGTACCCCTTCCACTTTTGCCAATCGACCTGCAGCCGAAAGTAACATCATCGTGACAACGAACGATAATACCTCAATTCCCGTATAGCTCTCCGTCCGCACGAGAAGCGGCAATAAAATGAGTAAGACGAGAAGTGCACGGATTGTCGCAAATCCGATATTGAACAAGCGCACACCTATCATATAGGAACGAATCGTCCCTAGTTCCGGGAGGAGGAACACTTGATCCGCCTCTTGGATAAACGTTCTCGGACGATGACCGAGCGGGATGAGAATGAGAACCGCTGCGGCAATCCACACCCCCGGAAACGTCCCATCAATACGTTCTAAAAAGTTGTTGTAGACGAATGCCCCGTAAATCAAAGTGAAGTAGAGTGTGAACAAGAGTCCGCCGTTTGCGACGTAGCGACTATATTTGACGACCTCTTCCATCCAATTGCCGAGTCTTGAAGTAAATCGATTCATGACGACCGTTCCTCCGACGCAATCGCCTCTACATAAATGTCATCGAGTGTCGCATCAGGTGACAATTGATACTTGTCTCGCAACTGTGCGGCCGTTCCGTTCGCAATGACGACACCTTGATGAAGGAAGACGAAACGGTCGCAATGCCGCTCCGCAGTCTCAAGAATATGGGTCGACATCAAAATCGCACAGTCTTGTTTGTACTCATCAAAGAGTTGCAGCAACTGACGAATCGCTAATGGATCGAGACCAACGAACGGCTCATCGACGATGAGGAGCGGTGTCTTCGTCACGAGCGCACATAAGATCATCGCCTTTTGACGCATCCCTTTCGAAAAGACGGACGGGAACCATGTGAGCTGTTTTTCCATTCGCATTTCTTTCGCTAAGCGATTTGTCCGTTCGGTCAATTCTTCAGGACTTACGTCATATGCTTTCCCCATCAACTCAATGTGTTCTTGTAAGGTTAACGTCTCGTATAAAATCGGTGTCTCCGGTATGTAACTTACTTTCTTACGATACCTTTTTTCTGAAGATTCTAATGTTTCTCCATCAATTTCGATTTTTCCGGATAGTGGTGACAACAGACCCAAAATGTGTTTGATCGTCGTCGATTTACCAGCTCCATTTAGCCCTATTAACCCAACGAGTTCTCCTTTGTTCACTTCAAACGAAACGTCATGCAAAACTTGTTTACCGATATATCCGCCGTTCAATCGATCGACGTGCAGCATGAAAACCACACCTTTCATTTTCAACTTTTTTTCGTGGTATATGTTTTAAATGTTGTCACATGGGAATAATCTGAACTGTAAGGCATTTTAAAATAAAACATCAATACTCCCATTGTTCCACAAAATCGTTGAAAAGAACAATGGGCAAACAGAGGAAGGAGAAATGAATGATGGGGTTTATTCTTTATTTGATTATCGGGGGTATCATCGGTTGGTTAGCAGGATTAATTCTAGGTAAAGACGTACCAGGTGGAATCATCGGTAACATCATCGCGGGGATCATCGGTGCTTGGTTGGGTGGACTCATCTTCGGTGATTTCGGACCAATCGTAGCGGATATCGCGATTATCCCAGCTCTTATCGGTGCGATTATCCTTATCTTGATCGTATCGTTCGTCATGAAATCAATGCGTAAAAAGTAATCATTTATGTACAGGAGGGGCTTCCAAAATGGAATGTCCCTCTTTTTTCATTGAATCAATAAATACATCGCGTCATTTTTTTCAATAAACTGCTTCTCCGTTTCAAGACCAAAGAACGTGAAGAACGATTCGAAGAAGGATTGACCGTAATCCCACTCTGTTCCGAGTTTGTGTTCTGTCTTTTCTTTTGGTTCGCCGAGTAATGCAACCAAGTCGTCTGGTCGTTTATCAAGATCGATTAAAACTGACTGCACGTCTCCCTTTTCAAACACGACAGTCAAACGTTCATAATCCCATTTCCCATCACGTTTCCCATCTGGTTCGCCTAACGTTTCCTGAACCTTTCCTTCCGATTGTCCAATCAACGAATCAATCGTTTCTAACGGATGACCGGTTTGCGCTTCTACTTCGATCTCAATCAACTCTGCCCGCTTCAAATCGAACTGTCCCGCAATCGCTTCACTCGATTCCGGCATCAATGCATACTCGATCGATTCAGGAGATGTTAATTGAATCGTCTCTGTTTCGGACACCGTCTCACCATTCGCGACGGCGACCGCCTTCACATCATAACTTCCTGGCATCTTCTCGAACGTGAATCGTCCGTTCGCTTCATCAATCCGACCGACGCGCTGCCCATCGACCCAAATATTCGTCAACGGTACGTCTGAAGTGACATCGATTCGTTGTGGCAATAACTCAATCCGATAATCTGAAAAGCCAAAGCGCCCTTCACCTGTATCAATCAATCGAAACAGCCCTTCCGCTTCCATGCCTTTCGTCCGATTCGCACGATCTTGTGCGACTTCGGCGATGGCATCGCCACGAATGGATTTTTCAACGTTCAGCCAGCCCATAAACCGCAGCGCCTCGGCACGTGTTAACGTTTCGCCTTGATATTCTACTTTTTCCTCAAAGAAAGCACGGTCTTCCTCTAATAAAGCCTCTTTAAATGCGACGTGAATCTTATCTTGCTCCGCCGCCGGTTTGTATCCATATATATAGAAGACAATGGCTCCGACTAAAATGGTGAAAATAGATAATAGAAGAATCATTTTGGAATGACGTTCTTTCTTTCGACTTCTTGTATACGACATCTTTTCGCCTCCTTTCTTCAGTGCTTACTTCAAGTATAAAAGGAATCAATCTCTCTTCCAATCGTTCTTGCGCCTGAATTTCCGTGGTATGATGAAACAGAAATGACTTTTAGAATGGAGGAATGAAGATGCATACCGATCCAACCTGTATCTTTTGCAAAATCGCTCAACAAGAAATCCCGTCGTATCGGGTATATGAAGATGAGGCGGTCGTCGCTTTCCTCGACCTCTCGCAAGTGACAAAAGGTCACACGCTCGTCATTCCGAAACATCATGCGAAAAACGTTTACGAGCTACCTGAAGAGGTCGCAGCGGACGTCTTCAAACGCGTCCCGACCATCGCAAAGGCCATTCAACGCGAAACAGGGGCAATCGGCATGAACGTCTTGTCGAATGCTGAGGAAGTTGCCGGACAAACGGTCTATCACTTCCACATTCATTTAATTCCACGTTTCGGACACGAAGATGGATTCGGAGCAAAATGGATTACACAAAATGATGCGTTCACATCTGAAGAACTCACAACCATCGCATCGAATATTCAATCACACGTTTAAGACAGACCGAGACCCGTCAATCGATGACGGGTCTCGTTTTTTATGATTGATTGATTGAATCAAGGTGACGTTTCCGTTCTTCTTCTAATTGCGCTCGCTCGACCTGAAGTTTGATTGCCACTTCGTATAACTGTTGACGTGTCTTAACAGATGTCGCTTGTTCAAATTCTTTTCGTAATTCGGTTAGACGGGTATCTATTTCAAGCATACGTTTTTCTCGTATCGATTCTTCGCGTGCCTGCTCTGTTTGTTTCGACGCTTCATACCCCGCCTCTAGTGTGTTCATAATGGAGTCGGCCCAAGTGTCATCTCCCAGTCGTTTCGCAGCGAGATACAGGTCAAGCATGTCATCTACCCAACGCTTCGCTTTCTCCACTGAGGATCACCTTCCTTTACCTGTATTTTAAAATAAAATGATTTTTCGGTCAAAATTGAATGTTCTGAAAAATTTTATTTGCGATATAGGTTTTTAATCACTCTTTTTTGGTAAAATAATATGAAAAGAATGTAATTCGGATTATCCGAGCTTGAGGAGGGGAATGTTTTGTCGAGTCGCCAACGTCGAGATTGGATTGCTTTCGGCTTTGTTTTAGCATTTTTAGGAGTTGCCACGTTTAAAAAACTGGCGAGAGGTACCGCAAACGATGCTGCTGCTCAACAACATCGAGCATCCACAATCACTACGCTAAAAGAACAATTTGGGAATGTGGCGAAACATGCATCGCAAGTTGCCGCCGCAGGGAAACTGCAAGGAAAAGAATTGACTGATCAAGTGAAAGCCGAAGTCGAACGCTATCAACAAGACATTCAGCCTTCAGTCGAGCGAATTCAAGGGAACCTTCAGGAACTCTCGAACGTACAGTCTGCTATGACTGACAACACTGCCAATCAAACACAATGAGTGTTTGAGGTCATCGTCCGTCGATTACTTTTGATTTTTTATCCGGAAAGGATGGATCGAAATGGAACACGAAAAAGAATTCACTGGCCCTGAGGCCATGCTCTATAGCCACAAAATCATTCAATTGAGTAAGGCTTTGTGGAAAACCGTCGAAAAAGATTGGCAAAACTGGATTAAACCATTTGATTTAAACATCAATGAGCACCACATCTTATGGATTGCCCACGCGTTAGGCGGCGCATCGATCTCTGAAATTGCAAAATATGGCGTCATGCACGTCTCGACCGCTTTCAACTTCTCGAAGAAGTTAGAAGATCGTGGATTACTTACGTTTTCGAAAAAAGAGACGGACAAGCGAAACACGTATGTCCAATTGACACCTGAAGGAGAATCGTTGTTGCTTGAAACGATTCACGCGTTTGATCCAGAAGGAAACGGCGTATTCCGCGCTTCACTTCCGCTCCAAGAACTCTATGGCAAGTTCCCTGACTTAACAGACATGACGGCCATCGTGCGTCGTTTATATGGGGACAACTTCATGGATATCTTTGCTGAAACATCAAAAATGATCACAGAAGAGGCAGGCAGACGTCCTGATGAGGATGAACTCAGTCAAGAAGCCTAACCTGCCGATAGAGTGGCTCTGTGACGTCTAACTCGATTCCTTGACGGACGCATGCCCCAAGAATCGTTTTAACGTCGAGCCTTGAATCTAACATACCCACAAAATGGACGAGCAACGGTTCTATGGACGTAAACCCATAGCGCATTTGCTCGTTTTGTCGTGCCCGAATATCATCAAGCAACTGATAAAACGCCTCTACGTCCTGCTTTGTCAAGTTCGCTCGAATCACTTCATATTCAAACGGACGGTCCGTCCAATCGACAATCTCGAGTAAGATCTTCATCTGATATGATAAATGCTCGACCTTCTCTTCTAGTGACACTACCCTCACCCCATCATTTCACATTCTATTACATCATTATACGACAGGATTGTGTGCTATGATACTGTACAGACAAGAGAACAGCTGTCATGATTAGGAAAATGTGATATAGTCGGACTTAGAAACTTTAAAGAATTATTAGGGGTGGAATACATGTCAAACGGAATGACAAACGAACCAAAAAAGCAAGATAAAAAATTCTCAACCGGCGCTCTCGTCGGTGCATCTGCACTTGCACTGATCATCGGTGCTGGCGGCACATACGCAGCAACAAGCGCAGGCGGCGGAGAATCAGATAATTCAGCAGTCGTCACATATAAAGGCGGCGAAATCACACGCGGTGAAATCGCGGACATGAGTTACGACCGCATGGTGCCACAACTCGCATTCCAAGAGACGATGAATGCACTTCTTGAAAAAGAGTATGGTGACCAAGTCGAGCAAGAAAAAGTAGATGAAGAGTTCAGCAAGACAGAAGAACAATTCAACTCAAAAGAAGAATTCGAACAAGCGATTCAACAAGCCGGCATGAGCGGCACAGAAGAATTCAAAGAAGCGCTTCGCGGACAAATGCTTGTCGACGCAGCTAAATCTGAACTTGTCGACGTGACGGATGAAGAAGTCGAAGCACAGTTCGCTAAAGAAAACGTGGAAGTGGAAGCTAGCCACATCCTCGTCGAATCAGAAGAAGAAGCACAGGACATCATCAAACAGTTGAATGACGGTGCAGACTTCGCTGAACTCGCGAAAGAAAAATCAACAGACACAGGTTCTGGTGAGCAAGGTGGGGAACTCGGTTACTTCTCTACAGGCACGATGGTACCTGAATTCGAAGAATATGCATTCAAAGAGGACGTCGTCGGAAAAGTCTCTGAGCCAATCCAATCGCAATTCGGTTTCCACGTCATTAAAGTAACAGACCGTAAAGAGAAAGACTTGAAACTCGAAGACGAGAAAGACCGTATTCGTGAAGAGTTGGCAACAGAAAAATCAGCTTCTGTCGATGCAAACAAAATTTACGCGGAGTTGATTGAAAAATACAACGTTGACGTAAAAGATGCAAAAGCAGAGCAACAATTTGACGCTGTCAAAGAAGCAATCAAAAACGCAGACGAGTCTTCTGAAGAGTCGACTGAACAATAAGACAAAAATGGCACTCCGTAATGGAGCGCCATTTTTTTATGGACATATTATAACTTTGGACGATAGAAAGCACGGTTATCGAGTGCCATGACACGCTCCGTGAACGTACCCGGCTCGACGCCTTCATACGCTTTCTCGAACATGTTCATCCGCGCATCGATGTTGTCGATGAAAAACAGCATCTCCGCTTCAGGGAGTTGTGGCGTATTCGCCGACCCCCATTCCGGTTTCCCATGATGGCTTAAGACGAGATGTTGCAACAACGTCGTCACTTCTCGGTCCGTCCCGAGCTCACGTGACACGACTTCTACTTCAGATGCCATGAGTGAGAGATGGCCGAGCAACTTGCCTTCAAGCGTGTATTCTGGTGTGATTGCATCCGACAACTCGATGACTTTCGCCAAGTCGTGTAAGATCACACCGGCAATCAACAGGTCTCGGTTCAACGATGGATACAGGTCACACATCGTGTCCGCAAGCTTCAGCATCGACATGACGTGGAATGCGAGTCCGGAATAGACCGCGTGATGATGTCGCACAGCAGCCGGATACGTGAAGTATGCCTCTTCATGACGATTGACGATTTCTTCAACGAGACGACGAATGTCATCGTGTTTCAGGGACGCGATGAACTCACGGATGGTCGTTTCAAGTTCCGACTTCGGAATCGGCGCCGAGCGAACGTACGGGGCAATATCGACTTCTTGCTCGATGATTGAAATTTGCTTCAACTTCAATTGCGTCCGTCCACGATAGTCCATCACTTCACCCGCCGCATGGACGATTTTTTTCGTCGCATACTTTTCGGTATCCGAACTATCCCATAACTTCGTTTCAATTTCTCCACTCTCGTCGCAAAGGATTAATGTTAAATAAGGCTTTCCGTTCCCGGCAAGTCCCTTATACGATTGTTTGATCATGACATATTGGTCTAGCGTGTCGCCCACTTTGAGCTGACCGATTTTTGTCGTCAATGAAAGCACCTCTCTCTTATTCAGTACCTTCATCTTATCGAAACTTTGCGACAGATGCCAACATTCCTGACAATTTGGGAATACTACTACTATAGCGAATTGGAGGAATAGACGATGGAATGGGATTGGTACACGCGCCCCGAGGATTATGTGGAAGTAGATTCTAAATATGCACCGGCCTATACGTATTGGCTCGAGCAGTTGACGACCGCAAGCGTCACAAAAATTGTGGTCGAGGATGGTTATATGTACGGGTCACTCACACTCGACTACGAGCAGTTAGAACGTGAGCCTCAGAAAATCGGGCACTATTTTATCGGTCCTGATTTTTTATGGACGATCGGATTTGACGATTTGCATCATGAATCGGTCCTTGCGAAAGACTGCAACTCACCGATTGAAGCGTTCTATGAGTTGCTTGCCGAACGGATGAACAATTACTTTCACGGAATCGATGAATTCGAAGAACGACTTCTCGTGGCACAGCGAGAAATGGCAGGACAAGTCCCTGCCACGTTCATGAATGAAATCTTTGGTCTTCGGAGTGAAATCGAACGGTGGTCCGATACGGTCACCCCTTATAAAGAACTCGTCATGGCAGGACGTGAGGCCTTTCTCGATATCGACCTACAAACGTTGAGACCTTATCAACTCGCGGATTATCGAGTCAGTCGACTATTGACGCTCATCAATCACTATCAAGGTGACGTCATCGCGATGACAGACCTCGCCTCGACACTTTCTAACTTTCGGGGAAATGAAATCATGAAGGCACTCACCGTCTTCACGGCACTCACGACCCCTGTCGTCGCGTTCGGTGCCGTATGGGGAATGAACTTTAAAGAGATGCCTGAACTGGATTGGCCGTTCGGTTACGCGTTCGCCTGGTTGATGATTCTATTCTTCACTCTTATCATTCAAGTATGGTTGAAACGGAAGAATTGGATTGGGTCATTGTTACAATTCCCGAATCAAACTACTTCATCGAAGAATAAAGCGAAACAAAATTCTAAAAAAACGAACAAAAGTTCGTTATAATAAAGAAAAGAGATTTGCACAGGAAAGGTGATGTTATGGAACGACTCATCATTCATGTGGACATGGATGCCTTTTATGCCTCCGTCGAACAACGGGATCGTCCAAATTTACGTGGGAAACCTGTCATCGTCGGTGGACCACCTCACAGTCGTGGAGTCGTTGCCACTTGTTCATATGAAGCGAGGAAGTACGGCGTACACAGCGCGATGTCATCACGTCGCGCTTTTACCTTGTGTCCGCACGCCACGTTTGTCAAACCACGATTTCAAGCCTATCGACAAGTCAGCGCGCAGGTCATGGACATCTTTAAGTCGGTTACTCCTCTCGTCGAACCGTTATCCCTTGACGAAGCCTATTTAGACGTGACCGAAAATACGCTGTTGAGCACATCGGGTCCGTATATTGCCCGTTATATTCTAGGAGAGATTAAACGCCGTACCGGTCTCACAGCATCCGCTGGCGTCGCGCCTTCAAAGTTTGTCGCAAAAATCGCGTCCGGTTTTGAGAAGCCGAACGGCCTTACCGTCGTCTCACCTGAGAAAGTCGCTGATTTTCTCTCTCCCCTCTCTATCGAAGCAATGCACGGTGTCGGGAAAGTGACCGCCCAAACGCTTAATAAAAGTGGCTATCATACAATCGGTGACCTTCAACAAGCTCGTCCCGAACAACTGAAGGCCATCTTTGGACATGATCGCGGGCAACAACTGTATGAACTAGCACATGGACGAGACACTCGTCCTGTCGTCGCCACGCGCGAGCGTAAGTCAATCGGGTCTGAAACGACGTTTGCGTTTGATATCGACGACCCCGAAGAAGTATTTGAACGAGTCATTCCCGAAATGGAGGACGTGTTGCGTCAGCTCGATCGCCGCGAATTAAGTTGCCAAACCGTCACGATCAAATTAAAGACGAGCGAGTTTCAAGCCAGAAGTCATCAAATCAAATTGAATCATCCGACGCATGACCATGATGAGATTCGACGACTGGCAAGACGCCTCTTCGATGAGATGAATGTCACCGAGCCCGTCCGCTTGATTGGACTGACCGTATCGGACTTGATTCCTCGAACTGAATCCACACGGCAACTGACATTTGACGAACTGACGAAACCTTCTCTTGAAGAATGAATGACCATTCATTAAAATAGAGAAAAAGGGGGTCGTGTGAATGGAGACATACACGGTGACAGGATTCGAGAATGATGGCACGCTCGTGTTGAACGAAATGTTCGAAGCAAGCGATGATCAATCAGCCAAACAGCAAGGGCTCGACATGCTTCGAGCAGCAGGGCATGAACATAAAGGAGCACGCATCGTTCGCCGGGGACAACTCATCTATTTCGAACGTTGCAAATTACCGGGGAAATTAAAAGGAACAGCATCCTAAGACAAGGCAGACCGACATAAACGGTCTGCCTTTCTCTATTCAACACAACGTTAGAATGGAAAGAGAAGAAGAATCATGAGAATTCCGACGATGCCGGTGAGTAGTTGCAACGGCACACCGACTTTGACGAAATCTATGAATCGATAGCCTCCTACACTAAACACCATCGCGTTTGTCGGAGAACCGAACGGTGTTATGAAAGCAAGGGATGCTGAAATGGCGACAGCGATGACGAACGGGACTGGACTGACCGCCATGGATTCCGATAGAGCGATGGCTAGCGGAATGAACAAGATAGCAGTCGCGGTGTTCGAGATGATTTGACTGAGGACCATCGTCGCAAGAAATAAAACGACGAGGACCCAGGCTGGCCCAAAGCCCGCGAACGACCGCCCAATCCAGTCTACAAGCCACGCCATGATCCCCGCCTTCTCAAGCGCCGTTCCTATCGGGATCATCGCGGCAATCAAGACGAGTGAAGACCATTGAATCGATTGATACGCAATGTCTAGGTGGCGCACGGCTCCGCTCATCACCATCGCAAGTGCCGCCAGCCAAACCGCAACGGTCGGATCAACCCATTCAAACACGAACAACGTCATCATCATAACCATGATCACACCTGCCGCAAGTTGATGATGACTCGACACCGTCCGATTCGCTACATCCGTCACCCGCTCGTTCGAGAGGAGCAGTCGTGCCTCTTGTTCAACTCGCTCTAAATCGTCCCATTTCCCTTGTACCATCAACAAGTCCCCTTGTTTTAGCGGCGTATCTTTCAGGTGTACTTGTGCAATTTCTTCTTGTGGGCGGATGACACGCAAAACGTTCACATGAAACTCATTCCGTAACTGGGTCTCATGAAGACATCTCCCTACAAGTTGACTCGACCCTGGAATCGTGAACATGACGATGCCACCGGTCTTGTCATAGACGTTTGTTGCCTCAACCTGCTGAAACGGAATGTGTTGTTGTTCCGAGAGAGAACGGACTGGCTGCTCATCCCCACTGACGAGGATCGACCCGGCACGCAATACGGTGTCAGCGCGAGCAGTTTCGTATGGCTTTCCTATTCCTTTCACTCGTTCCTTTAATACGATGATACCGTCACGCGACCATTTCAATTCACTTAGTCGTTTGCCAATCAACGGATGTACCTCGTCAATCGACAGGACATACACGTTCGGGTTGATCGTCTCGGTTGCACCGCCTCCATCCCATTCCCTTGAACGATTATCTTCGAGCAAGCGATTTCCGACGAGGCGAAAATAGAACAAGCCGACAATCATCACGACCGCACCGATTGGGAACAAAGAAAAGAAGCCGATCGGCACATCAATCAGACCTCGTAGCGATTCAGCTGCGACAAGGTTCGGCGGTGTCCCAATCAATGTCATCGTCCCTCCGATGCTCGAGAAGAAAGCAAGCGGCATCAGATACGTCTTTGCGGATCGTTTGATTTGTCGGGACATCGCCATGACGACAGGAATGAGCAATGCGACCGTCCCTGTGTTCGACATGACGCTTGAAAGCAAGGCGACGGTCAACATGAACAAATAAAAGAGTCGTGTCTCACTTCCGTTCGCATACGGGATGAGTGCAGAAGACAATCGTTCCGCTAAACCGGAATGAAACAACCCTGCTCCGACGATGAATAGTCCAGCAATCATCAAGACGACTGAATTTGAGAATCCCGCCATCGCCTCACCCGGCGTCAATTGATTGGTTAGAACGAGACTTAAAAGACCGATCAATGCGACCAAGTCTGCTCGGAGCCAACCTGTTATGAAAAAGAGAATCATTCCGAATAGAATGAGCACGGTCCACATGCCAGTTCACCCTTTCCCCATCATTCTACTTTCATTATAAACCCTCTATGAAAACGCTTACCTCAATCTTGTGACAATCTCATCAACAAAAAAACGGATGGCTCAATCGCCATCCGCTTCTCACATCTTATTGAACTTCGTTTTCATTCACCATCGGCGCGTAAAGCTCTTCAAGTGGTTTCATGATGATTTTCGTTACTTCTGTAACGAGCTGGTGCATGCGTTGCTCTTCTTGCATGAGCTCCATGATCAATTCGTTCTGTTGAACGCTCATCATTTTCGTTTGCGCATCCATCATTTCCTGCTCAGAGATTTCTTCTCCTTGCATTTGCTTTTGTTGAAGCGTCATTTGGATGTTACGGAAGTCAGCGAACAACTGGTTCGCTTCCGCATCCGCATTGACACGATCGTATAAAGAAGAGAGTGTTGTGAACTCTTCAGAATCGCGAAGTGCTTTCTCCAATTGGTAAGCTTGGTCGTACAAGTTTGTTTGTGACATGTAACGTCCTCCTAAATGCTATTAGGGTCGAGCTCATCATAAAATGGCAATTAACCCTTGAATCAACCCAATCATACCACCTAACAGCGCTCCAAGCCATGTTATTGCCCGGAACTCTCGTTTCGAGATTGATAAAACAATCTCTTCGAGGTACGAGGTGTCGAGCGACTGGACTTGTTGCTGTACGATTTGATCGATTTTTAAGCGGTCCATAATCGTCTCCATTTGATTCGTGAAGCGCTCAATGACAAGGGTGACCCCTTGAGGCACGAGTTCATCGACGACACGGGATTCGATGGACTCGGTATACGACGAGACTGGTCGATCCAACAATTGCCCGATCGGCAAACGCGTGACGACTTGCTCGGTGATCCCGTCGATGAGTCGAGCTTCTAAACGTTCATCCATCAACGTATCGACCGTCTTTTCACTGAATCGTTCGAACTCACGTGTAATCATCGTCGTCATGCCGTCACGAGTCGACTGACCTCGTAAAATATTGACGATTTCTGGTCGAACCATCTCGACAAAATTCATGTTTTGAATGAATCCTGCGATAAATCCAAGTCGACGTTGAACGAACGAATCGACCATATGACGAAGTTGCGCCTCACCTTCAGGAGAATAAAAATACTCTTCCGATTTGACGAGAAGTGCCTCAACAATTTCAGGAATGACTGCCCGTACGCGGTCCATTCCTTCTTCTCCAAGCAATTCAAACAACTTCCGTTCTTTCACATCGGACATGACGCTCGTTAGCTCGTCACGTAACTTTTCATCCGCCGACGTAAGGATGCGTGCCTCTGCGTTCGGGTAGAGGGGTTCTACGAGTTCTCGAACGGTTTTATCCGAGCGTAGCATCGCCTGAACTTCTTGTTGCGCAAAGTGCGTAATATGCGTCGTCACTTGGTCATCTAGTAAACGTTTTCGCATGCCTTCCGGCGTCAATAAATGTTTGACGACCGTTTTTCCTAAGCTAGATGCCAATTCATCCCGACGTTTCGGAATGAGACCTGGTGTAAAAGGAATCCGGAATGAACCGATATATTTCGGTTCATGTGGCCGGAACAACATCTTGATGGCGAGAAAGTTGGTCACGCCACCAATCGTCGCCCCAATCACAATCATGAGTAAAATCTTTAATAACCCGTCCAAACTGCAAGCCTCCGATCTGAAATATGATACATTGTTGATGAGGTGATAGTATTGAATACGTTTGATCGTATTAAATCGATTTTTCCGACTGCTGTCCATCGGTCGGAAGATGCATCTGGGGACCTTGACTGGTTCGAGACGCAAGATGGTACCATATTTGGGCTCCCGACGTTCGAATTGACCGAACGTGAACAGCAATTGCTCCGCATGTGGGCGACCCCGTTCCTTCAGTCCGACCCACATCAGCGAAAATGGCAAGAACGCCTTCAAGATGAGACGTACCGTCTTGAACAATCATTCCGGCTCATCTCTCTTTCCCTCCAAGAAGCAGAAGAGGAAGCGTTCGAATCATTCATCAGCATCATCCACGACTTCATGCCACATGCTGAAATCGTGTTGATCACAACCAAACATATCGAACTCATCGAACGAGACACGTTTGTCGACCTTCAGGAGTTCGAGGACGTCTTGCGTGCCATCGCGAGCGATTGCTTCATCGAAGCACACGCTGTCTATAGCGAACGTTCTCAAGGTCCTCTTGCCCGTGTATATCGTCAACATCAACTGCTCATGCCATACGCTCGTCTATCTACTAAAACTTACCCTGCTAGTCAATTATTATACCATTATTTACTACAAGAGCAGGACTTAAAAGAGCGGAACCATATCACGGCCTCACTCATGGAGACGCTTGATCTATCAACGATTGAACTGCTCGAAGCGTTGTTCAGTCATTCATTGAACGTCTCCCACACGGCCAAAGCGCTCTTCATGCACCGAAACACGCTGAATTACCGACTCGATCGCCTGTTCGAGATGACGGGTTATGATGCACGGAAGTTCTATGACGCGAGCCTTCTTCAACTAATGGTCACGTTGCACAAATCCGATTGACGGTTTTTGTGCAACTTGTCTATATTCAATGCAAGCGGTTTCATCATATAATCGTTCTTGTAAGCGCTATTATACACACACAGATTCTTTAGGAGGCTAACGACATGGCAGAAATTCGTTTAGAACATATTGATAAAATTTACGATGGTGGCGTCAAAGCCGTCAGCGATTTCAACTTACACATTAAAGACCGTGAGTTCATCGTCTTCGTCGGACCGTCTGGTTGCGGTAAATCAACGACACTTCGTATGATCGCAGGTCTTGAAGAGATTTCAAACGGTGACTTTATCATTGACGGGAAACGAATGAACGACGTCGCTCCTAAAGACCGTGATATCGCTATGGTCTTCCAAAACTACGCACTCTATCCGCACATGAGTGTCTATGACAACATGGCGTTCGGCTTGAAGCTTCGTAAGTTCCCGAAAGACGAGATCGACCGTCGCGTAAAAGACGCTGCTCGTATTCTCGGTTTGGAAGAGTACCTTGAGCGTAAACCAAAAGCGCTCTCAGGTGGACAACGTCAGCGTGTCGCTATCGGTCGTGCTATCGTCCGTGACGCAAAAGTCTTCTTGATGGATGAGCCGCTCTCGAACTTGGATGCAAAACTTCGTGTACAAATGCGTAAAGAGATTATCCAACTCCACAACCGTTTGGACACAACGACAATCTACGTTACCCACGACCAAACAGAAGCGATGACACTCGCAACGCGCATCGTCATCCTAAAAGATGGTCTCATCCAACAAGTCGGTTCGCCGAAAGAAGTATACGACAACCCAGACAACATCTTCGTCGCTGGTTTCATCGGTTCACCTTCGATGAACTTCTTCCGTGGTACACTCGCTGAAGGTAAATTCATCACAAACGGTGAAGAAGTCAACGTTCCAGAAGGAAAAATGAAAACGCTCCGTGACCGTGGCTATGTCGGAAAAGAACTCGTCCTCGGGATTCGTCCAGAATCAATCCATGATGAGCCAATCTACATCGACTCACCAACGACACACACGTTCAAAGCGCACATCGACGTCGCTGAGCTCATGGGTTCTGAGTCTTACCTCTACGCTGAACTTGGTGGACACCAGTTCACAGCACGCGTTGACGGCCGCTCGAACATCCACATGGGTGACGATGTCGAACTCGCACTCGATATGACAAAAGCTCACTTCTTCGACGGTGAAACTGAACAAGTGATCCGTTAAGCCATACAAAAAGCCTCGATTCGTCTGAATCGAGGCTTTTTCTTATCGAATCGCGTAACGCTGTTCGAGTTTGTGTTGACCGGCTTGAATCAAGGTCGATAAGATCCAATAAATCGAAGCCGAGAACAAGAGTAACGGCATGACCAAATATGTCGTTGCGGCAATTTGGTCAGACACATACGTTAACTCCTGAACCGCGATGACCGAACCGAGTGACGTCGACTTGATAATGTCGATGACCGAGTTCGAGACAGGCGGGATGGCGCGAGAGAGCGCCTGTGGGAAAATGATGTCTTTGAAACGCTTCATTTTCGGGATACCTAGCGCGACACTCGCCTCTACCTGTCCTTTGTCGACAGAGTTGATGGCTGCCCGGAACGCTTCCGAGATATAGGCCGCAAAGTGGAACCCGAGTCCGAAGATGAGCGCCTGCATCCCACTGAGTTGCACGAACCCAGTGAGACCGACATACAAAATCAATAATTGAAGCAAGAGCGGTGTCCCACGGAAGAACGAAATGTACGTCCGCGTGAACAACCGTACGATTTTAATCGGGCTACTATGAAGTAAAGCGATGATCAGACCGAGCGCCAAGGCGAGAAGAATCGACAGGACACTGGCGATCAACGTGAGCTGGACGGCTTCAAGATAGACCGAGCGGTTATCTATGACGGTCGTGATCAGTTCATTCATTGACTGATGTCCTCACCGAAGTACTTCTCACCGATTTCCTGCATCGTACCGTCTTCTTTCATTTCCGCAAGTGCATCGTTCAACTTCTCAAGAACGTCGCTATCTTGACGTGTCATGAATCCAGCTTCACTCGTGTTGAAGATGTCACCGACTGCTTTCACGTCATAGCCTGTTTTTTCAAGCTCTGTCAAGATGAAGAGACGGTCGTTCAATGCCGCATCAAGACGACCGACTTCGAGGTCTTGAAGGACTTGGTTCGCCCCTTTGTAATATTTCACTTCTGCGCCAGCTTCTTCCGCCATTTGCGCATAGACTGAACCTTGCGTCGATCCGACTAATTTGCCGTCGAGGTCGTCTACGCCTTGGATATCGTTGTTATCCGAACCAACGATGACTTGAGCTCCTGATACCGCATACGGGTCAGAGAACGCATATTTCTCTTCGCGCTCAGGTGTGATGCTCATTTGGTTGGCAATCATGTCGATGCGTTCTGCATCAAGTGCTGGAACGAGTCCTTTGAAGTCCATTGCCTCATACTCTACTTTATAACCGGCACGTTCTGCCGCTTCGTTCAAGACGTCGATATCATATCCCATCAATTCACCTTTATCTTTGTATGTGAACGGTGGATATGTCGCCTCTGTACCGACAGTGATGACCGCTTCGTCCGCTCCACTGTCTGTTTCGTTACCGCAAGCTGCGAGAAGCCCTACTGAAGCTCCGATTGCGAGTACGCTTGTTAATGTCTTTTTCATGATGATTCCGCCTTTCCTATAATCCTTATATGATTACACGGTTTTAAACAATAACCTCATCATACTGGCGTGATGTCTTCATGTCAAACAAAAAACATCACCCTATCGCTAGAGTGATGTCCCCCATCAATCGATGGCTTTCGCCTGCTTCATGACGTCCGCTTCAATTGCTTCACGTTTCGCTGTCGTCTTCTCGGCGCGATCCGCATGTACACTAAAGTAAAACTTGATTTTCGGCTCTGTGCCAGATGGGCGAAGGCAGAACCAAGACCCGTCGGCAAAGACGAATTTCAAGACGTTCGATGACGGCAACTCGATTGCTTCAGACGTGTTCGTCCGTAAGTCAGTCGCCACTTGTTTCTTATAATCTTCGAAACGAACGACTTCGTATCCACCAACTTCTTTCGGCGGATTGGCACGGAACGCTTCCATCATACGACCGATTTGTTCGAGACCGGCTTTCCCTTTCAACGTCATCGACTGTAATGACTCTTCATAGAAACCGTACTTCTCATAAATCGACTGCAACGCATCGTAAAGCGTCCGACCGTGCTGTTTATGATATGCCGCCATCTCCGCTGCGAGTAGACAAGCCTGAACAGCATCTTTGTCACGGCAGAAGTCACCAATCAAATAGCCGTAGCTTTCTTCATAGCCAAAGAGGAATTCATATTCA
Source organism: Exiguobacterium sp. NPDC077395 (assembly GCF_050269125.1). Taxonomy (NCBI): domain Bacteria; kingdom Bacillati; phylum Bacillota; class Bacilli; order Caryophanales; genus Exiguobacterium; species Exiguobacterium sp. NPDC077395. The sequence goes on from NZ_JBNNHU010000001.1 coordinate 2,025,000, forward strand.
CCTGATTCCTCATATTGTTTGATCTTCTCACCGATGAACTTGAAGCCTGTCAGTGTGTTCTCGAGGTGTACGCCGTATGCTTTCGCAATCGCGGCCCCGAGTTCTGACGTGACGATCGTCTTGGCGACGAAACCATTCGAAGGGAGTGTTCCCGTCTCACTCTTTTGTGACAAAATATACTCCATCAGGAGCGCACCTGTCTGGTTCCCGGTCAAGACGAACCATTCCCCGTCACGTCCGCGTACTGTCAAGCCGACACGGTCCGCATCCGGGTCCGTCGCCATGAGCAAATCAGCCCCGACGCGATCCCCGTATTCCATCGCCAGTTTAAACGCAGCTTTTTCTTCTGGGTTCGGATAACTGACGGTCGGGAAAGCACCATCTGGTTCTGCTTGCTCTTCTACAATCGTCACATGGTCAAACCCATACGCTTTCAACCCTTCCATGACCGGACGGCGTCCCGTCCCGTGGAGTGGCGAATACACGATTTGAAGAGGGCTGTCCTGTACGTCACGATGAATCCGAATCGACTGGAGTGCTTCCATATAAGCCTCATCGACGGACGGGTCCACTGTGACGAGTAGTCCTGTTTGACGAAGCGCCGCCTCATCTTCGATATCAATCTTCAACTCATCTTCAATCGCATTGACGTAACTGACAAGTTCATCCGCTTCTGCTGGCGGAAGCTGTCCACCGTCTGCCCCATACACTTTGAACCCATTGTATTCAGGCGGGTTGTGACTCGCCGTGATGACGATACCACCGAACGCATTCAAATGACGTACGGCAAACGAGAGTTCCGGTGTAGCGCGCAAACTTGGGAACAAGTACGTCTTGATCCCATTTGATGCAAGCGTCCGTGCCGCCTCTAATGCAAACTCTGGTGAAAAATGACGCGAATCATGGGCGATCACGACGCCGTGACGTTTTGCTTCTTCTCCCGAAGCTGCGATAAAGTCAGCAAAGCCTTGTGACGCTTTTCGAATCGTGTATACGTTCATCCGGTTTGCACCCGGTCCGATTTCTCCGCGCATCCCGCCTGTCCCGAACTCAAGCGTCTTATAGAATGCGTCTTCTAACGTTGTCTCATCTTTTGCGAGTTCCTCAAGTTCCGCTCGTAAATGCGGCTCAAGTTCTTCAAATTGATTCCAACGGTCATACGTTTGTTGCCATGTCATGATTCATTCCCCTTTCACCCTCAAAAAATTCAATCGAAGTACTCGCCAATTGCTTCCATCTTGTATACGATGAGAGTAACGAAACCTCGAGGTGATATTAATGTTTCCAACAATGCGTGCCCAAGAATTAAAACAAATCGTGCATACGAACTCGATTCGTTTCATCGATTGCCGATATTCGCTAAACGACGCGTCCTATGGTAAATATGTCTACCGAAAGGGACATCTTCCGAACGCTGTCTTTCTCGATTTGATGGAAGACTTGTCCGGTCCGCTCGGCGAACATGGCGGACGTCACCCACTTCCTTCAAAAGAGGCGTGGACGGCAACACTCCGTCGCATCGGCTTGAACAAAGAAGATTTGGTCGTCATTTATGATGACGGCTTCCCATTCGCAGCTCGTGCGTGGTGGCTCTTCAAGTGGGCCGGTCACGAACGGGTCGTCGTCCTAGAAGGCGGTATCCAATCCGGCATCACTTATTGCGGTGAGACCACGACCGACGTGCCGAACTACCCAGCGAGTGACTATGCCCCAGATTTTCAAGATGATATGATCGCGACACTCGAAGAAGTGAAAGCCGCTACGAGCGGTTCACTCTATGATTCGCGAACAGAAGATCGCTTTAACGGGACACATGAACCGATTGACCAAAAGGCAGGCCATATCCCGAACGCATTGCTCTGTTCTTATGCCGAGGCCATCACCGAGCTCGGTACACTAGAAGACTTTCACGATTTAAAAGAACTTTATAAAGACGTCCTTACCGTGGAAAATCCAATCTTTTATTGTGGTAGCGGCGTGACCGCCTGCGTCAACATTTTGGCGCTGCACGCTCTTGGGAAAGACGATGTTCGACTTTATCCCGGATCCTATTCTGACTGGATCAGCTATCCAGAAAACGAGGTCCACCCGTAACGGGTGGATCGTTTTTATTTTACAACGAAGTTAATGCTATTCCAAAATAATCTTTATTTGACGCTCGTCGGTTTAATGTTCCAGACTGCGTTTGCATATTCCGTAATCGTACGGTCACTCGAGAAGATCCCCGATTTTGCCGTGTTGACGATTGAGCTCTCTGCCCAACGCGAGCGGTCGCTGAAGACTTCGTCGACACGTCGCTGCGCTCGCATATAGGAGATGAAGTCTTTCAATACGAGGAAATCATCGTTATAGACGAGGAGTGAGTCAAAAATCGACTGGAACTGATATTCGCCGACCTTATCGAATGTACCGTTGACGAGACCATCGACCACATCTTTAATTTCCTGGTGGGCATGATAAATTTCCGCCGCGTGGTATCCTCCGAACTTTTTATAGTTCATGACTTCTTGTGGGGATAATCCAAAAATAAAGATATGATCGTCTCCGACCGCGTCACGAATCTCGATATTGGCACCGTCTAACGTACCGATTGTCAACGCACCGTTCATCATGAACTTCATGTTTCCGGTACCCGACGCCTCATAGCTCGCTGTCGAGATTTGTTCGCTCAAGTCAGAGCCTGGGAAAATACGTTCCGCCATCGAGACACGATAGTTCTCAAGGAAGATGACTTTAATGAATTGGCTCGCCCGCTTATCTTTATTGATTAATGTGGCGAGGGCGTTGATGTAGCGAATGATTTCTTTCGCATAATAGTACCCAGGTGCCGCCTTCGCGCCAAAGATGAACGTACGAGGGACCATCGTAAACGTCGGATCCGCTTGAATCTTCAAGTAAAGTGCATGGATATGAAGTGCATTTAAGAGTTGACGCTTATAGGCGTGGAGACGTTTGACTTGAACGTCAAAAATGGAATGCGGGTCAACGACCTCTCCCGTCTCCTCCTGAATATAAGCTGCCAAATCAAATTTATTTTGTTGTTTCACATCCATCACGGTTTCTTGGAAGCTCTTATCTTTCGAGACACCCATCAACTTTTCCAAGTCGTTCGGATGTTCGATCCATGATGGTCCAATCGCTTCCGTGATTGCGTCAGACAGTCGCGGATTCGATTTCAAGAGCCAACGTCGATGCGTGATCCCGTTCGTTTTGTTGTTGAATCGCAGTGGGAACATCTCGTATAAGTAACGCATCTCGCGCTGTTTTAAAATATCGGTATGGATTTGGGCAACCCCGTTCGTGGAATGTGAGCCGACGACAGCCAGGTTGGCCATGTTGATGTGCTCATTCGATACGATTGCGATTTCACCCATATGTGATTCCAGATGAGGATAGTTGACTAATACATCCCGACAGAAACGTCGATTGATTTCCTCGATAATTTGATACACGCGAGGTAATAGCCGTTGATACATCTCGACCGGCCATTTCTCTAACGCTTCGGCGAGTAACGTATGGTTCGTGAACGACATGACGCTCTTCGTGATGCGCCACGCCTCATCCCAACCGTACCCATGCTCATCCATCAAGATTCGCATCAATTCAGGAATCGCAACAACAGGGTGTGTATCGTTAATATGGATCGCATAATGGTCGCCTAATTGTTTGAGCGACTTATTGCGCTTCAAATAGGAAGCAAGCATCGATTGAATCCCCGCCGACACAAAGAAATACTGTTGTTTCAAACGCAGTACTTTTCCTTCATACGTCGTATCATCTGGATACAAAAATTCCGAAATGGTTGCAATCGACTGTTTGTATCGCAACAAGTCTTTGTACGTCCCTTTCGTTTTCTCTAAATACGCCTCATCGTCAAGCGGCGACTCCGCGTTCCAAAGACGTAACGTATTCACGACGTCATTTTGATAGCCGATGATTGGCATATCGTAAGGTACCGCTCTTACGACTTCATCCGGATGATGGACGACGCGTAACCGGTCTCCGATTTGCTTCATCTCAATCCATCCACCGAAATTGATATCGACCGCTTTATCCTGACGTCTCGTCTCCCACATATTGCCGTCACGGAGCCAGTTGTCCGGTAACTCGACTTGGTACCCATCGACAATCTTTTGTTTGAAGAGACCATAGCGGTAACGGATCCCGTTTCCGTGTCCAGGTAAACTGAGCGCGGCCAATGAATCGAGGAAGCAGGCTGCTAAGCGGCCAAGTCCCCCGTTCCCAAGTCCCGGTTCTGGCTCGATCTCCGTGATGTCCGTGAAGTCGTATCCAAGATCCTCGAGCCCTTCTTTGACGAGCTCTAACACGTCGAGACTCAACAAGTTGTTGTACAGGAAACGACCTAATAGAAATTCAAGCGAGAAGTAGATGACTTGTTTACTATGTTTTTCTTCTTGACGGTCTCGCGTGTGGATCCATTTTGGCATGGCTTGTTCGCGCACCATCGTTGCCAAGGTTTGATACACTTCCTGCTCTGTCCCATCCTCGATCGACTTCCCATTTAATGCGATGAATCGTTCTTTAAACGCGTCGACAAAGCTCTGTTTATCTGTGAACATAAATCAAGTTAGCTCCTTCCACTCATGCGAATAAATGATATAACTCACGATATTGCTTGGCGGATTGTTTCCAGCTAAAGTCCGCGGTCATCGCCTGATGGACGAGGGCATGCCAATTTTCTTTCTCATAGAAGACACGAATCGCTTTTTCAATCGTTGCCAGCATCTCATGGGCATTGTAGTTCATGAACCCGAATCCGGTCCCTTCTTGCGTGAATTCGTTATACGGCTTCACCGTGTCACGAAGTCCACCTGTCTCACGGACAATCGGCAATGTTCCGTAGCGCATGGAAATCAATTGACTGAGTCCACAAGGCTCAAAACGTGACGGCATTAAAAAAGCATCCGATCCAGCATAAATCAAGTGAGCGAGTTCGATGTCAAAACCGATATAAGAGCCCACTTTTCCTGGATGTGCTGCTGTCATTTCGTGAACGATTCCTTCGTATTCTGGTTGTCCTGAACCAAGGAACGCAAATTGGCATGGCAGTTGGCCGAGTTCTTCAAACACGCCATTGATTAAATCGAGCCCTTTTTGGTCAACGAGACGGCTGACGAACCCGATGAGCATGACGTCATCTCGGACTTCTAGACCGAGTCGTTCTTGTAACGCTCGTTTATTCGCAAGCTTTCCTTCTTTATACGTATCGAGGTTATACGTCTGTTCGATTCGCGCATCTGTGTTTGGATCGTTCGTCGCCAAATCGATTCCGTTTAAAATCCCTCGAACATCGACCGCGCGATGACGTAATGCCCCGTCTAAGCCTTCCCCATAATACGGTTCCATGATTTCGTCCCGATAAGAAGGACTGACAGTCGTGATTTGATCGGAATGTACGATTCCAGCTTTCATGTAGTTGACGAGCCCGTTATGTTGAATCCCCTCAGCCGTAAAATGCTCATGACCGAACTGTAATAGTTCGCCAAGAATCTCTTCTGGGAAAATCCCTTGGTACTGCAAGTTATGGATGGTATAAACCGTACGAATGCGTTGATACGCTTCAATATGTTGATAATGAATTCGTAGAAAGGCCGGTAGAATACCGGTCTGCCAGTCGTGACAATGAAGAACATCAGGTACTTCTTCCATTTTCCCAATCATCTCAAGGACTGCCCGTGAGAAGAAGGCGAAGCGTTCCGCATCATCAAAGTGTCCATATAAGACACCCTCACGTTTAAAATAATATTCGTTATCGATGAAGTAATACGTGATGCCATCTCGCTCTAATTTCAAGACCGCGCCGAATTGCTTCCGCCAACCGACCGGAACGATGAGGTCGAATAAATACTCCATCTCGTCCACGTATTCTGCAGCAATCGAGCCATATTTCGGCATGACGACACTCACTTCTTCTCCTAAATCCGCCACCGCTTGAGGGAGCGAACCGACAACGTCGGCGAGCCCCCCCGTTTTCATGAACGGTGCCGCTTCTGAAGCAACATACCAAATTTTCATAAAATCCTCCTCACACCACTGTTCGTTTTGCGATGACAATCGGTTCGTCGATTGTACCTCGGATGACTTGCCCCCGTTTTACGACGACTTCTTTATCAAGAATCGCATTTTCGACGACAGCGCCTTCTTCAATAATCGACTTCGACGAAATGATTGAGTTTTTCACGCGTGCGTGCTTACTCACTTGAACACCACGGAAGAGAATACTGTTTTGAACTTCACCATGAATCTTACACCCGTTCGCAACGAGCGCTTCGTTCACTTTCGACCCTTTCAAATAGCGAGTCGGTGGTTCATGCTTGATCTTCGTATAGATGTGTGGGAAGTCATAGATGATTCCTTCTCCACGAAGCAGTCGCATGCTCTCGTTATAGTACGAAAGTACCGAATGAATAGCCTGCATTTTACCGACATAATGGTATCCGTGCACATGCAACCGATGGAGCTGTGGACGGATGACACCGTCTAACAAGTCATATTCTCCTTTAGACGTCGCTTCGTCGACAAGGCGCATGAATAGATTTTTCGACATGATGATTGTTTCTGTGAACGCATATTCATCATCCGGTGAAAAACCACGTTCTGAAACACCGACGACGCGATCATTCTCACCAAGGCGAATCGGGCGACAGTAGCCACACTTCTGTTCATGCGTCGTATAGGCAAGTGTGATGTCTGCTCCCATCGACTTGTGGTGTTCGAGCATGTCGTTATAATCGATTGTCGTCAACACATTCGATCCCGTGATGACGACGTACGGCTGTTTGCTGCGAATGAAGTGTTCACGGTGCATCGAGAAGTTAGCCAAGTCACCGAGATATGCTTCCCCGTCAGGTTTTAAGGCAGGCGGGAAAATATGAAGTCCGCCCTGTGAACGGTCCAAGTCCCATTCTTTTCCTGATCCGAGATGGTCCATCAACGAGCGGTACTTGTCTAACGTGAAAATCCCCACTTGACTGATGTTTTGCGTAATCATATTCGTCAACATGAAATCAATTAGACGATAACGTCCCGAGAATGGGACTGACGCCAAATTACGATGACCTGTAAATTCTGGAAATAGACCTTGCTCCGTGCCTAAGTTAATGACCCCTAATAAATCGTTCGTCAACAGTAACGCCTCCTTGCGTGTCTCTTTACTCGTATCAAACTCGTTGTTTGAAGACGGTGCCGCTTTCAATATTTTCGTGTGGTTCAATAACAACGATTTCACCACCCGGCTCACCGACTGTCGCGCCGTCTTCAATGACTGCACAGCTTGCGACAATGGCTCTGTGAATTGTTACATCCTTCCCGATTCTAGCCCCCGGCATGATGACCGAGTCTTTCACGAGCGATCCTTCGCCGACACGAACGTCATAGAATAGAACCGAATGTTGTACTTCCCCTTCGATATGACACCCTTCATTGATCACAGACTGTTCGACGCAGGCATCTTTACCGATATATTGTGGCGTCTGATTCGGATTGACCGAATAGATTTTCCAGTTTGGATCGTACAAATCGAATGGTGGTTCTTCCTCAAGAAGATCCATATTCGCTTCCCAAAGCGATTGAATCGTTCCAACATCTTTCCAGTAACCTTTGAACTTATAGGCAAAAACATCTAGCCCTTGGAGAAGCGTGTTTGGAATGATGTTCTTTCCGAAGTCAAAGCTTGATGTTTCGTCTTCCGCATCTTTAATCAAATGCTCGCGCAAGACGCTCCAGTTGAAGATATAAATCCCCATCGACGCCAAGTTACTCTTTGGATCTTCAGGTTTCTCTTCAAACTCATTGATGCGAAGGTCATCCGCCGTGTTCAAGATCCCGAAACGTGACGCTTCGTCCCACGGCACTTCCATGACGGAGATCGTCACATCGGCTTGTTTTTCTTTGTGGGCTTCGAGCATCTTCTCGTAGTCCATCTTGTAGATGTGGTCTCCTGATAGGATCAAAACGTAATCCGGATCGTAATCATCGATGTAGCTCAAGTTACGATAGATCGCGTTCGCTGTCCCTTCGTACCAATTTTTCCCCGACTGTGCTTGGTAAGGTGGGAGAATGGCTAAGCCCCCGTTACGACGATCTAAATCCCATGCCGTCCCAATTCCTAAGTAACGATTCAATTCAAGTGGCTCGTATTGTGTCAACACCCCGACTGTTGTAATTCCCGAGTTCGTGCAGTTTGACAATGGGAAATCGATGATTCGGTACTTTCCGCCAAAATGAACGGCAGGCTTCGCCGTTTTTCGCGTGAGAGGCCCCAATCGTTTTCCTTCTCCTCCCGCAAGGAGCATCGCAACCATTTCTTGCTTCATAAATAATAAGCCTCCTCAAAAATCGTAATATACAACCTCTTTTACCCTTTTTCGCTCTTTCCTAAAGTATTCCTTCTCGAATTATTATATGATAACGTTTACATTTTTATTTTTTTGTAAATTGGACGATATAATGAGTAGAAAGAGGTGAAACGATGAGAGCTTGGATTGGAATCTTGTTTTTTGCAGGACTATTAGCGACTTCTTTGACGCTCGCGAATGCATTGAAAGAAGAAATCGAAAAGACAGATGAAATTTTATCTTGGGGACAAGAACTGGTATCAGAGCAACCACTCTCGTCGAAGCATGCAATCACGCTCGCGTACAATGGTGGCGAACAGCAGATTTACTTGGCAGGTCGCCGTAATGACGTTTCCCCAAAAGCATTACCTGAACACATTCAAGAAGCCATCATGATCATTGAAGACCGAAAATTCAACGCCCATCCCGGCTATGATTTAAGCGGGATTGCCCGGGCATTTATTAATAACGCGAACGAGACATCTGTGCAAGGTGGAAGCACGATCACCCAACAGCTCGCGCGAAATGTTTACTTAACTCACGAACGGACATATGAACGAAAAGTGAAAGAATTATTGATTGCACGAGCATTAGAAGAAAATTATAGCAAGAAAGAAATTTTAACTGCATATAGCAATGTCATTTTCTTCGGACATAATGTATATGGCATTCAATCTGCGGCCGATACATACTTTTCGAGACCGCTTGCCGATTTAAACTGGAACCAACTCGCCTATTTGTTGACGGTACCGAACAACCCGTCACTCTATGATCCGCTCAATCCGTCAGATGCTTATTTCGAGCGAAAAGATCGGATTTTGACACAACTATTCGAAGCGGGCGTCATCTCAAAAAGCGCCTATGATCAATATCATGGTGTGAAACTTCAAGCCGCATACCGAAGTCAAACGATTCAATATCCAGACTATATGGATACGGTCGTACGCGAAGCGATTCAGTTAGTACGTTCACGGTATGACTTGGATGATGCCGAAGCAAGAGACTATTTATCGACGCACGAAGCGACAATCGAGACGTATCTGTCGACGGCCAAACAGACGAAAGCAAAGCAAGTGATGAGTCAGTTGCCATCCGGGTTAAACGGAGGATATACGGAACTGACACCACAAGGACGAATCGTGGCGATGGTCGATTCAGAAATGACGCAAGTCGGTGAGTTCAACCGCGCAACCCAAGCCTACCGTCAACCGGGTTCCGCAATCAAACCGATTCTCGTGTTCGCCCCATTCATCGAAGAGACGGGAGCGACGCTTGATACGGTTCTCGATGGACGACCAGCTTGCTACGGTTCCTATTGTCCGGGTAATAGCCATGACCGCGTGTTAGGAGATGTGTTATTGAAAGATGCAGTCGCCTATTCCTACAACACGCCAGCTTTGGCTGCTTTCTCTGTCGTTGATCAGCCACGAGCCTATGAGAGGGCCGATATGATGTTCAGTCAATGGGATGAACAGGACGAGAACTTAGCGAGCGCGCTCGGTGGTCTCACACAAGGGGTCTCTCCGAAAGAACTTGCGGCCGCCTACACACCATTCTTAAACAAAGGCGTCTATACATCCGGTCATACGATCAAACAAATCACATTTAAAACGAATGAGCCCGCATTGACGCCTATCCTGACCGAAGAGGCAGTCTGGTCTCCCGATACGATGAATGTGATGAAGAAAGCTTTAACGACCGTCACAACGTACGGAACGGGACGTTATGCCAACCAGGTGAAAGGTGATTACGAATATCTCGGAGGAAAGACAGGAACGACGAATGACAATAAAGATATGTGGTACGTCGGACTTACCGATCAAACGATCACCGCGATTTGGCTCGGAGCCGACACACCGCGCCCGTTCCCCGAACTCGCCAACCGTGCTTACCCGGCAATCGTCTGGACAGAGGCACATTAATCAAAAAGAGTCAGCCGATTTTTTCATCAGCTGACTCTTTTTTTGATGCCTTACACGCTGCGTTCGATTCGCATGCGATAGCTTCGCCAATGCTTCAGTAATTCCTCATGATCAATCAGTTTCCATGGGTTGAACCGAACTTGACCGTGCTTGTTGAAATATAGGTTTTCACGAACACAGTAGCTGGCGTGAACGAGTTGCTCTTGTTCGTTCCAAAAAGTAAGGACGTCACCAGATTCCGGAACAGCATCCGTCACCGTTTCAAAACCGCTCTGCTGAATCGTTTGTAGAAACGTCTCCGGATGAATCCACTGGTGAATCATCCACTCATGTTGTGTAGCTGCGAATAACGTCGCCGCCAGACAGTTACTCCCTTCATATATCGGAAATGTGTTCGCATATGTAACGAGATGTGCTGGTGTCCGTTCATCACATCGTTCCCCTTCCCACGTATCCCATTCTTTCGCATAGCGATAGATAAGCGAATGACAGGTTTCTGTCGAAAGCTTTTTCCAGTTCGACTCGTCTAAGACGATGAAATTTTCCCCATCCTTCTCCACAATCGCGTCATCGGATACCTCATTCCGCTGCTCAACCGTAAGAGGTAACACAAGCCCACGATTCGTCGTCACCTGGTATTCAAGAAGACGCGACTTGACGTCCTGACGTAAACCATCAACCGCGTTTGAAGGGGCATGGACAACATGTGTGACGCCTTCCCCCATCATCCATGTCAGATAGGCATTCGAAAGATGCGGATTTTTATAAGCTGGGTGACGAGAAAACTCTTCTCTCGGTAAAATGAGGGCACTACTCGGCAATTCTTCAAAGAAAGTAGAATCGATCCAGTACAACGTTTCTTTTGGAACAAACGTCTGACACCACGCCTCTATTCCATCAAACGTCGGCTCAAATTTCTCTCTCATAAGATGATGTCTCCGACAGAGTTAAACAGTCGCAGAATCGACCATCCTAACCCACTGATCAATGTCGCCCACATGACACCTTGCATGAGCAACAAGCCGATCGCTCGGGGAACGGACATCGATTGACTCACTTGCCAGACGTAGTAAAAGAGATACATCAATAACGTACAGACAAGGACGGCCATGACAGCAAGTAATGTATTCAGAAACAGAAAACTGATCCCAGAACCGATGAGGAAGATAATCGCCCCAGGTTTAAGCCGATGGAGTGACGTCCCGTTTGTTTCTCGCGCAAAAAAAGCGAAGCCGAGTTGATTGAACGTATCGGCGACCAGTTTGAGTGCACTAAACAACATAAAGAAGATGGTGAAGAACACGACGAGTACGAATACTTTCGTCTCTTGCACGGATAACAGTTCGATGATTTCACTATATACGCCAATTTGATTCAGCCACTGGATCACATACTCGGACGTCGCAATCGCAAGTGACATGGAAAACAAAATAATTCCGATGAGTGGTGCATAGCTCAGTAAGTACACATTCGTTTTCATGTTCCTTCTCCAATTTCACAGTAATTTCTTATATTCAGTGCAATTCTACTACCAAGTATATTATACTATTTATAGTTATGGAGATTAAAAGGGGGATTTTTGGATGGGCCTATTATTGATGGTTGGAATCAGCGTCGTCTTCCTCGCAGCGATTTTGACAGCTGGATATAACCGTAAACCTGAGGGTAACGAATAAGAGCCGGGATTCTTACGAATCCGGCTCTTTTTTTATTTCAACCCTGCATATCCCTGTTGGCGTAGGGCCTCATATACAATGATGGCAGCTGTATTCGACACGTTCAACGAACGGACGAGGTTCGATTGTGGAAGACGGATACAACGGTCTAAGTTGTTCTCGATGACTTCCATCGGTAATCCTTTCGTTTCACGACCGAACACAAAGAAATAGTCGCCTTCTACGTCCGAAACATCTAAATCACTCGGATATTGTTCCCCGTACTTCGTGATATAAAAGAATTGTCCGTCCGGGTGCTTCTCCCACAATTCTTCTAACGAATCATGATAGCGTACATCGACAAACTGCCAATAATCTAACCCTGCACGCTTCAACATTTTATCGTCTGTCGAGAAACCGAGCGGACGAATCAAATGGAGGACAGAGTTTGTCGCCGCACACGTACGTGAGACGTTCCCTGTATTTGCTGGTATTTCTGGTTGAAACATTACGACATGAATCGCCATAGTTCATTTCCCTCACTTTTTCATTTCAAATTCAAGTAGGCGTTGCTTTTCAGACAACCCTCCTGCAAAGCCGACAAGCTTCCCACTGCTTCCAATCACCCGATGACACGGAAATAAAATCGGTAACGGATTTCGGTTGAGTGCTTGGCCGACGGCACGAACAGCTTTCGGTCGACCGATTTGTTCTGCAAGTTGTTTATATGTCCGTGTCTCACCGTATGGAATCGTCAACAACGCATCCCATACTTCCTGTTGAAATGGTGTTCCCTTCATTTCGATGTAGGCACGATCTGATTCATGGAATCCATGCTGCTCGACGCGCATCATGAGATGTTGTAACCAGTCAGGGGCTTCTTCTGACGGTTCATGTGTGGTGAACTCAAGAGCTGTCAGTTTGCCCGCTGCGTTTAATTCATACGCTAACGGTCCCCATTTAGACGACACGATTTTCATGTGCCCACTCCTCTCGATAGATACGAATCTCTTCATGTACCATGTCAGACACTTCTTTTCGTTCGATCTCTTCAAAAATCGATTCGGCATCGGGACCAAGAATCGCACCGATCGCCCATACCGCGGTCGCTCGCATGTCTTCACGTTCATCGTTTTGGATGAATTCACGTAAAATCGGGATCGCAGATGGTTCCCGATAATGTGCGAGCGCCAAGATCGCATTTCGCTGAATCGGTTTCTTTCCACGCCATGCGCCAGATAAATGTCCGAATTTTTGTTTGAACTCTCGGTTACTCAATGTCAGGAGCGGCTCTAACAGCGGTTTGACGATTTCTGCTTCTGGCAACAATTCTTCGTGGTGACGCCAATCCTTTTTACGGTTGTACGGGCAAACTTGCTGGCACGTATCACATCCGTATAAGCGACCTCCGAGCTTCGAACGAAACTCTCGTGGCATCAACGTTTTCATTTGTGTCAAATAGGCAATGCAACGTTTCGCATCCAGTACACCTGGTTCCACAAGGGCCGTTGTCGGACATGCCGTCATACACTTATCACAGTCGCCACATCCATCTTCAATCGCTTCATCCGGAGGCAAGTAAACGTCTAAAATCATTTCCCCCAAATATAAGTACGATCCCTTCTCAGGTGAGATGATGGAGCAGTTTTTTCCGCTGAAACCGATTCCGGCACGTTCGGCGACGGCCCGGTCTACGAGCTCACCCGTGTCGACCATCGAGCGCGTACGCACTCCAGGAACCAACTCTTCAATGTACGTTTGAAGCTGCTCTAATCGATTGCCGACGGCGCGATGATAATCCAGTCCCCATGAGGCTCGGGCAAATAGCCCTCGTCTCTCTCCAGCGACACTACGGGGTGCGTCCTTTAGCTTACTTGGATAGGCAATCGCAATCGCAATGATTGACTGGGCTTCTTCGAGTAAGAGTTCCGGGTTTGTACGCTTCTCTAGGTCGGGCTCTTCAAACCCAGAGGCAAACCCTTTCTCTTGCTGCCGAATAAGTCGCTGTTTCATGACGATGAACGGATCAGCCGTCGTCACTTTCAACTCGTCGATTCCGATGGTTTCGGCATACTCAAGGATTTGTTGTTTTAATGTGTACGGGTCCATTCCGTTCACCTCCTTTATATATTTTCGCATACAAAAAATCTCTCCGCCACTCGGCAGAGAGATATGAAGCGGGTGAAGAGAATCGAACTCTCGTCATCAGCTTGGAAGGCTGAGGTTTTACCATTAAACTACACCCGCATGAAATATTGTTGTCGTTCAAGCGACTACAGTTAATATACACCTATACCATTAAACTGTCAACAAGTATTCGTAAGTTTTTCTGAAATCACTGAAAAAAATATTTCAATATACCTTAATCACTAATATTATGCCTGTACAAATAACGATTCAAGTGGTCTGATCACACGAAATGCTCGTCCATGCCCTTCTGTCTCAACATACGTTAATGTCCTCAATCGTCCTGATTGATACATATTGATCTAAAGGAAGGAATCTTAGGTATGGTTATTTTGCCCTCACTCCTTCTCATAATGGAGATTCATTCAAGTAAGTTTCAGGATGCTCTTTCTAAAATCAAATATTCTGTCGCCGCAGCCACTCTTGTTCGTGAGAAAACAAGAAATCCCACTTTTTCTTAATCATCCAGTCAATTATTCGAATCACATCTACGTGATCAGGATAGCGAGAAAGAAAAGTCATCGCCACAATCAACGCGTCGTCCTCAACGATTCGCTTTCGACTGATCAGTTGCCGGACACGTTGAATTATAATCGGAACAGCATGTTCATCTCCATGAACATCAATTGCGCACAGTGCACTATACTTCACTTCAATCGAACGACGACTCATACATTCAATAAATAGAGGTAATAGCGACTCATCGCCGAGTTGTGTAAGTGTTCGAATCGCAGATGATGCTACGCCTCCGTTCTGATGTTCCGCTAGCTTGATAAGAGACGGAATCGTTTCCTTATTTCCTACGTACGACAGTTCCCCAACAAGATATTGAAGAGCCATTGCATCATGAGCTTGAACCGCTAATTGGGTACGTAAGAAACATTCGGCTTCAATTGGATCACAAAGATGAAACACCTGAATAGCATCATATTTAACCTGCCAAGCGGAGTGTGTCGCATACGGAACCAATTGTTTTACAGATACAATCCCTTGATACCCATCGTCTAGTGTTGCGAGATGCCCTAATAAACTCGACAATACATATTTGTTCGATTCAAGACCTAACCGATCAACGAGAAACAAAAAAACATCACGATCACCTAGGTGTCGCCCAATATGGTAGAGGATAAAATATAGCGAGTCACGTTGTTCATGCGATTCTAATCGCTCGACCAAATCGATTACGAGAGGAATGATAGTCCGGTCTTGTAGCGTCTCGGCATAACGAAATGCATGCCACGAGATGGAGTCATCACTCGTATTTGTATCACCTTGGTGATTCATTCGTTCGATTAAATCGAGTAATTGTTGCTCCGTCATATCAAGATCACCTCAATACATTTTTATATACAAAAAAGACCCTAACCTCAGTTAGAGTCATACGGATACCGGTGGTCGGAGTCGAACCGACACTCCAGAGGAACACGATTTTGAGTCGTGCGCGTCTACCAATTCCGCCACACCGGCATATTATGTTGGAGGCGCCAGTCGGAATCGAACCGACGATAGAGGAGTTGCAGTCCTCTGCCTTACCACTTGGCTATGGCGCCAAAAAGTCATTGGAGCGGAAGACGGGATTCGAACCCGCGACCCCGACCTTGGCAAGGTCGTATTCTACCACTGAACTACTTCCGCAAAATGGCTGGGCTGGAAGGGATCGAACCTTCGCATGTCGGAATCAAAATCCGATGCCTTACCACTTGGCTACAGCCCAATAATAATGGGGCGACTGAAGGGAATTGAACCCTCGAATGCCGGAATCACAATCCGGTGCGTTAACCACTTCGCCACAATCGCCATGATTAAATTAAAACAGGGGCAGCAGGAATCGAACCCGCGCTGACGGTTTTGGAGACCGTAGTTCTACCGCTAAACTATGCCCCTAAGTGGTGGGGGGGGGCGGATTCGAACCGCCGAACCCGAGGGAGCGGATTTACAGTCCGCCGCGTTTAGCCACTTCGCTACCCCCCCACATATGGTGGCTTTGGACGGAATCGAACCGCCGACACAAGGATTTTCAGTCCTTTGCTCTACCAACTGAGCTACAAAGCCATATGTAGTCTTGATTTTCTAAAAATAAAAATGGCGGTCTCGACGGGATTCGAACCCGCGATCTCCTGCGTGACAGGCAGGCATGTTAACCCCTACACCACGAGACCGGACATTAATTGCGGGGGCCGGATTTGAACCGACGACCTTCGGGTTATGAGCCCGACGAGCTACCAGACTGCTCCACCCCGCGACGATATAAAATTAAATGGTGACCCGTACGGGATTCGAACCCGTGTTACCGCCGTGAAAGGGCGGTGTCTTAACCGCTTGACCAACGGGCCATGTTTGATTTTTGAAAAACTGGCGGAGAGCAAGGGATTCGAACCCTTGAGACGGTTTTGCCGCCTACACGAATTCCAATCGTGCTCCTTCGGCCACTCGGACAGCTCTCCAAAAGAGAAAGTGGCTCCGCAAGTAGGATTTGAACCTACGACCTACCGGTTAACAGCCGGTTGCTCTACCACTGAGCTATTGCGGAACGATCTTGCCTGGCAACGT